>CAVRUR010000012.1:0-28198 GCA_963724365.1 uncultured beta proteobacterium | reverse complement strand
GCCGTGATCGCATTGAACGCGGCATCCCACGAGCCCCAGTCGCGCAGCATGGCCTGCTTGGTGGCAAGCGAAGTCGTCAGTGGCCCGGGCGTGAGCAGGATAGGATCGTTGCCGACAATCATCGGGGTCTCCTTGAGCACTTATTGCAGCGCTGTGTTGCGCCAGGCCTGGGTGCGCCGGACCAGCCACCATTCGATCGCAAACAAGATGCCGGTCACGACGGCCGAGGCCAGCACGATCAGCGTAGCCATTGCGGTCGTGGATCCGATCGCCCCGGCCGTCCAGGAGGATCGAGATTGACGCCAGCGTGGTCCTGGGCGAGTAAAGGAACACGACGGCCGAGATCGTCGTCATTGCGTCTACGGAAAGAAATAGCGTCCGATGTCGAAGAATCGAAGGCAGGCAGAACGGCACTGTCACTAGGCTTATAAAAAATTGTAGAAGGGCACCTTCAGCGAGGCCGACACCGACTCGAATTCGCTGTCGATCTGCTTGAGCGCAGTGACTGCCGTCAGGTGGCTCGACGAATAAAAAGTGGACCAGGGTCGAAAGCACGAGGATCGCCGTCGTCCCTATACAGGAAATTCAGCGGATTCGAGGGGGCGTTGAAAAACAGGATGTAGCCGATGCCAAGCACCATGCCAGGCACCGCCATCGGCAGCATCGCCTGCAGCCGGATCGCCGGTTGCAGCAGGTCAGCCCCGCGCGTCTTCGAGCGAGTAGGCGCCGGCGAAGGTAATTGCCGCGCCCAGCACACCACACCAGGCGGCCAGCACCAGGCTGTTCCAGTACGCGTGATCGATGCCTGCTTCCTCAAAGCCGTAGGTGTAGTGGTTCAGGGTCAGCGACAGGTTGTAGGGCCAGACCTTGACCACAGACCCAAACGCCGCCATGCCGACCACCGTCAGCAGAAGAATCGAGATCAGCACTACGAAGGCAAGCATGAGTCCGTCGCGCAGGCGGGACGGCCGCGGCCGTACGGACGCTGCGCGCAGTCAGCAGAGCCTGCTGGCGGCGCTGCACCAGGTGGTCGATGGCGAAGGCGACCACCGCCGGCAGCAGCAGCACCAGTCCGACCACCGCACCCATCGAGAAGTTCTGCTGCCCGATCACCTGCTTGTAGATGTCGACCGCCAGCACCGGGTGTTGCCGCCGATCACCTTGGGCACGCCGAACTCCGACACCGCCATCGTGAACACCACCATGCCGGCGGACACCAGGCCGTACTTGGCACCGGGCAGCGTGATGGTGAAGAACTTGCGCCGCTCGCTCGTACCGAGCGAATCGGCCGCCTCGTACAGGCGCGCGTCCGACAGCGCGAGCGCGGCCATCAGGATCATCACCGCGTGCGGGAACGACGCAAACGTCATCGCCAGCACCATGCCGGGCATGCCGTAGATCGACTTCAGCCCGACCCAGCGAGCACGAACTTGAACAGCACCCTGGTTGCCGAACAGATAGATGAACGAGATCGCCGCCAGCAGCGAGGGCGCGAGGATCGGGATCATCGCGATGTTGCGCCACAGGCCCTTGCCCGGAATGCAGCTGCGCTGGATCGCGTACGCGAACAGGAACGCGAGCGGCACCGTGACCAGCGGTCGTCAGCACGGCGAACGTCAGCGTGTTGCAGCGTCGACTGCGCCAGCGCCGGCGACTGCACGTACTGGACGAAGTTCGCCAGGCCGACGAACTCGCCGCCGCGACCCTCGACGCTGCGCATGAGGATCATCGCCAGCGGCACCGTCAGGAACACGAACAGCGCGACGGCCAGCAGCACGAGGCCGCCGCGCGCGGCCAGCGCCTCGCCGGCCAGCGCCGGCGCGACGGCGCGCGGCCCACCGTCAGTCGGCGGCGGCGCTCACGGCGTCGTCAGCGGCGCGACGGCTCCGCGAACACGCGCACGCGATCGACCCGCAGTGCGATCTCGACTTCGCCGCCCTCGCGCACGTCGAGATCGTGCAGCTGGTTGAGCGAGTAGGAGATCACCATCGGCTGTCCGAGCGCGTCGCAGCGCAGCTCGGCCAGGCAGAACGTGCCGAGGTAGTCGATGCGTGCGACGCGGCCGCGCAGGCGGTTTGGCAGCGATCGCAATGTCGCCCTCGACGTGCCGGTCCTCGGGCCGCACGTAGATGCGCACCGCGGCCCGACCGGATGCTCATCGGCCGGCAGGCCAGTTCGGCCGACCGACGCGATAGCGGCCCGCGCCGAGCGCGACGCCCTTGAGCACGTTGGCCTTGCCGAGGAAGTCGGCGACGAACGGCGTCGCCGGACGTTCGTAGACATCGCTGGGGGAACCGACCTGCTCGATCTCGCCGTGGTTCATCACGACGACGCGATCGGCCATCGACAGCGCCTCTTCCTGGTCGTGCGTGACCATGATCGTGGTCACCTGCAGCCGCCGCTGCAGCTGCCGGATCTCGCCGCGCAGCCGCTCGCGCACCTTGGCGTCGAGCGCCGACAGCGGCTCGTCCAGCAGCAGCAGGCTCGGCGACGTCGCGAGTGCGCGCGCGAGCGCGACGCGCTGCTGCTGGCCACCGGACATCTGGCTGGGGTACTTGCGGCCCGCGTCCGTCAGACCGACCAGGGTCAGCAGCTCCTGCACCCGAGCCGCGATTTCGGCGCGCGCCTTGCGCCGGTTGACGAGCCCATAGGCGACGTTCTGCGCGATCGTCAGGTTGGGAAACAGCGCGTACGACTGGAACACGATGCCGTAGTCGCGTGCCGCCGGCGGCGCATGCGAGACGTCGCGTCCATTCTGGAGGATGCGGCCGGAGGTCTGCGGCTCAAGACCGGCGATGATCCGCAGCAGTGTGGTCTTGCCGCAGCCCGAGGGACCGAGGAAGCAGACCAGCTCGCCCGGCGGAATCGACAGGTCGATCGACTTCAGCGCAACAAAGCTCCGAAGGCCTTGTGGACGCCCTCGAGCCGCAGGGCTTCAGCTGGCGTCGGTTCGATGCTCATTCAGCGCTCGAAAAAGAGCGCCGGGCTGAACGGCCATCTGCGTTCAACCCGGCGAGTTGTTCGGGCGGCAGAGCCGGCCCGAATGACGTCACTTCGGCGCGGCCTTCGACTCGTAGCGCTTGCTCCACTCGGCCAGAATCTTGTCGCGATTGGCGGCAGCCCAGGCGAAATCGTTCTTCACCAGGAGGCTCGCATAGTTGGCAGGAACGTTCGGCAAGGGCTTGTTGAGCGCCGGCACGGCGACGATCGCGAAGTTGTTCGCGTACAGGCCCATCGCCTCGTCCGTGACCGACCAATCCATCAGTTTCTTTGCGGCGTCGAGGTTCTTCGTGCCCTTGACGATGCCGACTCGCCTCCAGATCCCAGCCCAGGCCTTCCTTCGGGAACACGAGTTCGATCGGTGTGCCGCGCGCCTTCTCGCGGTTGGCGCGGTACTCGAACGAGATGCCGACGATGTACTCGCCCGCCGCGGCGGCAGCGCACGGACGCGAGCCCGAGTGCATGTACTGCGCGATGTTTTCGTGCAGGCCGTCCATGAACGCCCAGCCCTCCTTGTCGCCCCAGAACTGCAGCCAGGCGCTGACGTCGAAGAAGCCGGTGCCGGACGACGCCGGATGCGGCATCACGATCTGGCCTTTATAGACGGGCTTGGTCAGGTCCTTCCAGGTTTCGGGCTTCGGGATGTTGCGCTTGGCCGCCTCGACCGTGTTGAAGCAGATCGTCGCGCCCCACACGTCCATGCCGACCCAGGCCGGCGGATTCTTCGGATCGCGGTACTGAGCCGCGATCCGGTTCAGGCCCGCCGGCGCATACGGCGTCAGCATGCCCTCCTTGTCGAAGATCGCCATGCTGGTCGCGGCCACACCCATGATCACGTCGGCCTTGCGGGTTGGCTTTTTCGGCCAGCAGCTTGGCGGTGATGATGCCGGTCGAATCGCGCACCCAGACGATCTCGATCGTCGGGTTGGCCTTCTCGAACGCCAGCCTGATAGGCCTTGAGCTGGTCGGTCTCGAGCGCGGTGTAGACCGTCAGCTGGGTCTTCTGCGCACTTGCACCGAACGCGCAGCCGCCAGGGCAGCGGCGGCGACCGCCTTGCCGGCGATGGATAGCAGTTTCATCGACTCCTCCTTAGAGCCCCGTACGGTGAGATCTTGGCGGTTCGTCACAGGACGGAAACGAACAGCCGGCGAGACTAGCGTTCCTGCTTGACGCTTCGGTGACGGTTCTGCGACCGCCTGCGCGCACCCCGATCGAGTCGAGGGCAGTCTACGCAGCCCGAAAATTCGGTGTCAATTGTTTTTTGCAGATTGTCGACAATTTCGTGAATCTGACGCCATGCCCTCATCCACCGCTTCCAATGTCGTTCCGCATCCGACGATAGCCCTGCTGCGCGCGAACTCGCTCGCGAGCGCTGCACAGGAGGAGATCGAGCGCCTGATCCTGGACGGCTCGATCGCGCCGGGAGCCAAGCTCACCGAGGCGTGGCTGTCAGAACGCCTCGGCGTCTCGCGCGGACCGATCCGCGAGGCCTTCCGCATGCTCGAAGAAGCCGGACTGGTTCGCCAGGAGAAGAATCGTGGCGTGTTCGTGCGCGACATTCCGCACGACGAAGCCGCCGAGATCTACGACCTGCGTGCCGTGATGGATCAACTGGTGGGCCGACGGCTCGCCGAGTCGGTGACTGCGGCCCAGATGAAAGCGCTGCGCGCAATCGTCGAGCGCATGGAACAGGCGGTCCGCGCGGACGACCGTGACGCGTATCACCTGCTGAACCTGCAGTTTCACGACCGTCTGGTCGAGTTCGCGGGCAACCGGAAACTGGCGACGATCTACAGCAAGCTGGTCAAGGAACTGGCGCTCTATCGGCGGCGCAACCTGGTCGACCGCACGGTCCTGCCGCAATCGGCCGCCGAGCACCGCGCCATCGTCAAGGCCATCGCCACCGGGCGACGCCGATCAGGCCGGGCCAGGCGATGTACGACCACGTGATGGAAAGCAAAGTGCGCGCTCTCAACAACACCGGACTCGCCACGCCGGCGCGCGCGCGCGCGGGACGACGGGGATGAGCACCCGATTCGAAGTCAACGGCCGGCGATACGCCCTGCCGAAACAGCCGACCGTCGTCATCTGCGTCGACGGCTGCGAACCGGACTACATCGCGCAGGCCGTGGCCGGCGGCCAGATGCCGTTCATGAAGCGCGTGCTCGCCGAAGGCACCGCCCTGATCGGCGATTGCGTGGTGCCGAGCTTCACCAATCCGAACAACCTGTCGATCGTCACCGGCGCGCCGCCGTCGGTGCACGGCATCTGCGGCAACTACCTGTTCGATACCGCGACCGGTGCGGAAGTCATGATGAACGATCCGAAGTGGCTGCGCGCGCCCAGCATCCTGGCCGCGACTGGCGGAACGCGGCGCGAGCGTGGCCGTCGTCACCGCCAAGGACAAGCTGCGCAAGCTGCTGGGCCACGGCATGAAGGGCATCTGCTTCTCGTCGGAGAAGGCAGACCAGGTCAGCGAGCAGGAGAACGGCATCGACGCGGTCCTGCCGCTGGTCGGCATGGCCGTCCCCGACGTCTACAGCGCCGAGTTGTCCGAGTTCGTCTTCGCCGCCGGCGTGCGACTGCTCGAGACCCGCAGGCCCGACGTGATGTACCTGTCGACCACCGACTACGTGCAGCACAAGCACGCGCCCGGCGATCCCGGACGCCAACCGCGTTCTACGCAATGCTCGACCGCTACCTGGCGCGGCTCGACGCGCTCGGCTGCGGTGATCGGCGTAACCGCAGACCATGGCATGAACGCCAAGACGAGGCTCGACGCGCAGCCCGAACGTGATCTTCCTGCAGGACCTGCTCGACGAGTGGCTCGGCCGTGAGCGCGCGCGCGTGATCCTGCCGATCACGGATCCGTATGTCGTGCACCACGGGGCACTGGGCTCGTTTGCGACCGTCTACCTGCCGGGCGACGTGATCGACGACGTCGCGTCGAGGCTGAGAGAGCCTGATCGGCATCGAGGTCGTGCTGACCCGGGCCGAGGCCGCAACACGCTTCGAACTGCCGGCCGACCGCATCGGCGACCTGGTCGTCGTCTCCGAGCGCAGCGTCGTGCTCGGGACCGGCCGGGCGAGCACGACCTGTCGCAGCTCGAGTTGCCGTTGCGTTCGCACGGGGGAATCTCCGAGCAGCGCGTTCCGATCATCCTGAACCGGCCGCATCGCGGGCCTCGATTCGAACCGTCGCTGGCGCAACTTCGACGTTTTCGACCTCGCGCTCAACCACGCCCAGTAGCGATGAACGCACCGACAAATCCGCTGCGCCACGAGACGCTGAGAATCGCCGGTGAACGAGTGCCTACCGAGCGCAGCTTTGAAGTGCGCTATCCGTACACGGGCGAGGTCATCGCCACGGTGCCGAAGGCAACCGTCGACGATGTCCGTCGGGCGATCGCAACTGCGCGCGCCTACCGGGCCCGGCTGACGCGTTACGAGCGCTACCGCATCCTGATGCGCGCCGGCGAGTTGATCGCTGCCCGCCGCGACGAGATCGCGCGCACGATCACGCTCGAATCCGGCCTGTGCCTGAAGGACACGCTGTACGAAGTCGGCCGTGCCTCGGACGTGCTGCTATTCGCCGCAAACCAGGCGCTGATCGACGATGGCCAGGTCTTTTCCTGCGACCTCACGCCCCATGGCAAGAGCCGCAAGGTCTACACGCTGCGCGAGCCGCTGCAGGGCGTCATCACCGCCATCACGCCCTTCAATCACCCGCTGAACCAGGTGATCCATAAGGTCGCGCCGGCGGTGGCGACCAACAATCGCGTGGTGCTCAAGCCCAGCGAAAAGACGCCGCTCGCCGCCTACGTGCTGGCCGACATCCTGTACGAAGCCGGGCTGCCGCCGCCGATGCTTTCGGTGGTGACCGGCGATCCGCGCGAGATCGCCGACGAACTGCTGACCCACGCGGATGTCGACCTCGTGACCTTCACCGGCGGTGTGGCCGTCGGCAAATACATCGCCGGCAAGGCAGTCTACAAACGCCAGGTGCTGGAACTCGGCGGCAACGATCCGATCATCGTGATGGACGACGCCGACATCGAGGAAGCCGCCACCCTGGCCGCGAGCGGCTCGTACAAGAATTCCGGGCAGCGATGCACCGCGGTCAAGCGGATGCTGGTGCACATGGCAGTCGCGGACGACTTCGTCGAGCGGCTGGTCGCAAAGTCGAAGGCCGTGAAGTGCGGCGACCCGCTCGATCCGGCGACCGACATGGGTACCGTGATCGACGAGCCGGCGGCGGCAGAGTTTGAACGTCGCGTCAACGACGCAGCGGGCGCCGGCGCCCGGCTGCTGCTCGGCAACGAGCGGCGCGGAGCGCTGTACGCCCCGACCGTGCTCGACCACGTCCAGCCTTCCATGACGCTGGTGAAGCAGGAGACCTTCGGGCCGGTGTCGCCCGTGATCCGTTTCACTTCGCTGGACGAGGCGATTGCGGTGGCGAACTCGACTGCGTACGGCCTGTCGTCGTCGGTGTGCACGAACCGCCTCGACGTCATCACCCGCTGCATCGCCGAGCTGAACGTCGGGACCGTGAATGTGCGCGAAGTTCCGGGTTACCGGCTGGAACTGACGCCTTTCGGTGGAATCAAGGACTCCGGACTGGGGTACAAGGAAGGCGTGCAGGAAGCAATGAAGAGCTTCACGAACGTCAAGACCTACTCCCTGCCCTGGTAGATCTCAATGTCCTGTAACGCGGCCAACGAGCCGCAACAGAGGTAACGGCCGCAATTGACGACACTACTGAATCTGCTGGCTGCCATCGCCCTGCTGGTCTGGGGCACGCAGATCGTGCGCACCGGCGTGCTGCGCGTGTATGGCGCCGCGCTGCGTCAGGTCCTGAGGCGCAGCATGAATGGGCGCGCGGCCGCGTTTTTTGCCGGGGTCGGCGTCACCGGACTGCTGCAGAGCTCGACCGCCACCTCGCTGCTCACGTCCTCGTTCGTCTCGCAGGGCCTGCTGACGACGTCTGCCGCACTCGCCGTGATGCTCGGCGCCGACGTCGGCACGGCGGCCATGGTGCAGCTCTTCTCCCTCGATCTGTCGTGGCTCGCGCCACTGGCGATTGTCGTCGGCGTCGTCGTCTATCTTTCGCGCCGCAACGAGCGCGCGGGCCAGATCGGCCGCATTGTCCTGGGCCTCGGCGTGATGATCCTCGCGCTGCAGCTGGTCACCGCTGCCACGGCGCCACTGGCGCACGGCGCGGGCGTCAAGACACTGTTCGCGCAGATCTCCGGCGACCTGTTGCTGGACGTGCTCATCGGCGCCGTGTTCGCGGTGATGTGCTACTCGAGCCTGGCCGTGGTCCTGCTGGTGGCGATGCTGGCCGGATCGAACGTGCTGCCGGCGCATGTGGCCCTGCCGCTGGTGCTGGGCGCCAATCTCGGCAGCGGCATCCTGGCATTGCTGACCACCTGGCGGTCAGATGCAGTCACGCGCCGCGTGCCGCTCGGCAATTTCGTGTTCAAGGCCGTCGGCGTGACGCTGGCACTAACCCTGCTGCCGTTCGTCACGCCGTGGCTGAAGCAACTCCAGATCAATCCGCGCGACCTGGTCGTGGTCTTCCACCTCGCCTTCAACGTGATGCTGGCCCTGACGTTCATCCAGTTCACCGGCCGTGTCGCCAAACTCACCGAACGCTGGCTGCCGGATGGCCGCGACAAGGAAACCGCGGCACAGCCGCGCTACCTGGACCCGCTGGCGCTAGCCACGCCGCCGCTGGCGCTGGGCAACGCAGCGCGTGAAGCAATTCGCCTGGCAGACACCGTGCAGGACATGCTGTCCGGCCTGCTGACCGTGCTGCGGAACAACGACTCCCAGCTCGCCGAGACGCTGCGCAAGCGCGACGACGAGATCGACCGGCTGTACTCCGCCATCAAGCGCTACCTTGCGCAGATCAGCCGCGAGGCGCTCGATTCCGGCGAATCACGGCGCTGGACCGAGATCATCCAGTTCACCATCAACATGGAGCATGTCGGCGACATCATCGAGCGCGGACTCCTCGACGTTGCCGAACGCAAGATCCGCCACGGCCTGTCGTTCTCCGACGCCGGGATCACCGAAATCACCGACCTGCACACGAGGCTGGTCGCCAACCTTCAGCTGAGCGTCGCCGTTTTCCTCAACGGCGACCTCAAGTCCGCGCAGTCGCTGATGTCGGAAAAGGTGGCCTTCCGCGAACTTGAGATGCGCTATGCCAACCAGCACCTGCTGCGACTGTCGGACAACACGCGCCAGTCGATCGAGACCAGCTCGCTGCACCTCGACCTGCTGGCGGACTTCAAGCGCATCAACTCACTGTTCTGCTCCGTCGCCTACCCGATCCTCGAATCGGCCGGAGTCCTGTCCAAGACCCGGCTGCTCGGCGAGCAGCCGGCTCTGTTCCACAGCAACGAAACTCGCACCACCTGAATGGCACTTTCACTGACAGACATCGAGCGGTTGTTCGCGACCAAGGGTGCCCGCATGTACGCGGGCGAACCAGTGACCCAGCTGCAGCATGCGCTGCAGTCGGCGGAACTCGCTGAGCGCGAGGCGGCGAGCGATGAACTCGTGCTCGCCGCCTTCCTGCACGACCTGGGACACCTGATCAACGACCAGGGTGATACGCCCACGTTGCGGGGCATCGACGACCGGCACGAGTATGTCGCCCTGCCGTTTCTGCGCGGACTGTATGGCGAGGCCGTGCTGCAGCCGATCCGCCTGCACGTCGACGCAAAGCGCTACCTGTGCGCGCGCGGCGATGGACGCCTGGCTGGCGCCGAGTACTGGGCAGGCCTGTCTGCCGACTCGAAGCGCAGCCTCGAACTGCAGGGAGGCATCTTCACCGACGCGGAAGCCGACGCCTTCATCGCCCAGCCGCACGCCGCCGACGCGGTGCGCGTTCGCCTCTGGGACGACATGGCCAAGTCGGCCGATGCAGTCACCCCCTCCGTTGATCGCTATCTCGCTCTGGCCGAGCGCCTCAGTTGCCGCTGAATTGCCGCTGAGTTGCGCCCCCGGGGGTCGCTGCCGGGCGATAAACTGCCGCACGATCTGCGCCCTCGCGGCGGAATCCCTACCGTAAAGGAAGTTGCATGAGATCCCTGCCCGGTGCGGCCCTAATGGTGCTGCTCGTCCTGGCCGCTTGCTCGAAAGCGCCCGACAACGTCAGCCCGGCTGTTTCGTCCACGCCGGCAAAGGCCGAAATCGCCTGGGTCCGACCCGCCGCGATGAGCGACGTCGACAGCGCCTTTGAACGCGCGAAGGCAGGCAACCAGCCGGTGTTCCTGTTCTGGTCCGCCACCTGGTGTCCGCCGTGCAACCAGGTGAAGAGCACCATTTTTACGCGGCAGGATTTCATCGACAAGTCACGCTCCTTCGTTCCGGTGTACGTCGACGGCGATACGCCGAGCGGACAGGCGCTCGGCAAGCGCTTCAGTGTCGGCGGGTATCCGACGATGGTGTTGCTACGCCCGGACGGCAGCGAGATCACGCGGCTGGCCGGCTCGGTCGAGCCATCCAAGTACATGCAGGTGCTCGAGCACGGCATTGCGGGCGGTTCATCGGCCAGGCAGGCACTGGCCGCGGCCGTGGCAGGCACGCCCGTCGCCGCCGAGGACTGGCGGCTGCTGGCGTTCTACTCGTGGGAAACCGACGAGCAGCAGATCGTCCCGAAGGCAGACGTCCCGGCCACGTTGCTGAAGCTGGCGCACGCCTGTCCGCCCGAGCAGAGGGAAGCGTCATCGCGCCTCGTGCTGCAGGCCATCGCCGCCTCGGCCACCGCGAAGGGCGACGTCAAGCCGGCCGCCGACAAGGCTGATGCGCTCGCGAGTCTGCAAAGCATCCTCGCACGGCCGGAGCTGGTCCGCGAACACTACGACCTGGTTGCCGGCTACGCCTCGCAGATGGTGGCCTACACGACCACGCCCAAGTCGAAGGCGCGCGAGCAACTCATCGCTCAATGGAACGTCGCACTCGACAGACTGGTGGCTGATGCCACGTTGTCGAACGCCGGCCGGATCTGGGCGCTTGGGGGAAAGGTCGACCTGGCCCGGCTAGACAACAAGGACGGCCCTCTTCCCAAGCCGCTGCTGGCGCAGGTGCGCGAGCAGGTCGCGCGCGCCGATCGCGATACCACCGACATCAATGAGCGCCAATCGGTCATCACGAGCGCCGGAGGCGTGTTGTCCGATGCCGGCCTGCTCGACGAATCCGATGTGCTGCTGTCGGTGGAACTGGAGCGCTCGCATTCACCCTACTACTACATGTCCGGTCTTGCCTCGAACGCCCGCAAGCGGGGGACACCCGAAAGCAAGGTCGCCGCGATCGAGTGGGCTCGTCAGGCCTACGAGACGTCCAAGGGGCCAGCAACGCGACTGCAGTGGGGCGGTGCCTATGTCAACTATCTGCTCGAGCTCACGCCCGCCGACGCGGTGCGCATCGAGGCCACGTCGGCGAGGGTCATCGGCGAGGCGGCTGAGATGCCGGATGCCTTCTCGGCACGCAGCCGGAGTTCGCTCGAGCGCCTGAGCGAACGCCTGCGGAAGTGGAACAAGGACGACACGCACGACAAAGTGATCGCGCGGCTGCACGAGAAGATGGCGCCCGCGTGCGCTTCCGACGCACTGGACGCGGCCGACCGCACAGCGTGCGCGGCCCTGTTCACGCCGGCCAGGCGCGCCTGAACCGGTGACACGCCCCCGCTACAGCGCGCCGCTGACGCGCGCCGAAGAGAGCGAATTCGTCCCGTTTGCGCATGAGCTGATCGGCATCGCCTTCGCCACCATCCGCCGCTACTTCCTCTCCGGCACCGAAGTCGTTACCAAGGCGGACGCCTCGCCCGTCACGCTGGCGGACCGCCAGGCGGAGGAGGCCCTGCGTGCGCTGATCGAGCGTCGCTATCCGGATCACGGCATCGTCGGTGAAGAGCATGGCACCAAGGCGGGCAGCCGCTACCGCTGGGTGCTCGATCCGGTGGACGGCACTCGCGCATTCATCACCCACTGTTTCCTGTTCGGCACACTGATTGCACTGGAGCGCGACGACGGCGCGGGATATCGCCCGGTCATGGGAGTGATTGCGCATTCGGCTCCGGGGCTGGCGCTGATCGGCTTGCGCGATCGTTGCACGTTGTACTCGACTGACGGTTCGGCACGACCGGTTCGTGTACGTCCCTGCGACCGCCTCGCCGATGCGACAGTGCTGGCCACGACGCACTGGACGACCGGCGAGCAGCGCGGCGCAAGGAATGTCCATCGCATCGAGCAGATTGTCGAGCGCGCACGCCTCTACCGGACGTGGGGAGACTGCTTCGGGTACTTTGCGCTGGCCACGGGCGGCGCCGACCTGATGCTGGATCCGACACTTGCGCATTGGGATGTCGCCGCGATCGTGCCCGTGGTCGAGGCGGCGGGCGGCGTCGTCAGCGGCTGGTCCGGTGGCGATCCGCTCGCAGAGATGTCACTTATCGCCAGCGCCGGCGGGCTGCACGATGACGTGCTGCGCCTGCTGCACGGCGCCGGTGACCAGACCCTGTTAACGCCCTAACCTTCCGGCGTCAGTAGTCCTGCCGAGTTGACCGGCGCGCGCGCGCGCCATCGGTCGGCCGACTCGAGCACGAGTTCGGCGAGCGAATGCCGCTGCTGCATCGTTTCGCGCTGCCAGCGCGCATCGTTGCCGTCGGTGCGTATCCAGCGCTCGATCTCGTCCAGTGCATCGATCGAACCGAGTTCGCGCGCGTAGGGACGACAAACCTCGAGGGTGCGAAGCACTGCAATGTGCAACGGCGTCGACTCGCCGGTCACGCTGTCCAGCACCTGCCCTTCCAGCCCGAAACGGCACGCCTGGAACCGGTTGTAGTTGTAGGCGAGGTAGATCTCCTCGGTAACCGTTTCCTCACGATCGAGCAGCATGCGGCAGATCGACTGTAGATAGGCGGCGAGCGCCGCCGCGCGCTCCACGGTTAGTGGCGTATCGAACACCCGGACCTCGATCGTGCCGTACTCGGGCTTCGGCCGGATATCCCAGTAAAAATCCTTCATGCTTTCTACGACGCCCAGCCGGCGCAGCTTGGCGAAGTACGTCTCGAATGCCGGCCAGTCGGTCAGGAACGGCGCCCGGCCCGACAGCGGAAAGGCGTAAATGCTGTTGAGACGCGAACAGTCGAACGACGTATCGACGCCCTGGAAATAGGGACTGCTAGCCGCCAGCGCAATGAACTGCGGAATGTAGTTCGAAAGACGATGCAGCAGTCGCAGCGCCTGCGTGCCGTCGTCACAGCCGATATGCACGTGCTGACCGAACACCGTGAACTGCTTGGCCAGGTAGCCATACAGGCCGGCGACGTGCTTGAAGCGCGGTCGATCGTAGATCTGGCGGTCGTACCAGCGCTGGAACGGATGCGCGCCTCCGCCTGCGACCTCAATGTCGAGCCGGTCGGCACCGACCATCAGTGCATCGCGCATTGCCAGTAGTTCGGCGCGCAGCGGGGAAAACGACGCATGCACTGCCGTGCTGACCTCGAGCATGCTCTCGGTGATCTCAGGCTTGATGTCGCCGGGAAACGGCTTGCGCGTCACGAGCGCGATCAAGTCCGACGCCGCGCGCGTCAAATCGCCAGTTCGCCTGTCGATCAGCTGGAGCTCGAGCTCCACACCCATCGTCAGCGACTGCGACTTCTTGAAGTCGAGAAGACCCTCGCTCATCGATCCTCCTTCGCTTCTCCGCTCGACTTCAGCGCGAACAGCAGCGTCAGTGCTCCGACCACCTGAAACACGATCACGCTCGCCAGCAACACCGCGCCGGCCTCCGCACCCAGTTGCGGATGGAGCTGCGACAGCTGCTGCGTCAGCATCAGCGCGATCGCCGACATCGGCAACAGGCCCAGCCCGGCAAACACGCCCTTGCGCCAGCCGATGCCCGTGAGGGGCGCGAGCAGGCCCACCGCGGTCACCTTGCAGGCCGTTCGCACCAGTACCAGGGCCAGTGCCGGTACGCCCGCGCTCGCGAGAATGCCGAAGTCGACCGTCGCGGCCGACAGCGCGAAAAACAGCATCAACGCCAGCGCCGAGATCAGGCCGAAATCACTGCTGGCGAGGCGGCGACCGCGATCGAAGGTGCGAACGAAGGCGCCACACGCCAGCAGCGCGAGCAGTGGCGACAGCTTCAGAGCGACCGAGGTGGCGAAGACGATCGACACCACCGCAAGCATCAGGATGAGCTGGGCGGCCCGATCCCGGCCGGCGAACGCTGCGACCAGGTGGAACAGTCGCGCACCGATGGCCGCGATCGCGAGCGAACCGAAGATCAGGTACGCCGGATGCAGCAGGAAGTCATCGATCAGGCCGCGCGTGTCGAGCCGCGCCCAGGCCAGCAGCAGGGTCGACAGCACCACCGCATAGATCGAGTTCAATGCGGTCAGCAGCAGCACGCGTTCCGTCACCTGGCCCTGCGCCCGCACTTCGCGCGTGACAGCCAGCACGACGGCCGGTGAGGTCGACATGCTGATCGTGGCGATCAGCGCGGATGGCAACGGTGCCACCTCCAGCCAGCGCATCACTGCGAAAACGATGAAAAAGGTGAGTCCACTCTCGACGGCACTGGCCCCGAGCAGGGCCGGATTGCGACGGATCCAGCCGAAGGAAACACGCTGTCCGAGATCGAACAGGATGATCGCGGCGGCAAATTCCAGTGAAAACTGCAGCGTGCTGGTCGGCAGCTGCTCCATGTTGAGGGCCTGCAGCGCGTAGCCACCCGCACCGAACAATGCACCGGCACTTAGGTAACCCAGCAATCGCGGCGCGCGCAGCCAGCGCGCCGCGATTTCGCCGAAGGCGGCCGCCAGCAACGCCAGTGCGGCGATCGCGACCGCAGCCGGGAAGGCAGGAGGCCAGTCGGGAAGGAAACTGAGATCCATCGGATTGAGTCGAAGCAGTTCCGCAGCGGGCCGCGGGAGCATTTGGATTGGAGCGGTCGCCACTCTTGCACAAGCAGTGGCTGAAAAATCGAAGTGCGCGATGCCGGACGGTGCCGGGACAGGGGTCCGACCTTAGCGGCGCTCTCCCGACGGCAGGAATACCGGTTATCGCGTAGGGAGAACTACCGACGCACCACGCCGATCCGCATCGAATGCTCGCCGCGGCCTGCGCAGCAGCTAGCCCGGCCTAGAACGGGATGTCGTCGTCCATGTCGGCGATGGTCGTCGCGGGTTTGGTGGCCGGCGGCCGACCGCTGCTGGTGCGCGCCGGCGCCGCAGCGCGCGGCTCCTCGCCCGCACCCTCGAACTCCGCACCGCCACCGCCCATGCCTTCTCGCGACCCGAGCATCTGCATGTTCTCTGCAACGACTTCGGTCGTGTACTTGTCGTTGCCGTCCTTGTCCTGCCACTTGCGCGTGCGCAGGCGGCCCTCGACGTATACCGGACGGCCTTTCTTCAGGTACTCGCCGGCAATCTCAGCCTGACGGCCGAAGAAGACCACGCGGTGCCACTCGGTCGCTTCCTTCATCTCGCCGGTCGTCTTGTCCTTCCAGCGGTCGGACGTGGCGATGGCGATGTTGGTGATCGCCGCACCATCGGCGGTGTAGCGCGTCTCAGGGTCGCGCCCGAGATTGCCGATCAGTATGACCTTGTTGACGGATGCCATGGTGTTGTCCTCCGGTGCGGGCGGCGCTCCCCGCCCGAGGTTCCGCAGACCCGGCTGGAACGACGCCGGGTTGCAGATTTATCTGAAGCGGGAGCGTCTTCTTGCCGCGAGGCACTGCCCGCAGGCAGGTCGCGACGACATTTGTCGCTATAGTAACAAGTTCGCCTTCTGCAGCTGCCCCTGACCGATGGATGAAATCCGCATCCGCGGCGCCCGCACCCACAATCTCAAGAGCGTCGACCTCGACCTGCCGCGCGAGCGGCTGATCGTCATCACCGGGCTGTCCGGTTCGGGAAAGTCGTCGCTCGCCTTCGACACCCTGTACGCGGAAGGCCAGCGGCGCTACGTCGAATCGCTGTCGGCCTACGCGCGCCAGTTCCTGCAGCTGATGGAAAAGCCTGACGTCGACCTGATCGAGGGTCTGTCGCCCGCCATCGCAATCGAGCAGCGCGCCTCGTCACACAACCCGCGCTCGACCGTCGGCACCGTGACGGAGATCCACGACTACCTGCGTCTGCTCTTCGCCCGCGTTGGCACGCCCTGCTGTCCTGACCACAAGGTGCCGCTGCAGTCGCAAAGCGTGTCGCAGATGGTCGACTCCACGCTCTCGCTGTCCGAAGACACAAAGGTACTGGTGCTGGCCCCGGTCGTGCGCGAGCGCAAGGGCGAGTTCATCGAGTTCTTCGACGACATGCAGACGCAGGGTTTCGTGCGCTTTCGCATCGACGGCGCGATCGTCGAGGCCGACAGCGTGCCGCCGCTGGCGAAGGGTGAGAAGCACTCGCTCGACGTCGTCGTTGATCGTCTCAAGGTGCGTGCGGATGCCAAGCAGCGACTGGCCGAGTCATTCGAGACCGCGCTGCGCCTGGCGGACGGCCGGGCGTTGCTGCTGGATCTGGACAACGGCCAGGAGATCGCGTTTTCCAGCCGCTTCGCGTGCCCGGTGTGCAGCTATTCGCTGGCCGAACTAGAGCCGCGGCTCTTCTCGTTCAACAATCCGATGGGAGCGTGCGAGGCCTGTGACGGCATCGGCACGGTGGAGTACTTCGACGAGACGCGCGTCGTGGCGCATCCCGAGCTCGCACTTGCGAGCGGCGCGATCAAGGGCTGGGACGCGCGCAACCAGTATTACCACCAGATGCTGGTGACCGTGGCCCAGCACTACGGCTTCGACCTGAATCAGCCGTTCGACCAGCTGCCGGAATCGGCGCAGCGGGTCATCCTGCACGGTTCGGGTGACGTCGAGATCCCGTTTACCTACACCAACGAACGCGGTCGCAAGATGGTACGTCGCCATCCGTTCGAAGGCGTGATCCCGAGCCTCGAACGCCGGCTCAAGGAAACCGATTCGCTGGTCGTGCGCGATGAGCTGTCGAAGCTGCGCAGCCAGCGTGCCTGCACCGTGTGCGACGGCTCACGCCTGCGGCGCGAAGCGCGCAACGTCTTCATTGGCGAGGGCAAGGAGCAACGCGGGATCTGGCAGATCTCGGCAGCACCGCTCGCAGAGGCCTCACGCTACATCGAGACTGTCAGCTTCAGCGGCCAGAAGAAAGAGATTGCCAGCAAGATCGTCAAGGAGATCGCCGCGCGCCTGCGCTTTCTCGTGAACGTCGGGTTGGACTATCTGTCGCTCGACCGCTCGGCCGACACGCTATCTGGCGGCGAATCGCAACGCATCCGCCTGGCATCGCAGATCGGGTCGGGCCTGACCGGCGTGATGTACGTGCTGGACGAGCCATCGATCGGCCTGCATCAGCGCGACAACGCTCGACTGATCGGCACGCTCAAGCACCTGCGCGACCTCGGCAACAGCGTGATCGTGGTCGAGCACGACGAGGACGCCATTCGCGCCGCCGACTTCATCGTCGACATGGGACCGGGTGCCGGGGCGCACGGGGGCGAAGTAATCGCTCACGGGACGCTGGCCGAGATCGAAGCCAACGTGAATTCGCTGACCGGCCAGTACATGGCCGGCCGTCGCGAGATCGAGATTCCGTCGGACCGGACACCGCCGTTCACGCACTGGCTCAGGCTCGTCGGCGCACAGGGCAACAACCTCAAGGACGTGACGCTCGATCTGCCAATCGGCCTGCTGACGTGCATTACCGGTGTCTCGGGGTCCGGCAAGTCGACGCTCATCAACGACACGCTCTACGCGGCCGTGGCCCGGCACCTTTACGGCTCGGCGGCGGAGCCGGCGCACTACACGATGCTCGAGGGTCTGGAGCACGTCGACAAGGTGATAAGCGTCGACCAGAGCCCGATCGGGCGTACACCGCGCAGCAATCCGGCGACCTACACGGGCCTGTTCACCCCGATCCGGGAACTCTTCGCGGAAACGCCGACGGCACGCGAGCGCGGTTACGAGGCCGGCCGGTTTTCGTTCAACGTCAAGGGCGGCCGCTGCGAGAGCTGCCAGGGCGATGGTGTCATCAAGGTCGAGATGCACTTTCTGCCCGACGTTTATGTGCCCTGTGACGTCTGCCACGGCAAGCGCTACAACCGCGAGACGCTGGAGGTTCATTACAAGGGCAAGAGCATCGCGGATGTACTCGACCTGACGGTCGAAGACGCCTTCGCGTTCTTTAATGCCGTGCCGACGATCGCGCGCAAGTTGCAGACGCTGCTCGATGTCGGCCTCGGTTACGTTCGCCTCGGCCAGAGCGCCACCACCTTGTCAGGCGGCGAAGCGCAGCGCGTCAAGCTCTCGCTCGAACTGTCCAAGCGCGATACCGGCCGTACGCTGTATATCCTCGACGAGCCCACCACCGGGCTGCATTTCCACGACATCGCGCTGCTGCTGAAAGTGCTGCACCAGCTGCGCAACGCCGGCAACACGGTCGTCGTCATCGAGCACAACCTCGATGTGATCAAGACGGCCGACTGGGTGGTCGATCTCGGCCCCGAAGGAGGCGACGGCGGTGGACGCATCATTGCCACCGGGCCGCCGGAAAAGATCGCCGCCAGCCGCGAAAGCCACACCGGCGCCTATCTGAAGCCGGTGCTCAACGGCCAGCGGCGGTCGCGCGCGGCCTGACGTCGAGGGCGCCCCCGCCTGCTGTCAGCAAATCAGAAGCGAACCGTACCGATCACCCGCAGGTCCGCTCCATTGCGCTGGAGCACGACGCCTTCTCCCGTCGCGGCCGGGCGTGCGGCCAGTGCGCTGATATTGACCTGGTGTGTCACCAGCACAAGCGCGCCCGGACCGAGCCACGCTGCGATGCGCGCACGCACCTCGCGCGTCTGGTCGGCCACGGTTGATCGATCCTCGAAGAACGAATTGAGCGACGGGGCCGGCTGCACATTGAGCGCAGGAAACGCGAGGCGCGCGGTGTCGAGGCAGCGGCACCAGAGGCTCGACTCGACGCGTGCGACCGGAATACGCCGTTCGGCCAGCACGCGACCGATGGCCGCGGCCTGCATCCGGCCCGCCAATGAGAGGTTTCGCTGGGTCGCACAATCCTCGAGGCGGAAGCCCGGCGGATCGCCGATGCCGGGCTCGGTCGCCGCATGACGCAGCACGAGCACTCCGCCGTCGCGCAAGGCGCTCCACGCTGCTTCATCGGCGTTGGCCGCGCGCGCGCCACCCAGCAGGAGTGCGACGAGCAGCAGCAGGCCACGGATCGTCGTCATCCCTGTAGCAGCCTTTCCTCGGCCAGTTCTATGGACTCCGGCACGCCGCGCAGAACAACGACATCGCCCACCTGCAGTGTCATTTCCGGGCTTGGGTCGGCACCACGGATGCCACGCCGGCGGACCGCGGTCACATCGGCGCCGATGCTGGCCAGTTCCAGATCGGCCAGCCGCCTGCCGACCGCCGCGGCACCGACATCGATCGGCACCGAATGCAGCCGCTCATGCGACTCGTCCTCGGGCGAACCATCGTCGTCACCGATGCCGTGAAAGTAGCCACGCAGCAGCCGGTAGCGCTGGTTCCGTGCCTCACGCACGCGCCGGACAACGCGCGCGACCGGCACGCCGAGCAGCACAAGTGCGTGGGAACCCAGCATCAGGCTGCCTTCGAAGACTTCCGGAACCACCTCGGTTGCGCCGGCCTTCATCAGTCTGTCAAGGTCGTGGTCATCCGGCGTGCGCACGACGACGGACAGATTCGGCTTGAGCTCGTGCACATGGCGCAGCACCTTGAGGGCCGAGGTCGCATCGGCGTAGGTGATCACGAGTGCCGCCGCGCGCCGGATTCCGGCCGCGACCAGGGTTTCGCGTCGTGCCGCGTCGCCGAAAACCACCGACTCGCCGGCTGCAGCGGCTTCCCGCACGAGGTCGGGATCAAGGTCGAGCGCCACGTAGCCAATGTTCTCCTGCTCCAGCATCTTGGCCAGATGCTGCCCACTGCGACCGAATCCGCAAATGACCACATGCCGGTCGCTGACGATCGCCTTCTGCGCGATCTGCGCAATTTCAAGCGACTTCTGCAACCACTCGCTGGACGCCAGTCGCATCGCGATGCGATCGGCATGTTGCACCAGCAGCGGCGCGGCGAGCATCGACAACAGCATCGCCGCAAGCACGACCTGCAGGATCAGATCGTCGATCAGGCTGAACTGGCCAGCCAGCCCGAGCAGCACGAAACCGAACTCGCCTGCAGTGCACAGTGCCAGCGCGGCCCGGATCGAAGTCCCCGCGCCGGCCTTGAAGAGCCGCGCAAGAAAGTAGATCAGGCCGAACTTGAAGGCGACGGGCAGCACGAGAGCGAGCATGACCCAGCCGAAGTGCTCGACCACGACACGCGGGCTCAGCAACATCCCGATCGTCACGAAGAACAATCCGAGCAGCACGTCCCGGAACGGCTTGATGTCCTCGTCGACCTGGTGGCGGAATTCGGTTTCGGCGATCAGCATGCCCGCGACGAAGGCTCCGAGAGCGAGGGACAGACCGGCAATCTCGGTCAGCCACGCGAGGCCAAGCGTGACCAGCAGCACGTTCAGCGTGAAGAGCTCGTGCGACTTGCGCTTCGCCACCAGGTGCAGCCACCAGCGCAGCACGCGTTGCCCGCCCGCCAGAAGGACTGCTAGCAGCGCGGTGGCCTTCAGTACAGCGAGTCCCAGGGTCCAGCCCAGCTGGCCCGGGTCGGCCGATAGGGCCGGAATCAGGACCAGCAGAGGAACCACCGCCAGATCCTGGAACAGCAGCACTCCGACGATGCGCTTGCCATGTTCGGTATCGAGCTGGAGTCGCTCCGAGATGAGCTTCATGACGATCGCGGTGGATGACATCGCCAGCGCCGCTCCCAGCGCAAACACGCCGGCAAAGCCGACGCCGAACGTGTCGCCGAGGAGGAGTCCGCCGAGCATCGTGACGAGGATGGTCAGCGCGACCTGCGCTCCGCCGAGCCCGAACACGATCCGCCGCATCGACTTCAGTCGTGGCAGCGAGAATTCGAGCCCGATCGAGAACATCAGGAACACGACGCCGAACTCCGCCAGGTAGCGCGTCTGCTTGCTGTCGGGAACGAGGCCCAGTGCATGCGGGCCGATGAGTATCCCGATCGCGAGATAGGCCAGCAGCGGCGGCAGCGACAGCAGCCGGAAGACAACCACCCCCAGCACCACAGAGGCAAGCAGAACCAGGGTGACTTCCAGGCCGGACGTCATCGCGCGAGAAACGGTGCAGAAAATGGATCGGTCGCGCGGCGCAAGCAAAGCCCATGCCAGCACGCATCGCGCGTGTATTATCGCCGCAGCCTACCCGCCTGGCCTTGCCGGCCGCCTTGCGCCCCGAATCAGCTTCCGCAGTCCATGCCTGTGACACCGATGCCCACCGAACCAAGCGCGAGCGCGCTGGTACTGGCGCGCGAGGTGATCGAGATCGAGGCCCGAGCGATCGCCGCCCTCGCCGACCGCATCGATGGGGCCTTCGCCCGCGCCGTCGGGCTGCTGCTGGACTGTCGTGGTCGAACGGTCGTGACCGGGGTCGGCAAGAGCGGGCATATCGGTCGCAAGCTGGCGTCGACGCTGGCCTCGACCGGCACGCCATCGATGTTCGTCCACGCGGCCGAGGCCGCCCACGGCGATCTCGGCATGATCACGCAGGACGACGTGCTGCTGGCGCTGTCGTATTCGGGCGAAGGTGACGAACTGCTGACCATCGTCCCGGTCGTGAAGCGGGAAGGCACGCCGCTGATCGCGATGACCGGACACCCGGAGTCGTCGCTGGCCAGGCTCGCCGACGTGCACCTCGATGTGCATGTCGACAAGGAAGCCTGTCCGCTCAACCTTGCGCCGACATCCTCGACCACGGCGATGCTTGCGCTGGGCGACGCCCTGGCGATCGCCTGCCTAGACGCGCGCGGCTTCGGGCGCGAGGACTTCGCGCGCTCGCATCCGGCCGGTGCACTCGGACGCCGCCTTCTGACGCTCGTGCGCGACGTCATGCGCACCGGCGAGGCGATTCCATGCGTGTCGAGCTCGGCCAGCGTGATGGACGCGCTGCACGAGATCACGCGCAAGCAGCTCGGCATGACGGCAGTGCTCGACGAACGCGGCGCGCTGATCGGCATCTTCACCGACGGCGACTCTGCGGCGCCTGCTCGAGCGCGTCGGCGACATCCGCACGCTGACGTCGCCGACGTGATGACCCGTACACCCCTGACGATCGGGCCCGACGCGCTGGCCGTCGAGGCGGCGCAGCTGATGGATCGCACAGCGCAAGAACCAGTTGCTCGTCGTCATGGCGACCGCGGACAACTCGTCGGGGCGCTGAACAACCTCGACCTGATGAACGCCAAGGTGATCTGATGACGCCGGAGCAGCGCGCCGCACGGATCCGCCTGGTCGTGCTCGACGTCGATGGCGTGCTGACCGACGGCCGGCTGTACTACGGCCCACAGGGCGAAGTCGATCAAGGTCTTCGACGTGCGCGACGGCCACGGCATCAAGATGCTGCTGCAGCGGGGCATCGAGGTCGCGATCCTGTCGGCGCGCAACTCGCCGATCGTGGCGCAACGCGCCCGCGAACTCGGCATCGTGCGCGTCGCTGCAGGGCCGGGGCGACAAGTCAGCCGGTTTCCGCGAACTGCTCGCCGAAACGAGACGTCGCGGCCGACGAAGCGGCCTTCGTCGGCGATGACCTGCCCGATCTGCCGGTGCTGCAGCAGGTCGGGCTTCGCCGCGACCGTCGACGATGCCCGCGACGAAGTCAAGGCCGTCGCGCACTGGGTCGCGCCGCAGCCCGGCGGCCGCGCGGCCGTCCGCGCGATCGCCGAGTTCATCCTGCGCGCGAAGGGCGTCGACTTCGCCGAAACGTGGTGCAGGATGACCGAGCCGAGATTGCGGCCAGCCGTTCTGCAGTTGGACCCGCGCCGGGCCGCCCGAAGGGCGGCGCGCTGATTCGAGCGCAGCGGGTGCACGTGCGACGCGCAGCGTCGCGTACACCCGCTGCGAAGCCTTATGCGTGACCGCATCACCGCCATCATCGCGATACTCCTGCTGGCGCTGCTGGCGGCACGACCTACTGGTATTCGCAGACCACCCGCATCAACGCGCTGGCGAACCCGGTCTCGCGCGAGGGACCCGACGTGGTCGTCGATGGCGCGGCGATGACGCAGTTCGATGTCGCAGGGCCGGGCCACCAACAAGCTGATCGGCGAACGTGTGACCCACTATCCGAGCGATGACCGCGTCGAGGTGATCCGCCCGCGCACTGATCAGCCTGCGTGCCGACCAGCCGCAGCTGGATGCGACGGCCAATCACGCGCGGGTCGAGGACAGCGGCGCACGCGTCGTGCTGACCGGCGACGTGACGCTGATCCGCGCCGCCGGCAAGGATGGCGAGCCGTCGATGCGGATGACGACCGAAAAGCTGGTCGCGCTGCCCGACGTCGAACAGTTCTCGACCGACGCGCCGGTCGAGATCGAACGCGGCGGATCGCGCATCACTCGGTCGGCATGGACTACGACAACATCAAGCGCACGGTGAAGTTCCGCTCGAAGGTGCGGGGCACGGTCGAACCGAGCGCAACGCGAAGGGAGCCGAGTCCCGATGATCCGCCGGCTGATCCTGCTGCTTGCCGCTGACGCTTGCTGCTCGCGGCGCTGCACGCGCCGAGCGCGCCGACCGCGAAAAGCCGCTCAACTACGAAGCCGACAGCGGCGAATGCGACGACCTGCAGCAGGTCTGCGTGCTGGTCGGCGACGTCGTGCTCGTCAAGGGCACGATGCGCGCCACCGGCGACCGCGTGCAGATACGCAAGGACCCCGAGGGCTACCAGTACGGAGTGATCCAGGCCGCGCCCGGCAAGGTTGCGACGTTCCGCCAGCGGCGCGATGCGAGCTCTTCGGGCGCCGAGGAATACGTCGACGGCCAGGCCGAACGTATCGAATACGACGAGAAGTCCGATACGGTGAAGCTGATTACGCGGGCGCGCGTCCGCCTGCTGGAAAACGACGTGCCACGTGACGAACTGCGCGGCGATTCGATCACCTACGACCAGCGCAACTCCAAGTACTTCGTTTCGGGAGGCAAGTCCTCCGGCGATGCCGACAACCCGGACGGCCGCGTGCGCGGCACGATCGCCCCGCGTTCGAATGCGCCGAAGTCCGGTTCGGCTGCGCCGCTGAAACTGGCGACGCAGATCGCCAACCCGCGCGCGACTGACGAGCCAATCCATCGTGGAAGCCCGTACCCGCGCCGCCGACATCGCGACCCTGCCCACGCGCTTGCAAAGCACGCTGACCGTCGAGAACCTGCAGAAGCGCTACGGCAATCGCGCCGTCGTCAAGGATGTCTCGCTGACCGTCGAAAGCGGCGAGGTCGTCGGCCTGCTCGGTCCGAACGGTGCCGGCAAGACCACCTGTTCTACATGGTCGTGGGCCTGGTTCCGCTCGACGACGGCGACATCCTGGTCGACGGCAAGTCGATCTCGCACCTGCCGATTCACCGGCGCGCCCGGCTCGGCCTGTCCTACCTGCCGCAGGAAGCGTCGGTCTTTCGCAAGCTGACGGTCGAGGAAAACGTGCGTGCCGTGCTCGAGCTGCAGATCGACGATGACCGGCGCCCGTTGTCCGCAACGCAATCGACGAACGACTGACCGAACTGCTCGATGATCTGCAGATCGCCCATCTGCGCACCAACACCGCCTTGTCGTTGTCGGGCGGCGAGCGGCGACGCGTCGAGATCGCCCGGGCACTGGCGTCGCGCCCGCGCTTCATCCTGCTCGATGAGCCCTTCGCCGGCGTCGACCCGATCGCCGTGCTCGAAATCCAGCGCATCGTGCGCTTCCTCAAGGAGCGCGGCATCGGTGTGCTGATCACCGATCACAACGTGCGCGAAACGCTCGGCATCTGCGACCACGCCTACATCATCAACGAAGGCGTCGTGCTCGCCGCCGGGCGGCCCGACGAGATCGTCGGCAACGAAACCGTCCGCCGCGTCTATCTCGGCGAGCACTTCCGGATGTGACGATGTGCCACACCGCGCGCCCGTCGTCCCTGGTTGTCCTGCGCGCGCCCTGCCGGCCGCCCGAAGGGCGCGTGCCCGACCGATCCGCGAGCGATGTCCGTGCGACCCGCCGGATCGCGACCATCGTCGGCGCCCGCGCATGAAACCCAGCCTCCAGCTGCGCCTGTCGCAGCATCTGGCGCTGACGCCCCAGCTGCAGCAGTCGATACGGCTGCTGCAGCTGTCCACGCTCGAGCTGAACCAGGAAATCGAGCAGGCGATGGCGGACAACCCGCTGCTCGAGCGCGACGACGACCCTCAGGGAGGCACGCTGCACCTGCGCTCCGATGGCTCGATCGAGCATGCGCCGACGGTGCCTGCGACTCCCGAAATCAACGGCAACGAACCGGAGGGTGCGGCGCCGGATTTTTCCGACACGGCGCCGGACGCCACCTTCGACTGGGGTCGCGGCGAAGCGCGATCCGACGACGACGAATCGAGTTCGATCGACTGGGCCTCCACGCGTCCGACCCTGCGCGAACACCTGCGCAGTCAGCTCTCATGCACCCAGGCGAGCCCGCGCGACCGCGCCCTGGTCGACCTGCTGATCGAGGCCCTCGACCACGACGGCTACCTGCAGCAGTCGCTCGACGACCTGCTGGCGATCTGCCCTGAAAGTGTCGAGGTCGATGCCGACGAACTGCGCAGCGCGCTACGGCTGCTGCAGAGCTTCGATCCGCCGGGCGTCGGTGCCCGCGACGCTGCGGAGTGCCTCGGTCTGCAGCTTGAAGTCATCGCGCGTGGCGATCGCGCCTATCCGGGGGCGGCGTTGGCGCGACGCATAGTGAGCGAGCACTTGCCACTGCTGGCGGCCCGGGATTTCCTGAGACTGAAGCGAGCCCTGGGCTGCTCGGACGACGAGTTGCGTGCAGCGCATCAACTGATTCGCACACTCAATCCGCGGCCGGGTGTAGCCTTTGGTGACACGCGCGCGGACTATGTCGTTCCGGACGTGTTTGTTCGACGGATCAAGGGCCGCTGGACCGCAGTACTAAATGCGGAAGTGATGCCGCGTCTGCGCGTGAACCAGGCCTATGCCGACATACTCAAGCGTGGACGGGGCGACCGCACCGTCGATCCGGCCCAGCGGGGACAGTGGACGACGCGGATACAGGAAGCACGGTGGCTGATACGCAATATCCAGCAGCGCTTCGACACCATTCTCCGGGTGTCCCAGGCGATCGTCGACCGGCAGCACAACTTCTTCACGCATGGCGAAATTGCGATGCGTCCCTTGGTTCTCAGGGAAATTGCCGATACGGTGGGACTGCACGAATCCACCATTTCGCGTGTCACAGCCAGCAAGTACATGGCCACGCCGTTCGGCGTGTTCGAACTCAAGCATTTCTTCGGCAGCCATGTGGCGACCGAAGCCGGTGGCGCTGCGTCGTCCACGGCGATCCGCGCCTTGATCAAGCAACTTATAGGAGCTGAAGACACCCGGAATCCACTCTCGGACAGCAAGCTCGCTGAACTGCTGGGCGAACAGGGCATCGTGGTGGCGCGGCGCACCGTCGCGAAGTACCGCGAAGCCATGAAGATCCCGGCGGTGGCGATGCGCAAGTCGTTGTAAGCGCGCCGCGACACGCTCGTTGCGGTGGTGTACGAACCGACTGACTCCACCAGGGGGTTGCATGAATCTGTTGATCCACGGAAACCACGTCGAAGTCACGCCGGCCCTGCGCGACTACGTGCAGGGCAAGCTGATTCGGGTCGAGCGGCATTTCGACCAGGTGATCGATGCCAATGTGCAGCTGACCGTCGAAAAGCTTCGACAGCGCGCCGAGATCACGCTGCGACTGCGCGGCAACAACATCCACGTGGAATCCGTCGACGACGACATGTACGCGGCCATCGACATGCTGGTCGACAAGCTGGACCGCCAGGTCCTGCGCCACAAGGACCGCATCAAGGACCATTCGGTCGCCGCGCTCAAGCGACAGCAGGAAATCCAGCAATCTCAGTAGCGGCCAGCGCTGCAGCACCGGGGCGGGGTCGGGCCGTAAGCCGCTGCCCGGCCTCCGCTTCCCGGTAGCTGCCAACGCCGTCGCGCGCCCACCGGAACGGCCGGGGCAGCAGCTTCACGCGTCGCAATCCCATCCCGCGTCGTGTCGGCTTTCCGAGCCTTGGCTCGAATCCAGCGAGAGCCCGGCTGCGGCGGGCGGCGGGTGTATCATCCGCGCCTTCGTTTTCAGACGGGCCTGGGGCCCGCAGCGGGCTGGAAAAGAATCCTGATCGTCGCGTTTCCCGACCGATGGACCGCGCGCAACGCGCCTAGCCTCGTCACACGTCCCGGCATCCCTTGCCCCTCATGAACCACCTTTCGCGGCTGTTGCCCGCCTCCAACGTCCTGATCGATTTCACCGCGTCGAGCAAGAAACGGGTGTTCGAACAGGCTGGACTGATCTTCGAGAACAATCAGGCGATTGCCCGTGCCAAGGTCTTCGACAGCCTGTTTGCGCGCGAGCGCCTCGGCTCGACCGGGCTTGGCCAGGGCGTGGCCATACCGCACGGTCGCATCAAGGGACTCAAGGAAGCGGTCGCTGCCTTTGTACGTGTGGCCGAACCGATCCCCTTCGACGCACCGGACGGTCAGCCGGTCGGGCTGATCATCTTCCTCCTGGTTCCTGAACAGGCCACGCGGCGCACCTGGACATCCTGTCGGAGCTGGCGCAAATTCTATCGACAAGTCCTTCCGCGAGACCCTGCTGATGGCCGCCGACCCGAACGCCGTCCACTTGGCACTGACGACCTGGGAGCCGGTCCGGCCGGCGGCCTGACAGCGAGCCCTTCCCGGGCGGCCTGTCCATGCCAGTAGCCTGGTGCCGGCCGCTGCCGCGCGATCCAGGACACGCGATGCCGACTGCCAGTCGCTCTACGACGACGACCGTGAGGCGCTTTCGCCTCTCCTGGATTGCGGCGCAGGGCGCAGCCGTCAAGCTGCTTGATACCCCCTGCCACGGCGGGCCTTCCCCAGCGCCGATCTGGTCGGCCATCTGGACCTGATCGCCGATCGCCTGCACGTCCTCGGCGAAGCCGCTCCGCTACTACTCGCAGATGAGCCGATGCGCGGCGGCTGCATTACGCCGACGAACTGATAGCC
>CAVRUR010000011.1:0-369630 GCA_963724365.1 uncultured beta proteobacterium | reverse complement strand
AGAAGCTGTGGAAGAAGCAGTTCCGGTCGCAACCAAAGTAGCGCACATTGCGGAGATGGACACATCACCATCGTCTGGACACCCGTCGGCTCGACGCTCATCAGAAAGGAAAAGTGACATGAAAGAAATGTGGGTGGTCACGAGTTTCCTGGCTGTTACCGTTTCAAGCCCAGCCCATGCGCTGCAGCACCAAATCACACCGCTGCAGCCCAGTGACCTGACATGCTCGAACCTTAAGGGGACCTGGCAGTACAACGCGAACTGGGAGCCTTTGTTCGATGCGACGAAGCCTCCGGATCCGCAGACGAAGAAACGGCCATTTCTCCTCGATTCCACGGGCAAGCCCTGGCCGACATACCAAGTGACGCTCGCGCTTGCGCCGGGCTCAGTGAAGGGCTCAGGGCCGTGCACGGTTCCCAACGGCGGCATGGTCAACTGCGGCGGCGCCACTAAATGCAGCATCCTCGTGACCTGTCCTATCACGGCAAGTGGCGCTTACGTGGCCGTCCAGGGAACCGGCGTTGCCAACACCGCGGTGCGAACCGTGGCTGCACGCAAGCCTGCGAATTGCAGCTGAAGCTCCAAATGAGGCCTAACAGCATGACGATTGACGACGTTGGCCGTTGCCGCGCATCAACGATGCGGGCCGCGCTGTTCGGACTGTGTCTATGCGGGAGCTTGCCGGCGTTTGCCGCAACGCTTGGAGATATCGCAGCTGCGCTGGCGGCTCCGGCGGGTGCGCCGCAGGCGACCAACGAGTGGACCGCATTTGCCAAGCTGGGCGGCTCCAGGTGGCACGGCAAGACGCCCGCCAAGGGCGGCAACAAGTACTACTGGAACGGCACGGTGCCGATCGACGGCGTCGGCTCGGGCCAGATCAGTCTCGTCGGCGGTCAAAAGGCGCTTGACTCGGCCACGGTCGGCTGGCCGAAGAACATCGTGCTCGCGAAGGTTCCGGAGATGCTCGCGGCGCAGTTTCCGAAGGACGCGAAACTCGAACAGGTCCGCGGCGCCTGCCCGGACGAGCGGCTGAGTGGCTCACGCATCTATCGCGCGACACTTGCCGGTCGCAAACCGCTCTACCTGCACATCCAGTACGCTGCAGCAGACCGTGGAGGCTCCACGTCGACGATTGAGATGGAGCCCCAGCGCAACAAGGGCTGGATCTGCTAACGCCGGCATGAATCCCGGTCGCGAAAATGTCGATGCGTGCGTGGATCCTCGGTGTGTTGCTCGCGGGTGCGCAGCTACCCGCGTTCGCTGCGACGCTCGGCGATTTCGCCGTCGCACTGGCGCCACCGGCGGCGGCGAGCTACTCAGCCAACAACTGGAACGCACTGGCGACGATCAAGGGCGTGAAGTGGCGCGAGACGACGTTGAAGGAAGCGCCCAGCGCCTTCGCCCAGGAAGGCGACTTCACGCTCGACGGTCATGGACGGGCCACTGCGCTGGTGGTCGGCGCGCGCCAGATGATGTTCGATGCGGAGATTGTTCTGTCGAAGTCGCTCGAAAAGTTGGGTCTCGCGCGCACGCTCAAGGCGCAGTTTTCGCCGGCAACGCTGATCGAACAGATCGGCGGCGACTGCCGGACGGCGGCGGCGCCTCGTGGCTGGCGGGTCTATCGCCTGACGTTGCCCGGCAAGCGGGCGCTGTTCATGCGGGTCGAATTCGCTGCAGGCACGAACACCAGATCGAGCGGCACGCGGCTCACGCTGTCCGTCGACAACAAGCCGGCGTGGGCGTGCTGAGTGAATACAGATGACGATTGTTGGTTCGCGCGCCGAACCGACAAACAGGAGGCTGAAATGCGTGCCGTTCTGATCGCGATCGTGCTTGCTGCAGTGTCAACTGCCGCATCCGCTCAATACGACGCCTCCGATCCCCGGAGCAACATATACAACAACGAATCTCTGCGGCGCCAGGACGAGATTAAGAGAAACGAGGAAGCAGCCAGAAGCAATCAGAACGCCGAGCAGATTTATGGCTCGAAGCCGTCCTCACCATCGGGCGGCAGCAGCGCAGGCACTGGACCCGGCGGTACCGATTTCAGGGCGCTAGGAAAGGAGCTATTGCGCCTGCCGCCGCTGCCGGTCGAACGCAATGTGCTGCTGGGCAACTGGCGCCTGGAGGGCGGTGGCCAGCAGAGCGGGGTCCTTGAGTTTGGCCTCACGGGCAGGGGCGCTACCCCTGGGTTCGGCGAGATGATGGGATTCATGAAGAGTATCGAATCCGGACAGCTGACCTGCGACATGTCATTCGGGCGCGGCATTACCTTTACGCCTACAACATTCTCGAGCGGTGGGGCCGCCGGCATCGTAGGTGGACCCGTCGCCTACCGCAGCCGGAAGAAGGGAGTCATCGTGGCCATACCCGGCGATAGCCGCGCGAACCCGATGTTCTTCAAAATCGTGGGCCCGGATCGCATAGAGTCAGTGAACATCCCCTGCGCGCTGGTGCGGGTCGGTGCGCCTGCGGCCAACGCCGCGGCGAATGCGACGACCGCGCCGGGCAACGCGCGCGCGGGGGCTGCCGGCCCATCGGCGCGGCCGGCGTCGACCATCCAGTACGGGTCGTACGTATGCGGCAACGAGCGCGTCGAGGTCTTCTACTGCCGCAACGACCGCGGCCAACCGGTTCCGGAAATCGACAATTCGTGTGCCGTCGAGTATCCGGATCGGCCGCGCCGCAACCCATCCTTTCCCGTGTCCGCTGCCGTGCTGAAGTCCGACCTGGTGAAGCAGCTAGCCACCTGCAAGCTCTCCGAGTTGCACCTGCCGGGCTTGCAGATGGCAAGAAAACGCGCCGCGTAGACATTGCAGCGCGCGTCAACGCTTGCGAGGCCGGGGGCATTCGCTACGACGCAGACGACAAGCCCATCTTCGTGCGGTAGCGGAGACGCGAAGTCGCGGGACGGGCCCGGCTCTGAGAACGTGATGGGGGTGTTCCGCACGCTTCAAAGATTTGAGACGAGAGGTTGCACGATGGCTGCTTGCATTCGTAGCTTTGCCTTTGTCGTTGGCGCCTTGTCTATGACGACGGCGGCGCTCTTGCCATCGCCAGCGGATGCGCAGGTGATCTGGGGTGACAGCAGGAACGAGCTCTCCCCGGAAGATCGTGCGCGACTTGACGCCCTGCGGCAGTCCCAGGCCGAAGCGAAAGCAAAGGAGGACGCAAAAGCGATCGCCGAAGCGCAAGCCGTGCGTGCGAAGGTGTTGCGCTTGCCGCCGTTGCCGCCCGAGCGCAATCCCTTGCTCGGGCAGTGGAAGGTGGAAACGCAGGCTCGAGCGAGGGGAGATGCGGCTCTGCTGGCTGACATGCTCTCAAAACCCGGGGGCTTTATGTGTGAACTCATGTTCGGCCCCGCTGTGGAGTTTCGACCGAAGGAATGGGTCGTTTCCGGCGGCAAGACGCTCGTTGCGGTCCAGTATCGAAGCGAGGGCAAACGGGTTTTGATGATTCCGGAGAAGTTTGTCAGCTCGGGGTTGAGTGTGTTCATCTTTGACTTCGTCAATGAAAATCGTGTCGGTGCGATGTATGAAGGTTGCTTTCTGAATCGTGTGGGCGGTTCCGCCCAAGCGGCGCAGGGCGCAGGTGGGAGTCGAGCGCCCGCGGGTTCCAGCACAGCCGCGCCGCCGACACAGATGGCAAGTGCTGCGCAGGCTCCACCGCCGTCGACGCCGTCGCCCGCCAGCAGAGGCCTGCCGAAACACGCTGCTCGACAAGCTCGGCAAGGTCGGCGTCGATCAGGTGCGGGCGATGGCCAAAGTGCGCTACACGGAAACTCCCATCGAAGGCAAGGTGCCGAACACCGACAACCTGCGTCTCGACCTGCGCAGCAGTGCCTGCGGCGAAGACCCGCGCATCAAAGCGTCGCTCTACGACTTCGACGCCAACGGCATGCTGCAGTCGATCACCTATGTCTGGGATCGCCCGCCCGGTCCGGCGCCGGCGCCGATCTTTGCCGAGCGAGTGACCGCGCTGTCGCGGTTCTATCCTTCCCTGCCGCAACCGCAATCGATCGGGCGGCTGCAGGGCGATACCGCGCTGGGCCGGCTGATCCTGCAGGACATGCCGGAACGCAACCTGTTGCTGGAGGCGTACAAGGCGAAGCAGTAGCGGGACGTCGCAACGAGGAGCGGGCCGCGTCGGTAGCATCGGCCGCATGCGTATCGGCATCGACCTCGGCGGCACCAAGATCGAAGGCATCGCGCTGGACACTGCCGGCGCGGTGCTCGTGCGCCGGCGCGTACCGACGCCACGCGGCGACTATCGCGCGACTGTCGACGCCGTCGCGGAACTGGTGCGCGCGATCGAAAGCGAGACCGGGCGCAGCGGCACGGTGGGCGTCGGCATGCCCGGCGCGCTGTCGCGCGTGAGCGGGCATGTGAAGAACGCGAACTCGACCTGCCTCAACGGCCGTCCACTGCAGGACGATCTCGAAACGGCGCTAGCACGTCCGGTGCGGCTAGCCAACGACGCCAACTGCTTTGCGCTGTCCGAGGCGATCGACGGTGCCGGCCGCGGAGTGCGCGTGGTGTTCGGCGTCATCCTCGGCACCGGTGTCGGTGGCGGCATCGTCGTTGACGGCCGCGTACTCGAAGGCCCGAACGCGATCGCCGGTGAATGGGGACACAACCCGCTTCCGCTGCCGAACGACGACGACCTGCCGCTGCGGACGTGCTACTGCGGTCGCGCGGGTTGCATCGAAACCTATCTGTCCGGCCCCGCACTGGAACGCGAACGCATGCAGGTTGGTGACGCGGCGCTGGCGCGCTATGAAGCACGCCTGGCGCGTGCGCTCGCGGGCGTGATCAACCTGCTGGACCCCGATGTGATCGTGCTCGGCGGCGGCGTATCGAACCTCGATCGCCTGTACGACAACGTGCCGCGACGATGGGGTGCGCACGTGTTCTCGGATCACGTCGCGACGCGGCTTGTGAAGCACGCGCATGGCGACTCGAGCGGCGTGCGCGGTGCCGCCTGGCTGTGGGGCGGGCCACCGTCGCACTAGGTGCGAGGCGCCTGCGCTGTCGGTCCTGCGGATTCAGTTTCGCGCGAATTGCCGACGTCGGCGCGCAACGATGATCGCCAGCGCGAGCCCCAGCAATGCCGTACCCGCCGGTTCCGGGACGTCCTGCCGCGCCTCGTAGATGTAGTCGAGCCGCATCAGGCCGTTGAAGTCGAGTGCCGTGATCGTCACCGGTACCGGCGCACCGACCACCTGCGGAAACTCGGGCACGAAGAACTGCTGCTGAACACCGAGCAGTTGATTGACCAGGTCTTCGATGAAGTCCGAGCGGCGCGCGTTGATCGTGGTCGGCGGCTGCGTGAAGCCCGATACACCGTCCGGGAGCGTGAATCCGACCAGATCCGAGAGATCACCAAACTCGAACGTGAGTTCGAACGACGAAACGGCCACGACGTTGTTGCCGTTGCCTTGCACCGTATGGTTCGTCAGCCACTGCGCCTCGCCGCCGAAGTCGAAGCCCGTGCCCCCCGGGGACAACGTATCGAGTTTGGAGAGGATCAGGAAGGAATACGGCAGGAAGCCGCCCTGTGGGTTGGGAAACGGGCTGGCAAACGCCTGCACTGACATCTGGCCGCTGAGCACCACGTCGACGCGGGTCAGCGTGCCCAGAGTCGGGTCGAACGGGGCCAACGTGATCGTCGAGGGAGCACCGAGGGCGGCACTCCAGGCGTCGCTCTGGCTGATCACCGCGCCGGTGGACGGCGTCGACACGAGTAGGGCCAGCGACAGCGACAAAAAGTGGCGAATCTTCATCGGTGCGGTCCTTGCGAGTGAACAGTGACCCGTGACGCATCGGCTCGTCGTCATGCAAGCCCGATGCCAGCCCCTGCAAGGGTCTGAATCGACACGAATCTCGGGGTCAAAGAGCGTTCTCTCCCGTGCGCCTGTAAATCTCGCCGACATTCGCGGCTCTGGGGCGGGGCCCCGGACGGAGAGGTGCGCTGCTAATGCGGTCGCTGCCGGCTCAATGACCGGTCAGGATGGCGGCGCCTCGTCCGCCTGGGCGAGCTTGCCGCCCTCCAGCACGCGCTTCAGGTTGGCCAGCGCGCGCTCGGACTGGTTTGTCAGCACCGCGCGCGTCAGGTTGCCGTCAAACATCGTCCACGGCCAGCCGTGCGAGCGATACGAAAGCGTGCGGAAGAAGCGCGTCAGTGAATCGCCGTCGGCGCGCAGTTCGTAGACGATGCGCGAGTCACCCTGCGGCGTATCGGTGGCGATCACCCACAGTGTCGGCGGCTCGCAGGCGAGCACGGTCCAGGTGGCGTCGAAGCGGCGCCTGCCGGCGCGGATCGATTCCGTGACCTGCTCGCCGACGACCAGCGGCCGCGGTGGCGTCGCTGTCACGGAGGCGGTGGCAGGGTGCCAGTAGTGCCAGAGCGAGGCGTTCGTCACGAACTCGAACACCGCCTGCGCCGGCCGTCCGATCAGCACGAACGACTCGATCGTCACCAGCCGCGGCTCGTCACTGGCCGGGGGCCAGCGCAGCGTCGGTGCGGTCATCGGGACTCCTGCCGGATCGGTTCGGGCGGCCAGCATAGCGGCCGACGCGCCTCGACCGCATCGATCCTTGATCCGAGGCATCGGGTGTCGCCAGATCCTGAGCAGAATGAACAGGAACGGCAAGCCAAGGAGCAATCATGGACAGAATCTGGTTGAAGCAATACCCGCAAGGCATTCCCGCCGACGTCGACGTGCGCGCCTACAAGTCACTGAAGGAAATCCTGGAGACGAGTTGCAAGCGCTTCGCCGACCTCCCGGCTTACGGAAACATGGGGATCTCGATCACCTACCGCGAACTCGACGCGCTCAGCCGCGACTTCGGCGCCTACCTGCAGAAAGTGGCGGGGCTGAAGAAGGGTGACCGCATCGCGATCATGCTGCCGAACCTGTTGCAGTACCCGATCGCACTCTTTGGCGCGCAGCGGGCTGGTTTGGTGGTAGTAAACACTAACCCACTCTACACGCCGCGCGAACTGGAACACCAGTTGAAGGACTCCGGCGCGACCGCGATCGTCGTGCTGGAAAACTTCGCACACACCTTGGAGGAGGTCATTGCGCGGACCGGCGTGCGCACCGTCATCACCACGCAGATCGGCGACATGTTCCCGGCGTTCAAGCGGATGCTGACCAACCTGGTCGTCAAGCACGTGAAGAAGATGGTGCCCGAGTGGCATCTGGCGCAAACCATCGGCTTCACCGAGGCGCTTGCGGCCGGACATGGCCAGAAACTCGACGATGTCGCCATCGGGCTCGACGACCTCGCGTTCCTGCAATACACCGGCGGCACCACCGGGGTCGCCAAGGGCGCGATGCTGACGCAGGCCAACATGGTTGCCAACCTGCAGCAGGTGGCGCCCTGGATCGCCCGCGACCTGCTCGACGGCAAGGAAACCACGCTGATTCCGCTGCCGCTGTATCACGTGTTTGCCCTGACGGTGAACCTGGTGTTCATGAAGATCGGCGCGCACATCATCCTGGTCACCAACCCGCGCGACTTCCCGGCCTTCGTCCAACTGCTGAAGAAGACGCCGATCACCGCGATGATCGGCGTAAACACGCTCTACAACGCGTTGCTGAACACGCCGGGATTCTCCGAACTGAACCTGCACGCGCTGAAGATCTGTGCGGCCGGCGGCATGGCCGTGCAGCGCGCGGTGGCACAGAAGTGGAAAGCCGCCACCGGCGTGCCGCTGATCGAGGGCTACGGCCTCACCGAGACCTCGCCGATTGCGATCTCCAATCCGCTGAACATCGAGGAGTGGAGCGGCAACATCGGCGTGCCGATCCCGTCGACCGAGGCGGCCATCCTCGACGAAGAGGGCAAGGTCCTGCCCGTCGGCGAAGTCGGCGAGATCGCGATCCGCGGGCCGCAGGTGATGAAGGGCTACTGGCAACGGCCCGACGAGACCGCGAAGGTGTTCACGTCGGACGGCTGGTTCCGCACCGGTGACATGGGCTTCATGGACGAAGGCGGACGGTTCAAGATCACCGACCGCAAGAAAGACATGATCATCGTCTCCGGCTTCAAGGTGTTCCCGAACGAGGTCGAGGACGTCGTGATGATGCATCCCGGCGTGATGGAGGTCGCGGCGATCGGTGAGCCCGACGAGCGCTCGGGCGAGCAGGTCAAGATCGTCGTCGTGAAGAAGGACCCGGCGCTGACCGAGGCGGCACTGCTCGAGCACTGCAAGAAGCATCTGACCAGCTACAAGATGCCCAGGATCGTCGAATTCCGCACCGAGCCGCTGCCGAAGACCAACATCGGAAAGATCCTGCGCCGCGAACTGCGCTCGCTGCAGCCTGCCTGAGCCGCACGCGCGCCGGCCCGGACTACTGAGTCGCGATGCCGCGGGCGCGCAAAGGCCTGCCGACCTATCGCCAGCGTCACGCGACGCTGCGCGATGGCCGGCAGGTATTGATCCGCGCGATCCGGCCGGACGACGCCGACGAGATCCGGCAGGCGTTCGAGCGCATGTCGAGCGGGGCGCGCTACATGCGCTTCATGCAACACAAGCGGGAACTCGATCCGTTGCGACTGGAGCGCGGTGTCAATCCGACGGCGGGCCGCGAGTTTGCGCTGGTGGCGACGATCCCGGCCGATGACGGCATCGACATCGTCGGTGCCGCGCGTTACCTCGCTGCGCCGGCGCGCGCCACCTGCGAGTTCTCGGTGTCGGTGGCGGATGACTGGCAAGGAGTCGGGCTCGCTGCCACGCTGATGCGCAGTCTCATTCGTCGCGCCGCACGCGACGGCTACCGCGCGATCGAAGGCCTGGTACTTCGCGACAATCAGCCGATGCTCGACCTCGCGCGCAAGCTGGGCTTCAAGGTCCAGTTCGTGCCGGATGACGGCTCGCTGCGGCGGGTGGTGCGCAAGCTCAGGCCGTAGCAGTGTCCGCCGCCTGACGCGTATCAACGCTCGGAACGTGCCGCGCCACGAGAATCTGACCAGTGCACGAGGAGCTGTCTCGTGCGCTGCTTTGTACTCGTCCTCGAATTCGCACTTGAATCCACGCATCGATGCCTCACCGCCACCTCCGCACGCGCTACGTCCTGCCCGTCATCGTCCTGCACTGGCTGACCCTCGTGCTGCTCGTACTGGTCTATGCCTGTGCAGAACTGGCGGATGCCTTTCCCAAGGGCAGTGCGGGTCGAGCAGGCCTGAGAACCTGGCACGAAACGCTCGGATTGGTCGTGTTCGGAGTGGTGTGGCTGCGCCTGATCGCGCGAGCGTTCGCGGACACGCCGCCCATCATGCCGGCGCCACCGCTGTGGCAGGCACGGCTGGCCAAGGCTGTGCATGCGGCGCTGTACGGCCTGATGATCGCATTGCCACTCAGCGGCTGGTTGATGCTCAGCGCCGCCGGCAAACCGATCCCGTTCTTTAGCTGGGAACTGCCCGCGCTCGTCGCGCCGAGCAGGCCGCTGGCGACTGCGGTCGATGAAGTGCACGAGGCGATCGCCACTGCGGGATACTGGCTGATCGGTCTGCACGCGGCGGCCGCGTTGTTTCACCATTACATCGTGCGTGACAACACGCTGCGCCTGATGCTGCCCGGTGCGCGCAACGCCGGCGCGCAAGACGTCGGCGCACACTAACGGCCGATCGAGATCTCGAAGCCAGCAGCGCGCAGCCGCGGCACCAAGGCGTCGCCGATGGCGGTCGCGGGCGTCAGAACGCCGCCTCGCTTGGGCGCGCCCGGCAGCTTGCTGCCGTCGAACGCGAGTGCAAGTCCGCCCTCGCACAGGATGCGCAGCGTCGCGCGATTGCCCGGATCGCCGGCGTAGGCGATGCGTGCGCGCGCTGTGCGGCCGTCGGCGGTGCGACCGATGAGATCGGTCTTGAACCAGCCGCTCGCCATCGATGCTTCCGACGGACCTTCACCCGGCTTGGGCAGCACCCGACCAAGAAGTGCACGGGCCGCGCCCTGCTCCATCACCCGCTCGAAACCGCGCATCGCCGCCGCCATCGCGGTGGCCTTCGCGGCAGCCAGTGGCGGGCCGAACTTCGTGTACTCCTGGTAGCGGAAGCCGGGGCCGTAAGGCGTGCGGTAGGCCGCGTTCAGCGCCGCGCTGCGCCGGACCACGCGCGAGTTGATCGGCCCCATGATGAAGGGTGCCACCCACGTACCGGCGAGCTCGTCGTAGCGCGCGCCGCGCGGGTCCTGGTTGCTCAGCAAGTCCGACGCGGAATGCCTGGCGCGCGGATTCAGCAGGAACGGATGGCGTCCGGCCTCCACCTCGCCGGTCTCGTAGCGGTGTGCATTCGACGCCAGGGTGCCGCCATTGAAGCCGCCCATCATGCGGAAGTAGCCCTTCACCTCGACGCATGGCACGCCGAACGTCTGCTCGATGTACCGCACGACCAGCAGCGTGCCGAGGTCCGAGGGCACCGAGTCAAAGCCGCAGAACGGCACGATGCGCGTGCCGTCGCGCGCCGCGCGCGTGTGATGGCGGTCGATCACGCGCCGTACCCAGGCGGTCTCGCCGGTGATGTCGGCGTAGTGGGTGCGGTGCTGCACGCAGGCGTCGACGATCGAGTCGCCGAAGAGCGCGAACGGACCGGCAGTGGTGATCAGCACGCGCGTCGACGCGGCCATCGCCCCGACCGCCGCCGCATCGTTGCTGTCCGCGATAACGATTGCTGGCAAAGCCACCGCGGCCGCATCGCGAGCGAGTTCGTCACGCAGCGCCGCCAGCTTGCCGGCGTCGCGACCGGCAATCGCCCAGCGCAGTTTGCGCCGCAGGCGTCGCTGCGCGAGATACAACGCCGCGCGCCGGCCGACGAAGCCGGTCGCGCCGTAGAGCACGAGGTCGAACGTGCGATCGGTCATCGCTACTTCTTCGACTTCGGCAGCCGGTAGTCGACCTTGTTGTCCTTGAACGCGACTATGCCGTCGCGCTCCAGTTGCGCGATCAAAGTGTCGATTTGACCGGGCGCGAGGTTGCGGCCCAGGTGCGACTCGATGAAGCGTTCCAGCCCCTTGCGCTTGCCCGGGCGCTCGTCACCCTTGCGCTGCAGGCCCTCGATGACCCGCACGATCGGGTCCGGCGCCGCCGGCTTCTTGCTGACCGTGCGCGCTGCCGCGTGCGCCGCCTTCTTTGGAGACGGTTGCACGAGTGCGGCCTTCTTTGCCGCCGGCGCCTTCTTCGCGGCGGCTTTCTTCACCGCGGCGGGCCTGGCCGGCGCCGGTTTCGCCACGACGGGCTTCGATGCGGCCTTGGCTGCACGCGTCCGCGGAGCAGGCTTCGCTTCCGGTTCCGCGGCCGCCTTGCCGCCGAGCGCGGCCTTGAAGCTTGCGGCCCGCGTCGCGTCGAAGCCCTTGTCGTGCAAGTACATCAGCAGGGGATCGAAGTCCTTGTCGCGCGAAATGACCACGAAGCGCACCGACTTGTGGGCGCTGGCCGGCATTGTCGCCACCAGTTCGCCCAGCAGAAATGCGATCTGCATGTCCGCCGCGTTCTTGCCGGCCTTGGCGCAGCGCGTGAAAGTCACCTGGCTGCCCATGCTGTGCAGCGCCTCGGCGAGATCTGCCTCGTAGCGCGTCTGCTGTGGCCCGCGCACGACCGCGAGCCGGTACTTGTCACCGCGCGCCAGGCCGATGTCGGCGGCGGTCGGTTTGACGTTGTCGAAGTCGACGAGGATGTAGGTGAGTGACATGCGGATTGCAGGGAGTGGACGCGGCTGGACTGTAGCCGGTAATCGCGCGGTGGCGCGAATCGGCGAGCACTCCGCGCGCGGGAAGACGAGATACGGCGCCAGCGCCTCCCTGCTTCCTGTTCATGGAAGAAGGGAGCCGTGTGGCGCCGAAGCGGCTACTGCACTACGCGGTCGGGCGACGCGCACCCTGTGCGACAGGCAGTTTCAGCACCCCTTTGCCGGCGGGTACGACTTCATACCACGCCGTGGTCGCTTCCCGAGCGATGTGGCGACTTGCGAGCCTGACATTGCGCCACAGCGCCGTCATCGGCTCACGCGAGGCCCTGACCGCACCGGTGACCTCGCGCACTGATGTGCGCGCGAACCGGCGGGCCACGACGCCAGTCGTCTGGAGCTTGCGCCCCGCGACTTCGAACCGGGCCATCATCGTCTTCATCGTTACAGGTCGTACTGTCGCGACGGTCGGCGCAGGCCGAGGGGTCGGCTGTACTGCGCGCCGCCGTGTTGCCGTGCCTTTCACTCTGGTTTGCCGCCTGACCATGGTTTCTCCTTTCGTGCTTGCCTGTCCGACGCTTACCCTGCGTTGGACAATTCCACTGTGGCGCAAGGGCAGGCGGCCGCCGTGCCGTACATCAGTGGCGTCGCATTCAAGGTAGAACCTTCTAACAAGACCTCGCGCCGCTGCGCGCGCTTCACGCGCGAGCCTGGGCTCGCACGCGTCGGACCGGTTTCACTCGGCGCGTTGCGCCCGCCACGCGCTTGCTTATCGGCGTTGCGCGCTGCGCCGCCTTGACCACCGGCGCCTTCCTCGCCCGAACCGCCTTCAGCATCGCCGCGAACTCGCGGCTGAACTCCTGCGTGATCGTTTCGGGATCGGGCACGAGGTGCGCATCTGCGATCACCGCCAGCGTGGCCGTGCCGCAGTAGCTCAGGATGCTGATGCCCATACCGAGTTCCTTGCCCGGGTGCGGCACCCAGAACATCACACGCTCGATCGGCACGCCGGCCAGGTGCAGCGGCTCCTGCGGGCCGGCCACGTTGGTCATGACCACGCTTGCCTTGCTCTGGAACATCTGCGCCGCGATGTCTTCGATCGCCTTGGGTACGCGCCCCAGCAGGTTGAACAACGCCAGTGCAGCGATAGGCTCGGGGGAGCGCTTCAGGCCGTCCATGTTCGCCTTGGTGGCGAGCACGCGCCGCAACCGCTCGCGGGTGGTGATGGCGAGGTCCAGCAGTACGACGCCGAAGTGGTTGCCGAGCTCGTCGACGCGCTCCGGCGGGCGCAGGTCCACCGGCACCATTGCGCACACGGTCGTGCGAGTCACGTCGACGCCGCGCCGCTGCAGGTAGGTGCGCAGCGCGCCGGTCATGCCGGCCACCAGCACGTCGTTGATCTTGGCGCCCAGCGGCGCGCCGATCGCCTTCACGTCGGTCAGCGCCACCGGCGCCGACCACGCCACGCGCTTGGCCAGTCCAAAGTCGCCCTTCAGCGGCGAGCGTGGGTCTGGCGTGCGCAGCAGTTCAGTCGCCAGCATGCCGGCGCCCGCCAGCGCGAAGCCCGCCTTGCGCAGTGTGTCCTCGGGGTGTGAGGCGGCTTCAACCGTGGTGCGGATCGCTCCGCGCGCCTGGCGCGCCGAGCGCTGCGCGAGCTGGATCATCGGTGCGAACAGTTGCCCGACCACGCCAGGCTCAACCACTGCCGATGCTGGCGTTGCGTCGGACTCGACTGGCACATCGGGCGCGGTACCGAACAGCGTCCGTGCGATCAGCACATTGGCGGTGCCGTCACCCATGCAATGGTGCATGCGTGTGATCAGCGCGCTGCCGCCGCCCACGCCATCCACCACGTGCACGTCCCACAGCGGGCGCGCGTGATCCAGCGGTGTGCTGGCGAGGTCGCTGATCAGCTCCGCGAGCGCGGCGTCGTCACCCGGCGGAGGCAGCGCCACGTGATGCATCTGCTGCCCGATGGCAAACCCGGGTATCGACTCCCAGTGTGGCGTGGAGTACGGCAAGCCCGCCTCCACCACTCGCTGCGAGAAGCGCTCGAACCGCGCCAGCCGCCGCGAATACACGCGCTTGACCTTCTCGAAGTCCAGCGGTGTGTTCGTGAGCAGGATGCTGGTGATGACCGCCGTGTTGGCCGACCCGTCCATGTGGAACCACACTGCATCGCCGGGAGACATGGGGCGGCGACTCATCACGACCTCCTTCGGGCGCGCTCGGCGCCCTGCCAAACTGACTGATTCCAACACTAGCGGTACTGCGGCTGCGCGCATTGACTGCGCACACATGCGGCTCAGGTCGGAGGCGCCGGGACGTCCGACGCGGCAAAACATTGCTGCCTTGGGTCCTGTTCTTCTGAGGCCCCGCGCGCCACGAGGGAGTTGGCTTTCGAATTGGAGAGAAACAGGCGAAGTCACGCTTTCGCGGCGTCCCCAACGCGAGCGAGTGACGGCGCTTGACTCGACGCGCACCATGCGCGGACGAGGAGACCGCCATGACGCCTGATCTGCCCGACCTGGAAGCCGCCACCGACACGGACATCGTCAAGGAGAACCTGCATGCGGTGCAGGCGATCTACTTTGCCTACATGCTGGAGGAGATGCGACTGTTCCAGGTGGTCGAGCGCATCGTCGAGCTGTTCGGGCGGGGGCTGCTGCCGCTGGGGCATGGTCGCGCGGCCGATGTGTTGTATCGCTATGCGCGCGGCGGCGAGCGGATGACGGCGCAGGAGCGCGCGAGCTTTTACGCACGGGCACTGGGCGCTCCGGGAGGGTCGGCGATCGCCGGGCAGCCGAACCGCGAGTTCCTGTCGCTGTGGATGCGTTTCATGGTGGCGGTGTCGATGTTCGCGCGGCAGCAGAGCGTGGCCGACCTGCTGCGGCCGACATCACCTGGGACGGTCACCGCGGCCGCGGTGCGCGATGCGGCGCGCGCGCTCGCAGCGAACGCTTCTGCGTACGGCGGCGGGACAGTGCGGCATGCAGCCCGCCTGCTGCTGGAGCACGTGCAGCAGATGATCGACCTGCTGGGCGAACCGGAACTGCTGCAGGCTTTCGGCGCGCGCGACATGTGGCAGGTGATCGATCGGGTGAACCGCAACGAACTGGGCGGCGCACGCAAAGTGGCGCGCTATCGGACACAGGCGGAAGCCGGCCGTCGCATCCTGGACTGGCTGGCTGCGCACGCGGCGGAGCTGGGCTCGTCGCAGGACGAACGCGATGGCCTGGCCGTCGATGCCGACCTGGTGGACGCAGCTGAGCAGTGGCTGGCCGCGAGCGGCATGGCGGACGAGTTCATCGAGCAGTACGCGCAGCCCATCGAGTCGCCCACGATGACGAGCCTGCCGATCGACATGCCGGCCTTCGCGCAGGACCTGCTGTCGGCGATCGGCTTGACGGCGGCGGGCGAAGGAACCGCAGGCAGTGTCGGTGATTCAGCGAAATGCTCGCCCGGTCTGGTGGCGTTATTTCACGGCACGGCAGGCAGCGGCAAGACACTGGCGGCGCACGTGCTGGCCCAGGCGCTGGGTCGCGACATCCTGCGCATCGATCTGGCGCGGGTGGTCAGCAAGTACATCGGCGAGACCGAGAAGAATCTGGATGCGCTGATCGAGCGCGCCGAACAGACCGGCGCGATCCTGTTCTTCGACGAGGCCGATGCGCTGTTCGGCAAGCGCACGGACGTGGAGGATGCGCATGATCGCTACGCGAACGTCGACATCGCCTACCTGCTGCAGCGGATCGAGGCCTACGAGGGCCTCGTCATCCTGGCGACCAACCTGCGAGATGAGGACGACGAAGCCAACGCGGCGGAGGACTGGCGCCGGCGTCTGCGGCGGCGTGTGAGCTTTCCGCGCCGGCGGAACTGACACTTGCGCTAGGTGGCGCCACGCCGGGAACGGGGCGCGGCCGCGCGTTGGCCGACAATGCCGCCGATGATGAAGCGCCCGACACTGATTGCGATCGCCCTGGTGGCGGGATTGGTGGGCGGCGCTCGCGCGCAGGCCGCCGACTGCGACGCCCGGCAGCCGGCTGGCTATCGCGTGCTGACGCTCGAGAGCGGCCGCAAGGTGGCACTCTGGTATCCGGCCGCGGCGGCCGAGAAGCCGTTTGCCTACACGCGCTCGACCAACGGCTTCATGGGCAGCGTTGCGTACGAGGCGCTGCCGGCGACGTGTCCGCGCGTGCCCCTGGTGCTCTTTTCGCACGGCCTGGGCGGTTGCGCGCTGCAGACGATTTTCCTGACCGAGGAACTGGCGCGGCACGGCTACATGGTCGCGGCGCCGGACCACGCTGACGCGGCCACCTGCGGCATTGATCGTGACGGGCTGCGGCTGCAGAACCTGCGCACCGACCAGACTTTTCTCGAGCCCTTGCGCTGGACCGACCAGAGCGAAATCGGCCGGGCGAACGACATGCGCGAAGTGGTCCGGCGCGTGGCGGCAGACAAGCAGGTCGGGCCGATCGTCGACATCAAGCGCATAGGCGCGATCGGGCACTCCCTCGGCGGCTATACGGTGGTCGGACTGGCCGGCGGATGGCCAACATGGACACTGCCGCAGCTGAAGGCCGTGGTCGCGCTGTCGCCGTACATCGCGCCCTTCGTTGCGCATCGCACGCTCGATCGGCTTGCAGCGCCGGTGATGTACCAGGGCGCGCAGTTCGACTGGGGCATCACGCCGGTACTCGAGGGTCCGACCGGCGCCTACGCGCAGAGCAGCGCGCCGAAGTACTACCTGAAGCTCAAGGGCGGCACGCACCTCGAATGGACCAACTTCGTGTGCGCCGGCCAGCCGAACGTGGTCGCCTGCCTCAAAGCGAATCGCAACGCCTACCTGATCGACCGCTACAGCATCGAGTTCCTCGATCGCTACCTGAAGGACAAGCCCGCGCCCGCACTCGATTCGAAAGGCGCGGGGCTGGAGAGGTACGTCTTCGAACTGCGCTAGCGCGAGGCGGAATGTCTGATGGTGAATGCGTTCGACAAGTGGCTGTTGCCGAACGGATCGTTCATTGTGCGGGCTTCGGGGCGGCCTGGTTGTCTTTCGCCGCTTCGCGGATCAGCAGGCCTGAGGTGGAGACGCGCACTTCGAGATCGGCGGGCTGCGTGACGGCGACGAACGAGGCCGAGCCGTACTCGGCGTCGAGCAGCGGTGCCAGCGCCAGGTAGCGGCGCCGCAGGCTGAACAGATCCAGCGGCTTCGGCGTGCCGAGTTCGTGCACGGTGCGCGGCTGCGACTGCTCGTCCTTCAGCGCGTGATAGCGGCCGGCGATGCGGTCAAGCTCGTACGCGGTGTGCAGGCCGAGGCGGTTGGCGATCGACTTCCACTTCAGGATGTGTGCGTCGACATACAGTTCATCGCCGGCGAGCGCAAAGCGTTCGCTGCGGCCGTCCGGCAGCCGCACGATCGCGTCGAAGCGCTGCGGGCCGGTGGGTTCGACGCGGATCGTGGCGGCGGTTTCCTCGCGAGTCAGCGCCTGGTAACCGGCGTTGCCGACGGTGACCAGCGCGGCCAGCGCTCCCGCCGCCGCCAGCGCTGCGCCGAGCAGGATGCGCACCACGCAGGAGACCGGGCGCAGCCGCAGCAGCGCGAATAGACTGCTCAGCAGCACGCCCGCCGCCAGCAGCAGCAGCGCGACCGTCGCCAGCAGCCAGATCGGATCGAACGCGCCGGCCGCGAGGAAGTCGAGCCACGGTTCCGCTTGGAGGAGTGACTTCGTGGTCATGGCGTGAGCGCCCCGTGGAATGTGGCCGATGCGCGTTTTAGCGAAGGGCGGCGCGCGCCGTGCGGTACTCGGCCTCCAACCGCTCGACGATCACGCCGGCTTTCGGCGCATCGCTCATCTGCCCCACGCCTTGTCCCGCACCCCAGATGTCGCGCCACGCTTTTGCCTTGGCGCTGCCGGAACCGAAGTCCATCTTGCTCTTGTCGCCGTCGGGCAGATTGTCCGGGTCCATGCCGGCGTTGACGATGCTGCCCTTCAGGTAGTTGCCGTGCACGCCGGTAAAGAGGCTTGTGTAAACGATGTCTTCGGCGCGGCTTTCGATGATCATCTGCTTGTACTCCGCAGGCGCGTTGGCTTCCTCGCTGGCGATGAAGCGGGTGCCGATGTAGGCGAGGTCGGCGCCGAGCGCCTGCGTGGCGAGGATCGCGCCGCCGCTGGCGATGCTGCCGGACAGGATGATCGTTCCATCGTAGAAAGCGCGCACCTCAGGCACGAGCGCAAACGCCGAGAGCCGGCCGGCATGGCCGCCGGCGCCGGTGGCCACGAGGATCAGTCCGTCGACGCCGGCCTGCAGCGCGCGCTTGGCGTGCGCGATGGTCGTCACGTCATGGAACACCAGGCCGCCGTAGCTGTGCGCGGCTTCAACCACGGCATCGGGCGCGCGCAGGCTGGTGATCATGATCGGGACGCGATGCTTCACGCACAGATCGAGGTCGTGCTGGAGCCGCGTATTGCTCGAATGCACGATCTGGTTGACGGCGTAGGGCGCGACCTTCGCGTCCGGGTGCAGCGCCTGGTACTCCGTCAGTTCGTGCGCGATGCGCGTGAGCCACTCGTCGAGGACGGGCTCGGGTCGTGCGTTCAGTGCCGGAAAGCTGCCGACGATGCCGGCCTTGCACTGCGCCAGTACCAGCTCGGGCCCGCTGACGATGAACATCGGCGCGCCGATGACGGGCAGGCGCAGGCTTTCGCGCAGCAAGGGCGGCAGGGACATACGGTTTCCTCTCCGGAGTTTCCGTCTGGCGATTTTTCGCCCATCTGTCGGCTGCGTCCGAGCGCGTTGTCTCGAGACCGCCGGCGCAGGCGCGGGCGCGGACGCAGGATACCTACACCGCTGCTCTCGATGGCGCGCAACAGGTTTCGCTTCTAGCATGTCGGCACCGATCACTCCGGGGCGGAACCATGGCGAAGATCTTCATCAGTTACCGCCGAACTGACAGCGCTGCCTACGCCGGCCGCCTGTTCGATCGCCTGCGCAAGCACTACGGCGATGCCGAGGTATTCATGGATCTCGAGGGCATCGAACCCGGCGCCGAGTTCGGGAAGGTCATCGGCGACAAGGCCCGCGCGGCCGAGGTGCTGATTGCGCTGATCGGCAAGGACTGGGTTACCTCGACCCACCCGGACGGGTCGCGCCGCCTCGACGATCCGAACGATCTTGTCGTCCGGGAAATCGAGACGGGACTGACTGCGAATGTGCGCGTGATCCCGGTGCTCGCCGGCAAGGCGTCAATGCCTATGCGGCAGGAATTGCCGGACCGCATCGCCGCGCTCGCGGAGCGCAATGCGATCGAGCTGAGCGATCAGCGCTTTCACGCGGATGTCGATCGATTGATCCAGGTGATCGATCGCTCGGTGCCAGGTGCACGGCCACGGGGCAGGCTCCGATGGGCACTGGCGGCCGCGGCCGTTGCTCGCCTTGCTGATGGTGAGCGTCTGGCTGCTGCGCGATGGCGATACGTCCAGCGCAGGAGCCCGGCCGGACGCGACCGTGGTCGAAAAGTCGACGCAGCCGGCTGCCACTGTCACTGCCAGCAGCCGCGGCGGCCGTACCTCCGAACTGGGAGCAGATCCGCGCACTGCCGGTGATCTATGCCGAAACTTTCGATCCGGCCACGGTGCTGGACATCTGGAAGCCGCAGTCTCCGCCGCGTCCGCCGTGGACCGAAGAACTCAGGAACGGGCGCTACTGCACGACCAACCGCAGCGACGACAGCGCGATTCACTACATCCACGTGAGCGTGGACAAGCACGACATGAACGATGCGCCGGTGTTCATGCGTGTCCAGGCAGAAGGCGCGAACCCGACGGCGTTCTCCGGTGGGGGCGTGCTCTATCGGTTCGACGGTGCGGCACGCACGTACTACGCACTCGTTCTTTCCCCGAGCGGTCAGGTCACCTTCTGGCGGCGCGACAAGGACGGCCTCACGAAGCTCTTCGCAGGCACCGTGCCACGCACTGCGCCAGGGCAGCCGACGATGATCGGCGTGGTGGGTCGTGGATCGCGGCTGTTTCTGTTTGCCGACGACACGCTGATGGCGACGGTCGAGGACGGGGAACTGGCGCGCGGCCTGGTCGGCGCGATCGCGTTGAGCAAGGGGCGCTTTTGTTTCGATGACTTCACGGTGCGCACTGCTGCACCGCGATAACCGTTGTGGCTTTGCGCCGCAGCAATTTCCGAATGATGAAGTGCTGTTTCGTGATCCCATACATGGGATGCGCTTTTGTCACGTGATTGCTACTGTCATTTGCGCGCAGCAGTATGTGCGCACAATGGGTCGCCCTGCACTTTCCCCGCAGTCCACGATCAGGACGCCGCCGCATGAATTCCGAACGCCACGCGTTTCATGCCGAGTTGATCGCCCGCGATGAAGACGCACTGTGGAACTGGCCACGCCGTTCCGCGGCCATCATGGTCGAGCAGCTCGCGCAGATGTGCGAACAGTTGGCTGAATTGCTGCGTCACGAGCGCGAGGTCGAGCTCGGCAACGGCGCCATTGGTGTCGATCCGATCGAGTGCGCCAAGCTCAACTACATGTACGGCAGCACGCTGCTGACGCTGGCCGAACGCGAGAAGCCGGCGCTGCTGCCGCATGCGGTCGAGCGGCTCGGCGACGCGCTCTCGCTGGCGCGCCGCCACGTGCCGGAGCGCGTGGTGACGATCAAGACGCAGCTGTATCGCGCCGAGCACTCGTTGGCGATGCTGAGAACCTCGACGGCGTCGGAAGAGCGCCCGAGGACGAAGGAAGCCGCCTGAGAAGTTGCCTGAGGCGCACCGGCTGAACATCCGACTTGCCGCCGCCGGCGGTTCGTCGGATTCTTCGCGGGTCGTGACCGCTGCCGCCCCTCCCCCGCACCCTCCCTCACCGCGCGCCCAGCGCGCTGCATCGGCCTCGTCCGTCGGCCGAAGAGCGTTCGCGCGGACCCCGCATCGGTTACTTCCGCCTGCACTGGCGCGGCGACCTGCCGCTGGCCGCTCGCCGTCATCGTCAGCGCAGCGCTGGTCTGGGGCCTGGTGGAGGCGGTGCGCCTCACCGGCCGCTTCTTCCCGTACACCGAATCTCCCTGGGCCGCGGCGCTGCTTTGGCTGCTCGAAGTCGCTCGTTCTGATCGTCGGCGTGATCTGGTGGGGCATGGGCGTGCAGCGCGCGGCCATCCGCAGTGTCGACAAGGGCGGCTCGATGTTCGTCGCGCTGCTCACCGGCGTCGTGGGCTACGGCGCATTCATCTGGGTGGGACTCTTCTGGCTCAATTCCGCGCGCCACGTGTGGCCCGATGTGAAGGCAACGCTGTCGGGCGATCTGCAGCCGGCCGCGGTCACGCTGGAGCCCGGCGGCGAACTCGCCGTGCAGGGTGCACCTGGAGTTCGGCACGGCACGCGCCGTGCGTGAGGCGCTCGCCGCCCATCCCGCCGTGCGCACCGTGCGGCTCGAAAGCCGCGGCGGGCGCGTGGCCGAAGGCCTTGCGCTCGGGCGGCTGCTCGCGGACCGCAACCTGGACACGCTCGTCACCGGAGAGTGCAGCAGCGCGTGCGTGACGGCGTTCGTGGGCGGCAATCGACGGATGATCGGCCCGGCCGCGCGCATCGGGCTGCACAGCGCCGGTGGCAACGGTGTCAGCGCGGCACATGTTGGCGAGGCCAACCGACGCAGCGACGAGTTCATGGCGGCGCGCGGCGTCGACTGCGCACGTACTTGCGCTTGGCGCAGCCACCGCGCACGACGACATCTGGTTTCCCGCGCACGCGGTGTTGCTGGCCGCCGGCGCTGGCGACGGAGCGCGTCGGACGCTAGCTACCCGATCGCCGCGGATGACGGCGTGGCGACGCTTTCATTTCGCAAACGACGAGACCCGCATTGCCGCGGTGTGCAGCCGTCGGACGCGTGATCAGCCGAACGGCTCGATCGGCAGGAATGCGCCGAGCCCAGTCAGATTCACGCGCGACTCGATCTGTTCCAGGCAATTTCCGGCGTCGCCGGTGACCACGCCGCGCTGATGCAGCGTCGACCAGGCCTTGCGCGTACTGCGCGCCGTGACGACATAGCGTGGCGCGCGATTGTCAGGCGGCTGTTGGCGTGCCGAGACGGTGACCTGCTGCACGGTGGGCAACGCGGCAAAGGTCTCGCCCATCAATCGCAGCGCCAGTCCGAGGGCATGGCGGTTGTGCAGCTTGGTGTGAATCACCTCGGACATGCGGCGCACGGCTACGCGGTTGCCGTAGTCGATCGCTGCTTCGCGGTCGGGCAACGTCGGCAGCAGCGGCAGCTGGATGTCCAGGCGCGCGGTGGTCGTGTCGTCGAACTGGAAGCTGACCGAGACCGGCAACGCCCACAGGATGTCCTTCAGGCACGTCAGTAGGTATTCGCGCATCACGTCGAGATCGCCCTGCGCGGCGCGCTGGCTGTGTTCCTGCAGACTCTTCTGGGCCGAGTCCCACGCGAAGCGACGCTTCATCCACTTGGCGCGGTCGTCGAGGTAGTCATTCATTGCGCGCGGATCGACCAGCGGCTTGCCGTTGCGCTGGCCGACCGGCCGCGGCGCTTCGGGAGCCGGCTCGGCGAACGGCCGCACGGACAGCGGTACGAGCTGATGATCGGGCGACGGTGTCCAGCGCTGCGGGAACGCCATCGCATCGACGTGTTCGTTCAGGTGCGCGCAGACGGAGAGTGCGGCGTCCCGTTCCATGTCGGCGGCGCCGTCGACCAGGTTGGACAGCGGGTCGACATGCTGGCCCGAACGCGTCGGGCGGATCAGGCGGGCGTAACCGTACTGGTCGATGCGCACCTTCATTTCGCTGTCGGGCAGCGCGAAGCTGGTGGCCTGCCCGCCGGCGTCGTTCTCGCTGTCGCTGGTCAGCACCACCTGCGACCGGCGCCGGTACACGGCACTCTGGCCGTCGGCACTGGCGAACGACGGGATCAGCCGATACGGCGGCAGCCACTTCACCTTCTCGCCGAAGCTGGCGGTGTGGCGATAGCGCAGTGCGACCTCGAGGCCGGTCCTCGGCGGTTCGACGACATCGGAAGTCGGGTACATCACCTGCAGTCCTGCGATTCTGTGGGCGGCGGGGCGAAGGGCGCGGCGATCCGCGTCATCCGTTCCCGCCGAACGGAGTGAGTGAGGGGGCATGTTGGCAGTGCCGGACCGTCCGGCAACGTACAAAAAGGCGGCTGGCAGGCGCCCATTCCGAACCTCAAGGCGCAGCCGACGCGGCCGAGCTGGGTCCTTCGTCGTCGACCTTTCGGTTGATCGAAGCCGAGCGAACGGCACCGGGGCTCGGGTACCCTTCACGCCCATGGCCTCGCCCCTGCCCGCTCTCAAAGGCGCCGTCGCGTCAGTCGTGCTCGCACTGAATACGGTGTTCGGCGTCTCGCTGATGTTCCCGTTCGCACTGGCCAAGGCACTGCTGCCGTTCACAGCCGTGCGCCATGTGACGGACCGGGCGCTGAACTCCATCGCCACTGGCTGGATCAGCGTCAACAACGCCTGGATCGACGCGGTCGGCCGGACCGCCTGGGACGTGCAGGGCGTCGACGGGCTGGACGCGCGTGGCTGGTATCTGGTGTCGAGCAACCACCAGAGCTGGGTCGACATCCTGGTGCTGCAGAAGATCTTCAACCGCCGCATCCCGATGCTGAAGTTCTTCCTCAAGCGCGAGTTGATCTGGGTGCCGGTGATCGGGCTGGCGTGGTGGGCGCTCGACTTCCCGTTCATGCAGCGGCGCGGCGGCGCATTGGGCAAGCAGGACCTGGAACGCGCGCGCAAAGCCTGCGAGAAGTTCCGCCTGGTGCCGACCTCAGTGATCAACTTCCTCGAAGGAACGCGCTTCACGAAGGCGAAGCACGACGCGCAGGAGTCCCCTTATGCGCACTTGCTGAAGCCCAAGGTCGGCGGCATCGCGACGGCAGTGACCACGCTCGGCAGCCAGTTTCATCTGATGCTCGACGTGACCATTGTCTATCCCGACGGGCCGCCGGACTTCTGGACGCTGCTCTCGGGGCGCCTGCGCGCGGTCACTGTGCGTGTGCAGCAACGCGAGATTCCCCCCGCGCTGCTCGCCGGCGATTACACCAGTGATCCCACCTTCCGAGGCCGCATGCAGGAATGGATCAACAGCCTGTGGTCTGAAAAGGACGAGCTGCTCGGCCGCCTGAAATCCGCACGCTGAACACGCTTTTCAATCCCCGGTCGACGCCTCGCGCGTATCGTTCACGCCTCAACGCCGGGAGTGAACCGATGTTCGAAGCCACCATCGCCGGCAGCCTGCCCAAACCAGGCTGGCTCGCCGAGACCGACAAGCTCTGGCCGCAGTGGAAGCTCACCGGCGCCGAGCTCGCTGCCGCCAAGCGCGACGCCACGCTGCTCTGGCTGAAGGAGCAGGAAGATGCCGGGCTCGCCATCGTCGGCGACGGCGAACAGTCGCGCCAGCACTTCGTGCACGGTTTCCTCGAGTTCGTCGACGGCATCGACTTCGAGCACAAGGTCGAGATGGGCATCCGCAACGACCGCTACAAGGCGATGGTGCCGCAGGTGGTCGGGCCGCTGAAGCTCAAGGGGCGTGTTCACCAGATCGAGGCACAACTGGCGCGCAGCCACACGAAGCGAGAAGCTGAAGATCACGCTGCCCGGACCGATGACGATCGTCGACACGGTCGCCGACCGCTACTACGGCGACCGCGCGAAAATGGCGATGGCCTTCGCCGAGCTGCTCAACCAGGAGGCGCGCGCGCTCGAGGCCGATGGCGTCGACGTGATCCAGTTCGACGAGCCGGCGTTCAACGTCTACATGGACGATGTCAAGGCCTGGGGCATCGCCGCGCTCGACCGCGCTGCACAGGGCCTGACCTGCATGACCGTCGTGCACATCTGCTACGGCTACGGCATCAAGGCCAACGTCGACTGGAAAGCCACGCTCGGCTCCGAGTGGCGCCAGTACGAGGAGATCTTCCCGGCGATTGCGAAGAGCACGATCAAGGCGGTTTCGCTCGAATGCATGAACGCGAAAGTGCCGATGCAGCTGATGAAGCTGCTCGAGGGCAAGGACCTGCTGGTCGGCGTCATCGATGTCGCCTCCGACGTGGTCGAGACGCCCGAGCAGGTCGCCGACACGATCGGCAAGGCGCTGCAGTTCGTTGCCAGGGAGCACCTGTTTCCGTGTACCAACTGCGGCATGGCACCGATGAAGCGCGAGATTGCGCTGGCCAAGCTGGCCGCGCTCGGCGACGGTGCCGAACTGGCACGGCACCGGTACGGCAACCGCTGAAAGGACATCGATGAGCCGCCGTACGTTGACCCTGGACGACCGCCTGCACGACTACGTGCTCGCGCACAACCGCGAGCATCCGGAACTCGCCAAGTTGCGGGAAGCGACGGCATCGCATCCGCGCGCGGGCATGCAGATCTCGCCCGAGCAGGGCGCGTTGCTGCAGATGCTGGTGCGGCTGATCAATGCGCGCCGCACGATCGAGATCGGCGTCTTCACCGGCTACAGTGCACTGGCCGTCGCGCTGGCGCTGCCGCCCGACGGCCGCATCCTCGCGTGCGACGTCAGCGACGAGTACACACGCGTCGGGCGACCGTACTGGGAGCGTGCCGGCGTCGTCGACAAGATCGATCTGGTGCTCGAGCCGGCGCTGCATACGCTCGATGCGCGGCTGGCGACCGGCGAGGCCGGACACTACGACTTCGCGTTCATCGACGCCGACAAGAGCAACTACGACGGCTACTACGAGCGCTGCCTGAAGCTGCTGCGCATCGGCGGCCTGATCGCCATCGACAACGTGCTGTGGAGCGGCCGCGTCGCCGGACACTGTCGACGCGGCGGCCGACCCGGACACCGCGGCGCTGCAAAGGCTCAATTCCAAGCTGAAGGGAGACGAGCGAGTTGACCTGGCGCTGCTGCCGATCGGTGACGGCCTGACTCTCGCGCGCAAGCGCTAGTTGCCGACCGACACTAGTGGCCTGTAACGGTCGATTCGGGAGTGAAAGGCGTGCCCGCGCGAGCCGAGTGCGCGAAGCGAGCCGCGTCGAGTAGCTGTCGCATATTCGCAAGGCGAGCGACAAAGCAATCGGCCGTGCTGGCGCGCAAGACACTACTGAATTGGCTGTTACAGGCTACTAAAGCAGCAGGCGGGTCAGCCACTCTGCCGTGAGCACCGGGCGCGTATCGCCCTGGCGTTCAATCACGACATGCCAGGTCAGCTGGATTCCGCCGCGCACGTCCTCGAGCTTCGCCAGCGTGAAGTGCCCGCGCAGCCAGCTGCCGGCGGGCACCGGCGAGACGAAGCGCACGCGCTCGAATCCGACATTCACTCCCGCCTGTGCGCCGGTGATCCTGCAGACAGCTTTCGATCAGGCAGGTGAGCAGCGACAGCGTCAGGAAGCCGTGCGCGACCGTGCAGCGTCGTCCCGCCGAATCGCGGAACGGTGACTCGCGCGCGGCGCGCTCGGTGTCGACGTGGATCCACTGGGCATCGAGCGTCGCCTCCGCGAACTCATCGATGACGGCCTGAGAGACCACGAACCAGTCACTGACGGCGACCTCGCGGCCGACGACATCGCGCAGTGCGTCGATCGACAGCATGGTCGTCATCGTGCGTCGTCCTCGGCGGCGGGCAGGACAGCTGACCCACGTTGTCCAAGACATGCGGCGCAGACGCAGCCCTTGCCGGGAACGAGGCGCTCTGCGGGCAGTTGCGGAAGCCGAGCGCACCAGCATCCGTTCTCACTTCCAGCGCCGCACACGAACGCCGCACCGCAGTTGGCGCAGCGGCTCGTGTCGGGAGAGGCATCGGCTGATGGCATGGCAGGCAAAAGCGTAACGCGAAGCAGGGCGCTGGTTGGGTTGAACTGCCTCAATTCGGAGTGTTGTCGCACGGCAATCGGCGGGTGCGTGGCTAGGATGAAAGGGAGGTGGCAACCTCCAAGGAGAGACTGACGAAACGCTCGATCATTCAAGCGGCACTGTTGGGTGCCAGTCTTGCGATTGCAGCGACCGCAGCACTGGGCCAGGGCAAGATCGATCTCGGCAAGCGCGAATTCGACGTCAACTGCGCGAGCTGTCACGGTTTGAAGGGGACCGGAGATGGGCCCAACACTCCATACCTGAACAGAAAGCCGACCGACCTGACGAAGCTCGCACGAGCCAACGGCGGCGTCCTGCCGGTCAATCGCCTGTACGAGTCGATCGATGGCACGCTCGCAGTGGCGGGGCATGGCTCGCGCGACATGCCGACGTGGGGCAACGCCTATCGCACGCGGGCAGCCGAGTACTACATTGACGTTCCGTACGATCCAGAGGCATTCGTCCGCGCCCGGATACTCGCGTTGAGCGAGTACATCTCGCGGCTGCAAGCCAAGTAGGCCCGCTTCGGCGTCGTCATTTCGACCGGCGTACCGACCGTGTGTCGGCGTAGGATCAAACATCCGGTGATCGGGGCCTGGGCGGGTCATCCGATCACCGGCCGGTCGCGTTAGGCCGCTCAGGAGACTGAGATGATGAGACGCGTATGGGCGATGGCCGCGCTCGCTGCGGCTTTGGTTATGGCGATCGCAGCCACGCCGGCTGAAGCGCAGCGTTCCGGTGGTGGTGGCGGTGGCGGTGGCGGATCCGGTGGAGGCTACGGTGGTGGCGGCGGGTCAGGCGGCGGCTATCGGGGTGGTCCACCGTCGGGTGGCGGCTATCGCGGTGCACCTAATGGTGGAAATTTCCGTGGCGCACCGTCGACCCACTGGGGCGGCAGTTGGAATAACGGCTGGAATAACGGCTGGAGAGGCGGTACATGGGCGGGCCCATGGCGGCCCTGGGGTCCTGCATGGCGACCGGGCTGGTCCACCTGGGGTGGATGGGGCTGGGGTGGCTGGGGTTGGGGCGTCGGCTGGAATCCGTGGTGGGGCTGGGGTCCGGGCACCTGGGGCTGGAGCGCCGGTGTTCCCATCTTGATGACACAGCCGAGTTCCGGCGCATGGATCCTCCCGCAGAGCGCGACCATGTACGTCGAACGGGATGTCGATGTCATGAATGCGCCCCCCGCACCGCCGGCCGCCGCTGCGCCGCAGCAATGGTGGTACTGGTGCAACAGCGCACGCGGCTACTACCCGTACGTCAACTCCTGTCCCGAGCCGTGGCAGCGCGTCGAACCACAGACGCCCGCGGGGACGCAGTGAAAAAGCGGCGGGTGTCATGGTGGCGGCTCGGCGCGGTTGCCGGGACGCTCCTGCTTTCGGCGTGTGTCACGGTGCCGGCAGGACCATCGATGCCGGCGATGCCCGGCAGTCGCAAGCCCTGGGATCAATTCCAGGCCGACGATGTCGCGTGCCGACAGTTCGCCGGCCAACAGGGCGGCGTGCCGGCCGACGCGGCTGTCAGCGCCGGCGTCGGTAGCGCCGTCGTTGGGACAGTGCTCGGTGCCGCCGTCGGCGGCTTGCTGGGTGGCGGTGAAGGTGCGGCCGTGGGGGCCGGCATGGGACTCTTCACGGGCGGCGTGATCGGCGCTGGCAACGCGCAGGTGGCGGGTTCAGTCACGCAGCAGCGCTTTGACAACGCTTATTTCCAGTGCATGTATGCATCGGGCCATCGTGTGCCGGCGCCGGCAGGGTACGTTTCAGCTAACCGACAACGTGCCCCGGCGGCCGTGGCAAGTACGCGTGCGGCACCCCCGCCGAATGCCGCGATTCCTCCGCCGGATGCACCGCCGCCGCGAGGTGCATCCAACGTGCCACCGAACGCCGCCATCCCGCCGCCGGACGCACCGCCGCCCTATCGACTGCCGCGCTGATTGACGCGTCAAGTGGCGCACTAGTGCCGCGCTTTGTGCCTCGCTGAATGTCGCGCCGGGTCTCCTGCTGGAGGCGCCGTGCGATGGGCAGTGCAACGCGGGTATCGTCGCGCTGGCAACTTCACCGTGACCCCATCATGAGCCACAAGCACGCCCACCTGCTGCGCGAGATCTTCCACGATCCGATCAATACCAACATCCACTGGCGCGAGATCGAGTCGCTGCTGAAGCACCTCGGCGCCGACGTCGAGTCGCTGTCGGGCGCACGTATCCGGGTGAAGCTCGGCCACGCCGAGGGCATCCTGCATCGGCCTCACCACGGCGGCAACACGCTGGACCGCAGTTCGGTTCAGCACCTGCGGGAACTGCTTGCGCGGGGTGGCGCCACGCCGGCACTGTACGAGGCGGCGCACAAGGAGCCGGACAATCCGCGCGACGGCAAGTCGCATGGCTGAAGCGAAGTCCGCTTCGGTCTGCTGAACCGTGCACTGAACGCGCGCAAGCCTGTCGACGAGCTTTGCTGCGGCATACTGCGCGCTGTCGATGGAGTTCGAGCAATGTCACTGCTGATACTCGGTCTGGTGCTGTTCCTCGGCACGCACTCGGTGCGGATCGTTGCGGACGACTGGCGCGGTGCCCGTATTGCCAGGCTCGGGCTGATGCCGTGGAAGGGCATCGTTTCGGTCATCTCGATCGTCGGCTTCGTGCTGATCGTGTGGGGCTACGGGCAGGCGCGTGGCAATCCGATCGTGCTGTACTCGCCGCCGGTGTGGACCCGGCACATCGCCGCGCTGCTCACGGTGCCGGCATTCATTCTGCTGGCCGCTGCCTACATTCCGGGCACGCGCATCAAGCGTGCCGTCGGCCACCCGATGGTTGCGGCCGTGAAGATCTGGGCGTTCGCGCACCTGCTTGCCAACGGCACGCTAGCCGACGTCGTGCTGTTCGGCGCCTTTCTCGCGTGGGCGGTGGCGAACTACATCGCCGCGCGTCGCCGCGATCGTGCGGCGGGGTCGGTGGTCACCGTCGGCCCCGTCTCGCGTGACATCGTCGCCGTGGTTATCGGACTGGCCGCATGGGCAGCCTTTGCGTTCTGGTTGCACGCGGCCTGGATCGGCGTGCGGCCATTCGGATAGGACGGTCTCCCCTCGGATGGGAAGAGCGCTGCCGCGGCGCGTGAATCTGCGGCTCGCACCCGCCCCCGGCCGCTGCCATACTTCTCATGCCAGCGAATCGCGATGGGGGATCAATGCGCAACGGCATCTTCATCAGCTATCGGCGCAAGGACACCGAAGGCGAGGCGAGCCGGCTCGCCGAGGACCTGCGCGTAGGGCTCGACGGCGTACAGATCTTTCGCGATGTCGAGAACATTGCGCCGGGCGAGGACTTTGTCGTTGCGCTCGAGCGCGCGCTCGCTGATTGCGCGGTGATGCTGGTGATGATCGGGCCGACCTGGCTCGAGACCAACGATGCCGATGGCAAGCGCCGACTCGATGATCCAGCTGACTGGACTCGGTTGGAGATCGCCACCGGCCTGAAGCGCGACGTGCGCGTGATTCCGGTGACATGTCGCGGGGCCGAATTGCCCGCGGCGAACGTGCTGCCCGAAGACATCGTGCTGCTGGCACGACGCCAGGCGGTCGAAATCGACAACAACCGCTGGCGTTACGACGTCGATCACCTGATCGACCGCCTGGTGCAGATCCCGGGTATGCGTAAGAAGCTCAAGCCCGAGCCGACACCAGCGCCGCCGCCGGTTGAGAAACCGTCGACTCTGCGCAAGGGCCTGCTGATGGGCGGCAGTGCGGTGGCCGGCATCGTGTTGTTCCTGGCGTGGGTGATCGGGTCCGAGTTTTCCGGAGCCGGTGGCGACATCGATCCCGAATCGGCGCGCAAGGCCGCGGAACTGACGCAGCGAATCCTCGAGAACACCACCACGGCAGGTCGCGGCGCTTCGGGTGCGACGCCCCCCGTGGCCGTGCAGGCCCCCATCGCGCCGCCGCCGCCGACGGCTACACAGCCACCGGTCGCCGCGCGCGCGGCGCTGCGCGACGTCTCGGGGACATGGCGGACGAACACCGGCGAGGTCTATGTCTTCGAGCAGGACGGCCAGCAGATCTCGATCACGGCGGGCATGAACGGTGTTGTCGTCGGCGCCGGTCGGGGACAGCTCACCGGGTCGAACCTGCAGATCGGCCTGATGGTGGCCGCCAACGGCATGACGATGTCGGTCAACTGCAACATGACCGGTGCTCCGGACAATCGCTCGTACACCGGCATCTGCAACGGGCCGCAGGGCCAGTTTCCCGCGCACTTCTTCCGCTAGCTCGACGGGCTAAGCTCGCGCCTTCTTTCATCCTGCATGGACTTGCGATGAACCTCCTGACTTCCGCGACTCGCGCGCTCGTTCGGCCGCTGCTAATCGCTTCGGCGCTGATCCTCTCGGCGTGTGTCGCGTACGCACCACCGCCTCCGCCGCAGCCCAGCACCTACGACCGCGCCTACAACGCCATGCTCGGTGCGATGTCGGATCAGGGTGTGCGCGTCACCGACGCGCAGCAGTCGACCGGCGTCATCACCGGAGCGCGCGGCAGCATCACCGTCATCTCGACGGTGGCGCCGCGGCCGGACGGCTCGGTGGAAGTCGCCTTCAAGACGCGCGGCAACATCCAGGAAGACCCGAAGCTGATCGATCGCATCGGCGCGTCCTACAACGCACGCATGGGACGCTGAGCGCCGGGCGACTCCGCCGCGCGCAGCGCGCTTAGTTGGCTGCAGCGGCTGCGTGGCCGACGATACCGTCGATGCGCGCGAGCACGTCAGGCACGATTTTGGGCACGACGTCGAGTGCCTTCATGTTTTCGGTGATCTGCTCGACGCGCGTGGCGCCGGTGATCACCGTGCTGACATGCGGATTGCGTACGCACCAAGCGAGTGCGAGTTGGGCAAGGGTGCAGCCAAGTTCCTTTGCGACGGCCTCCAGCTTGCCGACGATGGCGTTCTTGGCCGGATCGGTGAGACCGTCGCGCAGGAACGCGTAGCTTTCGAGCGCGCCGCGCGATCCGGACGGAATTCCCTTCTGGTATTTGCCCGACAGCAAGCCCGAGGCGAGCGGGCTCCAGGTCGTCAGGCCGAGTCCGATGTCCTCGTAAAGCCGCGCGTACTCCTGCTCGACACGCTTGCGGTGCAGCAGGTTGTACTGCGGCTGTTCCACCACCGGCTTGTGCAGGTTGCGCCGGTCCGCGATGTCCCACGCGGCGCGGATCTCGTCCGCGTTCCATTCGCTCGTGCCCCAGTAGAGCGCCTTGCCGCGCTCGATGATGTTGTGCATCGCCCAGACGGTCTCTTCGATCGGCGTGTGTGGATCGGCGCGATGGCAGTAGACGAGGTCGACGTAGTCGAGCTGCAGGCGCTTCAATGAACCGTCGATGGCATCGAGCAGGTACTTGCGGTTCAGCGTGTTGTTGTCATTGGCACAGGTGCGCATGCCCCAGTAGAACTTGGTCGACACGCAGTATTTGATGCGCGGCCAGCCGAGTTCCTTCAGCACCTTGCCCATGATGACTTCGCTGTCACCCTTGGCGTAGATCTCGGCGTTGTCGAAGAAGTTGACGCCGGCGTCGAAGGCAGCGGCCATCAGTTCGCGCGCGGCGCGGGTGTCGACCTGGTTGCCGTAGGTGACCCAGGAGCCGAACGACAGTTCGGAGACTTTCAGGCCGGAGCGGCCGAGGCGGCGAGTGTTCATGGTTCCAATGCGTCGTGGAGGAAAGGCGAGGAGTCTACTGACCGGCACGCCGCCGCGTGTCGCGCTCGCGTCGGCGGCTCAGCGCTCGCGTGTCAGCGGCACGAAGCGCACCGGGATCGTGCTGCGCGAGACCGTGCGGCCCGCGGCGTCCTTGCGTAGCAGCAGCAGGTCCTGTCCTGCGTCAACGGCGCCGACCGGGATCACCATGCGGCCGCCTGGCGCGAGCTGTGCGATCAGGGCCGGCGGCACATGGTCGGGCGCCGCAGTGACGATGATCCCATCGAACGGAGCCGCTTCGGGCCAGCCCTGATAACCGTCACCGACACGCGTCTCGACATTGCGCACACCGGCCGCATCCAACGCAGCGCGTGCGCGCGCCGTCAGCGGTGCGAGGATCTCGATCGAGTAGACGCGCTTCACGCAGGCGGCGAGAACGGCGGCCTGGTAGCCCGACCCAGTACCGACTTCCAGCATCACGTCGGACTCACGCGGCTCGAGCAGTTCGGTCATCAGCGCGACGATGAACGGTTGCGAGATCGTCTGGCCGAGACCGATGGGCAACGGCCGGTTCTCGTAGGCACGTGCCGCGAGCTCCGGCGGCACGAAGCGCTCGCGCGGAACGGTCTGCATCGCATGGCGAACCGCGGGGCTGAGCGCGTTGCGGCCGGTGGCCGCTGCCGTGTCGAGCATCTGTTCGTCGATCTCGTGCAGCAGGCGCTCGCGCGACGTCACGGCATCGTCGCGCGCCGTGGCGGGCGTCGCGCGCCCGAGCGCCGCCAGTGCAGCGCCAAGGCGGGCCAGCCAGTCGCGCCGCGACACCATCGTGCCGTCCGTCAGTCGTGCGGTGACGCGTGGATCGGGTCGACCCAGTGCACGGCCTCGGGCCGCTCGACCGGCTCGATATCCAGATTGACCACCACCGCCTCGTTGTCGCTGCGGACCAGCACGCATTCGAGCGGCGCGTCGCGGGAGGCGTTGATCTCCTGGTGCGGCACATACGGGGGCACGTAGATGAAGTCGCCCGCCTCGGCCTCCGCCACAAACTCCAGTTTCTCGCCCCAGCGCATGCGCGCCTTGCCGCGCACGACATAGATCACGCTTTCCAGCGCACCGTGGTGATGTGCCCCGGTCTTTGCATTCGGGTGAATCGTGACCGTGCCGGCCCAGATCTTCTGCGCCCCGACGCGCGCCGCGTTGATCGCCGCCGCGCGATTCATGCCGGGTGTCTGTGCGGTGTTGGTGTCGAGCTGGTTGCCCTTGATCACGCGCACGCCCTGCGTGCGCCAGTCGGGAGCGGTATCGGTCATCGCAGAGTCGCCATCGGTGTTGTCAAATCAGGAACCTTCATCATGCGAGCCGATGCCGCAGGAGGCAAGCGCCAGACAGCGACCGCGTTGATCCACGGCCAACCCCACGGCCCACCTGGCGTCATGGGCATAAGCACATGAGCAGATGTGTGCTTCGCCGCCGCGCCGATGCGGCACACTTCACCAGCGGGCAGCCTGCGCGCCGCGCCGGCCCCGCATTCCTGTGCACTCCTGTGATTAGCCTGCCCATGTTTCGCCTGATCGCCGTCTTTCTCGTTTCCGTCTATGCCGCCTGCGCTCCGGCGCGGGCCGCGCCACAACCGCTGCTTGCACCGCCTGAACTCGCGGCGAGGATGGGTGATCCGCAGCTGCGCATCATCGATATCCGCAGCGGTACGCAGGAGGGCAAGCCGGCGTATGACGTCGGGCACATTCCGGGCGCGCTCTCGGCGCCCTACGCGAAGTGGCGCGGGCCGAAGGACAACCCGGGTCGCCTGCCAGACACCGCGAAGCTAAGTGCGCTGATCCAGTCGCTCGGCATCGACAGCAGCACTCCGGTGGTTGTCGTCTACGAAGGCGCCGATGCGACCGAGTTCGGGGCGGCCGCTCGCGTGGTCTGGACCCTGAAAGCCGCGGGGTTGGTGAATGTTTCCATCCTCAACGGCGGCATGACGGCCTGGCGCTCGGCGGGCCAGCCCGTCACGCAGGAAGTCAGCACCGTGCCGCCGTCGCGTTACGCGGTGAAGCTCGATGCGCAGCTGATCGCCACCCAGGACGAGGTCGCGCAGGTGGTTGCGCGGCAATCGGCCCGCCTGCTGGACGCGCGTCCCGCACCGTACTTCCGTGGCGAGACACGCCACGCGGCTGCGCGCACTCCGGGCACGCTGGTCGGTGCGAAAAACGTGGCGCACGACGTCTGGTTCGTCGGCGACAGCGCGACGATGCAATCCCCGGACGAGGTCCGGCGCATCGCGGCTCGCGAGGGACTCGAAACCGACGTGCCGACGGTGTCGTTCTGCAACTCCGGCCACTGGGCGGCGACGAACTGGTTCGTGCTGTCCGAAGTCCTCGGCCAGAAAGACGTCAAGCTGTATCCGGAGTCGATGGTGGGCTGGTCCCAGGCCGGACTGCCGATGGCGAACGTGCCGGGTCGACTGGCGCAGTTCTGGCTGCAGATCCGCGAAGCAGCCGGCGCACTGTAACGTCGCGCGACCTCGGGGCCGGATAATGGCGGCCATGTCCACTGCACTTCCCCTGCATGCCGCCGCGGATGCGTTCCGTGGCAGCGCCCTGCGCACGGCCACGGCGCTGTCGGCCTTCGCACTGATTGCCTGGATTGCTGTGACCTGGCTGGTCGGCCTGCGCCAGGGGCTTCTGTTCCTGGTCGGCATCGGCTACGGCGCGGTCCTTGCCGGCGTGTCGTTCGGCTTCACCACCGGCTGGCGCGTCTGGATCCGCGAGCGTGACCCGACCGGCTTCCTCGCGCAGTTTCTCGCGATCGGCCTGGCGATGGTGGTGTCGATTCCGCTGATTGCGACACATCCGGAACTCAGCGGAGCCGTAGCGCCGGTGTCGGTGAGCGTTGTCATCGGTGCCTTCGTGTTCGGGCTGGCGATGCAGATCGCCGACGGCTGTGGTTCCGGCACGCTGTACAAGGCGGGGCTTGGCAACGCGGTCTCGCTGACGGTGCTGCCCGGCTTCATCATCGGCAGCTTTTTCGGCGCGGCCCACCTGGATCGCTGGCTTGCTCTGGGGGCGTTGCCACCGGTTGCGCTGCAGGACCACATTGGTCCAGCGGGCGCGATCGCGCTGCAGCTCGCTGTCTTCGCGGCACTGGGAACCTGGCTGTGGCGACGGCGCCGCAGCACGCAGACGCGCTGGCGCGGACGGGGCGTCTACGTGGGCGCGGTGCTGCTCGCGGTGTTCGCGGTGCTCAACCTGGTGATCGCCGGACAGACGTGGGGCATCGTCTATGGGCTCGGGCTCTGGGGCGCGAAGATCGCCAGCGCGCTGGGCATGGACCTCAGCGCCAATGCCTTCTGGGGACGTGCTGCGCAGCAGGCGCACATCCACGCGTCCGTGCTGACCGATGTAACGTCGATCACCAACTTCGGGTTGCTGGCCGGCGCCATGATCGCGGCGACCGTGCGTGGCACCGTCTGTCCGCCGCCCGAAGCTCAACGCACATCGCAATGGGTCGCGGCCATCGTCGCTGGGCTCGCGCTCGGGTATTCCTCGCGATTGGCATTCGGCTGCAATGTCGGCGCGTACTTCTCCGGCATCTCGACCGGCAGCCTGCACGGCTGGGTGTGGTTTGCTGCAGCGTTTGCCGGTTCGCTGGTCGGCGTGCGCGTGCGCGCGCGCCTGGGGCTGCGCGGATGAGACGCACGCTCCTGTTTGCGACGATCTTCTGGACGCTCGCCTTCGGAATGCTTGCGCTCGACTGGATGCGCTCGACGCCGCATAACCGCTTCGACGAGCCGCTGCCGTGGCAGATCGGACACGAAAAAGTCGAGGGTGCCGGTCACTGTGCAGCGCCGCTCAAGTAGGCGGCTGCCTCGCTGGCCCTACTCGACCGGCAGGAATCCCTCGGTCGACAGGTAGCGCTCGCCGGTGTCGTAGTTGAAGCCGAGCACTTTGCTTCCCGTGCCGAGTTCCGGCAGCTTCTTAGAGATGGCAGCCAGCGTCGCACCCGACGAGATCCCGACCAGCAGGCCTTCCTCGCGTGCGGCCCGGCGCGCCATCTCGCGCGCCTCTTCGGCCTCGACGGTGATGACGCCGTCCAGGACCTCGGTCCTGAGGTTGTGCGGAATGAAGCCGGCGCCGATGCCCTGGATCGGATGCGGTGACGGCTTGCCGCCGGAGATCACCGGCGAAGCCGCCGGCTCGACGGCAAACACTTGCAGACGTGGCCACTTCGGCTTCAGCACCAGCCCGATCGCCGAAATGTGACCGCCGGTGCCGACGCCGGTGATGATTGCGTCCAGCCCTTCGGGAAAGTCGTGCAGGATTTCCTGAGCTGTGGTCTTCACGTGGACATCGATGTTGGCCGGGTTGTCGAACTGCTGCGGTATCCACGACCCCGGCGTTTCGGCGGCCAGCTGCTCGGCGCGTTCGATCGCGCCCTTCATGCCCTTCTCGCGCGGCGTCAGCACGAACTTCGCGCCATAGGCCAGCATCAGCCGGCGTCGCTCGACTGACATGCTGTCGGGCATCACCAGCAGCAGGGGGTAGCCTTTCACCGCGGCGACCATCGCCAGCCCGATGCCGGTGTTCCCGGATGTCGGCTCGATGATCGTTCCGCCAGGCGCCAGCCGGCCATCACGCTCGGCGGCTTCGACCATCGATAGCGCAATACGGTCCTTGATCGAGCCGCCGGGATTGGCGCGCTCAGACTTCGACCAGACCTCATAGCCACCCGGAAACAGCCGGTTGATGCGGATGTGGGGAGTGTTGCCGATGGTCTCGAGTACGTTGGCGGCGCGCATGGGATCTCCGTGAATTCGGATCGTTGACGGTACGCCCAGCAGCTGCCGGGCGGTATCACGCGGTCTGATATCGATATACGAGGAAGTCCACCCCCCGAACAGGCACGGCACCCGGCTAAGCTTGCGCCATGACACTCGCAATTTCCTTTGACGACGTCGCGGCCGCCGCGCAACGGCTGGCGGGAGTGGCACATCGCACGCCGGTGATGACCTCGCGCACTGCGAATGAACTCACCGGTGCGGAACTCTTCTTCAAGTGCGAGAACTTCCAGCGCATGGGCGCGTTCAAGTTCCGCGGTGCCTACAACGCGCTGAAGCAGTTCACCCCGGAACAGCGCAAGGCAGGCGTGGTGGCATTTTCGTCGGGCAATCATGCCCAGGCGATCTCTCTGTCGGCACGGCTGCTCGGCATGCCGGCGACGATCGTCATGCCGCAGGACGCACCGGCAATCAAGGTGGAGGCCACGCGCGGGTATGGTGCCGAAGTCGTGCTCTACGACCGCTATGCCGAGGATCGCGAAGCGATCAGCGAACGCCTGGCGCGTGAGCGCGGCATGACGTTGATTCCGCCCTACGACCATCCGCATGTGATGGCGGGCCAGGGCACCGCAGCGCTCGAACTGATGCAGGAAGCGGGTCGGCTCGACCTGCTGCTCGTATGCGTCGGCGGCGGCGGATTGGTATCCGGGTGCGCGACGGCCGCACGCCATCTGCAGCCCGGGTGCCGGGTCATCGGCGTCGAGCCGGAGGCGGGGAACGATGTGCAGCAGTCGTTGCGCCGGGGCGAGATCGTGACGATAGAGGTGCCGCGCACGATCGCCGACGGTGCACAGACTCAGCATCCTGGCCGCTACACGTTTCCGGTGATACAGGCGCTGGTCGACGACGTGGTGACCGTCAGCGACGAGGCGCTGAAACGGGCGATGCGCTTCTTCGCCGGACGAATGAAGATTGTCGTCGAGCCGACGGGTTGCCTCGGTGCGGCCGCGGCCTTCGAGCAGGCAATCGACGTACGAGGCAAGCGCGTTGGTGTGATCCTGAGCGGCGGCAATGTCGATCTCGCTCGCTATGCGGCGCTCTTGATCGAGTAGTGCGGATCGACTAGCGCGGCACTTCAGTCCGCCGCGCGTACTGACGCCGCAGGCGATGCGCTTGCCCGAGTTGCCTGCGGGCTGGCTCTTGAAATCGTCGGCGCTCTCATGAATGACGATTGCCCGATTCACGACCGAGCGCGGCCCCGGCGCAACCGTCAGCAGTTCCGTCGTGAACGCGAACATCGCAACACCTTCTCCGTTCGAGGACAGGTTCGGAAGGTCTCCGGCATGGCGGTCGGTCGAGTCGTAGCGGCCGTGGATCTTGCCCTGCGGATTGAAGTGCCCGCCGGCGCCCAAGCCGTTGTCAGAGCAGTCCCCTTTTTCGTGCACATGGAAGCCGAACTGGCGGTTGGCCGGCAAACCGTTGATGTCGGCACGGACGAAAGTCTTGCCGGCGGCTGAGTCCGCGGCGGCCGAGGCCAGGGGCGCCCGGTAGCCGGTCGAGTCACCGACGAAAGTCCCGCCTTCGGCCTGGTGGAACGTCACTCGCCCCCAAACGGAGCTGCCTTCGGCTCCCAGGACCTTTGCTTCCGCGAACGGCCCCTTGCTCAAGGTGTCACAGCCCGTGACGAGCAGGGCAATGGCGGTAAAGGCAAACCAGCGAATCGACATGGAGGATTCCTTGAGTGAGGCGTCGCCCGGAAGGCGAGCCGAGATGTTAGCCGCCGGAGCCCGGAATTGCAGCGCCGGGGCACCTCTTTCCGACTCATTGCGCGCGCACCGCCTTCCTAGCATCGGCGGCATCAACGGCTCGCTCGTGCCATGCCTTCCTGTCGATTCCTCTTGGTCGTGCTGCTCGTACTGCTGCTGCAACCGCCGGCCGCTCATGCAGTCGAGTGGATCGGCACGGTGGTCGGCATCGCCGATGGCGACACGCTCACCTTGCTCGATGACGGCAAGACCCCGCATCGCATCCGGCTGGACGGCATCGACGCACCCGAACGCACGCAGGACCATGGACAGCGTGCCCGCCAGTCGCTCGCCGGCATGGCGCATGGACGTCGCGCGGTGGCCGCATGCCCGAAGACCGACCGCTACGGTCGGGCGGTGTGTCGCGTGACGGTGGATGATGTGGATGTCGGTCTCGAACAGATCCGGCGCGGGCTCGCCTGGCACTACGTCAAGTATGCGAACGAACAGTCACCGGCTGATCGCATGCGCTACGCGGTAGCCGAAGAGCAGGCACGCAGCACGCGGCTGGGACTGTGGTCAACGTCGGCGGCGGTGCCGCCCTGGGATTTCCGTCGCGGCAAGGCGGCCGCGAAGTGAGGCGATTCAGCCCGCGCGGCCGACGATCTGCGCCGAGGCGATCAGTTCTTCCAGCAGCGCCATCGACGCCCGCCCCGAGACAGTGAAGGGGTCGAGCACCGGCTTGTCGGAGTACTTCAGCAGCATCGACGGGTTGACCTTCGACAGGTTCACCTGGCCCATGGTCCAGCCGGCGAAGTGGCGTTCCGGCACCTCGGCGTAGTGCAGCAGGATGACTTCGCGGTGGCGCGTATCGCGCACGATCTTCATGTACAGCGCGTTGACTGCCTCGCGGCCGCCTTCCAGCGCCTGCATGTAGACATCGCCGCCGTGGCACAGGATGCCGGTGATCCCGTGTGCGGGGTTGTGAGTGCGCGACTGCTGCAGGATCGACTCGATGATCTCCTGGGTGACGGGGGCGGCAGAACGGCTGGCGTACAGCAGGCGGACAAGCATCGAGGATCTCCGGTCAGGCGTTCTTCAGTTTCAGCAGGGCCAGAAACTCGCGCCGCAGGTTCGGGTCCTTCAAAAATGACCCGCGCATCACGCTGTTGATCATCTTCGAGTCGGTGTCCTTGACGCCGCGCCATTGCATGCAGAAGTGGTCGGCCTCCATCACGATGGCCAGGCCGTCGGGCTGCACCGTGTTCTGCAGCAGATCGGCCAGGTGCGTGACCGCCTCTTCCTGGATCTGCGGCCGGCTCATGACCCAGTCGGCGAGCCGCACGTACTTCGACAGTCCGATAAGGTTCGAGTACTCGTTGGGCAGCACGCCGATCCAGACCTTGCCGATGATCGGGCACAGATGGTGGGAGCAGGCACTGCGCACCGTGATCGGTCCGACGATCATCAGCTCGTTAAGGCGTTCGACGTTGGGAAACTCGGTGACCGGAGGCATCGTGGTGTAACGGCCGCGAAAGACTTCGGTCAGGTACATCTTCGCCACGCGGCGCGCCGTTTCGCGCGTGTTGTGATCGCTCTCGACATCGATGACCAGGCTCTGCAGCACGCCGAGCAGCTTGCCTTCGACTTCCTCCTGCAGCAGTGCCAGCTCATCCGGCTCGATGTACGGAGCGATGCAATCGTTGGCATGAAAACGGTGCTTCGCCTGCTGCAGGCGTTCGCGAATCTTCTGCGAGACCGGCACGCCGAGATCGGCCGGATCGGCGATCGCCGGGGTGGTGGGGGGAGTACGCGCATTCATCGATCGCCTTCCAGCGCGAGTACGGCCGACGACTATATATGAAGCGGGCATCGCGGCCGCGATCTTCGCCCCATGGCGTGCAGGGTTACGCGGGTCGGCGGTGCGATGCTGAACTGTCCCGCGGGTGGCGCTGGCCGGGCCGGTGACTCAGCGCGCGGCCTCCTGCGCCCGCATCTTGGCGGCGATGTAATCACCGTGCGTAATGTGCAGCAGATCGGCAATCTTGCGCATCAGGTGGTTCTCGTGCGCCGACAGCGCGGCATCGGCGTAGGCCACGCGCCACATCAGTTCGATCACTCGCTGCTTCTGCTCCTGCGTGAAGTGGCGGTTGACCAGCGACGTGAACTGGAAATAGTCGGTCGCCTGCTGCACTTCGGCCTCGGCCAGATCGATCAGGCGGGACGCCTCGTCCGGCGCCAGGTCGAACTTCTCGCGTACCGCGCGCTGCACGACCGCGCGCTCGTCCGGCGTGGACTCGCGGTCGATGCGCGCGACTTCGACCAGCAGCGCGGCGGTGGCGAGCTGGATCGAATGGCGCTCGTCAGATGGCGCCGGGGATACGCCGATGTGGCGGTCGAAGAAATCGCGGATTGAGTTCAGCATTCGATTGAGCTTGTCTCGGTATCCCCGATCGGCTGCCGGGGAGTCGGATTCTAGTGTCGCACTGCGCAGGGGACATGCCGGTCGGGCAGATTGAGGGCCGCGCTACAGTGGCGGCGCACGCAACGCGGAGAACCTGATGGGCGAGTGGCTGCAGAGTGTCTTGGGTTCGAACACATTGCTGTCCGGCGGGCTGACACTCGCACTGCTCGGCCTGCTTGCCGTCTGGCTGCGCGATCTTCCGGGCAAGGTCTTTGGCTGGGCCAAGCACTTTCTGATCACAACGCTGACCGTCGACAGTCGCGACGAGCTGATGTTCCCGGCGCTGGTGGAGTACATGGACAGCCGCGAGGCACTGCGTCGGCTCAACAACTTCACCGCGCGAGCGGTTCGCCAGGGCACGAGCTACCAGAGCCTGCACGACGAACTGCAGCAGGGCGGCCGGCCGCTCACTGTGCTGTCGCCGGGCGAGGGCTTTCACGTCTTCTTCCTCGATGGGCGCCTGATGTGGATGAAGCGCGAGGTGCAGGTCGGGCCGTCGATCTTCGAGAAAATTGCCCTGTCGACCTTTGGCCGCGACAAGCGCTCGCTCGAGGAACTGGTCCATGCGGCGATGGAGCATCGCATCGCGCGCGAGCTCAACCGCATCGCGGTCTACATGCCGAGTCCCTACAACAACGAGTGGATGCGGGCGCGGCTCGGCAACAACCGCAAGCTCGACTCGGTGGTGCTCAAGGCCGGCCAGAAGGAATCGATCCTGGAGGACCTGAATCGCTTCTTCGCCTCGCACGAACGCTACGAGGCGCTCGGAATTCCGTGGCGGCGCGGTTACCTGCTTTACGGCCAGCCGGGTACTGGAAAGACCTCGCTGGTGACCGCCATTGCATCGGAGTTGGCGCTCAACGTCTGCGTGCTGAGCCTGGCCTCGCCGACCGTCACCGACGAAAAGATCGGCAACCTGCTGTCATCGGTGCCGCAACGCTCGGTCATACTGATCGAGGACGTCGACGCCTTCTTCCGGCAGCGCGACAAGGCGGACGCGGGAGTCAAGGTCTCGTACTCCGGCTTCATCAACGCCCTCGACGGTGTAGCCGCGCACGAAGGCTCGGTCGTGTTTCTCACGACCAACCATCCGGAGCTCATTGACGAAGCGGCCATTCGCTCGGGGCGGGTCGATTTCCGGCTGGAACTCGGCCTGTGTGACGCCAGCCAGCTCGAGCGCATGTTCCTCAAATTCTTCGACGACGCTTCGGCGGCAGCGCGTTTCGCAGCCGCAGTTGCCCCGGGACTGTGGTCGCCGGCGCAGGTACAGGAGCGACTGCTCAAGGCACGGAGCGTCGAAGAAGCGATCGCGCTGTTTCGGGACACGAAGCCCGCGACATCGTTGCCGTCGAAGGCAGCGTAAGACGACGACCGGCGACATTCGCTCCGTTGAAGAAGTGTTGCGCGCATCGGTGCTTCCTGGTTGTCGTGCCGTTGGCCGGTACTGCTTGCACAATTCTCGACACAAGAATTGATCCGTTACCGCTTGCACGGGAGGAATCTAGAGTCGTGACTCGAGCGAATTCGACGATCGATCTTTAGAATTTCGCGTCTCAGTGTGCGGCCGCCGATACCGGTGCCGCCGTGCACCGACTTCGCCGTAGCGAGTGCAGCCACTGCCTCTCGCAGTGGATCCGCACCACGAATCTGCGTAATGCAATGGATGCTCAGTGGGCGTGTCGCGACAACCGTGTGCGCCCGCGTGAACGGATATGTAAACAAGAATAGGAGCGACCCGCTCCGAATGTCCTGATCAGGACGTAGCCGAGGGCGATGCCACAAGCGTCGTAGAGGTCATGTACATGAAGAAGACTGAGAACGGCGATACGCCGGATCTCGATGCCGCGCGTGGCCTCGTGCCCGCCATCGTGATTGGTGCCGCCGTCTGGGCGATCGTGTTTGCGATCGCCGTTCTGCTCTGGGGTTAGGGCCTGTTCACGCTAAAGTCGGGAGTGCGAAGGCCAACCGCGGGAGGCAGTGCGAGGCGCCGCGCCCGCCATTGGCTTTCCCTCCGGGTTGGGCCGAAATGCGGCGTCTGCTTTGTCGGGCGACTTGCGCAGGGGAGCCACCCTGCGCCGCGCCACCCTTCGCGCATCCATCCGCATTGCGGCCCAACGCATCTCCCGGCTTTAGCGTGAACAGGCCCTCGTCCGTTCCGGTCCCCGGCACTTCCTAGTCCTTCCCTTGCCTGGTGTGCAGCCGGGCGACACCCACTGTTGTCGGCGAAGCTGCGGCCAGGCCGTGCCTTGCGACCTCGTTTATACGAGCGTATAAACGCTGCATGCCTGCCCAGGCCACGGCCACGACCCCAGCGCGCGAGCGACTGCTGCGCGCAGGCGCGCGCCAGGCGCGGCGAGCAGGCGTGCGTTCCATCACGGTGCGCGCGGTATGCCAGCAGGCGGGTGCGAACCTCGGCAGCTTCGTCTATCACTTCGGCTCGCGCGAGGCCTTCGTCGCCGAGGTCATCGAACGCTGGTACGGACCCCTGCTTGATCAGATGACCGCCACGGTCGACCTGGCGCTGCCGCCGGCCGAGCGCCTGCGTGCGCTGGTGCTGCAGCTCGGCGACTGGACTGCGACCAACAGCCGTTTCATCACGCATGTGCTGATGGATGCCGCGTCGGGCGAAGCGGCGGCACAGCAGTTCGTCCGGTCGCTGGCTGACCGTCACCCGGCGCTGATCCTGCGTGTCGTGGCCGAGGCGCAGCGCGCTCGCGAGCTGCCGCGTGGCGAGCCGTTGAACGTGGTGCTGTTCCTGATGGGTGCTATCGCGTTGCCGATCCTGCTGGCGGATCGCCTGGCCGAAGCAAGGCTTGCGCCGGCCGAACTCACCCGACTGCTGGTTGAATTTGCGCGCGAGCGCAAGCACCGCGTGCAGCGCCTCGACTGGGCGCTGGGTGGTCTGACCCGGGAGGCCCGACATGGGCAAGCTCAAGCCAGGCATTGAGGTCGCGCTGCTCGCGTGCGGCATTTTGATGCTGGCAGCGTGTACCCGCACCGATCCCGATCGCTTCGGTGGCTATGCGGAAGCCGACCTCGTGTATGTCGGGCCCGCGATCGGGGGCCGCGTGCAGAAGCTGGGAGTCGAGCGCGGTGCACGCGTGAAAAAAGGCGAGGTGCTGTTCGAACTCGAGCGCGACCCGGAGACCCTCGAGAAGGCCGCAGCTGCCGCGCGGGCAGAACGCGCGGCGGCGCAGGTGCGCAACCTGCGCAAGGGCAAGCGCGTCGACGAACTGCGCGCGATCGAGCAGCAACTGGCGCAGGCCCGCGCCTCACTGGTGCTTTCGACCAATGAGCTGAAGCGCAACGAGACGCTGGTCGCGCAGGGATTCATTTCCGCAACCCGCCTCGATGAGGCGCATGCAGCGCGCGAGCGGGATGCCGCGCGTGTCGCCGAGGTACAGGCGCAGCTGGCCTCGGCGCGCGATGCAGCGCGGCCCGACGAGATCGCGGCAGCCGAGGCCGACCAGCGCGCCGCCGAGAGCGATCTGGCGTCAACCCAATGGCGCGAGGACCAGACGCTTGGCCGGTCCACAACAACTGCGACCGTGCACGACGTCATGTTTCGCCCCGGCGAATGGGTCGGACAGGGCATGCCGGTGATTGCGTTGCTGCCCGATGGCGCGCTCAAGGTGCGTTTCTTCGTGCCACAGGCGGCACTGACGCGCGTTCGACTCGGTGACAGCGTGGCGGTGAGTTGCGACGGTTGTCCGCCGGGGCTCGCGGCACGCATTACGTTTGTTGCCAGCCAGGCCGAGTACACGCCGCCGGTCATCTACAGCAACGAAAGCCGCGCCAAGCTCGTATTCATGGTCGAGGCGAAGCCCGACGACAAGACCGCGCAGCTTCTCAAGCCCGGTCAGCCGCTCGACGTCCGCATTGCCGCGGGCAGCTAGGTCGCCCCCTGATGAGTTCGGATCTGGCGATCGACGTCCGCGGACTGACCAAGTCCTTCAGCGGTCGCACCGTGGTCGACCACATCGACCTCGCGGTGCCGCGTGGGCAGGTTTGCGGATTCCTCGGGCCGAATGGCAGCGGCAAGACGACGACGATCCGCATGCTGTGTGGGCTGCTCGAAGTCGACGCAGGTGAAGGCACCTGCCTCGGCTACGACATCCGCCGCGAGTCGCGCCGCATCAAGCTCCGGGTCGGCTACATGACTCAGCGGTTCGGCCTGTATGAAGACCTGTCGATCGCCGAGAACCTCGACTTCACTGCCCGCGTCTATCGCCTCGACAATCGCAGGCAGCGCGTCGCCGACGCGCTCGATCGCCTGGGACTGACGGCGCGCAAAGCACAGTTGGCCGGCACGCTGTCGGGCGGCTGGAAGCAGCGCCTCGCTCTTGCGGCCTGTTTGTTGCACGGGCCGGAGCTGTTGCTGCTCGATGAGCCGACGGCCGGTGTCGATCCGAAGGCGCGCCGCGACTTCTGGCGCGAGATCCACACGCTCGCGGCTGACGGCATCACGGTGCTGGTCAGCACGCACTACATGGATGAGGCCGAGCGCTGTCATCGCCTGGTCTACATCTCCTACGGCAAGATGCTGGCGGCCGGCACTGCCCCCGAAGTGATTGCGCAGGCCGGGCTCAGGACATGGGCCGTGGTCGGTCCCCGGCTCGACGCCGTGCTCGATGCCGTCGAGCAGCGCGGCTGGATGGCGGTGCCCTTCGGCACCAGTTTGCATGTCAGCAGCACCGACCACGACGACTTTCCTCGCTGGCTGGCAGAGCACGACCCGGCGCTGGCGCGCGAGATGCGGATCGAGTCGATCCCGACCGGGCTCGAGGATGTCTTCATTGCCTTGACGCAGGATGCCCGCGACACCGTCAGCTGAGCGCAGCGCCGGGCCGTCCCAAGCGAGCTCGCGCCGCAGCGCGCCGCGCGGAGGCTCCGACGAACGCCCATGGCGGTGGGCGTTGTCGCTCGAGCGCATCGGTGCCGTGCTGCGCAAGGAGTTCATCCAGCTGCGGCGCGACCGGTTGACGTTTGCGATGCTGATCGGTGTACCGATCATGCAGCTCGTGCTGTTCGGATACGCGATCAACTCGGATCCCCGGAATCTTCCGACGGCCGTCGTGGCGCTCGACCAGTCACCGTTCGTGCGCAGCATCGTGCGCGCGGCACAGAACACGAATTACTTTCACATTATCGAAATCGGCTCGGAGAGCGAGGCCGAGCGCCTGATCGCGCGCGGCGATGTCCAGTTCGCACTGGTGTTTCCATCGGACTTCAGCGCGCGCCTCGTTCGCGGCGAGTCGCCGGCCATGGCCGTGTACGCGGATGCCACCGATCCGGCCGCCACCGGGCCGGCCGTATCAGCGCTGCAACGGTTGCCGCAGCTCGCGCTGCGCAATGACCTGCACGGTCCCCTGGCGCGGCTCGCTCCAGATCGCGAGCCGTTCGAGGTAATCGTGCATCGCCGGTACAACCCCGAAGGACTCACCAACTACAACGTCGTTCCGGGACTGATGGGCGTGATCCTGACCATGACGCTGGTGATGATGACGGCGATGGGCATGACGCGCGAACGCGAGCGGGGCACGCTGGAGAACCTGCTCGCCACCCCGGTGCGTCCGGTCGAAGTGATGATCGGCAAGATCGTGCCGTACGTGATCATCGGCTATGTGCAGGTGCTGATCGTCTTCACGGCGGCGCGTTGGCTCTTCGAGGTGCCGATGTTCGGCAACTTCATCCTGCTGTCCTCGGCCATCGTGCTGTTCATCATCGCCACGCTTGGCGTCGGCTTCGCGTTTTCGACGATCGCCCGGTCGCAGATGCAGTCGATGCAGATGACGATGTTCTTCTTCCTGCCGAACATCCTGCTGTCCGGGTTCATGTTCCCGTTCCGCGGCATGCCGACCTGGGCGCAATGGATCGGCGAGGCGCTGCCGCTGACACACTTCCTCCGCATCGTGCGCGGCGTGATGCTCAAGGGCGCGGGACTGGTCGATGTCGCACCGCAAACGGTGCCGATCCTGGTGTTCATTGCGGTTGCCGCCGCGGTCGCGATGAAACGCTACAAGCAGACGCTCGACTGACGGGCCAGGGCGGCGCGGAGGCCGATCGTTCCGCAATCGCATGAATGGCTCGGAGGGAGCGTCCCGACCGGGGTCCCGCCTCGCGCTACGCTGCCGGCATGGATCGAAGGATGGTCTGCGCCACTTTGATGACCCTGGTGCTGATGGCAGCCGGCGCACCGACGAGTGCGGCCGAGACGCAGGTCCGGATTGCACGCGACGGTGAACTGGTCCTGATCGACGCCGTGCTGCTTGCGCCGATGACACCGGCTGAGGCATGGGTGGTGCTGACCGACTTCGACACCATGGCACGTTACGTCCCGGACCTGGAATCGAGTCGGGTGACGATCCGACTCGGCAATCGCCTCCGCGTGGAGCAGCGCGGCGTAGTGCGCTGGGGTCCCTTCGCTCGCCCTTTCACGATGGTGCGCGAGGTCGAACTTACGCCGATGGAGCAGGTGGAGTCGCGCTCGATCGGCGGCACGCTGCAACGGGTAAGGACGTCGACGCTGCTTGCTCCCGTGGCAGGCGGCACGGAGGTGCGCCATCACCTCGAATTCGTTTTCAGTGTCTGGATGCCGGACCTGCTGGCTGATGCCTTCCTGCGCTACAAGGTGCGCGAGCAGTTCGACGCGGTCGTCGCCGAGATGTTGCGCCGGCGCGCGGTCGAGGCGGTGCCGGCACCGCGTTGAGTCGCGCCGTTGCCCGAGGCGAGTAAGATCACCGCCCGGAAACGATTCCGTACCGAAGAACAGGAGCTCAGCATGCGCAAGTTCACCCTCATCGCCGCGGCCGTGATGTCGATCACGGTGGGCACGGCTTTCGCTCAGACGGGCGGCATGTCGGCCGTGCAGTCCGAGCCCGGCAAAGTCACCGCGGCCGAGGCGATCAGCGCGACCGCCAGCGTGGAAGCGGTCGACAAGGCCAAGCGCCTGATCACGCTGAAGGGGCCGCAAGGCAACACTTTCGTCGTACAGGCCGGACCGGAGGTCAAGAACTTCGACCAGATCAAAGCCGGCGACATCGTCGTCGTCAAATACGTCGAGGCGCTGACGCTCGAACTGAAGAAGGGCGGCGGTCAGGTCCGCGAGCGCATCGAGCGCGAAAACGTGGCCTCGGCCAAGCCAGGCGACCCGCCGGCCGCAGTGGCCGGCCGTACCGTGACGGTGATTGCAGACGTGATTGGTGTCGATATGGCCAAGCAAATGGTGAAGCTGAAAGGCCCCAAGCGGACGGTGGACCTCAAGGTCAGGGATCCGAACCAGCTCAAACTGATCAAAGTGGGCGACCAGATCGAGGCGACTTTCACCGAGGCGATGGCGGTGGCAGTGGAGCCGGCACCTAAGAAGTAATCCGGCCGGACTCGACCGGAACGCTCGAAGGGCCGGCATTGCCGGCCCTTTTTGCTTTCAGACGCCCGCCGCATTGACGCGGCGCTCGAGCTCGCTCCAGCGCTCGAACTTCGCGGTGAGTTCGTGCTCGATTGCCACGGCGCGCTGCCGGTCGGTCTTGATCCGCTCCGCCCCCTCGCGGGAGTACTCGGGCCGGCTCATGCGTTCGGTGATCTCGTGCTGTTCGCGCTCGAGCGCCTCGATCTGCCCAGGGAGGACCTCGATTTCACGTTGTTCCTTGAACGACAGCTTGACACGGGGGGAGCGCGCGCTGGCTCGTTCGGCGCGCTCGGTGCGCTCCGTCGGTACGACGTCCGCCTTCGGCCGAAGTGCTAGCCAATCGCTGTAGCCACCGGGGTACTCGGTCCAGCGGCCATCGCCGTCGGCGACCAGCGATTGTGTGACGACGTTATCGAGGAAGGTCCGGTCGTGGCTGACCAGCAGCAGCGTGCCGTTGTAGCCCTGCAGTGTCGACTCGAGCAGTTCGAGCGACTCGATGTCGAGATCGTTGGTCGGCTCGTCCAGCACCAGCAGGTTGGCCGGTCGCGCGAACAGCCGCGCCAGCAACAGGCGGTTGCGCTCGCCCCCCGACAGTGTCTTGATGGGTGAATTCGCACGCTGCGGCGAGAACAGGAACTCGCCGAGATAGCTCATCACGTGCTTGCGCGTACCCGCAACCTCGATCCAGTCGGACCCCGGGCTGATCGTCTCGGCGACGGTCCGGTCGGGATCGAGCGCCTCGCGCATCTGGTCGAAGTAGGCGATCTCGAGGTTCGTCCCGCGCCGCACGGTCCCGCTGTCCGGTGACATTGTGCCGAGGATCAGCCGCAGCAGCGTGGTCTTGCCGGCACCGTTGGGTCCGATCAGCGCGAGCCGATCGCCGCGCATGATCCGCGTCGTCAGGCGATCGACGACCACCTTGTCATCGAAACGCTTGCAGACGTCCGTGAGTTCGGCCACCAGCTTGCCCGAGCGCTCGCCGGCATCCAGCGTGAGCTTCACGTTGCCGAGGCGCTCGCGTCTCGCACTGCGCTCGACGCGCAAGGACTCGAGTCGCGACACACGACCGGCGTTGCGCGTGCGCCGTGCTTCGATGCCCTTGCGTATCCACGCCTCTTCCTGCGCCCAGAACCGGTCGAACTTGCGCGCAGCGTTTTCCTCGGCGGCCAGTTCGGTCGCGCGCCGGCCCTCCCACGCACTGTAGTTACCGGGATACGAACGCAGCAGACCCCGGTCCAGTTCGACGATGCGATTGGCCACGCGATCGAGGAAGGCGCGGTCGTGCGTGATCACAATCAGGGCCGATCCCTTGAGGAGCAGGTCCTCAAGCAGCGTGATGCCGTCGATGTCGAGGTGGTTGGTCGGTTCGTCGAGCAGCATCAGGTCGGGCGTCAGGGCAAACGCCAGCGCGAGTGCGCCGCGCTTGCGCTCGCCGCCGGACAGGCGCGTCGGGTCCTGAGCCTCGTCGAGCCCCAAGCGATGCAGGTATTCGACCAGGCGCGCTTCGATGCGCCAACGCTCGCGCTCATCATGAAGTCCCTCCAGCGCGCCGCGCACGGCCAGGCTTTCGCGCAGGGTCGAGGCCACCGGCAGCACCGGCTCCTGTTCGACCAGAGCCACGCGCAGGCCGTCCCTGCGCTTGACGTCACCGTCATCGAGATCGAGCCGACCGGCGACCACGTTCAGCAGGGAACTCTTGCCGGTGCCGTTGCGGCCGATCAGCCCCATGCGATCGCCCTCGAGCACGGTCAGGGCCGCACGATCGAGCAAAGGGTGCAGGCCGAAGGCGAGTTCGGCGTCGAGCATGGTCAGCAATGTCATGGCCGCATTCTCGCAAGCCGGTGCCGTCGCCGCGACTCAGCGCATCCGCCGCGCCAGCTGGCAGAGCCACTGCACCGCCGTCTCGTTTTCCGCAGCAATGGATATTGCGGCCGAAGCCAAGGGGTCCAGCGTGCGCAGCATGCCGTCGATGACTTCGATCTGCGGCAGAACCGGTCCGAAGAATCGCGGCCGATCGCCGTGCAGGACCAGCAGCGTGGGAAAGGTCTCGATGTCGAGGTCTCCGAGCACATCGGAGTCGTCCTCGATGTCGACCCACAGGTGCAGGGCGTCGTTCGCCCTGGCCGCACGCTGCTCGAAGAGCCGCCGATACTCGCGACAGGTATCACACCACTCCGCGCACAGGCAGACGACTGTCCACTCGGTCGGCGGTCCGGAGCGCGGGAGAGCGTTCATCGATCAATTGTGCCTGTGCTACGGCGGCCTCGTAGACTGCGGTCGCATGGAAACCGCCGAGCCGCTGTGGCGTCCGTCGTCCGAACGGGTCGAGCGCGCACACATCACCGCGTTTCTGCGCTGGCTCGAGCGGGAGCGTGTGCTGACCTTTGCCGATTACGAAGCGTTGTGGCAATGGTCAGTGACCGACCTCGAAGAATTCTGGGGCGCGCTCTGGCACTTCCTCGACATCCGAGTGTCGCGGCCGTACGAAAGAGTGCTCGGCGCGCGCACCATGCCGGGAGCCGAGTGGTTCGTCGGGGCGCGACTGAATCTTGTCGACCAGGTGTTCCGGCATGTGACCGATGCTCGACCGGCGATTCTCGCCGGCGACGAGCGCGGCGAGCTGCGTAAGGTCTCGTGGACGGATCTGCGTGACCAGGTTGCCTCGCTGGCGGCGGCGCTGCGCGAACTCGGTGTGGTCTCCGGCGACCGCATCGTCGCCATTTTGCCCAATGTGCCGGAAACCATCGTCGCCTTCCTCGCTTGTGCAAGCGTCGGTGCGATCTGGTCGGTGTGCTCGCCGGACATGGGCCCGCTGGCCGTGCTCGACCGCTTTCGACAGATTGCACCTCGGGTACTCATCGCCGGCGACGGCTATCGCTACGGTGGCAAGGTTTACGACCGCGTCGAGGTCCTGGCCGAGATCCGCGCGGCACTCACCAGCCTCGAGCACACGATCGTTGTTCCACTGTTGCGCGACGACGTGGACGCCGTGCATTTTCCCGGCACGCTGTCGTGGCGCGCGCTGACGGGGAACGCGGCTGAGCTTCGTACCGAGCAGGTGGCGTCGGACCATCCGCTCTGGGTGGTGTATTCGTCGGGCACGACCGGCCTGCCGAAGGCGATCGTGCACGGCCACGCCGGCGTGCTGCTCGAAATGCTCAAGGGTGTCCACCTGCACCGTGACATCGGGCCCGGCGACCGTTTCTTCTGGTACACGACCACCGGCTGGATCATGTGGAACGTGCAGGTGAGCGGGCTGCTGGCTGGGGCCACCGTCGTGCTGTACGACGGGCATCCGGGCACGCCTGACCCCGGTGCGCTGTGGCGCTTCGTCGAACGCGTCGGCGCGACCTTCTTCGGCGCGGGCGCGGCGTACTTCGCCAACTGCATCAAGGCAGGGGTCGAACCAGCACGTTTTGCGAACCTTGCAGCGCTGCACACGCTCGGATCGACCGGCTCGCCGCTGCCGGCCGAGTCCTACCGCTGGGTCTACGCGCATGTGAAGCGCGACCTGTGGCTGGTGTCGATTGCCGGCGGCACCGATCTGGCCGGTGCGTTCCTGACCGGGCTGCCGACACTGCCGGTGTACGAAGGCGAGATGCAGTGCCGTGCCCTGGGACTCAAGGTCGAAGCGTGGGACGATGCCGGCAAGCCGCTGATGGGCGACGTGGGCGAGCTGGTCTGCATCGAGCCGTTTCCGTCATTGCCGCTGTACTTCTGGAACGACGCCGACGGCCGCCGCTACCGCGAGAGTTACTTCGAGGTGTTTCCCGGCGTGTGGCGGCACGGTGACTGGATGCGTCTCGTGCCGCGGCCGGAGGCGGTGGGCGGCGTCATCTACGGCCGGTCCGATGCCACGATCAACCGCCACGGCATCCGTATGGGCACGGCGGAGTTGTACCGTGCGGTCGAAGCACTGCCCGAGATCGTGGATTCGCTGGTCGTCGATCTCGAGTATCTCGGTCGCGCGTCCTACATGCCGCTATTCGTCGTGCTGCGGGCAAACGTGGCGCTCGACGAGAGCCTCAGGCAGCGCATCAACGCCCGCATCGGCGCAGCGCTGTCGGCGCGCCACGTGCCGAGCGAGATCCTCGCGATCGCCGAGGTGCCGCGCACGCTCTCGGGCAAGAAGATGGAATTGCCGATCAAGCGACTGCTGCTCGGCCATCCCCTTGAGGACGTCGCCCACGCGGACGCGATGGCGAACCCGGCGAGCCTGGCCTGGTTCGTCGAGTTCGCGCGGCAGCGCGGCACGGCGTAGTCCGGCTCGACCTCAGGGGAGTCTCCGCGCTGCGCGCTACGCTCAGTGCCGATGCTGGTGGTGCGCGTCCGGCGCGTGCGGATGGCTGTGCCGGACCTGATCATGCCGATGCCGGTGGCTGTGCATCCCGTCGGGCAACACGTCGTGGATGTGGTCGTGATGGCCGTCGTCATGGCGGTGTGCATGCTCGTGTTCGAGCGCGTCGTGCTCGTGATCGTGTCCGTGGGACTCCGCAAGGTGGAGCACGACGCCGGCCAGCATCAATGCGCCGCCGGCCGCGAGCAGCCACCCGGTCGGTCGATCGCCGAGCGCGACGGCCAGCGTGGCGCCGATGAAGGGCGCGAACGCGAACACCGAACCGGTGCGCGCCGCGCCGAAAGCGCGCTGCGCCAGCAGGTACAGGCGCAGGCTCAAGCCGTAACCCGTGGCGCCGACCACGAAGAGTCCGCTCGCGGCCGTTAAGGTCGGCAGCGGCTCCCCGACTGCCAGCGCGAGCACTGCCGTCGCGCTGGCGCCGAGCGAGCCTTTCACCATGACGACCTGGCCCGGATCTCGCTCGGCCAGCGCGCGCGACAGCGCGTTGTCGACACCCCAGGCTGCCGTGGCCAGCAGCACGGCGAGCAGGCCGGCCAGCGCGGCGGCGCCGGCGCGGCCGATGTCGAGCACGAGCAGCGCGCCGCCCGCCATCAGTAAAAGCATGGCGCCCTGGACCCGGCGATCCATCGCCTCTCGGTAGAGCAGCCACGCCAGCAGCGCGGTGAACGGTGCTTCGAGTGTCAGCATCAGCGATGCGCTCGTGGCGCTGGTGCGCTGCAATCCCCACGCCAGCGCAACAGGCCCCAGCATCGCGCCGCAGGCCGCGACGGCGAGCAGGCGCTGCAGGTCCGAGCGCGCGAGCCGCGCTTCGAGGCGGGCGGGCTGCCGCGACAGCGCGCCGACGACAGCTGCACCGGCGTAAAGCAGCGCCGCCGTGCCGAATGGCCCCACGCCCGTCCCGAAAAGCTGGACCAGCGGCGTGCTGACACCGAACAGCACGGCGGCCAGCAGCGCCAGCAGGCCGCCGCGCAAAGCGGGCATCGGTGCGTGTATGCGCATGGGCATCGTCGGATCAGGGTCGAGCGTAGCGGAAGCACACGCGCACCCGGACGATCGCAGGGTCTTGTCACGGCCGAAAAAATGACTTGCAATAACTGCTACATTATGCAATAGTTGTTACATGACACCGGACTGGCTTGCTCTTGTACTGACGCTGCCGACCTCGCCGAGCGCGGTGCGCGTGCGCATCTGGCGCGCGCTGAAGGCGAGTGGCTGCGGCGCGCTGCGCGACGGCGTCTATCTGATGCCGGCGCAGCCCGGCGGCGCCGACGTGTTCGATGCGCTGGCCGACGAGGTGCGTCAGGCGGGCGGCGAGGCCACGCGGCTGGAATTGGGCGCCCGCGACGCGGAACAGCAGATTCAGTTCGAGGCGCTGTTCGACCGCTCCGCCGAGTACAAGGCATTCGAGGTCGAACTCGCACGCCAGCGCCGCGCGCTGCGTAGCGCCACCGAAGCCGCCGGGCGCCGTCTGCTGCGATCGCTCGCGCAGAAGCTCGACGCGCTGCAGGCGATCGACTTCTTCCCCGACGCGCGCGGCGCGAGTGCGGCGGCCGCGCTGGAAGAACTGCGCGTGGCCAACGAAGCGCGCTGGTCGCCCGGCGAGCCGCGCGCTCAAACGGCCGGACGGATCGAGCTGCGCGACCCGGACGACTACCAGGGCCGGACCTGGGCGACGCGTGCCCGGCCATGGGTCGACCGGCTGGCGAGTGCCTGGCTCGTCGCCCGCTTCATCGACCGCTCGCCACGCTTCGTCTGGCTGAAGTCGACCGCGCGCGTGCCGAAGGCCGCGCTCGGCTTCGACTTCGACGGCGCCACGTTCAGCCACGTCGACGGCAAGGTGACGTTCGAGGTGATCGCGGCGAGCTTCGGCCTGGACGGCGACGAGGCGCTGCGCAGGCTCGGCGAAGCGGTGCACTACATCGACGTCGGCGGCGCGGCGAGCGAAGAAGCGGCGGGGCTCGAGGCGCTGATCCGTGGCCTGCAGGCGCAGCACAGCGACGACGATGCGCTGCTCGCGGCCTCGCTGGCAGTGTTCGATGCGCTGTATGCGGGTATGAAAGGGCGACATGACGACGCTCGATGATTCGCGCGACGTGCCCATGCGCGCACCGCAGCCAGTCAGCTTCTGGCAGGCGTTCGCCTACTGGCTGCGCCTCGGCTTCATCAGCTTCGGCGGGCCGGCGGGGCAGATCGCGATCATGCATCGCGAACTCGTCGAGGAACGCCGCTGGATCTCGGAGAAGCGCTTCCTGCACGCGCTCAACTACTGCATGCTGCTGCCAGGCCCGGAGGCGCAGCAGCTCGCGACCTACATCGGCTGGCTGATGCACCGCACCTGGGGCGGCCTCGTGGCCGGTGCACTCTTCGTACTGCCGTCGCTCGCGATCCTGATTGCACTGTCGTGGATCTACCTGCGCTTCGGCGACGTGCCGGAGGTGGCCGGCATCCTCTACGGCATCAAGCCGGCGGTGACCGCGATCGTGCGTGGCGGCGGCCTGGCGCATCGGGTCGCGGGCGCTGAAGCATCCGCTGCTGTGGGCGATCGCGGTGGCGGCCTTCGTCGCGATCTTCGCGTTCAACGTGCCGTTCCCGCTGATCGTGCTGGCGGCGGCGCTGCTGGGATGGGTCGGCGCGCGCGTGGTGCCGTCCGCGTTCGACGGGAGCAGTGCGCACGGCAGCGCCGCCGCGTCGCACGGCCCCGCGCTGATCGACGATGACACGCCGCGCGCTGCGCACACGCACTGGTCGACCGGTCACGCACTGCGTGTGCTGCTGGCCTTCGCGACGCTGTGGTGTGCGGTCATCGGCGTGCTGGTCCTGCTCGTGGGCTGGAGCGGCACGCTGACGCAGATGGCGTGGTTCTTCACCAAGGCCGCGCTGCTGACCTTCGGCGGGGCCTACGCGGTGCTGCCGTACGTGGTGCAGGGTGCGGTCGAGCACTACGGCTGGCTCACCACCGCGCAGATGCTGGACGGCCTGGCGCTTGGCGAGACCACACCGGGGCCGCTGATCATGGTGGTCGCGTTCGTCGGCTTCGTCGGCGGCTGGGGCCAGCAGGTCCTGGGCGACTCGCTCTTCGCCGGCGGTGCGCTGGCGGCGACGGTGGTGACGTTCTTCACGTTCCTGCCGTCGTTCCTGTTCATCCTGCTCGGTGCGCCGTTCATCGAGAGCACGCACGGCCAGCTGCACTTCACCGCGCCGCTCACCGGCATCACCGCGGCCGTGGTCGGCGTCATCGTCAATCTCGCGGTGTTCTTTGCGATTCACGTGTGGTGGCCGTCGGGCCTCGCGGGCGCGATCGACTTGCCTTCGGTCCTGATCGCGGTGGCGGCACTCATCGCACTGATGCGTTTCAAGCTCGGCGTCATCCCGGTCATCGCCGCCTGCGGGCTGGCCGGCCTGGCGCTGCGTGTCTTGGTCTAGGAGACCTGCATGGAAAAGATCACATTCACCGAACTGGAGGAATGGCAGCGCGCGCACCGCAGCTTCACGCTGCTCGACGTGCGCCGTGCGAAGGTGCGTGAAACCGATGCCGCCGACATCGCCGGCACCGAATGGCGCTCGCCCGACGGGCTCTTCACCTGGAAAGACGAGATCCGGCGCGACCGCCCGGTCGTGGTCGTTTGCGCGCACGGCCATGAACTGTCGCAGGGCACCGCCGCGACGCTGCGCGCGATGGGCCTCGACGCCCGTTACCTGGTGGACGGCTTTGCCGGCTGGCGCGACAGCGGCCGGCCGACCGTCCCGCTGACGAAGGAGGTGCAACCATGAAGTGGATCACCCGCGAACGACCGAAGATCGATCGCATTGCCTGCCCGTGGCTGATTGCCCGCTTCATCGATGACAAGCCGGAATTCCTGTTCGTGCCGGCGCAGGATGTAATGCCGGAAGCGCAGCGCACCGGGGCGATTCCATACGACGTGCCGGGCGTCGAGCTCACGCACGTCGGCGAGCAGTGCAGCTTCGACGCCTTTCTCGCGCGCTACGGTTTCGACGCGCCGGCCCTCAGGCAGCTCGCACTCATCGTGCGCGGCGCCGACACGTCGCGGCTCGAACTGACGCCGCAGTCGGCCGGGCTCTATGCGATGTCGCTCGGGCTGTCGATCAATTACCACGACGATCACGAGATGCTGAAGCACGGCATGGTGATGTACGACGCGCTGTACGCGTGGTGCCGCGAAGGCCAGGGCGAGACGCACAACTGGCCGCCGAAGATGAACTGACACTTGCACCGGATCATGGTCCGGAACGGGAGGACGAAATGAACTGGGAACCTGACATTGTGAAGACGGTGGACCTTGGGTACGAACAGCTGATGCTGATCGAATCGCGTGGCGCGCCGGTGTGCGTGATATTTCGCGGCGTTCTGCTGGTGGGTCGAGGCTGCGCGCGCAACGGCTACGCCAAGCCGTGACGAGCGAGTATCGCGCGCGCATCCACCGCGCCGGCCGCGGGTTGACGCGCGCAGTCTCGCATTTGCACTTAGCTAGGCGATCAGCAAGCCTTGCTGTTCGATGAAGGCGATCACGGCGTCCAGCCCGGCGCCGGTCTTGAGATTCGTCATCACATAGGGCCGCGCGCCGCGCATGCGTTCGGTGTCGTGGCGCATCACGTCGAGGTTCGCGCCGACATGCGGCGCGAGGTCAGTCTTGTTGATGATCAGCAGGTCGCTCTTGGTGATGCCCGGGCCGCCCTTGCGCGGGATCTTCTCGCCGCCGGCGACATCGATGACGTAGATCGTCAGGTCCGACAGCTCCGGGCTGAAGGTCGCAGCGAGGTTGTCGCCGCCGGACTCGATGAAGATCAGGTCGAGGTCGGGAAAGCGCCGGCACATGCGATCGACCGCTTCGAGATTGATCGACGCGTCCTCGCGGATGGCTGTGTGCGGGCAGCCGCCGGTTTCCACCCCCATGATGCGATCCGGCGTCAGCGCCTCGGCAGTCACCAGCAGGCGCTCGTCCTCCTTCGTGTAGATGTCGTTGGTGATGACGGCCAGCCGATAGCGGTAGCGCAGGCGTTTGCAAAGCACTTCGACCAGCGTCGTCTTGCCCGAGCCGACCGGCCCACCTACGCCGATCCGCAGTGGTCCGACGGCGCGTCCGGGCGATGGCGTGGAGGTCATGGCGGCGGAATGTGATGTCATCAGCGGGCTCAGGATCGGAACAGTCGGGAGTACTGGGTTTCGTGGCGTACCGATTGCAGGGCGAAGCCGACGGCCGCCGTGCCGAGCTCATCATCAGCGAGCCTGCCGGCGCTCTCCACCGCACGCTGCACCGTGGCATGCAATTGAAAGAGCATGGCCTGCCCGGCCTGCTGTCCGAGCGGCACCGACTTCACGACAACCAACACCTGGTTTTCGATCCAGGCCCAGAGATAGGCCGTGAGGCCGTCGTTGCGTGCGATGCCGAGCCGCGCGCAGGCAATGGAGAAGGCCGCCGTATAGGTCGGGGAGTCGAGAGGCGGCATGCCGAGCTGCAATGACGGGAAAACACGCAGCAGTGAGGCGCCCATTTGCAGTGACTCGGCACGCAGTTCCGCGGTCTCGCGCGAGGCCAGCAATTCACAGTTCCAGCGCGTGACCGCTTCCGCGTCGCCCGCCAGCGTCGCGTCATGGACCCTGAGCCACAGCGGTGCTTCGACGCGGGCAATCACGAGTATCAGCAGGTCGTCGATCCACTCCTGCGCGCTCGCCGCGTCGTGCACCCGCCCCTCGTCGATCGCCGACTCGAGTCCCTGCGAATAGGCGAACCCGCCGACCGGCAGCGCAGGGCTGGACAGTTGCAGCAGCGCGAGCAGCGTGGCCGGCGATGGCGTTGGTGTCTTGCCCTGCTTCATGACGCTCCGCTGCGCGCACGATGCGCCGCGATCGACAGCTGCTCGCCGATGGTCACGGAGACTGCGTCGACCTCGCCTGCGTGGACGTGACCGTGGGCGTGCTGCCCGTCGTAGGCGCCGGCCTCCGGATCAAAAGGCGCCTCGATGTGCTGCACCGTGGCGCCCAGCCCCGCGAGCATGTGCTCGAGCACCGGGTCGCGCTCGATCAGCACGTGGTCGGTCGCGAGCTGGGCCGGGACGTGGCGATTTGCCAGGTGATAGATCGCACGCATCAGCGCCAGTGGCGTCGAGGCGGTGACCTTCGCCACGGGTTCGGCCAGCGCGTCGACGATGACTCTTTCGCCTTCCTCCCCGATCAGGACGGTTCCGTCGCGCATCACGGAGCCGCGCGGCAGGGTGATGGCCACTGCACGACCGTCCGGCAGCATCGCGGCGAGCCGGCTCTTGACGCGCTCGTGATAGGCGAGCGGCAGGCGCGGCATATGCAGCGCCTGCTCCGGAGTCGATAGCGCGCTGGCGACGGCGGTGAGCCGGATCATCGGACCGGACAGATCAGAAAAGGAAATAGCGCTGTGCCAGCGGCAGTTCGCTGGCCGGCGCACAGTCGAGCAGCACGCCGTCGGCGTGAACCTGGTAGGTCTCCGGGTCGACAGTCACCTTCGGTGTCAGCGCGTTGTGCACCATGTCGCGCTTTGTGAGCTTGCGTACATTCTTCACCGCAACCACGGTCTTCTGCAGTCCGTACTTCTCGGGTATGCGTTTCTTCAGCGCGGCCTGCGAGACAAATGTCAGCGAACTTTTCGTCAGCGATCCGCCGAAGGCACCGAACTGCGGCCGGTAGTGCACCGGCTGCGGCGTCGGGATCGACGCATTGGGGTCGCCCATCGCCGCGGCCGCGATGGTGCCACCCTTGAGGATCAGGAACGGCTTGACGCCGAAGAACGCCGGCTTCCACAGCACGAGGTCGGCCCACTTGCCGACTTCGACCGAGCCCACCTCGTGCGCAATGCCGTGCGCGATCGCCGGGTTGATCGTGTACTTCGCCACATAGCGCTTGATACGCGCGTTGTCGTGCTCCTTCGGATCGCTGAAGCCCTTCTCGCCGAGCGAGCCGCGCTGCGTCTTCATCTTGTGTGCGGTCTGCCAGGTACGCGTGATGACTTCGCCGACGCGTCCCATCGCCTGCGAGTCCGACGAAATCATCGAGAACGCGCCTATGTCGTGCAGGATGTCCTCGGCGGCGATCGTCTCCTTGCGGATGCGGCTCTCGGCAAAGGCGATGTCCTCGGCAATGCCGGCATCGAGATGGTGACAGACCATCAGCATGTCGAGATGCTCGTCGAGTGTGTTGACCGTATATGGGCGGGTCGGATTGGTCGACGACGGCAGCACATTCAGCTCGCCGCACACCTTGATGATGTCCGGCGCGTGCCCGCCGCCGGCACCCTCGGTGTGATAGGTGTGGATCACGCGGCCCTTGAAGGCCTTGATCGAGGCCTCGACGAAACCGGCTTCGTTCAGCGTGTCGGTGTGGATCGCGACCTGCGTATCGGTCCGGTCGGCCGCCGTGAGTGCGGCGTCGATTGCAGCGGGTGTGGTGCCCCAGTCCTCGTGCAGCTTCAGGCCGATGGCGCCGGCCTCGATCTGTTCCAGCAGCGGCGGCACCAGCGACGCGTTGCCCTTGCCGAGGAAACCGAGGTTCATCGGGAATGCATCGGCCGCCTGCAACATGCGCTCCATGTGCCATGGGCCTGGCGTGACCGTGGTCGCAAAGGTACCGGTCGCAGGGCCGGTGCCGCCCCCGAGCATCGTCGTGATGCCGCTCATCAGCGCATCGTCGATCTGTTGCGGGCAGATGAAGTGGATGTGGGAATCGATGCCGCCAGCGGTGACGATCATGCCTTCGCCGGCGATGATCTCGGTGCCCGGCCCGATGACAATCGTCACGGCGGGCTGGATGTCCGGGTTGCCGGCCTTGCCGATGCCACTGATGCGACCGCCCTTCAGTCCAATATCGGCTTTAACGATACCCCAGTGGTCGATGATCAACGCATTGGTGATTACCGTGTCGGCACAGTCGCCGGACATGCGTTGGCTCTGGCCCATGCCATCGCGGATCACCTTGCCGCCGCCGAACTTCACCTCCTCGCCGTAGACGGTGCAGTCCTTCTCGACCTGCGCGATCAGCGCGGTGTCGGCGAGCCGCACGCGATCGCCGACGGTCGGGCCGAACATCTCCGCATATGCCTGGCGCGTGATCTTCACTTGCGCCTCGCCTTCTTCGCTGGAGCTTTGGATCTAGCCCTCCCTCTCGGAGGGAGGGTTGGGAGGGAGCCCCTGACTGTCCCCTTGGGACGGCTGGTTTCCAGCCTTCCCATCACCTTCGCGTTGAACCCGTAGACGATCCGGTCGCCCGCCAGCGCCACCAGTTCGACCTCGCGTTCCTGCCCGGGTTCGAAACGCACCGCCGTTCCGGCGGCGATGTTCAATCGATAGCCGCGCGCCAGTGCACGGTCGAAGCGCAGTGCCTCGTTGGTCTCGAAAAAGTGGAAGTGCGAACCCACCTGGATCGGCCGATCGCCCGTATTGGCGACGCTGATGCGCACCGTTGCGCGGCCGGCGTTCAGTTCGATCTCGCCCGCAGCCGGCAGGAGTTCGCCCGGCACCAGGGTGGCGGGAACAGGAGTGGACCTCGTCATGCGGTACTCCGAAGGAAGAGTGTCTTGTAGTAGATCGCGTTGGAGCGCCACTCGCCATCGGGGCTGCACGCGTATTCCGGAAGGCCGCCGATGCAGGTGTATCCGAGCGCACGATAGAACGCTTCGGCGCCCGAGCGTGCCTCGGTGTCCAGATAAAGAAGTCCGCGGCCGAGTGCGCGGGCACGCACTTCCAGGGTCCGCATCAGCTCGCGTCCCACACCGCCCCGTCGCGCGCGCGAGTGCACCAGCAGCTTCTGCACTTCGGCGCGATTGATCCCGTTCCTCTTCAGGACCAGTTCGAGCTGGACCGTGCCGACGACTCCCACGGCGTCGACCGCCGTCCAGAGCAGCCGGTTGCCGGTGGCGAGCCCCGGCGCGAGTCCGTCCCAGTAGTGACCGGCCTCTTCGCGCGACAGCGGCAGCAGGAACCCAACCGATGAGCCGTGCTCGACGGTATCGACCAGCAGGTCGATGAGAGCCTCGCGCTGTGCCGGCAGCGCGTTCGCCTCCACCTGTCGGATGCTCACCATGGCCGGTCACGCCTCACGTGATCGGCTGGTGCACGGTCACGAGCTTGGTGCCATCCGGAAAGGTCGCCTCGACCTGGATGTCGGGGATCATTTCGGGCACTCCGGACATCACGTCCGCTCGACGTAGCAGCGTTGTGCCGTAATGCATCAGGTCGGCCACGCTTCTGCCATCGCGGGCGCCCTCGAGGATGGCCGCGCTGATGAACGCCACGGCTTCCGGATAGTTGAGCTTCAGCCCGCGGGCCTTGCGGCGCTCCGCCACCAGGCCGGCGGTGAAGATCAGCAGCTTGTCCTTCTCACGCGGGGAGAGTTCCATCGTCGGTCCTTGCGCTCAAGTGGCCCACAGCCGCGGCGGTTGCGCGGCGCGGCCACAGACACGCGGTCGCAATGAGGTCCACACGGCACCGAGTGCGGCGCGGACGGCGTCGGTGCCTGCGCCGAGACTGCGTGCCACGAGGATTCCCGACGCGAGCCGAGTGATCGGCGCGACGGCTGCGAACGCGCCCAGCCCTGCGCGCAGTTCGTCGATTTCGATGGCATCAATGGCCGGTCCGACTGCCCACAGGCAGCCGAACACATGGTGCCCAGCCAAGCCGACAGGAGAATCGAGCAGTGCATCGCTGCCGGCGATGCGGGTCCGCTCGATCCACCGCAGTTCACCGCCGATGCTCAGCCGGATCGACTGTGCGAAGCAGCCGCGGCTGAAGCGCTCTCCTGCGGCGCGCCGTCCGAGGGCGACGATGTCCCAACCGATCATCGCGGCACCGGCCGCGAGAACGATATCGATCGACGAGCGGACCTCGGCGGAGTCAAAGACGATCGCCTCTTGCGGCAGCCACTCGAGCACGCCGTCGACGGCCAGGCGCACACGTTGCGACGCCACTCGGCCGTTGGCCTTGTACCACTTGGCAGCACCCGGAGTCGTGATCAGTGCGTGTGCACCGGGTTCGACCGTGACGTTGAGTTCGAGCGCGTCGCCACCGGCAATGCCGCCCGGGGGGTGGATGACGACCGCATGGCAGACCGCGTCGCCTTCCGGGTACAGCGCCTTCTGCATCCGCAGCGGGCCCCGGTGGCGGTTGGCGCAGAGGGACCGCTCGCCACTGCGATGGAACCGCGCGTCCAGCGATGCCTGCCAGGTGGAACCTTGACCGTCGAACATGGTGACCGTGGGCGCCCGCGGCGTTCAGATCGCCAGCAGGCCGACGACATTCTCCTCTTTCATCCGGTGGCCGCTGCCGCGATGCGTGATCTGCCCGCGCGACATCACGGCGTACGAATCCGCCAGCGATTCCGCGAAGTCGTAGTACTGCTCGACCAGCAGGACCGCCATCTTCTTTTCCGTCACCAGGGTGCGGATCACCGCGCCGATCTCCTTGATGATCGACGGCTGGATGCCTTCGGTGGGCTCATCGAGGATCAGCAGCTTCGGGTCGGCTGCCAATGCACGGCCAATCGCCAATTGCTGCTGCTGCCCGCCCGAAAGGTCGCCGCCGCGTCGCTTCAGCATCTGCTTGAGCACCGGAAAGAGTTCGAAGATGTGCTCCGGCACACGACTTGCTGCGGAGCCCGACAGCGGCGCCAGCCCCATCATCAGGTTCTCCTCGACGGTGAGCCGGTTGAAGATTTCCCGCCCCTGCGGCACGTAGCCAATGCCGAGCCGCACGCGCTGAAAGGGCGGCAGTCGCGCGATGTCCTGGCCCGCAAACCGGATCGAACCGCTGCGCGCCGTGACCAGCCCCATGATGGTCTTCAGCAGCGTCGTCTTGCCGACACCGTTGCGTCCCAGCAGCACCGTGCACGCCGCGCCACGCACCTCGAGCGATACGTCGCGCAGGATGTGGCTGCCGCCGTAGAACTGGTTGAGGTGATCGATGGTCAGCATCGGCCGGCCATCGAGCGGTGCGCGGTGGGATTCGATCGTGCCGCTGCGCGGCAAACGCTGTTGTCGCTCGAGCAACCGAGCCGGGAGTCGCCCGGCGGCGAGTGACTTTCTTTGCTTCGCCAAAGAAAGTCACCAAAGAAAGGCGACCGCACGGGGCCGGCCTGCGGCTGCCCTTGCGTTGCAGGGCACCAGCGGGCCGTGCGCGAAACTCGCTCCCTGCGCTCGCTCAGACACGCGCCCGGCACTGCCCCGCCGCTGCCCAGCACCGCCGCGGCGTCCTCGAGCGGACTTACACCGTCGCGGCGCCCGCACGGCGACGCTTCGTGGGCGCGCCTTCTCTTGGTTACTTCTCTTGGCAAGACAAGAGAAGTGACGGGCCGCGCGGCCCTGAAGCGCGCAGCACAATCAGCATGGCGCGGCTGACCCGCGAGCTGGTCGCTGTCTGACTGGGCTCCCGCGGAGAGGAGAGAGCTACCTTCCAAGGTACACCTCGATAACCCTCTCGTCGGCCTGCACCCGATCCATCGAACCTTCTGCCAGCACGCTGCCCTCGTGCAGCACGGTGACGGTTCTGGCGATCTTGCCGACGAAATCCATGTCGTGTTCGACCACGACGATGGAGTGGCTGCCTTCGAGTTCGAGGATCAGCTCGGCGGTGCGCGCGGTCTCGGCGTCGGTCATGCCGGCCACGGGTTCGTCGAGCAGGATGAGTTGAGGCTCCTGCACCAGCAGCATCCCGATCTCCAGCCACTGCTTCTGTCCATGCGACAGCGCACCGGCGCGCCGCTGCTCGCTGCCATCGAGCCGTATCGTCTTCAGCGTGCCGGCAATCAGGTCCTGCTGCTGCTGCGTAAGCCGGGCGAGCAGGGTGGGCTTCACGCGCTTGTCCGTCTTCATCGCGAGTTCGAGGTTCTCGAACACGGTGTGACTTTCGAACACGGTCGGCTTCTGAAATTTGCGCCCGATGCCGAGCCGCGCGATCTCGGTCTCGGGCAGGCGTGACAGGTCGAAAGTCTGACCGAAGTAGGCGCTGCCGGAGTCCGGCCGCGTCTTGCCGGTGATGACGTCCATCATCGTGGTCTTGCCGGCGCCATTGGGGCCGATGATGCAGCGCAGTTCGCCGCGCTCGATCGTCAGGCTCAGTCGATTCAGCGCCTTGAAGCCGTCGAAGCTGACCGTGATGTCCTCGAGATACAGGATCGGGCCATGCGAGGTGTCGACATGGTCGGGCTTGAGCACATGGCCATAGCCGGCCACTTCCCCGCCGGCCGACAGCGTGTGGATCGATGACTCGCTCACGAACGCGCTTCCTGTGCACTGCCGTCGAGGGCCGGGGGTGCCTCGGGCGCGACAGACTTGTGCCGCCGCAGCGAGTCGGCGATGCCCAGCAGGCCGCGTGGCAGCAGCAGCGTGACCCCGACGAAGAGCAGGCCGAGGAAGTAAAGCCACAATTCCGGGTACGCGACTGTGAACCAGGTCTTCGCTCCGTTGACCGCGAAGGCCCCGAGGATCGGACCGAACAGCGTCCCGCGTCCGCCGACCGCGGCCCAGATCGCGATCTCGATCGAATTGGCCGGACTCATTTCGCCCGGATTGATGATGCCTACCTGCGGCACGTAGAGCGCACCGGCTATGCCGCTCATCATCGCCGCCAGGGTCCAGATGAACAGCTTGAAGTACAGCGTGCGGTAACCGAGGAACATCAGTCGCGACTCCTGGTCCCGGATCGCGGTGAGCACGCGACCGAGCTTGCTCGACACGATCCAGCGCGCCAGCAGCAGCGCTCCGAGCAGATAGATCCCCGACAGCACGTACAGCACCGTGCGTGTTTCCGGCGCCGTGATCGGGAATCCGAGGACGCGCTTGAAGTCGGTAAAGCCGTTGTTGCCGCCGAAGCCCATGTCGTTGCGGAAGAAGGCCAGCATCGCGGCAAACGTCAGTGCCTGCGTAATGATCGAGAAGTAGACGCCTTTGATGCGCGAGCGGAACGCGAAGAAGCCAAAAATGAATGCGACCAGCCCCGGCAGGGCGACGACGAGGACGAGCGTCCAGAGGAACGAGTCGCTGCCGGCCCAGTACCAGGGGAACTCCTTCCAGTCGAGAAACACCATGAAGTCGGGCAGGTCGCTCTGATAGACGCCGTCACGACCGATCTGCCGCATCAGGTACATGCCGAACGCATAGCCGCCGAGCGCGAAGAACAGGCCCTGTCCGAGCGACAGGATGCCGGTGTAGCCCCAGATCAAGTCCATCGCGAGCGCCACGACGGCGTAGCACATGAACTTGCCCAGCAGCGTGATCCAGAAGCTCGACACATGCAGCGGGCTCGATTCCGGGACTGCAAGGTGCAATACCGGGATGACGATGAGCAACACCGCGGTCACCGCGAAAACCGCAGTCCACACACGCAGCGGAAACAGGCGCGTCACGCTTCGGCGCTCCGGCCTTTGAGCGCGAAAAGCCCCTGGGGTCGTTTCTGGATGAAGAGAATGATCAGCACCAGCACCATGATCTTCGCCAGCACGGCGCCCGACCACGGTTCGAGGAACTTGGCAATCGAGCCGAGTCCGAAGGCCGCGATGACGGTACCCGCCAGCTGACCGACGCCGCCCAGCACCACGACCATGAAGCTGTCGACGATGTAGCTCTGCCCCAGGTCGGGACCGACATTGCCGATCTGCGACAGCGCCACGCCGCCCAGGCCTGCGACGCCGGAACCGAGCCCGAAGGTCAGCATGTCCACGCGGTTCGTCGGCACGCCGGTGCAGCTGGCCATCGCGCGGTTCTGCGTGACGCCGCGCACGTACAGCCCCATCCGTGTTCGGTTGATCACCAGCCAGACGGCGGCCAGCACCGCGAGTGCGAACAGCACGATGACGATGCGATTGAACGGCAGTACGTAGCCGCCGCCGAGCACGAAGCCTCCGGACAGCCAGCTCGGGTTCTCGACCTCGACGTTCTGTGCCCCGAAGATCGTGCGGCTGGCCTGGATCAGCAGCAGGCTCACGCCCCAGGTGGTCAGCAGTGTCTCGAGCGGCCGACCATACAGCCAGCGCAGCACGCCGCGCTCGAGCGCCATGCCGATCACCGCAGTTACTGCAAACGCGACCGGCAGCGCCGCCACGACGTACCAGTCGAACGCGCCGGGAAAGTGCGAACGGAAAACGCCTTGCACGACGTAGGTCGCATAGGCGCCGAGCATCAGGAACTCGCCGTGGGCCATGTTGATGATGCCCATCAGGCCGTAGGTGATCGCCAGGCCGAGCGCGGCCAGCAGCAGGATCGAGCCGAGGCTGAGCCCGGAGAACAATGCAAGGCCGATCTCGGTCGTGCGCAGCCGCGCGTTGATCTCGGCAAGCGAGGCCTGTGCAGCTGCGCGCACGCCCTCGTCGGCCTCGTTATAGCCGCCGTCCTTCTGCCGCGTCAGCATAGTGGCGAGGAGCTGTCGCACCTGCGGGTCGTCACTGGCGGCGAGCGAACGCGCGGCACGCGCGCGCAGCTCGGGTTCGCTGCTCTTCAGCGCGAGCGAAGCACCGGCGAGCGCAAGGATGCCCCTGATGTCGGGGTCGGCTTCCTTCGCGATCGCACGCTCGATGATCGGCAGCGCATCCTCGTTGTCGGAGCCTTGCAACTCCTTCGCTGCGGCAAGTCGTTCAGCGCGATCGGAGCTGCCCAGGCGTAAGGCCGCCAGGGCCGCGCCGAGTTCACCACGAATGCGGTTGTTGATGACGACGGTGTCGAGGTTCGCCGGCGCGGCGCCGACCGGCTGCCCGGTGGCGGCATCGCTCAGTTGGCCGCCGGACACAATGACGGCACGCTTGCCGTTGTCGATCAGCGCGAGCGCGTCGCTGTCGAGTGCCTTGAGAATGCCGATGACTCGTGGATCTTCAGTCGCGACGAGCTTGCGGATCGCCTCGACGCGCAGGTCGGAATCCTCCGCACCCAGCTGGGCGACCAGCGATGGATCGAGTGCGGCCTCGGCCGGCGCAGCGAGGAGCGCCAGCACGCAGGCGAATGCGCGCAGGAAACGAAGCAGCATCGGGATGCATGGCGCGACGCGCAGGTCACTGCCGTTCCAGGGACCGGTGACCTGCGCGCCTGCCGTTGCCTAGACCGGCGTACTGGGCTTCTTCTCGTTACCCGGGATGAAGGGGCTCCACGGCTGTGCACGCACCGGGCCCTTCGTCCTCCAAACGACGTTGAACTGGCCGTCCGGACGGATTTCTCCGATCATCACCGGCTTCCACAGGTGGTGATTGGTTTCATCCATCTTGATCGTGTATCCGCACGGTGCGGCGAAGGACTGGCCACCCATGGCAGCGATCACCTTGTCGGCCTCGACGGACTTGGCCTTCTCGACCGCCTGCTTCCACATGTGAATGCCGACATAGGTCGCCTCCATCGGGTCGTTGGTCACGACCTTGTCGGCGTTGGGCAGCTTCTGCTTGACCGCCCATTCCCTGTACATCTTGATGAATGCGTCGTTCTGCGGATTCTTCAGCGACATGAAGTAGTTCCACGCCGCGAGGTGACCGACCAGCGGCTTGGTGTCGACGCCGCGCAGTTCCTCTTCTCCGACCGAAAACGCCACGACCGGGACGTCCTTCGCCTTCAAGCCGGCGTTGCCGAGTTCCTTGTAGAACGGCACGTTCGAGTCGCCGTTGATGGTCGAGATGACGCAGGTCTTGCCGCCTGCCGCAAACTTCTTGATATTGGCGACAATCGTCTGGTAGTCACTGTGACCGAAGGGTGTGTAGACCTCCTCGATGTCCTTCTCCGCGACACCCTTGCTCTTGAGAAACGCGCGCAGGATCTTGTTGGTCGTACGGGGGTAGACGTAGTCCGTGCCGAGCAGGAAGAAGCGCTTGGCGGCGCCACCTTCCTTGCTCATCAGGTACTCGGTCGCAGGGATCGCCTGCTGGTTCGGCGCGGCGCCCGTGTAGAAGACGTTTTTTTCGAGCTCTTCGCCTTCATACTGCACCGGGTAATACAGAACCGAGTTGAGTTCCTTGAACACCGGCAGCACCGACTTGCGCGACACCGACGTCCAGCAACCGAAGGTGGCAACCACCTTGTCCTGCGTGATGAGTTGGCGCGCCTTCTCGGCGAACAGCGGCCAGTTCGAAGCCGGATCGACGACAACGGGCTCGATCGGACGCCCCATCACGCCGCCCTTGGCATTGATCTCCGCGAAGGTCATCAGCGCCGTCTCTTTCAGCGCCGTCTCGGAAATTGCCATCGTGCCTGACAGCGAATGCAGGACGCCGACCTTGATCGGTGTCTTGTCCTGGCCAAACGCGGTCGAAATCGAACTACAGCTGAGGGTGGCAGCGCCCCCGGCCTGGATGAATTGTCTGCGGTCCATTCCTCTCTCCAGTAGCAGCAGCGCACATTCGCCGCATTGCAGTGCGATACAAGTTCCGTGCCATCCCCTTTCAGTGCGTTTTGCTTTCGCCAGGGGGGGCTGTCGCACCACAAGCGGGTGGAATGCACTCGAGCGGCTGCGCGTGCGCCCCGGCGCGGTGCGGCGACCCGGAAGCGGCGTAGGGGCGCAATGAGCCGCAAGACTCCACCAGCCTCGCGTGTCCCGCAGAGTCGATTCGGGCGCCTTGCGCAACTCGGATTGGCAGCGGGCGAACTGGCTGTCGGCGGGGCGATTCAGGGATTGCGCCGACTCAGGCAAGGTGATGCCTCGGGCCCGAGGTTCTCTGTCGGCACCGTGCGCCGCCTGGTCGACCGACTGGCCCACCTGCGCGGCGCGGCGATGAAGATCGGCCAGCTGATATCGCTGGAAGCAGAAGGCCTGTTGCCGCCGGAGCTCGTGGCCGCGCTGGAAACGTTGCGATCGCAAGCCGCGCCGATGCCCCTCGAGCAGCTACGGCGCGCGCTGGGCCGGGCCTATGGCTCGGGCTGGGAACGGCGTTTCGCGAAGTTCGACGAGGTGCCGGTTGCGTCTGCGTCGATCGGCCAGGTGCATCGCGCTCGCACGGTGGACGGCCGCGAGCTCGCGCTCAAGGTTCAGTACCCGGGGGTGGCGCGCTCGATTGCCAGTGACGTCGACAACGTCGCAACGCTGCTGCGGATCGCACAGGTGCTGCCGCTGGGCATTGATGTCGAGGACATCGCCCGCGAGGCCAAGCGCCAACTGGCGCAGGAGGCCGACTATCTTGCCGAATCGGGCTTCCTCGAGCGTTATGCGTGCCTTGTGGCCGACGAACCACAGATCGTGGTGCCGCGCGTGCACTGGGACTACACGACAGCGCGCGTAATGGCAATGGACTATATGAATGGCGAGCCGCTGGATTCGCTCGCGTCCAGCACCCCGCAGAAGGAGCGCGACACCGTGGGTGCGCTGCTGCAGAAGCTGATGTTCCGGGAACTCTTCGAGTTTCGCGTGATGCAGACCGATCCGAACTTCGCGAACTATCTGTATCAACCGGACACGGGGCGGCTGGTGCTGCTCGACTTCGGCGCCACGCAGGAGTTCAGCCCCGAATACTCGGAGCGCTTTTGCAGCATCACGCGCGCGATCGTTGCAGGCGACCGCAACGGTGTCGAACGCGGTGCACGACATATCGGCTACATCGCCGAAGACGCCGCTCCGCGGGTCGTTTCTGCCGCGCTCGACATGATCGAACTGGTCTGTGAGCCGCTGCGCACGACCGGCGCCTATGACTACGGCGCGTCGGACCTGCCGCGCCGGGCGCGTGAAATGGGGATCGACCTGGCCTTCAAGCGCGGACTGTTGCGCATGCCGCCCTCGGATACGATGTTCCTGCACCGCAAGCTGGTCGGTGTCTTCCTGCTGCTCGCGCGGCTCGGTGCGCGCGTTCCGACGGGACGCATCCTCCGGCCGTTTCTGGCCGGTGCGGCTGCGAAACCGAAGTCAGGGTGAACTGGTCAGGTCGATCACAGGGTCCGCGGCGGCGAGCACGCGCGGATGCAGATGGCGGCGATGGCTCGCCGTGAAGCACACCGGCCCGTCGTACTGCGCCATGCGCGCAAGCAGCGCTTCGGTGCAGGCTTCGTGCGCGCTGTCGGCGAGGTCGATTGGACGGCCGTGCGGGCCGAACAGCGCATCGGCTTCGTCGAAGAGCAGCAGCACGCCCGCGTGCTCGGCCGCGTCGAACAGTCGCTCGACATTCAGTTCGGTCTCGTGCACATAGGGCGACAGCAGCCGCGTCCAGTCGACGCGCTGCACGGGCGCACTCAGGTGACGCGCGATGACGGCCATGGCCGCCGCCCGGGCCTCGGCATAGGAGCTCAGCAGCACCGCAACCAGCGGAGGGCGGCGTTCCGCGCGCGGCCGGCGTTGTTCGAGCAGTCGCGACTTGGCGTTGATCGCCAGCACGGTCACTGCGATCCGCACCTGAGCGGGGAGGCTGTCGGCAATCCTGACGTGATCCGAGGTCATGCAGCAACAATACGGAACGCCACGCGCCGACCGCGTGGCCGCTGGTCGGAATCGCCAACCTGCGCGATCGCGCACGCGGGGGAAGCCGTTTGGCCGGTCACGGCCGTCGACCGGTGGTAATCAGTACGACCCCGGCGGTCGCCAGGGCTAGAGACACGGCGTGGATCGCGGTGAAGGACTCGCCGAGCACGAACACGCCGACGGCGGTTGCGGCCAGCGGCAGGGCGACCGTGAACACGCCGGCCTGGCTCGCGGGCACGTGCTTCAGTCCGGCTACCCACATCCAGACCGCGAACAGGCTGGCCGCCAGCGAATAGAACACCAGCAAGCCCCAGATCGGAGCCCCCAGGGATCCGAGGTCGAAGCGCGCCAGCTGCCACAGCCCGAAAGGCATGATCAGTACCAGGCCCCAAAGGTTCACCAGCGCCGACACGCGCAGCGGCGCCCGCGTGGCGGCGAGCCGCTTGGCGACGATCACGTAGGTCGCTTCGCAGACGACGGCGCCGAACATCAGCAGATTGCCAAGCCAGGCCGTGCCGCGGGCCAAGGGGTCGTCGGGACGCGCCAGTTGCAGCAATCCGATGCCGCCGACGGCCAGGACCACCGCCAGCATCACGCGACCGCTCAGGCGCTCATGCAGGATCAGCCAGGAAAGCAGCGCGACGACCGCAGGCAACGTGGCGAGGATCACGCCGGCGGCCGTCGCAGTCGTCATCGACACGCCATAGAGCATGCAGATTGAAAACAGGAAATTGCCAAAGAACGACATGACAAAGAAGAGCCGGTGTTCTGTGCGCGACAACGGGGCGTCGGTGCGCGCGCGCAGAGTCCACGGGACCATCGCGACCGCAGCGATCGCGAAGCGCAGGAAGGCCAGCGCGAAGACCGGGATCGCGGCAGTCAGCGGCTTCGAAAGGGCGACGTAGCTGCCGACAAGCGCCATGGAGCCGGCCAGCAGGACATAGGCAGTTAGGCGCGGAGTCGGTTCGGCCATCGCGCGCGACGATACGCCAGCGTGATCGGCACCGGGCACGCCGTGCCGCTGATCGAATACGCGCGCCGCCATGGTCCGTCGGTCGCGGCTACCGACCTGTACTCTTGCCTATACAGATACCTGTAGGGGTATCATCAGTTCAGGTTATAAAGATATGCCGGCCTGGACGGCCGGCTGTCGGCGTCGGCCCCTATCATTCACTAGTCCCCTTGGACTCCGTCTGGCACGGAGCCCCGTGTCGGAGAACCGATTGAAGCTCATTGCCTGGATCACCGTATTCCTCATCGGCGTTTCCGTCATGCCGGCGTTCGCGCAGAAGGTGGATTCGTCGAAAGTTCCCGAGGAACAGCGCTCGAAGCTGGGACTCTATGTGCTGCCGAAACAGGCCCCGGCATTCATCAAGTCGCAGAACGGCAAGGTGCTGTTCCTGGATGTGCGCACGCGCGCCGAAGCGCAGTTCCTTGGCATGGCCGACGGGGTCGACGCGTTGGTGCCGTACGTCGAGTTCCAGGAGTTCATGACCGACTGGGACGAGAACCGCGGCTTCTACAAGCTCGAGCCATTCAGTGACTTCGCGCCGGAAGTCGAGCGGCGGCTGAAGGCCAAGGGCCTCGGCAAGAACGACACGATCCTGCTGATATGCCGCGCAGGCGAGCGTTCATCGCGCGCCGCGGATCTGCTGCAGTCGCTCGGTTACACCCGCGTCTATACCGTGGTGAACGGGTTGGAAGGCGAGTTGTCGGCGAAAGGCCGGCGCGATGTCAACGGCTGGAAAAATGACGGTCTTCCCTGGAGCTACGAACTCGACCGCAAGAAGATGTACTTCCCCCGCTGAGCATCGGCGCGGGCCGTCCGGCCCGCTGAGTACACGAAAGTTACGCCGGCTCGCGCGCATCGATGGCCATTGGTGCCCCATATTCCTGCGCCAGATAGCGCTCTGCCTCCTCCAGCATGAAATAGCGAAACGCCTCGGCCGCGGGCGACAGCGTTTTCGCGAGCGTGTTCACGATGTACCAGCGTTTGGCGAGCGGCAGGTCCTCGATGTCAGGGACCGCAATCAGGCCGGCCTTCAGCTCGAGTCCGATCGTGTGCAGCGACAGGAACGAAATGCCCATGCCGGCCATCACCGCCTGCTTGATCGTCTCGTTGCTCGTCATCTCCATCGCTACGCGGGGCGCCAGCCGGTGGTCGGCGAAGAATTTCTCCATTGCCGCCCGGGTACCGGAGCCTTCCTCACGAATCAGGAACTCGTAATCGGCCAAGGCAGCGGCCGGCGCGTGTCCGGCCTTCACCAGCGGGTGGTCCGGCGGTGTCACGATCACATGGGGATGGACCGCAAACGGCTCGGCCCGCGTGGCCAGTTCGCGCGGCGGCCGCCCCATGATCGCCAGATCCACTTCGTTGGCCTGCAGCAGTGCGACCAGCTGCTCGCGGTTGCCCCCGATTGCCAGTCGAATCTCGATTCCTGGATGTTCGGCGCGAAAGCGAGCCATTAGCCGAGGTACGAAGTATTTGGCCGTACTTACCATTCCGATGGTCAGACGGCCTGTCTTTAACCCGCTGAGACGTGCAACAGCGTCCTCGGCGTCCTTTAGCGTCGCCAGGATCTTGCGGACGTAGACCAGCAAGTACTCGCCGGTGACGGTCAGCGCGACGCTGCGGCCACCACGGTCGAACAACGGGAGCCCGACCTGCTCTTCCAACTCCTTGATCTGCATGGAGATCGCCGGAGGCGTCAGGTGCAGTTCCTCGGCGGCCTTGCCGAAGCTCAAGTGGCGCGCGACCGCGGAAAACACCCTCAGTTGGCGCAGTGTGACGCCTTTCATAAGAAATCCTTAACTCACGCCTCAATAATTGTGACTGTACCTTAAGAGTTGGGCTGCCTACAGTGCGGCCCATCGTGTGAGCGCCATTGCGGCGTCGCAAAACACAGAGGGCGAGGGCCATGAACAAGCCGGTCGAAGGACACATCACAGACGTCAAGGAGCGCTACAAGGGCGGCGTCCTCAAGTACAAGCAGATGGGTTACTGGCGGCCGGACTACGAGCCCAGTGCAACGGACGTCATCTGCCTGTTCCGCATCACGCCGCAGGACGGCGTCGATCCCGAGGAAGCCGCAGCGGCTGTAGCAGGAGAGTCGTCGACCGCGACCTGGACCGTGGTCTGGACGGATCTCCTGACCGCGCACGACTCGTACCAGGCCAAGGCCTACCGGGTCGACCCGGTGCCGAACCAGCCTGGCCAGTACTTCGTCTACATCGCGTACGACCTGATTCTCTTCGAAGAGGGCTCGATCGCCAACATGACGGCGAGCCTGATCGGCAATGTCTTCAGCTTCAAGCCGCTGAAGGCGGCGCGCCTCGAGGACATCCGCATTCCGGCCGCGTACGTCAAGACCTTCAAGGGTCCGCCGACCGGGATCATCGTCGAGCGCGAGCGGCTGGATAAGTACGGCCGGCCGCTGCTGGGCGCGACGATGAAGCCCAAGCTAGGCCTGTCGGGCAAGAACTATGGCCGCGTCGTCTACGAGGCGCTCACCGGCGGCCTCGACTTCACGAAGGACGACGAGAACATCAACTCGCAGCCCTTCATGCACTGGCGCGACCGGTTCCTGTTCTGCATGGAGGCGGTCAACCGCTCGCAGGCGAACTCGGGCGAGATCAAGGGCCACTACCTAAACATCACCGCGGCGACGATGGAGGACATGTACGAGCGCGCGGAGTTCGCGAAGGAACTCGGCTCGAACATCCTGATGATCGACCTTGTGATCGGCTGGACCGCGATCCAGTCGATCTCGAACTGGTGCCGCAAGAACGACATGATCCTGCACATGCACCGCGCAGGGCATGGCACGTACACGCGCCAGAAAAATCACGGCGTCAGCTTCCGCGTGATCGCCAAGTGGTTGCGACTCGCGGGCGTGGACCACCTGCACGCCGGTACTGCGGTCGGCAAGCTGGAAGGCGACCCGATGACAGTGCAGGGTTATTACAACGTCTGCCGCGACACCTACACCAAGACCGATCTGCAGCGTGGATTGTTCTTCGACCAGGACTGGGCCGATCTCAAGAAGGTGATGCCGGTCGCTTCCGGAGGCATCCACGCTGGCCAGATGCACCAGTTGCTTGACCTCTTCGGCGATGACGTCGTGCTGCAATTTGGCGGCGGCACGATCGGGCATCCGGCCGGCATCCAGGCGGGCGCGATCGCGAACCGCGTCGCGCTCGAAACGATGGTCAAGGCGCGCAACGAAGGCCGCGACATCGCCAACGAAGGCCCCGAGATACTCGGCGCCGCCGCCAAGTGGTGTACGCCGCTGAAGCAGGCGCTCGAGACGTGGAAGGACGTGAGCTTCAACTACACGTCGACCGACACGCCGGATTTCGCTGTCACCCCGACCGCCAGCTAAGGACAACGATCATGCGCATCACGCAAGGCACTTTTTCGTTCCTGCCCGACCTCACCGACGACGAGATCCGCGCGCAAGTCGACTACGCCCTGTCCAGGGGCTGGGCGCTGTCGGTCGAGTACACCGACGATCCGCACCCCCGCAACGTCTACTGGGACATGTGGGGCATGCCGATGTTCACGGTCAAGGATGGCGCAGCGGTGCTCTTCGAAGTCAAGGCTTGCCGCAAGGTGCACCCGAGCCACTACATCAAGGTCAACGCGTTTGACAACACGCGTGGCGTGGAGTCGATGTGCCTGTCGTTCATCGTGAATCGGCCAAAGGACGAACCGGGCTTCGGGCTCGAACGTCAGGAAGCGGCCGGCCGCATGGTGCGCTACACGACGCGAGCGTATTCGGCCGCCAGGCCGGCCGGTTCACGCTACGAGTGAATTGAACGTGAACGCTGCCGTGACGCCGACCGTCGACCTTCAAGCCATCCTGCGCGACACCAACGTGCAGGAGGTCCTGCAGGAACTCGACCGCGAGCTGGTCGGGCTTGCGCCGGTGAAGAAGCGCATCGAGGACATCGCTGCGTTCCTCGTCGTGTCGAAGGCGCGCGCCCAGCTCGGCCTGGAGGCCGCCACGCCCTCGCTGCACATGAGCTTCACCGGCAATCCGGGCACCGGCAAGACGACCGTCGCGCTGAAGATGGCGCAGATCCTTCATCGCCTGGGCTACGTGCGCAAGGGACATGTCGTCAGCGTCACGCGCGATGATTTGGTCGGCCAGTACATCGGCCATACCGCGCCCAAGACCAAGGAAGTGCTGAAGCGCGCGATGGGCGGGGTGCTCTTCATCGACGAGGCGTACTACCTGTACCGCCCGGAGAACGAGCGCGACTACGGACAGGAGGCGATCGAGATCCTGCTGCAGGTGATGGAGAACCATCGCGACGACCTGGTCGTGATCCTTGCCGGCTACAAGGACCGGATGGATACGTTCTTCAAGTCCAACCCCGGCATGAGTTCTCGCATCGCGCACCACATCGACTTCCCGGACTATGGCGAGGCCGAACTGATGCAGATCGCCGAAAAGATGCTGGCGGCGCAGCACTATCGCTTTGGCGACGGCGCGCGCGCGGCCTTCGAGCAGTATCTCGCGCGCCGCATGCAGCAGCCGCACTTCGCCAACGCGCGCAGCGTGCGCAACGCGCTGGAACGTGCGCGCCTGCGGGCCGCCTCGCGCCTGTTCGCCGAGCGAAAGCGCGCCCTCACCGAAACCGACCTGACCACCCTCGCGCCGGAAGACATCCTGGCGAGCCGGGTGTTCCAGGCTGTTCTCTGAAGCGAATGAGAACGCCATGCCCCTTTCCAATCGACGGACGCTGACGCAGTACCTGATCGAACAGCGCCGCCGCTTTCCGCAGGCGAGCGGCGCGCTCAACGCACTCGTCCTTGACGTTGCGCTCGCGACCAAGGCGATCGCGCGCGCCGTGGCCTTTGGCGAACTGGGCGATCCGATGAGCCGGCAGCTCGTCGCAGCGGCGCAGTCGCACGCGCAGGTCAATGTCCAGGGTGAAGTGCAGAAGCCGCTTGACGTCGTCAGCAACGAGATCTTCATCCGCACGACCGAGTGGTCGGGTCATCTGGCCGGCATGGGGTCGGAGGAGATGGACGGGCCGTACCAGATCCCGTCCACCTACACGCGCGGCAAGTACCTGCTGGTGTTCGACCCCCTCGACGGTTCCAGCAACATCGACGTCAACGTCTCGGTCGGCAGCATCTTCTCGATCCTGCGCGCTCCGCAGGGAGTAGTGGATTCGGGGCGCGATGCGATCGAAGCGGACTTCCTGCAGCCGGGTACGGCGCAGGTCGCGGCCGGCTACGCGATCTACGGCCCGGTGACGATGCTGGTGCTGACAGTCGGCAGCGGCGTGGTGGGCTTCACGCTCGATCCCAGCCTCGGCGAGTTCAAGCTGACACATCCGGACATCCGCGTCCCGGTGGACACGCAGGAGTTCGCGATCAACACCAGCAACAGCCGCTTCTGGGAGCCGCCGATCAAGCGCTATGTCGACGAGTGTCTCGCCGGCAAGACGGGGCCGCGCGCGAAGGACTTCAACATGCGCTGGATCGCCAGCATGGTGGCGGAGGCGCACCGCATCCTGATGCGTGGCGGCGTGTTCATGTATCCGCGCGACTCCAAAGATTTGAGCAAACCTGGCCGCCTGCGACTGCTGTACGAGGCGAACCCGATCGGCTTTGTCATGGAACAGGCCGGCGGTCGCGCCAGCGATGGCCGCACTTCGGTGCTCGACGTGCAGCCCGAGTCGTTGCACCAGCGCATCGGCCTGGTGTTCGGCTCGAAGAACGAGGTGGAGCGCATCGAGCGCTATCACGCCGAGTACGACGCCGGAACCGACAAGCCCTACAGCTCGCCGCTGTTCAACGAGCGGTCGCTGTACCGGCCGGAAGCGCTGACCTGAGACGGGTCGACAGCAACAAAGTCATCGAGGGAGAACTGCGTTGTCCAAGAAGCATCCGATCATCGCCGTGACGGGCTCGTCCGGCGCCGGCACCACCACGGTAATGCAGAGCTTCCAGCACATCTTCCGGCGTGACGGCCTCAAGGCGCAGATCGTCGAAGGCGACTCGTTCCATCGCTACAACCGGATGGAAATGCGCGCCAACATGAAGGAGGCCGAGGCGAAGGGCAACAAGCACTACTCGCACTTCGGCCCGTATTCGAACCTGCTCGAGGAGCTCGAGGGGCTCTTCAAGGGCTACGGCGAGCATGGCAGCGGCCGCGTGCGCAAGTACATCCACGATGCCGGCGAGGCCGCCGAGCATAGGGTGGAGCCCGGCAACTTCACCGAGTGGAAGGACATCGCGCCGGAATCCGACCTGATGTTCTACGAGGGCCTGCACGGCGCCTACTTCGGCGAGAAGATCAACGTCGGCCAGCATGTCGACCTGCTGGTCGGCGTGGTGCCGATCATCAACCTCGAGTGGATCCAGAAACTGCACCGCGACAAGAAGATGCGCGGCTACTCGCAGGAAGCGGTCGTCGATACGATCCTGCGCCGCATGCCCGACTACGTGAATCACATCGTCCCGCAGTTCGGCGTCACGCATGTCAACTTCCAGCGCGTACCGACCGTGGACACGAGCAACCCTTTCATCGCACGCGACATTCCCAGTGCCGACGAGAGCATGGTGATCATCCGCTTCACCAACCCCAAGGGCATCGACTTCCCGTACCTGCTGTCGATGCTGCACGACTCGGCGATGACGCGCCCCAACACCATCATCGTTCCGGGCGGCAAGATGGGACTGGCGATGCAGCTGATCTTTACGCCGATGATCCTGCGCCTGATGGACTTGAAGAAGCGTGCTCACTAGGAAACCGCGATGAATGCCACCGCAAGTCTCCCGGCCACGACGGCCGACCGCCGCCGACTCGCCAACGCACTGCGCTTCCTCGCGATCGACGCGGTCGAGGCCGCCAAGTCCGGCCACCCCGGCATGCCGATGGGCATGGCCGACATCGCCGAGGTGCTGTGGCGCGACCACCTGAAGCACGATCCGTCGTCGCCGCGCTGGGCCGACCGCGACCGTTTCGTCCTTTCCAATGGGCACGGCTCGATGCTGCTCTACGCGCTGCTGCATCTGACTGGCTATGACCTGCCGCTCGAGGAACTGAAGCGATTCCGCCAACTGCACTCCAAGACGCCGGGCCACCCGGAGGTCGGCCTCACGCCGGGCGTGGAGACGACGACCGGGCCATTGGGTCAGGGACTCGCCAATGCCGTCGGCATGGCGCTGGCCGAAAAGCTCCTGGCTGCGCAGTTCAACCGGCCCGGACTGCCGATCGTCGATCACCGCACCTATGTCTTCCTCGGGGACGGGTGCCTGATGGAGGGCGTTAGCCACGAGGTCTGCTCGCTTGCGGGTGTATGGCAATTGAACAAGCTCGTCTGCTTCTACGACGACAACGGCATCTCGATCGACGGCCACGTGGCTGGCTGGTTCAATGACGACACCGCCGCTCGTTTCCGCGCCTACGGCTGGAACGTGATCGGGCCAATAGACGGGCACGACGCGGCACTGATCGACCAGGCGATCCGCATTGCGCAGACGAACAACGACGGTCCGACGCTCGTGATCTGCCGCACGACCATCGGCTGGGGCGCGCCAAAGATGGCCGGCACGCACGACGTCCACGGCGCGCCGCTCGGTGCCGACGAGGTCAAGGCTACGCGGGCAGCGCTCGGTTGGGAGCACGGTGCCTTCGAGGTGCCTCCGGAGTTACGTGCCGCCTGGGACGCGCGATCCGAGGGCGCGGACCGGCATGCCGCATGGAGCGGCACGTTCGAACGCTATCGTCTGCAGTATCCGACCGAGGCCGCCGAGTTCGAGCGTCGCATGCGCGGTGAATCGACGATGCGGTGGGCCGCTACCGCGGACGCATTGGTCGAAAACGCACGCGCGATCACCGCGGCGACGGCGACACGCAAGTCGTCGCAACAGGCGCTCGAACTGCTGGTCGCGGCAGTGCCGGAACTCCTCGGCGGCTCGGCCGACCTGACTGGGTCCAACCTCACGGCGGCGAAGGCCTCGCGTCGGCTCGACTCGTCCGGCGGCAATTACGTGCACTACGGCGTGCGCGAGTTCGGCATGGCCGCGATCATGAACGGCGTCGCACTGCACGGCGGCTTCATCCCGTACGGCGGCACCTTCGCCGTTTTCTCCGACTACGCCCGCTCGGGGATCCGCATGAGTGCGCTGATGAAGCAGCGGGTGGTCTATGTGCTGACGCACGACTCGATCGGACTCGGCGAGGATGGCCCCACGCACCAGCCCGTCGAACACGCGACGGCCCTGCGTGTGATCCCGAACCTCGATGTGTGGCGACCGTGCGACGGCATCGAGACCGCGGTGGCATGGCGCTGCGCGCTCGAGCGCATCGACGGCCCGACGGCGCTGCTGCTGTCGCGGCAGAACCTGCCCCAGGTGGCGCGCGATGACGAGGCGATCGCAGGCATTGCGAAGGGCGGCTACGTGCTGATCGATGCGGCGAGCAAGACGCCCGATGTTGTGATCATCGCGACCGGCTCCGAGGTGGCACTCGCGCTCGAAGCGCAACGGCTCCTTGCTGCGCGAGGCGTCGCGGCTCGGGTGGTCTCCATGCCGTCGACTGCACGCTTCGATGCCCAGTCGCGCGCGTACCAGCGCAGCGTGTTGCCGCCGGGGGTGGCGCGGATTGCGGTCGAAGCCGCGCACCCGGATTACTGGCGCAAGTATGTCGGGCTCGACGGCGCAGTCATCGGGATGCCGGGCTTCGGAGAATCGGCCCCGGCCGGTGAACTGTACGAACACTTCGGGCTGACCGCAGATGCAATCGCAGCGGCGGCGGCCGCCCTGTGTGCGACCGAAGTACCGCTTGCCGCCTAGGAGCACGTGCGATGGCCGCGCAGTCCGCCGCTGCCGAACTCAGTAGCCTCGCGCCGGAGTTCCGTTTGCCGGGCGCCTGTGGTCAAACCTGGACACGCGACGCAGCGGCCGGTCCGAAGGGCCTGCTGGTGATGTTCATCTGCAACCACTGCCCGTACGTGAAGGCCGTGCTCGATCGCATCGTGCGCGATGCGATCGAGTTGCAGGCCGCCGGCATCGGTGTCGTCGCGATCAGCAGCAACGATGTCACCGCCTATCCCGAAGACTCGTTCGAGGTGATGCAGCAGCTCTGGCACGACAAGGCCCTGCCGTTTCCATACCTCTATGACGAGTCGCAAGAGGTGGCAAGAGCCTATGGCGCCGTCTGCACGCCGGATTTCTTCGGCTTTAACCGCGACATGCAGTTGCAGTACCGCGGCCGGCTCGACTCGTCGGGCCGCCAGCCGGCGCCCGAAGCGCGACGGGAACTGCGTGACGCGATGATTCAGGTGGCCACGACCGGGCACGGACCGGCCGAGCAGATCCCGAGCATCGGCTGCTCAATCAAGTGGAAGTGATCGACGAAAGCGGGTTGCGCTAGGGTCGCGCGCTGGCCTGGATCACCGTTGCGGGGAGTGTCGCGAGGCGCCGCTCGGTCACAGCGAGGCGGCAGGCCTGCGTAGCCAGGGCGATCGACGCCGCGGGTTGCGTTTCCACGCAGACTCGTTCCTGCTCAGCGCGGCCCCCATTCAACCAGGCACGCTCGCGCGATCCGAACTCGGCCTTCTGCGCCGAGGTCAGTCTGGACCAGACCGCGCGGTACCGATCGACCAGTTGCTCATGCGCGGCGTCAGCGGCGGCGCGCGCCCGGGCCACCGCGGAATCAGCGTCCTGTGCATACGCCGTGCCCAACGGCGAGGCCAGGAGAGTGGCAGCGAAGGCGAGTGAGCGCAGGGTGGTCATGGCGGCGAAGCTCCGGAAGGCGGAAGGGGTCCGAGCAGCGTAGGACCCGATGCTTCCATCGCAGCAACATGTCCGTTATGTCGATATAACGCGACGCCTAGCGTCCATTTGTGAGTCCACGTGTGCGGGCACTCACCACACCGACGGGTGCCCGCCCCATAATGCGCCTCGCCCGCCCCTGGACCATGGCAGCAGAGCCCAAGTCACTCTTCCGGCAAGAAGCGATCGACGCGCAGCGCGAAAAGCTGCTCGGCGAAGTGTCGCTCGCGCAGCCCGTCCCGCTGTGGATCTTCACCACACTGGCGGTCGCCTTTGCCGCGGCGCTGGTGGCGTTTTCGATCTGGGGCGAGTACGCCCGGCGCGAGCGCGTCGATGGCTTTCTGGCGCTGGATTCCGGTGCGGCGCGCATCCTTGCCCCGGAGCCCGGGACGGTCGCCGAACTGCTCGCCAAGGAAGGTGACGAGGTCGAAGCCGGGCAGCCGCTGATCCGCCTATCGTTCGAGCGCGGGACCGCGTCCGGGGTGACCTCGGCCGAGCTGGTCCAGCGCGAGATCAGCGAACGCATCATGGGGCTGGAGCGCGAGCAGCAACAGGTGAAGCTGCTGGGCCAGCAGCAGGCGGACGCCCTGCGCCGGAAGATCGCCGATCTCGAGCGCGAACTCGCCCAGTTCGCCACCGAACTGCGTGCGCAGGAAACGCGGCTCGCTTCGGCACGCAGCGAATTCCAGCGCGCCGAGGAACTGTTCAAGGACAAGTTCTACTCGGAGTCCAAGCTGATCGAATTCCGCAACAACGTGCTCGACCAGCAGGTCAAGGTCGAGGCGCTGAAGCGGCAACGCGCTGGCGTCGAACGCGAGCTGACCGGCGCTCAGTCGGAGCTGCCGTCTCTGGTCCTCAAGAACCAGACACAGCTCGACCAGATCCGCCGACAAATGAGTGAACTGCAGCAGGGCAGTGTGCAGGAAGACGCCAAGCGCGAGAACGTCATCCGCGCCCCGATGGCGGGAGTGCTGACGAACATCGCGGCCGCACGCGGCGAGACCGTGGCGGAGAGCGCACCGCTAGCGGTGGTCGTGCCCAAGGGCAGCGGACTGCACGCGCAGCTGCTGGTGCCGACACGCGCGATCGGTTTCGTGCAACCGGGGCAGGAAGTCGTGCTGCGCTACGACGCGTTCCCGTTCCAGCGTTTCGGCCAGTACCGCGGTACGGTCGAGCGGGTCAGCCGCACCGTGTGGTCGGCCGGCGAAAAGGTCGGCCAGCTCGTCGTGAAGGAACCCGTTTACCGCGTCGACGTCAAGCTCGACGCACAGTACGTCGCAACCGGCGGCCAGAAACTGCCGCTGCGCTCCGGAATGATGGTCAACGCCGACATCCTGCAGGAAAAGCGCAAGGTCTGGGAATGGGTCTTTGAACCGGTGCTGTCGCTGAAAGAGAGGTTCCAGTGAGGCGGGCGTTGCGCGGCGTTTCCGTGCCGCGCCTCGTCGCCCCATCGGCCGCCAAGCGGCTCACGTGGGGGCGCGATGTTCGGTAGGCGCGTACCGATGATCCTTCAGAGCGAAGCGCCGGAATGCGGCATCGCCTGCGTGGCGATGGCTGCGAGCTACCACGGCTTCCGCACCGACCTGTCGGCCATGCGGCTGCGGCTGGCGCCCTCGATGAAGGGAGTGACGCTCAAGCACATCAGCGCCATCGCCGACACGATGAAGCTCGCCGCGCGCGGGGTGAAGGTGCCGCTCGAGGGCCTCGGCCAGCTCAAGCTGCCGGCCATCCTTCACTGGGACATGAACCACTTCGTCGTGCTGACGAAGGCATCGGGCGATCGCATCACCGTGAACGATCCGGCGCGCGGCCGACGCGTGCTGACGCTCAGGGAAGCCTCGGACCACTACACCGGCGTGGCGATGGAACTCACGCCCACCGCGGGCTTCGCCGAGCGCGACGAGCGCGAGAAGATCAGCGCCTGGCAGCTCGTAAAGACCGCGACCGGCCTGCGTTCTGCCGTCACCCAGGTGCTTCTGCTGTCGCTGGTGCTGGAAGTGCTCGCGATTGCCTCGCCGTTCTTCCTTCAACTGGTGGTGGATCGCGTCGTCGTCGGGCGCGACCGCGACCTGCTGGCCGTACTCGGCATCGGCTTCGGGATACTGGCGGTGATGATCGCCATCATCACCGCGCTGCGTTCCTGGCTGGGCGTCTACATCAGCACGCGCCTCAACCTGCAACTGCTAGACACCCTGTTCGCGCGGTTGCTGCGGCTGCCGCTGGCGTGGTTCGAGAAGCGGCACATCGGTGACATCGTCTCGCGCTTCCGCTCGGTCGATGCGATCCAGCGCACGCTGTCGCTGACCTTCCTGGAGACCGTGATGGATGGCGTGATGGTGGTCGTCACGCTGGCCGTCATGTCCTGGTACAGCACGACGCTGACGATCATCGTCGTGATTGCCGCGTTGCTCTATGGCAGCCTGCGCTGGGCCATGTACGGACCACAGCGACGAGCGACCGACGAGCGCATCGTGCACGAGGCCAAGGCGGCGACGCACTTCATCGAGACGCTGCGCGGGATGATGGCGATCAAGCTCAACCTGCGCGAGAGCGAGCGCCGCGCCGCCTACCTGAACCACGTGGTCGACCAGACCAACGCCGACGTGCGAGTGCAGAACCTGGCTCTGCTGCAGCGTGCCGGCAACGTGCTGATCTTCGGCCTGGAAAATGTGATCGTGATCTGGCTCGGCGCCAATGCCGTGCTCGAAGGGCAGCTCTCGGTCGGCATGCTGTTCGCGTTCCTGCTGTTCAAGCTGCTCTTCATCACGCGTGTGAACAACCTCGTCGACAAGACGATCGAGTTCCGCATGCTCGACCTGCATGCCGATCGCGTGGCCGACATCGCGCTGGCCCCCACCGAGAGCGCGGCCGAACTGCCGGCTGTCGCGCGGGCCGACGCCCCGGCCGGAGCCTTCGTGCTGGAGTCCCGAGAACTCGGGTTTGCCTACGGCATCGAGGGCTTCGTGTTCCGTGGCATGGAGTTCAGAGCCCGGCCGGGTGAAACGGTGGCCATTGTCGGACCGTCCGGAAGCGGAAAGACGACACTGGTCAAGGTGCTGGCGGGCCTGCTCGACCGGACCGAGGGCACCCTGACCGCCGCCGGGCGCGACGTGCGCGACTGGGACAAGGGGGCCTACCGCAGCCGTATCGGCGTCGTGATGCAGGACGACCACCTGTTTGTCGGCACGATAGAGGACAACATCAGCTTCTTCGACCCCCAGCACGACCCGGCGCGGGTGCGTGAGTGCTCCCGGCTGGCGATGATCGACGAAGACATTTCGGCGATGCCGATGGGCTACAACACCATCGTCGGCAGCCTGGGGGTCGCCCTGTCCGGCGGCCAGCGCAGTCGCGTCCTGCTGGCGCGGGCGCTGTACCGCCAGCCGCAGATCCTGTTCCTCGATGAGACATTCGATCAGCTCGACCTTGCGAGAGAGCGAGCAATCACTGACGGGCTAAGGCATACCGGAATTGGATTGGTAATCGTCAGCCACCGGCCGGAAACGGTCGGCGCCGTAGACCGCATTGTCCGACTCGGCGAGGGCTGAACCGCCCGCCAATGAAAACGGCGCCTGCCGGCGCCGTGCGAGATTTCTTGCGGGGACGACTACTTAACGGGCTGTACCCCCGTCACGCCCGGCTGGCCGCGCAGCGACTCCAGGCACTGCTCGACTTTCGGTACCCGCGCTGTCGGCGATACGCGGAACTGCCAAACGTTGTCGCCCGGCGCCCGGTCGACGTAATCGATCCGGCAGCCCGTCCAGGACCCCAGTAGCAGCGCACCCTGCGGGTTAGGCGACACGCGGGCGGGCTGAAGCGTCAGATTGACCAGTTGCCCCGGACCGGTGGGGGTATCGGTGTTCGAGCTGGAGGCGGCACAGGCTGCCAGAGCGGCAGTCGTGGCAAGGAGGACGATGTGAGCGGGTTTCATGCGCGAGAGTCTGGCACAACGCCGCAATCGGTCAATGACCCGAGGCGTTCCGGACGGACTAGCCGGCCGACGGTCCGTCTAAGGCCGGAGGCCTATCGCTCCGGTCGCGGACCAAAAAAGCGGCGCCCGTCGGCGCCATGGTAGTTGCAGAAATTACGATTGGAACGAGCATCCGGGGCGCCGTGAAAGCGTCTCGACGCGCCGCCCGAGCGGCACTCCGGGAAATCCGTTACCTGACTGAAGCGGCCGTCAGCACGGCCGTGGGAGCTGTTCTTGTTAGACAACCAGTCCGGTAAGCTCGCCGCCGCCGCCGACCATGTCGAGGTCGGTAACGGCCAATTCGACGATTTCGTGGGTTTGGGCTTCCTGGATTTCTTTGGCGTTGGTGGTCTCGAGAAGCACGATCGTGGTCATGATGGGTATCCTATTCCGCAGACTGTTTTGGTTGGTCTTTACCGTCCCGCAGCTGGGCCGGCATGGGGTGAACTCTGAACGTTCGAGCGCGTCTCGAAAATCCCCTCTTAAAGCACTTTCCAGACTCGCGGCCCTAGGGCAGACTCCGGCAGCTTTTTTCCGTCTGCCGGCTTGGCCAGCGGCGACCTGATGGACACTCACGAAGAAGAGTTATCGAGGATCGCGGACGAACTGCAGCGAAACCTCACGGCTCCTGTACCGGATACCCCCGCATTCCTAGACCGCTGCCTTGCTCGGCTGAAAGCGGTCCCGTACCCCGTCTCACCGCCGCGGCGCATCACCGTACTTTTCGACGTGGCCGCGCAGTACTACTTCCACGGTCAGAAAGTGTTCAGTGGAGTGGAGCCGATTGCACTTGCGGTGATGCTCTCCGACCAAGCGGGCGACAAGTCGCAGCTTCGCAAGGCCCTGAACCTTCAAGGGCTCATCCTCAGCGCAACCTACAATCTCACAGACGCGGTCAACAGTTTGCTGCGCGCGCTCGATCTGGCCGAGCAACTCGGCGAGCAGTACTTTGTCGTCGCTGCCTGGATCAACATAGCCACTGCGTTCTCAGACGCGACGCTTTTCACGGACGCGCGAGTGTCGTTTGAGCGGGCTCTTGCAATGGCTTGTGAGCTGCCAGACTCCGCGGAGGCACGATATGCCGCCGCGAAGGCGCTGCATGGATCAGCTTTCTGCAGCCTGCGTTTGCACGAATACCTGCGAGGCCTCGACAGCGTCGAGGAGGCGATCGCGCTTCTTCGGGAACCGACGAACCGGGACCAGGAACAGACACGGGTACTTACCGAGTCGACTTACGTGCGACTGCTGCTGGCCACCAACCGAATCGAGGAGGCGGTGGCGAGGTCCGAGTATGCGCGTGCCATGGCAGAGCGCGCCAAGTCGGCGCGGGCGTCGTTGTCGGCGGCGTCAACCCGCGGCCTGGTCGAGGTCTACAGCGGCCATCAGGACGTCGGTCTCTCTCGCATCGCGGGCGCGGTTGAACAGGCGCGTAAGCATTCGGACTTGCTCTACGAAACACTGCAGGCCTCGGTCCTGGCATTTGAGCGGGCAGGGAAGCCCGATCGTGCCGTCTCAGCGCATCGGGAAGTCATGATGCGAATGCGTAGGGCAAATCAGGAGGCGATTGAACTGCACCAGGCGTTGCATTTGCAGAGGTTGCAGTTGCCGGCTCCCGATGCAGCAGGCCTTGAGGCGCTGGAAGCGACCGACGAGAAGCTCAAGGCGAACCTCATGGAACTCGCGGCCAAGCAGTACGAGTTCCTCGAACAGATAGCGATGCGGGTCGAGTTGCGAGAAGAGCCCGCCGGCGAGCACGCATTCCGCGTAGCGATGTGGGCGAAGATGCTCGCTATCGAGACCGACATGAGCGAAGCGGAAGCGACGCGACTAGAGCAGGCCGCTCGACTTCATGACATCGGCAAGATCGTCATCCCCGATTCGGTCATTCTCAAGAAGACTGCGCTCTCTGCTGGCGAACGGCACATCATCGAGACGCACGCCGCCAATGGGGCAGACATGTTGAGTCGTGCTCGGCTCCCCTACGCGACGCTTGCCGAAGAGATTGCGCGCCATCACCACGAGCACTGGGATGGCGGGGGGTACCCCGAGCAACTGGCAGGCAATGCCATACCGCTACCCGCGCGCATCGTCGGCCTGTGCGACGCCTTCGATGCGATGGTCCATGATCGTGTCTATCGACGTGCACACACGGTTGAAGAGGCCCTCGGACAGCTTGCGCGAGAACGGGAACGGCAGTTTGACCCGCACCTTGTCGATCGCTTCATACCACTCGTGCGGCGAATCTACCGCGAGTACAAGGACGTTAACGCCTTCCTCACCAGCGTCGCCCAGACAACGACACTCTCGGCCGTTCGGCGCAGTGTCGAGGAGAGGGCAACTCGTTCGGAACCGGACGGCACAGAGGCGAATGAACAGCCGCGCCAACAACCGCAGAGCCGATTCCGACGCACGCCAGATAAGTCGTCCTAAGCTTTTGGACAAAAAAACGGCGCCCGTCGGCGCCGTGATAGTTGCGGAAAATCTGTCGGGGTTCTGGCGACCCTTGGGCGTACCGCAGATGCGATACGCGGAAACTTGGGATGGAGCGGAGACCTACCGCTTCACTGCGTTCTGAATTGTGGTCGGTCAGACGAGGTTCCCGATGGAATGTCCGCCGCCAACCAGGTCCAGATCGTCCAGCGACAGAGCGAGCAACTCAAAGGCGTCGTCATTCTTGGCAACTTCGGCAACGGCGTTCAGCTCAAGCGTCTCGATGATCATGGTGTCCTCTTCCGCGGTATGTTGGTTTGGTTTCTGGGCACGCTTAGTGGCGTGCACGGAGCGAACTGTGAAGGGTTTCCGGCGGTTGGGAAATCCCTACTTACCGGAGTTTGCTTTCGCCGCAAGTCAAGGCAGAATCGAGAAGCCTCCCTTTTGCCAACCGAATCCCGGTCGGCGCCCCTGATGGACGAGTCTGACGCGCAATTTGACGCGCTTGAGCAGGAGTTGCGTCGAAATATCGCATCCCCGCCCGCGGACCTGCCGGCGTATCTAGATGATTGGTTGAAGCGCCTCCGCGCTGTTCCATTCACTGCGAATCCGACGCGTCGTGTCGCGCTCTTGATCAATGCGGCCAGCCAGTACTACCTCCACGGTCAGAAGGTGTTTGGTGCGGTGGAGCCTATTGCCCTCGCGGCGATGCTCGCGGAACAAAGCGGTGACCAAACCCAGCTACGCAGGGCGCTTTCAATCCAAGGGCTCATCCTGACGGCTACTCGAAATACGCCAGACGCTTTGCGTAGCCTGATGCAAGCGCTCGAGATTGCTGAACGGACCGACGAGAAAGTCGGCATTGCAGCCGTCTGGGGCAACATCGGGCTCACATACCTTGAAGCGACTTTGTACACGGACGCTCGACTCAGCTACGAGCGATCAGAAGCCTTGGCGGTCGACATTGACGATGAAGCTGTTGCGGCAGGGGTCAGGGCTCGTGCCCTGCATGGGGTCGCAGTATGTAGCCTGTTTCTTCATGAGTACCTGAAGGGTGTCGACGCGTCCGAGACGGCGATCGAACTGTTGTTAGCTCCGAAAGATCGCGAACAGGATCAGCTTCGGGCGCTTGTCGAGGCGACATACTCCCAGCTGCTGCTCGCGCTCAACCGGGTCGACGACGCCGCCCAGCGGGCGGCGGTCGCCCGCGAGATGGCGGCCAAGTCGGGTGCGGTCCGCGCCAAAATCTCGGCGGCCACAGTCAGTGGCCTGGTCGAGGTCTACAAGGGCAACGTCGACGTCGGCATCTCCCGGATTGTCGCGATACGCGATCAGTCGAAGATTCTTGCCTCCGCATACCAGGAAGCGCTTCGAGCCTCGGTCAGCGCCTACGAGAAGGCGGGCCAGCCGGATCGCGCGCTATCGATGAATCGCGAACTCATGATGCACGTGCGCAACGTCCATCGCGAAGCGATCATGCAGCAACAGCAACAGCACCTGCAGCGGCTTGGGCTGCCTGACAGTGACACGGCAAGTCTGCGTGCGATTGAAGACAAGGACGAAGCGCTTCGACAGAAGCTCGAGGATGCGGCAGCTCGTCAGGGCGAGTTCCTTGAGCACATGGCGCTCACGGTTGAACTCCGCGAAGAGGACAGCGGCGAGCATGCATTCCGCGTGGCGATGTGGGCGCACATGCTGGCTCTCGAGGCAGGCGTCGATTCTGAGGAGGCCAAGCGCATCGAACTGGCGGCCCGGCTACATGACATCGGCAAAGTGGTGATTCCCGACTCTGTAATCCGCAAACGCACCGCGCTGTCGCAGGGCGAACGCCAGTTGATCGAGACACACGCTGCCACGGGAGCCGACTTCCTGATCCGGGCCAAGGTGCCCTATGCCGCGCTGGCCGAAGAGATCGCCCGCTATCACCACGAGTGCTGGTCGGGGGAGGGTTATCCGGACGGTATTTCAGGAGATGCGATCCCGCTCCCGGCACGCATCGTCGGCATCTGCGATGCATTCGACTCCCTTGTCCACCAGCGGCCGTGGCGATCAGCCTGGCGTGTTGAGGAGACTCTCGGGCATCTGATGCGCGAAAGCGGCCGGCAGTTCGATCCCAAGCTCGTCGAGCAGTTCATCCCGATCGTGCGGCGCACGTATGGCAAGCACGCTGACGTCGACGCCTACCTGGCCCAGTCCGCCCAGCAGACTCCGCTGTGGACGATGCGCCGTTCGCTGGTCGAGCGTCTGATGCGTCCGGCCCCGGGCGAGCAGATGAACGAACAGGCGCGTCAGCAGCAGCTGGCGCGGCTGCGGGCGGTCAAGCCGAGTTAGCCGCCTCGCGGGGCGGACCCGCGATCCACTCCCTCCACCCCTCCGCCCGCAGTTCGCACGCCGGGCACTGCCCGCAGCCCACGCCCCAGTCATGTCGGGTCGCCCGGTCGCCGAGATAGCAGGTGTGGGTCTCGCGGCGGATCAGGTCGACCAACGCGTCGCCGCCGAGGTCGTGCGCGAGTTGCCATGTCTGCGCCTTGGTCAGCCACATCAGCGGCGTCTCGACCGTGAAGCGCTGGTCCATGCCGAGCGACAGGGCAATTTGCATGGCCTTGAGCGTGTCGTCGCGGCAGTCGGGATAACCGGAGTAATCGGTCTCGCACATGCCGCCGACCAGCACCGGGATGTCGCGCCGGTAGGCAATGGCGGCGGCGTAGGTGAAGAACAGCAGGTTGCGGCCCGGCACGAAGGTGGTGGGCAGTCCCTTCGCGCTCATGCGGATTTCGGCGGTCTGGGTCAGGGCGGTATCTGACAGTTGCGCCAACTCGCGCATCGGCACGAAGTGGTCGGCACCGAGCCGCCCGCGCCAGCCGGGGAATTGATCGCGCAGGGCCGCGAGCAGGCGCGGCCGGACCTCGAGTTCAATGACGTGGCGCTGGCCATAGTCGAAGCCGACCGTCTCGACTTCGCGATATCGGGCCAGCGCCCAAGCGAGGCAGGTGGCGGAATCCTGCCCTCCGGAGAACAGAACCAGCGCTCGATCATGCATTCGGCGAGTGTAGTGGGCATACTCGCGGAATGAGATCACGCACGATACCCGCCGTCTTCATGCGCGGCGGCACCAGCAAGGGCATCATGTTCAAGGCGGCCGACCTGCCGGCGGACCCGGCACGCTGGGACCCGATCTTCGCGATGGCGATGGGGTCGCCGGACGCCAACGGCCGTCAGCTCAACGGCATGGGCGGCGGACTGTCGTCGCTGTCCAAGGTCTGTGTCGTCGGGCGGCCATCGCGCGCCGACGCCGATATCGACTACACCTTCGCTCAGGTGTCGATCCGCGAGGCACGTGTCGACATGAGCGGCAACTGCGGCAACATGAGTTCAGCCATCGGTCCGTTCGCGGTCGACGAGGGGCTGATCTTTGCAGCCGACGGCCCGGTGACGGTGCGCATCCACAACACCAATACCCGCAAGATCATTCACTCGACGTTCGAAGTGCGAGATGGCCGGGCCATCCAGAACGGGACATTCACGATCCCCGGGGTGGCCGGCACCGGCGCGCCGATCCGACTCGAGTTCCTCGAGCCCGGCGGCGCGATCACCGGCAAGCTGCTGCCGACCGGAGATGTGGTGGAGGAGCTCGATGTTCCAGGCGTCGGACGCATCGACGTCTCGATGGTCGACGCCGGCAACGCCTGCGCCTTTGTTCGCGCCGAGAGCCTCGGCCTCACGGGCAGCGAAACGCCGGACCAGATCGAACGCGACCCGCGCGTGATGGAAGCGCTGCTGGCGATCCGTGCCCATGCTTCCGTGGCGATGGGCATCGCTCCGGACATTGCGACGGCGCGCGCGAAGGCGACCACGCCGTCGATCGGCATTGTTGCCGCGCCGACCGCCTGGACCTCGCTCGACGGCGAGGACTTCGGCGCCGACACGGCGGACCTGGCGGTGCGGATGATCTCGAGCAACCAGCCCCACCGCGCACTGCCGCTGACGGCCTCGCTATGCGTCGCCGTCGCGGCCAGCCTGCCGGATTCGCTGGTGCACACCGTTGCGCGCTATCCCGGCAACGGCCCGCTGCGGCTCGGTATGCCGTCGGGAGTGCTGACCGTTTCGGCCGAGGTGCGCAAGGACCGCGACGGCTGGTACGCCCAGGCGGGCAGCTTCTTCCGCACCGCGCGGCGGCTGTTCGAAGGCCGCGTCTGTCTGCCCGAGTAAATGCGAACCGACCCTCCGGGGGCGTAAGACGACGTGAGCGCGGGTTCCGCCCGGTTCAGCCGAGTGTTCCGGCCTCGGCCAGCACGCGGATGCGCACCACGGTGTCAAGATCGGCGCCTTCGTAGGCCTGCTGTCGAAGCGTGACCGTCATCTTGTCCAGGTCGCCTTTGCCGACGATCTCGGAATCGGCCTCGTAGACGAAGCGCAGGAAAAGCGCATCTGGCGTGGGCTCCTCGATCGTGATCGACATCCGGCTGGCCGGCCACGACACGCCCGCGGCGGTACGGATCTCGGTGCGATGCTCCGGCATCAGCCGCACGCGGTCGCGCACTTTGAAGCTGCCGTAGTCAAGCGTGCGTTCGAGTTCAGTGACACCACTCAGTTCGCGCCGTGCATCGACCGTCGCGCCCTCCAGTCCGACCACGAACCGGGTCGGTTCCTCCGCCCGCAGTACCAGCCCGCGCCAGAGCTGCGCACGCGAGACCTCCGTCAGCAAAGGCATCAGCGGGTCGTTGATCTCGACCAGGTGTTCGAAGCGCATTCCGGGTCTCAGTCGCGCGGGAGAAAGCCCTGCCGTTCGAGCTGTGACCGGATCTCCGTCGACTTCGGGCCGAAGAAATCGGGGTCGTACTTGATCCGGCTGGTGTAGAACTCGGCGAGCGATGTGATGCCTTCGGCTTCGATCCGCGCCTTCAGTTCGGGCATGGCCATGTAGCGTTGCCAGCCGCGCATTTCCCGTTCCGCGTAAATGGCGTCAATCTCGGCCGACGTTGGAGCACGGTAGGTCTCGTCGTGCACCAGCGCCCGGGCCGGGAGGCGGTCTCGCTTGGCCGGATCTTCGGCGGGGTAGCCCGCGACAATCGACGTCACCGGCACCACGGTTTCGGGCAACTGCAGGAAGTCGATCAGCTCGGCGAGTGCGTACAGCGTCGTGCCCATGTAGCAGATGCCGAGCCCGCGCGCCTCGAAGCCTAGGCAGACGTTCTGCGCGACGATCATCGCGTCGTACGCAGCGACGTGATAGCCGAGAAGGTTGTTGAAGTTATCGCGGGCACCGCGCTGGCGCAGCCAGCTGCGCGTGCGATGCCAGTCGGCGCAAAACGTCATCACCAGCGGCGCCTCGAGCACCATTGGTTGCTCCATGTGGAGTTCATACAGTCGCCGCTTGCGCTCGGGATCGCGCGTCAGCACGATCGAGACACTGTTCAGATTGCCGGACGACGAACCACCGGCGATCGCGTCGGCGCAGACCTCGTCGATCAGGGCCGGATCGATCGGCTCGGGGAGGTAGCGCCGGATGGAGCGGTGCTGGCGCAGCAGGCTGGGCAGGTCGGTCATCGGTCGGGGGCGGGCGTTTAACCCCATTGTCCCCGAAGCCGCGTTTCCAGCGCATCGGCCACCTACCAGGAGACCTCCGATGTTGACCCGCTGGATTCGTTCCACCCCGGCCCGCCTGTCCTTGTTCGCCGCCGCTTGCACGGCGCTGCTGGCACTGGCCTCGCCCGCGCATGCGGTTGGCTCGCTCATCGATGTGCAGGTCATGGACCGCGCGACGGGAGAGACACTACCGATGTACTGGCACCATGGTCGCTGGTGGGTGCCCGGCAAGCCCGGCGGTCGCTATGCCGTTGCGCTGAGCAACCGCGCCGGTGGGCGGGCGCTGGCGGTGGTTTCCGTCGACGGTATCAACGTCGTCAGCGGCGACACCGCGGCACACGACCAGGTTGGCTACGTGCTCAGGCACGGGCAATTTGCACAGATCACCGGCTGGCGCAAGGACATGGCGCGCGTGGCCGCGTTCGAGTTCACAGCGCTCAATGACTCGTATGCCGCGCGGACAGGCCGGCCGGACAACGTCGGCGTCATCGGCGTGGCCGTGTTTCGCGAACGCGCGCGCCCCGTGCCTCCGCCCGCATCGCCGCCGTTATCGAAGCTGGAGTCGGCTCGTGACGGCGCTGCCCCGGCGGCCGGAGCGAGCGCGGCCAACGAATCGGACGCGCGTCAGCGGGCCGATGCCGCACCCGCGCGTGAGCAGCGACTCGGCACCGGACACGGACGCAACGAACGGTCGCCGACCTCGTACACCGACTTCGAGCGCGCGCAGTCGACGCCGAACGAACTGATCGCGATCCACTACGACAGCCGCGATAACCTGATCGCGATGGGCGTGATCCCGACGCCTCGTGCCGTGCCGGAGCCATTCCCCGCGACGGCGGGGTTCGTGGCCGATCCGCCGCTGCGCTGAGCCCTGCGTTGGCGGTTCAGCTCCCAATCGCGGCGATCGGACGGCGGCCGTTGCGGGCACAATCGCCCGCGCCATGCGCCGCCACGCCGCGACTGGGAGCACGATTGAGCGCTGCGCCGACCGATGAGGAGCTGCTTGCCGCCTATGCGGCCGGCGACGCGCGTGCATTCGGTGAGCTGTACGAGCGGCACGAGCGCCCGGTGTATCGCTACTTCCTGCGACAGGGGGCCACAGCGGCTGCCGCCGACGACCTGCTGCAGGAGACCTGGATGGCGGTGATCCGGAATGCCGCGCGCTTCGAGCCTCGGGCGAAATTCACGACCTGGCTCTATACGGTGGCACGCAGCAAGATGATCGATCATTGGCGTGCGCGCGACGAGGCGATCAGCTTGGACGACGCCGCCAACGACCCGGACGACGCGCCCTTCGATGTGGCCGGTCCCGACGCCGACCGGCCCGACATGCAGGCGCTGTCGCGGGCGCAGGCCCGGGCGTTCGTCGATGCGGTGGAGGCGCTGCCCGCGGTGCAGCGCGAGGCGTTTCTGATGCAGGCCGAGGGCGGCTTGTCACTCGAGGAAATTGCGTCGATCACGCAGGCCGGGCACGAAACGGTGAAGAGCCGCCTGCGCTACGCGATGACTAAGCTGCGGGCAGCGATGGAGGAATGGAAATGAGCGGCATTGGGGACGAGAGGCTCGATCGCGGCTACCGCGCCGCGAACGACGCGCTCGACGAACGTCCGTCGGCCGCAACGCGCGCAGCGATCCTCGCGGCGGCAGCACGACAGGTGCGGGCGGGTCCGCGTGACGCGCAGGCACCTCGCGGCGCGCCGCGTTTCGGAACAACGCTGCGCTGGCCGATGGCCGCCGCGGCGACGGTGCTGCTGTCGACGCTGGCCGTGATGATGGCCGTGCGAACCGAACATGAAATGCCGAGCTTCAGTCCGCCCGCCGAGATCGCCGAGCCGCGGGTGACGGCGGCACCAGACTCACCCTCTGATGCGGCGTCGACGGCGCGTCAGTCCGCGCCGGCCGGGGCCGATGTGAGCAGTCCGGCCGCGCCATCGACTGCAATGAGTGCCGACTCCGGCGCACCTGCCGTCGAGCGCAAGCGCGCACTGGCCAAGGAAAGCGGAGTGACCGCGCCGCCGATTGCGGTGCCGCCTGCAACGACACCGCCGGCGTCGACGCCATCGAGCGCTCCTTCAGCGCGCGACCAGGCTTCCGCGAGTGCGCAGGTCGATGCCAAGGTCATGGCCGCGACCGAGGGCGCGCGCGCCAGGGAAGAGGTTGCAGCGCAGTTTTCTTCGGCGATGCCGGCCGCGCCGTCGCCGGCGCGCGAGGCATCCCGCAGCAATGAGTCGACACCCGCCGCGAATGTGCCTGCGGCACCCATGCCCCAGGCCAAGGCTGACGCTCCGCTTCCGACTGACGCCGAAAGTCGGCGCAACGGGCGGGCTGACGGCACGGGCGCTGCGCTGTCGAAACTTCGGCAGGCGCCGGCACCAACCGGCGCGCTCGGCGCCGGCGTCGGCACTTCACGCAGCGAGGTCGATGCACCGATCGACGGCACACTGCGCGCCGAGGATTGGCTCGAGAAAATCATCAAGCTGCGCAAGACCGGCAGGCACGAAGAAGCCGATGCGGAACTCAAGCGCTTCCGCGAACGCTATCCGCAGGTTCAGGTGCCGGCGGAGGCATTGCCGGCGACCGGAACACGATAGTTTCGTACGGTAAGCGCGTGACCGCCGCCCCGTCCCATGTCGTGCTGATCGACTCGATCACGCAGGTCGACGCGCTGCACGCCGGCCTCTGCGTGGTCACCGGATCGCACGGCGGCGTATCGGCAGCGCGCTATGCGAGTGAGGTCGCCGCGCGGGTCTACGTCTTCAACGATGCCGGGGTCGGCAAGGACGCGGCCGGAATCGCGGCGCTTGCCCTGCTCGACGCACGTGGCATCGCAGCGGTGACGGTGGCGCATGCGTCCGCGCGCATCGGCGAGGCCCGCGATACGTGGGACAACGGCGTCATCTCCCACCGGAATGCCGCGGCCGGCCGCATCGGAGTGCAGCCCGGCGCGCGGGTCAGCGAGGCGCTTGCGGCGCTGTCGGGCGAACCCCGCGACGACGGTTGAACACTCACGGTCCCGTGAACGCTCAGACTGCCTCCATCACCCGCACAAGCCTGGCCCGTACCTCGGTCGCGACTTCGCCCAGGGTGGCGCTCTCGGACAACGCCTGCATCGTTGCCGGGTCCATGAATTCGACCTGCGTGCGGCCATCATCGGATTCGCGCACGACCACATTGCACGGCAGCAGCAGCCCGATGGTCGGCTCGGCGTCGAGTGCGCGACGTGCCAGCGGCGGGTTGCAGGCGCCGAGGATGCGGTACGGTCGCACGTCGATGTCGAGCTTCTTCTTCATCGTGGACTGCACGTCGATCTCGGACAGCACGCCGAATCCTTCGCGGGCGAGTTCAACCGTCACTTTCTGCACGGCCTCGTCGAAGCCAAGCGCGACCGTCTTGCCGAAACCATAGGCGTTCTTCATCGTTGCTCTGCCGTCCGGAACACACACATCATGTTGCCGCGACAGCGACGTGTCCGCATTGAGCCGTAGCAAGCGGTACGCACTCGACTGCGAGTTTTCCGTCGAGTGCCTGCAGTGCCAGCCGCGCTGCATCGGCTTCAAAGATGCGCGGTGCAGTCCGCGCCAGCGCCTGCGCTGCGTCGAGCGTCGAAACCGAGCCGAGCCAGCACCAGCGATCGAACACGTGGATGTCCTCGCGCAGGCGCGCCGCATTGCGCTCGATCAGCGCCACGGGACCGCCATGCGGCCAGGGCGGTATCAGCCACGGGGCGAGCAGTTCGCGCAGGCGTGTCGCGTGCTGGTCCGGGGTCTCGACGCCGATGCAGGCGCCCCGGCAGCGGTGCAACTGGTAGTTGAAGCACGGTCCGCCGGTGCTGCTCGTGCGCCGGCCTTCGAGTTGAAGCACCTGCATGCACAGGCCGTGCTCGCCGGCCAGCGCACTCAGCATCTTGCGCGCCGAAGCGCGCGAACCGAACGGACCATAGACGCGACCGAAGGCATCGAGCGGAAGTGTCGCCGCGGGCGGGTAACGCAGGCGGCCGTCCGCGTCGAATTCGATCATCACCTGGTTGAGCTTGCGCCGCAGCGCGACGTTGTGCGCCGGCAGCCGTGTCTTCACCAGTTCGCCTTCGCGCAGCAACGCGCCGAGCTCGCCTGCGGTCTCCTCCCACTCGAGGCGATGAACCTCCTGCGACAGGCGCAACTCGCGTGGGACGCGATGCTCGGCATTGAAGTGACCGGCAACGCGCGCGCGCAGGTCGATGCTCTTGCCGATGTAGATCGGGTGCTCGTTCAGGCCGTAGAAAAGGTACACGCCGGGCGCGTGCGGCAGCGGATCGAGCGCGTCCGGCGGGAGGTGGGGCGGCAGGCTGGGCCGGCGCAGCAGCGTGGCAATCGCCAGTTCGAGTTCCGCCGGCGGGTGACGCTCGCCGAGCTTCTGCAGCAGCCGCCACAGCACGCGCGCATCGCCGAGCGCGCGGTGACGCTGTTCGCCGCCAAGCCCGAAGCGCTCGATGATGGCATCCAATGTGTGCGGCGATCGATCGGGATAGAGGTGCCGCGACAGCCGCACCGTACACAGCGTCTTCGCATGGAAGTTGAGTCCCGCGCGAGCGAACTCGGCGCGCAGGAAGCCATAGTCGAAGCGGGCGTTGTGCGCGACGAACACCGCTCCGTCGAGCCGGTCGTAGAGTTCCTGCGCCAGGTCGGCGAACGTGGGCGCGTCGCGCACCATGTCGTTGGTGATGCCCGTCAGCCACTGGATCTCTGCCGGAATCGGCATGCCCGGATTGATCAGCGATGACCATTCGGTGACGCGCAGGTCGTCGCCATCGAAGTCGACCGCGACGAGACCGACTTCGGTGACGCGCTCGCGTTCCGGACTGGAGCCGGTTGTCTCGACATCGACGAAGGCAAGCCGTGGAGCGAAGGCGGGGAACATTCCAAGGAGGGTGGCCAGGCGCGCAGGCCCGGATTATCCGGCACTGCACGATCGCGAAGCCCGCGCCGCGCGGGCATACTGGCAGGCTCGAACACGCTCCCAGGGCAACGCCGGGCTGCCCGCGTTTCCTGGAGAGGCGGACTACGCCGGACCCTGACCCGGTAGCCGGCATGCGGAGACACACGATGAAGGCCGAAAACGCCCCACTGATGCCGAGTCCGGAAGGGAGCAAGGCACAACGGCTCGAGCAGGTTCTTGCCCTGATCGCGCAGCGGCATGCGTCCGCCGAGCGCGCCATGCTCACGACATTCGGTACCGAGTACTTCCGCCAGGCAGACCCGGAGGACGTCTGCGAGCGGAATGCCGAGGACCTGTACGGCATGGTCCTGTCGCACCTGAAGTTGGCGCGCCAGCGCACACCGGGGCAGCCCCGGCTGAGGGTCCTGAATCCGACCGCAAACGAGGCGGGCTTCGCATCGCGTCACACCATCGTCGAGGTCGTCAACGATGACATGCCGTTCCTGGTCGATTCAAGCTCGGTCGAGGTCAATCGGCAGGGTCTGACGCTGCACCTGATCCTGCATCCGATCTTTGCGGTGCGACGCAGTGAGTCCGGCGAACTGCTCGAGCTACAGCCGCGCGCGGACCGACCCGACTGGCCGCGCGAGTCGTTCATGCACCTGGAAGTGGACCGCCTGGCCGATCCGGTGGCGCGGGCCGGGCTCGCGGAGGGCATCGAGCGCGTGCTTGGCGATGTCCGCGCCGCCGTCGTCGACTGGAAGCCGATGGTGGCGCAGCTGCGCGCCGTCATCCGCGAACTCGACGATCGTCCTCCGCCGGTGCCGCGCGAGGAATTCTCGGAGTCGCGTGCGTTTCTGCAGTGGCTGACCGAAGACCACATGCTGCTGCTCGGCTATCGAAGCAACGATCTGCAGGAGCGCGACGGCGAGCTGGAGCTCGTGCGCGTGGACGGGACCGGGCTCGGCATCCTGCGGGAAGCCGGGGCACCGAAAGGAATTTCGATCAGCTTCTCGACGGCACCAGCGAACATGCGCAGCCTGGCGACCTCGCCGTCGCCGATGCTGCTGGTGACCAAGGCAACGACGCGCGCAACGGTGCATCGGCCCGGGTATGTCGATTACGTCGGGGTCAAGCGCTACGACGACAGCGGCCGGGTTATCGGCGAGCATCGCTTCGTCGGCCTGTTCACTTCGGCCGCCTACAGTGCACGCGTGACCGAGGTGCCACTGGTGCGGGGCAAGGTGCGGGAGGTGACCGAGCGTGCCGGGCTCGCGCCGGCCAGCCACCTCGGCAAGGCGCTCACGCACATCCTCGAGTCGTATCCGCGCGACGAGCTGTTCCAGATTTCGGTCGACGAACTTGCCGAGATCGCCAACGGCATCCTCCAGCTCGGCGAGCGTCAGCGCTTTCGCCTGTTCGTGCGGCGGGACGCGTTCGAGCGCTTTGTCTCGTGCCTGATCTTCGTGCCGCGCGAGAACTACACGACCGAACTGCGGCGCAAGTTCCAGTGGATCCTGCTCGAGGCGTTCAATGGTTCGGCGGCCGAGTTCGACGTGCTGCTGACCGATGCCGCACTGGCGCGCATCCATATCACGGTGCGAACGACGCCCGGGCGCATTCCGCCGTACGACCGGCGCACGGTCGAGGCTCAGCTGGCAATGGCGGCGCGCCGCTGGGAAGACGAACTGCGCGAGGAACTGAATGCCGAGTTGGACGAGGCAGACGCCGCCCAGTTGCTGCGGCACTTCGGTACGGCGTTCCCGGCGTCTTACCGTGAGCACATCGATGCGGCCAGCGCGGTCGAGGACCTGCAGAGCCTGCGGCGCCTGGCGCGTACCGAGCTTGTGCTCAAGCTGTACCGGCCGCGCAACGCCGCGCCACAGCGCCTTGGCTTCAAGGTCTATCGGGGCAGTGCGCCGGTGCCCTTGTCGGACTCGCTGCCGATGCTCGAGCACATGGGCGTGCGCGTGCTGTCCGAGCGACCATACGAGATCACGCCCGACGGCGCCGAGCCGATGTGGATCCACGACTTCGAACTCGAGGTCCCCGGCAGCGGCGAGATGGATGTCGATGCACTCGCGCCGCTGTTCGAGGACGCTTTTGGACGCGTGTTCGAAGGGCGGGTTGAAAACGACGACTTCAATCGGCTGGTGCTCAGGGCCAGCCTCGCGGCAGACGAGATCGTCGTTCTACGTGCCTACGCCAAGTACCTGCGCCAGATTGGCTTCCCGCTGTCGCAGCAGTACATCGAGGCGACCCTGGCCGCCTATCCGCGCCTCGCCGGCATGCTGGTGCGCCTGTTTCGGTTGCGCTTCGGCCTGACCGAGCGCGACGACGCGGCAGCGGGCAGTCAGGTGCGCGCGATCGAGCAGGCGCTCGACAAGGTGCCCAATGCGAGCGAGGACCGCGTGCTGCGCCAGTACCTCGCCCTGATCCTGGCCACGATGCGCACGAACTTCTGGCGCACCGGGGTCGGCGCCGACGGAGCGACCGGGGCGCGCCGCACGTTCCTGTCGTTCAAGTTCGATCCGAAGAAGATTCCCGGCCTGCCGGAGCCGCGGCCGATGTTCGAGATCTTCGTGTACTCGACGCGTTTCGAGGGCGTGCACCTGCGCGGGGGCAAGGTCGCGCGCGGCGGGCTGCGCTGGTCCGACCGGCCGGAAGACTTCCGTACCGAGGTGCTCGGACTGGTCAAGGCGCAGATGGTCAAGAACACCGTCATCGTGCCGGTCGGATCGAAAGGCGGTTTCGTGCTGAAGAAGGCTCCGCCATCCACCGAGCGCGAGGCGTATCTGAAGGAAGGCATCGCCTGCTACCAGGACTACCTGCGCGGCCTGCTCGATCTGACGGACAACCTGGCTCAGGGCAAGGTTGTGCCGCCGCCGCACGTCGTGCGGCACGACGGTGACGACACCTACCTGGTGGTCGCGGCGGACAAGGGCACGGCGAGCTTTTCCGACTATGCCAACGCGATCAGCGCGGAATACGGACACTGGCTGGGCGATGCCTTTGCTTCCGGTGGCAGCGTCGGCTATGACCACAAGAAAATGGGCATCACGGCGCGCGGTGCCTGGGAAAGCGTCAAGCGCCACTTCCGCGAACTCGGTGTTGACATTCAGTCGACTGCGTTCACATGCGTCGGCGTCGGCGACATGTCAGGCGACGTGTTCGGCAACGGCATGCTGCTGTCGAAGCACACCCGGCTGGTGGCCGCGTTCGATCATCGTCACATCGTCGTCGACCCGACGCCGGACGTGGCGACGAGCTTTGCCGAGCGCGAGCGGCTGTTCGCCTTGCCGCGCTCGTCGTGGGCTGACTACAACGCCAGACTGATCTCGGCAGGCGGCGGCATCTGGTCGCGCTCGGAAAAGACCATTCCCGTTTCACCGCAGGCGCAGCAGGCGCTCGGCATTGCGGCTGCGCAGCTGACACCGACGGAATTGATTTCTGCCATCCTGAAGGCGCCGGTGGACCTGCTCTATAACGGTGGCATCGGCACCTACGTCAAGTCGTCCGGGGAAAGTCATGCCGACGTCGGCGACCGGGCCAACGATGCGCTGCGCGTCAACGGCGCCGATCTGCGCTGCAAGGTTGTCGGCGAAGGCGGCAACCTGGGCTTCACGCAGCGCGGACGTGTCGAAGCGGCGCTCGCCGGGGTACGTCTTTATACGGACGCGATCGACAACTCAGCCGGCGTCGATACCTCGGACCACGAAGTCAACATCAAGATCCTGCTCGGCGCTTCAGTCGCTGCCGGCACGCTCACGCTGGACGAGCGCAATTCGGTGCTTGCCTCTATGACCGACGATGTCGCGCAGCTGGTGCTCGAGGACAACTACTTCCAGACGCAGGCGCTGTCGGTCGGATCGCGTACCGCGCGCAAGCTGCTCGAGCAGCAGCAACGCTTCATGCGCTTCCTGGAGAAGGAAGGCCGGCTCAATCGCGCGCTCGAGTTCCTGCCGGATGACGAGACCATCGCCGAGCGGCGCGCGGCCGGGCTCGCGCTGACTCCGCCCGAGCGGGCCGTGCTGCTGGCCTACGCGAAGATGTGGCTGTCCGATGCGCTGCTGGCGTCGGATCTGCCGGAAGACCCGTGGGTGGCGAGCGCGCTGGCGCACTATTTCCCGGCGACTGTGCGTACGCGCTTCGCCGCCGATATCGAGCTCCACCCGCTGCGACGGGAGATCATCGCCACGCAGTTGCTGAACGACATGGTCAACCGTGTCGGGCCCAGCTTCGTGTACCAGATGACTTCGGGCACCGGCTCGACTCCGGCGCAGGTCGTGCGCGCCTATCTGCTGACTCGCGAGGTCTTTGATCTGCGACCGACGTGGAAGGCGATCGAGGCGCTCGACAACGTGGTCAGCGACGAAATGCAGGCCGAACTGCTGATGGAACTGGGGCGGCGCACTGTGCGTGCGACGACGTGGTTCCTGCGGTCACGCCGTCTGGCCGATCCGATCGGGCAGACGATTGACCGCTTCGCGCCGGCCGCTCGCGCAATGTTGAAGTCTCTGCAGGCCGCACCCCCGAGCGCCGCGTGGCGCGCACCGATCGTGGAGATGCGCGAGGGCTACGTGCGCCAGGGCGTGCCGGCCCCACTCGCCGACGAGGTGGCGGCCGCGAGCACTTTGCTGGCGGCGCTCGATCTGGCCGAGGTAGCCGAGGCGTCACGCCAGCCGCTCGAAACGGTGGCCTCTGCGTACTTTTCCATCGGCGAGTCGCTCGGCCTGGCCCGGCTTCGTACGCAGGTGTCCGGCCTTCCTTCGGACGGCTACTGGCAGGCGCTGGCGAAAGCGGCCACCAACGACGACCTCGCCAGCTTGCAGCGGCAGCTCACGGCCGATGCGCTGGCCGCGGGCGGGCTCGACGCGTGGCAGCGCGCGCAGGCGCCCGCGCTCGATCGAGCGCGCCGCCTGCTCGGCGAACTGGCCGAGAGCAAGAGCGCCGACCTGGCGATGTTGTCGGTTGCGCTGCGCGAGCTGCGCAACCTCGCCTGAGTGCAACGCCGCTGGCAGGACCGGCTGACTCCCACTGCGGCGGGCCTGGTGTCGCGCGCGTGGGTCATTGACGCCGTCGACGCAGCGGGCCTTGATCCACGCGATCGCCAGCGCGTGATCGACGACCTGCAGGCGTTCGAGCCACCACGGCGCAACGGCATGCGCAACACGGTGATCTTCTGGGTCGGCGTGATCGGCGCCGCGATGCTCGCCGACGCGATCGGGCTGCCGGGCTGGACCGGTTTTGTGGCCGCATTGCTCTGCTTTATGTGGATCGGCCGTGAACTGGCGGTGCGCGCGCTACGCTGGCGACTCGACCAGTGGCGACGGCCGAGTGCCGGGGAACCGCAAATGAAAGCTCAGGAATGACGCGACCCGGAGACGTGACATCGAACCGATCGACAGGCGTCATCGCACTGATGGCGTTGTGCGCGGCAGTTGCGCCATGGCTGGTGGCATCGGTGCTGCCACCGATGGCACAGCCGCAGACCTACCATGACTTCGCGGACCAGCGGACGCTCTGGGGAATCCCGCACGCGTTGAACGTCCTTTCCAACCTGCCGTTCGTGATCGTTGGCCTGATGGGATTGCAGGCACTCGCGAGTCGGGTTCGATTCGTTTCGATGGATCGTGGCGTGCGCGCGCCATGGTTCGTGCTGTTCATCGGCGTGGCACTGACCGGCCTGGGCTCTGCCTACTACCACCTCGATCCCAACGATGCGACGCTGGTGTGGGATCGGCTGCCGATGGCGCTGGGCTTCGCCGGCCTCGTGGCCGGCACGCTCGCTGATCGCGCCGTGCGATTCGCGTGGATGCTGCTGGCGCTACTGGTCGGCGTTGGCGCGGGCGTCGTGATCTACTGGGCCGTGCTTGGCAACCTCCTTCCCTACCTCGTGATGCAGGCGGGCTTCATCGCGGTCGCGCTGGCGGCAACCGTGATGATCCGGTCACCGTATTCGCATGCCGGAGTGCTTTACGCCGCGGTGGCGTTGTATGCCGCGGCCATCGTCAGCGAACGCCTGGATCACCCGATCAACGCGGCACTCGGCGGTGTGGTCAGCGGGCACACGCTCAAGCATCTCTTCGCCGCCGCGGGCGGCTACGCGATCTATCGGATGCTGCTGATGCGTCGGCCGCAGTCACTTTCCGGCTCGGTAACGCTTCAGTAGCAGCGCATTGCCGACGACCGACACGCTCGACAGTGCCATGGCGGCCCCGGCGAAAACAGGCGTCAGCACACCGAACGCGGCCAGCGGGATGCCGACGATGTTGTAGATGAAGGCCCAGAACAGGTTCTGGCGGATCTTGCGCACGGTTGCGCGCGAGATTTCGATCGCAGTGGCCACCAGCCGCGGATCGGAGCGCAACAGCGTCACGGCCGCCGCGTGCATGGCGATGTCGGTGCCCGAACCCATCGCGATGCCGACGTCCGCCGCTGCCAGCGCCGGTGCGTCGTTGATACCATCGCCCACCATTGCGACGACGCGCCCGTTCAATCGGAGCGCCTCGACGCGCCTGGCCTTGTCGCGCGGCAGGACATTGGCCTCGTAGCGGCTGAGTCCGAGCCGCTGCGCTACGTATCGCGCCGCGCCGTCGTTGTCACCCGAGATCATCGTCGTTTCGATGCCGAGCCGTTCGAGCTCCTCGATGGCGGCGCGCGCGCTCGCCTTCGGCTCATCGCCGAAGGCGACCAGTCCGATCAGTTGCGAACCGGCGGGCGTGCGCTGCGCCAGCCACGATACGGTGCGCCCTTCGCTCTCGAAGTGCAGCGCGCGCGCATCAAGCGCGTGTGTATCGACCTGCCACTCCTGCATCAAGCGTTGGTTGCCGAACGCCAGTTCGATGCTTGTGTCGGGACGCGCTGCATCGACGAGTCGGCTCGCCACGCCGCGGCCGGGAAGCACGCGATGCTCGATCGCCTTGCGGCGAACCATCCCCGGGTGACGCCCAGCTTCGTGCTCAAAGGCCTCGCGCACTGACTCGGCCAGCGGATGATTGCTGCCGGCGTTGGCGGCCTCGGCCAATGCGAGCACTTCCTTCGGATCGAACAGGTGATGGACCTCGACCGCAACCACGCGCGGCTTGCCGATCGTGAGAGTGCCGGTCTTGTCGAACGCAACCACGTCGATGCGCTTGGCCAGTTCGAGCGCCTGCGCGTCCTTGATCAGGATGCCGTGGCGGGCGGCAACCCCGGTGCCGGCGATGATCGCGGCCGGCGTGGCGAGTCCGAGTGCACACGGACAGGCGATGACGAGCACGGAGACGGCATTGATCAGGGCGGTTTCCAGCGGCGCACCGGTGGCGAGCCAGCCCGCGACGGTGGCGGCCGCGATGACCAGCACGACTGGTACGAACACGGCGGCAACGCGATCGACCAGCTTCTGGATCGGCGCCTTGGCCGACTGCGCATCCTCGACCAGCCGGATGATGCGAGCGAGCATGGTCTCGGCGCCGACGGCACGGGTCTCGACTTCGAGCCGCCCCGGCCCGTTGATGGAACCCGCAATGACGCGTTCACCCGGTGACTTGTCGACTGGCAGGCTCTCGCCGGTCAGCATCGACTCGTCCAGGCTCGACGAACCGGAATGAATCAGGCCGTCAACCGGAACGCGGTCACCGCCGCGCACGACGACGATGTCACCGAGTCGCAGGTCCTCGACCGGCACCTCGATGATGTGCTGGTCACGCAGCACGTTCGCCGTCGTCGGCCGCAATGCGGCCAGCAGGCGGATTGCTTCGGAAGTCTGGTGCTTGGCGCGCGCCTCGAGCCACTTGCCGAGCAGCACCAGAGCAATGACGACTGCCGCGGCTTCGAAGTACAGATGCGAAGTGCCGTGGGTCTCGTGCGTGACGCCACCGTCGAGCCACAGGTAGAGGGAGAGGCCGTAAGCGGCCAGCGTGCCAAGCGACACCAGCAGGTCCATGTTGCCGGTGCCGGCCCGCACGGCCTTGGCGGCCGCGAAGTAAAAGCGGCGCGCGCACCAGAACTGCACCGGCGTGGCGAGCAGCCACTGCATCCATGCCGGCATTGCCCACTCGATGCCGACCAGCGTCAAGTGCGAACCGACCAGCAGCGGCAGCGCCAATGCGAGCGCAAGCAGCGCGTCACGCCGAAGTCCGCGCGTGCGGTCAGTCGGTGCGGCGGGGCCACTGTCTGCGGGCAGCGTCGCGGAGTAGCCGGCCGCGACCACTGCCGCCACGAGATCGCGCGCCGTGGCGGCGCCGGACACGATCTCGACGCTGGCCGAATCGGACGCGAGGTTGACGCCGACCTTGGTCACGCCCGCAACGCGGCGCAGTGCGGTTTCGAGGCGAGTGACACAGGTGGCGCAGGTCATGCCCTCGATGGCCAGCCGGATCGTCTGAGTCGGCACGGCATAGCCGGCCGCATCGACAGCTCGCGCAAGTGCAAGCGGATCGAGCGCGTGGCCCTCAACCGCGGCCGACTCGGTTGCGAGGTTGACGGCAACCCGGTCCACTCCGGCCACTTTGGCGAGCGCCTTTTCGACATGCGCGACGCAACTTGCGCAGGTCATGCCCTGTATCGGCAGTACGAGCCGCTCGGCCGTCGGGGCTGGGGCCCCTCCGGCCAGTGCGACGGTAGCGTTGGGTTGATCCATGGTTCAAAACTCTACGCCCTGCCACAAGCGGCGATCGGTTCGGCCCGAGACTCGTTGAGCGGAATCAAGGCGCGCGCTTTTCAACGCATTGTCTCTACGATGTGGACGATCCGATCCAATGCAATGGCTTTGTCCGCGAACTCGGGCATCGCCCTTGATCCAGCCAGCTGGAACTTCAGAGGCGGCCTGTGTGGCCGCGGCTTCAGTCGGCCGCGGACGCAGAGCCCGCCGCTGTCGCCATGGCAGAAGCCGAGGCCGGAGCAACCGATTGCACGAAGCTCAGGACGGCCTCGCGGTAGGTCGAAGCGCCACCGCGGAACCCCGAATGGGTGCCGCCCTCGATCTTGACGATGCGTTTGTCGCGACTGCCCGCGCGTTCGTAGAGCTCGTCGGCCATGGTGTGGGGAACGACGTTATCGGCGGTCCCGTGCAGGATCAGCAGCGGCGCCTTCACTTTCTCGATGCGCTCCGAGGAATCGAAACGCTGGGTCACGACCATTCCGATGCCAGGCACCCAGCCCCACCGCATGCCACGGATCAGATCGGGGATCGACGTGAATGTCGCTTCGACGATCACACCGGTCACCTGGTCCGGCGGCAATCCGCTTGCCACATCGATCGCCAGCGCGCCCCCCAGGCTGTGGCCGTAGACGTAGCGCCGCGCGGCGTCGGGCTGGCGGCGCTTCAGTTCCTCGAACGCCGCCCGCGCGTCAGCCGCCGCGGACTCCTCGGAGGGCAGGATCTCCGTACTCTTGCCGAAGCCGCGGTAGTCGACCGCGAGCACGTTGAATCCGAGGTCGTACCAGCGCGAGATGCGGAAGACGCTGCCGTTCATGTTCCAGCGGGCGCCGTGCAGGTACAGGACCGTCGGCGCGTCAGCGGCGACTTTCTGCGGGAGGTACCAGAAGTGCAGCGTGTCGCCGTTGGCCAGGCGGACGTCGTATTCCTCGGTTCCCGCAAGCGGCTCGGAGTGCCAGCGTGCGCTGTCTCGCGCCGGATTGAAGATGGCCTGGCGCTGCCACTCGTCCAGCGAAGCACAGCCGGCAAGCACGCTCAGGCCCAGCGCGGCGGCTGCGGCGGCAGCCAGCCAGCGGCGGACTGGGGCAGTGCGTAGCGGTTTCATCGCTGATCCGACAATACCGCGCCGCGTTGGTTCGTGGCAGCGCTGTCGGCTAGACCGTACCGATGAAGTCCCGCTTGCCGAGCTCCACGCCGTTGTGCCGCAGGATGTCGTAGGCGGTCACGGCATGAAAGAAGAAGTTCGGCAGCGCGATGTGGGCCAGGTACGGGTAGCCCTTGTAGGTCAGGACCTGGTCGCGGATCTTGAGCGATACCTCGCGCGTCTCGCTGCCCTCGAACTGGGCCTCGGCAAAGCCCTGCACGAACGCGATCGTCCTCGCAATGCGTGCCTTCAGGGCGTCGATCGTGGTCTCGGTGTCCTCGTACTTGGGCGGCTCCTGACCGGCGAGGCGCGCCACCGAGCCCTTTGCAAAGTCGCATGCAACCTGGACCTGCTTGGTCAGCGCGAACATGTCCGGGTACAGGCGCGCGGCGAGCAGCACGGTCGGGTCGATCTTGCGGGCCTCGGCATGCGCGGCCGCCTTGTCCAGGATGGCCGAGAGGCTGCCCAGCGACTTCACGAACACCGGCACTGACATCGAGTACATCAGGTTCATTTTGCGTCCTTCTTCTTTCTCGTCTTGAGGGCCAGCATGGTGCCGCGGCACTGCTTCGAGCCGCAGCGGCATTCGTGCTGTTTCTTCAGTGTCGGAGTGATGCGCTCGTCGATGATCAGCCCGTAGTCGTAGTTGAGTTCTTCTCCGGAGCGGATGTCGCGCAGCGCCTCGATGAAGACGCGGCCGTCATCGGTTTCCTCTGTCTCGCAGTTCGGCTCGCACGAGTGGTTGATCCAGCGCGCGGCATTGCCACCGACGGCCGCATCGATCACGGTCTTGCCGTCAGACAGCGAAAAGAAGAACGTATGGTTCGGATCGTCCGGGTCCGACGACGGGCGGCGGTCGGCCTCCTTCCACGTGATGCGTTCACCGCGGTATTCGATGATGCGTTCACCGGTCTTGAGCTTGCGAGCGGCGTAGACACCGCGCCCGTGGACTCTTGAATTGCGTATGACGATGCGCGGCTTGCGCGTGGTCGACATCGGGGTTCCTGCGAAAAGTACGGGGTGAATGAAAAAAAGCGCCCGTTCGAGCGCGGCCAAGTATCTCAGAATGTCGCGACCTTGGTGCCGACCCGACGAGTCACTCGGAGAACAGCCGCTTGATCTCCTCGACCGGGCTCGACTTCAGTACGTCGAGCAGGTTGTTGAACTGATCGGTCCACATCGAAAAGCCCGGCGTCGGCTCGATTGTCTCCGCGACCGACAGGTTCTCGGCATTAAAGACGTCCGGTGAGGCGGCGATCAGCACCCAGTCCGTCATCGACGCCGGATCGGGCGGGTGATCGCTGACGAGCCGGGCCTCCAGGCCTTCCTCGCGGGCGATGTTCGCGAGCACCGGCTTGAGGTCGAGAAAGCGGTTCGAGATATGGATGGCGAGCACGCCTGCGGGCGCGAGATGCTGCATGTAAAGACGGATCGCTTCGCGCGTGATCAGGTGCACCGGGATCGAGTCGCTTGAGAAGGCGTCGATCGCCAGCACGTCGAACTTCTGCGGCCTGCCCTGCGCCAGTTCGCGTTCCAGCGACAGGCGCGCGTCGCCGAGCGCAAATTCCAGCGCCGCCGGGGATGCGTTCAGGTAGCCGAAGTGGCTCTTTGCCAGCTTGAGCACATCCGGATCGAGTTCGTAGAAGCGAATCACATCGCCCGCGCGACCGTAGGCGGACAGCGTGCCGACGCCGAGCCCGACCACGCCGATGCGCACAGGGCCCGCCGCCTGCTTCGCCGCAATTGCACGTCCCGCGCCGGAGGTGCGCGCGTAGTACGTGCCCGGTTCGAGTCGATCCGCGTGAATCGTGTATTGCTCGCCGTGCAGGATCACCCCGTGCAGCAGGCGGCGCACTTGAAGTTCGCCCGTTCCCTGTTCGCGCACCCGCAGCGTGCCGTAGAAATTGCGCTCCATGAACACCACGTCGTTGCGCATGAACGTCAGGTACTCGCCCGCATACCAGAGCGTGGCCAGCGACGCGACGATGGCCGGTCCGACCAGCCAGCGGTTGCGCCACGCAACCACGATCGCCAGCCCGGCCAGCAGAACGAGTGCGAGCGGCAATTCGAGATACGTCGGAAAGATGCGGGGCGCGATCAGCCCAACGAAGAGCCCCCCCAGTGCGCCGCCCAGCGAGATCGTCAGGTAGAAGTGGGTCAGATAGCGCGGCGCTGGCTTGCGATGCGCCAGTTCGCCATTGCAGAAAAGCACCGACATGAACATGCCGATCGTGTACAGCGGCACGGCCAGGCCGACGTCCAGGACGCCCCGCGAGGCGGACAGGCCGGCCGCCATGCCGACGATCAGCATCAGCGTGATGAACAGCCACCAGTTCTGCTCGTACCAGCCGCGCCCGCCGCGGCCTTCGAAGGCGATGACGAAGGTCAGCAGGTACAGCGACAACGGCAACACCCACAGAAATGGCACCGACGCGATGTTCTGTGTGATGTGGCTGGTCGACGCCAGCAGCATCATCGAACCGAGCACGGAAAAGGCGAGCCACAGCGAATAGTCGACTGCCCGCGGCCCCGGGACCGCGGCTTCGGAAGTGACTGCCGGCGATACATCGGCGACCGGTCCGGCGTCGATCGACACGATATGTGGCGACGAAGGTCGGCGCCCGACGTGCCACGCCGAGATCGCGCAGGCGAGGACAAACAGTGCATAGGCCGCGCTCCATACCCACGACTGCGTGGTCGAGGTCGAGAACGGTTCGATCGCGAAAGGAAACGCCAGCAACCCGAGCAACGAACCGAAGTTCGACAGCGCAAAGAGGCGGTAGACCGACTTCTCGGGGAAATTCGGCGCGACCCACTTCTGCAGCAGCGGGCCGGTTGTCGACAGCAGGAAGTACGGCAGCCCGATCGTTGCCGCCAGCAGCACGATGATGCGCAGAGCGGCGTCGGCATCGGCCGCAGGCTTCAGCGCCGCGCTGGGCACGATCGGCAGGAACAGCAGGCTCGCGAGCAACAGCGCGATATGCAGCTGCGATTGCCGGCGAGGCGGAAGCCGCCGCGTGATTGCATGGGCGTAGGTGTAGCCAGCCAGGAGCACGACCTGGAAAAACACGAGGCACATGATCCAGACCGCGGAGGTGCCGCCGAACCAGGGCAGGATCTGCTTGGCGATGATCGGCTGCACCAGGAACAGCAGGAACGCCGACAGCAGGATCGTGGAAGCGAAGAGCAGCATGTGATGGGCCGCAGAGGCCGGGCGCAAAGCGCGCGATTCTACCGAGCGATCCTCGCGTACGCGACGCGCTGCGCACGTCGCACGTGCGCTCGGACCGGGAGCGCGCGCTCCGCGCGCACCTTGTTCGTGTCGGCTTCGCTCCGGAGCGGCCGCGCGCTTCGCCGACTTTCAACTGCTCGGCACCCACCCTGGCCCTCCCGCCGAGCGGAAGGGTGTTGACACCCCTCCCTCACCCTCCCCTCCTGGAGGGGAGGGAACCACAAACCATCAGCCGCCGCGGTGTGTCGAGGGGTGGGGTGCCCGTCGTTGACCTTCGGCGGAGCGCGCGGCCGCTCCGGAGCACAGCCGACTGATTTGCCGTTCCGCGACGAGTGCACGTGCGACCGCGCAGCGGTCGCGTACACGAGGAGCGTCCGACTAATTCGGCGCGTGAATATTGCTGCCCGGCAGGCAGGGATCGAGATCGGCGCCGAAGGCCACGCGGTCGACGGCGCCGGCGGTGCTGTTGTTGAGGACGCCGACGAACTGCTTGACCCCACCGGTGAAGCTGGCACTGCGCGTTGCGCGTCCGTACGGATCGCTGTACCAGATCGTCGAGCCGCCGCCGTTGACGATGCGGGTTGCGCCGAGCGTGATCTGCCGGCGACAGCCGTTGAACACGCTGCGGGGATCGTCGTAGGCAATCCGGTTGACGCGCGGCGTGAACGGCCCGTTGGGTGCGATGGTGGAGCACTCGGGGCCACGCGCCTGGCGCACGATTTCGAAGGCCCGCAGCGGGTCGTCAATCAGAGCACCGGACGCGCTGATACCGACGTAACAGAGGTCGATCGTGCGCGACACGCCAGTGAACTGGGCAACATCGAAGAAGCGTGACGGCGATGCCACGGAGTAAGACGGATCGACAAACACCAGTTCGGTACCGTCGGTACGCGACAGCGCCAGTCCCGAGTACCACGTCTCGGTCAGGCCCGCGGCGAAGTCTGAGGTCTGGCCGACGCGCACCAGCACGTTCGAATACACGGTGTCGGCCGTGGGAATCACGCGCCCGCGCTCAGCACCGCCGGCCGGCGAGGCGGTCGGCTGAGGGATCCCGTACCGCAGGGTCGAGAAGTCCCCGTTCGACAGCGCGATGGTGAACTCACCCGGATTGCCGAAGGTCGCCATGGCGGCCACGATGGTCTTGCCACCGAAGCGCGCCGCGTCGGCGCCGCGACTGCAGTCGATTGCGTACACCACCTCGTGCAGGTTGCTGGCGTATGGGTCGGCCGAATGCGTCTCCTGATGCAACATGGAAAGGGCGTCGCACGACAGGTCGAACGTCTGCACCTGCCCATTGACCGTGCGCGTTCGTGTAATGCCGTTTTCCCAGGCGATCTTGTAGCCGACGTGGTCCTCGTCGCGGTTGGCATTCGCAATGCCGTTACTGGCGTTGTAGGCCCGCAGCTGCTCGGAGGCGTAGCCGAACGGCACGCCGCTCGCGTCGCGTTCACTGGTGTCGATCGTGCCGCTGTTGTTGGCGTCGAAGGCGTAGTGATTGCGCAGCGAGTCCCACAGCGCGGAGCCGCGCGGATCACGACCGTGCTCGTGGCCGAACGAACACACGCGACTCGTCGCCGGGTCGGAAGCGGTTGGCGGATGCCAGGCCGGGTACTTCTTGCCGTCCGGGCCGACGACGAAATACGTGTCGTGGAACGCCTGGGTGCACGTGTCGTGATCGGTATCGGGCGTCCACTTTCCCATGGCCGCACTGTTGGGCCGGGTGCCGTTGGTCGGCGTGTCTGGGTCGTCGTCCGACGTGCCATCGCACGAGATAACCGCCGAGCCGGTGAGCAGGAACATGGCCGCCAGCGGGGCCGCTGCCCGCAGCATCGCCGACAGGCGTCGGAGGGAAGGGATCGAGTTCACGGTCGGCTCAGCGTCGCAGCAACCAGATCACGGCCGTCACCACAACGGACACGATCAGCGAAGTCGTCAATGGAAAGTAGAAAGCAAAGCTCTCGCGCTCGACGTGAAAGTCACCTGGCAACCGACCCAGGCCGAGCTTCGTCAGCCACGGCCACAGCAGGCCCAGGGTAATCGCGACAGCGCCGGCCACGATGAGGAATCGCTGCATGCGGCCAGCATAGCCGAGCCGCCGCATGGTCTGGACTGCCGTGCTTGGATGAAGCGCGGACTACCTTACTTGCGGGCTGCCTTGGCTAACTTGGCAGGCTTTCGGGCGGGCGGCTTGGCGGCGCGCTTGGCCACGGACTTCGTGCTCTTCCGTGCGGTGGCGCCGGGGCGCCTGGCCGCAACCTTCGTCGTCTTGCCTTCAGTCGGTGCCACATCCCCGTCGCCGGAGGCAGCGCGAACGGTCTTGCGCGGAGCCGGTGCCGCGGCGTCCGTCGATGTCGACTCACCCTTTGTCCGTGCCGCGGCCTTGCCCGCCGGCTTCTTGGCACGCGGTTCGAACTCGAACCCGACCGTGCCATCGGGTTTGCGCACCAGGAAAGCATTGAACTTGCGTCGCGTGCGGTTCGACACGAAGGCGCGGAGGATGTCGGTGCGACCCTCGTTGAGCAGCTTTTCCATCTGTGCGCGTTCGATCGGCTGCTGCAGGATCACCTTGCCCGAACGGAAGTCGCAGGTCTTCGCCGGGCCGGTCGCGCGTTCGCACAGGTAGTTCATCGGCTGCTCGAAAACACGACCGCCGCATTTCGGACAGGGACCGACCGTTTGCTGGCCGGTGAAATCGACGGCTTCGTCCGAGGCGCCGTCGTCGCTGCCCTGGCCGAAGTCGAACTCGAGCTTGTATTCGGGTGTCAGTTTGAGCACGGCGGAAAATGGCCGGCCCATTTTGCTGATGAAGCCCGACATCGGCCCGATCGTGCCCTTGTCGAGCAACTCCTCGACTTCCTCGACCTCCAGCGAGCGGCTGCCCGGGTGCTTGGGTATCGAAAAGTCGCAGCTCGTGCAGGCAAAGCGGCGGTAGTTCTCGATGACGGTCTTGCCACATTTCGGGCACGGCTTCGTCAGCTGCGCCGGGTCTTCGATCGGCACCGTATCGGATTCGTAGCTCTTGGCGCGCTGGACAATCTTCTGCGTCATGCCGGCGATCTCGCGCATGAACAAATCGCGCTTGAGCTTGCCTCGCTCCATCTGCGACAACTTGAATTCCCATTCGCCGGTCAGTTCCGGTGCCGTCAGTTCCGGCACGTCGAGGCCCTTGAGCAGCGTCATCAGGTCAAAGGCCTTGCGCGTAGGACGAAGGTCTCGGCCATCGCGGACCATGTAGCGCTGATCGATCAGGTTCTCGATGATCTGCGCGCGCGTGGCGGGGGTGCCGAGTCCCTTGCCGGCCATCGCCGCACGCAGCTCGTCGTCCTCTATCAGCTTGCCGGCTCCTTCCATGGCGGTGAGCAGCGTCGCTTCCGTGTAGCGCGGCGGCGGTCGCGTGGCGAGCGGTACGGCTTCAATTTCGGCTGTGCGGACGCGCTCGCCTTCGTCGACCTTGACCAGCGAGCCCTGCTCTTCGACGGCTTCGCGGCCGTAGATCGCGAGCCAGCCGGGTTCGACCAGCACCTTGCCCTCGGTCTTGAAAGCATGGCCTTCAACCCGTGTGATGCGCGTCGTCACCAGGTACTCGGCCGCCGGAAAGAACACGGCCAGGAAGCGCTTGGCGACGAGGTCGTAGAGCTTGGCCTCGACCTCGGACAGATGCCCGGGCGTCTGCGGAGTGGGGATGATCGCGAAGTGGTCCGAGATCTTCGAGTTGTCGAACACGCGCTTATTGGGACGGATCCAGCCCGCTTTCAGCGCCTGCTTCGTGTAGGGCTTGTACGCCGACAGCGCGCCGAGTTCCTCCATCGTCTTCTTCACCACGCCGAGGTAATCCTCGGGCAGCGCGCGGGCGTCGGTCCGCGGATACGTCAGCACCTTGTGCCTCTCGTAAAGCGCCTGCGCGATCGACAGGGTCGTTTTTGCAGAGAACCCGAACTTGCCGTTGGCCTCGCGCTGCAGCGAGGTCAGGTCGAACAGCAGCGGCGACAGCTGCGTGCTCGGCTTGGCCTCCTCGCTGACTACGCCCGGCTTGCCCGTACAGGCGGCAACGATGGCGGCCGCCCTGGTCTCGTCCCACAGGCGCTCGGCGCGGGCATCCGGGTCATCGGCCTTCTTGAACGCTTCGTCGAACCAGCGTCCGTCGTACTGTCCGGCCCGGGCGTCGAACTTCGCGCGCACTTCCCAGTAGTCGCGCGAGACAAAGCGCCGGATCTTGTCTTCCCGCTCGGCGACGATCGCCAGCGTCGGCGTCTGCACGCGACCCACCGTCGTCAGGTAGAAACCGCCTTCCTTGCTGTTAAAGGCGGTCATCGCGCGCGTGCCGTTGATGCCCACCAGCCAGTCGGCTTCGGAGCGGCTGCGCGCCGCATCGGCCAAAGGCAGCATCTCGTCATCGCTGCGCAGGGACTCGAACGCCTCGCGGATCGAGGCAGGCGTCATCGACTGCAGCCAGAGCCGGCGCACCGGCTGGCGCGCCTTTGCGGCCTGCACGATGTAGCGGAAGATCAGTTCGCCTTCGCGTCCGGCGTCGCAGGCGTTGACGAGCTCGGTGACATCCTTGCGCTTGAGAAGCTTGAGCAACACCTTGAGGCGCGCCTCGGCCTTGGCAATGGGTGCGAGGTCGAAGTGCGGCGGGATGACCGGCAGGTGCGTGAAGGTCCACTTGCCGCGCTTGACGTCATGTGACTCGGGCGCCTTGAGTTCGAGCAGGTGACCCACGGCTGAGGACAGCACGTAGCGGTCGCTCTCGAAGAAGTCCTGCTGCTTGGTGAAGCCTCCCAGCGCGCGCGCGATATCGGCGGCGACGGAGGGTTTCTCGGCAATGATCAGTGCTTTGGACATGCAGAAAATTAGGCCGCCATTACAGGCGGCCTGTCCTCATATATGAGCTGGGCTCTCTTTTTTCAGGATAACAACGAAATCGAAAATCGATGCAAGTGCCCGGCCCGGCGGGAGAAATCGCCTAATGCGCGGGGTCGCCTGAGCCTCAGGTGTCATCACCCTCCCGCTGGGCGGGAGGGCAGGGAGGGTGCCCATCAGTTGATCATCGGCGGAGTGCCCGGCCAGTCCACTGCGCGGCTCGCGGGCCGCGCCGGCTCCGCACGGTCGACAGCACGCAGGTGCTGTCGATAATTCCCTGCTCCGCCCAAAGCGCAGCCGACACTTCCGCATTTCCGATCCGAGTGCACGTGCATGTCCGGCGCAGCCGGATATGCGTACACGAGGATCGCCTAGTGCAGGTCCCGCTCCGTCCCGTCGTGTAGCAGCTCTTCCAGCAGCAGCACGTCGATGTCGGCCTGCTGGCTCCACAGCACCATCAGGACGATGACCTTGATCATGTCGAGCGGGATCGGCGTGTCCTCGATCGCCAGCGCGCGTTCGATCACGATTTCGCGCTGCCTCGGTGTCAGCTGGCCCGCGTTCTCGAGAAAGCTGAGAAAGCCGATCGACTCCGTGCCGAGCCGCTCGGTTTCTATCGCGGCATAGATGCGGAACGCGCCGTCGCTTTCGGGTCCGACGGCGATCGATTGCTCGGTGACCCGTTCCAGGCCCTGCAGCCACGCCAGTGCTTCGTTGATCTCTTCGTCGTCGAAGCCGGCGGCCGTCAGCTTCCGGGACAGCGAGTCGGCGTCCGGGCACGCATGCAGCGCGCCGTAGTTTTCGTACAGATAGACGAGGACATCGAACACGTTGTTCACACTCTATGCGAGCCCAGGTGGGCTGTAAAGTCCTACCGCAACCTCTGGTAGCGGTTACCCGGCAGACGCTCAACATCTTGTGCCAGCTCCAGTTCCAGCAGCGTTGCCGCAAGCGTGCCCGCGTCGCGACCGGTGCGCTGTGCGAGCGTGTCCAGATCAACCGGGTCGTGACCCAGAAGTGCGAGCAACTCGGCGTGGGGTCCACGCTCGACCGCCACCGGCGATGCCGCGGGCAAGCGCTCGAGGCCGAGGTCTTCGGCAATGTCGTGCGCTGACTCGACCAGCTTGGCACCTTCGCGGATCAGTCGGTGGCAGCCCTTGGCGAGCGGCGAGTGGATCGAACCGGGAATCGCAAACACGTCGCGTCCTGCGTCGGCGGCAATGCGGGCCGTGATGAGCGAGCCCGAGCGCATCGCCGCTTCAACCACCAGCACGCCGCGCGCAAGCCCCGCGATGATGCGGTTGCGACGCGGGAAGTTGTGCGCGATCGCCGGAGTGCGCAGCGGGAACTCGGAAACCACGACGCCTTCGGCGCGAATCCGATGCGTCAATGCGCGATTGCTGGCCGGATAGATCGCGTCGACCCCGGTGCCGACCACCGCAATCGTGCCGGCGTCACCGTCCGCATCAAGTGCGCCCCGATGCGCGGCGGCATCGATGCCGAGCGCGAGCCCGCTGATGATAGTCAGTCCGGACCGCGCCAGTGCTCCGGCGAAGGCTTCTGCGTTGGCGACACCCTGTTGCGTGGCGTTGCGGCTGCCGACGATGGCCAGCGCCGGCCGGCTCAGCAATTCGGTCCGTCCGATGGCAAACAGCAGCGGCGGCGGGTCCGGCGTGGCGAGCAACAGCGCCGGATACTCCGGATCCGCAAGTGAAATGAGTGCGTGGCTGGTCGATGCGGCAAGCCAGTGTTCGGTTGCATCGATCGTCGACTGCACCTCGCCATCGGGTGTGTTGGCGAGCAGGCACGCAAGCGGCTCTGGCACGGCGCGCAGCAACGCCGGCATGCCGGCGGCAAAGATGGCGTCAGGCAGTCCGAAGGAGGAAAGAAGATGCCGCGCGGTGCGTGGCCCGATGCCCGGCGTGGCGATCAGCCGCAGCCAGGCCGCGCGCTCCGCGGGCTGCATCGGCCGCGTCGCGGTTTACTGCGGAGGCATCGGGCGAAGCGGCTGGCGCAAGACGCGGTCCGCTTCGGTTTCGATTTCTGTGCGGACGCGCGGTATCTCCGTGTCGTCGCTCGGGTTGGAGGCGCGGTCGCCAACTTCGACGGGCTGCGTCCCGCGCTGGATCAGCGCATACGAAATCGTCGGGAACGCGCGGAACACGAAGGCGAGTCCGATCTGCTCGTCGGGCAGCTTGACGAACTGCCGACCGGGCAGGGTCCTGTCTTCGATCGTTTCGCCGGCGCGCCAGAGCTGCAGCGTGTCGCCGATGGTCAGGCCTTCGTTCGAGCCACGGTTCAGCGTGATGATCTGGCCGCCGCCCGCAAAGCGGACGCCGTCGTAGATGGAAATGACGCGGGCTTCGACCGGTCCGGACGGTGCCTTGGGCACATAGCTGATCAGCGCCTGCTGCTCGATCGGCAGCATGCGATCGCCGACGCCGATTTCCTTTTTGCTTTCCTGCACGTGGACTTTCGCCACTTCGCCGGGACGGGAAACGTTCACCGTGCCGAGGTACACCGCCTCGTAGGCGATCGGCGACTTCCGGTTCACGTCGTCCGGATCGTAGAGCGGGCGCAAAGGACGGAACACGCTGTAGTTGAGCACCGCATCGTTCGTGATGCCGCGCGCATAAGCGCTGTCGCCGCGGCCTACCCAGACCCGGCCTTCCTGCGTGGCCACGATTCGCGGCGCGTCGTTCATCGCCGCCGGCTCGAGCACCAGCGGCTGCGACAGGAACGGCTGGATCAGGTTGGTCGGAATGCTGCGGATCGCCGCACGTTCCGATCCCATGTCACGGATCGTCGGCTGCAACTTGCCTTCTTTCGACTCGCCGCCGCCCCCGACCATGAGCCGTGCGCGACCGTCTTCCTTCACCAGGAGCAGTTCCTGACCGGGGTAGATCAGGTGCGGATTGGCAATCTGCTGCTTGTTCATGCCCCACAGTTCGGGCCAGCGCCACGGACTCGTGAGGTACATGCTGGACAGGCCCCAGAGCGTGTCGCCGCGCTTGACGACGTAGCGTTCCGGCGCATCGGCGGCCAGAGCGGACAGCGGTACGCCGGCCTGAGCGACCTGATCGGCGACGCCGCGCTGTTCCGAGGTGATCGGATAGCGGCTGGTGGCCGATTGCGCCAGGGCAGTGCCCGTCGCGGTCACGCCCATGCAGGCGACGGCGGCGAGTACGCCCATGCTAGTCTTCTTCATGCAAGCTCCCTCTGGCCGTCCGGTGGGGTTCGCACCGTCCCTCAGGCTCGGATTCCCGACTTGAAATTTGCGGAACCGACTGCGATCTAAGCTGAGACAGGGCGTCAGATTCTGCCCCTAGTGCCTTGATATAGCAACGGATAGCCAAAGGGGTTGATCCCGACTTGGCGCGATGCCGAAAGGCGTGGGGCGGCGTCGGACGAGGTCCTGCCGATCACTCATCAAGCCGCAGTGTGGCGGCAAAGCGGGCCGGTCGGGCGCGTAAAAAGCGGGGTAGGAGGGCGGGACTTAGCCGGATCATCCTCAGCACGACGGGCCGGGCATTTGGAGAAGACACGTGGCATTGCTCCCGATACTCGAATATCCGGATTCGCGACTGCGCACGGTCGCGCGGCCCGTTACCGCTTTCGACGACCGACTGCGCAAGCTCGTGGCCGACATGGCCGAAACGATGTACGAGGCGCCGGGCGTTGGCCTGGCGGCATCCCAGGTCGACGTGCACGAGTGCATCATCGTCATCGACACGTCGGAGACCAAGGACGACCTCCAGGTCTTCATCAATCCCGAGATCGTCTGGGCTTCCGACGAGCAGGTCGAGTGCGAGGAGGGCTGCCTGTCTGTCCCCGGGATCTACGACGCGGTGACGCGCCCGTCGCGCGTCCGCGTCAAGGCAGTCGACGAGCGGGGCACAGCGTTCGAGCGCGACTGCACCGGATTGCTGGCGGTGTGCGTGCAGCACGAAATGGATCACCTGCTTGGCAAGGTATTCGTCGAGTACCTGTCGCCGCTCAAGCAGGAACGCATCAAGACCAAGATGAAGAAACGCCGGACGCGCGCGGCCTGAGTCGGTGTCGGTCTTTGGCGCCGGCCGAACGTCATTTCGCGCCGCTTGCACGCCGCCCGGCGCGTTCGGGTTGGTGGTCGCAGCCGCACCCGTAAAGTGGCAGCATCGATGCTGACGGTGCTGCCAGATGGAAACGAACAAATCTCCGCCCACGCCTGACCGCGCAGAGCTGCGGGCTGTCCGCAAGCACGTCAAGCGGCTGCGCGCCTTCTATCAACTATGCCTGGTTGCCACCCTGGTTGTTCCGCTCGCCGCCATCGTCAACGCGATGACCTCGTCAAACCGGCTGTGGTTCGCGTGGGTTGCCCTGGGATTGGCGATCGCCATCGTGTTCGCCGCGCTGGACACCTTCGGCCGCACCCTGTGGCTGGGACGCGAATGGCAGGAGCGCAAGGTGCGCCGGCTTCTGTCGCGACTAGCCCGCTGAAGGTCGCCATGCAGATGTATTCCACGCTTCGTAGTGCATGGCGAACCTGGTGGTCGCCCTACTTCAGCGACGGCGAAGGCCAGCCGCTGTGGGCAATCGCGCTGGTGACGATGCTGTTCAGCGCTGCGATCGGCGTGGTTCTGACCGCCTTTTCCTGGGTCTTCTCAGCTGGACGCCTGGATCTGTGGCAACTGCTCTGGCGGAATCTCGTCATCTCCGAGTGCATCGGCCTCTCGATCTTCGGACTTTTCATGCTCGCCGCGAAACTCTTTGGGCCTGCCCGGATCGACGGCTGGCCAAACCTGCAGCGGGCGTTGTTCTTTTCGCTCACTCCACTGGCAGGCGTCGTGATCGGCTACGCGATCGGCTTCACCCTGCTCGGCTGGGCGGCGGGTCGCGGCGGTTTTAACTGGCTGTCCGGCTGGTTCGTGGCCGGCGCGTTGATGATCTGGGCAATCCTGACGCTGGTCTGGTGGCGCTTCTATCGACGCGAGTTGCAATTGGCCGAGACCGAGAAGCAACTGGCCGCGGACCGCGCGCGGGCCGCCGAGCTCGAGCGCCAGGCCGTGGACGCTCGCCTGCGTGCGCTGCAGGCGCAGATCGAACCGCACTTCCTCTTCAATACCCTGGCCAACGTGGTCAGCCTGGTCGATGCGCAACCGGTCGATGCCAAACGCATGCTGGAACGACTGATCGACCTGCTGCGGGCGTCGCTATCAGCCAGCCGCGCGCGGCACGCCACCCTGGGGCAGGAGGTCGACCTGTGCCGGGCCTACCTGGAAATCCTGTCGATCCGCATGGGAGGCCGCCTGCGCTACGACATCGTTGCGGCGGCGGACCTGCGCGGACTGCCGCTGCCGCCGATGCTGCTGCAACCGCTGATCGAGAACGCGGTCCAGCACGGGCTGGAGCCGAAGGTTGACGGCGGTTTCTTGCGTCTCGTCGCGACGCGCAACGCCGGGGGCATGCTTGAAGTCGCGATCGAAGACAATGGCGTGGGCTTCAGCACAATGACTCGTGGCGGGGGCGTCGGACTGACGAACCTGCGCGAACGACTGGCAGCGCAATACGGCAGCCCGGCGCGCCTGACGATCGAGGATGTCAGCCCCGGAACGCGGGTGCGGCTCATCCTGCCCCTGGAGTCGGAGGAATCGGCCGTATTCCATGTCGCCACACAGGAGGCGCACACCTGATGCCAAGCGCGCTGATCGCCGACGACGAACCGCATCTCGCGCAGTATCTGCGCGACATGCTCGCGACGCTCTGGCCGGAACTGGAAATCGTCGCCGTCGTACACAACGGGCCTGCGGCCGCGGAGGCGATCGCGCGCGAACGGCCGGATGTGGCATTCCTTGACATCCGCATGCCGGGCGCTACCGGGCTCGAGGTGGCCGAGGGGCTGCTCGCCAGGCCGGCAGCGGCGACACGCGTGGTCTTTGTCACCGCGTTCGACCAGTATGCGGTCGATGCCTTCGAGCGCGAGGCGGTCGATTACCTGCTCAAGCCCGTGACGCGCGAGCGCCTCGCGCGCACGATCGAGAAGCTGCGACGCGCGGCCGGATCGGCAAGCGTCGATCTTGCTGCGCTGCTGGCCGAGGTCACGCGTCGCCTGCCACCGACGGCGCCGTCAACGCTGCGCTGGATTCGCGCCAGCAAACGGTCTTCGGACGGCGAGATCACCCACCAGATCCCGATCGATGAAGTGGTCTACATCCAGGCCGATGACAAGTACACCTGCGTGTACTCGCGCGACGGCAAGGAACTCGCCGAGTGGTTGATCCGGATTCCCCTGTCCGAACTGTCCGCGCAGCTCGATCCGGCCGACTTTGCGCAGATCCATCGCTCGGTCATCGTCAACCTGCATGCAGTGACCGGGACGCGCCGCGATCTCACCGGCAAGCTCTACGTCCGGCTGCGCGATCATCCCCGCGAGCTGCCGGTGTCACGCCAGTACCTGCACCTGTTCCAGAAGATGTGATCCGCGCCGCGTTCACGCGGCCGCGGGAGTACCGATTCCGTGTGGTGCGTTGGCAATGTGTTCGACGATCGCCGCCGCCAGTTGCGGCTGCAGCGCTGGCGGAAAATCGTGTCCCATGCCGGCGATGACCTTGAGCTGTGCGCCGTGGATGTGCTGCGCGGTGTCGAGGCCCGCCGCGAGCGGGACCAGCGGATCGTCTCGGCCATGGATCACCAGCGTGGGAGCGGTGATCTGCGCGAGCAGTCGGCGCCGGTCGCCGGATGCCAGGATTGCCAGCAACTGGCGCGCGGCACCGGCGGGGTAGTAGCCGCGGCGCGCGACGCGCTCGAGATGCTCGCGCAGCGCATTCGGCTCGCTCGGAAAACCCGGGCTGCCGATCACGCCGAACACGCGCATCAGGTGGTCGGTGAGCTGGGCGACATCGTCGGTGCTGCGCGGCCGGTTGAGGATCGCGCGCAGCGCGCGTGGCTTGCCGAGCGCGACGTGCGGATTCGGGTTGCCGCTCGACGACATGATCGAGGTCAGGGTCCGCACGCGCTGCGGATGCCGCGCCGCAAGTACCTGCGCGATCATGCCGCCCATCGAGGCACCAACCACGTGGGCACTCGCGATGCCGAGCGCCGCCAGCAGATCGGCCGCGTCCTGCGCCATGTCGTCGAGCGTGTACGGTGCGCGCACCGGCAAGCGCAGCAGCGCGCGCATGATCGCCAGCTGCAGGTTCGGCATGGCGGCACTGCGCAGCTTGGTCGAATGGCCGCAGTCGCGATTGTCGAAGCGGATTACCCGCAATCCGGAGCGCACCAGGGGCTCGATGAAGGTGTCGGGCCAGGCCGCCGCCGGCATGCCCAGACCCATGATCAGCAGCAACACGGGCGCGCCGACGTCTCCGAACTCCTCGACGTCGAGCGTGACGCCGTTGGCGTCGATCTGGGACATGGCTGCTGCTGGCGACCGGAGTTCTAGAACCACGCCTTGCGCGTGGGGTCGCGATACAGCCAGCGCAGCGAGCCGCTCCGGTCGAAGGGCTGCCACTTGCCCTCGGGCTGGGCGAGCCGGTCGGCAATCGCGTACCAGGCCAGCGCGTTCAGGCCGATGCCAAAGTGGCTGGCCTCCACCTCGATGTTCTCGGCGTGTGCGCTGCGGCGCTCGACGCTGCATTGCCAGGCCACCACGCCGTCGGTGCGGCTGTAGATCGACGTCGTGGGGACCGGCGGAGCGTCGCGCAACGGTTCGTGGATCTCGGGCGCGCCGATGCGGTGTCCGGTCACCAGTTCATACAGACGCCATGCGTTCGTTGCCTTTGGATGCCCGGTGAAGGGCGTGCCGAGGGTGATCACCTGCCGCACGTCGCGCGGGAAGTCCTTCGCCAGTTCGCGCGCATAGATCCCGCCCAGGCTCCAGCCGATCAAGCTCACCCTGCGCTTGTGCTGGCGACGCAGTTTCTGCACGCGCTCCATGCAGTGGTCCAGCACACCGTCCTTCGGCCCGAGGTTCGAGCCGTGCTCCCACCCGTAGGCGGTGTAGCCCTTGCGCTCGAGAAATTTCCGCAGCGGCTTGGTCGACGCGTCCGACGCCATCAGGCCCGGAAACACGAGCACCGGGTGGCCGTCGCCGTCCGCCGCCTGGTCGAGCCACGGGCTGGCCAGCATCGTCGCGCCGAACTCCCACGGCGCGCGCCACTCCAGTGCGAGCCGGACGAAGCCCGGCGCACGCATCATGTCGAAGTCGTACCAGTGCTGCGAGTTATCCATGAGTCGATGATGTCGTGCAAGAAGCGTGATGGTTGGCCATGGAGTCGCCGCTACCTTGCGGCCGCACGTCGCCGCGGCGACGTCTTGGCGGTGTCGGGCTCGGCGCGCGGAGGTGTCGCGATGCCGGTGGCGCGCCGAAGTTCTTCCAGGGCGTCGTGCAGCCCGCGCGCCAGGGGCCGGGCATCCGGGATGCCGACCCGCGCCGCGAGAATGCCGAAGTCGAGCGAGCCGGCGTAGCTTTGCAACGTGATGTTCAGGCCGAGGCCGTGCTCGACGATCGACACCGGCCAGTAGGTCTTGAGACGGGCACCCGCGAGATACAGCGGTGCGTCGGGACCGGGCACGTTGGACACGACGAGGTTGGCGATGGGTGGGATGCGGTCCGCGAGCGAGGTGCGGCCATACAGGCCGGCGGCGGCCGACAGCAGCCACGGCAGGCCGAGCGAAGGGAAGTCCGTCGGTATCACGCCCTTGAGCTGCCGGGTCACGTCTTTCGCTGCGCGCGTCGACGCCTGCACGGCGTGCAGCCGCTCGATCGGATCGGTCAGGGTCGTGGCCAGTGACACCAGCGTCATCGTCGCCAGCGTGGTGGCTTCGGTGTTGCCCGCTTCGCGCAGCGACACCGGCATCGCCACCACCAGCGACTTTGCGGGCACGCCGCCGCGCGTCTTGAGGTAGCCGCGCAACGCGCCGCTCACCAGGGTCAGCACGACGTCGTTCAGCGTCGCCTCGTGGGCAGCGGCGATCGCGCGCACGTCGGCCAGCGGCAGCGACGCCGTCGCAAAGCTGCGACCGGCGTCGATCACGCGATTGAAAGCGGTGCGCGGGCCGAAGGCGAGGTTGCGACTGAATCCGGTCGACCCGGTGACGAGTCGCGCGGCCACACGCGCCAATGCGGGAAGGCGGCGCACCAGGTCGACCGTCTGTGAGCCGCTGACCTTGAGCGCGGTGCCAACCATCGTCACCAGGCCCGGTTGATCACGGCGGCGCTTGCGCGCCGGCTCGACCGCGCGCGGCGACGGCGCCAGGTCGAGCAGTGCGTGGGCCAGCGCGACGCCCGAGGCGCCGTCGAGAGTCGCATGGTGGATCTTCGTGTAGAACCCCAGCCCGCCATCCTGCAGGCCTTCGATAACGTGAAAACGCCAGAGCGGTCGCGAGCGATCCAGTGGCTGTGCATGCAGGCGGGCGACGGCGGCCTCGAACTGGGCAAGCGTGCCCGGTGCCGGCAGGACGACCCGCACGACGTGGCGCTCCAGGTCGACTTGCTCGGCGCGGACCCAGACCGGATTGGCGAAATCCAGCGGCATGTGTGCGAGCTGACGCGTGAACACCGGCGACAGGTGCATCCGCCGCGCCACATGCCGTCGCACGCGCAGCAGGTAGTCGCCCCCACGTCGGGGTCGCTCCAGCAGGTGAACGGCGCCGACGTGCATCGGCGTGGCCGGTGTTTCCAGATGCAGGAACAGTGAATCCAGCCCCGACAGTGGCTTCAAGAGTCTCCCTTGGTGCGTGCGGCTGCGCGCTCTGATGACGCTTGCAGATGCCGATGGTAATCGCAAAGGCCGGTTATCAAGCCCACCTAGAATGCCGCGATGCGCATCGTATTCGCAGGAACTCCCGACTTTGCCGCGCGCTCGCTGGCGGCCCTGATTGCGGCGGCGCCGGCCGCGGGCTGGTCGCTGCCCCTGGTGCTGACGCAGCCGGATCGGCCCGCCGGCCGCGGCCTGCGCCTGACGCCGAGTCCGGTGAAGTCCCTCGCACGGGAGCATGACCTCACGGTCGATACGCCGGTGTCGCTGCGCAAAGGTCCGGATGCCGAAGCAGCGCAGCGGCGGATTGCTGCTGCCGAGCCCGATGTGCTGATCGTTGCGGCCTACGGCCTGATCCTGCCGCAGTCGGTGCTCGATATTCCGCGTGGCCTGGGGGCCGGGTGGACCCCGAAGCTCACCGCCATCAATGTCCACGCGTCATTGCTGCCGCGCTGGCGCGGCGCCGCGCCCATTGCTCGCGCCATCGAGGCAGGCGACCGCACGACCGGCATCACGATCATGCAGATGGACGCCGGACTCGATACCGGCCCCATGCTGCTTGCCGAGTCGATCGACATCGACGCTGACGAGACCGCCGGACACCTCACCGCCCGGTTGGCGGACCTGGGTGCCACGTTGCTGGTCCGGGCACTCAGCTCCATAGCCCAGCTCAGCGCACAGCCCCAGCCAGCCGCGGGCGCCACCTATGCCGCCAAGATCGACAAATCGGAAGCATGGCTCGACTGGTCGCTGCCGGCGACGGTCCTGGCTCGCAAGGTGCGCGCCTACGACCCGTTTCCGGTGGCGCATACGCGCATCGGAGAAGTTTCGATCAAGGTCTGGCGCGCGCAGGAGATACCGGCAACGGCAGAGCTTGCGCCGGGCACGATCGTCGCTGCGGGCGCTGCCGGCATCGACGTTCGCTGCAGTGAGGGATGCCTGCGCCTGACGGAGCTGCAACGCGCGGGCGGCAAGCGGCTCGCGGCACGCGAATTTCTGGCGGGCCAAGCTCTGACGCCGCAGCAGTGCTTCGACCCCGGACCGGCGCATGACTGAGGCCGGCGGCGTTTCGCCGCCGCTCGCCGACGTGTTGGCAAGTGCGGCACGAGTGTGGAGCGAATTCGTGTCCGGGCAGTCGATCGACCGCGCGATAGCGGCGGTCGTTCCTGCCGATCGCGCGCGCCTGCGCGCCGCCGTGCAGGACATCAGCTATGGCGCCATTCGGCGGCGCGCATTCAGCGAGCGGGTGATTGCCGAGCTGGCGTCGCGGCCTCCGGCGGTGGAGACGGGGGCGCTGCTGTGCGTCGCGTTGCCACAGTTGATGGCAGGCCGTCACGCAGCGCATACCGTCGTTGATCAAGCGGTGGCGGCGGCGCGCATGCAGCCGGCGACGGCCGGAGCCGCCGGCTTCGTCAACGCGGTACTGCGCAACTTTCTGCGTCGGCAAGACGAGTTGCTCGAGCGTCTGCAGCGTGTCGACGAGGTGCGTTACAACGCCCCGGCGTGGTGGATCGACGCCGTGCAAACCGCTTATCCGGAACAATGGCGCGAGATCCTCGCGACCGGATTCGAAGCACCAGCACTCGTGCTGCGCGTGAATCAGCGGCGCAGCAGCGTCGAGGACTATCTGCAGCGCCTCGCTGCGCACGACATGCCTGCCACTCGGGTCGGGCTCCAGGCGGTGTGGCTGCAGCAGCCGGTTCCGGTCGCGCGCATTCCGGGTTTCGCGGCAGGCGATGTCTCGGTGCAGGACGCGGGGGCGCAGCTGGCCGCCGAGTGGCTCGACGTGACCGACGGCATGCGAGTCCTCGATGCCTGCGCCGCCCCCGGGGGCAAGTCGGCACACCTGGCCGAGCTGGCCGATCTCGACCTGACCGCACTCGAGACGGACCCGCAACGCGCGCCGCGCATCGAAGAGAATCTGCGCCGCATCGATCGTCGAGCGTGCCTCATCGTCGCCGATGGTCGGGACGTGCCCGCATGGTGGGACGGCCGGCCGTACGACCGCATCCTGCTCGATGCGCCGTGTACCGCCAGCGGCATCGTTCGCCGGCATCCGGACATCCCCTGGCTACGCCGTAAGGCCGATGTTGCGCATTTGGCAACGTTGCAGGCGCAGTTGTTGGACGCTTTGTGGCCGCTGCTGGGGGCGGGTGGTAGATTGCTTTACGTCGTGTGCTCCGTGTTTCCACAGGAAGGGAGCGAGCAGATCGCGCGCTTTGTCGGGCGGCATCCGGCGGCTGCGGCGCGGCCGCTGCCCGGCGGTGCGCCGTTCGTGCAACTGCTGCCGTCCGTGGCAACGGACGCGACCTGGGACGCTGGCCGGCCCTGGCCGACGATTCACGACGGTTTTTTCTACGCACTCCTCGAGAAATCCCGATGAACCTGGCCACCGTGCTGCGCGCGTCGACCGTCACGCTGCTGCTGGCGTGGCTTCCCGCTGTGCCTGCGCTGGCCGACGAGCGCATCGGCGTCATTGCAGCCGCGCTGGAGTCGGCGCCGGCCGGCGCGGGCGGTGTCGTGCTCAACGCCACCTTCGAATTCGAGATGCCGCAGGTGCTCGAAGAGGCGGTGACCAAAGGCATCGCGATCTACTTCAACATCGAGTTCGAACTGTTTCGCAAGCGCTGGTACTGGCTGGATCGGCAAATCAGTACCAGCACGCTCACCTATCGCTTGTCCTACAGTCCGTTGACGCGGCAATACCGGCTCGCCCGCGGTGGCTTGTCGCAGCCGTTCGATTCGCTCGACGAGGCGCTGGGTTTGCTCAAGAGCGTGCGCCAGTGGAAGGTGATCGAGGCCGGCGTGCTGTCGCCGCGCGACGACTACGAGGCCCAGGTCCGGATGCGGCTCGACGTGACTCAGCTACCCAAGCCGTTCCAGGTCAACGCCATCACGAGCCGCGAGTGGACTCTTGCATCGGACTGGCGTGAGCTGGCGGTACCCGCCGCACTGGCGCGCTGAGGCCATGGACCAGCCGGGGTCGAGGGCGCGCGGCAAGGTCGGCGCCGCCGCGCCGGCATTCCCAGGGCAGGGTTGAGATGTCGCGCGTACTGCGATACGGGCTGCTGTTCGTGATTGCGCTGTCGGGCGTGCTGCTGTTCATCCTGGCCTCGGCCAGCGGCAACACCGCGTTCTTCGAACGCAACTACCCGATCCTGCTCGCGATCAACGGCGTCATAGCGGCGGCGCTCGCGGTGCTGGTCCTGCTGCTGGTGCGGCGCCTGGCCAAGCGCCTGCTGCTGAAGCGCTTCGGTGCGCGCCTGACAACGCGCTTTGCCGTTGCGTTCGCGCTCATGGGTGTTCTGCCCGGTGTGCTGATCTACATCGTGTCGACCCAGTTCCTGTCACGCTCGATCGAGTCCTGGTTCGACATACGGGTCGACCGCGCGCTCGATTCGGGCCTGACCCTGGGACGCGCCGCCCTCGACAACGTAAAGAACGACGTGGCTGCGAAGGCGAATGCGTGGGTGCTCGAACTGGCCGATCTGCCCGAGGCCGGTCAGCTGTCGCAGCTGAACCGCCTGCGCGAGCAGGGCGCAATCGACGAGGCCCTGTTGGTCACTGGCAACGGACAGCTCATCGGGGCGTCCGGTGCCCAGGTCTCGGAACTGGTGCCCGAAGCGCCCAAGCCCAGCGAGTTGCGACAGGCGCGGACGCAGCGCATCTTTGCCGTCATCGAAGGGGAGGCCGGCGCCATCGAAGCGCGCCAGGGGCTGCGTGCGCGCGTCATCGTGCCGATTCCGGCGCCGACGACGATGTCGGTCCGGGGTTCGCTCTTGCCGCTCGACGGATCTGGAATCCGCCTGCATGACTCCCTCGGCGGCGTAAGGGGCGCACCGACTACCGGCAGCAGCATGTCGCCTGCGACGGACACACGCTACCTGCAGCTGATCCAGCCGGTGCCGCCGACCATCGCAGCCAACGCCGACGCGCTGCAGAACGGTTACCGCGAATACCAGGAACTGTCGCTGTCGCGCAGCGGGCTGAAGACGATCTACGGACTGACACTGACACTGACGCTGCTGCTCTCGACTTTTGCTGCGATCGCCGGCAGCGTGCTGCTGGCAAGCTCGATGACGGCGCCGCTGCTCCAGCTCGCCGAAGGCACGAAGGCAGTTGCGGAGGGCAACTTCAGCCCGGTACGCGAGTTTCCCGGCAACGACGAGATGAACCTGCTGACGCAGTCATTCAATGCGATGACACGGCAGCTGACCGAAGCACGCGACGCTGTCGAAACCAAGCAGCGGGAACTCGAGAACGCCAAGACCTACCTCGAGCGTGTGCTGGCCAACCTGTCGGCCGGAGTGATCGTGCTCGACCACGAGTTTCGTCTGGTGACGGCCAACTTCGGCGCCTCGCGCATTCTGGTCAGGTCACTCGGCGAGGACATCGGGCGACCGCTGCAGGCGATCGACGGGGAACTCGCCGACGCATTTTCGGCCGGTTTCGCCGAGCAGGCCCTGTCTGGCACTCCGAAGGAATCATGGCAGCAGCAGATCGAGGTCAAGCGCGCCGCAGGCACGACGGCCGAACCGCTGATGTTGCTGGCACGAGGATCGCGACTTCCGCTCGACGACGGGCCCGGCTACGTCATCGTGTTCGACGACATGACCCAGGTGATTTCCGCGCAGCGCGCTGTCGCATGGGGCGAGGTTGCGCGCCGGCTGGCGCACGAGATCAAGAATCCGCTGACGCCGATACAGCTGGCGGCCGAGCGCATGCAGATGAAGCTGCTCGACAAGTTGCCGGGCGGCGAGGCCGACGTCCTGCGACGCGGCACCACGACCATCGTCAACCAGGTGGCAGCGATGAAGCGCATGGTCGACGACTTCCGCGACTACGCGCGCGTTCCGCCCGCCCGCCTGCTGCCGCTCGATCTGAACGCGCTGATCGAGGAAGTGGCTACTCTCTATCGAACTGCCGGTGCGCCGATATCGCTGGCGCTGGCGTCGCCGCTGCCCATGATCGAAGGAGATGCGACCCAGCTGCGGCAGGTGATCCACAACCTGATCGGCAATGCGCAGGAAGCGCTGAGCGGCCAGCTGGACCCGAGCATACGGGTCCGGACCACGCTGGCGGAAAATGCGGAACCGACCGGAGTCGTGCGTGCCGTACGCTTCTCGGTCGAGGACAACGGCCCGGGTTTCGCGGCGAATATACTGCGACGTGCCTTCGAGCCTTATGTCACCACCAAACCGAGCGGCACGGGCCTCGGACTGGCCATGGTCAAGAAAATCATCGATGAACACGGAGCGCATGTTGAGATCGTCAACCGTGGCGGCGGCAGCGGCGTTGGCCACGCGGGCGGTGCCGCGGTGACGATCGTGTTTCGTCGACTGGTTTTGGCCGAGACAGCCGACGCCAGCCCGCGTCGCGTGGCGTAATCCCGATGACCCGACGCCTTGCCCGGACTCCATGATCCCCTTGCCCGCATGTTTGCCTCGATGCCCACGCCACCCGGCGTGGCTCCCGTCCTCACACCGGTAGCCCCATGTCGACCATCCTAGTCGTCGATGACGAAGTCGGCATCCGCGAACTTCTGTCGGAGATCCTGAGCGACGAAGGTCATTCGGTACTGACTGCCGAGAACGCGGCACGAGCGCGCGATGTGCGCGCGCGGGAGCCCATCGATCTGGTGCTGCTCGACATCTGGATGCCCGACACCGACGGCGTCACGCTGCTCAAGGAATGGGCGTCGCTGGGTCACCTGACGATGCCGGTCATCATGATGTCGGGCCACGCGACCATCGATACTGCGGTCGAAGCGACGCGTTACGGTGCGCTCGAGTTCCTCGAAAAGCCGATCGCCATGGCGCGCTTGCTGACTGCGGTACGTTCCGGACTCGAACGCGGACGCGTGATGCGCAACCTGCGGCCACAAGGCGTCGTGCCGCCGTCCTATGCACCCGCTGTCCCGGCCGAGATACCGGTCGTTGCACCGACCGAGCCGGTGGCCGCGAACGAACCGGTGGGCGCGCACAACGGCGTGCCGCTGGACCAGCCGCTGCGCGAGGCGCGCGACCAGTTCGAGCGCGTCTACTTCGAATTCCATCTCGCACGTGAGCACTACAGCATGACGCGGGTTGCGGATCGTGCCGGCCTCGAGCGCACGCATCTGTATCGCAAGCTGAAGCAGCTTGGCATCGAGCTTGCCCGCGGTACCCGCCGTGATCGCGCCGCCGAAGAGCCTCCGGTGGCCGCGCCTTCGACTGCGTCGAGTGCGCTGCCTTCGCCGCCGCCGATCTACGTGCATCGGGACGAATACGACGACTAGCTCTGCCGCCGGGCCGGCTGCAGGCCCGTATTCATGAAGATCATCATCATCGGTGCCGGTCGGGTCGGGTCCTCGGTGGCCGAGAGCCTGGTGTCCGAGGCCAACGACATCACGATCATCGATTCCGATCCGGCGCGCGTGGCGGATCTGCAGGATCGCTTCGACCTGCGCGGACTCGTCGGCAACGCCGCACTGCCGTCGACGCTGAAACAGGCGGGTGCCGAGGACTGCGACATGCTGATCGCGGTCACGGCCTACGACGAGACCAATCTCGTCGCCTGCAAAATCTCTGCGGATCTTTACAACATTCCCACGCGTATCGCGCGCGTTCGCAACGTCGAGCTGCAGAAGCACCCGAAGCTCATCGGCGACGAGGGCTTCCGCGCAACGCACGTGATCTTTCCGGAACAGACCGTCACCGACTACCTGCTCAAGCTGATCGAGTTTCCGGAGGCGCTGCAGGTACTCGAGTTCGCTGACGGCCGCGCGAGTCTGATCGCGGTGCGCGCTTTCGCCGGCGGGCCGCTGGTGTCGCATCCGGTCAAGGAATTGCGTCGCCACCTGCCCAATGTCGATACGCGCATCGTCGCGATGTTCCGCGACGATGCCAGTGTGCGGGTCGACGGCGACACCATGGTGCAACCCGGCGACGAGGTCTTCTTCCTTGCCGCCTCGCAGAACATCCGCTCCGTGATGAGCGAGCTGCGCCGCATGGACAAGCCAGTGCGGCGCGTGATGCTTGCCGGCGGCGGCAACATCGGCCTGCGGGTGGCGCGCTCGCTCGACACCGGCGAGGGGCTGGACACACCGGAACGTTTCATCGTCAAGATCATCGAGGCGAACAAGCGGCGCGCCGAACTCCTCGCGCACCAGCTGTCGACCGACGTGCTCGTGCTCAGTGGCGACGCCACGGATGAAGACCTGCTGCAGCAGGAGGGCGTGCACGAGACGGATCTGTTCATCGCGCTGACGAATGACGACGAGAACAACATCATGAGTTCGCTGCTGGCCAAGCGCATGGGCGCGCGTCGCGTCATCGCACTCATCAACCGCAAGAGCTACGGCGACCTGATGCAGGGCGGACAGATCGACATCGCGATCTCGCCGTCCTACGCCACGCTGTCGGCGCTGCTGAAGTTCGTGCGGCGAGGCGATGTGGTCGCCGCACACAGCCTCCGGCGCGGGGCGGCCGAAGCGCTCGAGATCATCGCCCACGGTGACGCGCGCACCTCGCGCATCATCGGCAAGAGCATCGATCAGGTGGAGCTGCCCCGCGGCGTCACGATCGGCGCGGTGGTAAGAGGCGCGGGCGAGCGGACCCAGGTGCTGATGGCCCACCATGACACGGTGATCGAGCCGGAGGACCACCTGATCGTTTTCGTCGAGAACAAGCGTCTGATCCAGCGGGTCGAGCGGCTGTTCACCGTGGGCGCCGGCTTCTTCTGATCCGATGCTGCGCCGCAACGACCCGATGTGCGGTGCGCGTTTTCCCCGGTCGGCCCCGGAATCATTTCCCCCCCGGGTCCCGATTCAATAGAATCGCTGACGGCGGCATTACCCTGCGACTCCAGCGAATCAAGCCGCATCCAACAGAAACGGCCTCGGGCCCGACACGTCGCAGTTCCAAACGGCTTCAGCCAAGGAGACATTCATGGATTTCATCAAGAGCAAGGACGCCGCACCGACGCGTCGGAAGTTTTTGTCCAAGGCCGCCGCGGCCACCGCAGGCACCGCGGCGCTGGGCTTCCCGATGGTGTCGACGGCCCAGACCACGACGCTGCGGTTTCAGAGCACCTGGCCGACCAAGGACATCTTCCACGAATACGCGACCGACTTCTCCAAGAAGGTCAACGACATGGCCGGAAACCGGCTGAAGATCGAAGTGCTTCCCGCCGGTGCTGTCGTTCCGGCATTCCAGCTGCTCGAGGCCGTTGCGAAGGGCACGCTCGACGGCGGGCATGGCGTCGTTGCGTATCACTACGGCAAGAACTCCGCGCTCGCGCTGTGGGGTTCAGGTCCGTCGTTCGGCATGGACCCGAACATGTTGCTGTCGTGGCACTACTACGGTGGTGGTGACGCGCTTCTTCAGGAGATCTACAAGTCGATCAATGTCGACGTGGTTTCGTACCTCTACGGCCCGATGCCGACGCAGCCCTTCGGCTGGTTCAAGAAGCCGATTGCCAAGGTCGAGGACATCAAGGGCATCAAGTTCCGTACGGTGGGACTGGCGGTCGATATGTACACCGACATGGGCGCTGCAGTGAACCCGCTGCCCGGTGGCGAGATCGTGCCGGCGCTCGACCGCGGCCTGATCGACGGTGCCGAATTCAACAACGCGTCGTCGGACAAGCTGCTCGGCTTCCCCGACGTCAGCAAGAACTGCATGCTGCAGAGCTTCCACCAGAGCGGTGAGCAGTTCGAGATCCTGTTCAACAAGACCAAGTACAACGCCCTTGCGCCGGACCTGAAGAAGATCATCGACCACGCCGTCGAGGCCTCCAGTGCCGACATGAGCTGGAAGGCCATCGACCGCAACTCGAAGGACTACATCGAGCTGAAGAAAATGGGCGTGAACTTCTACAAGACTCCCGACGCGATCCTGCGCGCGCAGCTCGTCTCGTGGGACAAGATCATGGAGAAGAAGTCCGCAGAAAATGCGCTGTTCAAGAAGGTGCTCGACTCGCAAAAGGCCTTCGCACAACGCGCCAGTTCGTGGCAAAGCGACTACACAGTCGACTTCAAGATGGCCTCCAACTACTACTTCGGCAAGAAATAGTCTCCCCCGGTTGAGGTCCGACGGGCCACCTGCCAGCAGCAACGGTCGGTGGCCCTTTTTCTTCCCGCGAAGGAAGGGCAATGCAGAAACTTCTGCTGGCGGTGGACCGGCTGTCGACGTGGCTGGGTCAGGTATTTGCCTGGCTGATCGTCCTGTTGACGCTGATGATCTCGTGGGAGGTGTACTCGCGATATGCACTGAACACACCGCATGACTGGGCGCTGAACCTGCAGATCATGATGTACGGAACGCTGTTCATGATGGCCGGCGCCTACACGCTGTCGAAAAATGGCCATGTGCGCGGGGATGTGCTCTATGGCTTCTTCCGGCCGCGCACGCAAGCCTCGATCGACCTCGTGCTCTACGTCGTTTTCTTCCTTCCCGGCATCGTCGCGCTGACGTATGCGGGCTGGATCTATGCGAACGAAGCGCTGGCGATCCGTGAAAAGACGTTTTCCGCCACGCCGCTGCCGCTTTACCCTTTCAAATTCATCATCCCCTTCGCCGGCGCCATGCTGCTGCTGCAGGGCATCGTCGAGATCGTGCGCTGCATCCGCTGCCTGCAGCAGGGCGACTGGCCGTCACGCGAGCAGGACGTCGAGGAAGTCGACGTCGACAAGCTCAAGCAGATGGTGCACGTGAAGGACGAGGACATCGCCGCGCTCGACAAGATCGTTGTTGCGCAGGAAATTAAGCAGGGCGCCGCGCAATGAAGATCCGCAAGGAACTCTGGTTCGGCTTCATCATCATGGGGCTCATCATCGCGGGCACCGCGGTGATGCTGCTGTCAGCCGACAATCTCCAAAGCGGGCATCTTGGCCTGATGATGCTGGCGCTGGTGGTGGTGGCGATCATGCTCGGTTTCCCGACAGCCTTCACGCTGATGGGCATGGGGATGATCTTCACGTGGCTCGCCTACGACCGCGACATCGAGAAGACGCTCGACCTGATGGTGCAGGCGGCGTTCAAGGTGATGAGCAACGATGTGCTCATCTCCATTCCGCTCTTCGTGTTCATGGGCTACCTGGTGGAGCGCGCGAACCTGATCGAGCGGCTCTTCCGCAGCCTGCACCTGGCCATGGCGCGCGTGCCGGGCTCGCTGGCGGTGGCCACCATCTTTACCTGCGCGGTTTTCGCGACCGCGACCGGCATCGTCGGCGCCGTCGTCACCCTGATGGGGCTGCTTGCGTTGCCGCAAATGCTGAAGGCCGGCTACGACGTGCGCATCTCGGCGGGATCGATCACGGCGGGCGGCTGCCTCGGGATCCTGATACCGCCCAGCGTCCTGTTGATTGTCTACGGCGCCACGGCCGGTGTATCGGTGGTGCAGTTGTATGCCGGCGCTTTTTTCCCGGGGATCATGCTGGCCGGCCTCTACATCGTGTACGTGATCGCGCTGGCCAAGATCAAGCCGGCGTTGATGCCGCCGTTGACCACCGAGCAGCGGTTCGTGCCGCTGCCGCCGCTGACGCAGAAGGTTTCGAGCGCGATTTCCAACCGCGCACTGCCGGCGCTGATGAAGGCCCTCAAGAGCGCAGGCAGCCTCGGTGTTCCCGCTGAATACATCTACAAGCAACTGGGCGTTGCGTTGCTGCCGGCGCTGCTGGTCGCGGCTGTCGTGGCATTGGCATGGCAGATCAACACGACCCCAAGTGTGACTGCGCCGGCGGCCGCGATGGGCGGCGGATTGTCGGAACCGGCGGGAACCCTAAGAGAGCCGCCATCGACTGGAGGACTCCAGGAACCTCCGGGCGCTTCGAGCGGCGTGCAGGAGCCTCCGGGGAGCGGTGGACTGGCGGCGCCGCCGGGATCGGGCGAGGGCGTTAAGGAGCCACCCGGAAGCGGAGGTCTTGCCGCGCCCCCTGGATCAGGCGAAGGTGTGAAGGAACCCCCCGGCGCGGCCGGCGCGGGGATGCTCGCCACGACGCAGGCGACTGCAGAGCGCCAGGCCCCGAGCATGGGCTTCTGGATCGGCACGGCGGTTAGCGTGCTTGTCCTGGTAGCTTTCTACGCCATCCTCAGTTTTCAGCGGCTCGAAGTCTTCAAGATGCTGCTGGCGAGCTTCTTTCCGCTGATGTTGCTGATCCTTGCGGTGCTCGGTTCCATCGTGTTCGGTCTCGCGACTCCGACGGAGGCGGCGGCGGTGGGCGCATTCGGCGGCTACCTGCTTGCGGCGGTCTACATGATGGTCGGAAAGCGGCCGGCCAACTGGGTGGGGAAGCTTTTCTTGTGGTTACTGCTCTGGGCTCCGGCGCTGATCTCGATCGTCTGGTTCCTGCTCGCCAGTGGCGGCGTCGTCAAGCAGCCCGTGCCGACGATCATTGGCATCGTGGCATCGGTCGGTGTCGGCGTTTGGGCGCTGCTCGCTTATCGACAGGCCGGCCTGCAGAGCGAGGTCAAGGAATCCGTCTTCCTGACTGCCAAGACCAGCGCCATGGTGTGCTGGCTTTTCGTCGGCAGCGCGATCTTCTCCGCGGCGTTTGCGTTGCTCGGCGGGCAGGATCTGGTGGAAAAATGGGTGCTGTCGCTGGGCCTGTCAAAGGTCCAGTTCCTGCTGCTGTCGCAGGTCATCATCTTCGTTCTCGGCTGGCCGCTCGAGTGGACCGAGATCATCGTCATCTTCATGCCGATCTTCATCCCGCTGCTCGACAACTTCGGCATCGATCCGCTGTTCTTCGGCCTGCTGGTGGCGCTCAACCTGCAGACGGCGTTCCTGTCGCCGCCGGTGGCGATGGCTGCCTTCTACCTGAAGGGCGTTTCGCCGCCTCACGTCACGCTGAATCAGATCTTCGCCGGCATGTTGCCGTTCATGGGGATCCAGATCATCGCGATCTTCCTGCTGTATGTGTTCCCGGAGATCGGTCTCTGGCTGCCCAGCGTGTTGTACGGACGCTAGCCAAGTGTCACTGCCGCTGACCGGAATCGATTCCGGTCAGCCGGCGGCCCGGCGCTCCAGCGCATAATCCGCGCGCACTTGATGCGGCCATCATGCAGGCGCTAGCGCGTTCCATCCTTCCGGTCCTCAACGTCCTCGGGTATCTCGTCCTGCTGTTCGCCGGGACGATGCTGATTCCGCTCGCCTTCGCATTCTTTGCCGGCGAGGCGGCGCTGAAGGACTACGACCTCGCGATCCTGATCACGGCCGGGATCGGAGGATTTCTGGTGCTGTCGACGCGCCGCTTCCGGCGCGAACTGCAGCCACGCGATGGCTTCCTGCTGGTGACGCTCGGATGGACGATCCTGCCGGCCTGCGCCACGCTGCCGCTGCTGTTCCATCTTCCCGGTCTGTCGTTCACCGATGCCTACTTCGAGACGATGTCGGGGCTCACGACAACCGGCGCGACGGCCCTGAGCGGGCTCGATCATTTGCCGCTTTCGATCAATGTCTGGCGCCATCTGCTGGTCTGGATGGGCGGCATGGGCATCCTCGTGCTGGTCGTCGCGATCCTGCCGCTACTGGGCGTGGGGGGCGCGCAGCTTTTCAAGGCCGAAACCGCCGGACCCTTCAAGGAAACCAAGCTTACGCCGCGCATCGCCGACACCGCGAAGGCGTTGTACTCGATGTACTTCGGCATTTCGCTGGTCTGCTTCTTCGCCTATCGGTGGGCCGGCATGAGCTGGAGCGATGCCTTCATGCACATGTGCTCGACAATGGGACTGGGCGGCTTTTCGTCGCACGATGCCAGCTTCGGGCACTGGAACTCGCCGCTGATCGACTACACGGCCGTGGTGTTCATGACGCTCGCCGGGTTCAACTTCTCGTTGCACTTCATCGCATGGCGGCGCCGGTCATTAGTGCCGTATCTGGCTGATCCAGAGGCCAAGGCCTACCTGTTCACGCTGGTCGCTGCCTGCCTCGCCATAGCGGCGTTCCTGTATCACAGCGACGTCTACTCGGAGCGCTGGCAGGCGCTGCGCTTTGCGACCTTCAACGTAGTGTCGATCGCGACCACGACCGGCTACGCCAACACCGACTACAACCAATGGCCGATCTTTGCGCCGGTGCTGATGCTGTTCCTGTGCGGCTTCACGACCTGCGCCGGCTCGACCGGCGGCGGCATCAAGATGATCCGCGGCGTGATCCTGCTCAAGCAGGCACGCCGCGAGATGACGCGCATCCTGCATCCGCGTGCGGTGAATCCGGTCATGGTTGCGGGCCAACCGGTCGAGAACAAGGTGATCTTCGCCGTGCTGGCTTTCATGCTGGTCTACGGCGCATCGATCATCTGGCTCACGTTCCTGCTGCTGTTGTCGGGACTCGACGTGATCTCGGCGTTCACCGCCATCGTGGCCTGTGTGAACAACACCGGTCCGGGGCTGAACCAGGTAGGGCCGGCGACCAACTACGGCGGGCTGAACGACTTCGAGACCTGGGTGTGCACCTTCGCGATGCTGATCGGCCGCCTGGAACTGTTTTCGGTGCTGGTGCTCTTCACCCCGGAGTTCTGGCGGCGCTGATGCGCGCGACCGTGGTCGTCGCAGACGGAGGCACACAGACTGCCGTCGACGCCTGGCTCGAAGCGACAGCATCCACGCAGCGCGCGGTGTTCGTCGAAGGCGTCTTCACTACGCTTGAGTTGCCCCCGGATGTCGCCGTGACACGGCTGGCGTCAGGGTGTGTCTGCTGCCTGGGGCAGGTGCCATTGCGTGTCGGCATCACGCGGGCCGTGCGGGCGTTGCGGCCCGACGCCCTTTTGCTGGTGTTGTCCCGCGGCGAGCACCTCGAGCGTGTCCGTGCGCTACTCGCGGATGGCAGCCTCGGCGTACGCTTTGAACTGGACTGAACTCGCGATGCCGATGCAAAAGAGCCGCGTCAACGATATCGAACTCGCCTACCGCATCGACGGTGCGGCCGCTGACGCTCCCTGGCTCGTGTTCAGCCATTCTCTCGCCTGCGATCACTCGATGTGGGATGCTCAGCTCGACGCCTTCGGCGACTTTCGCTTGCTGCGCTTCGACACGCGCGGCCATGGGTCATCGTCCGCACCCGCGGGTGAATACACGATGGAAGGGCTGGCAGGCGACGCCCTGGCGCTGCTCGATGCGCTCGGCATCCGACACTGCCACTTCGTCGGCCTGTCGATGGGCGGCATGATCGGGCAGCAGCTTGCCCTGCGCGCGCCAACTCGCCTGCTGTCGCTGACCTTGGCCGACACCAGCAGCCGCTATCCCGTGGCCGCGCGGCCGATGTGGGAGGAACGCATTGCGCTGGTTCGTTCGCGCGGCATCGACGCAGTGCTGCCGGCGACGCTGGAGCGCTGGTTCACCCTCGGTTTTCGCGAGCAGCACCCTGACGAAGTAGCGCGGATCGCGGCGTTGATCCGGGCCACGTCGGTGTCCGGCTACGTCGGGTGTGCCCATGCCATCTCGCATATCGACTTCACTGCGCGGCTGGCAACGATCGATTGCCCGACACTGGTCATGGTCGGGGCAGATGACCAAGGCACGCCGGTGTCGATGGCCGAAGAAATCGTCCAGGCAATCGACGGCTCGCGCCTGGAGATCATTCCGGACGCTGCGCACCTGTCGAATATCGAGCAGCCGCAGCGGTTCAATGCCCTGTTGCGTCAATTCCTTGCATCCATTAGTTAGCGGTCACTTTCAGTTCTCGTCTCACAGACAGTGGCTCGGCGTGCGGCGCTTGAATCTTCTGCGCTGGTACCGATATTGCATGTAGATGAGTGGCGGCAAAGCCTGCACGCACACTGGCCGCTGAAAGGGACACAAGCCATGGCACTGACGATGATCTACAACAGTCCACAGTACTGCGTGTTCGAGTTCGAAGGCTCGGGCAACGACGACGGTCGCGCCACCGGCGGCTATGAAATCATGGACAAGCAACTGCGTCGCGAGATCTTTCTGGGCGGTCAGGATGCCGAGAACTTTCGCCGGAGCGTGCAGGAACTCATCGAACAAGGCCCGTCACCCGACGAGGTCGATGCCTTTCTCCAGGGATTCAGCGGCCTGATGACACAGCCCGTGGTCCTGCACTGATCGAACGCCAGCAAGTTGCTGCGGGCCTCCGACAGAGCCTTGGGCCGAGTCCGGGGCGGAGAACCGCGTTTTGCGCCTCCCGGGATTTCGAGGACAGCTTCTAGGGAACCCGCCGCCGTGAGCCGCGGCCGGCGCCACAATTCATCAAAATGAATGGGCGTGTGCCATGACAGGCACGCGCTAGGGGGCGCAGTGGAGTTCGACTACATCATTGTCGGCGGTGGTTCCGGTGGCTGTGTACTGGCCGCCCGCCTGTCCGAAGACCCGTCCAACCGTGTCGTCCTGCTCGAGGCGGGCGGGGACAATGGCGGGGTGCTTGACCGCGTGCCGGTCGGCGCAGCGCTGTTCATCATGAATCGCAATGCGCGCAACTGGGCGTTCGCGACGACACCGCAGCCGGGCTTGGGCGGCCGGGTCGGTTACCAGCCTCGTGGCCGCGGTCTCGGCGGGTCATCGGCGATCAATGCGATGGTCTACCTGCGCGGCCAGCGCGAGGACTACGACGGCTGGGCCGCCGATGGTGCGCCCGGGTGGAGCTGGAAGGATGTCCTTCCGTACTTCCTGAAGGCCGAGAACAACGAGCGCGGAATCAGCGGCTGGCACGGCACCGGTGGCCCGCTCAATGTGGCTGACCTGCGCTCACCGCATCCGTTTGCCGAGCGTTTCATTCAGGCCGGTATGCAGGCCGGGCTGGCGCGCAACGATGATTTCGCCGGCGAAACGCAGGAAGGCGTCGGCCTCTATCAGGTAACGCAGAAAAATGGCGAGCGCTGGTCGGTGGCGCGCGCCTACCTCGATCCGGTTCGTTCACGGCCGAACCTTCGCATCGAAACAGAGGCATTGGCCACGCGCATCCTGTTTGAAGGCACGCGTGCGGTCGGCGTCGAGTTCGAGCAATCGGGCGTGCGCCGGACGCTGCGCGCCCGGCGCGAGGTGCTGCTGACAGCAGGGGCACTGCAGTCGCCGCAGCTGCTGATGGTCTCGGGCATCGGGCCGGGAGCATCGCTGCAGGGCCTGGGTATCCCGGTGATCGCGGATCTGCCGGTCGGCGAGAACCTGCAGGACCATCTTGACGTCATCATCAATCGTCGTGTCGACAACACCGACCTGCTGGGACTGTCACCCACAGGCGCCTGGAAGCTGCTGCGTGCGGTCGGACGCTGGCGGCGCGAACGCCGCGGCGTGCTGACCTCCAATTTTGCCGAGGCCGGCGCATTCGTGCGCACGCTGCCGGAGCTGACGCGGCCGGATGTGCAGCTGCACTTCGTCATCGGCATGGTTGACAACCATAACCGCACCTTTCACTGGGGCCACGGCATGAGCTGCCACTCGTGCGCACTGCGACCGCAAAGCCGCGGGTTGCTGCATCTGGCGTCGCGCGATGCGCGCGATGCGCCGCTGATCGATCCGGGCTTCCTGTCCGCGCCGGACGATCTGGAAACGATGGTGCGCGCCTTCAAACTCGTTCGACGCATCTTTGCCCAACCGGCGTTCGCGGCGTTCGGTGGCGGTGACCCCGCGCGAGAGCTGTACTTCAGCGACGTTCGCAGCGACGACGAGATCCGCGCGGCGATTCGCGCGCGCGCGGACACCATCTATCACCCGGTCGGCACCTGTCGCATGGGGGTGGATGCGCGGGCAGTCGTCGATCCGGAACTCCGGGTGCGCGGTGTGCAAGGACTGCGCGTTGTCGATGCGTCGGTGATGCCAACGCTCGTCTCCGGCAACACCAATGCACCGGTGGTGATGATCGCGGAACGGGCGGCCGACCTGATCCGCCAGGCTGGCGTGTCCGGGACGAGCGTGGACACTGCGGCCGTGCGCGAATCCGCGCTCGCCTGAACCCGACCGACGCGGCGCCTCAGACGCTCCGCTACATCAGCGCAGGGCATGAGTTCATGCCGGTCCGCGCAGGAACGCACGGGCCAAAGGCCTTAGCATGAACAGCCCCTAGAATGCCGGGCTCTGCCAGAAAGTCGTTCCCCGTCTCCTTGATGACCGCCACTTCGACGTCAACCACCGAGGCCCGCCTTAGGGAAGTCCTCGCGCGCCGCATCCTGATCCTCGACGGCGCGATGGGGACGATGATCCAGCATTACAAACTGCCGGAGGCCAGTTTTCGCGGCGAACGCTTCGCCGGCCATCCAGTCGACCTCCGGGGCAACAACGACCTGCTCGTGCTGACGCGACCGGACGTCGTTCGCGACATCCACGAGCAGTACCTGGAAGCCGGCGCCGACATCATCGAAACGAACACGTTTGGCGCAACTTCCATTGCCCAGGACGACTACCGGCTGGGACACATCGCCTACGAGATGAACGTGGCCGCGGCGCACCTTGCTGTCGAGGCCGCGAGGCGGTTCACGACCGCGGACAGGCCGCGCTATGTCGCGGGTGCGCTCGGACCCACGCCGAAGACCGCGTCGATCTCGCCCGACGTCAACGATCCCGGCGCGCGCAACGTGTCGTTCGACCAGCTCGTCGCCGCGTATGGCGAGCAGGCACGAGGGCTGCTCGACGGCGGTGTCGACCTGCTGCTGATCGAAACGATTTTCGACACGCTCAACGCCAAGGCCGCGATCTTCGCCGTCGAAGCGGAGTTCGAGCGGCGCGGCGAGATAGGCCTGCCCAGGGTGCCCGTGATGATCAGCGGCACCGTGACGGATGCGTCGGGCCGCATCCTGTCGGGCCAGACCGTCGAGGCGTTCTGGCATTCGGTCCGTCATGCGCGTCCGCTTACGGTCGGACTCAATTGCGCACTGGGTGCGGCACTGATGCGTCCGTATATCGAGGAGCTCGCGAAGATCGCCGACACCTACGTCAGCGTGTACCCGAACGCGGGCCTGCCGAACCCGATGAGCGACACCGGCTTCGACGAGACGCCGGAGATTACGTCGAGCCTGCTGCGGGAATTTGCCGAGGCGGGCTTCGTCAACATCGCCGGGGGCTGCTGCGGAACGACTCCGGATCACATCCGTGCGATCGTTCAGGAGATCGACGGCCTGGCTCCGCGCACGGTACCGGCATCGGACCACACGATGAGGCTCTCGGGGCTCGAACCCGTGAAAGTCAGCGACGAAAGCCTGTTCGTCAACGTCGGCGAGCGCACGAACGTCACGGGCTCGAAGGCCTTCGCGCGCCTGATCCTCAACGAGCAGTACGAGGAAGCCGTCAGCGTCGCCCGTCAGCAGGTCGAAAACGGTGCGCAGATCATCGACATCAACATGGACGAGGCGATGCTCGACTCGGCCGCCGCGATGACGCGCTTCCTGAACCTGATCGCCAGCGAGCCGGATATCGCGCGCGTTCCGGTAATGATCGACAGTTCCAAGTGGAGCGTCATCGAGGCGGGCCTGAAGTGCGTGCAGGGCAAGAGCATCGTCAATTCGATCTCGATGAAGGAAGGCGAGGCCGAGTTCATCCGCCAGGCGAGCCTGGCGCGGCGCTATGGCGCGGCGGTCATCGTGATGGCCTTTGACGAACAGGGCCAGGCGGACACCTACGCGCGCAAGACCCAGATCTGCAAGCGCTCGTACGAGCTGCTGACGCGCGAGGTCGGTTTTCCGCCGGAAGACATCATCTTCGATCCCAACATCTTCGCGATCGCCACGGGCATCGAGGAGCACAACAACTACGCGGTCGACTTCATCGAGGCCACGCACTGGATCCGCCAGCACCTGCCGTACGCAAAGGTGAGCGGCGGCGTCAGCAATGTCAGCTTCAGCTTCCGCGGCAACGACCACGTGCGCGAGGCGATCCACACGGTGTTCCTGTATCACGCGATCCGTGCCGGCATGACGATGGGCATCGTCAATGCCGGCCAGCTCGGCGTGTACGAGGACATCGAACCGGAGCTGCGCGAACGCGTGGAGGACGTCGTGCTCAATCGCCGCGCCGATGCCGGCGAACGGCTGGTGCAGTTCGCCGAGCAGGTGAAGGCCGGCGGCCGGAAGAAGGAAGAAGACCTTGCCTGGCGTAGCGAGCCGGTCGACAAGCGCCTCGCGCACGCGCTGATCCACGGCATCACCAACTTCGTGGTCGAGGACACCGAAGAGTGCCGCGCGGCCATTGACACGCGCGGCGGCCGCCCGATCGAAGTGATCGAGGGACCGTTGATGGACGGCATGAACATCGTCGGGGATCTGTTCGGCGCAGGAAAGATGTTCCTGCCGCAGGTGGTGAAGTCGGCGCGCGTGATGAAGCAGGCGGTTGCGCACCTGGTGCCGTATATCGAAGCCGAGAAGGCCGCGCATGTCGCCGCCGGCGGCGAGGCACGTGCCAAGGGCAAGGTCGTGATCGCCACCGTCAAGGGTGACGTGCACGACATCGGCAAGAACATCGTGTCGGTCGTTCTCCAGTGCAACAATTTCGAAGTCGTCAACATGGGCGTCATGGTGCCGGCCGAGAAGATCCTCGCCACTGCGCGCGAGGAGGACGCCGACATGATCGGCCTGTCCGGGCTGATCACGCCGTCACTCGAGGAAATGCAGCATGTCGCGCGTGAGATGCAGCGACAGGGCTTCACGATGCCGCTGCTGATCGGAGGCGCCACGACCAGCCGCGTGCACACGGCGGTGAAGATTGCCCCGCACTACACGAGCGGCCCGGTGGTCTACGTGTCGGACGCGAGCCGCTCGGTCAGCGTGTGCCAGAGCCTGGTCAGTGACGAGGCCGCGACCCGCTATATCGCCGATGTCAAGAAAGAATACGAACGCGTGCGTGAACAGCATGCGAGCAAGAAGGGCCCGGAACTGATCGATCTCGCCGCCGCCCGTGCAAATGCGACGCGCGTCGACTGGGCCGGCTACCTTGCCCCGAAACCCAAGTTCCTCGGTCGCCGTGTGTTCAGGAACTTCGACCTGGCGATGATTGCGAAGTACGTCGACTGGGGGCCGTTTTTCCAGACTTGGGATCTGCACGGACCATTTCCTCAGATTCTGGCCGACGATGTTGTCGGCGAGCATGCGCGCCAGGTCTTCGCCGAGGGCGAGAAGATGCTCGAGCGCATCGTGGCCGAGCGCTGGCTCACCGCGAACGCCGCAGTCGCGTTCCATCCGGCCAATGCGATCGGCGACGACATCGAGGTCTACACCGACGACACGCGGCGCGAGGTGCTTTTCACCTGGCACGGCCTGCGCCAGCAGACCCGAAAGCCGGTGCTCGACGGTGTGCCGAATCCGAACCAGGCGCTGTCGGACTTCGTGGCGCCGAAGGACTCGGGCATCGCCGACTACATCGGCCTGTTTGCCGTGACGAGCGGGATCGGCATCGAAAAGCGCGAGGCCCAGTTCCAGGCGAAGCACGATGACTACGGCGCCATCATGCTGAAGGCGATCACGGACCGTCTGGCCGAGGCATTTGCCGAATTGATGCACGAACGCGTACGCCGGGACCTCTGGGGTTATGCCGCCGGCGAGACGCTGACCAGCGAGGAACTCATCAAGGAGCGCTATCGCGGCATCCGGCCCGCGCCGGGGTACCCGGCCTGCCCGGAGCACTCGGTGAAGCGGGCGATGTTCGAGGTCCTTAATGCCGCCGACATCGGGATGATGCTCACCGAAAACTACGCGATGCATCCAGCCTCCTCGGTGAGCGGCTTCTACCTGGCCCATCCGCAGGCGAAGTACTTCAATGTCGGCCGCATCGGGCGGGACCAGCTCGAAGACCTGGCCGCGCGCAAGCGTGTAGCCGTCAGCGAACTCGAACGCTGGCTCGCACCGAACCTCGGCTGAGTCTGCGTTCCGGCCTGCGTTGCCGAAAAGTGACGGTGGCGCCTCCAGTCCCGATACTGTTGCACCCCTTGTCACTGCCGCATTGCTGGATATGAATCCCCGCACTTTCGTCGGCGCGGCCGTGCTGGTCGTCGTTTCGCTGCTGGCCGCCTGCGCCCGTTCGGATCCGGAAAAAGAGCTGCGTACGACCATCACGGCCATGGCGCAGGCGATCGAGCAGCATCTGGTCGGCGACGCGCTTGACCCGGTCGCGGACGACTTCACGCGCGAGTCCGGCGCCTTCGGCAAGCAGGATGCACGGCGCCTGCTTGCCGGCGCGATGCTGCGCAACGAGCGCATCCAGCTGGCCACCACGGTGACCGATGTCCGCATCGAGGGCGAACGCGCGTTCGTCAAGCTGCGGGTGATCGCGACTGGAGGCGCAGGGCTGCTGCCGGAGCGCGGTCAGACCTGGGAGTTCGACACGGTGTGGCGGCGAGAGCGGGGCCGCTGGAAGGTCTTCAACGCCGAGTGGCGCGAAGGTCTCTAGGATTAGGCGCGACCGCGGGTCGTGCACTGCAGGTTGCGTGCCGGTGCCCGCAGTGCCATTGTGCTGCTCCCACGCCGTCATCGAGGAGGTTCCGATGCTGACGCACTCTCCCGCCACGACGATCCTTCCGGTGCGTGACCTGGCGCGCGCACGCGAGTTCTATCAGCAGCAGCTCGGGCTGACCCCCAAGGGCCTGCAGCAGGACGGCAAGTTCCTGTTCGCGCTCGGCGATGGTGGCACGCTCGCGCTGTTTCCGAAGCCCGAGGGCACCAAGGCCGAGCACACGGCGGTGAGCTTCAAGGTCGACGACGTGGTGGTCGAGATCCGCGCGCTGAAGGCAAAGGGTGTCGTGTTCGAGGACTACGACTTCCCGGGATTCCGGACGGAGGGCCATATCTGTGTGCTGGGGTCGGAGAAAGCCGCCTGGTTCAAGGACCCCGAGGGCAACATCCTATGCCTGCACGAGGACGTGCCGTAGGCCGGCCGCAAACGGGAGGCCATGCAGATTGGCCGGTCTCGCGCCCCCTTGATCGAGGCGTGATCGACCCCACACCAACGGCATAGGCTGCAATGGTGAGGGCTGCAGGGAGGCCGCCAGTTCATGACTTGCCTGATAAAGCCGGTCGCACCGCTTGAGGCGATGCTGAGCCGACCGCCGGCGGTGGCCGGACTTTTCTACCCGGACGACCCGGCGATACTGCGCCGTGATGTGCAGCGGTTCGTAGCTGGCGCCGGAGCACAGCCGCATCCCACGGCGTCCCCCAAGGCCCTGATCGTGCCGCACGCGGGCTACGTCTATTCGGGTCCCATCGCCGGCCAGGCCTATGCGCGACTGCTGCCCTGGGCCAGGCGCATACGCCGCGTGGTCCTGCTAGGCCCGGTGCATCGCGTGCTAGTTCGCGGGCTCGCGCTGCCGTCGGCTGGGCGTTTCGACACGCCGCTCGGCCCGGTCGACGTCGACCGTGAGGCGGTGGCCCGGCTGCGCGACCTCCCCCAGGTCACAGTCAGTGACCGCGCGCATGCCGCGGAACACTCGCTCGAGGTCCATCTACCGTTCCTGCAGCAGGTGCTCGGCCACTTCACGCTGGTTCCGCTCGCCGTCGGTGACGCGACGCCGGACGAGGTGGCCGAGGTACTGACCCGGCTGTGGGGCAATGAAGAGACTCTGATCGTTGTCAGCTCCGATCTGTCTCACTATCTGCCATACGCCACGGCGCGGGCGGCAGACCGCGCGACCGTCGACATGATGCTGGCGCTCGACCCGACGCTGGATCATGCGCAGGCGTGCGGCGCCACGCCGGTCAACGGACTGCTCACACTGGCGCGGCGACGCGGCCTCCGCACCGAGCTGCTCGACCTGCGCAACTCGGGCGACACGGCGGGCGATCGCGCCCGCGTGGTCGGCTACGCCGCGCTCGCGCTGTACGAACCGACCGCAGCTCGCCTGTCGAAGGATGATGAGGTGGCGGCAGCAGTTGATACGGTCGATACGGCCGATACGGTCAATAAGGGCAATACGACTAGTACGACCGACATCCGTGGCTCGACGCTGCTTGCTCATGCACGCTCGGCGATCGCGCATCGGCTCGGCGTGCCGTCTGTGCCGATGCCGCAGGCGTCCTTCCTCGCCGACCCCGGTGCGACCTTCGTCACGCTCAAGGTCGAAGGTGAGTTGCGCGGCTGTGTCGGATCACTGCAGCCGCGGCGGCCCTTGGGCGAGGATGTACGCGCCAATGCACAGGCGGCCGCGTTCGACGATCCGCGTTTCCCGCCACTGGACCGCGCCGAGTACGACGCACTCGAGGTCGAGGTCTCGGTGCTGTCCGCGTCCGCGCCCATCGTCGCCACCAGCGAACGAGAGCTGCACGCGCAGTTACGCCCAGGCATCGATGGCGTGACGCTGCAATGGGGCGGCCGCCGCGCCACCTTCCTGCCGCAGGTGTGGGAGAGCCTGCCGGACCCACGCGATTTCCTCGGCCACCTGAAGCGCAAGGCGGGACTTCCGCTCGACTTCTGGTCTGACGAACTCGCGATCTCGCGCTACACAGTCGAGAAGTTCACCGAAGCTGAGTTCACCGAAAGACAAGCGGCATGACGCACACGATTACGCGCCTCGTGTCGGCAACGCCATCGGACGAACATTACCCGGCGCGCTGGTGGCACCGGCTCGACGACGGCCGCATCCAGTGCGACCTGTGCCCGCGTGACTGCAGGCTGCACGACGGCCAACGCGGTCTGTGCTTTGTGCGCAAACGCGAAGGCGAGGCGATGGTCCTCACGACCTATGGCCGCTCCTCGGGATTCTGCGTCGATCCGATCGAGAAGAAGCCGCTCAACCACTTCCATCCGGGCTCGGCCGTCTTTTCCTTCGGCACCGCCGGCTGCAACCTGGCCTGCAAGTTCTGCCAGAACTGGGACATCTCCAAGTCCACCGAAATGGACCGGCTGATGGACCAGGCGAGTCCCGACGCGATTGCGCAGGCCGCGCTGGCGTCCGGCTGCACGAGCGTGGCGTTCACGTACAACGATCCGGTGATCTTCGCCGAGTACGCGCTCGACACGGCGGACGCGTGCCACGCGCGCGGCCTCAAGACCGTGGCCGTGACGGCGGGGTACATCCACGCCGAACCGAGGCGCGAGTTCTATACGAAAATGGACGCCGCCAATGTCGATCTGAAGGCGTTCACCGAGGAGTTCTACTTCAGGCTCACCGGTGCGCACCTCGCGCCCGTGCTCGACACGCTGAAGTACCTGGTGCACGAGACCGACTGCTGGACCGAGATTACGACGCTGCTGATCCCGACCAAGAACGACTCCGATGCTGAGCTGCGCGCGATGTGCCAATGGATCGCGCGTGAACTGCGGTGCGATGTGCCGCTCCACTTCACCGCCTTTCATCCGGACTACAAGCTCAATGATCTTCCGGGCACGCCGAGGTCAACCCTCGCCCGTGCGCGCCGTATCGCCCAGGAGGAAGGGCTGCAGTATGTGTACACCGGTAACGTGCACGACCGCGAAGGGGGCACCACGTTCTGCCCGGCATGTCACGCGGCGTTGATCGAACGCGATTGGCATCGCATCCTGCGCCATGAGCTCACTGACGACGGACGCTGCCCGCATTGCACGACCGCGGTCGCGGGCCGCTTCGGGCGCTTCGACGGCGGGTTTGGCAACCGGCGCATTCCGGTCCGAGTCGCGCTGCGTTGACGGGTCGGTTGCGGCACTCGAGGTACGCGCGGTCGCGGCGGCGCTGCTGGTCGTTCCTGCCTTCTTCGCGGGTAGCGTAAACAGCAATGGCCTGCCGGCCCAGCGCATGCGCTCAGCCTTGGGCAACTCCCGCATCTGTTGCAGCACCCGGTGCGCGCGCTCGACATCGGGCTGGCCCGCGAGAAACTGGTGCCCGTGCGCGACGTGGGGCGCGCGCAGGATGCCGGCCAGCCAGGCGGCCTCCAGCGGTGTCAGCTGATCGGGACGCTTCCTGAAATACAAGCGCGCCGCCGACCGTGCTCCGCACAGTCCCGGCCCCCAGTCGACCGTGTTGAGGTAGAGCTCGAGGATGCGGGTCTTGCCGAGCGTGCGCTCCATTTCGACCGCATAGAGCAGTTCGCGCAGCTTGCGTGCGGCCGTGCGTTCACCGCCGGTGAAGAGCGTGCGTGCGAGCTGTTGCGTCAACGTGCTCGCCCCTCGCTTCGGGCCGTCATCGTCGAGATCATTCAGCAGTAGCGCCACTTCGGCTTCGTCGATGCCGGCATGTTCGCGGAAGCGCTGGTCCTCGGCCGCGATGACGGCCGCCGGCAGGTAGCCCATGCGATCGAGCGCTACCCAGCGCGCCTCGCCATCACCGGTCACGACGCGGCGCGCTGCGCCGCCCGGTTGTGCGCATGACAGATGGAACCCGCCGAATTGCAGGACCTCGGTGCCGAGGCCATCGACCTCAAGTCCGGACAGGCCAAAGGCAACCGAGCTCCGGCGGCTCGGCAGCTCGAGCACTCCCTGCGCCTGCAGCGATCCCTCGATGCGTGCACTGCGCGCTTCCGGGATGACCGAGGCGAGCGCCCCATAGAGGGCGGCCAGTTCGGTCGTAGGCAGTTGCCACTGAAGCCGGATGCGGTCCGCAGCGAGATGAGCGGTGTACTCGACACGGAACCCTTCACCGGCCAACCAGCCACTGACCTTGGCGCCGGTGCGTTCGGCGCCGAGTTCGAGGCGCGAGAACGTCAATGGCATGCTGGACAGCGCTGGATGCTGAAGGCGACACGGCGAGCAGTGTGCGACGGTGGCCCGGTCCAGCCGGCGAAAGACCAAGCGCCCGGCCGTCGACTCAATGCCGCGGCCGTCGAGCAGTTGTGCAACCCCGGGCGCCGTGGCGAGCCGGATCAGCCCCGGCACGTTCACGCGCACCGCGTGCCCCGCAACGTGAACATCGACGGTCCACGCTGGTGCCGCGGTCGAAAGCACACCGTTGGAGAGCACCGCGATGCTGACTGCGCCAGCTAGGCTGATCAACGCGAGCCCGATGCTGAATCCGGCCCAGACCAGGGCCCGAGACAGTGCTTTCATCGGGGCTCTCCGTCAGGCTCGACCACCGTCGTGGCCCACCACGGTCCTCCGCCGTACTGCGCGGCCCAGAACCAGGCCGAGGTGTCGGTCCAGGCATTGCCGGCGCTGTCATGGATGCGTTCGCAGACGCGCAGGCGCGCGCCATCGCGCACGGCGACAAAGCAGCTCCATCGCGCATCTTCTTCGTCGACGACGGGTCGTGGCCGGTCGATCGCGTAGCCCAGCGCCTTGAAGCAGTCGGTCGCTGGATGTAGCTGGCGCGTGGGCTGCCGCACCTGGCGCAGGATCAGCATCCTGCGGCCGTCGGTGAAGCGCGCAATCGCACCGGGGAAGCGCCGTGCGAACCGCTCCTCGAGGTCCGACAACGGCAGTTGGGTCAGCGGCTGGTCGCGGAAGTGGGTGGGCCAGTCGATGCTTCGATCCGCATCGCCTTCCACCTCGTGGGGCCAGTGGGGCCACACCGTGCGCCCTCCCGCCTGGCGCAGCGAGAAGTGCGCGGACAGCGGAAGCACACCCGCGACCAGCAGGGCGCCGACAAAGAAGGTCCTGACGTTCATGGTCTGCTCCGGGATGCGAACAGCGTCAGCGGCACGATCGCGCCTGCGAATGCGGCGAGGCCGATCGCTTCGTGGGCGGCCGCCGGCCAGTCGACGAGGCCTGCCTCCGGGAAGAACAGCAGCGTGTTGCGCACGATGTTGGCGAGCAGCACCAGCAGTGCTGCGACGACGCCGTTGAGCAGGGTGCGGCGGGCGCTGGCGCGGTTCAGGAACGACAGCAACGCTGCCGTGTAGCTGCCGAGCCACAGCATGCCGATGCCGGCGCACGGCGCGTCGACGAGCACCGTGATGCCGTCATGCAGGATCGAAGCCCCGCTGGCCTCCGCATGCCAGCCGGCGATCGATAGCAGCTGCGCGCTGGCATGGGCCACCATCAGTCGCAATGGGTAGCCGAGATAGAACTGCAGCGACGCGATGATCGGAAGGGCCAGCAGCAACAGGACGATGATTGCCGCAGCGGGACGGCGCAGCGCGTGCATGACGAAAACACCGAGCGCCAGCATCGCGATCGCCGCAGAGAAGAGATCGGGCAGGACACGGTCTGCGACGGCCGCGATGATGGCCAGCAGCCCGCAGGCGACCAGGGCCGAGCGCGTTGGCTGCGCGAGCAGAGCACGATCGCGAACCAGCAGGGCAACGACTGTCACCAGCGCGAGGACACCCCAGGGTTCGTCTGAACCGTCCCACAGCCGGCGGGCGACGTAGACCCAATGCGGCCACAGGGCCAGCAGCAGCGCTGCGGGCATCCACGCTGCGCGCGGCCAGGCCCGATGCCAACGACTGTGTTCAGGGCGCGCGAAGTGGCCGGCGCCCGGCATATCGACGAGCAATCCGAACAGCGGCGAGGGCACGGTGCGGCCGATGCGTGCGTTGAGTTCAGTTCGCATGCACCGACTCCCGCCGGCGGCGGCGCCGCAGCCACCACATCAGCCCACCCGTCGCCACGGCCATCGTGACGAACTCAGGCTCCGGCGTGCTGGGCACTGCACCGACGGCAAGTTCGCTGACGCCTTCCGGCAGTGGCTGCGGCTGATCGACACTGCGCTGCTCACCGGTCGGATTGCGTACCACGTGGTCGACTGCGACGAAGGAGGTGTAGTCGGTCAGCAGGCCGTAGCGCAGTCCGAGCGCAGTGATTTCCTTTGCCGCGGCCGAGTCGTTGACGAGCTTCTGATAGTCGCCAAGCGTGGCGATGCGACTGCGCGCCCACAACGTGGCCAGTGCCTGTGTGTCGCGCTTGTCAGTCCGGTGCGAAGCCACGTCGATCGATCGTTGGAACAGACCTGTCGCGGTCATCCCCTCGATCTCGATCGTCCCGGACGGTGCTCCGCGGAACTTGCCCGTCAGCACGATCGGCCGCCGGGAGAATAGGTCCGGCACTTGCGGCGGATCGATGTCATAGGCGTCGAAGCCGTGGAATCCAACGCGAATGCGGGTCAGCAGCGGCGCTTCGATGTAGGCGCGGAAGCGGTCAGCCTCGACCGCGGCCTGCTGCGGATTGAGCACGACAAAGGCCTCGCCGCGCCCGGCACGCGCCAGGCCTTCGATCAGGAAGCGATTGACCGACGAACCGATACCGAACGCAAACACGTTGGCCTGGCCCAGGTTGTCCCGTACCAGATCCATGGCTTCCTTCTCGATCGACACATAGCCGTCGGTGATGACGACAAAGCTGCGCGCACGGTCCGGGTCGGAAGGCATCGCCAGTGCGCCGCGCAGCGCCGAGAGCAACTCGGTGGATCCGCTGCCGCGCTGTGCATTGATGAAACGCACCGCGGCGTCGACGTTGGCCCGCGTTGCCGGCAGAGACCGCGGCGCCAGCATCGAATGGCCGCCGGAAAATGGGATGATGTTCAGCGTATCGGTCGGCTGCAGCGTCGCGACCAGGCCGCGCAGCAGCGTCTTGGCGGTCTCGATCGGGAACCCGTGCATCGAACCCGACACGTCGAGGATGAACACATACTCGCGCGGCACGATCGCTCCCGCGGGCAGGCGCGCCGGCGGCTCGATCATGGCGAGGAAGAAGTTCTCGTCCTTGCCTTCGTGCACCAGCACGCCGGACGAAATCTCGCGCCCGGCCAGGCGGTACTCGAGCACGATGTCGCGATTGGCGTGCTCGTGGGCGGCAGGAAGCCGCGCGCGGATGCTGCGGCTACCCGCGCCGTCGACATTGAAACGATGCGACGGGGAGCGCACCTCCAGCACCGGCATCGGGCTCGTGATCTCGACGTTCATCGCAAATGTCGACGTCGGTGCCGCGCCGGCGCGCAAGGTCGGCTGCGCGATCCACGGTTCTGGCTGATGACTCTCGCGCCCCGGCGTGCCGTTGTAGCGCGGCCCGACGATAGTCGGAAACTCGAAGCGATAGAGGCCGTCGGTGGGCACGATGCTCTCGGCATAGCGCAGCTCGACCTCGAGGGTGTCGCCCGGCATCAGGTTGGCAATCGACATCTGGAAGACGTTCGGGCGCTGCTGCTCGAGCAGCGATGCGCTCTTGCCGGCCTGCTTCGCGCCCTCGTACTCGCGGCGCGCCGCCTGCTTCTCCCGGATCTGAGCCTGCACCACGCGATCGCCGACTCGCATCGTCAGTGCGGTGACGGCCGCGCGCGTCGATGCAGGGAACACATAGCGCGCCTCGATCGGCCGCGAGCCCTCGTTGCGATATCGCTGGGTGACGCGGACATCAGCGATCACGCCGCTGACCTTGACATCAACGGTGGTTGCCTTGAGCGGCAGTGCATCGATGCCGGGCTCGGCATTACTGACGACGAAGTAAGGGGCCAGTGATCGATCGGTGCGATCGGCCGTCTCGGAGCGCGCGCTGAGGGGCAATAGCCCGATGACCGCGGTCAGTACAGTCAACAGAACGGGCAGGAAGGTGATCGGCAAGAACCGGCAGGAGTCCGGGTAGCGGTGCATGGTTGCGCTCGCTCAGTCCGCGGCGCGCGCCAGCGTGGCGGCACTGTCACTGCGCACCGTCGACGGCAAGGTCATCCACAGCACGCGGCCGCTGTTGCGCAGCTCGAGCTCGATCGCACCGTTGGCGAGCTGAACCAGCGCATCCGCGTCGGCAAGCGGTATGACGATGGCACTGCCGGCCGTCGTGTGACCGAGCGAGATATCGCGCGCCGGACCCTGCGCGGGGCGCAGTGTCAGCGTGGCGAGACCCTCAGCCTTAGCCGGCGCAACGACGATCAGATAGACACCTACCGGTTGCTCGACCAGCAGCGCCTGGGCATCGAGCGGAGCCATCGTGGCAGGCAGGTTGAGGCGATACGCACCGCTCACGCGTTCGAGGGTGGCAGTGGTGCCGACATCGATCGTTGCCCGCTGACCGGGGGGCAGGTGCAACAGGTCGGCCAGCGTTTCATCCAGTGCCATGCGGACGTGACCGGCATGCGGGTCGTCTTCGTCGCTGGTGCAGTCGTTGTCCGGATCGACCGGCAGCTCGATGCGGTGTCCGGCGCGTGCGATCGACAGCCGTTCGTAGCCTTCCTCAGTGGCGGCAAGCCGGGCCGCCAGGTCGACGCCATGCGTCGCGTCGTTACGCACGGTCTGCACGACACGCACGTCGGCCAGCAGTCCGAGCAGGCGGACATCGAGCGTGGCGCCTACGACATGCAGTTCGCGGACGGCGAGCCATCCGGGCGCAGGACCGGCGGCATCGGCCAGCGCGACTACGGCTGCGGGTGCCGTCATAGGCGGGACGGTCTCGGCAGCCGTGGCGGCAGCGAACGGCGCCATGAGGAGCAACGCAATCAACTCGGCCGCAGCGGAGGCGCCGTCGCGGATCAGGTGCAGGGCACTCATCTCGTTCATCTCCTGTTTTCGGGTTCGATTTCCCGTTTCAATTTCCCGCAGGGGCACGACGCAGCGGGTACGGGACGAACGATCCGCGGGCGAAGCGAAGCGCGTGCGAATCGCGCGCGCGGCCCGTGTGAACTCTGTGTGAAGACCGGCGTGCCGGTCGGCATAAGCCAGATGAAGCGCGGGCTTACGACGCCTGGTGAATGTCCGGTTTCAGCGCATCGGCGGACGATTCACTTCACAGCACGATGTCTGTCGCTACTTAACGGAGGGACCCATGAAAGCCGACTTCAGCAGGATTCCCATGCAGACCGATGAAGAAATGCGCGCCGTTCGACTGGCGCGTGGACTGCGCGCCGTGGCCGCGAGCGTGATCATCGGCGGCATCGTGATCGCCGCGTTCGAGGCGGATCCGACGGCGGAACGTTCCACGTCGCGGGGCGCCGGCGTTGTCGCCGCGGAAGACTCTGCAACCGGTGTTCCGCTGGCCAGTCCGACGCAGGTTGCACCGGTGTCGGTCCCGGCATCGCGGGAGATCGAGCCTGCACTCGAGCGCATCGAACGGAGCATGGAGCACCACGGCTAGACCAACAGGTGCGACGGAGGCGAGCACTTAAGCCGTTCGACATAGGCCGAGCGATGCAGTGCTTTCCCGGTTGTCTATCGCTAGCGTTCAACTCCAGAGGAGCCCGGAATGAAAATGCTGTTTGCGTTGTTTGGAATGGTGTGTCTGGCCTCGGCCGCAAGTGCCGGCCCGGCAGCCAATCCGCGATTCATTGCCCAGCTCGATGAATGCCTGCAGCAGCGCGGTGTGTCGTACGACGCCGTGGTGATGCTGATGTGCCGCTCGGGCGATGGCATGGCACGCGCTGCAGATGAACTCGCACTGCGCGGCTATCGCCGCGTCGTCAGCGTGGTGGACGGCTTCGAAGGCGACGTCGGCCCGGAGGGCCAGCGCGCACTCAATGGATGGAAGAACGCAGGCCTGCCATGGACTGCTCGAGCCGATGCCGTCCTGATCGCCCGAGCCCGCTGACCCACTGTTTCCCTGGCACTCCGGGCGGTCCGTCCCTCAGGGGCCGGTCGCCTGGAGCTTTTTCTGCGCAGCCACGACCGCCTCGGTGCGATTGCGCACATCGAGTGCGCGGAAGATGGCCAGCAGATGGACCTTCACGGTCCCTTCCGAAAGGCCCAGTTCGCGCGCGATCAGCTTGTTCGGCAGGCCGCGGGCCAGCAGCGCGAGTACATCCAGCTGCCGCTGCGTCAGTCCATGGACGGGAAGGTCGCGTGCCATTGTCGAGTCGCCGTTGCCAGCCCCTGGCGCTCCGGCAAGCCCACCCAGCAGCCGCAGTGGTGCATAGGTACCGCCAGACAGAACGAGGCGCACGGCCTGCAGCACCACCGCGGCGGAATCGGATTTCGGAATGAAGCCAGCCACGCCGCAATCGATCAGCGCGCGAACCAGCTGCGGCGACTCCTCGGCGGAAACGACGATCAGGGGCAAGGCCGGGAAGCGGGCGCGCAGGCGTCCGATCCACGGCGCCCCGTCGGAGCCCGGCATATGCAGGTCGAGCAACGCCAGGTCGGGATCGTCGTGCAGGCCGCGCTCGACGTCGTCGGCGTTCGCTGCTTCCAGCCACTCGATGGACTCTGCCAGGGGCGACAGCGCATGGCGCATCGCCAGCCGCACCATCTCGTGGTCGTCGGCGAGCAGGATCCGCAGGCCGGGACTGGCGGCGCCGGAATCCGGGCGGTAAGGTGCATGCGGCATTGACCGGCAAACATACGCCCGCGGGTGCGTCGCGGGCAAGGGGGAAGCTTGGGGAAGCGGGCGTGAAAATTCGCGCGTGGCTTTCACGGTGTGCGGCGCTTTTGTGTGCGCTCGGCATCGGCCTCACTGCCGGCTGCAGCTTGGCGCCTGGGCCTGAGGTGCTGCGCATCTCCGAAGTCCGAACACCCGAAGGGACTCTCACCCTGCCGCATGCCTGGTCGAATACGTCACAGGTGGCCGGGTTGCGCTTAAGTCTGGTGTTCCCGGTCTCCGAGACGGCCGATTCGCTGGGGGTCGCCTTCGGTCGCACCACGGTGACGTTTCGCGCCTGGGTGAACGGTACGGTGGTGCACGAAAGCGGCGACGTGTCATCGTCAAACATCAATATCACCAGCTATCGTGCCCGGCCCAGCTTCCGGATACCGGCAAACCTGCTGAAGACTGGCGACAACGAATTGGTGCTTGAGCTGTCGCTGCCGGAAGGAAGTCACTTCGCGATCCTCGGCCGCATCTATGTCGGCGACGACGAGGCGATCGACCGGCTGCTGATTCGCCGTCTGCTGGCCGACCACATCGGCCCTCTGGCGATCGGCATCGTGCTGTTCGCGGTCGGGCTGGTGTCACTCGGCCTGTGGCGCGGGCGGCGCGACGGCGAGCTCTTCATGTTGCTGGCGCTGGGCTCGCTGCTCTGGGCGCTGCAGATTTTCATGCTCCAGTGGCCAACACGGTTTCTTCCCTGGCCGCACTGGGGCGTGTTTGCGAATTCCATTTACGCATGGTTTCCGGCGCTAATCGGTGTCTTCTTTCTGCGCTTCGCCTACCGGCGTTCGCGCTGGCTGGAGTGGTTGGCGGTCATCCTAGCGGTGGCTGCGGCTCCGCTGCTTTACGCCGGCGTGTACACCGGAACCGATACCGAGGCCTTCATCGCATTGCGGCTCGGCATGCTCGTGTTCATCGCCCTGGCCCTGGTGGCCGTGCTGCGCTACGCAATGCAACTGCGAACGGTGACGGGCTACGTGCTCCTGGCAATGGGTGCACTGTGCGTCGGAGTCGCGATACGCGACTTCACACTGTCAATGCTGCCGCCATCCGACGACTGGCTCGTGCTCAACCCCTACTCGGGTGTCGCCCTGCTGTTGTTCGCGGGCTGGATGCTGCTGGAGCGTTATCACAAGGCGTTCGCCGACTTCGAAATGCTGAACCGCGACCTGGAGGAGCGGGTCACTGCGGCCAACGCCGAGCTTCATCGCCGACTCGAGCAGGTGGAGTCGGCGCGTGCCGCGGCCGAGCAGGCGAACGTGGCGAAGTCGCGCTTCTTTGCCGCAGCCAGCCACGACCTGCGCCAGCCGTTGCACTCGCTGGGACTCTTTGCCACGGCCCTGCGCGACATCGTCGGCAACTCCGAAGGGCGCGACCTCGTGCAGCGTATCGGCGACTCGATCGGTGCTCTCGACCGGCTGTTCGACGAGTTGCTCGACATTTCACGCCTCGACGCGGGCACGGTCGAGGTCAGGCGCCGCAACGTGGCGCTGCAGCCGCTGTTCGACCGGCTGGGCGGCGAATTCTTTGCCGACGCAGCGGCCAAGGACTTGCGGCTCCGATTCCATCCGACCGCGCTCGCGGTAAGCACGGATCCGTTTCTGCTCGAACGCGTGCTGGCCAACCTCGTCGCCAATGCAATCCGCTATACGCGCGCGGGCGGTGTGCTGGTGGGTGCGCGCCGCCTTGGCGCGGAGGTGATGCTGCAGGTCTGGGACACCGGCATCGGCATTCCCGAGGACCAGCAGTCGCTCATCTTCGACGAGTTTTACCAGGTCAGCAATCCCGGGCGCGACCGGCGCAAGGGGCTCGGGCTCGGGCTGGCCATCGTAAGGCGACTGACGACCTTGCTCGAGCACCCGTTGAGCATGCGCTCGACAGAGGGAAGGGGCACGTGCTTCACTCTCACGCTGCCGTTCTCGTCGGGACCGGTCGAAGAGCCGAGCACCCAGGAGACCGTCGAGCGCTTTGAACTCTTCGCCGGCCGCCGCGCCCTGATCGTCGACGACGACGCCGACATCTGCGACGCCACCGTGAGGCTGATGACGCGCTGGGGATTCGACGCGCGTGCCGCGCCGCGCTATGCCGCCGCGCGCGAACTGCTGCAAGGCGGATTTGTTCCCGATGTCATCCTGGCCGACCTGCGCCTGGGAGAAGTGATCGACGGCATCGGCGTGGTCGAGCGGTTGCGCGTTCAACTGAACGATCCGGTGCCGGCGTTGCTGATTTCGGGCGACACCGGTGCGCGCGAGCTGGCGCGTGTGAAGCAAAGCGGATTGCTGCTGCTCACCAAGCCGGTCGCGCCGGCACGGCTGCGCAGTGCACTGCACGCGCTGCTCATGGCGACGCAGCGATAGGCGCGCTAGCGTTCCGTGGGACGCGGCAGCACGAGCGTCGCGATGGCGCCACCGTCCGGGTGGTTTGCCAGCCGGGCGCCGCCGCCGTGCAGGGTCGCGACTTCGCGCACGAAGGCCAGGCCAAGGCCGGTGCCCTTGCGGCCAGTGTCCGGGCGCGGCAGCGAGAAGAACTTCTCGAACACGCGTTCGTGGGCGAAGGAGGGCAGTCCGGGGCCATGGTCGCGCACGGTCAGCTCGATGCGTCCGCGGACCTCGTGCGCGTCGACGGTGACGGTGGCTTCGCGCGGCGAGAACTCGATCGCGTTGAGTACCAGGTTCGCAAGCGCGCGCTGCAGCAGGAAGCGGTCCCCCGAGACGGCGAGGTCCGGATCCACGTCGATGAACAACTCGACGCTGCGCTGGGTGGCGACGGGTGCCATTTCGTCGCGCACGGCGTCGGCGACCTGCGCCAGTGGCACCGGATCGCGTTGCTGCAGCGCGCGCCGGCGCTCCAGTCCCGACAGTTCGAGCATGCGTTCGACCAGGTCCTGTGCGCGCTTGACCTGCTCCTCGACGTTGCCGACGAAGCGGATGCGGGCGTCTTCGGGTAGCGGTTCACGCAGCAGTTCGGCTGCGCCACGGATTGCGGCCAGCGGGCTCTTGATTTCGTGCGTCAGGGCTGCGACGTATTCGTCGACATAGCTCTTGCCGGCCAGCGCCTCGCGCATGTCGAGAAACGCCGCGCGCAGCGAATGGCCCAGCGGCCGCGCCTCGCCCGGCCGTGCCCGCAACGCACGCCACAGGTCAGTCACGAGGCCGAAGGGGCGCACCAGCCAGACGGTCACCATCAGCAGCAGCAGTGCGAACGCGGCCACGGCGATCACGCCGACGATGACGAGTTTTTCGCGCGCGTTTGCGATGAACGGCGAGAACGCGGCGATCGGCTTTCCGACTCCGACCATGCCGACGATGTCGTCGGGCAGATCTGCCCCGACGCGCTCGCGGATCGCGGCTCCGACATACATGACGGCCGACGCCGGATCGGCCGGATCGGCCAGCGTTGTGCGCGCACCGTACTGGCCGACCAGCGTGCGGCCGACATCGTTCCACGTGAGGTAGTCCTTGCCGATGTCGCGGCCGGCGGAGTCGTACAGGACGATGCCCTTGGCATCGGTGACGTAGACATGCAGATCGACGCGTGTCTTGTCGACGTTGAAAATGCGCGCGTTGAGCGGGCGCTTGCCGAGTTGCTGCAGCGTGCGTTCCAGTTCCTCGGTCTGGATCACGCCGCTGTAGGCCTGGCGCTCGAGCAGCGTGGCCAGCAGGTTGGCCGTATCGACCAGCGCGTCCTCGGCCGACTCGCGGTAGCGCGGATCGAGGTCGAGGCTGACGCGGTACAGCAGGAAGACGACGGCCGCGATGTAGACGACGACCACGCCCAGGAACATGCGTGAACGCCGCGACATCAGCTCTTTCGCAGCAGCCAGGTCAAGCGAGGTCCTCGCGCAGCGAGTAACCCATGCCGCGGTGGGTCGAGATCGGATCGACCGACCCGTCGACGTCGCGCAGCTTGGCGCGCAGGGCCTTCACGTGGGCGTCCACGGTGCGGTCGAATGCCGAGGCCGGGTCATCCCAGGCTCGTTGCATCAGCTCGTCACGCGAGTACACGCGGCCCGGACGCTCGATCAGCACCTTCAGCAGCCGGTACTCGGTGCGCGACAGGTCCAGCGGTCGCCCGCGGAAACGGATCGACTTTTTCTCGTCGTCGACGGTGAACGCACCATGCACTTGTAGCCCGGGTGCGCCTGGCTTCATGGGAGCCATCGGAACGCGCTGCACGCGCCGCAGCACGGTGCGCACGCGAGCCACCAGTTCGCGAGGCGAGAAGGGCTTGCCGATGTAGTCGTCGGCGCCGAGTTCGAGTCCGACGACGCGGTCGATCTCGCTCGAGCGCGCCGTCAGGAAGATGGCCGGCAGCGCCGGGTCCACCTGCTGCAGCCGCCGGAAGAGTTCGAAACCGTTGATGTCGGGCAGTCCGACATCCAGGACCGCCAGGGCAGCCGGGCGTTCCGTTGCCGCCGTGAGCGCTTCAGCGCCGGTGGCGCACCACGCAGGCTCGAAACCGTCAGTGGACAGCGCGTAGACGATGGTGTCCGCGATCGCGGGCTCGTCTTCGACCACCAGGATGCGCGGCTTCACGGCGTGGCGGCGACTTCGAGCGGCAAGGTCGCCTGCAGCTCGCGCCCGGCGATCATTGTCCGGTTGCGTCCGCCTTTCTTGGCCAGCAACAGCGCACGGTCGGCGCGCTGCAGCAGTTCGGTCGCGGTTTCATGACCCTCCCAGGTTGCGATTCCCGCGGAAAACGTCTGCCGGTCCGGCATCAACGGCCGCAGCCGATCGACGAGTTGGGCAGCCTGGTCGGCGGTGCAGGCCGGCAGCACCAGCGTGAACTCCTCGCCGCCGTAGCGCGCCAGCAGATCGGTGGGCCGCATCTGCTTGCTCCATGCCTGTGCCGCGCCCCGCAGCAGGGCATCGCCGGCCGCGTGGCCGCGGCGGTCGTTGTAGCGCTTGAAGTGATCGAAATCCATCATCACCACAGTGAGCGGCTGGCCACTGCGCAAGGCACGCGCGAATTCCACCGGCAGGGCCTCGTCGAGCGTGCGGCGGTTGGCAATGCCGGTGAGCGCGTCTTCCTGCGCCAGGTGCGACAGCTGATCGAGCAGCACATTGTTCGACCGCAACGTGCGCAGGGTGAGTCCGATCAGCAGTACTGCCAACGCCAGCGTGATGCCGGAGAAGGCGATTAGTCCGGTGCGGGCGGTCTCGTTCAGCCCGACGGCCTGGCGCGCGATGGCCGCCGCCCGGGCGTTGGTCCCGACGACGAGCTCGGTCATCGAGTGCTCGAACGCGTCGAACTCGACGCTCGAGGAAACCAACGTCGAGCGCGAAACCTGCGAGCCTGCGGGTCCTGTCCCGCTGCGGCTCGCCGCGCCCTGGCCGAGTTGCTCGAAGCCTGAAAGTGTCGCCTGCAATTCGGCGATCCTCGCCTTGCGCTCCGGCGGCATGTCGAGTTCGGCCAGCCGGGCCAGGCGGTTGCGCAGTTCAGCCGACGCCTGCACCAGCGCCGCGAGTTCGGTGGGGGGAAGGGCGGCGTCGCCATCGCGCAGCAGTTCGCGGGCATTGCGCGCCTGCCAGGAGCGCAGGTCTGCGCTTGACTGTTGTGCCTCGATCGCGGCCTGCGAAAGTGTCAGCGCGGACTCATAGCGATGGTGCATTTCGCTGTCGAATGACATCGCGCGCAAGGCAAGCACGACCCCGACCGCCATCAGCGCGGCAGCAAACAGCGCAATCCACAACTGGCGAACGGCTCCGGTGCGGGTGGTGTGCAAGCTCTGGGTCTCGGCAATTGAAGGGCGGGCTGGACAATTCTAGGGCGGGCTGCGATCACCCGAGAGGACCTCCCCGATGACATCCGTGCCGCCACTGGCGGTATGGGCCTGAACGCCGCTAGATGCCCCAGGTGATGTCGACGTTGCGCTTCGCTGCAGCGCGCATCATCTCGATCAGCGGAAACGCGCGCTGACCCAGCGTGATGGGCGCCGGCGCCGCCGGCCCATCCGTCCCGCGCCGATCGTTCTGATCGGCCGCCGCCGCGGCCGCCTTGATGTCGGCCTTTTCCTTATCCACGGCCGCCTCCAGGCGGCGCAGCGCGTCAGGCACCTGCTCGGCCGTGATGACGCCGCGCGGCGCGTCGCCGCGGCCGAGAATTTCGAAGATTCGACGGGCGGTCTCGGCGAACATGAAGATTTCGCCGGCGGCCTTGGAACGAAATACAACCAGGGACATAAACGGTAGGACGGAGCAAGCTGTCAGGGGTCTGTCGACTCGGACTCGCGTTCGCCGCGACCGGCGCCCACGGCAAGCTGCCGTCGGGCCCTGATTGTAGGCCGGCCGGGTTCGCCGACAGGCGCCACAGAACGCCCGCTGCTCAGCCGACCGTGATGCGACCGGCCGGCGTGGCTGGAGCCGCCACTCAGTCCCGCTTGTCGTCGCGCGCGACCGTGGCCTGCACGACCTCGTCGACGTCGCGCCCATAGACCAGCGGCAGCGAAGCGATCACCGCGGTGAGGCTCATGATGAACAGCGCGCCATCACCGAGGGCGAGGGGCAGGCCGACGGCGACCAATGAGGCCAGTGGGAAGTGTTCCTTGATCATCGCGCACCTCGCTGTCGAGTACGAAGCCACGGTACGCCCTTGCCTCGCCTGTCGATAGCGCGTAATGCGGTGACAAAGTGCGGAATCTTCGAGGTCGTAGGAGTTCTCCGTACGCGCTGGTAGGAACCAGGACTACGGGGTTGCGTGTCTATCTATACTGACTATCGTTCCCCGTCCATCCGCGACGTGGTCGAGCGACCGTATCGCCGACGGAACCGAATGCCCCGGCCCGCGTTAGCCCTCGCTCCTACACCCGCAGCCGTCAATGAAACTCCTTCGACTCGACCTGGCCGTGCTGCTGGTGATGCTGGCAGCCGCCTGCAGCGAGCGCCTGGAGTGGCGCGAGTTCCGTTCGCCCGACGGCTACAGCGTGTCCATCCCCGGACGGTCCCAGACGGTCGCGCGCGAGGTCGAGTTCGAAGGCCAGAAGATCGCGGTGTCGATGACCTCGACCGGGGTCGGCCCTTCGATGTTCGCGGTCGGTGCGGCAAAGCTCCCGGCCGGCATCGCCGGGAATGCGGCGGCGCGCGAACGAGCCATTGACCACTTCCGGGACGGGCTCGTGCGCAACATCGGCGGAACCATCACAGCGAGCGGGCCGGCGCCGCTGGTTCTGCCGCCGGGTTCCGTGCATGTGCTGCGGACTTCGCAGGCCGTACTGGCGAGCGGCCGTGCGGGCGGGAAGGGCCCTGAAGCCGTGCTTGCCGCCCGCTTCTTCATCGTCGATGATGATCGACTCTTCCAGCTGATCGCGCTGGGTGGCGAGGGAGGCATCGAGCCGCAGGCCCTCGACATGTTCTTCACTTCGTTTCGCTTGCTGCCCTAGGAGGCCTTCCATGAAGCTCGAGAACCCCTCGCTCCACGCCTCGACACTCGAACACTTCTGGATGCCGTTCACGGCGAACCGGCAGTTCAAGGCGGCGCCGCGGCTGCTGGCGAAGGCCGACGGCATGTATTACTGGACCCCGGACGGGCGCCAGGTGCTGGACGGCACCGCGGGCCTGTGGTGCGTCAACGCCGGTCACAACCGCAAGCCGATCGTGGAGGCGATACAAAAGCAGGCCGCGACGATGGACTACGCGCCGCCGTTCAGCATGGCGCATCCCCTCGCGTTCGAGGCAGCCACGGCGGTCGCCAAGGTTGCACCGACCGGAATGCAGCGCGTGTTCTTCACCAACTCGGGATCCGAGTCGGCCGACACGGCGATCAAGATGGCATTGGCGTATCACCGCGCCCGGGGCGAGCCGAGCCGACGCATCATCATCGGCCGCGAGCGCGGCTATCACGGCGTCAACATCGGCGGCACGATGGCCGGCGGCATCCCCGGCAACCGCAAGGCGTTTCCGACGATGATGGTGGGAGTCGACCATATCCGCTCGACGCACGACCTCGCGCGCAATGCGTTCTCGCGGGGCCAGCCGGCGCACGGCGCCGAGTTCGCCGATGAACTGGAGCGCCTGGTCACCTTCCACGATGCCAGCAACATCGCGGCGGTGATCGTCGAGCCGATGGCCGGGTCCGCCGGAGTGCTGATTCCACCGCAGGGCTACCTTGAGAAGCTTGCTGCGACGTGCAAGAAGCACGGCATCTTGCTGATCTTCGACGAGGTCATCACCGGCTTCGGACGGCTCGGCACGCCATTCGCCGCGCACTACTTCAACATCACTCCGGACATCCTGACCTGTGCCAAGGCGATCAACAACGCCGCGGTGCCGATGGGTGCCGTGATCGCGAAGAACGAGATCTACGACACCATCACCAACGCCGCGCCTGAAGGGCAGATCGAATTCCTGCACGGTTACACCTACTCGGCCCACCCACTGGCGTGCGCCGCGCTGCTGGCGACGCAGCAGCTCTACGTCGACGAGCAGCTGTTCGCGCGGGCGCAGGCGATGGCACCGAAACTGGAGGCGGCGCTGCACTCCATGAAGGGGGCGCGACACGTGATCGACATCCGCAACCTCGGCCTGGTCGGAGGCATCGAGCTCGAGCCGCGCGCGGGCGCGGTTGGCAAGCGCGGCCTCGAGACGCATGTGAAGTGCTTCGAGGCCGGCGTGCTGTTGCGTTTCACCGGCGACATTCTGGCCATGTCGCCACCGCTGATCATCGAGGAAGCGCAGATCGAGCGGATCATCGAGACGATCCGTGCCGTACTGCAGTCGATCGACTGACCGGCCGCGCGAACGGACCCGGCGTTCCGCTATTGCGTCGCGGTGACCCCGCCGTCGACGTTGAGGATCTGGCCGGTAATGAAGGCCGCGCCCGGAGAGCAGAGAAACACCACCGGCGCAGCGACATCACTGGGAGAGCCGATGCGCCCGAGGGGGACGCGATCGACGATCTGGCGGCGCGTGGTCTCGTTCTCGATCCAGTGGCGCGCCATTTCAGTGGCAATGACGGTCGGAGCGACACCGTTGACGCGGATGCCGTGCGGCGCCAGTTCGGCGGCGTGCTGGCGGATCAGCATGACCAGTGCGCCCTTTGTTGCGCAGTAGGCGGAGTAGCCGCGGTCGCGCAGGCCCAGTTGGGCGCGCACTGACAGCAGATGCACCTGTGCGCCGCCACGCCCGGCCGCCTTCTGGTGCCGGGCGCACGACTGCGCCGTGAACATCGCTGACTTCAAGTTCAGTCGATAGACTTCGTCGAAGGCGTCCTCGCTGACGTCGTCGAGCCGCTGTTCGCGCTGGATGCCGACACAGTTGACGAGCACGTCCAGCCGCGAATGCCGCCTTGCAGCTTCATCGATGGCCGCGCGCACGGCATCGATCTGCGTGGCGTCGGCGACCAGCGAATCGGCGGAGAGTCCCGCAGCACATATGGCAGCTGCCAGCGCCTCGGCCTTCGCCGCGCTGCGGCCGACGACGACGGGTCGTGCGCCGGCCAGCGCCAGGCTCCAGCAGACCGCCTCTCCGATGCCACCATAACCTCCCAGTACGAAGGCCACCTGGCCGTCGAGCCGGAACGAGCCTGCAAGCACGCGCGCGAAGTCGATGCGCGGGGCCAGGGACGGCAGTGGGGCGGATGCAGTCACAGGAAGTCAATCCATTAGCAGGCCGCCGTTGACGTCAATGATCTCGCCGGTAATAAAGCCTGCCAGCGGCGACGCGAGGAAGCGCACGGCGTGGGCGAACTCCTCCGGCTCGCAGAAGCGGCCGACCGGGATCATCGCCAGCAATGCCTGGCGCTGGGCCTCCGTCAACTGTTCGGTCACCATCGGCGTGCGCACATACGCCGGCGCGATGCCGTTGACGGTGATGCCGGCGGCGGCCAGTTCGCGCGCCAGTGAAAACGTCAGCGCGCTCAGCGCGCCCTTTGAGACGGAATAGGAGGTGCCGGCCGTCAGGCCGCCGGTCTTGGCAGCGAGCGAGCTTGTGTTGATGATGCGGCCCCAGCCCTTGGCGACCATCGACGGAATCACCGCGCGCGCCAGGAAGAAAGCGGCGTCGAGGTTGATCGACAGAACTCGGCGCCACTCGGTCTCGTCGGTCGCCTGCGACTTGGCGTTCGACAGCACTCCGGCGTTGTTGACGAGGATGTCCACCATGCCGAGCGTCCGCTGAACATCGTCCACCAGGCCGGGCAGCGCCTCGAGTGCAGTCAGGTCGGCGACGAAGGCGGTGCCGCGCTCGCAGGCCGCGACGGCGTGCTCAAGGCGCTCGCCGGCGCGATCCACCATGGCGACGGCGCAGCCGGCCTGCGCCAGCGCGCGCGCGGTCGCCAGTCCCATCGGACCGGCAGCGCCGGTGACGAGGGCAACGCGTCCAGCGAGTTCAGACATCGAGCACGCTCTTGCGACCGAAGAGGCCGCGTGCACGGAAGGTTACGACCACAATGAAGAGGATGTACATCGACACGATGGCCCAATCGCCGGCGAAGGCACCGGTCAATCCAACCACGATACCGACCAGTAGGCCCGCCAGCACGGCACCCCAGAAACTGCCGACTCCGCCGAGCACAATGATCAGGAACGCCGGCACTACCGCATCGACTCCGACCTGCGGACGAATGCCCCAGATGGGTGCCATCACAATCCCGGCGAATGCGGCGAGCGCGATGCCGAGTGCAAAGACCAGCAGGCGCAGGCGCGGCAGGTTGATACCGAGTGCACGCACCAGCTCGCTGTCATACGCCCCCGCCTTGATCCGCGCGCCGATGGAAGTTCGTTCGATGAGAAGCCACAGGAGGACGATCGCGAGGGCGGCGGCACCGGCCGCATAGAACCGGTACCTGGCAAAGAACACGTCGCCAAATGGCACGGGTCCCTGCAGCATCGCCGGCACCGGCAGCACGCGCTCCTGCGAGCCCCAGGTCAGGCGGATCGCCTCTTCGATCACCAGCGCCGCACCGAAGGTCAGCAGCAACCCGTACAGAGGATCCTTGCCGTAGGTGCGACGCAGCGCGAGTTCAAGCACCATGCCGCTGACGCCGACGACGACCGGGGCGACGACCAGGGCCAGCGCATAGCGCACTGCAATGGGCCAGCCGGCATAGCCGCCAAGCGCCTCGGGCGCGAGTGGCGGGGCGGCAATGGTCAGTGCCACGTAGGCACCGAGGGCAAAGAACGAGCCATGCGCCAGGTTGATGGTCTCCATCAACCCGATGATCAGCATGAAACCGAGGGCCAGCAGGGCGAACAGCAACCCGAGCGCGAGCCCGTTGACCAGATGCGGAGCGAGGGTTGAGAACACGGGTGCGCGAAGTAGCGTGCAGGCTCGATGGCCGCGCGATCAACGCGCGGCCATCGCGGCAGGCTGCGTGCAAACGACTGGACTCAGGGCTCGTACACCGGAGTGTCCGCGTACGACTCGAGCTTGCAGGCAGTCAGTGCTGCCTTGTCCTCGACTTCTGCCGGCGGCACCGCTGACAGGATCTTGTAGATGTCGTCCTTCTCGGCCGGCTTGTCGTTGAAGCTCGCCATGTAAATGGTCTGCTGCATCTGGTGGGTGGTCGGGTTCATGTAGGCATCGAAGTTCTGCATCCGGTCCTTCGCCGAGACCTTCAGGTTTTCCAGCACCTTGATGACCGCGATGTTGTTGGTGGTGCCAGCCTTCTCGACCGCATTGAGCAGCTCGCGGGTGGCCATGTAGCCGTTGTAGTAGACGTTGCCCGGCACCCGGATCGCCACGCCGGGATAGACCTTCTGATACTTGGCGACGAACTCCTTGACGCCCGGCAGATCGAGCCGCCAGTACCAGGTGGTACCGAACACGCCAAAGATCTCCTCTGCGCCGAGGCCGTAGACGTCCGGCCAGTCCTGCTGGTTGTTGATCCACGAGATGTTCTGATGCAGCTTGGCCTGGATCACCTGCTGTCGCATCGCCTTCTGATCGTCGCCGCCGATCGCAGCCGCGACAACGTCAGGCTTCATCTGCTGGACACGCAGCAGGTACGAGGTAAAGTCCCTCGTGTTCTGCGGAACGAGCACTTCACCGATGATCTTGCCGCCGTTGGCTTCGACCAGTGCACGCGTCGCCTTCGACGTGTCGTGACCCCAGACATAGTCGTTGGTCAGGAGCACCCAGTTCTTTCCGCTGACCTTGATCGCGTTCTTGACGATGGCTGCGGAAAAATTGGCTCCGTTGCCATCCCACACGAATTTGGTGCGATGGCAGTTCGCGCCGGCTTCGGTCGGCGAACTCGAATTGGTGTTCAGGAAGATCACGCCCCGCTTCTGTGCGACTTGCGAGATCGCGTTGGCGACTCCGGAGTGAACCGCGCCGACCAGGAAGGCGGCTTCGTTGCGCGTGATCATCCGTTCCGCGACGCGCGACCCGGTGGCCGGCGTGGTTTCGGTGTCGATGTGGATCGCCTCGATCGGTCGGCCCAGCACGCCGCCCTTTTCGTTGAACTCGCGGATCGCCATCATCGCGCCCAGGCGTTCCATCTGGCCGCTCGCGGCGTACTGCCCGCTGGCGTCCATCGTCAGGCCGATGACGATCGGTTTCTTCTGCGCCGTCTGCGCCCAGGCGTGGTGGTGTTGCCACGGCCCGAAGAACGGCGCGACGCCGTACAGACCGGTGGTGGCTGCGGACAGCGCCGTTAGTTTCAGCAGGCGGCGCCGTCCCGGGTTGTTGCGTGTCTCCTCGCTCATTTTTGCCTCCTTTGCGGCAGTGGTACGTACGCGCTGATGTCCCTCAGCGCGCGACGATCTTGAAGTTGTTCAGCTGCTCCTGGGCCTCGATCAGCGAAGGCAGAAAGCGCGGCCCGAGGCCCAGTGCGCTGGCCTGGACCAGGCTCTGGTGCACCGCTTCGCCTACGAAGCTGGCGATCCCGAGGCTCTCGGTCATGTGGGTGTAGTAGGACATGTCCTTGCGCCCGTTGGCGATCGAGAACTTCATTCCGGTGAAGTCGCCGCGTGACGCCCCCTCGCCAATCATGCGGAACACGCCCGAATTGACGCCGCCGGCCGAGATCACCTCGACCAGCTTGGCGAGCGAAAGGCCGGCCTTGCCGGCTGCGGCAAAGGCTTCGGCGGTGCTGGTCGCAATCGACAGCGCGAGAAAGTTGTTGATCAGCTTCAGCACGTGGCCCGTGCCCGGCGGGCCGACGTGGATCACGTTCTCGCAGAACGCCTTCATGACCGGCGCCAGGCGTGCGTAGCCTGCGTCGTCGGCGCCGACCATCGTGTTGAGTCGGCCTTCCTCGGCTTCCTTTGGCGTGCGCGCCAGCGGCGCGTCGATGAACGTGACGCTGCGCTCGGCGCAGGCGGCGCGTAGGCGCGTTGTCGAGTCCGGTTCTGCGGTCGAGCAATCGACGATCAGCTGGCCGGGGCGACTGCCTTCGAGCAGGCCGCCATGCATCACAGCCTCGACCTGCGGCGATCCGGTCACGCAAATGAACACGATGTCGGCCGCTGCGCCGACCTCAGCCAGGGTCTGGACCTCGCACGCGCCCGCGGCCAGCAAGTCCGCCAGGTTCGACCGATTGCGATGCGCCTTGAAGGTCAGCGGATAGCCTTTGCCCAGTAGGTGCTTGGCCATGCCATGGCCCATCAATCCAAGACCGATGAATCCGATACGTTCCATTGCGATGTCCTCAATGAGTGGACTGAAGGTGGGCGGTCGTCGCGGGAGCGGCGCTCGCGGCCGCCGCGTTCGAGTCGAACAGGAGTTGGATCAGCGTGCCGTAGCGCGCTGCAATTTCATCCACCGTGGCGGCATCGTCGACGGCGCCGGCAAACCACGCTCTTGCCGCATCGCCGAAGATCGTGCGCCCGACCGCAAAGCCGCGGCAGATCGGGTGGCGCGCGGCCAGTGCGATCTTCGGCGCGAGTTCCGCCAGTGGAGCGTCCTGGCCCAGCACGAGCACGCCGCGGCAGTGCGGATCCAGCGAATGCACCGTCATCGAGAGCGCATCCCAGCCGTCTTCGTCGACCGGTGCCGGCAGCTTCCACCAGTCGGGAAGGATGCCGGACGCGGCGATTTCGCTCATCGCGGCGCGCAGGCGTCGATCAGTCTGGCCGTCCGCCGGCTCGAACGGCAGCACGATCTCGAGCAGCAGTTCGCGGTCGGTGGCCATGCAAGCTGCATTCAGTTCAAGCAGGCGCTCGATTTGCGCGCCTCGTAGCGCCGGCGGATCGTCCGGATCGAAGGTGACCAGGCACTTCGCCACGTGCCGACGTGGCCAGCGCCGCAGCAGCGCAAGCACGTTCTCGCCGTCCTCGAATGCCAGGGGACGCTGTCCGGGGCTCTCGACCGGACGCGCGATCCAGAAACGGTCGTCGAGCTGCGGCAGCAGCGATTCACCGTAACGATCGTCGATGATCAGTCCGCCAGCCGACGCGCGGTCCGGCTGCGAATCGAGCGCGCGCCGCGCGCCGCGCGCGATCAGCCGCTTGAACTCGACAATGCGTGTCGCCGGCTGCCCGTGCTGTTCGGCCATCGCTTCGAACTGCGCCCGGTGATCGAACGCGAGAATGGCGAGCAAGGGCGCGACGGCGTCGCGCGTGCCGGCGCGGTGCAGCCGATTCAGCACGGCGTCTTCGCGCAGCCGCGGCGTCGGGCTGCCGTGAGCGAGAAAGTGGTCGAGCTCCGCACCAGTCGGCATGGCCGGCGCACAGCCGTGGCGCGATACCACCAGTGCGCCGCAGGCATTGGCGCGTTCACCGCACTCGATCAGCGGGCGATCGCGCAGCCAGCCCGACAGGAAGCCCGCCATGAAGGCGTCGCCGGCACCCAGCACGTTGAACACTTCGATCGGAACGCCCGGCACAGTCAGCGCCGGCGCAGCTCCTTGATGGGACGCTGAGAGGATGGTGCAGCCGTCGGCACCGCGCTTGACGACGAGTACGCCGCGCGTCATCCCGCGCACGGCTTCGACAGCGTCTTCTATCCGCGCGGATCCACCGGCGATAGCGAACTCCTCCTCGGTTCCGACGATCAGGTCGCAAGAGGGCAGGAACTCGTGCAGGATGGTGGTCACCGTCGACGACTCGACGTATCGGGTCGCACCGTCGCTCAGCGGACGCAAGCCCCACAGCACCGGACGAAAGTCGATGTCGAGGATCACTTGTGTTCCCGCCGCAACGGCACTGGTGATCGCCTTGCGGCACGCGGCGCGAGTCGATTCCCGCGACAGGTGCGTGCCGGAGATCAGGAGCGCCCGCGCCGACGCGATCAGCGCCTCGTCGATATCGTCGGCGGTCAGTGCCATGTCGGCACAGCGGTCGCGGTAGAAGAGCAGCGGAAAGGTGTGTTGGTCGCGGATGCTCAGGAATACCAGCGCCGTCAGATGCGCCGTGTCGGCGATCACATGGCTGACATCGACTCCGGCGCGCGCGAGCTCGTTGCGGACGAACTCTCCGTTTTGCTCATCGCCGACGCGCGCAAGCATCGCGGGTCGCAGCCCGAGACGGGCGCAGCCGACCGCGGTGTTGGCCGGCGAGCCGCCCAGATAGCGAGCGAAAGTGCTGACATCCTGCAGGTGCGCGCCGATCTGTTCTCCGTAGAGGTCGACGGCCGCGCGGCCGATGCATACGAGGTCCAGGCGGCGCGTCACTTGCGCGCTCCGTTGCGGCGCGCCGGCGTTTCGGTCAGCCGGTGTCCGAGAGCGATTACCAGTGATTGCGCCAGAACGATCGGCTCGACCAGCGAGCGGAAGGGGGAGCGTCGATCGTCGCCGAGCAGCACCCGAAACGTCGAGCAGGGCACCAGCGGCGAGGCCCGGCTGTCGGTGATGCCGACGACGGCGGTACCGCGGGCGCGAGCGGCGCGCGCGATGTCGATCACTTCGGGCGTGTAGCTGCGGAAACTGACCACCAGCAGCAAGTCGCGCGGTCCAAGAACGGACGCAAGCTGGGAGTTCATCCCACCGACGCCGTCGAGCAGCGTGACGCGGCGCTCGAGTTGGGCCAGTGCGTAGGCAAGGTAGCTGACGACCGGGAATGAGCGCCGCGCCGCGAGCAGATAGACATGCGCACTCCCGGCCAGAGCGTCGACGACGGCCTGCAAGGTGCCCTCGTCGAGCGTCTGCGCCAGGTGCTGCAAACCGCTGACGGCTTCGTCGATCTGCGTGCGCACCACGTCGCCCGCCGTGGCGGCGGTCGACGTCCGGCGCAGCGTCTGGATCCGCTCTCGGTACGTCGGCGCCCGTGTGACCAGGTGCGAGCGGAACACCTGCCGTAACGCAGCGAAGCCGTCGAAGTCGAAGGCAGCCGCAAACCGCACCAGGGCCGACGGCTGCACGCCGGCCGCGCGCGCAAGCTCGGCGGCGGTGCCGAAGGCGAACGTCTCGGGAGAATCGAGCGCCAGTTGTGCAATTGATCGCAGCTGCCGCGGGAGGGTCTCGAGCCGGGCGGCGATGTCGGCCATCACGCGCTCGAATCCCGCTTCGCGATCGCGTCGCTTGCCTGCAGTGCGTCCCGCCGTCTGCTGCACGTCCTGCCCTCGCCCGTCGGTTTTCCTTGCCGGCCTTGACAATAGAACGTACATTTCGTTTTGTCTACATCATGGAATAAATATTCCATACCATTAGGACTGCGGATCATCGATGAGTAGGGCGCCAACTGTGCTGCCGCGCACGTCTAGAGCCACTGGCGACGATGGTCGGCCGCGGCTGGCCGTTCCCTTCGCGCTGATGCTGATCGTGATGGTGACGACCCCGCTGTGGATCAAGCAGATCGGGCTGTATCAGTACATCGCGGTCGAGATCGTTATCTGGGCGCTGTTTGCGCTGTCCTACAACCTGCTACTCGGCCAGGCCGGGCTGCCGTCGTTCGGTCACGGGGCGTTCTTCGGCGTCGGTGCTTACGCGTTCGGGCTCGCCCTCAGGCACATAGCGCCGAACCTGTGGCTCGGTCTTGCCGCGGCGCTTGCCGCGGCGGCCCTGGCCGGAGGGCTGGTGGCTGCCTTCATTTCTCATCGTCGCGGTATCTACTACGCGCTGATGACGATCGCCTTCGGACAGGTGTTCTGGTTCATCGCCATCAAGTGGCACAGCGTCACCGGTGGCGAAGACGGCCTGCTTGGCATCCCGAGGCCGCCGCTAGACCTGGGCATGTTCGAGATCAGCCTCGCCAGCAACGAGGCGCTGTTTTACTTCGCCGTGGCGCTGTTCGCCATCGTCACGCTGTTCCTCTGGCAGCTGCAGGATGCGCCGTTCGGTCGAGTGATGGCGGCGGTCAAGGGCAACGAGGAACGCGCCCGTTACTGCGGGCACGCCGTCTGGCGTATCAAGTTCACGAGTTTCGTCCTCTCGGCCGGCCTGGCCGGCCTGGCCGGAGCCCTGTTCGCGATGGCTCAGAACTCCGCCTATCCGAATGTGATGAGCCTGCATAACTCCGGCTTCGTCGTCATGATGGTGCTGATCGGCGGGGGCCTGGTCAGCTTCTGGGGGCCGGTCATCGGTGCAGCGTTCTTCATCCTTGCGCGCGACTTGCTCGGTGCCACGACCGAAGCATGGCTGCTGTGGTACGGGCTGCTCTTCATGGCAGTGGTGCTGTTCAAGCCCGAGGGCATCGTCGGGGCCTGGCGATCGCTGCGGGACCGCATGCTGCGGCCCGTCACCGGAGGCGGTTGATGGCGCTCCTTGAAGCCCGGCAGTTGCACCGGCGATTCGGGCGCCAGATCGTGCTCGACGGTGTGTCGCTGAGCTTCGAAACGGGGACCCTCTCGGGCCTGATCGGGCCCAACGGTGCCGGCAAGACGACCTGCTTCAATGTCCTGACCGGCCGCTACCCGCCGGACCGCGGCCACGTCATCTTCGACGGCGTCGACATCACCGGGGAGTCGCCCGGCGCAATCGCCCGGCGCGGCATCGCGCGCTCGTTCCAGCTGATGAACTTGTTCGACGCCATGACCGTCGTCGACAACGTGATCGTCGCGATGCCGCCGTTGCGGCAGCGCGCCTTCCGGCCGTTCGGCGCGGTGCGCAAGGACAGCGAGCTGCGCGCGCGCGCCGAGCAGCTGCTGGCCGACGTCGGCTTGCGCGGCAAAGAGCGCGCGCCGGCGCGCGACCTGGCGTACGGCGACCGACGCCGGCTCGAGATTGCCGTTGCGCTCGCCGCCGAGCCCCGTCTGCTGTTCCTCGACGAGCCTACCGCTGGCATGGGCGCCGAGGGCGCGCGCCAGCTTGCCGCATTGATCGGGCGTCTGCGCGAGCGGGTGACCATCGTCATCATCGAGCACGACATGCCGTTCCTGTTTGCGCTGGCGGACCGGATTTCGGTGATCCAGTGGGGACAGGTGATCGCGCAGGGCACCCCTGACGAACTGCGTGCCGATCCCTGGGTCGCGCGCTCGAACCTCGGAGCGATCGCCTGATGCTCAAGGTCGACTCCATCGACAGTGCCTACGGCGAGACCCAGGTCCTGTTCAATGTCTCGCTTGAGGTCGCGGCGGGCGAAGTCGTCGCACTTCTGGGTGCCAGTGGCGCCGGCAAGACGACGGCACTGCGGTCGGTACTCGGGCTGACGCCCGCGCGCCGCGGTCGTATCGAGTTCGACGGTGCCGACATCACGCGCGAGAAGTCATACCTGATCGCGCGCCGAGGCATCGGCTGGGTGCCGGAGGAGCGCCGCATCGTGCCGAGCCTCACCGTGCGGCGCAATCTCGAGATCGCGCGCAAGGCGTCGCGGTTCCGCGCCTGGAGCCTCGGCGAGTGTTGCGAGATCTTTACCGCGCTTGGCTACCTTCTGGACCGCGAATCCGAAAACCTGTCGGGCGGCGAGATGCAGATGGTCGCGATATCGCGCGCGCTGGTCGGCAGTCCGGGGCTGGTGCTGATGGACGAGCCCAGCCAGGGACTGGCGCCGAAGATCGTGCAGGACGTCATGCGGACGGTGACGCGCCTGAAAAGCGAAGGGCTCGGAGTGCTGCTGGTCGAGCAGAACGTTCATGCGGCGCTGGCGGTGGCTGACCGCGTCGTCGTGCTCGATCATGGCGCTGTCGCATATCAAGGTGCCGCCGCCGAGATGCGCGATGACGCCGTCCTACGGCAGCGCCTGCTGGGGACCTGATGGCGGCGCTGCTTCACGTCGATCGCTTGAGCAAGGTCTATCGGCGGCACCGTTTCGCGCGGCCCTCGTTCGAACTTAACGCGACTTTGCAGTTCGACGCGCCGGCCGTCATCGGCGTGCTCGGGCCAAATGGGTCGGGCAAGACCACGCTGTTCGAGTTGATCACAGGACTGAATCAGCCGACCAGCGGCACAGTGCGAGTACAAGGACAGGCGATCCACCGCGTCAAGCGCAGCCAGCGCGGACAACTGGCGCGGCACTATCACCAGTCGTACCAGATGCGACGTTTCCACGAGTGGACACCTGAACTGCTGCAGCAGCGCGCCTCCCTCGCCGAGGCCGCTGTGCACCTGTTCGACGAGCCGCAGCTCAATACACAGGATGGCTACATCGGATTCATGCTGCGATTCTTCCGCCGGCTGCGCAGCGAGGGCAAGCTCGTATTCGTCTGCCTGCATCCGAACGAGCGCTGGCAACTCGACCTCTTGCGCGAGCTGTCCGAAAGGCTTCTGTTCGTGCATCGCGGTGCCGTTTCGCAGTTCGCCGATTTTGGAGCGTTGGCCGCGCGGCCGGAAGCACGGGAATACCTGGGCGCGCTGCTGGACTGACCTGCCGATCTCCGCGTGCAAGACCGGTCTGCGCGGAGCACAATTTGCGGATTCGTTAGTCACTTCTCCGGGGTCAGCAGCGATGGGAAAGTCAGATATGGCGGTTGCGGATATCACGCACTGGATCGACGGGACACGCTTCGCGGGCGAAAGTCTGCGCGCGTCCGATGTCTTCAATCCCGCCACCGGCGAAGTCGCGGGCCGAGTCCGTCTCGGCGACGCCGCGGTCGTGGAGGCCGCCGTTCGCAGTGCGACGGCGGCGTCCGTCCGCTGGAGCGAGACCTCGGTGCTGAACCGTGCGCGCGTGATGTTCCGGTTCAAGGAGCTGCTGGACCGCCATCACGACGAGCTCGCACGCATTATCACGCGCGAGCACGGCAAGGTCTTCACCGACGCGAGGGGCGAAGTGCAGCGCGGCCTCGAGGTCGTCGAGTTCGCGTGCGGCGCGCCCCAGCTGCTGAAGAGCCAGTTCTCGGACAACATCGGCGGCGGCATCGACAACTTTGCGATACGCCAGCCGCTCGGCGTGGTCGCCGGCATCACGCCGTTCAATTTCCCGTGCATGGTGCCGATGTGGATGTTCCCGCTGGCGCTGGTGTGCGGCAATACGTTCATCCTGAAGCCGTCGGAGCGCGACCCGAGCGCGTCCCTGCTGATCGCCGACCTGCTGAAGCAGGCCGGGTTGCCTGACGGGGCATTCAACGTCGTGCAGGGCGACAAGGTGGCGGTCGACGCGATCCTGCAGCATCCGGGCATCGCGGCGGTGAGTTTTGTCGGCTCGACGCCAATCGCCGAATACATCCAGCGGCAGGGTATTGCGCACGGCAAACGCGTCCAGGCGCTCGGTGGCGCGAAGAACCACATGGTCGTGATGCCCGATGCCGACCTCGACCAGGCCGCCGATGCGCTGGTGGGCGCCGCCTATGGTTCCGCGGGCGAGCGCTGCATGGCGATCTCGGTCGGCGTGGCGGTCGGTCACATCGCCGACGAGCTGATCGCGAAACTGAGGCCGCGCATCGCTGCGCTGCGTATCCGCGACGGCATGGAGCCCGACGCCGACATGGGGCCGGTCGTCACATCGACGCACCGCGAGAAGATCCTTACCTACATCGAGTCTGGCATCGCCGAGGGCGCGCAGCTGGTGTGCGACGGGCGCCGACATGTCGTGCCCGGCCGCGATGGCGGTTTCTTCCTCGGGGCGACGCTGTTCGACCATGCGCGACCCGACATGAAGATCTACCGCGAGGAAATCTTCGGTCCGGTGCTGACGATGGTGCGCGTACCCGACTTCGCCGCTGCGCTGCAGCTGGTCAACGGCCATGAGTTCGGCAACGGCGTGGCGTGCTACACGACCGACGGCGGCACCGCGCGCGAGTTCGCGCGCCGCGTTAGCGCCGGCATGGTCGGCATCAACGTGCCGATCCCGGTGCCGATGGCGTTTCACTCCTTCGGTGGCTGGAAGCGGTCGCTCTTCGGCGACCATCATGCGTATGGCGAGGAAGGCGTGCGTTTCTACACCCGCTACAAGAGCGTGATGCAACGCTGGCCCGATCCGGCGGCAAGCAAGGGTCCCGAGTTCACGATGCCGGTGAATCAGTAGCTCAGTAGCTCAGTAGCGCCGACGATGGGTTGTGTCGCTCGCTGGGACACGGCGGCGCCTGGGCGGCCCACTTCAGTTCGGTGACTTAGCGCCTCACTTAGACTTCGGCCCGCCGGCCGAGGTGCCGGTCAACGATCCCGAAAGACTGCCATGACGTTGCGACTGCGCGCCTGCGCCTTAGCGCTCGCGGGCTGGATGCTGGTTGCGACCGGCACGAGCGCACAGCCCGCCAGCCCATCCCAGCCCGGTGCGACCCCTGCGTCCACCTCACCCGCGAAGCAGCGACCGAAGATCGGACTGGTTCTGTCCGGTGGCGGCGCCCGTGGCGCAGCGCATATCGGTGTGCTCAAAGTGCTGGAGGAACTGCGCGTTCCGGTCGACGTGATCGCCGGCACGAGCATGGGCTCGATCGTCGGTGCGGCCTACGCCACCGGACTGACCATTCCCGAGATGGAGGAGGCGGTCGGAAAGATCACCACCAAGACGCTTTTTACCGACAAGCCACCCCGCGCCGACCAGACGATCCGGCAGAAGTCCGACGATCTCAGCCCGTTCGTCATTCCGGAGCTGGGAATCGGCAAGAACGGCATCGCTCTGCCCAAGGGCTTCGTCACCGGGGTCGCGCTGGAGGGCGAACTGCGCAAGCTGGTGCAGGTGACGAACGCACGCAGCTTCGACGAACTGCCGATCCCGTTTCGCGCGATCGCCACCGATATCGGTACCGGCGAGATGGTCGTGCTGAAGGAGGGCAGCGTGGTGCAGGCGATCCGCGCGTCGATGTCGGTGCCCGGCGCCGTGGCGCCCGTGACGATTGGCAAGCGCCAACTCGTCGACGGCGGACTGACAAACAATCTGCCGATCGACATTGCCCGTTCGATGGGCGCCGAGGTCATCATCGCCGTCAACCTCGGCACACCGCTGCTCAAGCCCGAAGAAATCACCTCGGTGCTGAGCGTTACGTTCCAGATGATCAACATCCTCACGGAGCAGAACGTCAACCGCTCGCTGAAGGACCTGCGGCCCGAGGACATCCTGATCATCCCCGAGCTGGGCAACTTTTCCTCGAGCGACTTCGATAACCTGATCAAGACCGTGTCGATCGGCGAGGCGGCCGCGCGCAAGGCGTCCGACCGGCTGCGCGCGCTGTCGCTGCCGCCCGAGCAGTACGCCGAACTGCGCAAGCGGCAGTCGGCACCCAGTGCATCCGATCCGGTGATCATCCAGGCGATCCGCATCGAAGGTACCGAGCGGGTCTCTCCCGAAGTCGTGCTGCAGGCCCTGCGATCCGAGACCGGTAAGCCGCTCGACCGCGACACGATCGACCTCGACATGCGCCGCGTCTACGGGCGCGGTTACTTCGAGAACGTCAACTACACGGTCGAAGACGGCGACGGCAAGGCGACGCTCGTGATCCTCGTGAAGGAAAAGCCCGAACGCGACTTCTTCCGCTTCGGCCTCGAGCTCGATGCCAACCTCGGCAAGCAGGCGGACTTCAACCTGTACGCATCGCATCGGCGCAAGTGGATGAATGCCTGGGGTGGCGAGTGGCGCAATGACGTCGTGCTCGGTTCCGACGTGCTGCTGGCCACCGAGTTCTATCAGCCGATCGGGCCGAGCCAGTACTTCTTCGTCTCGCCGCAGTTGCGCTACTCAATCACGCCCTGGTACCTGTATCAGGACACGTTCAGCATCGCGCAGTACCAGGATACGACCTGGACCGCACAACTCGACCTCGGCGCCAACATCATCGAATACGGGGAGGTGCGTGTCGGTGCACTGGCCGGCCGCAAGACCTTCGAGCTGCAGAGCGGCTTGCCTATCTATCCCACGAAGCTGAGCACCGACATCGGCGCAGTGCAGGCCAGCGCACGCTTCGACCGGCTCGACAGCCTGAACTTCCCGCACGACGGCTATCTCGCAACGGCACGGCTCTATTCATCGACTTCCACGCTCGGCGCGGACGACACGTACAACAAGTGGGAGGCCCGATTCAGCGGTGCGGTGACCTTCGGGCGCCATACCATCGAAGGACTGATTGCCGGTGGCGGCAGTATCGGCGGTAGCGAGATACCCATCTACGATGTGTTCAATCTCGGTGGATTCCTCAACCTTTCGGGTCTGCAGCGCCAGCAGATCAAGACCGACGAGTTTGCCTTCGGACGGCTCGTCTATCGAACCAAGCTCGCCGACTTCACGTTCTTCGAGGGCATGTACCTGGGCGGTTCGCTGGAAGCGGCCCAGGTGAAGCCGCTGGTCCAATTCTCGCCGAGCCAGCCGGCCGACCAGAGGACCAGCATCTTTGCCGGCTCGCTCTTCTTCGGTGTCGACTCCCCGATCGGGCCGCTGTACGTCGGCTTCGGCTATTCGGACCGCGACAACCGGGCGGTGTACCTGTTCCTGGGGCGGCCTTAGTTGCCGGTGGCGCGCCCGGCGGCGTCCGGTCAGCCGCTGTCGCGCAGCGCCCGGCGGTACTGGATCGCCTCCGCAACGTGCTGCGGTTCCAGTCCTTCGGCGTCGGCGAGGTCGGCGATCGTGCGGGCAACCTTCAGCACGCGATGGTAGGCGCGCGCCGACCAGCCCAGGCGCACGCTGGCGGCGTGCAGCAGCTTCTGCACCGGCTCGTCGAACGCACACACTTCTTCCAGTTCGGCGCCCTGCAGGTGATCGTTGACCTTGCCCTGGCGCGCGATCGCGCGGTCGTAGCCCTTGCGCACACGCTCGGCAACAAAGCGTGTCGGTTCGCCATCGGGCAACGAGGTCATGACCTCTTCCGGCACCGAACTCACTTCGACGCGCATGTCGATGCGGTCGAGCAGCGGACCGGAGATTCGGTCCTGATAGCGCGCCACCATGTCGGGCGTGCAGCGGCAGGCAATGCTGGCGTGTCCGTAGTAGCCGCAGGGGCATGGATTCATCGCACCGATCAGCTGGAAGCGTGAAGGAAAGTCGACCTGGCGCGCTGCCCGTGACACGGTGATCGTGCCGGACTCGAACGGTTGACGAAGCGTTTCAAGGACGCGCCGCTCGAACTCCGGCAACTCGTCTAGAAACAGCACGCCATGGTGCGCAAGCGAAATTTCGCCGGGCATCGGCGGCGAGCCTCCGCCGGTGAGCGCAACGGCGCTCGCCGTATGGTGCGGCGAACGGAAGATGCGCGTCGCCCAGCGCTGTGGTGCGAACTGCCCGACCAGACTGAGTACCGCCGCGGACTCCAGCGCCTCGTCGGTCGTCATCGGCGGCAGGATGCCGGCGAAGCGCTGCGCCAGCATGGTCTTGCCGGTCCCCGGCGGTCCCACCAGTAACACGCTGTGGCCGCCGGTGGCGGCGATCTCGAGCGCGCGCTTGGCGGCGAGCTGGCCCTTGACGTCGAACAGATCCGGGTAGATCGGCGGTGTCAGGCGCACCATCGCCTGGTGTTCGGCAATCGCGCGGGCCGAGGCATCGCCGGCGTCGGCGCGCAGGTGCTCGACCACCTGCAGCAGCGCGCGCGCCGGAAAGATCGGGATGCCGCCGACCAGCGCGGCCTCGTCGGCGCTTTCGAACGGGACCACGAAGCCGCGCCGGGGGCCGACCGTGTGCTCGGACTTTGCGACCGCGTACGCCATGGCCAGCGTGCCACGCACCGGCCGCAGTTCACCCGTCAGCGACAACTCGCCAGCAAATTCGTACTGGTCGAGTGTGCGCGTCGGAATCTGGCCGGTCGCCGCCAGGATGCCGAGCGCAATCGGCAAGTCGAAGCGTCCCGACTCCTTCGGCAGGTCGGCTGGTGCGAGATTGACGGTGATGCGCCGGGCCGGGAAGTCGAAGCGGCTGGTCAGCAATGCCGCACGCACGCGCTCGCGTGCTTCCCGTACCTCGGTGTCGGGCAGACCCACCAGGGTGAAGGACGGCAGGCCGTTCGCCAGATGGACCTCGACCGTCACCTGCGGCGCATACATGCCGGACAGGCCGCGGGTACGAACGATGGCGATCGACATGGGGTGGGGTCCAGCGCGGGCGATTCTATCGGCGCGTGCCATGTCGCCGTCAGTTGAATTCGATGAATAGGACCGCGCTTTGCCGCTATCCATGCCGTGCAGCGAGGGCCGGAGGCCGGCGGGCATGGCCACCTCCAGGAAAAATGGTGCCTTTGGCCCCATATTCGGTTGGGCTTGCAGGGCGACTCGTGTCACGATTGCAGCCCTGACATCTTTCCGGTGCTTACAAGCGCCGGCGCCGGCCCGCACTTCCGTGTCTTCACTGCTGTTCGGAATTGGTCTGCTCGTCGTCCTGGTAGGGCTCTACCTGTGGGCGCGTCGGCGTGCGGAAACGATCCGTGTGCAGGCGGCTCAGCGCGAACAGGCCGCCATGGCGATGATGCTCGGCCGTTCGGGATCCGAAGAGAAACCGGGCAAGGCGACGCCTTCGGCGCCAGTTGAGGAGATCGACCATGCCGCACTGATCCGTCAGGCCCATGGCGAAGCCGCTGAACAGGACCAGGCCAGCAAGGATCTTCCGCCGATTGAGTATGACCAGAAGCGCCCCGGCTCCCCGCGCAAGATGACACCGGCCGAAGAGGCCGCAGCCGGCCTCGATCCGATCGAGGAATTGATCTCGCAGATCATGGTCGACGATTCCGGCCGCCGCGCCGCGCCTGCGCGCGTGAGCGCCCCGACACCGCCCGAACCCAAGCGCGCCAACGCAGCATCCCGCGCTGCGGCCCGCGAGACGACGCCGATGCTGGATTCGATGGCGCCGTCGGTGCCGTTGCGCGAGCTGGTGCTCGCCTGGTACGAATCCCGAGGCTACCGCCAGGTGCCGGCGTCACCCGCGGTGTGGCCGATCGAACTGGTGCTGCGACACCGCGACGATCCGTCGCGCGCCTATGCCTTCGTCGTGCAGAACGACAATGTCTCGGTGGATCGCATCACGGCACTGATCGAGCAGGCGCGCGAGATCGGCATGCTGCGCGTGGCCGTGATTGCCGAGGCCGGCTACGAGCGCGGCGCCAAGGAGATTGCCAGGCGCCGCAACGTTCGCCTGATCGATCGGCCGACGATGGACGCGGAACTGTCCGACCTGCAACTCGAGACCGCCGCGAAGATCATCGCGGTCGCTCGCAAGCGCGCTTCGCCCGAAGCGTCCGCGGCCTAGATTCACTTCCCGGGTCCTGCCGTCCGGCAGGCTCATCCACCGTCGCGCAGCTCCGCGGCGACTTCCCTCAGGTCTGCCGCTGTTCTAGTTCGGCCAGGCGGCGTTCGAGCTCGTCGAGCTTGACGCGCGCCCGCGCCAGCACCTTGGACTGGGTATCGAACTCCTCGCGCGTCACCAGTTCGAGACGCGCGAACTGCTGCGTCAGCAGCGCCTTGAGGTTTTTCTGCAGGTCGGCCGCCGGCGTTTGCCGGATCAGCGAGCTGACGCGCGACTGCAGGTCATCGAGAAATGAAATCTTGTCCATAAGGTACGGCTGCGACCACGAAACGGGTCGAAACCAGTCTAGCAGCGCACCTCACCGGGGACATTCGCCAGGCCACAGGCCGGGGCGTGTCCCATGGCGCGACCGAAATCGGGTCGTCCGCGCACTCGAATGACGCACGAACGGACGGGTGCCATCGGTTTCGCACCAGTTCGAGGCGTTTTGGGCGGCGCAGCAATTGGCACACATGTTGCGTAAGCATGCCCGAGCCTTGCTCCACCTTTGATCCCTCGAAAGGAAGTCCTTCATGAAGAAAGCACTCGTCGCAGCTGCCGTTGCCGCTGCCTGTTCTTCTCCACTGCTGGCGGTGGCCCAGACGGCAGCTCCGGCAGCAACGCCGGACCACACGTTCAGCGGCAACCTCACCATCGCCAGCGACTACCGGTTCCGTGGTTTTTCCCAGACCGACTATCAGCCGGCGATCCAGGGTGGCATCGACTATTCGCACTCGTCGGGTTTCTACCTTGGCAACTGGAATTCAAACATTTCGTCGACGCTGTACAACGGCGCGCCGATCGAGATGGACTTCTACGGCGGCTGGAAGAAAACGTTCGATGGCGGATTCGGCCTCGATGTCGGCGCCATCTATTACTACTACCCGGGCACCGGCGAATACAACCCGGACTTCGAAGCGAAGAACTTCGAGGCGTACATCGGCGGCTCGTGGGGCCCGGCATCGGTGAAGTATTACTACGCGTTCACCGACTTCTTCGGCGTGAAGGCCCCGGGCTACAACACCGAGGGCTCGCAGTACGTCGACATCTCCGCAACCTTCCCGCTGGCGGACGGGTTCGCCATCGTCGCGCATGCCGGCTGGCAGTTCGTGAAGAACTACGAAAACATCAATACCGCGCTCAACAAGGACAACGTGTGGGACTTCAAGCTCGGAGGCACATGGGACATCATGGGATCGGGCTGGATTCTCGGCGCCTTCTGGGTCGGCACCAGCGAGAAGGACTTCTTCACGACGGCGGAAGTCCCGTCGCGCGGGGCCGGCAAGAACTCCTTCGTCGCCACGGTCGGCAAGACGTTCTGACGCATCACGGATCAACGAACGGGAACCGAATTCATGAAACTTATCTCCGCCATCATCAAGCCGTTCAAGCTTGACGAGGTGCGTGAGGCCCTGAGCGGCGTTGGCGTTCAGGGCATCACGGTCACCGAGGTCAAGGGTTTCGGACGGCAAAAGGGCCACACGGAGCTGTATCGCGGCGCCGAATACGTGGTCGACTTCCTGCCCAAAGTGAAGATCGAAGCCGCCGTGGCTGACGACATCGTCGAGCGCGCGATCGAGGCCATCGAAGGCTCGGCACGCACCGGCAAGATCGGCGACGGCAAGATCTTCGTCTATGACCTCGAGCAGGTCGTCCGCATCCGCACCGGTGAAACCGGTAAAGATGCTCTCTAACTTCGTGGGGAAGCAATGAAGAAAATTCTGGTCATGCTCCTCACTGCAGGAGCCATGGTGCTTGCATCGGGCGGAGCGGTCGCGCAGGGTGGCGGCACCGCGCACGGCGATGGGGCGGCGCCGAAGATGGAAGGCAAGGCTGCTGAAGCCGCGCCGGCTGCCGCACCGGCCGCGGCGCCCGCTGCCAAAATGGAGGAAAAGTCCACGACCGTGACGGAAACGGTCAAGGTCACCGAGACCGTCAAGGTCGAGGAAAAGAAGGAAGAAGCAGCAGCGGCACCGAAGATCGAGAAGGCCGACACGTCGTTCATGTACGCAGCCACGATCATGGTCATCCTGATGACCATTCCCGGGCTGGCGCTGTTCTATGGCGGCCTGGTGCGCTCGAAGAACATGCTCAGTGTGCTGATGCAGGTCTTCGTGATCTTCTCGCTGATCTCGGTGCTGTGGGTCATCTATGGCTACACGCTCGCCTTCGGCGGGGCCGGCGCGTTCTACGGCAACTTCTCGAAGCTCTTCCTGAGCGGCGTGAACGCCGAGTCGGCCGCGGCGACCTTCAGCAAGGGGGTCTACATCCCCGAACTGCTGTTCGTGGCGTTCCAGTGCACGTTCGCGGCAATCACCTGCGCGCTGATCGTCGGCTCGTATGCGGAGCGGATGAAGTTTTCGGCGGTGCTGCTGTTCACCGTGATCTGGTTCACGTTCAGCTACCTGCCGATGGCGCACATGGTGTGGTACTGGGACGGCCCGGACGCGATCAAGGACCAGGCCACGCTCGACGCCGTAACGGCGAATGCCGGCTGGTTGTGGGCCAAGGGTGCGCTCGACTTCGCCGGTGGCACGGTGGTGCACATCAACGCCGGTGTCGCCGGCCTGATGGCGGCCTACGTGCTCGGCAAGCGCATCGGCTACGGCAAGGAGTCGATGGCGCCGCACAGCCTGACGCTGACGATGGTCGGCGCCGCACTGCTGTGGGTGGGCTGGTTCGGCTTCAATGCCGGCTCCAACCTCGAAGCCAATGGCGTCGCGGCCTTCGCGTTCCTCAACACGCTGCTGGCCACGGCCGTCGCAGTGCTCGCGTGGATGTTCGCGGAGTGGATGGTGAAGGGCAAGCCGTCGATGCTGGGTGCGGCGTCGGGTGCCGTGGCCGGCCTGGTGGCGATCACGCCCGCCTGCGGCTTCGTCGGAGTGATCGGCGCACTGGTCATCGGTATCGCGGCCGGCCTGCTCTGCTTCTGGGGCGTGACCGGACTGAAGAAGATGCTCGGTGCGGACGATGCACTCGACGTGTTCGGCGTGCACGGCGTCGGCGGCATCGTCGGTGCGTTGCTGACCGGCGTGTTCGCTGCGCCGTCACTTGGCGGTGCCGGAATCTGCAACTACATCACCAACAAGTGCGGTGATCCGTCCGACTTCCCGGGCATCGGCGCGCAGCTCTGGATCCAGTTCCAGGCGGTGCTGACCGCAGTCATACTTTCGGCCGTGGTCTCGCTGGTGGCGCTGTATGTCGTCAAGATGATCACCGGACTGCGTGTGACGCCGGAAGAGGAGCGCGAAGGCCTCGATACGACGTATCACGGCGAATCCGCCTACAAGATGTAATCAACGAACAGGCCCGGGAGGCGACTCCCGGGCCGCCGTGGTGCCAAACCGGACGTGGTGCGACGGCAAGTGCAGGTTGTGTCTCCCTAGCTCGCCGGGCTGTCCCGCAGCCCACTCGTGGCGATCTTTCACGGGCACCCCAGGGTGCCCGCCTTTTTTACTGATCTCGACTCCTGGCATGGCGGATAACCCGGAACGCGACTCGGAGATCAACTCGGTGGGCCGGCGCTAAACTGCCGATCCCAACGACCTGGCGCGGTCGATCGACTCTGGATGGCCCGCGCAGAAGCGAGCCCGTCGTGTCGAACCCTGCAATTCCCCGGCTGGCCACGGCCAACACGGGCCCCCTTCTGGCGCTCGAGCAGAAGATCGTCGACGAGATGCCGGCGATCGAGCGCTGGTTCCGTCTGCAGTGGCAGGACCACACGCCGCCTTTCTACGGCTCGGTCGACCTGCGCAATGCCGGCTATAAGCTGGCGCCGGTCGACATGAACCTGTTCCCGGGCGGCTTCAACAACCTTTCGGAAGAAATGCTCCCGTGCGCGGTGCAGGCCGCCCAATCGGCAATCGAGCACCTGTGTCCGGATGCGCGCCACCTCGTGCTGGTGCCGGAGCGTCACACGCGCAATCTGTTCTACCTCGCCAACGTTGCGCGCCTGCAGCGCATTCTGCGGCAGACCGGTTTGGAGGTGCGCATCGGCACGCTCTCCGACGAGGTCAAGGAGCCCAGCCGCATCGAACTGCCGAGCGGTGATGTGCTGCTTGTCGAGCCGCTGGTGCGCCATGGCGACAAGATCGGCGTCGCGGGCTTCACGCCCTGTGCGGTCGTCCTCAACAACGATCTGTCGGCCGGCATTCCGCCGATCCTGCGAGGTCTCGAGGATCAGGTCCTGGTGCCGCCACTGCAGGCCGGCTGGGCGATCCGGCGCAAGTCGAATCACTTCGCCGCCTATGACGTGGTCGCGGCCGAGTTCGCGCAACTGATCGACATCGACCCGTGGCTGATCAACCCGGCCTTCGGGCGCTGTGGCGAGGTCAACTTCCACGAACGCGCCGGCGAGGAGTGCCTGGCCAGCAATATCGACTTCGTGCTCGGCAAGATGCGCGAGAAGTATCGCGAGCACGGCATCGACGACACGCCGTACGTCGTGGTCAAGGCCGACGCCGGCACCTATGGCATGGGCGTGATGACGGTCAAGGACGCTTCCGAGGTGCGGGGACTGAACCGCAAGCAGCGCAACAAGATGTCGGTGGTGAAGGAGGGACTCGAGGTCACCGAGGTCATCATCCAGGAGGGCGTGCCGACCAACGAACGGGTCGACAACGCGGTGGCCGAGCCGGTGGTCTACATGATCGATCGCTATGTCGTTGGCGGCTTTTACCGCGTGCACACGGAGCGCGGGCGCGACGAGAACCTGAACGCACCCGGCATGCACTTCGTGCCGCTCGCGTTTGCCGGCAGTTGCAACCTGCCCGACTGCAGCAGCGCGGCCGGGGAAAGCGCATCCAATCGCTTCTATGCCTACGGGGTGGTTGCGCGGCTGGCGCTGCTTGCCGCCTCGGTCGAACTCGAACGCACCGCGCACCGCGTCGAACAGGCGTCAGCGCCGGTCGCGGCGGCAGTCGCAGGCTGATCGCCCCGGATCGGATCGCATGGCGCTCGCGCTGCTGTTCATCGTCGACCCGCTCGACCAGCTCAAGGCCTACAAGGACTCGAGCGTCGCGATGATGCGCGAGGCAGGGAGCCGCGGCCACGCGGTGTATGCGTGCACGCCGGACGAACTCGCTGCAACGGAGTCGGCAGTGACGGCGCGCGTCCATCGACTGCACCTCACGAATGACGATCACGCCTGGTACGAGGAGCAGGGTGCGCAGGGTGCCGAAGAGCGCGATCTTGCGTCGTTCGATGCGGTGCTGATGCGCAAGGACCCGCCGTTCGATGTCGAATTCCTCAACGCCACGCTGCTGCTTTCACGCGCGGCGGCGCTCGGAGCGCGCGCGTCGTCAACGAGGCGCAGGCACTGCGCGATCACAACGAGAAGCTCGCCGTGCTCGAGTTCCCGCAGTTCACCGTGCCGACCCTGGTGACCCGGGAAGCCGAGCGCATCCGGGTGTTCTGGGCCGATCATGGCGACATCATCGTCAAGCCGCTGGATGGCATGGGCGGCACCGGCGTGTTCCGGCTGCAGCCGGGCGACCCGAATGCGGGTTCGATCCTCGAGACGGTCACCGCACGCGGCGCACGCACGGCGATGGCGCAAAAGTTCATTCCTGCGATCCGCGACGGTGACAAGCGCGTGTTGGTCATCGACGGCGAGCCGGTGCCCTACTGCCTGGCGCGCATCCCGAAAGCGGGAGAAACGCGCGGCAACCTGGCTGCGGGCGGCATCGGACGCGCGCAACCACTCAGCGCACGCGACCGCGAGATCGCCCGGGTCGTCGGCCAGGCGCTCCTGCCGCGCGGCCTGCGTCTGCTCGGGCTGGACGTCATCGGCGATTTCCTCACCGAGATCAACGTCACCAGCCCGACCTGCTTTGTCGAAATCGCACAGCAGACAGGCTGCGATGTCGCGGCCCTGTTCATCGATGCGCTGGAGAGGGGATCGCCATAATGAATACCTGTTTTTGTTATGCGCGCGCACGCCCGGCCGCCCGAAGGGCGCGCGCCACTTCAGGCGCGCGAGGTGCACGTGCGACGCGCAGCGTCGCGTACACCGAGCGCGAATCTTTATGACCGGCATCGTCATCATTGCCCATGCCCCGCTCGCCAGTGCGCTGGAGCACTGCGTTGAACATGTCTACACCTGCGAGCCTGACATGGCGAAGGCCAACCTCCGCGCGCTCGATGTCGAGCCCGGTGCCGCGATCGATGCCCTTGCGGCGCGTGCGGCGCAACTGGTTACCGAGGTGAATACCGGTTCCGGTGTACTAGTGCTGACCGATGCGTTCGGTGCCACGCCTGGCAATCTGGCGGCGGGCCTGAACGATCCGGGACGCGTCACCGTGCTCGCTGGCGTCAACCTGCCGATGCTGCTGCGCGCGGTCTGCTACCGCGGCGGCTCGCTTGCCGAGGTTGCCGAGAAGGCGCTCGTGGGAGGTCAACAGGGGATGATGCAGGTCGCGACGACGCCGGTACAGAACCAGGGGTACAACCCGCAGGGCAATGATCACCAGAGACTTCAAAATCAGCAATAAGCTCGGTCTGCATGCGCGTCCCTCGGCGCAAATCACCCAGGTGGCCAGTCGCTACTTTGCCGAAGTCTGGATCTCCAAGAGCGAGCGACGGGTGAATGCCAAGTCAATCATGGGCGTGATGATGCTGGCTGCCGGGCAAGGCAGCGTGCTCACGGTCGAGGCCGACGGGCCGGATGAGGCGCAGGCGGTCGAGGCTATCGGCGAGTTGATCGCCTCCGGCTTTGGCGAGCTGGATTGATCGAGGCGGAACAGGCAGGCAGATGCAGGCAGGCACGGAACCCCGACGCGACACACTGACCGGCAGCGGGGTGACGCGCGGCATCGCTGTCGGGCGCGCGCACCTGCTGGCACCGTCCGAGCTCGACGTGCGCCAGGTCACGATCGAGCGGCGCGACGTCGTGCACGAGATCGCGCGCATGACCAGGGCTTTTGCCGTAGTCCGCGATGAACTCGATGGCCTCAAGGGCGGGATCTCCCCGGATGCACCTACTGAAGTTCGCGCATTCCTCGACCTGCACCGACTGATACTCGACGACGCGTTGCTGTCGGAGGCGCCGCGCGATCTGATCCGTACGCGGCTGATCAACGCCGAATGGGCGCTGACGATACAGCTCGAGGAAGTGTGCAAGCAGTTCGAGGCGATCGACGACGAATATCTACGCGAACGCTCGACCGACGTGCGACAGGTGGTCGAGCGTGTGCTGAATTCGCTCGCAGAGGGCACGCCGACGCGCGTGACCTTGCCGAAGAAGATTGCTCCGGGCGAACGGCTGGTGCTGGTCGCGCGCGACCTGGCACCGGCCGATGTGCTGCACCTGAAGGATCGCGCGGACCTCGACCTGGCGGGCTTCGTGACCGAGCTCGGTGGGCCGACCTCGCATACGGCGATTCTCGCGCGCAGCCTGGGGCTGCCGGCCGTCGTCGGTGCCGATCGTGCGCGCGAGCGCATCGTCGAGGGCGATGTCGTCGTCATCGACGCGGATGCCGATCTCGTTGTTGTCAATCCGTCGGATGAAGAGTTGCACGAGTTTCGCCGGCGCTCGCGCGCCGATGCTGAACACCGGACACAGCTGCGCAAGCTCAGGGGCAAACTGGCGCGCACAAGCGACGGCATTGCGATCGACCTGCTGGCCAACATCGAGCTGCCCGAGGACGCGCGCGATGCGCTCGAGGCCGGCGCCGACGGCATCGGTCTGTTCCGTTCCGAGTTCCTGTTCATGGACCGTGACGAGCTGCCGAGCGAGGACGAGCAGTTCGAAGCCTATGCGAAGGTCGCGCGCGCAATGAAGGGCAAGCCGGTGGTCATCCGCACGCTCGATATCGGCGCCGACAAGGTTCTCACCGAGGCGGCGCGCGAGAGCCTGGGCATGGGCCGCGGCGCGCCGCGACCGGAGTCGAACCCGGCGCTCGGACTGCGCGCAATCCGCTACTGCCTGGCCTACCCTGAACTCTTCCAGACGCAGTTGCGGGCGATCCTGCGTGCTTCCGAAGTCGGCACGGTGCGCATCCTGATACCGATGCTCGCTCATGTACACGAGATCGAGCAGGCTGCTGCCTTCGTGGCGCGTGCGAAGGAGCAGCTCAAGGAGCGCAAGCTCAAGTACGACGCGCGCATCCAGCTCGGCGGCATGGTCGAGGTGCCGGCGGCGGCACTGTCACTGCCCGAGTTCGTGCAGCGGCTCAAGTTCCTTTCCATCGGCACCAACGACCTCATTCAGTACACGCTGGCGATCGACCGCACCGACAGCACGGTGGCCCATCTGTATGACCAGATGCACCCGGCCGTATTGCGACTGATTGCGCAGACGATCCGCACCGGGACCAAGTCCCGCGTCCCCGTATCAGTCTGCGGCGAAATGGCCGGGGAACTCGAGATGACCGAACTGCTGCTCGGCATGGGGCTGCGGCAGTTCTCGATGCATCCGTCACAGATCCCGCCGGTCAAGGAGCGGCTGTTCGAACTGGCATTCAAGGAGTCCGGACGATTTGCCGGTCGGGTGCTGCGCATGTCGGACCCGGTGAAAATCCGCCATCTCCTGCAACGGGAAGTCCGGACCGTGGCGCACGTCGTGCAGTAGTCCGAATGCCAAAGAAAAAGGCCCGGGTTCACCGGGCCTTTTCACATGCGCCGTGAAACGCGGGCAGACTAGTTCAGATCCTTGTCCTTCCAGACCTTGGTGCCGCCTGCGGCCACGCCCGCCTGCAATCCGTTCTTGGTCAGCTGATAGAACTTGCCGCCGGTGAAGGTACCGGTGCTAGCGCTCGTCGATCCCTTTCCATCGGCGCCGGCACCGGCGGACGCGGAGGCGGAGGCATCCCAGCCTTTGTCGATGAACTGCTGCATGCTGGCCGGGGTGTCGAAGATGAACAGGTAGCGCATATCCGAGGCTCCGATCTGCAGACCGGCGCTGGCCTGTGCCAGTTCCATGAACGTGTTCTTCTTGGTCGCCTTGTCGTGTACCACGCCCTTGCCACCGGCGCCGCCCACCAGGAAGCTGATGCCAAATGTGGTGAACGTGGCATAGCCGGGAGCTGTCTCGACCTGGCCCTTGAGTTTCGGATCCGCCTTGTAGAAGTCGGCTAACGTAGCCTGGGCCGCCTTCAGCACTTCGTCCTGCTTCGCTTTGTCCGCCGCTGTCGCGGACGACAGACCGAATGCCACCAATGCCACGCTCGTGGCCAGCCATTTCAGTAATTTCATTTGGGTTTCCTTTCCCTTGCCGGACTCAATTTCTGCACCGACCCACTGGGGCCGGCCAACGATCCGTGACTGGAGTTTACGCTCGAGCGGAAGCGGGCCGCCTGACGTTTGACACGCCCCGACACAGTCACTAGCCTTCGTGCTCTGCGCCGATTTGCCGACTCGCTTGCGGGCGCGTGAGGAAAATGCCCCTCCGAAATCCGCTAAAGAGGTCAAGCAGCCCTGCTGCCCCGCACCCGAGCCGGCGTCGCGCCCCTCGGGTTTTGTTTTCCTGATTATTTTGTCTCCTGATTGTCCGGAACTGCCGTTGAACGGAAAGCCTCGCTCGGTCGGTGTCGTCACTCCACAGGTCCTGCGCTTCGATGCACCGCTCGCGCTGACCAGTGGTGCCTCGATCGCCTGCTACGAGCTGATGATCGAGACCTACGGTCGCCTGAACGCGGACCGGAGCAATGCCGTGCTGGTCTGCCATGCACTGAATGCTTCGCATCACGTGGCCGGCACCCATGGCGAGGACCCCGGCAGCGTGGGGTGGTGGGACAATATGGTGGGTCCCGGCAAGCCCGTGGACACGGAGCGGTTCTTCGTCGTCGGCGTCAACAACCTCGGTTCGTGCTTCGGATCAACCGGTCCGATGTCGACCGATCCGTCGACCGGCACGCCCTATGGAGCGCGCTTTCCGGTCGTGACGGTCGAGGACTGGGTGCATGCGCAGGCGCGCGTAGCAGACGTGCTTGGCATCGAGCGCTGGGCCGCGGTGATGGGCGGGTCGCTCGGTGGCATGCAGGCGCTGTCATGGGCGATCCAGTATCCGCAGCGTATCCGGCACTGCATCTCGATCGCCGCGGCGCCCAAGCTCTCGGCGCAGAACATCGCCTTCAACGAAGTGGCGCGTACAGCGATCCGCTCCGACCCGGACTTTCACGGCGGCAACTACTACGCGCACGGGGTGGTGCCCAGGAGCGGGCTGCGCGTTGCACGCATGATCGGCCACATCACCTATCTGTCCGGCGCCGACATGACCGAGAAGTTCGGCCGGTCGATGCAGACCGACGACTACCAGTTCCATTACGACGTCGAATTCGAGGTCGAGAGCTACCTGCGCTACCAGGGCGACAAGTTCTCGGAATACTTCGATGCGAACACTTACCTGCTGATCACGCGCGCGCTGGACTACTTTGACCCGGCCCGGCACACCGGCGGCAACCTGGCGCAGGCGCTCGCCCCCGCGAGCGCGCGCTTCCTCGTCGTGAGCTTCACGACCGACTGGCGCTTCCCGCCGGAGCGATCGCGCGAAATCGTCGAGGCGCTGGTCGACAAGGAACGCGACGTCGCCTACGCCGAAATCGATGCGCCACACGGTCACGACGCGTTCCTGCTGGAGGATCCCCGATATCACCGCGTCGTTCGGGCCTACTTCGACAACATCGCCACGGAGATCGCGCGATGAGCGCCGCACGGCCGCTCCGAAGGCGCTCGCGTCCCCCGGGGGACCGGCCGGAGGGCGAGGGGGCAACATGACGCTGCGCGTCGACCTGGCGCAGATCGCCGAGTGGGTCGCACCCGGCAGCCGCGTGCTCGATCTCGGCTGCGGCGACGGCTCGCTGCTCGCGCACCTGCGCGATGCGCGGTCATGCCGCGGCTATGGAGTGGAGATCGACGATGACCACGTGGCGCGCTGCGTCAAGCAGGCCATCAACGTGGTGCAGCAGAACCTCGACGCCGGCCTGCGCATGTTTGGCGACAACATGTTCGACACCGTCGTGCTGTCGCAGACCCTGCAGGCGATGCACAACGCAGAGGGCATCCTGCGCGAGATGGCGCGCGTCGCACGACAGGGCATCGTCAGCTTTCCGAACTTCGGACACTGGCGCCACATTGTTTCGCTGCTGGCCGGTCGCATGCCGGTGTCACGCACGATTCCATATCAGTGGTACGACACGCCGAACATTCACCTGTGCACGCTGAAGGACTTCGAAATCCTGGCGGCCAAGGTGGGACTCGTGATCACGGGACGCACGGTGCTGGCCGACGGCCGACCGGTGAACCTTGCGCCGGCACTGCGGGCGACCGTTGCGATCTATCGCTTCGAGGCGCGCTGAGCGCCCTGACCGGAGGAACCGACATGGCTGATTCGATGCGAGACCAGCTGATCCGCAACTTCAACGAGATCACGCTCGAGACGTCGACGCGCGTGCCGCTCTATGACGGCGTGCGCAGTGGTGGCGTGGCGGGTCCGCGCGAGGGCACGGTGGCGAAGAAGCTCGGCGCCGGTTTCGACATCGTGCCGCCCGGCAAGCGCTCATGTCCGTATCACTTTCACTATGCGCAGGAAGAGATGTTCGTGATTCTCGAAGGCGCGGGCACGCTGCGCGTGGCAGGAGAGATGATCCCGATCCGCGCCGGCGACGTGATCGACATTCCGCCCGGCCCCGAGTATCCGCACCAGATCATCAACACGTCCGATGCACCGCTGAAGTACCTGTCGATCAGCACGCAGGAGCTGCCCGAGGTCTGCGAATACCCGGACTCCGCCAAGTACGTCGCCTACTCTCGCATTAAGGGGCCGCTGCTCGACGGCGGGCGCATGCACCGCGCCGACACCGACCTCGATTACTGGGACGGCGAAGCCTGATTCCCGGAGGGCGGCCGCGCCACCACGCGGCCCGCCAACCCCACCAGCAGTAGCACCGGCACACCGAGCGCGGCAGTCGACAGGAAGAAGGCCGTGTAGCCGTGGGCATCGACGAACGCGCCGGAAAATCCGGCGATGAACTTCGGCAGCAGCAGCATCACGGACGAGAACAGTGCGTACTGCGTGGCCGAATAGGCGACGTTGGTCAGCCCGGACAGGTACGCAATGAACGCAGCCGACGCGATCCCGGCCGACAGGTTATCGGCGGAGATCACGAAAATCAGGCCGGTGAGATCGTGCCCGCGCGTGGCCAGCCAGGCGAAGAGCAGGTTCGATGCTGCCGACAGCACCGCGCCGAGCATCAGGATGCGCATGACGCCGAAGCGCAGCGCCAGCGCGCCGCCGAGGAAGGCGCCGGCGAGCGTCATCACGACCCCGTAGGCCTTGGACACAGCCGCCACTTCGTCTTTCGTGTAGCCCATGTCGACGTAAAACGGATTTGCCATGATGCCCATCACCACGTCGGAAATACGGTAGGTGGCAATCAGTGCGAGCAGCAGCAGCGCCTGCCAGCGATAGCGGCGGATGAAATCCGCGAAGGGGCCGACGACAGCCGATTGCAGCCACGCCATGAGTCGCGCCCATGGCATGCTTTGCGCGCCGCCGGCGAGTCGCAGCGCGAGCGCACGTTCTTCGGCGATCAGAGCGCTCGCAGCGTTCGGCGCAGGCTCCGGCGACAGCAACACGGCAATGATGCCGACCGCCATCGTCGCCGCCATCGCCAGGTACGCCGTGGTCCAGGCCACCGCGTGATAGCCGCTGTCGCTGCCTGACGCGCGTGCCGCGATCCACAGCACGCCGGCGCCCGCCCAGATCATCGCGAGCCGGTAGCCGGTCTGGTACATCGCGGCCAGCGCACCCTGCTTCTCGACCCCGGCCGATTCGATGCGGTAGGCATCGAGGGCGATATCCTGCGTGGCCGAGGCGAAGGCGACCACGAGGGCTGCGAGAGTCAGCGCACGCAACCCGGCCTGTGGGTCACTCAGCGCCATCGCCACCAGGCCGCCGACGATGACCGCCTGCGACAGCAGCAACCACGCGCGACGCCGACCCAGTAAGCGCGTCAGTCCCGGCAACGGCAGGCGATCCACCAGCGGTGCCCAGGCCCACTTGAAGCCGTACGCGAGACCGACCCACGAGAGATAGCCGATCGTTGCGCGATCGATGCCTGCCTCTCGCAGGCGGAATGACAACGTGCCCAGCACCAGCAGCAGCGGCAGGCCGGCCGCAAAGCCGAGAAAGAACATGCGCAGCGCCGCGGGCTCCGCGTAGACCCGCAGGACCTCGCGCCAGGGGCGGCGCGACGAGGCCGCCGGTTCACGATCCGAGCCGGCGGTGTGCGAAGAAGCGGAAGAGTCCTGCATCGATGGTCGCAGTGTAGTGGTGCGATCCGGTACGGACGTGGGTGCCGACGATCGCCGCACCGTCGCGGCATGTCGTACGGCTACGATGCGCTACCGAATCCCTTCATGGAAGCAGGACAGTTCGACGTGAGCACATCAGGTCGACAACTGGTGGTTCCCGGCAGCGCCCGCGGCGGGTCGCTCGACAAGAAGCTGGCAGGCGTTGCAGTCGCGGCGGCGCAGTCGGCCGGTGCCGAAGAGATGCCGATCGACCTGCGCGCACGGGTCCACCCGCGCCGGATCCTGCAGACGCTGAACATGCCGGTCATCACCGAGCAATTCGCCTTGCCGCTAGCGCATCTGGCGTTCGATACTGACGGTCGCCTTGCCGACGCCCGCCAGAACAAACAAATGACCAAAGTGGTGCAGCGCCTGATCGACGTGGCTGGACGACTCGCATGAGTCGAAGGAACTGCCATTGGCCACAGTGCGCGGACCCGGGACGGTCGGCCGACAGTCCGCGGGGAGTGTCGGTTTCCGGCAGCATTCGGTGCGTGGAATTCCGACGTTCCTGGCACCGAGGTTGCCTATGAGCAGCCGCGCGCGCGAACCGGGCGAAGCCGTGCGTCGCGTCCTCGAAAACGCCGGCATCCTGATCTTTGCTTCTCTGCTGGTCATGTCGATCGCGTTGGGCCGCTACACCGGAGCGCTGGTCTGGTGTGGCGCCCTGATGGTGTTCTTTGCCCACGCGTGGGAGGGACGTGCTTCACGCCACGTCGCGACCGATGTCGCGCCGCAGGGGCCCGAAGGCGCGCGCCCGCGCTACTACGACGCGCTGCGCTGGCTCGGGGTGGCGCTGTCCCTCCTGGGCGCGGCTGCGCTGGCGGCCTAGCCGGTCTAGGCGGTCGGCGGGCTGGCAACGCGCGTATTCAGCAGCTTGCGCACGTAGTCGGCGTGTTCGCGCAGCGTGTACAAGTGTGACAGGTAGCTTTTCGGAACCTTGACCCGGTTCAGTCGCAGGTCAATGTCATTCATCTTCGCAAGTTGTGAATTCAGGTCGGCGTCCGGGCTGAGTGCCGTCCGCTCGATCCGGTTCATTTCCGCATACCAGCCGTCGAGTTTGCTGCGTATGCGCCAGTCGTAGATCTTCGGCAGGTAGGCAAATGCCGGTATGGCGATGGCGAGCAGCGGCAGCAAGACGAACAGCAACCGCTCGGCCCACACCGCGACCCAGAACGGCAGGATCCGCCGCAGCAGCGACGGGCGCTCCTTGTAGAAGCGATCCGCGTCGGTCGACAGCGGCAGTTCGATGTCCTTTGGTGCGGGGAACTGGCGCGCTCCATGCAGCAGTGATGGCCCGCCGTGGACCTCGCGGGCGGCTTCGAGCAGCAATTCGACAGCAACCGGATGGATGTCTTCACGCGCGATCATGTTGGCGGTCAGTGCGATCATCGTCATCGGTTGCGGCGGAATGCCCGCTTTCAGATCGACAGCACCTTCGGGTAGATCGAGCTTGTGCAAGTACGGCAGGCGGCGGACATAGGCGTCCGCCCGCCGCATGTCCATCATGCGCACGCCCGGTGCTCGCAACAGCTTCTGTACCGCGGGGCCATCGATGGCCGAAACGTACAGTGCGGCGTCGACCTTGCCATCGATGAGGGCGTCAGCAGCCGCGAGCCCGCCCAGCTCAACCAGCGTCGAAGGCGGCTCCGCCAGGCCGTTTTCGCGCGCCACCGAACTGCCGAGCGCATGCGTGCCCGAACCGGCACGTCCTATCGCGAGACGCTGACCACGCAAGGCGGAGATGTGGTCGATCGTCGCCTTGCCGCGGTAGAAGAGCCAGATTGGTTCGTAAAACAGGCTGCCGAGCGAGACCAGCCGATCGTCATCCGCTTCCTGGACCAGTCCGCCCTGCACCAGGCCGACCTCGACGTTGCCTTCGCCGGATCGCAATCGCTCCAGGTTCTGCGCCGCCCCCGATGAGGGACGCAGCACCAGGTCGACGCCGTGCTGCGCCAAGGCCTCTCGATACCGCAGCGCATAGCCGTGATATGCGCCGTCCTCTGCGCCGGTCGTCATGATCACCCGCTTGGGTGGCGGCGGTGGTGCCAGTCGCGCCAGCGCCCACCCCAGCAGGGCCAGCAGCACGACAACGCCGATCACGTACCAGGCGAGGGCGCGGCCCTCGATGTTTTCCGGCAGTCGGCTGCGGATGAAGTCGGCTTTGAGCATCGCGTTCGCTTCAGAGGCGTCCGGTGTAGTCGATGACGAGCGGAGCGTGATCGGAAAACCGCTTCGCTGTGTAGATCTCGGTCCGCCGCGCACGCGCAGCGAAGCCAGGCGTGGCGATCTGGTAGTCGATGCGCCAGCCGACGTTCTTGGCCCAGGCCTGGCCGCGGTTGCTCCACCACGTGTACTGATCCGGACGCGCGTCGAGCCGCCTGAAAACATCGGTCCAGCCGGCCTCGAAAACGCCGGACAGCCACGCACGTTCCTCCGGCAGGAAGCCCGAGTTCTTGCGATTGCTGCGCCAGTTCTTCAGGTCGATCTCCCGGTGTGCGATGTTCACGTCGCCGCAGAACACGATCTCGCGGCCACTGGCGCGCAGCGTCTCGAGATGCGGTGCGAATTCGGCGAGGAAGCGGTACTTCGCTGCCTGCCGTTCCGGTCCGGAGGAGCCCGACGGGAAGTACACCGAAATCGCCGTGAAGTCCTTGAACTCGGCCTCGACATAACGGCCCTCGGCGTCGAACTCGGCCGATCCGAAGCCGAGCCGCACCGCGCGCGGCTCCCTGGCGGAGTACATCGCCGCGCCCGAGTAGCCGCGACGCTGAGCGCAGTGGAAGAACCCATGGAGTCCGCCCGGGAATCGGAGCTCTTCCGGGATATCGACCTCGTCGGCCTTGACCTCCTGCAGGCAGACGAGGTCGGGCTCGGTCCTGCGCAGCCAGCGAAACAGTCCCTTGGAGGCCGCCGAGCGGATACCGTTGACATTCAGCGTGACGATGCGCAACACAGGGTCCAATCGCCTTCGCAGTGCGGATTTCGACGGCATTTTCCATGCTTTTTGCTGCGGCGCTGCGGCACAATTGAGATGGATAGATACCTTCGGGCGGCGGGGCCCCTCAAGACCATCGTGTTGCTGCGCCAGCAATTCATCGAATTTGCATTGCAGGCAGGTGTCCTGCGCTTTGGCGAGTTCAAGACCAAGGCGGGACGGTTGTCGCCGTATTTCTTCAATGCGGGGCTGTTCAACCGCGGTGCACTGCTGGCGCGGCTCGCGCGTTTCTACGCACAGACGCTGCTGGCAGCATGCGCGGAGGGACGAGTGCAGTTCGACATGCTGTTTGGTCCGGCCTACAAGGGCATCACGCTGGCGGCGGGCACGGCCATGGCGCTGGCGGACCTGGGCACCGATGTTCCCTTCGCCTACAACCGGAAGGAAGCCAAGGATCATGGCGAGGGTGGCGTGATCGTCGGAGCTCCACTCGCGGGGCGCGTCGTGATCGTCGATGACGTCATCACCGCAGGGACGTCCGTGCGCGAATCGGTCGATCTGATCCGCGATGCGGGCGCGACGCCGGCCGCGGTGCTGATTGCGCTCGACCGGATGGAGCGCGCGGGCCCCGACGACGCCTTGTCGCCGCGATCTGCCGTGCAGGAGGTCGAGGCGGCCTATGAGGTCCCGGTCCTGGCAATTGCCACGCTGGATGACGTGATGCAGTTCCTGGCGGCGGAGTCGGCGCATGCACAGCAGGTGCGCGCCTACCGGCCGGCCGTGGAGCGCTATCGGGAGCGCTACGGTGCGTGACGGCCTCTGGACATTGACACTCGTTCGCGCTGCGACGGTGTGTGTTGCACTCGTCTGTGTTTCCGCGTCCGCCCAGACACCCACCACGATGTTCACCTGCGTGGCCAACGGCAAGACGTACTCAGCCGATCGCCCGCCAGCCGAGTGCGCCAACAGCGACATGCGCGAACTGAATCGCGACGGTTCGGTGCGGCGCGTGATTCCGCGCCCGTTGACGGTCGAGGAACAGCGTGCACGCGCGCTCGAGGCCAAGAAGAAACTCGAGGAAGAAGAGAAGTTGATGGCACAGCGCCGCCGCGACCGGGCACTGCTCGAGGCCTACGCCAACGATGCCGAGATCGAAGCGGCGCGCAAGAAGTCGCTCGAAAGCGCGGAGCAGGCCATCAAGCGCTCGCAGGAGCGCACGGATAGCCTCGCGAAGGACCGCAAGCGGCTCGACGACGAGGCCGAGTTCTACAAGAAGCGCGAGCAGCCCGACAGCCTCAAGCGCGCCTATGCCCTCAACGCGCAGGCCGTCACAGCAGAAGAGCGGATCATGGCCGAGGCGCGCGGGGAAGTCGCGCGTATCAATGAACGCTTCGATGCGGAAAGAAAGCGCTACAAGGATCTGCTGGCGCAGGGCGCACGCCCCGTGCAGCGCAACCCGGAGGCCGATATCCTGCTGGATCCGAGGTTCAAGGACGCCGCGCGACAATAGCGCGACGGGATCCCTGGGCCAATTCGGAATGGCGCGCGGGGAGTCCTCTGCCGGATCGACTGGATTGCAGGAGAGGGAGCATGATCATCACTACTCGACGCAGGTGTCGCGCAAGGCGGCTGGCCGTGCTGGCCCTGCTGGCTGGACTCATGCCGCTGTCGTCGGCCATGGCGCAGAGCGAAGGCGGGCTGTATATCGCTGGCGATGCCGGCTTCAAGTTCCAGCAGGCGGCCGAACGAGGGCTCGCGCAGAATCCCGGAGGACGACGCTTCTTCGTGCTGGCGGTGCCACCGCAAACGAGTGCGCTGAAGAAGTCGGCCACAGCCCCGCTCGCGGCATTGCGCGATCGGGTCATCGCCGGCAACGGCGTGCTGCTGGTCTGTCAGCGCGACATCGACAAGGGCCGCATCGATCCCGCCGAACTCGTGCCGGGCGTCGTCGCAGTGCGCGGCTTTCCGCCGCCCGGCAGCAACGAGATTCCTCCCGGCGAGCGCTACTTTCCCGACGAGGATCGGTCCCGACTGCCGGCGTCCAACGAAGCGTTGCGGCGCCTGCGCGCGACCTGCTCCTCCTGACACCGATCGCTGCGTGGAGATGCCCGCCCAGGTGATGGCGGCGGGGCGAAACAACAACGCCGATCAACCGGTGCTGTTCAGGGATTGGCTTTCGGCTGGAACTCGGGCACGCCGAACTGCCACAGCATGAAGCTGTACAGATCGGCCGAGCGCTCCTGTAATTGCGCACGCGTGCTGCCCTGCCCGTGACCTGACTCGTAGTCGAGCCGCAGCAGCACCGGCCTGCCGCTGGCATTGGCGGTCGCGAGCCGCGAAGCAAACTTCGCCGACTGCCAGACGTCGACGCGAATATCGTTGACGCCGTGGATCAGCATCACCGGCGGATACTTCGTGCCGTCCTTTAGCTGGTGATAGCTGCTCATCGCCAGCAAGGCCCGAAACTCGTCTTCCTTGGCCACTGTGCCGAACTCCGGGATATTGGCGGCGCCATTGGCGCTGTTCTGCGCGCGCACCATGTCCATCGTGCCGACTGACGGCACGGCCGCCGCAAAGAGATCCGGCCGCTCGGTGATCGCGCGCCCAACCAGGATGCCGCCGGCGCTGCCGCCGTAGATGCCAACGCGATCGGAAGCTGTGTAGCGCTGCGCGATCAGCCACTCGGTCGCCGCGATCACATCGCGCCAGGTGTTGGGCTTGGTCGTCTTGCGTCCGGCCTGGTGCCATTCGTCGCCGTAGACGCCACCGCCGCGGACGTGCACGAAAGCGTAAATGCCGCCGCGCTCGATCCACGCCAGCACGCGCGGATTGAAGAACGGATTTTCGGTGATGCCATAGGCACCGTAGCCGTAGACGATCGTCGGATTGCGGCCGTCGAGCTTGGTGTCCTTGCGCAGCACGATGGACATCGGGACCTCGACACCATCATGGCTCTTGACACGGACTTCGCGTGCCTCGATGTCGGTGGGTGCATCAAACGCCCCGGGCTTGACGAAGGGCAGTTGCACGAGCTTTGCGCCGTCGAAGAGCCACGGCTTGGTGGCGTGCGTCCAGCCGCCCAGCTGGACCACCACGCCGTCCAGACGCGAACTGGCCGAGTCGATTCCGACGTTGCCGGCGAACGGCAACGCTATCGACTCACGGCGCAGTGGCATGCCGGGAGCGGCGGGTGCAAGGCGTGCCAGCGACAGCGTCGCACCGTCGCGCTGTGTCACGTACAAACCATCGCGGGCGCCGACCAGGTTGACGACGACCGACGAGCTGGGTGCGATCACAGTCTCGGCCTTGGCGATATCCGGCCGGTCGAGAGGCATGCGCAGCACCTGGTAGCGCGGAGCGCTCTTCGAACTGCGCAGGTACAGCCAGCCGCCTGTATAGGCGACGGTGCTGATTTCGTCGACCAGGTCGACCACCTTGCGCCACTGGGCGTCGCCGCGAATCGCGCTTGCCAGGTCAGCCAGGAACAGCATCCGGTTGCGCTCTACGCCGAGAGAAACTAAGGCGGCGGCCGTCTGCGTGCCGGGAATCTGGAAGACGTAGGCCGAGGCGTACGACGGCAGCTTGAGTTCTGGATTGCGACTCGGGCTGAGCATCGGACGATCGACGTTGCCGGCGATGGTGTGGAAGTGACGCGTGCGGTCCCGGAAGCGCTCGCTCTGCGGCAGCTTCTCGTAGCCCTCGACCAGGCGCGAATAGAAGAACCCGCTGCCGTCCTCGAGCCACGCGGTGCTCGCGTAACGGATGCGGTCGATCGGTTCGATGACCGGCTTCCCGCTGGCGACATCGATGACATGCAGGGTGCCGATCTCGCCGCCGCCGACCTGGATTGCATACGCGAGGAAGCGGCCGTCGCGCGATGGCGCGAAATCCATGATGGCGTGGGGACGACCGGCGGCCGTCGACAGGGCTTCCGGATCGACGATCACGGTGTCGGCTCCGTCGATCCCATCGCGCCAGACCAGCTTGAACTGACCGTCGGTGGGATTGCGGCGCTCGAAGAAGAAGCGATTCCCCTCGGTGCGCACGACGTCGGTCGCGAGCCCGGCGGCAGCGGCTTCGATTTCCTTCATGCGCGTGAGCAGACCCGCGCGCCCGGGTATCGACGTGAGGATGGCCTCCGTCGCATTTGCCTGCGCTTTCAGCCAGGACTGGACCCTGGGGTCTTTCGTGTCCTCGAGGAAGCGATAGGGGTCCGGCACGGCCACGCCCCAATGGGTGTCGACCACCGGCTGCGCCGGCAGTGGCGCCGGCACCGTGACACCGACGGGGGTGGCGAGACTGGCGCCCGCGAACGCGGCAAGAGCCACAAGCGCCATGGGAAGTCGGCGGAAGTCGACGTGACGCACATGCATGGGTGACGATCCTCGAATGGTCAAACGGCGCATCGTAGACAGGTTGGCTCGAATTGCGTTCGGCTGTTTCCGTCCCCGGAATGCGTCGGGCAGGACTGCGGCCGGCGCCAATCCATGTCTCAGGGCTCGGATTGCTTGACCGAGGTCACCAGACCTTCGGATTAGCGCCAAAGCGCAACTCAAGCGGACAGAAAAAGGGAAAAATTCCCATCCGTTCTGCCTCCGCGGGACGCCTCAACTGCGGGAAATGCCATGCTGAACAGAATCAGGAAGACCGTCCTCGGGATCCTTTGGGCAGCAACGACCGTCACCCTGCTGGTGGCCTGTGGTGGAGGCGGCGGAAGTAGTGAGGGGGCAGTCGCACCGACCCCGGGGTCACCCGGCACTCCGGGAACACCCGGACTCCCTGGAGCGCCCGGCACTCCGGGCACGCCAAGCACTCCCCCGAGCAGCGGTGGCACGGGCACGTTGCGCGTTGCGCTGACCGACGCTCCGGCCTGTGGCTACGACCACGTCTTCATCACGGTGGATCGCGTGCGTGTGCATGCCTCCTCGAGCGCCGACGATGGCGACGGCGGCTGGAGCGAGGTCATCGTCAATCCGGCCCGTCGCATCGACTTGCTGGACCTGACCAACGGAGTGCTCGCCGAACTCGGCGAGACGCCGCTGCCGGCAGGGCAGTACTCGCAGGTGAGGCTCGTGCTGCGTTCCAATGGCTCAGGCACGCCGGCCAACGCGATCGTGCCGACCAACGGAGCCGAAATCCCGCTCGACACGCCGAGCGCGACACAGAGCGGTCTCAAGCTGATCCACGGATTCACGGTGCAGCCGAATACGCTGGCCGATCTGGTGCTGGACTTCGATGCCTGCAAGTCGATCGTCAAGCGGGGCAACAGTGGGAGGTACAACCTGAAGCCGGTCATCCGCGTCTTCCCCAGGACGCTGACTGCAATCGCGGGTTATGTGCAGACGGGGCTGACGGGCGTGACGGTTAGTGCGCAGAAAAACGGCGTGGTGCTCAAGGCGACGCAGCCAAATGCGAGCGGCCAGTTTGTCCTGGCTCCGCTGGATCCGATGAAGGGACCGTATGACGTCGTGTTTACGGGCGAGAACCTGACTACATCCGTGATCGCCGGCGTGCCGGTCCTGGCAGAGAAGACGACCACGCTGAACTCGAGTCTGGATCCGGTGACGATGCCGACGTCGACATCCGGCACCGTAACCGGCAACGTCGGGCCGGCCGGCGCGAGGGACAATGGCTTGGTGCGCGCACTGCAGACGGTCGGAACGGTTCCGGCAGTCGAAGTGGCGCACGTGAACGTCGATCCGCTTACCGGCAACTATTCGCTGTTCCTGCCGACCGCGGCACCGCGCCTGCTGGTCTACTCGAATCCGATGGTCACGCCGCTCAATTTCCAGCCGCAGGCCGCCAATGCGGGCAAGTACAGGCTCGAGGCGTCAGCCATCGACTACCAGACGCAGCTCGGTGGCGAGATCACGGTCACGTTCGGCTCGATCCTGCCGAACCAGAACTTCACGCTGGTTCCGATGACCGTGGCTGCGATCGCCGGATACGTGCAGACCGGATTGACCGGCGTGACGATCAGCGCGCAGAAAAACGGCGTTGTCATGAAAGCGACGCAGCCGGACATGAGCGGGCAGTTCGTTCTGACGCCCGTGGATGCGGCGCAGGGGCCGTATGAAGTCGTGTTCACCGGGACGAACATGACGACCTCCGTCATCGCGTCCGTGCCGGTCGCGGCGGGGCAGACCACGACGCTGAACCCGAGCCAGAGTCCGGTGACGATGCCGTCGTCGCCCTCCGGCACGGTGTTCGGCAACGTGGGGCCTAGCGGAGCCGCGGCGACCGGATTGGTGCGCGCGCTGCAGGCCGTCGGAACGGTGCCAGCGGTCGAAGTGGCCCGTGTGAATGTCAGCCCGACCAGCGGCGACTATTCGCTGTTTCTGCCGACAGCCGCGCCCAGGCTGCTGATCTACTCGAACCCTATGGTCATGCCGTTGAATTTCCAGGCCCAGGACGCCAGCGCGGGCAAGTACAAGCTCGAGGCCTCAGCTACCGGTTACCTGACGGCGCTCGGCAGTGAAATCACGGTCTTGTTCGGGTCGATACTGCCGAACAGAACTTCGTGCTGGCGGCCCCCAAGTAAGCGCGAGGAAACGGTAAGGCAAAGCGGCCCGTCAGGGCCGCTTTGTGCTCAGTCGACGAGCCGCCGCCGCAGGATTTCGTTGACCTGTGCCGGATTGGCCTTGCCCTTCGTGGCCTTCATCGCCTGACCGACCAGCGCGTTGAAGGCCTTCTCCTTGCCGGCGCGGAATTCCTCGACGGACTTCGGGTTGGTTGCGAGCACTTCGTCGACGATCTTTTCGATCGCGCCGGTGTCGGAGATCTGCTTCAACCCGCGCGCTTCGATAACTGCATCGGCACTGGCCGCTTCGCCCGACCACAGCGACGCGAACACGTCCTTCGCGGTTTTGCTGTTGATCGTCCCATCGATAACGCGGCCGATCAGCCCGGCGAGCTGCTCCGGGGCCACCGGCGCCGCATCGATTGCGAGCGATGACTCGTTCACGGCCGCGGCAAGTTCACCCATGACCCAATTTGCGGCGATCTTCCTGTCATCGACGAGCCGGGCCACCGCTTCGTAGTACGTCGCCATGCCTTTGGATGCTGTCAGCGTCTGGGCGTCGTACTCGCTCAGACCGTACTCGCGCACGAAGCGCTCGCGCATCGCGCCCGGCAACTCGGGCAGTTCGCCACGCACGCGCTCGATCCACTGCGGCGCGATCTCGAGCGGCAGCAGGTCCGGATCGGGGAAGTAGCGATAGTCCATCGCGTCTTCCTTGCTGCGCATCGAGCGGGTCTCGTCGCGGTCCGGGTCATACAGGCGCGTTTCCTGCACCACAGTGCCGCCGTCTTCGATCAGTTCGATCTGGCGTCGAGCCTCGAACTCGATCGCCTGCTGCATGAAGCGGAAGCTGTTCAGATTCTTGATCTCGCAGCGCGTGCCGAGTTCAGTCGTGCCCGCGGGCCGCACCGAGACATTGGCATCGCAGCGAAACGACCCCTCCTGCATGTTGCCGTCGCAGATGCCGAGCCAGACCACGAGCGAGTGCAGCGTCCGGGCATAGGCGATCGCTTCGGCCGCCGCGCCGGCGATGCTCGTCACGCGGATGTCGGGCTCGGAAACAATCTCCAGCAGAGGCGTGCCGGCGCGATTGAGATCGATGCCGGACATGCCGTGAAAATCCTCGTGCAGCGACTTGCCCGCATCCTCCTCGAGATGCGCGCGCGTCAACCGCACCGTCTTCATGTAGGCGTCACTGCCCTTCGGCTGCACGACGAAGCTGAGACTGCCACCCTGCACGACCGGGATCTCGTACTGGCTGATCTGGTAGCCCTTCGGCAGGTCGGGATAGAAGTAGTTCTTGCGTGCGAACACGCTGCGCGGCGCAATCGTCGCGCCGATCGCCAGCCCGAAGCGGATCGCGCGCTCGACGGCGGCGCGGTTGAGTACCGGCAGCGTGCCGGGCAGCGCCACGTCGATCACGCTCGCCTGCGAATTCGGCGCGGCCCCGAATGTTGTCGATGCACCCGAGAAGATCTTGCTCGCCGTGGTCAGCTGCGCGTGTGTTTCGAGACCGATGACGACTTCCCACGCCATGGCAATCTCCTAGTGCAGCGTCTCGGCCGGATCGGCCGCAAGCAGGCGACGTGCCTCGCGCTGTTCGTGCGCGTAGGTCTCCCATGCCATGCTCGCGAGGGTCTGGTGCTGCTTGCCCTCGGCGCCGTGCCCCAGCTTCTTCAGCGCGGTGGCCATGTTGGAGTGGACGATCGCGCGGATGTCCGACGGGGTCGACTCGTCGACCCGCCGCAGCGCGCTCAGCATCTGGGCGTAGCCGTCGTCGACGCGACCGAGCTCGATGCAGCAGTGCGCGCTGTCGGCCATCGCTGCCGTGACTTCGTGCAGGAACCCTTCGCCATCGGCACTTGGAAGATGGGCGTCGTACAAGGCCAACGCGTCGTTGTAACGCCGCTGCAGCACATACATTTCTGCGAGCAACAGGTGATCGAGCATGGCTTCGGGGCCTTCAGCCAGACCCTTCGCGAATGCGATGCTTTTTTTCAGCGCGTCGACGGCGTTGGCCAGCGTGCGTGCATCGAGTTCGCCAAGCGCCGCGGCCTGACGTGCATGCGCGGCCTGCGTGAGCGCCGAGCGTTTCAGCCAGCTCGCCATCGCGATCTCGTCGTCGAGCTGGCGCACCAGACCCTCGGCCTCGCGATACAGGCGACCCGCCTCCTCATAGTCGTAGGCATCCTGATGCAGTGAGCCCAGTGCAAGAAACGCGCGATAGCGCGACTCCGGCGTGGCGGCGTGATTGGCAAGCACCGCGCGCGCATAGCTGGCCGCGGAGCGCACGTCGCCCTCACGCTGCATGAACAGGGCGAGCGCCGACTCGCATTCGCCCACCAGTGCCATGTCCCCGTCCGAGAGCCGCGCGCGCTCCGCCACGTCCAGCATGGTCGTGCGCGCATCGTCAAACCGCTTGGCGAAGTACAGGCGGATCGCGCTGACATAGTCGAATCGCAGCCGCAGCGCGGCCGGCGCATCGGTGGGCACCTCGCTCAGCGCGGTCTCGAGCAATGCGCGCGCCTGCTCCACGCGGCCAAGGCGTGCGAGCAGCACGACACGATCCTGCTGGTGGCGCGCGCGAACCAGCGGATCGCGCGCCGCATCGACGAGTTGCTGGTTGGCGAGTAATAGGCGCTGCGACATGGGCGCTGTCAGGCTCCCGCGGGCACGCGGCGGTGCCAGTCGGTCGCGCTCTGGTAGGCGTGAGCGACGCCGAGCAGCTTGGCTTCTTCGAAATAATTGGCGATCAGCTGCAGTCCGACCGGACGGCGGCCGTTGACCGTCCCGGACCCGAAACCACAGGGAATGCTCATCGACGGCACGCCCGCGAGGCTGCCGGGAACGGTGTAAAGATCGGCCATGTACATCGCGACCGGATCGGCTGCTTTCTCGCCGAAGCCAAAGGCGACACTGGTCGTCACGGGACCGGCGATGACATCGCACTGGACAAAGGCCTGCTGGAACTCGTTGGCGATCAGGCGCCGAACCTTCATCGCCTTGATGAAGTAGGCGTCGTAATAGCCGTGCGACAACACATACGTGCCGATCAGGATGCGGCGCTTCGGCTCGTCACCGAAGCCTTCGGCGCGCGACTTGCGGATCATGTCCTTGAGGTCCGTGTACTTCCCCGCCCGATGCCCGTAGCGCACGCCATCGAAGCGCGCGAGGTTGCTCGATGCTTCGGCCGGCGCGATCACGTAGTAAACCGGGATGCCGAGTTCGGCATTGGGCAGCGAAATCGGCACGAGCCTGGCGCCGAGCTTCTCGTACTCCGCGAGTGCGGCGCGGACTGCAGCCTCGACGTCCGGTTGCAGTCCCGTCCCGAAAAATTCCTTGGGTACGCCGATCCTCATGCCCCTGACCGACGTGCCGATCGAACGGGTGTAGTCCTCGGCCGGGCGATCGAGGCTGGTCGAGTCCTTCGGGTCGAAGCCGAGCATCGCGTTGAACACCAGCGCAGCGTCCTCGGCCGACAGCGTCATCAGGCCGGCCGTATCCAGGCTCGACGCGAACGCGATCATGCCCCAGCGCGACGGCCGTCCGTAGGTGGGCTTGGTGCCGGTGATGCCGCTGAAGGCCGCGGGCTCGCGGATCGAACCGCCGGTATCGGTGGCGGTGGCCACCGGGGCCATGCGCGCTGCCACGGCTGCCGCCGAGCCGCCCGAGGAACCGCCGGGCACGGCATCGTGGTCCCACGGATTCAGCACATTGCCGTAGGCGCTGTTCTCGTTGCTCGAACCCATCGCAAATTCGTCGCAGTTGAGCTTGCCGAGCGTCACCATGCCGGCGCGCGACAGGTTGTCGACCACGGTCGCGTCGAACGGACTCATGTAGCCCTTCAGGATCCTGCTCGACGCGGTCGACGCAAAGTCCTTGGTGACGAAGATGTCCTTGTGTGCAATCGGGAGCCCAGTCAGCGGCGTTGCATCGCCCCGGGCGATGCGTTCGTCCGCGGCGGCGGCCTGCGCCAGGGTGACCTCGGGGCGCACGTCCAGGAACGCGTTGAGGCTCCGCTGCGCTTCCATGCGGGCCAGGTACGCGCGTGCCAGTTCCACCGACGACACCTCGCGCGCCGCCAGCAGTCGTGACAGGTCGGCCAGCGTGGTCTGACCGAGATCGAGCGACTTCATTCGATGACGCGCGGAACCAGGAACAGCCCGTCCTGCTGCTCCGGAGCGTTCGCCAGGTTGGCCGTGCGCTCGTCGCCGACGGTCACATCGTCGTCTCGCAGCCGCTGCGCGCCGCCGAGCGGGTGCGCCATCGGCTCGATGGCATCGGTGTCGACCGCCTGCATGCGCTCGATCATCCGGAAGATGTCGTTCAATTGCTCGAGCACGCGCTGGGCCTCAGCGTCCGTGACATCAATGCGCGCCAGGTCGGCGATGCGGCGGATTTGCGCGAGGTCGAGTGCCATTGGAGAGGGGTGAAGGTCGGTAACAGCGGAAATGCGGGGTGGATAACCGCTGCGTAAGCCTTTCAAAACAAGCGCTTGCAGCGAGTTCTACGCGTGATTAGTTTATCATCGCGAATTCTTACCAGACCCTGCGCCTCTCTGAAGGAGCGCAGCGCCCCGTTGCGGCGCGCGCCCGAATGCAGCGCATTCACAAAAGGCAGTCATGTTCGGTTTTCTCCGCAGCTATTTCTCCAACGACCTGGCGATCGACCTTGGCACCGCAAACACGCTGATCTACGTGCGCGGCAAGGGCATCGTGCTCGACGAACCTTCGGTCGTTGCGATCCGCCAGGAGGGCGGCCCCAACGGCAAGCGCACGATCCAGGCCGTCGGCAAGGAAGCCAAGCAGATGCTCGGCAAGGTGCCCGGCAACATCGAGGCGATCCGCCCGATGAAGGACGGCGTGATCGCCGACTTCACGGTCACCGAGCAGATGCTCAAGCAGTTCATCAAGATGGTTCACCCGTCGAGCCTGTTCGCTCCGAACCCGCGCATCATCATCTGCGTGCCGTGCGGCTCGACGCAGGTCGAGCGGCGTGCGATCAAGGAATCGGCGGAAGCCGCCGGCGCGTCGCAGGTGTTCCTGATCGAGGAGCCGATGGCCGCTGCGATTGGTGCAGGGTTGCCGGTGTCCGAAGCGTCGGGCTCGATGGTGGTCGACATCGGTGGCGGCACGACCGAAGTCGGCGTGATCTCGCTCGGCGGCATGGTCTACAAGGGCAGCGTGCGCGTCGGCGGTGACAAGTTCGACGAAGCGATCATCAACTACATCCGCCGCAACTACGGCATGCTGATCGGCGAGCCGACGGCTGAATCGATCAAGAAGAACATCGGTTCCGCGTTTCCGGGTTCCGAGGTCAAGGAGATCGAGGTCAAGGGGCGCAACCTGTCGGAAGGCATTCCGCGCAGCTTCACAATTTCGAGCAACGAAATCCTCGAGGCGCTGACGGATCCGTTGAACCAGATCGTTTCGAGCGTGAAGATCGCGCTCGAGCAGACGCCGCCGGAACTTGGCGCCGACATCGCCGACCGCGGCATGATGCTCACCGGCGGCGGCGCGTTGCTACGCGATCTCGACCGACTGCTGATGGAAGAGACTGGCCTGCCCGTCGTGGTCGCCGAGGAGCCGCTGACCTGCGTGGTGCGCGGCTGCGGCATCGCGCTCGAGCGCATGGACAAGCTCGGCACCATCTTCGCGACCGGCTGACCTCGACACGACGCCGTCGCTCGTCGTGTTTCCCCTGCCTTTGAACTTCAAAAGATCGTGTGGCTCCGCCACCGATCTTTTGGTAACTAGTCGCGCGAAAGTAGGTTTGCACTTTCGCGCGCCCAACTGATGGAATACGGTCCGCCGCCGCTGTTCAACCAGGGCGTGTCCGCCCGTGCGCGGCTCGCATTCTTCTCGTTCCTGGCGATCGCGCTGATCGTCATCGATTCGCGCATCAAGGCGCTTGAGACCGTCCGCGTTGGGGTCGGTGTCGTGCTCTACCCGGTGCAGCAGGCGCTGCTCGTCCCCGGACGCATGGCAGACGCGGTGGGCGACTACTTTACGTCCGTCACGACACTTCAGCGGGAAAACGAGCAACTCAAGCGCCGTCAGGTCGAGTCGGCGCAATCGCTGCTCCAGTCACAGCAGGTCGGTGCGGAAAACGAGCGCCTGCGCAAGCTTCTCGGCGCTCGCGAGCGGACTGGACATGGCGCGATCGTGGGCACCGTGCTCTACGAATCGCGCGACCGCTTCTCGCACAAGATCGTTCTGCATGTCGGCACGGTCGACGGCGTGCGGGCAGGCAATCCGGTGATCGACGATGTCGGCGTGGTTGGCCAGGTGACGCGCGTCTTCACGAATACCGCAGAAGTCACACTCCTTACCGACAAGGATCAGTCGATTCCGATCCAGATCGTGCGCAACGGCTTGCGCGGAATCGCTTTCGGTGGTGCGGACCCGGGAACGCTCGACCTGCGTTTCATGGCGGCGAATGCCGATGTCGAAAACGGCGACGTCGCTGTCACTTCGGGGCTCGACGGGATCTATCCTGCGGGGCTGCCGGTCGGCAAGGTCGGCATCGTCGAGCGTGCTGCCAAGGACCAGTTTGCGCGCATCGTCCTTACTCCTTCCGCGGGAGTCGAAAACCATACCCATCTGCTGGTGCTGCTCGTCGAACCGGCGCTACGGCCCGCTCCCCCGCCCCCGGTCCAGCCGGAGGCGGCAACGCGACGGGGGGGTGGCAGGCGATGAGCTCGATCGCCCGCGTTCAGCAATGGTTTCGTGACACGTTCGCGCTGCGGCCGACCGACCCGATCGACGTCGTCGACCGTGGAATCGTGCGGCGCGAGTACCTGCTGCGTCCCGCCAATCCGCTGTTCATCTGGTTCTCGCTGATCGTTGCGTTGCTGGTGAACCTGATGCCGTGGGGCCGAACGCCGTTCGCCCCTGATGTGCTGGCGCTGGCGCTCGTGTTCTGGAATGTGCATCAGCCGCGGCGCGTCGGCATGGGTGCGGCCTTCGTCTTCGGGCTGCTGATGGATGTGCACCAAGGCGCGCTCTTCGGGCAGCATGCACTCGCCTACACGCTCGTGTCCTATGGTGCCATCACGCTGCACCGGCGCATCCAGTGGTTCCCGCTTGGTGCACAGGCCATCCACGTGCTGCCCCTGCTGCTGATCGCTCAGCTCGCCTCGCTTGCCATCCGCATGTGGGTCGGCGGCGAGTGGCCCGGGTGGATCTACTTTGCCCAAAGCCTTGTCGGGGCGATCATCTGGCCACTCATCGCCTGGCTGCTGCTCGCCCCACAGCGGCGGCCGATCGACAGGGACGAAACGAGGCCGATATAGCTTGCGTCGCTCGTGTACGCGATCGGCTTTGCCGATCGCACGTGCACTCGCTCCGGTCACGCGCACGACGTGCGCGCTCAACACTAGTTAGTCGGCTGCGCTCCGGAGCGCAGCCGACACAAACCAGGTGCGAGCGCAGCGAGCGCTCCCGCCGCGAGCTCACGTGCGACCCGCAGGGTCGCGTAAGCGAGCGGCGCCTACTTGTAAATTGTCCCCGTCACCCAGTCACCCCAGCCCTGCAGCGGGCCAAGCGGATTGCGGTCGACCTGCATTTCGTGAACATTGGGCTGGCCTCCGTAGACCGCATAGACGGCCCGGTCCTGCACGAAGAGGATCAGCGCGGTGAAGGTCCAGCCGCTTGACTCCGTCTCGCGCCGGAAGCGGAACGCGTCGAGCCAGAAATCGCCGACTCGGTCGCTGTTGATGCGCTTGACGTTCAACTGGAAAGCGCTGCACGCCTTGCCCGCCCTGAGGCAGTCGCGGATGCCGGGGTCGACATCCTGCTCATTAAGCACTCCGCCGATCGGAAACCGAATCGCCACCTCGGCATGCGAGAGCAGTGTGACGGCCGGATTGACTTCCGTGACGCCAATGGAGGCAAGATCGGCCTTGGTGGTGGCATAAGGCTTGATGCCGTCGATGACGGCACGAGCTTCGTTGAAGCTCGCCCACGGCACCTCGGTCTGCACCTTCGACTTCGGCAGCAAGTCGGCGCACCCCGCGATCGCGAGGACGTATGCCATCAGCAAAGACACGAACACAGGGGACCGCATGGTTCGGTCCTGACACCACTCCTGCTTTCATGATCGGCGTCATCGCGTGCAGCCGGTTGTGGCGCGTCAAACGTCGACCCGAAAGCCGCGGGCGTCATTGACCGACGGCATGCCTAGCCGGAGATTCCGCTGCTGCCCTTGCGGCGGTGCTTGGGCGCGACTGTTGTGCCGGCCGCCTTCCGGCGCCTTGGGGCGGCCGGTGGCACGGGTTTCCTGGGTGGTCGTTTCGGAGCAGTTGCGGCCCGCGGCTGGTCGGCCGTCGCGGCAGTCGCCTCCCCGGTGATTCTGGCCCGCAGCGAGTGCAGGGCGGCAGCGGCCTGCTCGGCAGCCGCATCACGCACCGCCAGTGCGCGCAGCATACGGGCGAGCGTGGTGATCTGGGTGGTCGCCGAATCGACCTGGCGTGCGGTTGCCTGCGCAACGCGAATTGCCTGCATGTACAGCGATGCCACGCGATCGACTTCGGTCGCCACCCGCGAGGCATCCCCAAACAGCGCGCCGGTGCCGAGCGCGCGCACGAGGTTCGCCTCAGCCAGCGCCACAGCATCGAAGAAGTCCTTGCTGCGGGCATAGCGTTCGCGCGCCGCCCCTTCGACGCGGCCAAGCAATACGTCGAGTTCCGGTTGGCTCACGCCGAGGACTGTGTCGAGCGCCAGCCAGTTCAGGACCGGGTACGGATCGAAACGCCCGCGTTCGTTGTTGTACTCATGCGCCTCCCGATAGTGGCGCGCGCTCTGCTCGAGCGCGAGGCGGATCTCGTGGCGATCGGAACGGATCTGTGCGAGCCGCTTGTAGCAGCCCGCGAGCAGTGCCAGGCGCTCGGCGGTCTTCCCCAGGTTGCCGAGGGTGATCAGGCGGCCGATCGCGGTTTCGATGCCGGCTGCGCCGCGCGCGCGCTGTTTCGCATCGGCGCCAGTTGCCGTCGCCAGTCGTTCACCTTGCCGTGACTCGAAGTTCGCCAGCCGCTCGACCGCGGACAGGGTCGTGCAACTGTCAAGCTCGTCCGATGCGAGCGCGGCAGCCAGATAGCGCGTGGCCTGCTCGAAATCCGCGAGTTCTCCGAAAGCAAGTCCGAGCTCAACCAGGACCTCGCTGCGGTTCAGCCACTCGCTCGGGCAGTCCTTGACCAGGTCTGCGATCCGCCGCGCCGCGGCGGGACGGAATCGGTTTGGATCGCCCTTGCGTTCGCCGCGTTCGAGCTCGCGGGCGGTCTGGCGGCTGTCACGCAGCACGTCGATGAATTCCGCGGTCGAGACGTAGTCGCGCATGTTCGCGCTGCGGCTGCTTGCCGCACCTTCCGGGTCGAGGCGGAAATCCGGATCGCCGTAGGCCTGGTAGGCGCCCCAGGTGTTGCAGTCCGGAAATTGCTGCCAGGTGCGATTGCGGGCCTCCTGCAGCGCGCGCCCGAACGTCTGGCCTTCGAGCATCTGCTCGTAGAAGACGCGCGCGAAGGCGAGTGCGGCGTCGTCGCGTACCGCCCAGCCAGCTGCGACCACCGCGCGCACCCCCATCTCGATCAGTTCGCGTGAAATGCTGGCCGCTAGCCGGTTGTAGGGCAGGCCGGCGCTCCGCGCTGGAGCCTCGGGCCCGATCTGTCCGATGTGGCAGCAGTTGAGGAACACCAGCTCCGGTACCTGCTGCATCTGGCCGATCTCGACGGCGGTCAGGTACACGCCGTTGTCGAGCACCATGCCGCTGCGCGCAGCGCTGTTGTCGCCGGCAGCCTCGTAGTAGCCGTGGCCCGCCAGGTGGATCAGCCGGTAGGGCTTCTCGAAGAGTCCACCCAGGACTTCGAGTGCGGACAGCTGTTCGTCGCGGTAGGTCGGCTCGAAGCGCGTCGACAGCAACCCGGCGACGAGTCGCGCTTCGTCGCGTGCACCGCTCAACTGCTGGTAAGGCGCACTGACCAGGGGATCGCCGACGATGTAGGCGGTCTGCGCCGTCGTCGCACGGATGTGCTGGCGAAACGTGGCGGTCTTCAGCTGGCGAATCAGCCCCATGCGCGTGGCCAGCGGTTCCTTGCCATCGGTCATCAGTTCCCACGGATACGCGGCCGTCTCGGCATCGACAACGAACACCACGCGCGACAGTTGCGCCAGCCCGTCCTTGAGATCGTTCGGCACGATCAGCTCGAACAGTGCACGCGCCTCCTCGGCGCGAAAGCGAGTCTGCGCGACCGATGCGGCGATCAGTCGCTCGACCAGCTCGGGTTGCCGTTGCTGATGCATCACTTCGGCGCGCGCACGATCGGACAGTGAAACGAACTTCAGTTCGCGATGCGGCGCGTGTGCCGGGGCATCGCACAACGCGAGTTGCGCCAGCGCGGCGATCAGCTCGCCGTCGCCTGTAGCCGCCTGGGTGACGGCGGCCTGAAGGCGTGCCGCCAGCGGCTTCGGCAGGCGCGGGGCCGGCCCGGCGGACGGCGGTTCGATCACGCTGATCTCCCAGCGCCGCCAGGAGTCGCGTCCCTGCACCGGGGTCAGGCGCGTACGTCCATTGCGTCCGCTGGCCAGCAGTGGCGTCGCCTCGATGCGGGTGTCGAGCTCATCGCCCAACGGGGCTGCCAGCCGCCGGACCGCGCGCGCCGCCTCGATCGCCGTGTCGGCGTAGAGCTCGACCAACTCGATCTCCTCGATGTGACGCGCGGCCGGCACGCGGCTCCGGAGTTCGCGGTTCGCCTGCGCGATGCCGCGCAGAATCGCTGCGACCGAGTCATCGATCGAGATATTCGACGTCGAGTTGGTCCCGATCAGCAGCACGCTCAGTCCGACAACATCGCTGTCGCCTACCAGCGTCGCGCCGGCCGCATCGTCGAGCTGCAGCACGTAGGTCAATGCCGCTCGGCGGACCAGGTTGGCGAGCTGTGCGGCTGTCAGTTCTCCCCAGCGACCGAGCCCGACCACCACCGCACCGTTGGGCAGTCGTAGCGCGCGCTGCAGGGCGGTGGGCTGGCGTAGCACCACGGACGATGTCCTGGCCGGTCCCGGATACAGGCCGAGGTTGTAGCGCGTGCTGAGCGCGCCTTCGAGCAACTGGTCGATGCGGGCCTCGGCACCGACGATCGTGTCGCCCTCGTAGTGGCCGACGACGATCGGGTACCTGGCGTAGCGCAGATCGCCGTGCACGACGCCGGCACGGAAGCCGGCGGTCACCCGAGCGCGGTAGCGCTTGGTCCGCTGCTGGCCCAACAGGCCTGCCGTCAGGTCGCCTGCGGTCGGGAACAGCGCTGGTTGCGGCAGCGCGCGGAAGCTGGCGGCGCCCCCGCGCGCTGCGCTGGGCGGCGTTGTCGGCAGCCGGTTGGTCGTGCCGCGCTCGAGCAGTTCAAGGATCGCGGGGTAACCGGCTTCCGTGGCCGGCAGGTCCCCATGCTCGGCGTCCAGATACCACGTCTGCACGCCCGGGAGGCGGCCTGACTCGTAGGTCACGCGGCCATCGCCTTCACTGGTTGCCTGCAGGACGATGCGGCCATCGACTCCCTCGAAACCGGTGACGGTCTGCGGCGAGCTGCCTGCGACATACAGCACGCGATCCGCGTGCGGAATCTGTTCAGGCAGGCCGGCCAGTGTTGCTCGTGCCCGTGTCAGCCCACCTGGGTCGGGGGAAGCGCCCTGTCCGCACTGAGCGTGCATCTGGTCCCAGGTGGCGCGCTCGAAGAAGCGACCGCCATCGGACAATGGCAGCAACTCCAGGATGCCCGGGAAGTCCTGGATGACGTCGAGCACTCCGGCCAGTCCCCGGTCGAGATCCAGCATCGCCAGCTGTTGCACCGTGCTGGCCGTGCCGAGCAGCGCATCCACCGTCGCGTGTGTGCCGTGGTTCGGCGTGCCCAGCATGACCAGGCGGCCACCCTCGTGCGCGCACACGCGCTCCCAGAGGTCGGGCGCGTCCTTGATCATCTGGCGCACCACCAGTCCGCCCATACCGTGCGCCACAAACCGCACCGGCACAGCGCTGCGTCCCAGTGCGCTCTCCACCGCCGTGGCCAACTGGGCCGCACTGTCGACGATCGAGCGTCGCCAGTCATAGGCGAACGGAATGACTTCGTGCGTGTCGGCGAGCCACTCGCACAGGCCGCGGTAGTACGCCCCGACCAGCGACGAGGCGCTCACGTCGGCGGCCGCCACATCGTGCAGTTCCTTCAGTCCGTCGGCTACGAGTCGCGGGTAGTTCAGCCAGATGCTTTCACCGGCGCGCGTCAGGTGCGAGCCTGTTATGCCCGGCAGCACGAAGACGATCGGCTGCGCTGTGCCGGCGCGCTTCTGCAGCGCGCGCAGCATCGGCACCGGATCGGTCTGAATCTCCTCGATGGTCCGGAACTCCGCCGGTGCCGCCTCACCCCCGGCGGTCAGCCAGCGTTGCATTGCGCCGCGCGTGCGTTCGTTGCGGAAGTAGTTGAAGTGCGTGACGTCACCGCCCTGGTCGAAAACGTAGTGCGCACGCGGCCGCGCTGCGCCTTCGAACATCGAGTCGGTGTTGACGACGAGGTCGTTGTCCCGGTTCTCGTAGATGAACTGGTCGGTGAGGAAGACGCCGAGCCGCTTCAGCCAGTGCCCGCCCTCGATGTCGCCCGCCACGACGCCGAGCGCGCCGGCGGCGTCACGCTGCGTGTTCAGGAACCGCACCAGAGGCGATGGCGGCGTCATCGCCTCGATGCCCGGAATGAGTGCAGGCTTCCATCGATTCTTTGCGATCTGCAGCGTGAGGCGCTTGACCACCTCGTACAGCGGCGAGCCGGCCAGACCAGGAATCAGCCCGACCAGGTTGGTCAGCACCGACAGAAACTGGTCGGTGTTTTCCGAGGCGAGCAGCGTGCCGCGTGCGGGGCTAGCGCAGCGGACGACGCGTTCGATGCGGAACTGCTTCGCTGCCAGGATCTCGGCGAGCGTCTGCAGGTTGCGGCGGTCGACCTCGTCGGCGTCGGCCAGCGCCGGGTCGGTGCGCCGCACGCCAGCGATGGCTTCTGCACTGATGGATGACAGGCACAGCAGGTCGCCGACCAACCCGCCGCGCGAATGGGTAATCAGTGACAGCCGCGCATGTGCCGGCAATGCCTGGGCCAGTCGGATCGCATTCTCGATCGGGCTCGCGCTCATCGTCCGGTGTTCGAAGGCATAGATGCGGCTGCCAAACGCGTCACCGAGGGCACTCCAGTCGGACTGCGCCGAAGCGTCGAGCAACGCGCCGAAGCTGCCCTGCGTCGATGAGGCCGTGCCATGGATGAACACGAGGATCGGTTTTTCGGCATCGATCGTCGACAGCGCGACCGGGTTTGCGGCGCTTGCAGCGCTAGCGGAGCGCTGCGTCACGTCGCCGAAGCGGTACAGGCCTTCGCCGTACGGCAGCCGCCGCTCGATCAGCCAGAGTGCAAATTTGGTCGTAGCCCAGGCGCCGGCCGTGATCGCCTGGCCGAGCCCGACCTCGCTGACGAATTCGCTCCAGCGCGCGGGATCGGCCATTTCGGCGTCGACCGCGTCTGGCCTTAGCCGCAGCACCCGCAGCGCACTGGCCACCCAGTCGCGCACGCCGCGCTCGGAAACGCTGGTGCGCGGCAGCATGTCTATCGGCACGTTGTTGCCGCGGACCGTTTCCGGTCGCAGCACGGCCAGGTCGTGGCGGTAGCGTTCGACCGAGGTCCAGAGCGTGAATCCGCCTTCGACCTCGATCTCGAGGATGTCGTCACTTTCCGCAGCGACCTTCGCGGGATCCTTCGCGCGCGCGCGTGCCGACGATGACAGCGTGTACGCATCGACCGTTTCCACGGCATCGAGCAAATCGGTCGAGCGCTTCTCGGTCGCCGCGCCGCGCGTCGCTCCCTTCGCGTGCGCGTCGGGCTGGCCGGATATCAGGAGTTCGATCGCCATGGGCTCGTAAACCAGTCTTCCCTATTCGATAGGCGACAGGAACGGCTGCTCGAGCCTTGCCTTGGCCCCCTCGAGCTGTGGCACCTGATCGTAACGGCCACGCTTCAGGCGCGCGGTTGTGCGCTCGTGCAACTCACGGTAGCTGACGCGTCCCTGGGTCTCGCGCAGCGCGGCCGCGAGGTTGAAGGTCAGGGCGCCGTGGAAACCCCCCTCGATAGACGCATCGGCCGAGGTCTGGTCGGCGCGGCAGCCGGTGATCAGGACCTCAGGCAGGTCAGCCGCCACGATATCGCGCTTGCGCCGCGTCGCCGCGGCTGCCATGTGCAGCCCGCCGCGCAGCGTGCCCCGCAGCCGGCGCCCCGATTCAACGGCCAGCAGGTCCTGCGGACAGGGCAGGTAACGCTCGACGATCGGCGCATCGGGCGGCACTACGGCCCGCGTAATCGTGCCAGAGTGGCAGCAGTCGGTGACCACCGTCAGGCTGACGCCGGTGCGCATCGCGTCGAAGGTCGTGCGCAGCCAGTCGTCGCGCAGGGGATTCTTCCAGTCGAGATCCGCGGGACACAGGATCTCGTCGCGGCCATCGGCTTCGTCGCCATCGTCGTCCGGCACGTTTGATCCATGGCCGGAGAAGTGGACCAGCAGTACGTCGCCGCGCCGGCCGCCGCGCACCAGCGACCGGATCGCGGACTCGATGGCCTTCTTGGTCGCCGCGAAGTCGGTCAGTCGCTTGATGTCGCCGGCGGCGAAGCCGAATGTGCCGGTCAGCAGCTTCGTCATCGTGTCGACGTCGCTGACGCAGCCGCGCAGGTCGGCTCCGGGCATGCGGTAGCGGTTCACTCCGATCAGCACTGCGCGCTTGGCCATTTGGTCCCCCTATCCGCCGGCAACGCGCGATCTGCATCTCGCGCTCCGGCATGACGACATCGATGAAGTGCAGATCCTCCAGTTCCTGCGCGGGATGGTCCGGCAATGAGCGGCCCGATCCGGTCGAGCGCGCTGGCCATTGGCCTGTGATTGCCGGCCACCCGCCTCGCCGCGAACCCCGGACCCGCCGGGATCCCCGCCGCGATGCTAGTCCACCGGGCACGCCGGCGTGCCGTGAAGATTCGACGGCACCGGTGGCCGCCATGCCACGTATGAGGGACGGCGGACCGCTGCGCAATGTGCGCGGGTCAGGCGGTGGATCCAGAAAGGCTTCAGGCGCGCTGGCGTGCGCGCGGCTTGGCTGGAGCGGGATAGCGCTTGTCCAGCAGGTGTCCCAGCGCCAGCCACGGATGCCGCAGCATCATGCGCGGTCCGGCGTAGCGCATGATGGTTCGCACCTCTTCGCGCGGCGCCGGTCCGTAGCAGTGGATCTGGCATTTGGCGCAGACGGGCTTGTCCTCGCCAAAGGGGCACACCGCAAGCCGCTTGGCCGCGTAGTTCAGCAGTTCGCGGCAGCGTTCGCACGGCTTGGCGCTGCCGTGCTGGTCGCGGCAATAGATTTCCGTCATGACCTCCAGCGTGCGCAGTTCGCGCAGCAGGCGTGGGGTGGTCGGCCGGTCGCGACCAGGCCGGACGGGAGGGATGGGGGCGCTGGACATGCCGAATTGTCGACCGGTACTCCGCGACCGGATGCTGAGCCGGATCAAACCGGCGCCTTGAGGGACCGCCGGGACGGGGCCGTCCCGGTTGTCTCGTGGTGCCCAGGCGACGTCCCTAGGCTGCCGCCGAGGCGAGCCGGGACGCCGGGTGTCGTTTGCCGCGGTTTTCGCCGCATGTCGCTCGAGGGGCGCTCCTATAATCCGCCCCGTTTCCTGTCTGCGCTCCGGCGCTGATCCTCCGAGTGGTTGCCATCCGTCCCCAGCGGCGTCTGCCGCGTCCGCGTGCCGTGCACGCCGTCAGCAGCATTGTCGTCTCTGACCGCCATGTCGGCTAGCCGCTGGCTGCGCCGCCGTCGCCGCTCGAGCGGCGACGAGTTGTCGTTCGGTCCGCGCTCGGCTGCGATGCGCAATCCCGAGCGTGAGGTGCACTACTTCCGGCTGCGCGTGCTGGTTGCCGTGGCATTCGTCATCGCCTGTTTCACGCTGCTGGGCACACGCTTCGCCTGGCTGCAGGTCGTCAAGCACGAGGCCTATCTGGCGCAGGCCGAGATGAACCGCATCGCCGTGCTGCCGGTCGCCCCGAACCGCGGTCTGATCAAGGACCGCCACGGCCGCATCATCGCGCGCAACTACTCCGCCTACACGCTCGAGATCACGGCGTCGAAGGTCGCGAACCTCGAGCAGACCATCGACCAGATCGCCCAGGTCGTCGAGGTCCAGCCGCGCGACCGGCGCCGGTTCAAGAAGCTGATGGAAGACACCAAGCGCTTCGATTCGGTGCCGATCCGCACGCGCCTGACCGACGAGGAGGTCGCGCGCTTCACCGCGCAGCGTTACCGCTTCCCCGGTGTCGAGCTGCGTGCGCGCCTGTTCCGCGACTACCCGCTCGGCCTGACGGGGTCGCACATGCTGGGCTATATCGGTCGCATCTCACAGCGCGACCTCGAGCGCATCGAGAAGCTCGACGATCCTGCCGCGTACGCGGGCACGGAACACATCGGCAAGCTCGGCATCGAGCAAAGCTATGAGGGTGACCTGCACGGCACCACCGGGGTCGAGGAAGTCGAGATCACTGCAGGCGGCCGGGCGGTGCGTACCCTCAAGCGAACGCCGTCGATGCCCGGCAACAACCTGACACTGTCGGTCGACATCGAGCTGCAGCGCGTGGTCGAGCAGGCGTTCGGCACCCGTAGAGGTGCGCTTATCGCGATCGAGCCCAAGTCCGGCGACTTGCTCGCCTTCGTTTCTATGCCGAACTTCGACCCCAATCTCTTCGTCGACGGCATCGATCCCAAGAGCTGGGACGAGCTGAACAACGATCCGGACAAGCCCCTGCTCAACCGCGCGTTGCGCGGCACCTATCCGATCGGCTCGACCTATAAGCCGTTTCTTGCGCTGGCGGCGCTCGAGACCGGCAAACGCCGAACCGATACGGTGATCCACGACGGTGGCACGTTCGTCTTCGGCAACCGCGTGTTCCGCGACTCGAACAAGGTGCCACTGGGGGCGGTCGACATGCATCGCTCGATCGTCAAGTCGAGCGACATCTACTATTACCAGGTCGCCAACGATCTGGGCGTGGACACGATCCACGACTTCATGAAGCCCTGGGGCTTCGGCCAGATCACCGGCATCGATGTCGAGGGCGAACAGACCGGCATCCTGCCCTCGACCGCCTGGAAGGAGCGTCGTTTCAAGCAGAAGTGGTACCCGGGCGAGACGATCTCCATCGGCATTGGCCAGGGTTACAACTCGTTCACTTTGCTGCAATTGGCGCACGCCACGGCGAACCTCGCCAACGATGGAGTCGTGATGAAGCCGCACCTGGTCAAGGAGGTCGAGGACGCGCGCACCGGAGAGAAGCGACTGACCGTGCCGAAGGAGAGCTTCCGCATCCCGGTCAAGCCCGAGTACATGAAGTTCGTGCGCGACGCGATGGTCGACGTCAATATCAGCGGCACCGGTCGGGTCGCGTTTCAGGGAGTGCCGTACAAGGTCGGAGGCAAGACCGGCACGGCCCAGGTGGTCAGCATCAAGCAGGGAGAGAAGTACAACGAGGCGCGCGTGGCCGAACGCCATCGCGACCATTCGCTCTTCATCGCGTTCGCGCCGGCCGAGGATCCGAAGATCGCGATTGCGGTGCTGGTGGAAAACGGCGGATTCGGCGCCCGTGCCGCGGCGCCGATTGCGCGGGCTGCGATCGACTACTACCTGCTCGGAAAGAAACCAACGGGACCGGCGGTCAACGACGACGGGCCCGACGACGAGGAAGTCCCGCGCACCGTCGCCGCGGCGGCCTCCAGCCCTGCACGGAGCGTGCGGTGAACGAAGCCACGCTCGGACGACGTATCGGGCTGCTGGTGCGCCCCTACGTGACGGTGTTCGATCCATCGTTGCTGGCGATCGTCGGCTGCCTGGGTGTGATCGGGCTGATCACGCTGTATTCGGCCGGCAATGACTTTCCCTGGCGCGTGACCGATCAGATGCGCAACTTCGGCGTCGCGCTGGCGGTGATGTTCGTCGCCGCGAACATATCGCCGCAGGTGCTGATGCGGCTCGCGGTACCGATCTATCTGGTTGGTGTCGGACTGCTGGTGGCTACCGAGGTCGCCGGGATCACGGTCAAGGGCGCGACACGCTGGCTCGATGTCGGCGTCGGGCGCATCCAGCCATCGGAGATCATGAAGCTCGGCCTGCCGATGATGCTGGCGTGGTACTTCCACAAACGCGAGGGCGGATTGCGCTCCTACGATTTCGTCATCGCCGCCGTCATCGTGCTGGTGCCGGTCGCGCTGATCATCAAGCAGCCCGATCTCGGAACCGCACTGCTGGTGCTGGCAGCGGGGTCGTACGTGATCTTCTTCGCCGGTCTGCCGTGGAAGTGGCTGCTTGCGATGATCGTCGCCGGCATCGCCGCATTGCCGCTGGCATGGACCCTGATGCATGACTACCAGCGCGAGCGCATCCTGACGCTGATCGATCCGTCGACGGACCCGCTCGGCAAGGGCTTCCATACGCTGCAGGCGATGATCGCGATCGGCTCGGGCGGGGTGTTCGGCAAGGGCTGGATGCAGGGCACGCAGACGCACCTGGAGTTCATCCCCGAACGCACCAGCGACTTCATCTTCGCGGTGTACTCCGAGGAATTCGGACTCGTCGGCAACCTCGTGCTGGTGCTGCTGTTCTTCGCACTGATCTGGCGTGCGCTGGCGATCGCGCTCAACGCGCCGACGCTGTTCGCGCGATTGCTCGCGGCTGCGCTCGGGTTGATCATCTTCACCTATGCATTCGTCAACATGGGCATGGTGAGCGGCATCCTGCCGGTCGTGGGCGTGCCGCTGCCCTTCATCAGCTACGGCGGCACCGCACTGGTCACGCTCGGGATGGCGTGCGGAATGTTGATGTCGATCGGCGCCAATCGCAAGCTGGTCCAGAGCTGATGCCGCGCCGCACGCCCTGGTTGAAACGGGCGGCAGGCGTGGGGTTCGCAGTGCTGCTGTCCGCGTGCAGTACGACTCCACCCGGCTCGGCGCCGACAAAGAAGAGCGTCTACTACCAGGACGACGGACCGCCCGAGCGCGTGCCCGCCGACATCGCGGCGATTCCGGATGCCGTGCCACGCGTCGAGCCGCCGCACCGAGCGGCGAGCCGGTCGTACGTCGCACTGGGCCGCACCTACACGCCATTGACCGGTGACGTGCCGTTTCGCCAGCGCGGCATGGCGTCGTGGTACGGCCGGCAGTTCCATGGCAACCGCACGGCGAACGGCGAGATCTACGACATGTTCGGCATGACCGCGGCGCATCCGATCCTGCCGCTACCGAGCTATGTGCGCGTCACCAATGTCCGCACCGGCAGCAGCGTCATCGTCCGCGTCAACGATCGCGGACCCTTCAAACACGACCGCGTGATCGACCTGTCGTACGCCGCAGCGACCAAGCTGGGCATCGCTGCCGCCGGTACCGGCGAAGTCGAGGTCGAGCGCATCACGATGGCGCAGATCGCCAGTGGCGAGTATCGGCGCGGCGAGTCCGGAGCAGCACGCAGCGGCAGCGAGTCGCCGGCACCGACTTCGGTGGCACCGGTGGCGAGCAGCAACCCCACCCCCTCGGTGGTGGTGCCCGCGGCGCTGACGCTGCCGGTCGTCAGCGGCGTGCCGTCCGAGACGACTCCTGTGCGTGAGGCTCCAGCGACATCGTCCGTTTCCGCGGGGGGCTCGCGTGGGTGGGCTGTGCAACTGGGCGCGTTTTCGCAGGAAGCCAACGCCGAAGCACTGGCGGGCCGAACTGCGGCCCTGCTCGCATTTCTCGAACCGGCCAACGCATTGCCTGTGCGCGTGCCGCGCATCGAGAAGGATGGCGCGGTGTACCGCGTGCTGGTGGGAGCTACCCCCGATCGCGACGCGGCGCTGTTGCTGGCGCGCGAACTCGAGAAGGTCCTCGAGCGTCCGACGTCGCTGTTGCTGCGCTAGGGCCAAATCGGTATTGGCGTGAAGAGGCCCTAGTCCGTCGGCGGCTTGCGGCGCCGCCCGATCGCCTCGTCATAGACAACCGATCGCGACACGCCGGTCATCCGGCTGACGACAGCGGCGGCCCGCGCAGGGGTCATTTCATCGAGCAGCGCATCCAGCCAGCGCTGCCCCTGCGGATCGAGTGCCGGGCGGTCCTCGTGCTCCGCCGCGTCGATGACGATCACATACTCGCCGCGTTCCTCGGGGCCGAGATCCGCGAGTGCCGAGGCTGAGTGCACGCGGATGGTTTCGAACTTCTTGGTCAGTTCGCGCGCGACCACGACCCGACGGTCAGGTGGAAGCGTGCGTGACAACTCGCCCTGCAGTGCGCGGATCCGGTGCGGCGCCTCGAATAGCACGGTTGCCTCGTCGCTCGACGCGATGCCGCGCAGAAGTTGCTCCCGCTCGCGGGCGCCCGCGGGGAGGAACCCGACGAAGCGGAATCTAGTGGCCTGCAGCCCGGCCGCGGACACCGCGGCCAGCGCACTGCTGGCTCCGGGGATCGGAATCACGCGAAGATCGGCTTCCCGCACCGTGCGCACGATCACTGCGCCCGGATCCGATACTCCCGGGGTGCCGGCATCCGACACCAGCGCCACCCGCTGGCCCTGTTGCAGACGTTCGACAATGGTCGCCGCCACCGTGCGCTCGTTGTGCTGATGGGCCGCAAGTAGCGGAGTGGCAATGCCGAAGCGGGCCAGCAGTGGGCCGGTCACGCGGGTGTCTTCGGCGGCAATCGCATCGACCCGGGCGAGCGTCCAGAGCGCGCGCAGGGTGATGTCGGCCGCATTTCCGATCGGCAAGGCAACTACATACAATGTCCGGACAGGAAGTTCCTGTTCGGCCAGTCCCGCCAGAGCGGTCAGGTCGTCGTGTCGTGGATGGCTCGCACCCGGACCCATGAATCGCTCGCTGCTCGTGTCGGTGTTGTTGCGAGGGCTGCTACTGGCAGCAAGTGTCGCATGGGCGGCGCACGCCCAGGCGCCGTCGCCGGCGTCGACGGCCATCCGGTCGACCGTTCCCGCAGTCGCCGATCGTGCAGGTCGCCCGACGATCCTATTGTTGCTGCCGGCCCAGTCGACCGCCTTTGCGCTACCGGCAGAGGCCCTGCGCGAAGGATTCTTCGCGGCCCACAAGGCGAGCGGTGACGACATCGCTATCCAGGTCGTCGAACTCGATGACAGTGCCGACCAGCTTGGCGCCGCGCTCGGCTCTGCGCGCGATCGAGGTGTCGGCATCGTCGTCGGCCCGCTGCCACGCGCGGCGGTGACCGATGTCGTCGAGGGACAGCGTGCCGCGCTGCCCCTGCTCGCATTGAATTTTCCGGAGTCGGACGGAGCCGCGCCGGCGACCATGCTCGCCATGGCCCTGTCGGTCGAGTACGAAGCGCAGCGGATTGCCCGGCTTGCCCTGTCGGAGTTCATCGGCGTCCGAACGGCCGATACGCGCCCGCATCGCCGTCGTCACGCGCCCCGGCGGGATCGAGCGGCGCATTGCGCAGGCCTACGTGAGTGCGTTGCGCAGCCAGGGTGAAGTGCCGCAGCTGGTTGAGTGGACTCCCGCGACCGCGGCGAAGGTGGCTGCGCAGCTGGCGACGCCGACACTCGAGGCGGTCTTTCTCGCCCTGACGGCGCGCGACGCCGCGCAGATGCGCGCGCTGATCCCGCGCCAGGCCCAGCTCTTCGGCACCTCGCTGCTGTATGTCGGCGATCCGCGCATTTCGCCGGACGCAGCCACCCTGGCGCATGACCTCGAGGGCGTGCGCTTCGTCGACATGCCGTGGCTGCTGGAGCCGGATCACACCGGAGTCATGGTCTATCCGGCGCCGGCGAATCCGCTGCCGATCGAACAGGTGCGCCTGTACGCGCTAGGCATCGACGCCTATCGGCTGGCGGCGATCTGGATGAAAGGGGAGCGTCGCTTCGATCTCGACGGTGTCACCGGCCGGTTGCAGGTGGACCGTGCGAGGTCGCTGCGGGTCGACCGCACGCCGGTGCTGGCGATCTATCGCGGCGGCGCGGTTCAGCGCATCGATGTGGCGCGATGATGGCTCGCGATGACATTCCGTCGTTGATGGTGCAGGCTTGATGGCGACATACGGAGGCCGTGCGCGCCGCGTCGCCCCGGGCGTGCGAACGCCGAAGCAACGGGCCGGCGATGCCGCCGAGTCGGCCGCGGCCCGGCATCTGCTCGTCCAGGGTTGCGATCTGGTCGCCCGCAACGCGCGCTATCCCGAGGGTGAACTCGACCTGATCGTGCGTGAACGCGACGTGCTGGTGTTTGTCGAAGTCCGTATGCGCAGCAGTCGCGCCTACGGGGGTGCGGCGGGCAGCGTCGATCGCTACAAGCAGAAGCGCCTGCTGCGCGCGGCACAGCACTGGCTGCTGCAGCATTGCGGCGAGCGCTGGCCCGCTTGCCGGTTCGACGTCGTCAGCGTGGACGGCGATGGCACAATCGAATGGATCCGCGACGCTTTCGCGGCATAGGAGTTCGAGCAGACATGAAACAGATCTTCGTACGCGCGACGTGCGCCGCAGTGCTGGCCTCGACCGCAGTGGCGTGCGCCCCGATCGTGGTCGGCGTGGTGGCGGCTGGTACCGCTCTGGTCGTGACCGACCGGCGCACGACCGGATCGCAGGTAGACGACCAGACCATCCAGTTGCGGGTGGCCAATGACCTGGGCGCGGCGTTCAAGGATCGGCCGGTACATATCAACGTCAACAGCTTCGATCGCAAGGTGCTGCTGACGGGCGAGGTGCCGGACGAGGCTGTCCGCACGCGCGCGGGCGCCATTGCGGCAGCAACGCAGAACGTGCGCATGGTCGTGAACGAACTTGCGGTGGCGCCGCCGTCGTCGTTATCCGATCGCACGGCCGACACGACACTGTCTGGCAAGGTGCGTGCGGCATTCATCAACACGCGCGAGATCGCCTTCAATTCCGTCGAGATCGTCACGGAGCGGCGCATCGTCTACCTGCTCGGCTTCGTCACCGAGGAGGAAGGCAAGATAGCGGCCCTGGTGGCGAGCAAGGTGTCGGGTGTGCAGCAAGTCGTCAAGGTGTTCGATATCGCCTCGCGCGAGGAGGTCGATCGGCGGCGCGCCATCGGCAGCTCAGCCGCACCCGCGGCGCCGCCGACTCCGCCCGCGGTGACGAAGTAGGCGTCTGCGGCCTGCCGGCGCCTGCGATCCCGGCGCTGCGCGCGGCAAACGCAACAGTCGACACTCGGCGACATTGTGTTGCGCAAGTCGTGGAGGGGCGCCGCTTGGGAGCATTGCTGGAGCACTGCTGGCCATCATCGGCGGATATTTGGTGATCGACGGTCACTTCACCCATTGCATCGCCGGCCCCTTGTCTTATAGTGCGCCGCTCCTGACGAGCCGGTCGGCTCGTCAGCCGCGTTGACGTTCCTCACGGAGGGTGCAATGGGCTGGATCATCGTGCTGGTCATCATCGCCGTCGTCGTCTTCTGGGCGGTGGGTGCCTACAACCGGCTGGTCAGCCTGCGCAACAAGTTCAAGAATGCCTTTGCGCAGATCGACGTCCAGCTCAAGCGGCGCTACGACCTGATTCCGAACCTGGTCGAGACTGCGAAGGGCTACATGAAGCACGAGCGCGAGACGCTCGAAAGTGTCATTGCCGCTCGTAACACCGCGGTGACGGCCAATGCCGCGGCGGCGGCCGACCCCGGCAGCGCGAACGCGATGCAGGGCCTGATCGTCGCCGAGGGCGCGCTGTCGGGCGCGTTGTCGCGCCTGTTCGCGCTGGTCGAGGCCTATCCGGACCTGAAGGCCAACCAGAACATGATGCAGCTGACCGAGGAACTGACCGGCACCGAGAACAAGATCTCGTTCGCGCGCCAGGCCTTCAACGACTCGGTGATGAGCTACAACACGGCGTCGCAGCAGTTTCCGACGAATGTGATCGCCGGCATGTTCTCGTTCGGAGCCGCGGAACTGCTGCAGGCGACCGAAAGCGACGACGAGCGCAAGCCGGTCCGCGTGCAGTTCTGATCGCCGGATCCCGCTCGCGGTCCGCGCTGCGACGCGGACCGCACTGACTCGCCCGCCCGCGCGTCGCTCTACCGTCCCCATGAATTTCTTCGAGCACCAGGAACTCGCCCGGCGCAACAGCCAGCGACTGATTGTGCTGTTCGTTCTGGCGGTGATCGCGATCGTGATTGCAGTGAACCTGGCGGCGACGTTTGTGTATCACGTCTTCGTCCTGCCGGCCGGGGCGCGCTGGATGTCGTCACAGTTGCCCAACGGCTTTTACTTCACGAACACGGTGGTCGTGCTCGGCCTGATCCTGGGCGGCACGTGGCTCGAGATGAATCGCCTGAAGGCCGGTGGTTCGGCGGTGGCCCAGATGATCGGCGCGCGCGAGGTGGATATGTCGACGCGAGATCTGCTCGACCGGCGTCTGGTGAACGTTGTCGAGGAAATGGCGATCGCGTCGGGTGTCGCCATGCCTCGCGTTTTCGTGATGGACAACGAAAATGCGATCAATGCCTTTGCGGCCGGGCACTCGGTCAACGATGCCATTGTGGCCGTGACGCGCGGCACCCTGACACGACTCTCCCGGGACGAACTGCAGGGTGTCATCGCGCACGAGTTCTCGCACATCCTGAACGGCGACATGAAGCTCAATCTGCGGCTCATCGGCGTGCTCTACGGGTTGCTGATCGTCGCGCTCGCGGGGCGATTCCTGCTCGAGATCGGCGGACGCAGCCGCGGCGGCAGCCGCAACAGCGGCAGCGCGATCGCCGTGCTGTTTGCGGCCGGCCTCGCGTTGTGGATCCTCGGGTACATCGGAGTGTTCTTCGGTCGCCTGATCAAGGCCGGAGTGTCGCGGCAACGCGAGTTCCTCGCCGACGCAAGCGCGGTGCAATTCACGCGCAATCCTGATGGCATCGGCGGCGCGCTGCGCAAGATTGCCGGATTGTCCGAGCAGACCGGGCTGGGTACGCGCATCGACCATCCGCAGGCGGAATCACTGTCGCACCTTTTCCTCGGCGCGGCGCGGCCGAGCTTTGTGCGCGGCCTGTTCGCCACGCATCCCCCGCTGGATGATCGCGTGCAGCGCATCTATGGGCGCGCATTGCCCGCGCTGCCGGCGCCGGAGAACGCCGTGGCCCTGGCGCTCGGCGGGCTCAGCCCATCGGCGGAGCCCGAACGGCCGCGCTCGCCGATCCAGTTCGTGCCGTCCGGCAAGTCGGGTCCTGCATCATTGCCGCGGGCCGAGGCACTGCCCGCGAGCAGCAGTCCCGTGGCCGGCCTGGTTGCGGCCAGTGCGGGCGCCGCGGCGTCCATTGCGGCCGGTATCGGCACGGTGCGACCGCCGGGACACCGCGACTTTGCACTGGATGACGCACAGCGGGCATTGGTGGAGACACTGCGGCGCGCGGCAACCGACGGGATGCGCTCGCAGCTGCTGGTTCTCTCCCTGCTGGTGGACAAGGACCGCGAACTGCACGGACAGCAGCGGACCCTGATTGCCGAAGCCTACGGGGGCGAAGCGGCCCAGATCGCTGATGGCTACCACGAGCAGGTCCAGCAGCTGCCGTCCGGTGCGCGTCAGCCGCTGGTCGATGTCGCGATGCCGGCGCTGCGCAAGCTACCTGACGACGCGCGCGAGTCCCTGTTGCGGACGGCGCATTTGCTGATTGCCGCTGACGGCCGACTGACCGTGCGCGAGTTTCTGCTGTTTACGATTCTGAAGCGGCGGCTTGGTCGCGATGCCGGACGCCCCGTGCGGGTGAAGTACTCCGCCATTGCCGCGGTGGCGCAAGAGGCCGGCGTCGTGCTGTCGCTGGTGGCGATGGTGCGCCTGCCGGAGCGTCCGGAACACGCCTTCAACGCCGGTGCAGTACTGCTGCGCGAGACTGAGCTGTCCTTCGTTGCCACCTCGGACTTGCGCCTCGACAGGGTGTCCGACGCGCTCGACCGACTGAACCAGCTGGCGCCGCTGGCCAAGCCGCAGCTGATCAAGGCGGCGACGGCCGTAGCCTTCGTCGATGGCCAGACCAACTGGAAAGCCGCGAGCGCACTACGGATGATCTGCACAGCGCTCGACGCGCCATTGCCACCTCAGGTGGAGCTGGCCGAAGCTGGCTAAGCGCTGCACGCGCATTCCCGTTACCGAACGTTGCTGAACGCACACCTGGCCGCAGCGAGCGTGGTCAGGAGGAGGGCGTGATTCTGATTCTTCAGCGCCAGACTTCGCCGAGCAGGGCCGCAACGCCTGCGACGAGTGCAACCACGGCGAGGACGATTGCGCCCGTGCGCAGCGCCCGCAGTCCGGACGAGCCGTCGCGCGTGAATGCGAAGCCGACCAGTGGCAACACGACCGCCAGCAGCAGCGCGGTCACGGCAATCTTCAGTGCAAGTTCCTGCCAGGGGAGCATCGGTACGCCCGATGATGAGGTACTGCGAGCGTAGAGCAGCGCGCCGTGAGCTCCAAGCGGGCGTCGGCTCGAAAAGCCGGCGCATTGCGCGGCAATTCCGGCCCGGATGCAGCTGCTGCAGTCCCTTAACGCGGCGCGCGGCGCTGCAGTCGCGCGACGATGGCGCCGGCCACTACCGGGGCGAGACCGAGCAGTCCTGCCAGCGCGATGGCTGTCGCGGTCGCCCCGTCGTTACCGGCCTCGAACGCCATGAACAACGCGGCAAGCAGCAGTGTCGCCAGACTGACCACGATGCGGCCGTGCCGGCGCCCGAGCAGCCACGGGTACACAAAGATGCCGAGGACAACGATCACTGCAATCGTGATGGGTCCGGACAGCGCTGTTGGAATCGCAATCAAGGATTGAACCGGACTAGGCAGTGCTTGGCTGAAGTTGTCGCGCCCGACCTGCGGGTGGTCGATCTGCTCGGGACCAAGCGTATCGCGATTCGTCTTCCTTCCTGATGGCTCGATGGCCGCCCTGCTCTGTACGGCTTGTGCGCTGTACGGATTGAGCGAAGTTCGCAAGCGATTGATCTGGCCTGATGACGACACCGAAGGCCAATCGTGGGCAACTAGGTTTCGACACCGAAGACAATCGGCGGCAGCTCGGTTAGTGATCAGGTACTCGAATTCCGTCCGGAACTGCGCGACCGACATTCCGGCCGTCGTGGCGATCTTCGCCAGCTTGAGGGGCTCCTCGAAGTCGTCCCGCCTCAGCCGGATCATGTAACGACGGGCAATCGCGTAGCGCGTGGAACGAATGTCGACCATTCGAATCCTTGCGCGGCCCGTCGCCGGATCGAGGAGTTCGCGGAATGGAACCGGGACGAAATTGCCCGCCTGCATCGAGATCATTGCGGCATTCCCACCCGAGAGGAGGTACTTCGTTGCGCAATAGCCGAGGTCGCGCGTGTACTCCAGGTCGAAGGGAATCGGATCGGCGCATCTGAGCTCATAGCCGATGTTTTTCGTCGACGATCGTCATGTCGATGCCAAGCTTCTTCAAGCGCGCCTGGACGGCGGTTTTCAGGAGCTCGCCGATGTTCACCTCCGCGATCCGCACATTTCCGTGTGCGTCGCGCTCGACGTTCGAAAGACCCCCAAGAACCTCGGGGTCGAGGCCCAGGACGAGCCCTTCCGCGATGACCGCAACGACCATCGCGACGTCCCTCGGACAGTCGCTTGATGATGGCGCACGCCAGCGTGTCGACGATCGTCTCGAAACGTATCTGCTGCGTCCAGAAACTCTTCCCGGATCAGGGTCAGCGTCGCGCCCGCGGCCTTGCCGATGCCGAGAGCCAGGTGCCCCGCCGTTCGCCCCATCGCGATGACGAAGTACCAGCGCGACGTCGTCTTCGCGTCGACCATCAGGTTCTTGACGATCTCGACGCCGTGGTGGCGCGCGGTCTGGAAGCCGAACGTGTCGACGTAGGCCGGCAGGTCGAGGTCGTTGTCGATCGTCTTTGGTACATGGACGATCTGCAGGCGTCCGGCGGCCGTCTGCTCGAGCCTCATCGCCGAGTAGGCCGTGTCATCGCCGCCGATCGTGATGAGCCGGGTGACGTTCAGGCGCAGCAGGGATTCGACGGCGTTCTCGAGGTACTTCGGGTCCTTCGTCGGGTTCGCGCGCGAGATGCCGATATGCGAGCCACCGCGAAAGTGGATGCGTGAGACCTCGTCCGGTCGTGAGTGGCGTGACGTGGGTGACGTCACCCTTCATGATCCACTCGAAGCCGTCGCGGATACCGATGACGTCGACGCCTTCCAGAACAGCGCGGATCGTGGCGGACGCTATGACACTGTTGATCCCGGGGGCGGGACCTCCGCCGACGAGGATGGCGAGATGCTGATGCTGACTCATGGGGCGATACTCACGCTCAGCTTACGCCGCAGGGTGGCGTGACGGATGAAACTGATCGACGTACCGGAATCCCGCACTCGGACAGCACACTTCGCCCTCTGCCGAACGCCTGTCCTGGAACCAACCCGACTCCAGCGAGCGCGCCGGAGTCGGTAACGATTCACACTAGGCCCCTTGGAAGAAAGGACAACCGATGAACGATCAGAGCCAACTTCAGGCAACAGTCGGAGCGCTGGTACAGAAGGGCAAAGGGATACTGGCGGCCGACGAAAGCAGCCCGACGATCGCCAAGCGATTCAAGTCGATTGGAGTCGAGTCGACCGAGGAGAATCGACGAATCTTTCGCCTCATGTTGCTGGCAACGCCGGGACTCGGTGAATTCATCAGCGGCGTCATCCTCTATGAGGAAACGCTGGGTCAGCGGGCGGACGACGGGTCTCCGATACCTCAATTGGCGACACGCCAGGGCATCGTGCCCGGGATCAAGGTCGACGCCGGCAAGATTCCTCTTGCCCATGCCCCCGGTGACGAAATCACCCAGGGACTGGACGGTCTGGCGAAGCGCCTTGATGGGTACAAACAGCAGGGCGCGCGCTTTGCGAAATGGCGCGCCGTCTACAACGTGTCCGACACTTTGCCGAGTCGGCTTGCCGTCGAGGCCAACGCCGAAGCGCTTGCCCGCTATGCCGCGATCTGCCAGGAGCGTGGCATCGTGCCGATCGTTGAACCCGAGGTTCTGATCGACGGCAACCACACCATTGAACGCTGTGCGGAGGTCACTGAGGCAGTTCTGCACGAGGTGTTCCACGCGCTGCATCGACATCGGGTCGTTCTCGAGTACACGCTGCTGAAGCCGAGCATGGTTGTGCCGGGCAAGGAGCACACGCAACAGGCAAAACCGCCGGAAGTGGCCGCACATACGATCCGCATCCTGAGGCGCACGGTGCCGGCTTCCGTGCCGGGCATATTCTTCCTTTCCGGAGGCCAGACGCCCGCAGAAGCGACCGCGAATCTCGATGCGATGAACCGGCTCGGCGCGCAGCCATGGCAGTTGAGCTTCTCCTATGGGCGTGCGTTGCAGGACCCTGTCTTGAAGGCCTGGAAGGGACAGGTTGCCAATGCGAACGAGTCGCAGAGAGCACTGCTGAAACGCGCCAGGCTCAACAGCGCTGCGCGCGAAGGCAAGTACGTCGCGTCACTGGAAGACTCGTCAGCCTGAGTCCGTTGCCACCGAAAGCGGTTGCGGGGCGATTAGACAACCGGCCCCAGCGTCACGCGCACGCTGTGAGCCCCGGCATCGTCCACCAGCGGAATGGTCAGTCCGGGCAGTTCCTTGCCATCGAGTTCCACCCGAAGGACGCCGCGTGCGACGCCTTGAGGGTTGTCGATCACGAACTCGTACATGGAACGCTTCGCCCGATACCGAATCTTGAAGCTGCGCCACTGCTCGGGAATGCATGGATCAATCATGATCTCGTGGCCGCGCAGCTTGAATCCGAGGATGAACTCGATCCCGGCTCGATACATCCATCCCGCGGCGCCGGTGTACCAGCTCCAGCCGCCCCGTCCGGTATGCGGCGGTTCGCTGTACACGTCGGCGGCCATGACGAACGGTTCAGCCTTGTAGCGATGAATGCCGGCGCGCGTGGAGCTATGGTTGATGGGATTCAACATCTCGAACAGCTCCGCAGCGCGCTCGCCGTCACCCTGCAGCGCGTGGGCAATCACGCACCAGACCGCGGCCTGCGTGTACTGCGCGCCGTTTTCGCGCACGCCAGGCAAGTAGCCTTTGATGTATCCGGGCTCGTGTGTCGATCGGTCAAATGGTGGCGCGAACAGCAGCACCATGTTGTCGCCGGGCTTGACCAGATGCTCGCCAACGGACTCCATCGCCCGGCGCGCGCGCACGGGATCGCCTGCACCTGATATCAGTGCCCAACTTTGCGCGATTGAATCGATACGGCATTCAGCGTTGCCCGACGCGCCGAGTGGGGTTCCGTCGTCGAAGTACGCGCGGCGATACCAGGCGCCGTCCCATGCCTCGCGTTCGACGGCCGTTTGAACGCGGTCTGCGTGATCGGACCACGCACGTGCACGCACGACTTCGCCGCGCTGCAGGGCCAGAGGCACGAACTCGCGCAACGTCGCACACAGGAACCAGGCGAGCCAGATGCTTTCTCCACGACCTTCGGCACCCACGCGGTTCATGCCGTCGTTCCAGTCGCCGCCACCCATCAGCGGCAGGCCGTGCTGGCCGACCGCCAGGCTGACGTCGAGCGCAAGGGCACAGTGTTCGTACACCGTCACCTTGTCATCCGAGACGACGGGCTCGAAGTACATCGCTTCGCTCTCAGGCGACAACAGAGCGCCTTCGACGAACGGAACCAGTTCATCCAGCACGCTCGTGTCGCCTGTCGTGGTCAGATAGTGGCTGACGCAGTACGGCAACCAGACGCGATCGTCGGAAAAATGTGTTCGCACGCCGCGGCCGAAAGGGGGATGCCACCAGTGCTGAACGTCACCTTCGCGAAACTGGTGCGATGAGGCGTTGACGATCTGCCTGCGGGTCAGGTCCGGGCGCGCAATCGTCAGGGCCATGACATCCTGCAGCTGGTCGCGGAAACCATACGCACCACCGGCCTGGTAGAACGCGCTGCGGGCATACAGCCGGCAAACGATCGTCTGGTACAGAAGCCAGTGGTTCAGGATCAGATTCAGCTGAGGGTCCGGCGTCTCGACCTGCACACAGTCGAGGATCTCACGCCACTGCTGCTTCACTCGAAGTTGCTCGACGTCCGCGTCCGGCACGGCCCGATAGCGTCTGATCAGTTCTCGCGCGGCGTCGGCGCTGGCGGCCTGGCCCAGCACGAAGGTCAGTTCGATCTGGCTTTCCGGCTCGATCGTCACTTCCCGTTGCAGCGCTGCGCAGGGATCGAACCCCGCGCCGCACCGCTGCGACAGCGGAACGTCGGCTGCGAGGGCGATCGGTGCTTCCAGATGACCGTTGCGTCCGACAAACTCCTGCCTATCGCAGGTCATGCCATCGGCCGGCGCATCCCATGCCACAAACGCGACTCGACTGCCGAACTCGCGATGCCATGGATTGCGCGCGAATACTCCCCCCGTCTCGGGATCGACCTCGGTGACAATGAACGGTGCATTGACGGTGCGCGAGAATCCCAGCACCCACTCGACATAGGCGGTGATCGATAGGCGGCGGGTGTGGCTCGAGTGATTGATGAGCCGGAGCCGGGAGATCTTGACCGGATCTTCGGAGGCGACGAACTGGACCAGTTCGCTCTCGATGCCGTTGGACCGATGCTGAAATCGCGCGTAGCCGTGACCGAAGCGGGAGATATAGCTGGAGTCCTCGACTCGGATCGGCAGCGCGGTCGGTGTCCACAGGACGCCGGATTCGCGATCAAGCAAGTAAAACGCTTCGCCAATCGGGTCAGACACCGGATCGTTGGACCAGGGTGTCAGCTGGTTCTCACGACTGTTACCCGCCCACGTGTAGCCTGCACCGGACTCGGAAACCTGGAAACCGAATCCGTCGTTGGCGATGATGTTGATCCATGGCAGCGGCGTGCGTTGGCCGCGATTCAGGACGACGGCGTATTCGCGCCCGCTGTCCGTGAAGCCGCCCAGCCCGTTTGGAAACTGCAGGGCAGGTGGAGGGATGAGTTTCGACGTACTGGGTGCCACGAGTACGCGCGGCCTGACGTGTGGGGCCGGTTCACGGTGCCGCAACGCCAGATGAGCAGACAAGGTGCCCTGACCGCAGACGATGACGACGCGGGCGGCCGTTAGCAGCAACGCCCGTTCGTCCTCGCTGAGAAGATCGGCTCGGAGAACGTAGATCGCGCCACGTCCTCCCGGATCGTCGCCGCCCTTGCGGGCATTGCTTTCGCGGACCCGCATCTCGAGATCGTGTTGCAGGCCTTCCGCGTACGAGGTCGCCTGTTCGTTCAGGACGACGAGGTCGATACCGAGGCGCTTCACGTGAAGATACTCATGCGCCGTCAGCAGTTGGCGGATCACGCCGATGTCAGCGCCATCTTCGATCCGCGCGAGCAGGATCGGGCGGTCGCCTGAAATCCCGAATTTCCACAGGCCTGATACCGGAAGGCGATTGCCCCGCAGCAGCTCGCGCGGGGCCCGAAGCAGCGCATCCGAGTGCAGGATGCGACTGGCGAGTTGCTGAAAGACCTGGGCCTCGCCCGGTTCAATGCCGAGGTAGTGCAGCTTGACCTGGGCATGGGTCCAGGCCAGCGTCGATGCGCGGTCGAATGCGCCCGGATCATGGTACTTGTCGGCCAGGTTGAGGATCGATTCGCGACTGGTGGCGGTCATCGTTGCAAACGATGCGTGCACCGTCGCGCCCGGAGGTATGGCGAGCCGTATGCGCAGACTGGCGACCGGATCCAGCACGGCGCCGACCGTGTTCGACAATCGCCGTCCTTCCATCAGAGACAAGGGCGCCCGGACCGAGCGGCCGCGTCCGAGGAACTTCGCACGGTCCGTTTCGAACTCGATACCGGAGCTGCTGTCGTCCTTGCTGTCATAGGCCACCACGTGCGCTGCCCACAGCGTCTCGTCGTCAGACGAACGCGGCCGACGGGTCGCGATCAGTCCGTTGACCGCAGACACATACTCTGTCTGCACGAAGAGATTCGAAAAGGCCGGATGGGCCTCGTCGGCTGCAGGCAAGGCGAGCACGATCTCTGCGTACGATGTGATCTCAATCTCGCGCCGCCGCGACCCGGTGTTCTTCAGTGTCAACCGGCGGATCTCGACGTCGTCTTCGGCCGATACCATGATCTCCATTGACGATTCGATGCCGGCATCCGCACGCAGGATGCGTACCCGGTCCTCGGCGAACTCGGCCTCGTAGTGAACTGGCTCGACGCACACCGGCTGGTAGCCGGCCGACCACAGGTACCCACTCGCCGGATCACGCAGGTAGAGATAGGTGCCCCAGCAATCGCGCGTCGCGTCCTCGCGCCAGCGAGTCACGGCCAGCTCGCGCCAACGGCTGTAGCCCGATCCGGCCGCCGTGACCATCACGCTGTAGCGGCCGTTTGAAAGCAACTGGGTTGCCGGCGGTACTGCGTGCGGCGAATTGATCCGGCGATCGATGGGCACCGATGCAGAGCTTGCGATCGCCGGCGTCGCCCGATCCGAGCGGGGCATGGCGAGCGTTACATCCCGCTGCGCGGTTTCCTGCAATAGCAACTCGGCTGACTGCACCATCGGTATGCGATGGAAGCGGTGTCGCATCTCGCCTTGGAGAATCACGTTCGACAGGGCGACCAGCGTCATTCCCTGGTGATGCGCCATGTACGCCCGAACGATCGCCACTTCTTTCGACTTCGGCAACCGGCCGGACGTGAAATCGAGCGCTTCGTAGAAACCGTAGCGGCCCAAGGCACCGACTGCGGTCAGGTGTTCGAAATTCGACACGGCGGACTTGGCGTCGTACATCGCCGCGAGTGCCGTCGCGTAAGGGGCGACCACCGTGTCCTTTGCCAATCCCCGCTTCAGTCCCAGGCCGGGGATGCCGAAGTTCGAGTACTGGTAGGTGAGGTGAATATCGCGTGAGTTGTAGGCCGACTCGGAAATGCCCCAGGGAACCTTGCGCTCGCGTCCGTAATCGATGTGCCGGTCCACGACACGGCGCACGGTCGCCTCGAGCAGACTGCCGTGCGGTGTATCCATCAGCAGCGACGGCATCAGGTACTCGAACATCGATCCCGACCATGAAACCAGCGCCGCACCGCCGTCGACGGGGACGAGTGTGCGACCGAGCCGGAACCAATGCGACGCGGGAACATCGCGCTTCGCGATCGTGACGAAGCTCGTCAGCCTCGCCTCCGACGCGAGCAGGTCGTAACAGCCTTGGTCGAGCCTGGCATCCTCGACCAGGTATCCGATCGAAAACAGATCGCGCGTCTCGTCATACAGAAACCGGAAATCCATCTCGTCGAACATCTGGCGGGCGCGGCGCGAGAGAGTGCTCAGCCGGTCGGCGAGTTCCTCGACGGCGTGTCGGGAACGCTGAATCTCCGCCACGGCTTCCTGCTCCACCGGATTTATCACAGTGGTCGCGACGATGTCGGAGCCCCCGCCGTCCGGTTGCTCGCGCTCGATCGCCTCGAGCCAGGGCGCGAGTTCGAGCCGTTCGCGACGCTGCCCGTTGATGTTCAGATGCATCGCTTCGGCCCAGAGCATGGCCTCCTGCAGTTGACCGGCACGGTCTTCGCTGGCCAGCGTGTTGACGATGTCATGCACGTCGGACACGGCGGTCTGGAGCGTTTCCAGGTGCTGATCCTGGTCAGGACTGGCCAATGGCGGCGACTCGAGCAACTGTTCGACCTGGTGCAGTGCCTCGTGCAACTGGTCGAAGCCAACACCCGCGGCGCCACGACTCTTGTCGGCTCGCGCGAGCGAGCGCCGCAGCAGCTCCACTTCGTCGCCGATCCCCGCCATGGAACGCTCGTGACCCTGGGGTCGATCGAGGGCCTCCTTGCAGGCCTGCGAAAGGACCAGCAACATCGCGGCCAGATTGCCGCTGTCAACTGTCGATACGTACCTGGGTTCGAGCGGACGCAGGTCGAGCGTGTCGATCCAGTTCAGAAAGTGGCCACGATGACGCGGCAGGGCATCCATGCCATCCATGGTCGCCTCAAGTCGATTCGTCATCTCGTGCAGGCTGATCCAGCCAAGGTCCCGTGCCGCCAGAACGGACAGCAGGTACAGCCCGACGTTGGTAGGCGAAGTGCGATGGGCGATGACCGGCGACGGATCCTCCTGGAAATTGTCCGGAGGCAGGAAGTGATTCTCCTTGGTCACGAAGGTCGTGAAGTAAAGCCACGTACGACGAGCGATCAGGCGTAGAGCGACAATGTCCGCAGACGCGACCGAGCCGGCCGCTCCGTGCTCAGTCGGTGTGCTGATGCTCGTTGCGATAAACGGCGACAGCAACCACAAAGCAATGAGCGGCAGTGCAATCCAGAGCCGGTCGGGTTGGACGCTGAACACTGCGATCCCCACGGCGATGACGATCACCATGCTGGGCAGCATGCTTCTGACGAAGCTTCGGGCGGACAAGCGCGCTGCTGACTGCACCTGCGCGCTCGTGTTCCACTCGAGCAGATTGCGCTGCTTCGCCAGGCGCACCAGGGTGCGCACGATCGCATCGCTCGTCAGCCAGGACCGATGTGCAAGCAGTGCCAGGCTGACCCCGGCGCGCGTTCCGCCCGACACGAAATCCGCCGCCAGGCTACGCAGCCAGTGGCTGCGGTCGAGGTTGGGACGTGGCACAAGGCGCTCGACCAGCGGAAGCATTTGCGGAAGCAGCAGCGCAACCAGCACCAGGCCGATCCAGGGTCCCGGTGACGCTGCCGGAATCAGCCAGCTGGCCGCCAGCATCAGGAACATGGCCGGCGCTGACAGCGAGCGGCGCAGATTCTCGAGCATCTTCCATCGCGGCAAGGCAGAAAAGGCGTGCCGGTATCGACCGCAGATCCAGGGCAGCAGCTGCCAGTCGCCGCGCACCCAGCGGTGCGAGCGCATGTCCGCGACACCGGTGTGTGATGGAAACTCCTCGAACAACTCGACGTCGCTGACAAAGCCGCAGCGCGCAAAGCTGCCTTCCAACAAATCATGACTCAGGATCGCGTTCTCCGGCGTCCGCCCGGCGAGTGAGGCCTCGAATGCATCCACGTCATACAGGCCCTTGCCGGTAAAGGTGCCTTCACCGAACAGGTCCTGGTTGACGTCCGATACCTGGAACGTGTACGGATCGACGCCGGCGCTTCCGGAGAACAACTGTTGGAAGCGGGTAGCGCCGACGCGTGTGGGCAGCGCCGGCGTTATTCGTGGCTGCAGGATCGCGTAGCCTTGAACGACCCGGCCGCTCGCGTCCGACTGCGGCCGGTTCAGCGGATGCTCCAGAGCGCCGACCAGTTCGGCCGCCGCGTCGATCGGCAGGATCGTGTCGGCGTCGAGCGTCAGGACAAAGCGCACCCCGTCGGGTGGCGGCACATAGTGCGCGTCAGTAATGAAGGTCGTGTCCTGCGCGCCTCGCAGCAGGCGATTGAACTCCTGCAGCTTGCCACGCTTGCGCTCCCACCCCATCCATCGCGACTGGCTGGAGTTCCACAGGCGTCGACGATGGAAGAGATAGAAGCGCTGGTGTCCATCCGACGCCTCGTCCGCACTGAAGGAATAGCGGCTGTTCAGCCGCTGGATAGCCGCCACCGCGTAGTCATACTGCGCGCGGTCTTCCGGCATGTGCTCAAGTTCTGCGTCGGCCCAGTCGGTCAGCAGCGCAAAGTAAAGGGCGCCTGGGCCGGTCGACAGGTGTCGCGTTTCGAGGTGATGAACTTGTTCGTCGATGGACTCGTCGCTACCCAGCATCGTCGGAACGACGACAAATGTACGCATCGATGCCGGGATTCCGCCGGCAAGTCCCAGGCGCGGCAGATGCCGGGGCGCAACGGCCATACCGACCAGCCGGTTGACGAGCGTGACAGCGATGTCGGACGCAGGGAAGATCGCCAACGCGCCGAGCACGAGGAAAGCTGCGGAGCCGATGCCCACATCGGCGCTCGCGGCAGTCACGACGGCGAGAACGACGAAAGTCAGAAGGAAGACCGCGCCGAGGTACAACGGCAGTGCGATCCGGAGCGCGGCCCGGAAGAACTGGCGCGCGAGCGGAACCCGGTGTCCGATTTCGTGCTCGATGTCGACCCGACCGCCATCGATCAGGTAATACCCGGGATCGCGCCGTCGTGCGTTCCCGTCGGCGTCGGCCTCCGCGGCGAGCCTGACCGCCACGCCCGCAACCTCGAGCTCGGTCAGCGGAGACCTGCGCGCGAGTTCTTCAACGGCGTGGCGATAGCGGTCCCGGGTGATGAAGTCCATGCTGGCGTAGAGCGGCGCCGAGCACAGGGCCTGGTGCACCTGACTGGCTGCCTCGACGAACTGCTGCCACTCAAACGAGGAGATCTGGCGCAGGCTGGTGATCAGATTGCGCACGGAAAGATCGGCGGCTGTCTGCCGATCGACCTCGAGTCGAACGACTTCTTCCGGGTGGGTGCCCTCCTTGCCTAGCCGTTCGGTCAACGCCCTGAGAACGGGCGCAGCCACCGCGTCGGCGTAACGCAGACGCTGATAAAGCTGCGCCGCTGCGGCGCGCGGCAGCGGCAAGTCGTCGGGAAATGGCCCGCTCGGCTCCGTCGACGCGGCGCTGGAACCGAGCCCGAGCAGTGAATCGACGAAGCGATCGGCCAGTTCGCGACCGTCAATCGACTCAACGATGCGGGCCGCCAGGCGTCGCAGATTCTCGATCATCACGATGCGCAACATGATCGGCAGCGCCCATAGCTCGGCCAGTGTCAATGGCTGGACGCGCTGGTACGCGACGACGAAGCGGTGCAGAAGGTCGGAGTCGAAACGGCTGTCGGTGTGCGCGGTGAAGGCCCACGCGATGCCGTAGATGCGAGGCAGTCCGATCAGTGGGCCGCTGTCCAGTGCCGGAAGTTCCCCAAAGAAACGGGACGGCAGCAAGGATCGTATGTCGCGGATTTGCTCTTCAACGATGTGGAAATTGTTGAGCAGCCATTCGGCGGCCGGCGTGATCGAGCCCTGCTTGTCGACGGCAACGGCAATGGCCTCGTAAGCGCCGGTGAGCACCCGGGCATTGTCGGCACCGCGCCGGGCGAAGCCGAACCAGGGCAGGCGCAGATCACCGGTTGTTTGTGCTTCCGCAAGACTCTCGGCGTGTTGCTCGAGTCGCTCCGGGCTGAACACTTCGGCCCACAGCGGCTCGTCGCGTGCCCCCCAGCGCTGAGGCCTCGACAGAGCAAAGAACCAGTTCGATAGATAGCGGTAGAAGTTCAGCGCTTGCCCTGGGAGGATGGTTCGAGTGCCCGCCGATGCGTTGAACCCTGACCATCGGCTAAAGGCACCCTGTTTGGCGAAGGCGTGGCGAGGTGATCATCCACTCAGATCCCGACCTTGTCGAACCACGCGCCGAGCGATCAGTTGCCCTTAGCAACGGACGTGCCACCTACCCCGGCTGCGTGAGCCTGCTGGTCGGCGTGGTAGCTCGATCGCACCATCGCGCCGCAGGCGGCGTGTGAGAAACCCATGCTTGTCGCTTCGGACTCGAACATGTGGAACACGTCCGGGTGCACATAGCGTCGCACGGGCAGATGGTGGCTTGTCGGAGCGAGATACTGGCCGACGGTCAGCATGTTGACCCCATGCGCGCGCAGGTCCCGCATCACCTGCAGGATCTCGTCGTCAGTTTCGCCAAGCCCGACCATCAGGCCGCTCTTGGTCGGCACGCCCGGCACACGCCGCTTGAACTCCTGCAGCAGCGTCAGCGAGTGCTGGTAGTCGGAGCCCGGCCGTGACTCTCGATACAGGCGCGGCACGGTCTCGAGATTGTGATTCATCACGTCGGGCGGAGCGGCCTCCAGGATCGCCAATGCGCGCTCGAGGCGGCCGCGGAAGTCCGGCACCAGGACCTCGATCCGTGTCGCGGGCGACAACTCGCGCGTGGCGCGGATGCAATCGACGAAGTGCTGGGCGCCACCGTCTTTCAGGTCATCGCGATCGACCGAGGTGATGACCACGTAATTGAGCTTGAGCGCCGCGATCGTCCGTGCCAGGTTCGCCGGCTCGTCGACGTCGAGCGGATCGGGCCGTCCGTGGCCGACGTCGCAAAACGGGCAACGGCGCGTGCACTTGTCGCCCATGATCATGAAGGTGGCGGTGCCCTTGCCGAAGCACTCGCCGATGTTCGGGCACGTGGCTTCCTCGCACACCGTGTGCAGCTTGTGCTCGCGCAAAATGGCCTTGATCTCGTAGAACCGAGTCGCCGGCGAACCCGCCTTGACGCGGATCCACTCCGGCTTCTTCAGCGCTTCGTTCGCGGGGACCGGTTTGATGTCGAACTTCTTGAACACCTTGCCGGTCTTCGCTTCACCCTTGAGCTTGGCGTAGGGATCGCGCACGGTGGGGCTTTGGTCTGACATGACGGGATCGTTGAGGCCGCCGCCCGGAGTTCGTTCGGGGCAGCGCGACGGTGGGAAGACGAAGTGTAGCTAAGAGCCTGATGTAGCCAAGACCCTGCCGTTCAAGCTGACAGATGAGCGACCAGGCGTTCGGCCAGTTTCGACGAGACGGCCGCCGGACGCGCCGAAACCCCGAGTGAGGCAAGGTCAATCGTCGGCAGTCCGGCGTATCCGCACGGATTGATGAAAGAGAACGGCGTCAGGTCCATCGCCACATTCAGGGCGACTCCGTGATAGCTGCGACCGTGAGAGACCTTGATGCCGAGCGCCGCAATCTTGGCCAGCCCGGCGAACTCCCCCGACGTCAGGCCACCGCCCCATGGCACGAACACCCCCGGTGCCCCCGGCACGCGCCGCGCGTCGACGTCGAACGCGGCGAGAGTCTGGATCACGGCGTGCTCGATGCGGAATACGAGTTCCTTGACGAAGATGCCGAGGCGACGCAGGTCGACGAGCGGATAGGCCACCACCTGCCCCGGGCCGTGATAGGTGATCTGTCCGCCGCGGTCGGTCTGCACGACCGGAATGTGAGTGTCGGTCAGCAGGTGTTCGCGGCGGCCGGCCTGCCCGAGCGTAAACACCGCAGGATGCTCGACCAGCCACAGCTCGTCTTCTGTGCCGACGTCGCGCTGCCTAGTGAAGTCGCGCATCGCCTGCCAGGTCGGCACGTACTCGGCGCGACCGAGGTCGCGCACGATCATGAGTGGCGTCCGCACATGTCAGAGCACGATCTTGACCATCGGGTGGCTGGTCAACGCGCGGTACAGCGCATCGAGCTGCTCGCGCGATACCGCGCGGATCGTGGCCGTCAGCGAGATGTAGTTGCCGTCCCGCGACGAACGCATTTCCAGCGTCGAGGCGTCGAAGTCGGGTGCGTGCTCGAGAACGATCTCGACGATGGACTGCGCGAAGCCGTCGTCACGACGTCCCATGATCTTGATCGGGAAGTCGGTGGGAAACTCGAGCCCCTTCGGCTCGGCGCGGTCAGCGGTGTCACTCATTGGCGTCACTCAGCGGCGCCGCCCTGCGCGCGCGGCGGTCCCGCCTCGGTCATGCCGCGAGGGTTCCGCGAGCTTGCCGTGCCTTGCGCTCCTGCCAGCGCTGGGCGTCGGCGCGCTTGGCCGCCAGAAACCATTCCCGCATTCTTGCAAACAGCGGTCCGGGACGGCCCCCGCCCACGGGGCGGCCGTCGAGGGTCGTGATCGGGAGGACTTCGCGGCCCGATGAACTGAGCCACAGTTCATCGGCGCTGCGCAGCTCGGCCTCGGACACCGGGCGTAGTTCAATCGGCAAGCCGTGCTGTCGTGCCAGGTCGTAGCTGGCATCGCAGGTGATGCCCGGCAGGATCTGCACCGAGGGGCGCGGTGCCAGCAGGGTTCCGTTCTTCACCACCATGACGTTGGCACTCGAGGCTTCCGTGAGAAACCCGTCACGCAGCATTACGGTCTCGAAGGCACTGTGTTCGACGGCGTGCTGCTTCATCAGCACATTGCCGAGCAACGAAATGCTCTTGATGTCACAGTGCAGCCAGCGCTCGTCGGCATGCGAGACGACTGCAATGCCACGCTCGATCTGCTCCGCGGGGATGGCCGGCCACGGTGAGGTGGTGATGAACACCGTCGGCGCCACGCCGGCCGGGAACGCGTGGTCGCGCTTGGCCACCCCGCGCGTGACCTGGAAGTACACGGCTTGCCGAGGCCAGGGGTGCCGCTCCACGATCCCGTCGATCAGGTCGAGCCACTGGTCGGTCGAGTACGGGTTGGCGAGACCGATGCCATCGCAACTGCGCTGCAGTCGCTCGCAATGCTCGCGTGCGCGGAATGGCGCGCGCACGCCATCGACGGTATCAATGGGAACCAGCTCGTAGACGCCGTCACCGAAGATGAAACCGCGATCGAGCACAGAAACTGTCGCATCCGCCAGCGGCCGCCACTCGCCGTTGAGGAAACAGGTCGCTTCGTTCCATTCCATCAGTTGCGCCTCCGCCACCACAGTCTGACTGCATCGTACGCGCGACCCCACAGGCCTGCAGGCGCGACACCCTCGAGGGCGACGATCGGCGCATCGGTCAGGGCCTGTCCGTTCGCAGTGATCTTCAGACGTCCCACGGTCTCACCCCGGCTCAGCGGGGCAAGCAGCGGGTCCGGACGTTCGATCGAGGAACGCAGACCCTTCTCGCCGAGTCGCTGCAATTCGTCCGTCGGAAGGGTGACGAACACATCACGCTCCGGCCCGAGTGGCACTTCGGCGCTGTCACCCTTCCAGACCTCGGCGCGGACAAGCGTGGCACCGCCACGGTAGAGGCGGACGGTGTCGTACGCGGCGTAACCGTAGTTGAGCAGGCGCAGTGCGTCCTGCGCACGCGCGGTGTCGCTGGGCGCTCCCAGGACAACGGCGATCAGTCGCCGCTCGAAGGCGCCATCGCCCTTTCCGCGCGGTCGCTTCGCGGTGGCCACGATCGACCAGCCGCTGGCCTCGAGGTGACCGGTCTTCATGCCATCGACCGTCGGGTCGCTCCACAGCAGTCGATTGCGGTTGGCCTGGACGATGCCGTTGTAGGTCAACTCACGTTCGGCGAACAACGCCAGGTGCTGCGGAAAGTCATTGCCGATGCGCAGTACCAGGCGTGCGAGGTCGCGCGCGGTCGTGTACTGCTGCGGATCCGACAGTCCCGTCGGATTGGCGAACCTCGTGTCGACGAGTCCGAGCCGTCGGGCCTCGTTGTTCATGCGCTCGACAAACGTGGCCTGCGTTCCGGAGGCGTGTTCGGCGAGCGCGACGGCAGCATCGTTGCCTGACGCGACGATCATTCCACGCAGCAGTTCCTGCACGGTGACGGGCCGGCCCGGCTCGATGAACATGCGCGACCCGGCGCGTCCCGGAGCCGCAAATGCCGCGCGTGAGACGACCACGGGGTCGTCGAGCGCGATGCGCTTTTCGGCGAGCGCAATGAACACGACGTAGGCCGTCATCAGCTTTGCCAGCGAGGCCGGCTCGACGCGATTCGTCGGCTCGTGGGCCGCGAGCGTTGCGCCACTGGCAACATCGAGCAGCAGCCACGCGCGGGCCGACAGCGCCGGTGCCTGCGCCCGGACGGAGCCCGCGCAGAGCAGGGCGATCACCAGCGCAATGACGCGTCCGCTGATGAGGAGCGTGGGTTTCACTTCAGGAAAGGCGATGGCCACGCCTGTGGCCGGGTTCCGTACGATAGCGCGATGACCGCAGAGTTCCCGGTCGACGGCTCCCGGCCTTGGCGTGAACAAGCCCTAGCGCTTGCGCAGTGCCCTCAGGTAGTCGGCGGCGGCGGCCTGACCCAGGGCCGCGGTCACGAAGCGCTCCGCCTCGCGCACGCGTTCGCGAAAGTCCTCGATCGTGCGGCAGTTTTCTATGCGGATCGCCAGCCCCTCGGCGTCCGGTCCGAGCCGGTCGGTGAGTTCGCGCACTGCACGACGCTTGGCCTCCTCGAGCGTCATCGGGTTCGGATCGTCGCTGCTCGGGGCGCCCTGCGTGGTGGGCGGCATGGCGTCCAATTCGCGGCCTGCAACCGTCGGCACATCGAGCGAATGGCTGGATGAACTGCGCTGGATCAGCCCGGCGCTTTCGAGCTGAGTCATCACCACGTCGATTTCGCCGGGGCGCAGCAGCACCGCCAGTTCATCGACCGAGCGCTTGCCATCGACCATGATGAGCACGCGGCGCGTCGTCATCGGCAGCTGTGCGCTGCGGGCGGCGACCTCCGCGACACCTTTCGGGGTCTTCGAGTAGACGAGTGAGCCGTCCATGTGTCCCAGTCGCCGTCAGCGGCGATTCTCCTTTTCGGCGCCGGCTTCGCTGCAGCGGGCACCAAGCCCAAACCTTTTAATGGCTTTGCTCGGCGGCGTCAAATTGAGACATGCCTCGAATGTGTGCGCTTATCCTCGCTTTGAGCACCGGGAGTTTCCGATGAAAGAAGTGATCGGCACCCGGGATCACGAGCACCGGCAATCCCTGCGGTCGGGCCCAGTCGAGCACGGCCGGCAGAGCGATCGTCTCGTCGTTTTCGCCATGAATCACCAGCGTGTCAGTACGCACCTCCGGCATGGGCCACTTGCCGGCAGCCGCGCCCACCAGGACGAGGTAGTCCACCGGCCGGGCGCCATCGGCAAGTACCTCAGCCGCGCGTGCAGCGACGAAACTGCCAAAGGAAAAGCCGGCGAGTGCCAGAGGATAGGTCGCGGGCAGGCGTTCCGTGACGCCGGACAGCGTGGGCACGGTGCGCAGGACTTGCAGGAAGTCTTCGGTTTCCCCGTGGCCGGCATCGTGCGTGCCGTCGGATGCGCCGACGCCGCGAAAGTTGAAGCGCACTGCAAGCCAGCCCAGCGCCGCAAACGTGCGCGCGATCGTGGCCGCGACCTTGTTGTCCATCGTTCCACCATAGAGCGGGTGCGGATGACCGACACAGGCGACGCCGGCAACCGGCGACCCGAGCGGCCAGTCCAGCGCTACCTCGATCCGACCCGCCGGTCCCGCGATGAGTCGCTTCTCGGCGCGCGGCGTCATCAGATTCGCAGTCGGTCGACCACCCGGCCATTGATCAGGTGCGAGTCAATGATCTCGTCGATGTCCTGGCGGTCGACGTACGTGTACCAGACCGCATCGGGATAGACGACGATGCACGGACCCTCGTCGCAGCGGTCCAGGCAACCGGCTTTGTTGACGCGGACCTTGCCTTCGCCGCTGAGACCGAGTTCCTTGACGCGCGCCTTGGCGTACTGCTGCATCTCGGTCGCGTGATGACGGTTGCAGCAGGCCGCACCCTCCTCCCGCTCGTTCAGACAAAAGAAGACGTGATGCTTGTAGTGACTCATAAGGTCGACGCCAAAAGATCAATTATAGGAAGCGATGCCGGTACAACGACGGGTTTAGCTGCGAGTTCAACGGCCAATTCAGCTGCGGCGTGTCGGCTGCAGCATCAAGGCCGCCGCGAGAAACAGGGGCCATAACGCCGACAGCCACTGCGCGAGCGCATTGAAGTTGAGCAAGCGCCCCTGTCGCCACTCCTGCAGCTGCGCCAGGTGATAGGGGTTGTCCGGGGTGGCATTGACGGCCAACAGCAGTGCGAGGACGGCGATCCCGGCGAACCGACCCTGCCAGGCGCGCGGCCCGCCCGTGGCCGCCGCCAACGAAAGCACGCCCAGTGAAATCCCGCCGAAAACCCCCGGCGTCAACCAGGCCAACGCGCGTTCCGGGCCGAACTGGACCGCATTGGAAAGCGACTTTGCCACCAGCGCCGCCGCCAGCAGCGCGGCCAGCAATCGATATCGCGGGGCATTCGTGCGCAATACCGAGGTGAGCGCCAGTCCGACCGCAAGGATCGCCGATGCAACCACGAAGGCCTCGGCCAGCACGAACTCGGCGGGGCCGAAGAGTTCGGCGCCAAGCTGCCACCAATCACCGCCGAGCGCCGTGATCCCGGGCTCGAGCATGCCGCGCAGGCCGCCGTTTCCGAACAACATCGGCTCGGGATAGATCTGGGCAAGCGGCCACAGCGCAACGGCCATCAGCACTGCCGTGGCGCCGTGCTCGAACCAGCGGCGGCGCCACTCGACGAGCCGGCCGCGGTCGATCAACGCTGCGGCAAACGGTGCCGTCAATGCGGCTCCTGCCAGCGCACCGAGCGAGTTGCTCATTAGATCGACATTCGACGCGACACGCGTTGGGAGGTACGTCTGCACAGCTTCGACCAACCCCGCCAGCAGTGCGCCACCCAGTGCGCCCAGTCCGATGGCTGATACGCCACGCACACTCGGATACAGCGCGAGCACGATCAGTGCGCCGAAAGGCAGGTAGGCGACAAAATTGACGACCAAATCGAAGGTCGTCGTGTAGCGCGGAAAGGGTGCCGTCAGGAATGCAAGGGCATGAATGCCGAGATCGCGCCAGCCGGCCCACGGGGCCAGGCCGGAGTACAGCAGTAGCATTCCATAGACCGCACAGGCCGCGCGTGCGATCGGCGAGGCCTGGGTTCGCAATGTCGGAATCAGGCTGGAGCGTTCCATCGTTTCGTTGCCCGGCGCAGTGCTGAAGGGATGATGGACCCAGGTCACCGCAGCGGCTGGCCGATGCTACAGTGACTCGCGTTGAAGTCGGTCGCGCACGGTCGCACACTCAGTGCTCCATACAGTGACACAGTTGGTGGCATCCGGTCGGCACTCGGGTCGGTGCGCGTGACCCACCCCGTTCCTGTCCCCGCGCCTGCTGCACAGGCCACCCGCCCCGAGGCGCCGCCTCTGGTGCCTGCGGTCATCGAGCGCTGGGTCGCCGACGCGGCGCTGCCGGAGACCCTGCGGGTTGAAGTCGTGGCAAGGACGGGTTCGACCAACGAGGACCTCCTGGTTCGCGCCCGACGCCGCCGACCCGACGGTCCGCTGCTGCTCGCCGCCGATGAGCAGACGGCAGGACGCGGTCGGCAGCAGCGCCGCTGGGTCGCCCGGCCGCGCACCGCGCTCCTGTTTTCCCTTTCGGTACCGCTCGCGGGACTGCCCGCAGCACTTCCCGCGGTAACGCTTGCGTGCGGAGTGGCGCTGGCCGACTACCTAATCGGTCGCGGCGTGCCGGTCAGGCTGAAATGGCCGAACGATCTGCTGCTGGACGGACGTAAGCTGGCGGGCGTCCTCTGTGAACTGGCCGTCGACGCCGACGGACATGCCACCCTGGTCGTAGGCGTTGGCGTCAACGGGAGTCTTTGCGACGAGGATCGCGCCGCGATTGGCCAACCGGCCGCGGCCCTGGAAGAGCGCGTCCCGTGGCCCCTGCTTGCCGCCGAGCGCGAATCCTGGATCGCCGCGTTCGCCGGCGTCGTGCTGATCGCGGTGCGGCGTTTCGTGGGCGAGGGCTTCACGCCGTGGCGCACACGCTTCAACGAACTGCTGGACGCCCGTGGTCAGCGGGTCGACATAGTCGACGATGGCCACATCGTCGCCAGTGGTCGCGTCGTCGAAGTCGATACGATCGGGCGCCTGATGCTGGCCACTGCGAACGGCAGCCGCAGTATCAATGTAGGCGATGTTTCCTTGCGCGCTGCGCTGTCCGATGACGCTGCTGATTGACATCGGCAACACGGCGCTGAAATGGGCATTGACGGATGCCCGCAGCGAGCCCGCCGAAGTGCACGTCAAACTGCACCTCGGTGTTGACGACCTTGAGGTGCAACTGGCCGCAGCCTGGACGTCGATGCCGTCGGGCCTGGTTGCGGTGGGCTGCAGCGTGGCCGCATCGCCGGTCCGTGCAGCGGTCGAGCGTGCCGCCACGTCGCGCGGAGTAACGGTGCAATGGCTCGGTGCCGAGCCGCGTCACGACGGCGAAGTCGTGCTGGTCAATGGCTATCGCAGTCCCACCCAGCTCGGGGCCGATCGCTGGCACGGGATGCTGGGAGCCTGTCTGCGCTGTCCAGGGGAATCGTTCGTGCTGGTTGCGGCGGGGACGGCCACCACGGTCGACTGCGTGCAGCGTAGCCCCGACGCGGCGCGCTTCATCGGTGGCTGCATTGCGCCGGGGGCACGGATGATGCTCGAGGCACTGGCGCGGCGCACGGCGGGATTGCCGCAGGCCCGTGGCGTAGCGGCAGACTTCCCGGACAACACCGATGACGCCATCACGACCGGCGTCCTGGACGCGCAGGCCGGATTGGCCGTTCAGATCATTCAGCGCTTTGCGCGCCGACTGGGACACGCACCGACCGTTCTTGTCAGCGGTGGCGACGCTGAACCCGTTGCCGATCGTCTGCGCGGGAGCGGGCTCAGCGCCGCGATCGAACATAATCTCGTCCTGGCCGGCCTGGCGCTTCGCGGGCGGGCATCCGACTCGACGATCGACCGATGAAACTGGTGTTTCTCTTCCTGCTGCTGGTGAATGTCGCACTCTTCGCGTGGCAGCAGGGGGTATTCGGCCGCTATGCGGAAAGCGGGCGTGAGCCCGAGCGCATCGCCCGGCAGATCGAACCCGACCGCATCCGCGTTCTCAGTGAAAAGGATGTGCAGATCCTGCGTGAGCGCGTCAACCAGTCCCGCGCATCGGCAACCGTCGCGTCAACGCCGTCCACCCCTGCGGTGCCTGATCTGTCGGTGGCCCAGGCCTGTGTCGAGTTCGGCGATTTCCTGGCGGCGGACGTGGCGCGCGTCGAGACCGCGCTGGTCAAGCTCGGCCTGGGGTCGCGCCAGACCACGCGCAGCGTGGACGTGCCGGGCTGGTACCTGGTTTATGTGCCGCCGTTCAAGACGCGCGCGGAAGCCGACCGCGCCGCGGCGGACTTCACGAAGCGCGGCGTCAAGGACCTGCTGGTCCTGACGGACGGATCCTTGCGGCTCGGGATCAGCCTGGGATCGTTCAAGGATCCCGAGCTTGCCAAGGCCCATGTCGCAGCGCTGGACAAACTGGGCGTGAAGAACGCGCGTGTTGCAGACAAGCCGACCTCGGTCAGCGCGACGCGCTACCAGTTGCGCGAACTCGACGCCGGCACGGCCCAACAACTGGCTGCGATCCGCAAGGAATTTCCGGCGCAGTCGGTGCGTCCGTGCGGCAACGGTTGACCTGGGGTGGTCGCGGCACTTGCGCGCGGCGCGCTGCGTCGGGACAATCGCACCCGCTGAAATTCGACCGCAACGATTTTCCCCGGAGACCCTTGATGCGTTGCATGCCCCTCATGTTTCTGGCCGCCACTGCCGTGGCAGTTCCCTTGCTCGGTTGTGCAACTCCCGAGGAACTTGCGGTCCAGCAGCAGCGCCGCGATCGCAATGTGCAGACCGGCACCAATATTGCTCGTACCGACGGACGCGGACGCGTCGACGCAGTGTCCGACAAGGACAATCAGGACGCGATGCTGAACGACATGCGCAACGTGTCGCAGCAGGCCCTGTCGCCCAAGCCCGGTACGCCCTAGGCCTGCGCCGCCCGGCTCAGGCGGACGCCGTCAGTGCGGCCACCGCGGCCCGCTCAAGTGCCGGCAGCTGACCCGTGCGTGCCGCGAGCGAGTCGGCGGTCGGGCTGCGTTGACGTTCGGCCCAGATCGGTTTGGGGAAGTGTGGGTCGTCCTCGAAACGCGGGATGAGGTGCCAGTGTAGGTGGGGCGTCATGTTCCCGAGACTCGCGACGTTCATCTTGTGCGGGCGCATGACGGTCCGTTGCGCCTGCTCGACGGCGAACACGGCGTGCATGAAGTGATTGCGTTCTGCCGCTGACAGGTCAGTCATCTCGCGCACGTGCGAATTCCAGATGACGCGCATGAACCCCGGGTAGTCGGGATCGTCGACGGCCACGACGCGCAGCCGCCCGTCGTCGTGGATCACGCGTCCTCCGGGTCCTGTGCACAGTTCGCATGGCAGCGAAGTCATTGCAACTCCTTTTTCATCCGCAGGTCGGTTTCCACCGGCTCAAATCCCAGCGCGCGATTCAGCGTGAGCATGCCTTCGTTCGCCGCATCGTTGAAAGTGCGGATCTCCCGGGCTTCCACATCGAGCGCATAGCGGATCGAGTGCAGCTTCAGCCAGCGCGCCAGCCCATGCCGGCGCCACGCGCGCACGACGCCGGTCATCGAGGTCATCAGGCGGCCCTCGCCAGAAGTCTGTGCGCACAGGCCGATCCAGCTCGCGCCGTCGAGAGCGACGAAGGTCCCTGCGGGGCTGAACGCCGGGTCGCTGAGTTCTTCGCTGACAAAGGCTTCGAACGTGGGATCCGCGCCGCTGATGCCAAATGGCACGTCGTGCCACAGGTCCACAATCAGGTCATACAGGTGCCTCGGTGCGGTTGCGACGGCGAGCGCGAGCTGCCGGTAGGTGGCGATGCGTATGCCGGTGCTGAAACAGCCGGTCGGTGAGCGAGTCGATACCGCGGGCGATGTCGCTCGGGCACGACCGCGCTGAGCGCCAGCCGGCTTTCGATGCGACGGTTGTAGACGACGAAGCCGCGCTCGAGCGTGAAGCGTTCGGCGCGCGGGTCGGAGACGAGCACCTCGGTACAGAGTTCGACGGCGCCGCGCTGCCGCGCTTCCGACTCGAGTGCGTCGTACAGCAGAGCGCCGATGCCGTGCCCGACCCGGGCCGGGTCCACAGTGACGCGCATGCGCAGCCGCCCCTCGGCAGCGGCCACGTCCGGGACTTCGAGGAAACCGTACCCGGCCAGCTGCCCCGGAGCGCTTTCGGCGACGAATTTCAGGTGAAAGCGCTCACCGCGACGACGTGCCGCTGCCGCGATCTCGGCGCCCGTGCGCGGCCAGTCCGGATGCACTGCGCTGATGATGCGTGCGATCTCGTCATCGTCCGCCGTGGCATGGGCCGGGCGGACCGCGATCTGCCGATTCATGCGGCGCGATCTTAGGCGCGACCGCCACGACCGGGCTAGACGAGTACGCGCTCGATGCCGCCGGCGTTGGCGCGGGCCACGTACTCCGGCAGCCAGTCCGCACCGAGCACATGGCGCGCGAGTTCCACGACGATGTAGTCGGCGTCCACATCGGCATCGTCGTTGTAGCGCTTCAGCCCCTGCAGGCACGACGGACAGGACGTCAGCACCTTGACCGCACCGTCGAAGCCGTCGGCGCGGAGCCGCCCGGCCGCGGCGGTGACTTCGCGTTCCTTGCGGAATCGCACCTGGGTCGCGATGTCGGGGCGCGAGATCGCAAACGTGCCGGATTCCCCGCAGCAGCGATCATTCTTCTCGATCGTCATGCCGTCGGCGGTCGCCACCAGCGCATTGACCGTAACCAGCGGATCCTGCTGCTTCATCGGGCTGTGGCAGGGATCGTGGTACATGTAGCGCACGCCGCTGACACCCTCGATGCGTACACCCTTTTCGAGCAGGTATTCGTGAATGTCGACGATCCGGCACTGCGGGAAGATCTCTTCGAATTTGTAATCCTGCAACTGGTCGTAGCAGGTACCGCAGCTCACCACGACCGTCCTGATGTCGAGGTAGTTCAGCGTATTGGCAACACGGTGGAACAGCACCCGGTTGTCGGTGATGATCTTCTCCGCCTTGTCGAACTGGCCTGAACCTCGCTGCGGATAGCCGCAGCACAGATACCCCGGCGGCAGCACCGTTTGCACTCCGGCATGCCACAGCATCGCCTGCGTGGCGAGGCCGACCTGCGAGAAGAGCCGCTCCGAGCCGCAGCCCGGGAAGTAGAAGACCGCTTCGGACTCGCTGGTCGTGCGCTGCGGATCGCGGATGATGGGCACGTAGCGGGCATCCTCGATGTCGAGCAGCGCACGCGCGGTCTTTTTCGGCAGGTCGCCCGGCATCTTCTTGTTGACGAAATGGATCACCTGCGCTGTGATCGGCGGCCGACCGCCGGTCGTGGCCGGCGGCCGGCGTGTCTGCTGCCGGCCCAGCCGCTTGAAAAGGTCGACAGCGATTCGCTGTGCCTTGTAGCCCCATTCGAGCATCAGCGCGCGCGCAACCTTGATCGTCTGCGGATCCTTGACGTTCAGGAAGAACATCGACGCCGCGGTGCCCGGATTGAACTTCTTCTTGCCCATGCGCCGCAACAGGTCGCGCATGGCCATGCTGACGTCGCCGAAATCGATATCAACAGGGCACGGTGCCAGGCACTTGTGGCAAACGGTGCAGTGGTCGGCCACGTCGCCGAACTCGTCCCAGTGCTTGATCGAAACGCCGCGTCGCGTCTGCTCCTCATAGAGAAACGCCTCGACCAGCAGCGAGGTGGCGAGGATCTTGTTGCGCGGCGAGTAGAGCAGATTGGCGCCCGGCACATGCGTCGAGCACACCGGCTTGCATTTGCCGCAGCGCAGGCAGTCCTTGATCGCATCCGAGATCGACTTGATGTCGCTCTGCTGCATGATCAGCGACTCATGCCCCATCAGGCCGAAGCTCGGCGTGTATGCATTGGACAGGTCCGCACCTGGCAGCAGCTTGCCCTTGTTGAAGCGCCCCTCGGGATCGACGGTGCTCTTGTAGCGCCGGAAGTCCGCCGTCTCGTCGTCGGTCAGGAACTCGAGCTTGGTGATGCCGATGCCGTGCTCGCCCGAAATCACGCCGTCGAGGTCGCGGGCAATCTGCATGATGCGGGCGACCGCGGCATTGGCCCGCTGCAACATCGCGTAGTTGTCCGAGTTGACCGGAATGTTCGTGTGCACGTTGCCGTCGCCGGCATGCATGTGCAATGCGACGAACACGCGTCCGCGCAGCACGCGGGCATGGATCGCCTGGCACTCGGCCAGCACCGAAGCGAAGGCGGCCCCGGCAAAGATCCGCTCGAGCGGCGCCCTCACTTCGGACTTCCATGACACGCGAATCGTGTGGTCCTGAAGCAGGTCGATGACCAGGACCGCTGGCCGCCGTTCAAACTCGCTGGTCAGGTGCGTGAGCCCAAGCTGCGTCAACTCCGGAGCCGCAGTAGCGAGCGAGGCATCGAAGTGGGTCAGCAGCCACTGCCAGCGGCCGCGCGTGTAGGCGATCAGCTCGCGTGCCTGCTCGACGCGGTCGCCGAGGATCTCGGAGCGCGGCAAGCGGTCGATCTCGACATCATCGGTCTTGCCGATCGCGAACGGCGAGGCCAGGTAGCCATCGAGCGCGTCGAGCAACTCGAGCTTGTTCTCGATCGACAGTTCGATGTTGATGCGTTCGATCGCATCGGTGTACTCGCCCATCCGCGGCAGCGGGATGACGACGTCCTCGTTGAGCTTGAATGCGTTGGTATGGCGGGAGATCGCGGCTGTCTTGGCGCGGTCGAGCCAGAACTTCCTGCGGGCCTCGGCACTGACGGCGACGAAACCTTCGCCGGTGCGGCTGTTGGCCATCCGCACGACTTCCGAGGTGGCGTGCGCGACCGCGGCATCGTCGTCACCGACGATGTCGCCGATCAGCACCATTTTCGGCAGTCCGCCGCGGCGCGATTTGGTCGCATAGCCGACTGCGCGCAGGTAGCGCTCGTCGAGGTGTTCCAGCCCCGCCAGCAGGACGGGGGAGTGGGCACCGTCCTTGACATCCTCGCCGCCTGGGCGAAGGCGCTCGAGGTAATCCGTGATCTCGACCATCGATGGCACGGCTTCACGGGCGCGGCCGAAGAATTCCAGGCAGACGGTGCGGACGTGCTTCGGCATTCGGTGCACGATCCAGCGCGCCGACGTGATCAGCCCGTCGCAGCCTTCCTTCTGGACGCCCGGCACGCCGCCGAGAAATTTGTCGGTGACATCCTTGCCAAGGCCGACCTTGCGGAACCGTGCGCCGGGAATCGCGAGGCGCTCGCTGCCCAGCGTCCGTGCCTGTGCGGCGGGCTGGCGGCCGTCCTTCCACGTCAGCTCGAAGAGTGCCTCGGCAGCGTCGTGGATCTTGCCGAGGTTGTGGCCAATGCGCTGCACCTCGAGCCAGTTGCCTTCGGGGTCGACCATGCGCCACCACGCGAGATTGTCGACTGCAGTGCCCCAGAGCACCGCCTTCTTGCCGCCGGCGTTCATCGCGATGTTGCCGCCGACGCACGATGAGTCGGCCGAAGTCGGATCGACGGCAAACACGTACCCGCCGCGCTCGGCGGCGTCGGCGACGCGCTTGGTGACCACGCCGGCCTCGGCAAGGACCGTGGGTACCGGAGTGGCGAGTCCCGGCTGCGCCAAGGTCTCGACCTCGGAGAGCGCCTCCAGCTTTTCCGTGTTGATGACGGCCGACAGCGGCGTGAGCGGAATGGCGCCGCCGGTGTAGCCGGTGCCGCCGCCGCGCGGGATGATGGTCAGGCCGAGCGAGATGCACGCGCGCACCAGGCCCGGGATCTCGTCCTCGGTGTCCGGCTGCAACACGACGAATGGGTACTCGACGCGCCAGTCGGTGGCGTCGGTCACGTGCGACACGCGCGCGAAGCCGTCGAACCGGACGTTGTCGTCGCGCGTGTGGCGCGCGAGTTCGCGGCGCGCGGCCTTGCGCAGGTCCCAGGTCGAGCGAAACTCGTCCTCGAAGCTCTGCACGGCCTTGCGCGCCGCCGCGAGCAGCTGGCCGACCTTGGCGTCGCGCTCGCGGTCGCTGTCGGTCGCCGGAGCTTGCTCGCGCCGCTTCTCGATCTCGCCGAGGCGGTGATGAAGCGCTTCGATCAGCAGCGCACGACGCTTGGGATTGTCGAGCAGGTCATCCTGCAGGTAGGGATTCCGTCGTACGACCCAGATGTCGCCCAGCACTTCGTACAGCATCCGCGCCGAGCGGCCGGTGCGCCGTTCGCTGCGCAGTTCGTCGAGCACGCGCCACGCTTCGGCGCCGAGCAACCGGATCACGATCTCGCGATCCGAGAACGAGGTGTAGTTGTAAGGAATCTCGCGCAGTCGAACCGGCGGTTCGAGTACGGCGGGCGCGGAGCGCAAACCCTGGGGCGGGACGGGAGCGTTCATGAGGTGCGGACCGACCTTTGGTCCATGTGGACGCCTGGGAAGTAATTGTAACTTTTGCGCTGCAGCGAAGAGTGATGACCCCGTGGGCCGGTCAGGTAGCCGGCAGGCACACCGAACAAGCCGCCCTTCAGTCGAAATTGTGGGCGTCCAGTGTCACTACCTTAAGCATGTGCAGCGAAATCGGACCTCGCAATAGCTAATGACGGGTGCAGGCAGTCCAAACGCGGGCACGCCAGTTGCCCAGTCTTGCTCGTGTCCGCACCCGCCCGTAGACCCATGAACCGTTCGGCCAGCGTCGTAGCGACAATGCCGAGGATCCGGCGGGCGTTCGGCATCGAACAGACGTGGTCGGTCCGTGTGGCTACGTTCAAGACACGGGCAGGGCCTCGCCTGCCAGCTTTGCAACGGGAGATATGCGATGAAGCGACCGACTTCCATCTTTGCAGCGTGCGCCAGTGCGCTTGTTTTTACCGTCGGATGTAACAGGACGGAGACTCCCCCGGTGCCGACCACAGCACCGCCGACCAACACAGCGTCGCAGGCAACTTCGGCACCGCCCACACAGCCCGTACAGGAGGCTCCTTCGACTCCGACGGCTCCGATGCCGCCGCCCGATGTGCCCAAGGGCGATGCGACGTCCGGCCCCAAACCCGGCCAGGTGAACGACCATTCAAGTCCGGCGTTCAAGGGGGGTGGCAAGGAAGTTCCGAAGTAGATCGATCCGTTGTCGTGTCAGATGGGTCGACCCGCGGCTGCTGACCGAAATTGCAAGCGGTCGCCGTCGCCACGATTCCCGAGCACCAACGGGTCGCCGTGAGCGACGCCTTGCGACCAGCCGGCCAACAGCTCAGGCGACGAGCGGTGTCTCCTGCATGGCTGCAGTCTGTTCGCGCAGCTCGAGGATGCGATCTTCCCAGTAGCGCGGTGTGTCGAACCACGGAAACGCAGCAGGGAAGGCCGGATCGCTCCAGCGCCGCGCGATCCACGCGGCGTAATGCATCAGGCGCAGGGTCCGCAGGGCTTCAATCAGGTGCAGTTCGCGCCGGTCGAACTCGCTGAAGTCCTCGTAGCCCGCCAGCAGGTCGGCGAGCCGCTGCGTCTGCTCGATGCGGTCCGCCCCGAGCAGCATCCACAGGTCCTGCACGGCCGGGCCAGTGCGCGCATCGTCGAAGTCGACGAAGTGCGGGCCGAGGTCGGTGAGGCCGTCGTACCAGAGGACATTGCCCTCGTGCACGTCACCGTGCAGGCGGATCCGCGCAATGTCGCCGGCGCGATCGAAGGCGCGCTGCACTTCGTCGAGCGCCTGCTGCGAGACTCCCTCGTAGACCGTGCGCAGTTCGGGCGGGAGCCAGCCCTGCGCGAGCAGCCAGGCGCGCGGCTCACGGCCGAAGCTGTCGATGTCGAGCTCGGGCCGTGCCTCGAACGCGCGCGTGCGACCGACGGCGTGCAGTCGACCGAGGAAGCGGCCGATCCATTCGAGAACTTTGGGGTCGTCGAGCAGCGGTGCCCGTCCGCCGCGGCGCTTGGAGACTGCAAAGCGAAAGCCCTCGAAGGTGTTGAGCGTACGGTCGCGCAGCCGCAGTGGAGGCACTGCCGGGATTTCGGCCGCCGCCAACTCGGCGACGAAATCGTGCTCCTCGAGAATCTGCGCATCGGTCCAGCGCCCCGGCCGATAGAACTTGGCGACAACGAAGCCGGGAAGTCCATCGTCGGTGTCGATGCCGACCTGGAACACCCGGTTCTCATAGCTATTGAGTGCCAAAAGCGACCCCGTCGTCGCCAGCCCCGCACTGTCCAGGGCATTCAGGACCACGTCCGGCATCAGGCCGGAGTAGGGCAGATCGGTGCTCGTGAGTGAGTCTTCCATGGCCACCATGGTAGGCCAGTGGAACGGTCGGTCGCGCGTGGTACCTTCGCGCAGATCGAGGAGGTTGGGGCACGATGCCTGCACAGGAATACCTGCGCCGCATACTGACTGCGCGCGTTTACGACGTTGCGATCGAATCTCCGCTGGAGGACGCGCCGAAGCTGTCCAGTCGACTCGGCAACCGCGTGCTGCTCAAGCGCGAAGACCTGCAGCCGGTCAAGAGCTTCAAGCTGCGCGGCGCCTACAACAAGATGGCTCGGCTCGACCGTGCGCAACTCAAGCGTGGCGTCATTGCGGCCTCGGCCGGCAATCACGCCCAGGGCGTGGCGCTGGCGGCGCAGAAACTCGGCTGCCGCGCCGTTATCGTCATGCCGGTGACCACGCCGCAGGTCAAGGTCGAGGCGGTGCGGGCGCGCGGCGCCGACGTGGTTTTGTTCGGCGACTCGTATTCCGATGCCTACGCGCATGCACTCGAAGTGCAGGCGAAGAAGAATCTCACCTTCGTGCACCCGTTCGACGACCCGGACGTGATCGCCGGGCAGGGCACGATTGCGATGGAGATCCTGCGCCAGCACCACCCGGTGGACCACGGCCCGATTCATGCCGTGTTCGTCGCGATCGGCGGGGGCGGACTCGCTGCTGGCGTCGGTGCCTACCTCAAGGCGCTGGCACCTGAGATCCGCGTGATTGGTGTGCAGACTTTCGATTCGGACGCGATGGCGCGCTCGCTCGCGGCCGGACGGCGCGTTCAGTTGCACGACGTTGGCCTGTTTTCGGATGGAACCGCGGTCCGGCAGGTCGGCGAAGAAACCTTCCGGCTCTGTCGCAAGTATGTCGACGAGATCGTCCTCGTGGACACGGATGCGATCTGTGCAGCCATCAAGGATGTCTTTGCCGATACGCGCTCGATCCTCGAGCCCGCGGGCGCACTCGCGATAGCGGGCATGAAGGCCTTTGCGGCGCGCGAGCGGCTCAAGGGCAAGACGATGGTGGCGATCGCTGGCGGGGCGAACATGAACTTCGACCGCCTGCGCTTTGTCGCCGAGCGCACCGAAGTGGGCGAAGCGCGCGAGGCGCTGTTTGCGGTCACGATCCCCGAGGAGCGCGGCAGCTTCAAGCGCTTCTGCGAGCTGGTTGGCAGCCGCAGTGTGACCGAATTCAACTACCGCATCAGCGACGCCTCGGCGGCCCAGGTATTCGTCGGCATCAGCACGGCGAACGCAGGCGACAACGCCACGCTGGCGCGCAGCTTCCGGCAGCACGGCTATGCCACTGTCGACCTGACCCACGATGAACTGGCTGCCGAGCACGTGCGTTACATGGTCGGCGGCCGCAGCATCCTGGCCGCTGGCGAGCTGATCTATCGGTTCGAGTTTCCCGAGCGTCCCGGTGCGCTGATGAAGTTCCTGACCAGCATGGCGCCGGGCTGGAACATCTCGATGTTCCACTATCGCAACCAGGGCGCCGACTACTCGCGCGTGCTGGTCGGGCTGCAGGTGCCGAAGTCCGAGCGGCGTGAATTTGTGCGCTTCCTCGCCGAACTCGGTTTTCGTCATTGGGACGAGACCGGCAATCCGGCCTACCGGTTGTTCCTCGGCTGAGGAGGTCGCGCGGTGCAGCGCGGACGCGTCGACGCCAGGGAACGATACGCCCGGGCGCACGCGGGCATCGCGCGCGATGACCCGCGCTGTGTTGAAGAACTGCAGCGCTCATGGGAGGCGATGAACGCTGCCGGCGACCGTGCCGGGTGTCTTTGCGTTGCGGCTGCGATGTGCGAGTGGATGCATGTACAGCGGCGCGACTTCCGCGACTTTGCGTGCTGGCGGGGACGGCTGGAGGCCGACTTCAGCGGCCTGGCCGATAGAGTACTGCCCGATCTGGAACGCGCGCATCAGTTGCGTCTGCTGATCGGATCGTCCTGGGCAGCGCAGATCAAACCTGTCTCGAACGTCAGCAGCAGCCAGCTTGCCGAACGAATCGACGCATTGCTCGACGAGTCGCTCGCCGAACCCGAGACCGTCGGACCCGAGCTTCACCTGTATGCCGCGGCGGCGGCGGTTCGTTCGCATGGCCACCGGGATCACATTGCCGCAATCGAAGCGACGATTGCGCGCGCGATAGCGCGCTATGACGAGGCCGATCCAGCGGCTCAGGTGCACTGGTTGCAGGCCGTCGGCACTGCGCTGACGTTCTCGGTGCCCGGGGATCGCGGTCTGCAGCTGCTGGGTACGGCGCGCGATCTTGCCTCGCGTCTCGACATGCGGTCCGTCCTGTTCGAGCTGAGTCACGACGAGGCGTTCGTTCGTCTCGGCCGTGAAGGTCCCGACGGCCTCGAGCCGTTGTTCGAGCAGATGGAAAGGACACTAGATGCCACGCGGCTGTACGACGTTGCGCGTCGCTATCACCTGCTGGCTCGCCAATGCCTGCATCGGCCGGCCGAGAGCGGACCGGCGTTCTACTACGCGAAGACGTCGATCGAACTCGTCGAGCGCAGCGGCTACCCGATTCACGACGCCGCAATGCTCTATGCCACCTATGCCTATGCCTGCGCGCGGCGCGGCGACGTACCGACGGGACTCGCGGCCATCGAGAAGGTGACGGCGGAATCCGCCGGCGAACAGCGGCGCCAGCAGGAATCGATCGGCCTGTTCCTGCGGGCCTATGCCATGCTGTTGAAGGAGCCTGCAACGCATGCGGCGAGTCTGCTGCAGCAGGCGTTTGCCGAGGCCGATCGCATGCAATGGTTCGGCTTCCGTCCGGTGCCTGACGTGGCCGCACACCTGGTCGAGGCCGCGCTGCAACTTGGCATCGAGTCTGCGTCCTTCGCGCGCAAGCTGATCGCGCTGCGCAAACTCACGCCGCCGGGATACTCGGCGGCCTGGCCGCGTGCCGTGCGTATCACGACGCTCGGCAGTTTTCATTTGACGGTCAATGACGCTCCGCTGGCTTCCGACGGCAAGCTTCCGCGCAAGACCCTGGAGTTGCTTCAGTACCTCGCCGGCAGCCCGGGCCTGACGGTTGCCGTCGACCGTCTGACGGCAACCCTCTGGCCCGAGCTCGAAGGCGACCTCGCGCGCGGAGCGTTTCGTACTGCGCTGCACCGACTGCGCAAGCTGCTCGAGGACACACACGCGGTCGAGTTCGACGGTGCCAGCGTCCGACTCGATCCGACGCACGTCTGGGTCGATGCGCTCGCGTTCGAGCGGCTTGCCGTCTCGGCCGAGTCGCACCTGCTGCGCGGCGAGGGCCCGCGCGGTCGATTTGAAGGCGCCGAGGCGGCCGCCTTGTACGCCGGACACTTTCTCGCCGATCAACCCGAGAGTGCCTGGGTGCTGGCGCCGCAACAGCGCCTGCGCAGCCGCTTTGCGCGTCTGACCTCGATGCTGGGCGAACATCTGGAACGCGGCGGTGAAACCGTGCGAGCTCGCGCGCTTTACATGCAGGCGATAGAAATCGACCCGCTGCATGAGGAAACCGCCCGGCGCCTGATGGTGCTGCTGCGCGATGGCGGCGAGACGAGCGCTGCGCTCGAGGTGTATCGCGCGCTGCGGCAGCGCCTTTCGGTCGTGCTGGGCCAGGCTCCCTCGGCGCAGACCCAGCGACTGGCCGAGAGCCTGCGCGAATAGGCGCGATCGCCAGCGGTGATGCTGCCGTAACGCTGTTCCCGCTACACCTGCATCCGAGTCCACAGAGCGGAGGCAGACATGACCGAGCGGAACGAACGAATCGACAGGACACGGCTGCTCTTCGCGGCAGCGGCAACCACCCTGGTGTTCGCTGCCTGCGGCGGCAGTGACGACAGCACGATGGCTGGAGCCTCGCTCACGCCCGCGCCGACGCCGGCGCCCACGCCTTCGCCCACGCCGCCGGGCTCGCCGCCTGCGCCCGCGCCGTCACCGCCCCCCGCGGCGGCGCCTCCTCCTCCTCCACCGCCCCCGCCGCCGATCGCAGTGACCGCCGCCGGCATCCCGGAGGGCCTGCCGGTCAGCGCGAAAATCGGCCCGACGGGCGGAACGCTGACCAGCGACGACGGTCGTCTGACCGTCTCCGTGCCGGCAGGTGCGCTTGCCGCCGATACCGTGATCGGCATCCAGCCGATCACGGCCACCGCTCCGGGAGCGCTTGGGCACGCATACCGGCTCACGCCCGAAGCGCAGAACTTCGCGCAGCCGGTGTCGCTGACTTTCAAATATTCGGCTGCGGAGGCCCGTGCCAGCGCGCCCGATCTGCTGCGTGTGGCGACGCAGACCGCGCAGGGCACGTGGAGTTCGCCGGCGCCGACGCACGATGCGACCCAGCGCACGGTGACCGTGGCAACGACTCACTTCAGCGACTGGGCGAACGTCAGCGGTCTGTTGCTCAGGCCCGAGGACTCGGTTGTGCGGGTCGGCAAGGAGGTGAGCCTGCGGGTGATCATTTGCGGCGATGCGCCGAACCCCGCGAATCCGAACGCACCACCCCTGTTGCGCGAGTGTTTGGCCCCCACTTTCATGGGCCTCGAGATCGATGTCTGGGCCGTCAACGGCATTGCCGGCGGCAACGCCAGCGTCGGCACCGTGCAAGGGCTGGATCCTGTTCCCGGTGCGCGCTACAAGGCGCCCGCTACAGTTTCAAGCCAGACCCAGGTTGACGTCAGCGCCCGCTACTTTCACCCACGCGACGGCGGCACCGTCACTCTCGTCGCCGGAGTCACGATCGTCGATGCGGTCCGCGCCTACCAGGGCGCCTTCTTCGCGCGGACGACGACTTCCGCGGCGGAAGTCGAATTCAGCGCCAACCTGGCCGTGTTTCATCTGCCCGACCCGGCCGCCGAGGCCAGAGGTCAGACGATGTACGGGATCGCCACCGGCAGTGCCGCGATTCGCGCGCGGATTCCCGATTGCGATTGGGCGACCGGCACGGCGTTCCTGGACCCGAACCTGACTTCGCTGATCACCACGGAAGGCGGCTCCAGCCCGCTCGCCAACACCTATCAGATCAGCGTCCAGGCGGTCCCGACCCTGACATTCAACTGCAAATTCGGTACGGTCAGCGGACCGTTCGCGACCTCGGTCGTGGTCGGCCTGACGGCGACCTGCCAGGCGCCGCCGCTCGAGGCGGAGCGACACCAGATTGTCGGCAGCTGGACCTGTCGGCTGGCGCAGGACGCGACGACCAGCGCGAACTGGACGCTGCGGGCGACGCGATGAACGTTCCGCTGATCGCGATCGAGCGTGCGCTCGACCCGGCTTCTGAGTCAGCGCTGAGTCCGGAGGCCGCCCTCGATCTGGCGGCCGCCGACTTTGCCGCTCGCGCTGGCGCGCTGGCCGATCTGCTTCAGCGCTGGCGCCGCCCGGCGCTCGCGCGCACAGTGCTCGCCAGCCTGCTGGCCGGCGACGGGGAAACGTTTCGTGAACTGCTGCGCGACTTCGATCCGCCGGTGTCGGGCAAGTGCTGGTGGCTGCGCGACGTGGTCGAGAAAATCGTCGGCACCGTCGAGTTCCGCAACGTGTGCCGACTGCGCACCGACCTGACGGCCGGCGAACGGGCGCTCTTTGTACGACTCTTGCTGCGGCATCGGCAGGAGGGCAACGCGTTGCCGCTGGCCGGTACTGGCGGCGATCCGTACCAGGAAGTCGCTCTCGGTCCTGCGATCTCTCCCGGCCCATTTCTCGATGTACTGCGCGACGAAGGCCTGGTCTGCTGCTCTGACGAGCCGATTCAGGGTACTGGCGTGTAGCACGCGTTGGCCGCGCCCGAACACGTTTGCGTCAGCCGGTCGTTGACCCGAGCGGACTTCGGGCCTGCAGCGTCGGGCCCGCATGGTGTCGCAGCGAGATCGACGCGCGCTGGACTTGACCGCCCGCTGTAGGTCACGGCAAGCTGCGGCAGCCTTCCATGCCGGCGCCGTGCTGGCCCCTCCAATCGATGTTGCGACTGATACTCAACTCCAGCCGTTACCTGGTCGTGGCCGCCGTGATCGGCGCCCTGGCCGCGTCGCTGGCGCTTTATGTCTATGGCCTTGCCGAGACCGTTGTCGTGATCGTGCGGGCCATCGAGAAGGCCGAGATCAGCAGCAAGGGTGCGAAGGCGATGGCGCTCGAGTTCATCGAGATCGTCGATCTGTTTCTGCTCGGCACCGTGCTGCTGATGATCAGTCTCGGCTTCTATGAGCTTTTCATCCGCTCCAATCTCGAATTGCCGGAGTGGCTGCACTTCCGCAACTTCGACGACCTGAAGCTCAAGCTGGTCGGCGTCGTCATCGTCGTGCTGGCGGTGCTGTTCCTCGGCCATGTCGTCGCCTGGAACGGCGAGCGCGACCTGCTGCGCCTGGGCGCGGCCATAGCGCTGGTGATTGCCGCGCTGACCTACTTCCTGTCGACTTCCAAGGGCAGCAAGGGCTGAGTTCCGGCGCGGCCGGTGCGGCCGCCGGCGCGTTCGTCGAATTTTCCGCATCTGGCCTGCCGAAGCCGCCGCTGCCGACGGCGCGCCCCATCTTCATCATGCGTCCCGTCCGGTGCTTGCCGGACATCGAACCGGGGCGGGGGCCGACATGTACGAGATGACCGACGATTCCATGGCGTTGACCGTGGCCGAAGTGACGATGCAGGACTTCCTGGCGGCGGTGATGCTGGTCGAGCGCTCGCCGGCACCCATTCCGACCGAGCGCGTCCAACCGTCGCGACCCCTGATCGAATACCCGGTGACACGGCACTCCACACGCAGCCGCTTGCAGCCGGCCGCCACCCATCGCGCGGCGATGCCACCGCCGATGGCGCGCGACGATGAATCGGCTCCCTTCGCTGGTGCGCGCACGGTCTACTGGCTCGCGCTGGCCGCCGTCATGGCTGCGCTTGTACTGCTCTAGTGCGGCGGGCGGTCGCGCGAGGGCATGCGGTAGAGCCACACAGCCAGCCCGACGCCCATCACCGCCAGCAGCCCCTTCAGCCACAGCGGCTCGACGAAGAACACGATCGACGTGCCCAGGGTCAGCGACATCAGCGCGACGGCGGTGATCTTGGTCTTGTACGGGATGCTGCGGTGGCGCTCCCACTCGTGGATGATCGGTCCGAACGTGCGCTGCGAGAGCAGCCAGTCGTAAAAGCGGCGTGATCCACGCGCATAGCAGGCGGCGGCCAGCAGCACGAACGGAGTGGTCGGCAGCAGCGGCAGAAAGATCCCGATGAGACCGAGCACCAGGGCCAGGGTGCCGGCTGCCAGGAAGAAGGCTCGAACCCAGCGCGAACGGTGTTCAACCGCCTCGGCGCGCGGCTCAGCCGAATTCAATGCGAGCCCTGCTCTTGCCCAGCGCCGGTGGGCGTGTCGAGCGGCGGCCACAGGAACTCGCCGGGGTGCGAGACGAGCCGTCCGCGGATCGCGCGGTACACCTTGGCGCGGTTGGTCGGCGAAATGTCGACCGCACGCATCGCGACCCGCAGGGCCAGTCCGAAACTGACGCCGACATTCAGCGCGCCGATGACGACGATGCCGGCGACCGCCATCCAGAAGGGCGCGGTCGTCAGCGCATCGAGGCCGAGCGAGAATGCCGCAACCGCCACCTGACCGGTTGACAGCGTCACGTGGCGCACTTCGATCGGCAGTCCGAAGAAGGCGAACACGACCGGTGTCAGTCCGAGCAGGACGCCGAGGCCGATGTTGCCGGCGAGTCCGGCGATGTTGTCGCGCCACCAGTCGGCGCGCTCGCGCGCTCCATCCGCTCCGAGGTGGTGCACGCGGCGGGCGTTGGTCGCAATCGCGGCATGCAGCTGGCGCACGGTGAAGGCGTTGTCCGCCCACCCGGCAAAGAGCCCCGAGAGCCACAGCAGCACGCCGGTGTAGGCGGCGAACAGAAACGACGGCCCCAGTATCGAGTGCGATCGCAGCACGTCGCGCGCCTTGGCGTCGGAAATCGGACCGTCGCCGAGGACGAGCCACCAGACCAGGGCGACGGCGAGCACGGCCGGCATCACCGCCATCAAATTACCGAACACGGAGGCGACCTGGGACCGGACCAGCGCCGCGCTCTCGCTCACCAGCGCTTCCACCTGGCCGGGGCGTTCGAGGTCACGCATGCGCGCTGCCAGCGCAGGGGCCGTCATGGCAGGCTGTTTGGTGGCGACCGTGAAGTGCGCCAGCGCGACCAGCACGAACACGCCGGCGTAATTGAGCGACGCGAACAAGCCCTCCCAGAATGGCGGCATGTGGGCCGACGTGATCGCGAACTTCAGATACACCGCAATGGCCATCAGCGCGCCGCCGCCGGCGCTGATCGCCAGCATGTGTCGGTACTGCGCACGAGTGCCTGCGATGTAGTGCGCTCCGGTCTCGGCATTGCGCTCGGCGATCCGGCGCGACAGCAGCCGCATGTTCTCGCGCCACAGCGCACCGACGCCGCGCGACTGCGCGTCCCGGCGCACGGCGTTCATCGCCTCGCGCAGGATGTGCAGCGGATCCTCTCCGGACATCCAGCGTGCCACTCTCTGCACACGCACGAGTTGAGCCCGTGTCCGTTCGCTGAGATAGAAGAGATCGACCGAGACACCGGTCTCCGTCAGCTTGGCATGCAGCGTCGCCAGCAGCGCCAGGCTTTCGTCGACGACGTGTTCCAGCTCGCTGCGAGATGTTTCATCGCGAGCGGCCAGGAAAGCCTCCACGGCGGCGACCAACCGGCCAAAGGGGCTGTCAAGCGCGCTGCTGTCCGCAAAGCGCCGGCGCATATCGGACGCAAGGCCGACGGCCTGGGCTTCGGAAGCCAGCGTCAGCATCGCCGAGCCGAGTTGCGGATCCAGTTTCGCGGCCGACTCGGGTCCGACAAAGAGCAGGGCGACCCGGCGAGCGTCCTCGGCGGGCAGCAGGTCGATCCATGCAATGGTCCTGCGTGCGCCGAGCAGCGCGCCGATCAGCAGCGCAGGCTCCTTGCGGAAGTCGGGCTGCGGCAGCACCGCCGCGAGGCAGCGCTCGTAGAGTTCGGTCATGAAGCCCGCGCGCCGGGGTATCGCGCCGACCGCCATCAGCTGCTCAAGATCGAGGTCATTCAGCAGCCCGGTGAGTGCGGCGCGCACCGCACGTCCGCCGTCCGTGTCGCGTTCGGACACCTGCAGCAGGAATCGCATGCGCGTGTGGGCGCGTGCAGTGCCTTCGCTGTCGGCGGCGTCGGCAAGGTCTTTCTCGATCCAGCGCAGCGCGGCACGCACCCACTCGACGCGGTCGATTGCGTCCCGGACACGCATCGCCGCGGCCAGCAGCTGATCGAGTTCGGGAGCCTCGGTTTCCACATCTTGCCGCCGCGAGAACCTCCTGAAGATGCGCCATCCCATGACGCGTCACTCGGCTTCGGCGAAGCGGATCACGCCGTCAGTCGGATCGGACTCCGACATGCACGGGTCGTCGTCAAACGCGATGTCGCCGTCCGGCTGTTGCTGGCCGGAGGGACGCAGCGTGGCGAAGTCGAAGAGCTGCGCATCCATCAGATGCGAGGGAACCACGCGGGCGAGCGCATTGAACGTATTCTCTACCCGGCCCGGGAAGCGCCGCTCCCACTCCTGCAGCATGCGCTTGACTTCCTGGCGCTTGAGGTTGGGCTGCGAGCCGCACAGGTTGCAGGGAATGATCGGAAACGCCTGCACCTGCGCATAGTGCGCGAGATCGTCTTCCTTCACGTAGGCGAGCGGACGTATCACGACATGGCGACCGTCGTCCGACACGAGCTTGGGCGACATGCCCTTCAGGCGGCCGCCATAGAACAGATTCAGAAAAAAAGTCCCGAGGATGTCGTCGCGATGGTGGCCGAGCGCGATCTTGGTGGCGCCGAGTTCGCCCGCCACGCGGTAGAGAACTCCCCGCCGCAGACGCGAACACAGCGAGCACATCGTGCGGCCCTCGGGAATGATGCGCGTGACGATGGAGTAGGTGTCCTGTGTTTCGATGCGAAAAGGAACGCCGCGTCGATGCAGGTACTCGGGCAGCACGTCGGCCGGGAAGCCCGGCTGCTTCTGGTCGAGATTGACGGCCACGATGTCGAAGTCGATCGGCGCGCGGCTGCGCAGCGTCAGCAGCAGTTCGAGCAGGCTATAGCTGTCCTTGCCACCGGAAAGGCACACCATCACCTTGTCGCCGTTCTCGATCATGCCGAAGTCGCCGATCGCCTGCCCGGCGAGGCGCAGCAGGCGCTTCTCGAGCTTGTGGTCCTCGTGCGCCTGCCTGGCCGCGCTGCGCGGATCGGATCGAGCAGTCGTCGGCGCGGTGACAGCGCCGGCTTCCGGCGGCGTGCCCGGGATGTCGCCCTTCGGTTGGCCCGGCGCAGTCATGCCACTTCCTTGAATTGCAGCACCTCGACGCCGACGGCATCGACGTCGTTGTAGACATCCGGCTTTTCGCTCGCCACGCGCACGGCACGCACGGCCGGGTGCGCGAGCAGACTGCGGGCGATGTCGTCGACCAGCGTTTCCTGCAGATTGATGTGGCCCTGTTCGAGGCGATGGCGGATCGTCAGCCGTATGAAGTCGTAGTCGATGACCTCGTGAATCCGGTCATGTCGCGGCGTCGACAGCGCCAGCGCGACATACAGGTCGACGTTGAGCGCGAGGCGCTGCGCACCCGCCTTCTCGAACGCATGGATGCCGATATTGGCGTCCACCACATAGTTGCGCAGGAACAGGCGGCGACAATCGGCCAGGCGCGGATCGAGCAGTCCGTTCATCATGCGGCCGCCGGGGGCGATGCGGGCTCGGTGAGGAACATGACGTCGCGGTGACTGGGAACGAGATGCTGTCCACCGTCGACCAGCAGCGTGGTGCCGGTGATGGCATCGGCCCTGGCGAGATAGACGACGGCGCTGGCAATGTCCTCGGGCTGGCTCGAACGGCCGAGCGGAGTCGCGGTGTGCGCCACGGCAAAGCCAGCTTCGGACTGATCACCCGAAGGCAGCGTGATGCCTGGTGCAATGCCGACCACACGGATGCGAGGGGCGAGTGCCTGCGCGAGCAGCACGGTGGCATCGCGCAAAGCGGCCTTGGACAGCGTGTACGAGAGGAAGTCCGGGTTCGGATTCCACAGCTTCTGGTCGAGCAGGTTGATGACGACGCCGCGTTCGTCCGGCGACAGTGCCGCGTGCAGGGCCTCGGCGAGCAGCACAGGCGCTGCAACGTTCGTGCGCATGCAGCGGATCAGTGCCTCGGCCGAAAAGGTGGCCGCGCTGTCGTGCTCGAACAGCGATGCGTTGTTGACAACGCAGCTGATCTCGCCGAGTTCGTGTGCGCACTCGGCCAACAGGCTGCGTACCCCGGCCTCGACGGCGAGGTCACGGTTCACGGCGATGGCCCGTCGCCCGAGTGCCTCGACCTCGCGCACGGTATCGAGCGCCTCGTCGCGCGACGTCGCGTAATGCACCGCGATGTCCCAACCGTCGCGGGCGAGTGCGAGCGCGATCTCGCGACCAATGCGGCGCGCCGCACCCGTGACGAGCGCAGCGCCGGCAGACTTCGTCCTGCGGCGAGTCATCATGGCAATCCCGGAACCGCGCAAGTGTAGCGGGCGTGCGCTGCGGGGCTTGGCTACCATGCCGATCGATGCACAACTCGCGCTCCCCATTGCCGGAACCCACGGCCGATCAGCGCGCGCACAGTGAAAAACTGTGCGCGTTGATCGCGTCGGAGATCGTCGCCAAAGGCGGCTGGATTCCCTTCGACCGCTACATGCAGCAGGTGCTGTACGCGCCGGGTCTGGGCTATTACGCGGCCGGCGCGCGCAAGTTCGGCGATTCGGCGAGTGGCGGAGACTTCGTCACAGCACCGGAAATCTCACCGCTCTTCGGCCGGGCACTCGCGGCTCAGGTTGCCCAGGTGTTCGAGCACACACCGGCCTGCATTGTCGAGTTCGGCGCCGGATCGGGCCGCCTTGCGGCAGAGCTTCTGCAGTCACTGCGACACCGCGGCGTACCGTGCCAGCGATACGCGATCGTCGAAGTTTCGGCCGACCTGCGCGAACGGCAACAGACGCTGCTTGCGGGGGAGCGGGTCGAATGGTTGACGGTGGCGCCCGCCGATTTCGCCGGCGTCATGCTGGCCAACGAAGTGCTCGACGTGATGCCGGTGCGGCTTTTCGTCAAACGCGGTGGAATGGTTGCCGAGCGCGGTGTTGGAACCCTCGAAGGCCGCTTCCGGTTCGTCGAGCGCGCCGCGCCGCCCGATCTGGTTGCCGCGGTGGCCGACATCGAGCGCGAGGCGGGCGAGTTGCCCGACGGCTACGGCTCTGAAATCGGCTTCGAGGCAGTCGCATGGATGAACTCGGTGGCGCAGTGGTTGACGCGTGGTGCGCTCCTTGCCATCGACTACGGCTTTCCTCGACGGGAGTACTACCACCCGCAGCGGCTGATGGGCACGATCATGAGCCACTACCGTCACTACGCCCACAGCGACGTCTTCTGGCTGCCCGGCCTGAACGACCTGACTGCGCACGTCGACTTCAGTGCAATGGCGCAGGCGGCCCATGAAGGCGGTCTGCTGGTTCTCGGTTACACCTCGCAGGCGCACTTCCTGCTCAATTGCGGACTGATCGATCGTCTCGGTTCGGAGCACACGCCGGCGCGCAGCAGCGAAGCGCATCGCCTTCTGTCCGAGGCGGAAATGGGCGAACTGATCAAGGTAATGGCGGTCGGCCGTGGACTGGATGCTCCGTTGCTCGGCTTCGCGCGAGGCGATCGGACGGCGCGTCTGTAATCCCGTAACGAAGGCTCTCGCAGAGGGCCCTGGTTTAGCGCAAGGCGCCGCGTACACTCGTCGCGTCACCATGAAATGGCTGCTCACCACCTTCCTCGCGCTGCTCGTGCTGACCGCATTGCAGCCGTGGCTGCAGCGGCTCGGCATTGGCCGGCTGCCGGGTGACCTCCGTTTCAAGATCAATGGGAAGGACGTGCTGCTGCCGTTCACCAGCACCGTCGTGCTGTCGCTAGCGTTGATGCTAATCGTGCGGCTGTTCTGATGGATCCCCGTCACCTGCGTGCAGGGCGCGGCTGACAGCAACGATTCGGGCCTGGCGCACCGCCCGCGGGATTTCGGCCGCATCGTTGCGGTGCAGGCTCGCGAGTGCGCCCGCGTCCACCTCGCCCGCGGTGCGCAGCGCCTGCCGGAACCTCTCGCCCGATTTTTCATGGGCCGTCTCGAAGGTCACCAGCAGCAGTTCGAAGCGTTCCGGCCGGCGAAACGCGTCGGCGCGCTCGAGCGTATCGACAATGGCTGCCGAGGACTCCGCCGTCGACAAGGGGTCGCGCAGCTCGACCAGCAGCCGTGCGAGCTGCGCGGACTCCTGCGGCACGCGCAGCTTGCCGATCAGATCGGCCACCGTTCGTGGGCTGCGGCACGCACTTGCGAGCACGGCAAAGCGGGCTGGCAGCACGAGCCCTCGCGCAGCTGCCCGGTCGAGCGCGGCACTGGCAGGGCCCAGGTCTTCGAGTTCGCTGTAGAGGCGATCGATGAGTCCGCTCGCAACCAGCACGTTCAGCATCCGTGAGGGACGGCGCTCCATCAGTCCGCGGGAGATTTCCTGCATCACACGCTCCGGCACCAGTGCGTCGGCCTCACCATTCGCAACCATCTCGCGCACCAGCTCGGCGGTCTCCGGAGCAATGCGAAAGTCGGGAAAGCGCGCCGCGAAGCGCGCGAGCCGCAGGATGCGCACCGGGTCCTCAACGAACGCCGGACTGACGTGGCGAAGGATGCCGGCACGCAGGTCACGGGCCCCGTTGTGCGGATCGATCAGACGCCCGTCCTCGTCGAGCGCCATCGCGTTGATCGTCAGATCGCGCCTTTCCAGATCGGCTTCCAGCGTGACGTCTGGCGCCGCGTGGAAGACGAACCCCTTGTATCCGGGCGCTGTCTTGCGCTCGGTGCGCGCGAGCGCGTATTCCTCGTGGGTCTCGGGATGCAGGAAGACGGGGAAGTCGCGACCGACCGGCCGGTAGCCGAGTGCGGTCATGTCGGCGGGTGAGCCGCCGACAACGACCCAGTCGCGATCGGTTTCGAGGGCGGCGTCGAGGTCGCCGCGACGCTTCTGTTCCTCGCCGAGCAATGCGTCGCGCACACAGCCGCCGACGCGATAGAACTTCATCAGTACTGAAGGACTTCGGTTTCGGCGCACGCCGCGTCGACCCACTGCTGCATTGCCGGCAGCGCGAACACGGCGTTGGCGTACGCCGCCAGCGGCGGTTCCAGGGCTACGCCGTAGGTCCGGAAGCGCGTGACAACCGGCGCATAGAACGCGTCAGCGATTGAGAACGCGCCATAGAGCAGCGGTCCGCCGCTGCGGTCGAGGCAGTCGGCCCAGACCGCACGAATGCGCTGGATGTCCGAGGCGACGTCGCTGCGGCCCTGTGCTGTCGCACCGGCGTCCGGCTTGCTCGAGCGGATGTCCATCGGCATGTGGGACCGCAGCGCGACGAACCCGGAATGCATTTCTGCGGTGACGGCACGAGCGTGGGCGCGCGCGTCCGGATCAGCCGGCCACAGCGAACCCGCGGCATAGCGCTCGTTCGCCGTTTCACAAATCGCCAGGGAATCCCACACGACCAGGGACCCGTCGACCAGGCACGGTACCTTGCCGCTGGGCGAATGCCGCAGGATCTCGGTCTTGGTCTGCGGCCGGTCAAGTGCAATGCGACTTTCCTCGAAGTCCACTCCGGCCACTTTCAAGGCCAGCCAGGCGCGCAGCGACCAGCTGGAGTAGTTCCTGTTGCCGATGACCAGCACGCGGCTCACTGCGGATTCCCCTGGACGTCGTCGCATTGCGTCATAGACATCATCAACGGCGAGCGCGCGCCCGAAAGCTGCCCAGCCGCGAGCGCAGGTTCTGGCCGGCGAGATAGGGCGCCGCCTCGGATTCCATCGGCCGCAGTTCGATGCCCAGCTCCGGCGGCGGCACATAGGGCTGGCGCGCTGCAACGTTGTCGCGCTGCATGGAGTCCAGGTTGTCTCGCGACATCATTGGTTCACCCGGCGCGAGTTCCATCATCATGGCCTGTGCCCTGGCGAGACCGGCCGGCAGGCCGATCACGGGCCGCGGATGTCCGGCCGCGCGCGTGGCGAACTGCACGAGTTCGCGCAGCGTGTAGATACGCGGCCCGACCAGTTCGTAGACCTTGCGGTACGTGGCCGCGTTGTCGAGCGCATTGGCGAACGCATCAGCCACATCGCCGACGAAAATGGGCTGGAAGCGCGCGCCGGCGTTGGCAATCGGAAGGACCGGTGCGACCGACGCGAGCATGGCAAACGTGTTGAGGAACTTGTCCTCCGGCCCGAACACGACCGAGGGCTGGAAGATGGTCCAGTCGAGTGACGAGGCGCGCACGGCCGCTTCGCCGTCGCCTTTACTGCGCTGGTACATCGACGGTCCGTGCGCATCGGCCCCAAGCGCGCTCATGTGGACATAGCGACGCACGCGCTGCGCTTCGCACCCTTTGACGATGCGGCGCGGCAGCTCGACATGTGCGCGCGCGAACTCGGGACCGTAGGGCGATCCGCGCGAACCCTGCAGGATGCCGACCAGGTTGATCACCGCGTCGCGCCCGGCGATCAGCCCTGCAAGCGTCGGGTCGTCATGAACATCGGCCTCGATCACGTCGATCGTCGGCAGCGTGATCAGATGGCCTGCCCGCGCCCGTCGGCGCACCGGGACCGTGACCTTGAGTCCGCGGTCGATGAGCCGGCTGACAATGTGGCGGCCGACGAAGCCAGCTCCGCCTATGACCAGGATGTCGGTGTGTTGCACGGGGGTCGGAGAAGATTGCCTGCGTGGCGCGATTCTATTCTGCGAGCTCGGGTCTCGAGTCGGGTTACCGGCGCGAAACCCGGTCACGGCAACTCGGTGGTGCCGGCCGACTTGGGAGCGATGGTGCCGAGGCGCTGCTTCAGCGACTGCGCCTTGTTCTCGAACAGGGCAGCGTAGTAGACGCTGTTCGACATGACCTTCTTCACATAGTCGCGCGTCTCGTTGAATGGAATCGTCTCGGCAAAGATCGCGCCTTCGACCGGCCGCACCAATGACGAACGCCAGGCGCGCGGGCGGCCCGGTCCGGCGTTGTAGGCCGCAGTCGCGAGCATCGGACTGCCGTCGAGATCGTCCAGCACGAGCTTGAGGTAGGCCGTGCCGAGCATCAGGTTCATGTCGAGCTCGTTGACCCGCGCCGGTGAGAAGTTGCTGACATTCATCTTGCGTGCCACGTAGCGGGCCGTGGCCGGCATCAGCTGCATCAGTCCGGATGCACCCACGTGCGAACGGGCGTCCATGATGAAGCGGGACTCCTGCCGGATGAGGCCGTACACCCACGTTTCGTCCAGACCGAGCGGAGCCGAGTACTGGACCAGGGTGTCTCTGAACGGTGAGGGGAAGCGCTGCGTGAAGTCGAACTCGGCCCGCGTGCGGTCCGACGTGTTGATCATGCGGTCGAGCAGCGCGACCGAGCGCGCGTACTCGGCTGCCGCCAGAAGTTGCCGGTCGCTCATGCCTCGCAACTGCCAGTTCCATTCGCGGTGACCCTCGACGCGCATCCCCAGTTCGTAGAACTTCTGTGCGCGCGCGAAGCCCGGATTGGCACTCATCGGCGCGATGTCCTCGGCCGTGGGGGCGAGCGCGCGCTGCGGCAGCACGATCGGGATGCCGAGTTCCTCGGCAGCAAGCTTGCCGTAGAAGTTGAACTGAGGCGCGATTTGCGCAAAGTGATCCTGGGCCTCGGCGGGCCGGCTCTCGGCCTTCAATGCGCGCCCGTACCAGTAGATCCAGGCCGGGTCGCTGCGCAGGGAGGGCGGCATGCGGTCGATGGTCGACTTCACGGCCGACCAGTCGCCAGCGCGAAGCGCTGCGCGGACCTGCCACTCGAGCACTTCGTCGATACGGACCGCGTCCGGCCCGACGCCGACGTGCTCGCCGCCGCGCCGGTACCAGTCATGGGCCTCGGGGTCGAGCCGCAGGGCGGCCATGTGTCCAATGCGGCCCCAGACGACGCCACGCTGTTCCGGCGTCAGATGCAGGTTGAGCGCGTTCGCATGCTCGGCCGCCTCGCTCGGGCTGTCACGGGCGAGGCGCACGATTGCCACGATGGCGAGTTCGCGCTGTATCTGTGTCAGGCGGCGCTCGTGCGCGATCAGGAAGGCGGCCGGGCGATCGATGGCCTGGGTCAGCAGTTTCTGGTCGACCGGCTTGCCTTGTGCATCGAGCGCCCGCTGCCCTACGCGCTTGGCTGTAGAAAGCTGATTCTGCTCGACCAGTGCACGGACGCGCTCCCACACTGAAATACGTCCATCGGCAAGCAGTGCCTCGGTCAGCGCTAGGCAGCCTTCGCCCGCCGAGTCGCGGGTGTTGGCGAGCAGCAGCCGGGCGTCGCGCGCGAGCACGTCTGCCTGCGCACCGGACGCATTGCGGTAACGCGACAACAGGCTGTAGCAGCGGAACTGGTTGTCGTCCGTGTTCCAGACCAGCAACGCGGCTTCCCGTTCGAAGCCGGAGAAGTCGCCACGATCGGCGAGTGCGAAGGTCCAGTCGAGCCGCAATCGGTCACCGACGTAGCTCCCCGGATAGCGCGCAAGGAAGTCCTCGACCTGCACGCTGATCGCCGGATCGCTGCGCAGTCGCGGAACGAGCTGCCAGTACTCGACGTAGGCGGCCAGCGGATGCGATGCCAGTTGCGGCGCGAGCTGGGCGAGCTTTGCGCGATCGCCATTGCGTACCGCATCGCGCGCAGCGAGGAACGCTTGGTCGATGGGCGCGAGTGCCGGCGCAGACGCGGCGGAACGATCGTTCGTGGCCCCGAACGTCGGCGCGCAAGCCAGCAAAGCTGCGATGACGAACGTATAGACTGAGACTGCTGTATGACGCATCGGCCGAGATTAGAACATGCACGCGTGACGGCGCGATCGATTATTCGGCACGGTGCCACATCATTCCGGGTGTCCCTTGGAGAACGAGGCGCAGAGAAAGTTGCAGCGCGAGCGTCTGCTGGCGTCGCGCACCGCCATGGCGGGTCGCGATGCGAACGAGCAGGCGCTGCAGAAGCATGTGGCGGCGTGGCTCAGGCATGCCAACCCGCGAGCGCTGGCTTTTTACTGGCCGATCCGCGCCGAACCTGACCTGCGTGATGTCGTGGCCGACTGGCTGGAGGCCGGAACCCATCGCGTCGCGGCGATGCCGGCAGTCAGCGGCCCGATTCTCAATTTCCTTGCCTGGACGCGCCACGCACCGATGCGGGCCGCCGAGTTCAACATACCGGTGCCCGCGCATGGCCGCCCGGTGCAGCCCGATGCCCTGCTGATTCCTTGCGTGGGCTTCGATGCGCAGCGCTATCGACTGGGCTACGGTGGAGGCTATTACGACCGCACCCTCGCGCAGACCGTGCCCTGGCCCTTGTGTGTCGGGATTGCCTTCGAAAGCGGCCGGCTTGAAACGATCGACCGGCAGCCACACGACATGCAACTCGATGTCGTCATCACCGACGCCGGGATTTTCTAGCGCTCTGGCCGACTGAACGCCCGGGTCCGGCCGATACGGCCCAGCTTGCTGGTGTTCCCAATGAGCCCGTCGTGCCGATTCAGGTGAGCCGATGGGGCCCACGCTCGAACTCCGCCACGATCCAGTCGCGAAACGCCGCCACGTGCGGAACGGCACTGCGCTTGCGATTGACGATCATGAAGTAGCGGTAGCCCGTCGGCATGCGCAGGTCGGGAAAGGGCATGACCAGGTCACCGCTCGCGACGAGATCGTCGATAAACGGCGTGCGCACCAGGGCCACCCCCTGGCCGCGCACCGCGGCCTGCACAGACTGGTCGACATACGTGAAGTAGAGCCGCGCGGCGCCGTCGAACGGCGCAATGCCAGCGAACTCGCACCAGCGCGCCCAGCTGCTGTACGGCGCGCTCGGCACGGATTCATCCATCGCGAGGATCGGCAACGTTCCGAGATCACCCGGCTCACGCATTGGCGATGTCCGGGTCGCCAGCAGGCGCGGGCTGAGCGCCGGACTGGATTCCTCGGTCTGCAGCAGCGTGGCGTCCGTGGGCACGGGTGCACCCGGCCGCAACCAGCGGATGGCCAGGTCGACGTCGTCGGACTCGAGATCGACCATGCGATCCGATGCGTCGATGCGGATGTCGATGCCCGGGTGCAGCCGCTGGAAGTCCGGCAGGCGCGGAACCAGCCACAGTGATGCAAAGGACGCATAGGTGGTGATCGTCACGCGCGGTGTGCCGCCGTCGCCGCGGATTTCGTCCACGGTGCGGTCGATCGCCAGCAGCGCCTGTCGCACGACGGCGTACAGGCGTTCCCCGGCCACAGTCAGTTCGAGGGCCCGCGTACGGCGCTCGAACAGCGCACGCCCGACCTCGCGTTCAAGCGTGGCGATCTGCCGGCTGATCGACGACTGCGTCAGGTTCAGTCCCGTGGCCGCAAGCGTGAATGACAGGTGGCGTGCTGCCGCATCGAAACCGCGCAGCGCGGCGAGCGCAATCGGGCGGCGCCGGCGCGGGCGTGCGGGAGGAGGCGGCATGGCCGGACTATACATGCGTTTATTGCATGCATAGCCTGCGACCTTTTCGTTTGTCGAACGAGTATCAGAGGCGTCAAATGCATCCCTACTTGCTGCACGGATGCAAGTTCCGCATAGGAGGACATCATGGACTGGGGTCCCACACTGGTACGGACGATCGACCTGGGCTACGAACAGATGCTGCTGCTGGAGTCACGGCCGCAGACCCGCGTGAAGGTGATCTACGGTGGCGTCTGGCTGACCGAAGAAGGCCTGTCGCAGGACGTGTTCGCCGCGAGCGGTGAAGAAGTAGCGCTGAAGTCGCGCGGGCTGGCCGTCGTCGAGGGCTTGGGCTATGCCCGGGTCCAGGTCATGGAAGCGCCGGCCGGGCTGAGCGCCGTAGGTGCCGCCGCGCGCCGGGCACTCGACTCCGTCGAAGCCTGGTTCCACCGGCTCCCGATTGCCCAGCGCACCGCGCCGGCCCGGTCACAGTCCGCGGCCTGAAGTACGTCGGCGGGGCGTGGCCCGCCGTCAGCGCTGCGGGTCGAGCCGTTGCCAGAGCGCCAGCGTCGGCTCGGCCTGGTTCATCGTGTAGAAGTGCAGGCCGGGCGCGCCTGCCACCAGCAACTGCTCGCACAGATCCGTGACCACGTCGAGTCCGAACGCCCGGATCGACTCGCGGTCATCTCCGAAACTTTCCAGTCGACGACGAATCCAGCGCGGGATCTCGGCACCGCACGCATCCGAGAAGCGCGCGAGCTGCGTGTAATTGGTGATCGGCATGATGCCGGGGACCACCGGCACCGAGCAGCCCATCGAGTCGGCTGCGTCGACGAACCTGAAATACGCATCCGAGTTGTAGAAGTACTGGGTGATCGCCGAGCTTGCGCCGGCCTTGACCTTGCGGACAAAGTTGGCGAGGTCATCGGCCGGCGACTTCGACTGCGGGTGGTACTCGGGATAGGCAGCGACCTCGATGTGGAACCAGTCGCCCGTTTCGTGGCGGATGAACTCGACGAGTTCGTTTGCGTGACCGAAGTCGCCGGCACCCCCGGCTGCACCCGAAGGCATGTCACCCCGGAGTGCCACGAGGCGCCGGATTCCGGCGGACCGGTAACTAAGCAGAAGTTCGCGCACCGAGGCACGGGTCGTGCCGATGCAGGAAATGTGGGGTGCCACCGGCAGGCCTTCTGCGTGGATAGCCATGACCGTGTTCCAGGTGCCTTCCTTGGTCGAGCCGCCGGCACCGAACGTCACCGAAAAGAATGCTGGATCCAGAGCGGCCAGGCGCGACCGCACGGCGCGCAGCTTGTCGTCGCCCTCCGGAGTCTTGGGCGGAAAGAACTCGAAGCTGTAGGTTCGATCCACGATTACTTGCCGTCCGGCAGCAGTTTCGAAAGCGCCCAGCCGATCAGGCTGTAAAGGATTGCGCCCAGCACGGCCGCCCAGAAGCCGTTCACGTTGAAGCCGGGCAGTACTTCGGCCACGCCCCAGAACAGCAACGCATTGAGCACGACGAGGAACAGCCCCAGCGTCAGGATCGTGACGGGCAGGGTCAGCAGCACGAGGATCGGTTTGACCAGCGTGTTCACGAGCCCCAGCACCAGCGCGGCAATCGCCGCGGACTTCCAGTCCTCGACCTGCACGCCAGGATAGATATACGCGACGCCCAGCAGCGCGATCGCATTGAGCACCCATACCAGCAGCAGACGCATGCTTGTCCTCCACGTGCAGTTGAATTCGCCGCGCTCGCCCGGCCGCCCGAAAGGCGCAGCGCGAACTATTCGGAGGAAAGTATCGTGCACCGGGCGCAGCGCGCCCGGTGCGAAACTTTCCGACGCTTAGTACCTGTAATGATCCGGCTTGTACGGCCCTTCGCGCTGCACGCCGATGTAGCGTGCCTGCACGTCCGTGAGCTCGGTCAGGTGTGCATTCAGCTTCCTCAACTGCAGGCGCGCGACCTTCTCGTCAAGATGCTTGGGCAGCACGTACACGCCGACCGGATACTTTTCGGTATTGGTGAAAAGCTCGATCTGCGCGATCACCTGGTTGGCGAACGAGCTCGACATCACGTAGCTCGGATGACCGGTGCCGCAGCCGAGGTTCACGAGGCGACCCTGTGCGAGCAGGATGATGCGTTTTCCGTCCGGAAAGATGATGTGGTCGACCTGTGGCTTGATTTCCTCCCACGCATACTGCTTCAGCGAGGCAACATCGATTTCGTTGTCGAAGTGACCGATGTTGCAGACGATCGCCTGGTCCTTCATTTTCTTCATGTGATCGTGCGTGATCACATGGAAGTTGCCGGTCGCAGTGACGAAGATGTCCGCCTTGTCGGCGGCGTAGTCCATCGTCACGACGCGATAGCCTTCCATGGCAGCCTGCAGCGCACAGATCGGGTCCACTTCGGTAACCCAGACCTGCGCCGACAGCGCGCGCAGCGCCTGCGCCGAGCCCTTGCCGACATCGCCGTAGCCGGCGACCAGCGCGACCTTGCCGGCGACCATCACGTCGGTGGCGCGCTTGATGCCATCGACCAGGGATTCGCGGCAGCCATAGAGGTTGTCGAACTTGCTCTTGGTCACCGAGTCATTGACGTTGATCGCCGGGAATGCCAGGCGACCTTCCTTGGCCATCTGATAAAGGCGCTTGACCCCGGTGGTCGTTTCCTCGGTCACGCCCTTGATCTTCGCGAGCCGCACTGAATACCAGGACGGGCTCGTGGCAAGTTTGGCCTTGATCGACTTGAACAGCGACTCTTCTTCCTCGCTGGTCGGGTGCGAGATGACCGAGACGTCCTTCTCCGCCTTGCTGCCCAGATGCAACAGAAGTGTCGCATCGCCGCCGTCGTCGAGGATCATGTTGGAGTAGCCGCCATCGGGCCACTCGAAGATGCGGTGCGAGTAGTCCCAGTAGTCGTCGAGGGACTCGCCCTTGACCGCGAAAACGGCGGTGCCGGTCCCAGCGATGGCGGCGGCGGCGTGATCCTGCGTCGAGTAGATGTTGCAGCTGGCCCAGCGCACTTCCGCGCCGAGCGCCCGCAGTGTTTCGATCAGCACGGCGGTCTGGATCGTCATGTGCAGCGATCCCGTAATTCGTGCACCACGCAGCGGCTGCTGGCTGGCGAACTCGTCGCGGATTGCGATGAGGCCCGGCATTTCCGTTTCGGCGATGCGGATTTCCTTGCGGCCCCAGTCCGCAAGCTTGATGTCGGCGACGACGTAATCGGCGCCAGCGGGGTTCTGTTTGAGTACGGCGCTCATCTCGCGCCCTCCTTTAGCTGTCAAAGAAGTGGGCGAGCGCCGTTGGCACGGCCGGCAATCCTCAAGGGGGGCCGGCGCCTCGAGCCTGGCAGGCCGCTTGTCTGACGACAAGTCCTGTCGCAACGCTCCTCGAAGCAGGCGCGGATTGTACCCGCGTCGATCGGCGGGCGCTACGACGCGCGCATCATCCGCGGCTCGAGGATCAGCCTCGACGCGGCGACGGTGCGGATCGACCCGGCGCGGCGTTCCCTCGCGGACAAGGAAGGACGCGGTGCCCGCGTGCCGGGCGCAAGGGGACAGTTCGCACACCTCGCTGAGTACGTGACTTCGTGCTATTCAGTCGCCGCGGCGACGCGGGATCGGACTTCGGGGAGCAGCGATGGCGGTGGAAGGCAGTGCAGGTGATCTCCTGAAGGTGGTGGGCCTGCTGGGTGCGGCCGTCATTGCAGTGCCGCTGTTCCGCCGTGCGGGGCTGGGTTCGGTGCTCGGTTACCTGGCAGGCGGCCTGGCGATTGGCCCCTTCGGGCTGGGCTGGTTCACGCACCCGGCGGCGATCCTGCATGTCGCCGAACTCGGCGTGGTGATGTTCCTGTTCGTGATCGGGCTGGAAATGCGGCCGTCGCACCTGTGGAGTCTGCGCGGCCAGATCTTCGGGCTGGGTGCGCTGCAGGTCGCTGTCTGCTCGGCGCTGCTGACGGGCGTGGCGGTGCTGCTGGGATTGCCGTTGGTGCCCGCCTTTATCGGAGCCACCGGTTTCGTGCTGACCTCGACGGCGGTCGTCATGCAGGTGCTGGCCGAGCGCGGCGACGTCGCGCTGCCGCGGGGCCAGAAGATCGTTTCGATCCTGCTGTTCGAAGACCTGCTGATCGTGCCGCTGCTGGCGCTGGTGGCGGTGCTGTCGCCCGGCATCGCCGATGCCGACGCCGGTTCTCAGTGGCTGACGGTCGGCATGGGTGTCGGTGCGCTGGCCGTGGTCATCGTTGTCGGCATCTGGCTACTGAATCCGCTATTCCGCCTGCTGGCCGCGGCCAAGGCGCGCGAGGTCATGACGGCCGCGGCGCTGCTCGTGGTGCTGGGCTCGGCACTGCTGATGCAGCTGGGTGGCCTGTCGATGGCGATGGGCGCGTTTCTGGCCGGCGTGCTGCTGTCGCAGTCGTCGTTCCGCCACCAGATCGAAGCCGACATCGAGCCGTTCCGCGGTGTTCTCATGGGGCTGTTCTTTCTCGGTGTCGGCATGTCGCTGGACCTGGCGGTGGTCGCCCGCAACTGGCAGCTGATCGCCGTTGCGGTGGTGGCCTTCATGGCCGTCAAGGCGCTGGCGATCTACAGCGTGGCGCGGCTGACCAAGTCCAATCACGTCGAGGCGCGCGAACGTGCGGTGCTGATGGCCCAGGGGGGCGAGTTCGCCTTCGTGCTGTATGCCGCCGCCGTGCTCGCCGGCGTCATCGATGGCCAGGTCAATGCCAACTTCACGGCGATCGTCGTGCTGTCGATGGCGCTGACGCCGCTGGTGGTGATCGTCGCGGATAAAGTGCTGCCAAAAGCCAAGCCGTCGACCGAAGGCATTGAGAAGGCCGACGGCCTGAGCGGCAGCGTGCTGATGATCGGCTTTGGACGCTTCGGACAGGTGGTCAGCCAGTCGCTGCTGGCGCGCGACGTCGATGTGTCGATCATCGACAACGACGTCGAGATGATCCGCAGTGCCGACGACTTCGGGTTCAAGGTCTACTACGGCGACGGCTCGCGTCTCGACGTGCTGCGTGCTTCGGGTGCGGCGACGGCGCGCGCCATCGCGGTGTGCATCGACAACAAGGACGCCGCCAACCGCATTGTCGAGCTGGCGAAGCATGAGTTCCCGCAGGCGCGCCTGCTGGTGCGCTCGTTCGATCGGCAGCACTCGCTGGAACTGGTCCAGGTCGGCGTCGACGTGCAGATACGCGAGACCTTCGATTCGGCGATGCGCTTCGGCGAGGCCGCGCTGCGCGAGCTCGGCGTGCCGGACGACGAGGCCGCAGAGATCGCGGCCGAGGTGCGCAAGCGCGACGCGGCGCGTTTCGAACTCGAGATCGCGGGCGGCGATGTGCGCGCGGGACGGCCGCTGCTGCGTGGTAACAAGTGGAAGCCGACGCCGCTGATCGAACCGCGGCACGAGGGTCGGGCGCTGTGCGAAGAGACGGAAAAGGCCGCGCAGGAAGCGGATGCCGCGGCCGAGCGAGGTGCCACCGCGCGCTGAACCTCACGAGCTATGTGAGGTTCGCGCAGTAGCGGAGCCGGCGTCGCTCAGGCAGCGCGGCGCTTCACGCCGACGGCGTCCACTAGCGCAGCCGCCCGGTCGGTTCGTTGTTTCCGGCCGTGGCCGTCAAGCGACGGCCACTTAACTTCGGCTGACGCCGAAGTTAGTCTTCAACGAAAGACGGATCCACCGCTTACGCGGCGCGGCGTTTCACGCCGACGGCGTCCGCTAGCGCGGCCGCCCGGTCGGTTCGTTCCCACGTGAATTCGGGCTCGTCGCGGCCGAAGTGGCCGTAGGCAGCGGTCTTTTCGTAGATCGGACGCAGCAGGTCGAGCATCTGCACGATGCCGCGAGGGCGCAGGTCGAAATGCTCGGTGACGAGTTTGCTGATCTGCTCGTCCGGAATCACTCCGGTGCCTTCGGTGTAAACGGTGATGTTCATCGGCTTGGCCACTCCGATCGCATAGGCGACCTGGACCTGGCACTGCCGCGCGATGCCGGCCGCAACGACGTTTTTGGCGACGTAGCGCGCCGCATAGGCAGCCGAGCGATCGACCTTCGACGGATCCTTGCCTGAGAACGCACCACCGCCGTGCGGGCAGGCGCCGCCATAGGTATCCACGATGATCTTGCGTCCCGTAAGTCCGCAGTCGCCCTGCGGCCCGCCGATGACGAAGCGACCGGTGGGATTGACCAGGTACTTCGTGTCCTTCAGCCATTCCTTCGGAAGCACCGGCTTGATGATGTTCTCGATCACCGCCTCGGTGAACTCAGGCTTCATCTTGTCGCCGAGGCTCATCTCGGGCGCGTGTTGCGTCGACAGCACGACGGTGTCGATCGAGTGCGGCTTGCCGTCGACGTAGCGCATCGTGATCTGGCTCTTGGCGTCCGGCCGCAGCCACGGCAGGCGACCATCGCGACGCAAATCGGCCTGGCGCTCGACCAGCCGGTGCGCGTAATAAATGGGCGCCGGCATCAGGTCCGGCGTCTCGTCGCAGGCGTAGCCGAACATCAAGCCCTGGTCGCCGGCGCCCTGGTTCAAAAAGTCGTCCGAGGCGCGGTCGACACCCTGCGCAATGTCGTTGCTCTGCTTGTCATACGCCACCAGTACCGCGCAGCCTTTGTAGTCAATGCCGAACTCGGTGTTGTCGTAACCGATGCGCTTGATCGTGTCGCGAGCCACCTCGATGTAGTCGACATGCGCGTTGGTCGTGATTTCACCGGCAAGCACGACCAGGCCGGTGTTGACCAGCGTTTCGGCAGCAACGCGCGAGCGCGGGTCCTGCGCCAGGATGGCATCGAGAATGGCGTCCGAGATCTGGTCGGCGACCTTGTCCGGGTGGCCCTCGGAGACCGATTCGGACGTAAAGAGGAAATCGCTGGACATGGTCCGCTCCTTCAGAAAATTTCGGGTGCGTTGCGCACTCCCGAGGAGCGGCGACGCTTTAGCGGTATTTGCCTCGGCTATGCTGTCGAGGATCGCCCCGCAAGTTGTCGGTTAACACGGCGAACGGCGATTATAGGTCAAGCCACGACCCCGCCCGCATTGTTCCCGACTGCCCGTTGACCTCCGCCGTCGCCCTGCCGTGCTGAAGCTGCTGTTCAGGTCCGTTGCCGCACTGTCGCTCGCGACGGTGCACGCGGTCGGTGGATTCCTGGGAAGACTGGTGTTCTGGCTCTCGCCCACCTACCGTCGGCGGTTGCGCGCGAACCTGGTGCAGGCGGGCTATCGGGATCCGGTGCTGGTCCGGGACGCCGCTGCCGAAGCCGGCAAGCAAGGGTTGGAGACGCCGTGGATCTGGATGCGTCCGCGTTCCGAAATCGTCACGCGGACCGAGGTTGCGAACATGCCCATCGTTGACGCCGCGCTCGCTGACGGCCGGCCGGTGATGTTCCTGCCGCCACATCTGGGATGTTTCGAGGTCACGGCACAGTTTTACGCCGCCTTCCGGCCTGAGGCGAAGACGCGGCCGATGACGGTGCTGTATCGCATACCGCGCAAGGCGGTTCTGCGCGAGATCGTCGCGACCGGCCGTGCGGCCGAAGGCCTTAAGCTCGCCCCCGCCGATTTGAAGGGCGTGCGCATGCTGATGAAGGCGATGAAGGCCCGAGAGGTGGTCGGCATCCTGCCCGACCAGGTCCCGTCGCAAGGCGAGGGCGCGTGGGCACCCTTTTTCGGGCGCTGGGCCTACACGATGACGCTGCCGGCGCGCCTGGCACGCCAGTTCGATGCCATTGTGTTGTTCGTCTATGGCGAGCGCTTGCCGGAAGGTCGCGGTTACCGCATTCACCTCAGGCGGCTCGAGGAGCCGTTCACCGGAGATCCTGCCCAGGACGCTGCGACGATGAACCGCGGCCTGGAGTCGCTGATCCGTGAGTGTCCGGCGCAATACCTCTGGGGCTACAACCGCTACAAGGTCCCGGCTGGTGCCGAGGCGCCACCGCAGGAACTGCGGACATGAACGCCTGGGCCGCCAACCTCGGCGTCTTCCTGATCAACCTGACGCGCAACTGGCCGCAGGGCGCGCGCACGCGCCTGGCTCATGTGCTGTCGGATCTGTTCTGGTGGGTGGCCCGGCCGCGGCGTCGCGTGACATTGACCAACCTGCGGGCGTGCTTTCCCGAGATGCCCGAGGCCGAGCGCGAGCGGATCGGGCAGCTGACCTTTCGCAATCTCGTCCGAGCGGCTCTTGATCACTCCGTGCTCTGGAATGCCGACCGGCAAACGATCGAGAACTACATCAAGGTCGAAGGCGAGGAGCATGTGCACGACGCCGCCAACCGTCCGCTGATCATGATCGCACCGCACTTCGTCGGGCTCGACGCCGGCGGCGTGCGCTTCAACACGCTCGCGCGTGGCGTGTCGATCTACTCGCGGCAGAAAAATCCCGTGTGGGATGAATGGTTGCTCAAGGGCCGGCAGCGCTTCAACGATCCCGTGCTGCTGGCGCGGCAGGGCATCGACATGCGCAGCGTCGTGCGCACGGTCAGGGACGGCCTGCCCCTGTATTACCTGCCGGACATGGATCTCGGCCCGGTGAATTCGGTCTTCGTGCCGTTTTTCGGCGTCCAGGCCGCGACGATTCCGATGGTCTCGCGCATTGCGCGCATGACCGGCGCCAGGGTCGTGATGGCGGTCACCGAGATGACCGACGACGGGTATGTCCTGCACTTCGAACCGCCCTGGGAGAATTTTCCCGGCGAGTCGGTCGAGGAAGACACCGCCCGCATGAACCGGGAACTCGAACGCTGGGTGCTGCGCCTGCCGACGCAGTACTTCTGGACCCACAAGCGCTTCAAGACGCGGCCCGAGGGAGAGGCGAGTCTGTACTGAACTCCGCTCGTGCACGCGCGACCCTCAGGGTCGCGTACGTGAGTGGCGCATACAATCGCGACGCATGAAATTGCGCTTCACCAAGATGCAGGGCGCGGGCAACGATTTCGTGATGCTCGACGGCACGACGCAACGGTTCGAGTTGTCGCGGGAACAGCTGCGGCGACTGGCCGATCGCCGTTTCGGCGTCGGCGCCGACCAGATCCTGGTGGTCGAGCCACCGACGCGCGCGGATGTGGATTTCCGTTACCGCATCTTCAACCGCGACGGCGGTGAGGTGGAGCAGTGCGGCAACGGTGCCCGCTGTTTCGTGCGCTTCGTGCGCGACCGGAAACTCACGGACAAGTCGGCGATCCGTGTCGAGACGCTGTCTGGAATCATCGAGCCGCGGATTGCGGCGTCGGGTGAAGTGACGGTCGACATGGGTGTGCCGGATATCGAGCCTGCGCGCGTGCCATTCGATTCCACGGGGCTGACACCGCGGAAGGAACATGAAGACCGGCTGTGGCCATTGCCAGTCGCCTCGGGCGAGGCGTGGTGCTCGGTGCTGTCGATGGGCAATCCGCATGCGGTGCAGCTCGTCGGCGATGTCGATGCGGCACCGGTCACGACCGAAGGTCCGCAGCTCGAAGGCCATGCCCGTTTCCCGCAGCGAACCAACGCGGGGTACATGCAGATCATCGATCGGCACCACATCCGGCTGCGTGTCTGGGAGCGCGGCGCGGGCGAGACACTGGCGTGCGGCACGGGTGCATGCGCTGCAGTGGTGGCCGGGGTGCGCCGCGGTCGGCTCGACTCTCCGGTGAACGTCGCGGCGCGAGGCGGTACGCTGACGATCGAGTGGACCGGCGGGCCGGTCTGGATGACCGGACCGGCTTCGACCGTTTTCGAAGGTGAGATCGATCTCTAGAAGAGAAGCGAAGAGAGACCCATGCAAGTTCAGGACATCGCGAACTATCTCGCAAGCCATCCCGATTTTTTTGACCAGCATCCGGAGCTACTCGCCGGCATGCAACTGCCGCACCCGCACAACGGCCAGGCGATTTCCCTGGTGGAGCGCCAGTCGCTGATGCTGCGCGAACGCATCAGGTCGCTTGAATCGCGCGTCGCGGAGATGGTGCGACACGCGCAGGAAAACGACGCGATTTCGGCGCGATTGGTTGCCTGGACCCGAGGGCTGCTGCTCGAGGACGAACCGGCTGCCTTGCCGCAGACGCTGGTGAGCGCGATGAAGGAGGTCTTCAGCGTTCCGCATTGCGCAGTCCGGCTCTGGTCAGTGAGGCCGCCTTACACGTCGCTCGTCTGTGCGCGGCCGGTTTCGGCAGACACGATTACGCTGGCCAACAGCATGCGCGTGCCGTTCTGTGGATCGAACGTCGGCTTCGAGGCGGCCACCTGGTTCGACGAAGGCGCAGCAATCCAGAGCCTGGCGATGCTGCCGCTTCGAGTCGGCGCCGACCCGGTGGCCTTCGGCCTGCTGGTGCTCGGATCGGCGGACAAGGATCGCTTCCACATCACGATGGGGACGGCGTTTCTCGAGCGCATCGCCGAACTGGCGAGCGCGGCACTGGCGCGACTTCGTGGCTGATCCGGAGCGCCCTGACGCGATCCGCGGTCGCACCCGATCGGGCGGGAACTGAGGTGGTTGAGCCGTCGTCGATCGAGCGCTTTCTCGACGAAATGCGGACGCAGCGGCGTGCATCGGTGCACACGCTTGCGGCCTATAGGCGTGATCTGGCAAAGCTTGTCGACCTTGCCGCCGGCCGTGGCCCGGCGCTCCTGTCCGCGCACGACATTCGCGGCTTCATTGCGCGTCTGCATGGCGCCGGACTGTCGGGAGCATCGCTCGCGCGCGCCCTGTCGGCGTGGCGCTCGTACTTCAACTGGCTGACGCATCACGGAGCTTTGGACTCCAATCCGGCGTCGGGTGTCCGGCCTCCGAGGCGCGAGAAGCGGCTGCCCAAGGCCCTGACCGCCGACCAGGCCGTGACGCTGGCCGCTTATGCGGGGGATGACTCCTGGTTGCAGGCGCGCGATCACGCGCTGGTGGAACTCATGTACTCGAGCGGCCTGCGCCTGTCGGAACTGGTGTCGCTCGACTGGCGCCACTTCGAGGCCGACGGCGACGCGCGCCGCTCTGCGAGCTGGATCGATCTTCCAAGCAGCGAGGCGACGGTACTCGGCAAAGGCAGCAAGACACGCACGGTGCCTATCGGCGCGCCTGCCTGCGCGGCACTCGCACACTGGATCGAGCGTCGCGCCGCGGTCAAGGGCTGCGATGCACGTGCGCTGTTCGTCTCGGCGCGCGGTGGCCGCCTGACTGCGCGCAGCGTCCAGTCGCGGCTGGGTCAACTGGCGCGCCGTCTCGGCCTTGGCATCCACGTGCACCCGCACGTTCTGCGTCACTCGTTCGCCTCTCATCTGCTGCAGTCGAGTGGCGACCTGCGTGCCGTGCAGGAGCTGCTCGGGCACGTCAACATCTCGACGACACAGGTGTACACGCGGCTGGACTGGCAGCACCTCGCCAAGGCCTACGACGCGGCCCATCCGCGCGCCAAGCGCAGGTCATGAGCGCGTCGGATCGTCCCCGCGCCGCCGCTCCGTCTGCACCGAGCACAGGCCGGACGGTGCACCGCATCGTGCTGAAGCCGGGCAAGGAGAAGTCCTTGTTGCGCCGACATCCGTGGGTGTACGCCAGTGCCGTGGCGCGCGTCGAGGGTGACCCGGCCAGCGGCGCCGCAGTGGAGATCCGCGCTGCCGACGGCCGCTTTCTTGCCTGGGCAGCCTACTCACCAGAGTCTGCGATCCGGGCGCGCGCCTGGAGTTTCGTCGAGGCAGTGCCGGTCAGCGCCGAGTTGCTGGCGCAGCGCGTACAGGCCGCAGTGCAGCGGCGCGCGACCATGGCGGCAGACACCAATGCCCTGCGTATGGTGTTCGGCGAGGCCGACGGCTTGCCCGGCCTTATCGTCGATCGCTATGCGGATCAGCTTGTCACACAGTTCCAGTCCGCGGGCGTCGAGGCCTGGCGCGACACGCTGATCGAGGCATTGCTGCAGGCAACGGGCTGCCGCGATGTCTTCGATCGCAGCGATGGCGCCATCCGGGCGCGCGATGGACTGCCTGCCATCAGCGGCGTGCTGCGAGGGTCCGAGCCGCCGGCGCACATCGAGGTGATCGAGCACGGTCTGCGTTTCCTGGTCGACGTCCGGCGTGGCCACAAGACCGGCTACTACATCGATCAGCGCGACAACCGCCGCCTGGCGCGCGACATCGTGGCGCGCGGCGCCGCCCGGGCCGGCCGCGGCCCACGCTGTCTGAACTGCTTCTGCTACACCGGCGGCTTCTCGATCGCCATGCTGGCAGCAGGTGCCGAATCGGTGCACTCGATCGATTCGTCGTCGGAGGCTCTGCGCGTCGGCGCCGAACACGTGGCCCTCAATCAACTCGAGCCCGGCCGCGCCCGCTGGGAGGAGGCCGATGTTTTCGCCGCGTTGCGCGCGCTGAAGGCCGAGGGCGCCCAGTTCGACGTCATCGTGCTTGATCCGCCGAAGTTCGCCTCTAGCCACCATCACGTCGACCGCGCGGCACGTGCCTACAAGGACATTAATCTGAACGCCTTGCGGCTGCTGGCCCCGGGCGGGTCACTGCTGACTTTTTCGTGTTCCGGGGCGATTGACGTCGATCTGTTCCAGAAGATCGTCGCGGGGGCGATCATCGATGCCGGTGTCGACGCCTGGATGGTGGCCCGGCTGGGCTCCAGCAACGATCATCCTCTGATGATGACCGTGCCCGAATCCGAATACCTCAAGGGACTGCACCTGGTTCGGGTCGCCTAGCGAGTTGCCAGCGGTCCCAGACAGGCTCGGGCGCCGAGGATGTCAGATCCTCTACACTAGCGCCCCTCTTTTTGAGGTCCGTCGGCGTCGCGTCGACGGCTCTGGAAATTCCGATGAATGAAGCAAATCTGGTGCCTGTGACCGTGCTGACCGGCTTTCTCGGCGCGGGCAAGACGACCTTGCTGAATCGCATCCTGTCCGAGCAGCACGGGCACCGGATCGCAGTGATCGAGAACGAATTCGGTCCCGAAGGCGTCGACAACGAACTGCTGGTCACCGAGACGACCGAGCAGATCGTCGAGATGAACAACGGCTGCATCTGCTGCACAGTGCGTGGCGACCTCGTCCGCATCCTCGCCGACCTCAAGCGCAAGCGCGAGGCTAAGGAACTCGACTTCGAGCGCGTGATCATCGAAACGACCGGCATGGCCAATCCAGGCCCGGTCACGCAGACCTTTTTCATCGAGGACGACATCTCGTCGTATTACCTGCTTGACAGCGTGATCACCGTTGTCGATGCCAAGCACGGGCACGACACGCTGGACGCGCAGGTCGAGGCGCAGAACCAGGTCGGTTTTGCCGATCGCATCCTGCTGTCCAAAACCGATCTCGTCGACGCCGGTGAAGTCGATTCACTGCGCGAACGGATCGTGCGGATGAACCCGCGCGCACCGATCAAGCCGGTGAACTTCGGGCAGGTGCCCCTGAACGAGGTGCTCGACCTGCGCGGTTTCAACCTCAACGCGATCCTCGACATCGACCCGCAGTTTCTCGCCTTGGAGCACCCCGACGCGGCCAAGGCGCGGCCGGGCAACGGCCATGCGCATGCGCATGGAGACGATCATGTGCACGACGAGCACTGCGGTCACGATCACGAGCACGACCACGACCATCATCACGCGCACCATCACCACGACGATGCGATCAAGGCCTTCGTGTTCCAGGCCGGCAAGCCCTTCGACTCGGCCAAGTTCGAGGAGTACATGGGTGCGCTGACTCAGGTTTACGGCCCTGACATGCTCCGGTATAAAGGCGTGCTTTTCATGAACGGGACCAACCGTCGCATGATCTTTCAGGGCGTGCACATGCTCATGGGAGCGGACGTCGGACGGCCCTGGGGCAAGGACGAAAAGCCTTCCAGCAAGATCGTGTTCATCGGGCGCAATCTTCCGAAGGACACCATACTCAAGGGCCTTGAGGCGTGCCTGGCACGCTGATTCCCGCCCCCGAATCAGAGACTCAACGAGGTAGACACAAGATGGCTGCAGCAAAGAAAGCGCCGGCCAAGAAAGCGGCCAAGACCGCTGCCAAGAAGCCCGCAGTGAAGAAGGTCACAGTGAAAAAGCCTGCAGCGAAGAAGGTTGCGGTGAAGAAGACCGTCGCCAAGAAGGCGCCGCCCGCGAAGGGCAAGCTGTTGAAGAAAGTCACGTCGGCGCGCCCTGTCAAGGCGTCGAAACCGGCCGCCAAGGCGCCGGCGAAGCCCGCAGTGAAGGTGCCGGCAGCGAAGCAGGCGCTGGTGGCGGCTGCGGTCAAGCCGACGCCGGTGAGGCCGCCGCTGCGGCAGCCAAAGGTCGTGCGTGCGCCCAGCGTTTCAACCCTCACGAGCGCGGCCTCCGTGCCGATCACCCCCGCCCCGGTTGCGGCCAAGGCCGTCCCGGCGCCCAGCCCCAAGGATCTCGCCGCGGCGCACGAGTACCTGCTGGCCCGGTCGGCCACGCGCAGCGAGGAGCCGGTGCTGGTGAACGGCAAGCGCCTGCCGTCGGAGGGTGAACTGCTGAAGATGTCCGAGTCGGCGTACATGAATGAGCAGCAGCTGGCGTTCTTCAAGCACCGGCTTCAGCAGATGGAACGCGAACTGCTGCAGAACGCGGACGAAACGACCGAACACCTGCGTGAGACGGTCATCGTGCCCGATCCCGCCGATCGCGCGACCATCGAGGAAGAGCATGCGCTCGAACTGCGGACCCGTGACCGTGAGCGCAAGCTGCTGAAGAAGGTGCAGCAGTCGCTGGCGAGCATCGAGACGGGCGACTACGGCTACTGCGAGGAAACCGGCGATCCGATCGGGATTCCACGCCTGCTGGCGCGGCCGACCGCGACGCTGTCGCTCGAGGCCCAGCAACGGCGCGAGATCAAGCAGAAGATGTTTGGTGACTGACCAGAACAGAAGCGTCAGTCACCAAACATCCATTCCTGAGGATGCAAGAGGGGGCCGCCCCCCTTGGATCTCCCCCTACTCCGCGGTAGCCATTGCTGGGCTGCTCCACTTTGTCGGCAGACTCGACAATTCATCGCTACGGCACGACTCCACTGCTGCGGGCGTCGGCGATCGAACTGCAGGCTGACGAGCAGCGCTCTCTGGGCAGTTCAGCTGGATCGGGCAAATGCACGCTGCTCAACGTGCCAGCCGCCCTCCTTCGGCGCAGTGCGGAAAAGTAATCCGGCCGGCTGGTGCCGTGGTAGCCGACAGGCGGGATAGTCGCCCAGATCAACGGTTTGCCCAGGAACGAAAGTTGTTACTATGGGACGAACCTTCGGCTCGGACGTGCCGGCGTTGCCTATCGGTCGCCCGATCATGAATCCACTCCTTGCCCGCGGGCGGCTTGTCGGAATGCTCGCGCGTATGGGGTATCGGGTCTGACTCGTGTTGAGGCCGTGCCTGCCGTAGTTTGAGATACAAGGTTCACGGGCGCAGTAGCGACAGTTCCGGACTAACAACACCAGAAGGCAGCGTGGTCTTCTCGTTCTTCAAGAAAGATCCCAAGGACGCCGAAGCGTCGTCCGGCAAGGGCGGCGCGAGTCGTGCGGCCAAGCCGACCGCGCGCCCGCTCGCCGGTCCGGTCAATCGCAACGCCGCCGCGACCCAGCCGAAACCGCTGAATACCGACAGTTCGCTGCCCGACAAGGACCTCGCCCGCACGCTGGCGATGGAAACGGCGGCGAAGATCGACGCGATCGAATCGGAAATGGCGCGCGATTTCATGCGCCCGTCCGGGGGTGGCCCCGTTTTCTCGAATTCGGCGGCCAATTCGACGCTCGGCCGGCTGTCGCAGCAGCCGGTGGAGCAGCCCTTGCCGCCACAGACGGCGACCAAGCGCGATCCCGGCATGGAACTGCTTGATCTTTCCGTCGACGAATGGCAGGGCAACGCAAACGCCATCGAACTTCACGGCGAAGGTTCGGGCTCGGCCATTGACGAGGCGGCGATCCTGTTTGCCAACGGCCTCATCGAACCGGCTGAAGCTGGGCTGCGCGCCGCCATTCATTCGGATTCGCTCGGCGATGCAGCCCAGCGGGCGTGGCTGATGCTGTTCGAACTGTTCCAGCAGCGGGGCGACAAGGGCAGCTTTGACAATCTGACGATCGAGTACGTGCTGCGCTTCGAGAGTTCGCCGCCCGCATGGATCGATTACAAGGACGATGCAGGCATCCTCGTCGCCGGCAAGACAGCGGACGGTGCGCCGATCGTTCGCCTGCCGGAAGCGGTGGATGCGAACGTGGTCAAGGTGCTGGAACAGCTGAAGAACCACTCAGCCCAGTTCCAGTCGCTTACGCTCGATACTTCCGGCGTGCGCGAGATCGACCTGGTCGGTGCGGAACTGCTGCTGCGGGTCATCAGTGCATTCAAGCGGGCCAGTCACGAACTGCTGGTGCTGGGGGCCGACCAGCTGATCACGCCGCTGCGCGCTGCCGTCGAACCGGGCCGCCGTGACCAGAGCGACGCGGCGTGGATGCTGCTGCTCGAAGTGTTCCGCCTGCTGCAGCGCCAGCATGACTTCGAGGAAACCGGCATCCAGTATTGCATCACCTATGAAGTTTCGCCGCCCTCCTGGGAACCGCCGCCGCCAAGCCTGAAGACGCGTGCCGCGACGCCGGCCGACAAGCCGGTGGAGGTGGAAGACGGCATGCAATGGCGAGGCACCGTGCGTGCCAACGGCGAGCCGCAGTTTGGTCGTCTTTTGACCGCCGCCAAGACGGAAAAGCGCCTGGCGATCGACTGCACCTACCTCAAGCGCATCGAGTTTTCCACTGCCACCGCACTGCTGTCGCTGCTGACCAAGCTGCGCCAGGGTGGCGTCACGGTGGAGTTCGTCAACCTTAATCACATGATCGCCGCGCTGTTTTCGCTGCTCGGCGTCGACATGGTCGCCGACATCCAGTTGCGTCGGGTCTGATCGTCCCCATGTAGGCCGTAACTTTCGGCCGGATACTGTCCATGGAACCCTTTCACGGAACGACCATCGTGTCCGTACGCCGTGGCACTGCCGTTGCCATGGGCGGCGACGGACAGGTCACACTGGGCAACATCGTCGTCAAGCAGACCGCACGCAAGGTGCGGCGCCTCTATCACGACCGCATTCTGGCGGGCTTCGCCGGCGCGACTGCGGATGCGTTCACGCTGTTCGAGCGCTTCGAAGGCAAGCTCGAAAAGCACCAGGGCCACCTGGTGCGCTCGGCGGTAGAACTCGCCAAGGACTGGCGCACCGATCGAATCCTGCGTCGTCTCGAGGCGATGCTCGCGGTCGCGGATCACGAGGCCTCGCTGATCATCACCGGCAACGGTGACGTGCTCGAGCCGGAACTCGGCATGATCGCCATAGGTTCCGGCGGTCCGTACGCGCAGGCCGCCGCCCGTGCGCTGCTCGACCACACCGACCTGGCGCCCGCCGACATCGTCAAGAAAGCCCTCACGATCGCCGGCGACCTGTGCATCTATACCAACCAGAGCCACACCATCGAATCGCTGGACTGACAGCGCGGCGCGATGTCTCCATCGTTGCCTTTGTCATGCGCGCGTACGCGCGGCCGCTCCGAAGGGAGCGCGCCTAACTCGAGCACTTCGCGTGCACGTGCGACGGCGTAGCCGTCGCGTACACGCGAAGTGAATTACCTATGATGACCCCCAGAGAAATCGTCCACGAACTGAACAAGCACATCGTCGGCCAGGACCGTGCCAAGCGGGCCGTCGCCGTGGCGCTGCGCAACCGCTGGCGCCGCCAGCAGGTGCCCGATCCGCTGCGCACCGAGATCACGCCGAAGAACATCCTGATGATCGGACCGACCGGCGTGGGCAAGACCGAGATCGCGCGCCGGCTGGCGCGTCTGGCCGATGCGCCTTTCATCAAGGTCGAGGCCACCAAGTTCACCGAGGTGGGCTATGTCGGTCGCGATGTCGACACGATCATCCGCGACCTCGTCGACATCTCGGTCGAAGCAGACGCGCGAATCCGAGATGCGCAAGGTCACCACGCGCGCACAGGACGCCGCCGAGGATCGGGTACTGGACATTCTGGTCCCGCCCGTCGCGCGATGTCGGCTTTGCATCCGGCGGGACGCGACGACGAGAACGCGACGCGCCAGAAGTTTCGCAAGAAGCTGCGCGAAGGCGAACTCGACGACAAGGAGATCGACATCGAGGTCAGCGCGGTGTCGCCGTCGCTCGAGGTGATGGCGCCGCCGGGCATGGAGGAGCTGACCCAGCAGATCCAGTCGATGTTTGCCAACATGGGGCGGGAGCGCCGCAAGCCGCGGCGCATGCGCATTGCCGACGCGATGAAGGCACTGACCGACGAGGAAGCGGCCCGGCTCGTCAATGACGATGATCTGAAGACACGCGCGGTCGCCAATGCCGAGTCCAACGGCATCGTCTTCATCGACGAGATCGACAAGATCGCGTCGCGTGCGGAGCTGCAGGGCGCGGACGTGTCGCGGCAGGGCGTCCAGCGCGACCTGCTGCCGCTGGTCGAGGGCACCACCGTCAATACCAAGTACGGCATGGTCAGGACCGACCACATCCTGTTCATTGCTTCCGGGGCCTTCCACCTGGCGAAGCCCTCGGACCTGATTCCCGAGCTGCAGGGACGATTTCCGATTCGCGTCGAGCTCGATTCGCTGACAGTGGACGACTTCGATCGCATCCTGAAGTCCACCGATGCCAGCCTGACGCAGCAGTACCGGGCGCTGCTCGGCACCGACGGCTGTGTGCTCGAGTTCACCGATGACGGCATCCATCGCATTGCCGAGATCGCCTATGCGGTCAATGAGAAGACCGAGAACATCGGTGCGCGCCGCCTCTACACGGTGATCGAGAAGCTGCTCGAGGAAGTGTCGTTCGAAGCGGGCAGCGGCGTGACGGGTGGCACAGGTCCGATCCGTATCGATGCATCCTACGTCGATACGCGGCTGGCCGATCTCGCACGCAACGAGGATCTGGCGCGCTACGTGCTGTAAGGCGAAGTTGCACGGCGCGATTCGCGGCTGGCGCGAATTATCCGCATAGCCCGCGTCAAGTGGCACAAATCCCGAGCGGGGCGTGGCCGTGAGCTGAGCGGCGCCTCCTATACTGGCACTGCTGGCCGGGCGGTGCCCGGCATCGCGTCGGGCACCATGAACCTGTTGCTGTTTCTGCTTGGCCTTGTCGCGCTGATCACGGGCTCTGCACCGCTCGACGCCGCCCGCCACGCGCCGTTGCCGCGCTCTTCGGCGATCATGCAGTCGTTCGTGCTGGCGCTCATGATCATCACGCTGCTCGTCGTCATGTACGGGCACCGCAGTCGACACAAGCGATGAATCTACTGCTGCTCGCGATGATGCCGTTCGCGGGTGCCGTCGCGCTGGCGTGGGTGCCGAATTCGCAACGCCGCCTGGCGGCGCTTGTCGCCGGCGCGGCGGCGCTGGGCAGCCTGACACTGGTGCTGGTCACCGCTCCTCCGGTCTTTGGCGGAGAAATTCTGCGCTGGTCGGTGGAGTGGCTGCCGGGCGTGGGACTCGACTTCGGATTTCGCATGGACGGACTGGCGTGGCTGTTTGCGCTGCTGATCTGCGCGATTGGCGCGCTGGTGGTGCTGTATGCGGCCTACTACCTGCACCAGGACGATCCTGCCGCACGCTTCTTCCAGTTCCTGCTGCTCTTCATGGGCGCGATGCTTGGCCTGGTACTCGCGGACAACCTGCTGCTCATCGTCGTTTTCTGGGAGGCAACCAGCCTCGCGTCATTCCTGCTGATCGGCTACTGGCATGGGCGCGAGGACGCGCGGCAGGGTGCGCGCATGGCGTTCACCATCACCGGCGCCGGTGGCCTGGCACTGCTGGGCGGCGTCATCCTGATCGGACAGATCGTCGGCAGCTTTCGGCTCGATGATGTACTGGCGGCGGGCGCGACGATCCGCGCCAGCCCTCTGTACCTGCCGGCGCTTGTGCTCGTGCTGCTGGGCGCGTTCACCAAGAGCGCGCAGTTCCCATTTCATTTCTGGTTGCCCCACGCGATGGCCGCGCCGACGCCGGTATCGGCGTACCTGCACTCGGCGACGATGGTCAAGGCCGGTGTGTTTCTGCTGGCGCGCTTCTACCCGGCGCTGGGTCAGTCCGACGCCTGGTTCTGGCTGGTCAGCCTGACCGGACTGACCACGCTGATCGTCGGTGCGTACCTTGCGATCTTCCAGCACGACCTCAAAGGACTGCTGGCGTACTCGACCATCAGCCATCTCGGCTTGATCACGTTGCTGTTCGGGCTCGACGATTCCCTCGCCGTCGTGGCCGGCGTGTTCCATCTCGTCAATCACGCGACCTTCAAGGCGTCGCTGTTCATGGCGGCGGGCATCATCGATCATGAGACCGGCACGCGCGACATGCGGCGCCTGAACGGCCTGCTGAAATACATGCCGTGGACCGCCGCACTGGCGATGGTGGCCAGTGCCGCAATGGCCGGTGTACCGCTGCTGAATGGATTTCTGTCGAAGGAAATGTTCTTCGGCGTGGCGGTGGCCAGGCACGGGCCGGGGCTGATGAGCGTGGTACTGCCAATCGGCGCAACAATCGCCGGTGTGTTCAGCGTGGCCTACAGCGCCCGCTTCATCCACGATGTGTTCTTCAATGGCGAACCGGTGGGACTCGACCGCATGCCGCACGAACCGCCACGCTTCATGCGCGTCCCGGTCGAGATCCTGGTGTTCATCTGTCTGGCGGTTGGAATCGCGCCGGGCTTCACGGTCGGACCGCTGCTTGAGGTTGCCGCCTCCGCGGCGCTGCAGGGTCCGCTGCCGGACTACAGTCTGGCGCTGTGGCACGGTTTCAACCTGCCGCTGCTGATGTCCGCCGTGGCCATGGGCGGCGGCGTGTTGCTGTACTTCGGCCTGCATCGCATCGTGAATCTCCACCGCGTGACACTGGTCCCCCGGGGTGGACGAGAAGCGTTCGCCTTCCTCGTCGAGCGCGGCATCGGGGCGGCGCGCGACCTGACGCTTGTTCTGCAAAACGGCAGCCTGCAACGCTATCTGGTGCTGCTGGTGAGCATGGCGGTGATCGCTGGACTGTTGCCGCTCTTCCGCGGCGCATCCGTCGCGTCGGTGGCTCAACTGACCCCGACGCAGCCCTTGTTTGTCGGGGCACTTGTGATCGGCATGGCCTTCTCGCTCGCCACTGCAGTGGCTTTCCGGCGACGCCTGGTGGCGATCCTGCTGCTCGGTGCCGTCGGCCTCGTGGTCGCCTGGGTGTTCGTCATCCTGTCCGCGCCGGACCTGGCATTGACCCAACTGCTGGTCGAAGTGGTGACGGTGCTACTCATGATGCTGGCGCTGCACTGGCTGCCTCAGTCGAGTCCGTCAGAGAACGCGCCCGGGCGCGCTCTGCTGCACGGCGTGATCGCGGCGGCGGCCGGCCTCGGTACGGCCGCGCTGGTCTACTTCGTGCTGACACGACCGTTCGAATCGATCTCCCCATACTTCCTCGCCGAGGCAGTGCGTCTGGGCGGTGGGGCGAACGTGGTGAACGTCATCATCGTTGACTTCCGCGCCTTCGACACCCTTGGCGAGATCACGGTCCTGGCGATCGCCGCCATGATCATTTCTGCACTGTTGCGACAGCCGCAGGGGCGCGCGCTCGCCGATCGCAGCGTGGCCGTGCGCGCGACCACGGCGAGCAGTCATCCGTTGATGCTCGAACTGGGCGCGCGAATGTTGCTGCCGTTTGCCGCCCTGGTGGCGGTGTTCATGTTCCTGCGCGGACACAATCTGCCGGGCGGAGGCTTCATCGCGGGGCTCGTGCTGGCGATCGGACTGATCCTGCAATATGTCGCCAACGGCCAGCGCTGGGCCGATGCGCGCCTGCCTGCCGACTTCAGTCCGTGGATCGGGCTCGGCCTGCTGCTCGCGGGCTTGACCGGAATGGCGAGCTGGCTGCTCGGCAGTCCGTTTCTCACCAGTACCTACGACTACCCACGGCTGCCGCTGGTGGGCGCAGTACCACTGGCGAGCGCGAGCGTATTGGACCTCGGCGTATTCATGACCGTCGTGGGAGCGACGATGGTGATGCTGGCGGCGCTAGGGCGCCTGCCGAGCGAGGACCACTGATGGAGCTTTGGCTTGCAGCCTTTGTCGGCGTGCTGATGGCGGCGGGTGTTTACCTGCTGCTGCGGGCGCGGACCTTTGACGTCGTGCTCGGCCTGACGCTGGTGTCGTATGCCGTCAATGTCTTCATTTTCCTGATGGGACGGATCGCGTACGGCAGATTGCCGATTGTCGATCAGCGTACGCCCTCGCTGGCGAACTACGCAGACCCGCTGCCGCAGGCGCTGGTGCTGACGGCGATCGTCATCAGCTTCGCGATGACCGCAGTGCTGCTCGTCATCGCTTTGCGAGCGCGTGCCGAAACCGGTAGTGATCACGTTGACGGTGCCGACGCGCCCAGTCCGGTCGGCGCGGATCCCGGGCAATCATGAGCGGCTCCCACTGGATCGTCGTGCCCATCGTCCTGCCCCTGGTCGCGGGGTCGTGCGCGCTGCTGTTCGAGCGCCGTTCGCCACGCGCCGCGGCGTCGGTGTCGATCATCGCTACGCTTGCGTTGCTGGCGGTTGCGGCGGGACTGGTCAACCTGGCGGCGGAGGGCGAGGTGGCCGTGTACCTGCTCGGCAACTGGAAAGCGCCGTTCGGCATAGCGCTCGCGCTCGACCGACTCTCGGCCTTGATGCTGCTCATCACCGCAGTGGTTGCGGTCGCCAGCGTGATGTACGCCAGCGGGCGCGGTAGCCGTGGACGCCACGACGAACAGGGCGCGCACTTTCATGCGCTGTTCCAGTTCCAGCTCATGGGACTGAACGGTGCTTTCCTGACGGCGGACCTGTTCAACCTGTTCGTCTTCTTCGAGGTGTTGCTGATCGCGTCGTATGGCCTGCTGCTGCACGGAGGCGGCGCAGTCCGGCTGCGAGCATCAGTGCACTACGTCGCGTTCAACCTGGCCGGATCGGCGCTTTTCCTGATTGCGGTGTCGCTGCTGTACGGCCTGACCGGAACGCTCAACATGGCCGACCTCGCGCGGCGCATGAGCGCCGTTCCCGCTGAAAGCGCGGCGCTGGTGCAGTCAGCCGCCCTGTTGCTGATCGTGGTCTTCGGCGTCAAGGCCGCACTGCTGCCGCTGTATTTCTGGCTGCCGGACACCTACCGTGCAGCGACTGCGCCGGTGGCGGCACTGTTCGTCATGATGACCAAGGTCGGTGTCTACTGCATTGCTCGTGTAACCACACTGATTTTCGGCGCTGACGCCGGCGAGTTGGCGTTTGTGGCGCAGCCCTGGCTGCCGCTGCTCGCGCTGGGGACCCTCGTTCTGGCAGCATTTGGCGCGCTGGCGGCATGGCACATGCGGCGCTTGGTCGCGTACCTGGTGCTGTTCTCCGCGGGCACACTGTTGCTGGCGGTGGGTCTGGGGACCGCAGACACCATCGCCGCGGGCCTGTTCTATCTGGTTCACAGTAGCGTGGTTACCGCGGGGCTGTTCCTGCTGACGGACGCTATGGCCGCGTCGCGTGGCGAGGCGGACGACGCCTTGGTGCCTGCGCCCCTCGCCTCGGTCGCGGGCCTCGGGGTGCTGTACTTCATCTTCGCTGTGGCAGTCGCTGGCCTGCCCCCCTGGGGCGGGTTCCTGGGCAAGGCGATGTTGCTGACGGCCAGCCGCGCCGATGCGCTCGGACCGACGGTGTGGGCCGTCGTCCTGTTGTCGAGTCTGGGCGTCATTGTCGCGCTGGCGCGCGCCGGGTCGACGGTGTTCTGGAAGGCGAGTGCGCCTAATGCGATGCAGGTCGCCGCGGGCCAAGCATCGGCACCGGAGCGGGGTGCGCTGGCACTGCTGGTCGCCGGCATGATCGCCGTGACGATCGGCGGCGGACCGATTGCGCAGTATGTCGATGCCGCCGCGCGACAACTGCTGCGGCCGCGCGATTACATCGACGCCGTGCTGGGTGCCGCGCCGGCACCGCCGGCGTGGCCACCGCGTGTCGGAATGGAGAAGCACTGATGCGACGGCTGCTGCCTGCGCCGCTGCTGTCCGCCACGCTGATGGCGGGCTGGTTGCTGCTCAACGGGACGGTGACAGTCGGCCACATCGTTCTGGGCGTGCTGTTTGCGCTCGCAATTCCATGGTGGACCGAGGGACTGCGCCCCGAGCGGCCGCGGCTCGGGGCGTGGCTTGCCGTGCTGTCACTGATGTTCATCGTGCTGTACGACATCGTCGTTTCCGCAGTCGTCGTGGCGCGGCAGATCCTTGGCCCGGAGGCCTATGTGCAATCGGAGTTTGTCTGGGTGCCGCTTGAAATCCGCGACCTCCACGGCATCGTCGCACTGGCCAGCGTCATCACACTGACTCCTGGCACGCTGTCCGCCGACCTAAGCGACGATCGCCGGCACCTGCTGGTGCACGCCCTGCATGTCGATGATCCTGCTGCGCTGGTCCGATCAATCAAGCGGCGCTACGAACAGCCGCTGCGGGCCATCTTTGATGGGGTGGATCGATGAGCCTGTTTGCCACCGTCTTGCCGATCGCCGAAGGCATGTTCCTAGTGGCGTTGCTGCTCGCGGCCTGGCGATTGCTGCGAGGACCGTCGACGGCTGATCGCATCCTCGCGCTAGACACGCTGTACGTAAACTCGGTGGCGCTTCTGATCCTCGTGGGCATCCAATTCGACACGGTGTTGTACTTCGAGGCTGCGTTGATCATCGCGATGATGGGTTTCGTCAGCACGGTGGCTCTGGCGAAGTACCTGCTGCGCGGAGACATCATCGAATGACGGCGCTGCCTCCATGGCTGGATGTCGTCCTGTCTTTGCTGGTGCTCGCCGGGGCGTTGTTCGCGCTGGTGGGATCGATCGGACTGGTGCGATTCTCGGAGTTCCTCAAGCGCCTGCACGGTCCGACCAAGGCCGGCACGGTCGGGGTCGGAGCCGTCCTGCTTGCATCGATCGGCTACTGGGCGGCGAACGGACGCTTCGGCCTGCACGAGCTGCTGATAACGGCCTTTGTCGTCATGACCGCACCGATCGCGGCCCACATGCTTGTCAAGGCAGCATTGCACGCGGATCCGCGCTTGCGGCCGCCGTCACCGCCACCAGCGACGAACGAAGCAGAGCGCCGTCCTGATCGATAGAATCTGGCTCTTCGCTCGGGAGCTCACATGATCCGTTTCATCGTCTCGGCTGTACTCGTCGTCGCCAGTGGTGCGGCCGCCGCGCAGGTGCAGGTCAAGGACGCATGGGCGCGGCCGGCGCTGCAGGGGCAGATGGCGACCGGGGCCTTCATGTCGCTGATGTCGAGCGACGGGGCGCGTCTGGTCGGTGTTTCCAGCCCAGTGGCCGGCGTGGTCGAAATCCACGAGATGGTGATGGAAGGCAGCGTGATGAAGATGCGCGCGATTCCCGGACTCGATTTGCCGCCAGGGCGCAGTGTCGAACTCAAGCCCGGCGGGTATCACGTCATGTTGATGGACCTGAAGCGTCCGCTGAAGGCGGGCGATCGTGTTCCGGTCGAGCTGCGGCTCGAGACCAGGGACAAGCGGCTGGTAACGCAGCCGATCGAAGTCGTCGTCGCGACACGTGCGCCGGCTACGGCGGCGGACGCGCACAAGCACTAGGAGCAGTTCGCGTCGCCGCACGCAAGTTCCGCTTGCGTACGGGGACGAGGATCACACCGGCGTAACGGTGTAATCGCCGACGGCTGCAACGGCCGCCTGCACTACCTCCGGCGCCAAAGCGCTCGGGACATCGAGCTGCGCCTGTGGTGGATCGAGGGTGACTTCGACGTCGTCGGCGAGGGGCTTCAGGGCGCGCGTTACGCGCGCTACGCATCCCCCGCAATGCATGCCACCGATGCGAAAGATTTGCAGCATCCCTCCACTCCCTGCGTCGAAGCCCCGGAGCATGAATCCTACCCCTGACATTGGAACCTCCACGTAGCCGGCCAACCGCACCAGCGCAGTGCACGCTGGCACGGCGCGTTGTCGAGCGGCGCGGTGTGCGGTACGTGTCGATCGTGTCGGTATAACATCCGCGCCCAGCACGGGACGGAGTGCGCGGTGGCGCGTCCTCGACCGATGCGGTCTCACACTGGCGTGTCGCCAGCACACCAACGGACAGTCATGGAAACCGCGCAGATCGCTCCGCAACTGAAGGCCGACATTCTCTCCGAGGCACTGCCGTACATCCGCCGGTTTCATGGCAAGACGATCGTCGTGAAGTACGGCGGAAACGCGATGGTCGACCAGAACCTCAAGGAAGCCTTCGCGCACGACGTGGTGTTGCTGAAGCTGGTCGGCATGAATCCGGTGGTCGTGCACGGCGGCGGTCCGCAGATCGATGAGGCGCTCGAACGCGTCGGCAAGAAGTCGACTTTTATCCAGGGCATGCGCGTGACCGATGCTGAAACGATGGAAGTGGTCGAGTGGGTGCTGGCCGGCGAGGTCCAGGGCGAACTGGTGATGCTGATTAACGCCTTTGGCGGCCAGGCGGTCGGACTCACCGGCAAGGACGGTGGCCTGATCCGCGCGCGTCGGCTGCTCCTTCCGGACAAGAACGATCCGACGAAGCGTCATGACATCGGCCAGGTCGGAGAGATCGAAGCGATCAACCCAGCGGTCGTCAAGGCTCTGCAGGACGACGCCTTCATCCCGGTGATCTCCCCGATCGGCTTCGGCGAGGACGGCCTGTCCTACAACATCAACGCCGATGTCGTCGCCGGCAAGATCGCCGAGATCCTCAAGGCCGAGAAACTGGTGATGTTGACCAACACGCCCGGAGTGCTCGACAAGGACGGCACCCTGCTGACGGGGCTGTCGGCGCGTCAGATCGACGAACTGTTCGCCGACGGCACGATCTCCGGCGGCATGTTGCCGAAGATCTCCTCGGCCCTCGAAGCCGCCAAGAGCGGGGTCAATGCCGTGCACATCATCGACGGACGCGTCGATCACTGTCTTCTGCTCGAGATCCTGACCGACCAGGGCGTGGGCACGATGATCAAGAGCCACTGAGTGATGCCACGCCAATCGTGCCGACGCGCAGGCTCGCGTTGCGCATGAGTTTGAGCACCCTCCGTCACGGCGTACCAGCACCGGCTGCGGTGCGGGGCATGAGGACGAGTGGGCGGGTTCCACGCGCCGCGGCGGCCGCGCGCCGAGCAGCGCCGGTGTGGCTGTTCGATCTCGACAACACGCTGCACGATGCCTCGCACGCGATCTTCGGCGCGATCGATCGCCGCATGACCGACTACGTCGAGAGAGAGCTCGGGGTGGAGCGAAGTGAGGCCAATCGGCTGCGCACGCTCTATTGGCGACGCTACGGCGCCACGCTGCTCGGGCTGGTGCGGCACCACGGCATCGATCCGCACCACTTCCTGCGCGAGACGCATGACTTCGATGTGGCCGAACTGCTGCGTGCCGAGCGCGGGCTGGGGAGGCTCTTTGCGCGGCTTCCCGGTCGCAAGCTGCTGTTGACGAATGCGCCGCTGGCCTATGCAGGATCCGTCCTGCGCGAGCTGTCCCTGCACCGTCAGTTCGGCACGCGCTACTCGATCGAACGCATGCGCGTGCACGGCACGTACCGGCCGAAGCCGTCCCGGCTGATGCTGCGCTCGATGCTGGCGCGCGAGCGCATCAGGCCATCTGCCGCGGTACTGGTCGAGGACTCCGTATTGAACCTGAAGGCGGCCCGGTCGCTCGGCATGAAGACCGTCCTGATCACGCGCCACGGCACCTCACCGGCGCGCAGGTCGCCGGGTGGCGCTGTCGGCCTGCGCATCTCGTCGCTGCACGAACTGGCGCGGCGGTTTCCGCGCTGACCCCGGGCGCCGCGCAATGATTCGGTAAGCTCCGCGTCCCTTCCCCAACATTGCACGTGGAGCCCGTATGGCACGGCCCGGACTAATACGCAGATTTTTCGGTGGCCTGTGGGCAGCAGTCGACTTCTCGCGTCGTTTCGTCGTCAACCTGCTGTTCCTGCTGATCGTCGGACTGGTGCTGTTCGTCTGGCTGGCGTCGGACAAGCCGCCGCGGCTCTCGCCTGACACTGCCCTGGTCCTCAATATCCAGGGCGATGTGGTCGAGGAGTACACGGTCGGCGCGCAGGAAGCGGCGATCGCCGAGGCGCTGGGACGCGACCGTTTCGAGACACGGGTCCGCGACATACTGGCCGCGCTGGATGGCGCAGCGCGCGACCCGCAAATCACGCGCGTCGTGCTCGTGCTCGACGACATGGGCAGCGCGGGGCTGGCGACGCTGCGCGAACTGGGTGCAGCGGTCGAACGCGTGCGCGGTGCCGGCAAGCCGGTCGTGGCGTGGTCGGAGTCCTACACGCAGGGACAGTACTTCCTGGCCGCGCACGCCGACGAGGTCTTCCTCCATCCGTCCGGCGCACTGCTGATCCGTGGAATCGGCGGGGCGCGGGGCTATTACAAGGACCTGCTCGACAAGCTGGGCGTGAAGGTGAATACCTTTCAGGCGGGGCGGTACAAGAGCTTTGGCGAGCCGTTCACGCGCACCGGACCGACACCCGAAGCGCAGGAGGCCGAAGCGTTCCTGCTCAACGGCCTGTGGTCGACCTGGCTTGCAGACGTCGAGCGCCTGCGCAAGCTCAAGGCGGGCAGCGTCATGGCAGCCATTAACGATCTGCCACAACGGTTGCTTACGACCCATGGCGACATCGCACAACTCGCGCTGCAGGAAAAACTGGTCGACGGCCTGAAGCGCCGCGACGAGTTTCGAGCACTGATGCTCGAGCGCGGCGCCCCGCGCAGCCGCGACGACAACGAAACGTTCCGCCAGATCTCGATGTATTCCTACCTGCGTTACGTGGACACGCCGCAGACCGGTGCTGCCATCGGCGTGGTCGTTGCCCAGGGCGAGATCGTCGACGGTGATGCTCGCAAGGGCACGATTGGCGCGCGCGCCGCGTCGGAACTGATCCAACGTGCCCGCCAGGACGACGACATCAAGGCGCTGGTCGTGCGCATCGACTCGCCGGGGGGCAGTGCATCCGCGTCGGAACTGATCCGCGAGCAACTCGAACTCACCCGCAAGGCCGGCAAGCCGGTCGTCGTGTCGATGGGGGACGTGGCCGCGTCCGGCGGCTACTGGATCGCGATGGGTGGCGACGAGGTCGTCGCCGATGCCGCGACGATCACCGGGTCGATCGGCGTGTTTGCGCTGATCCCGAACTTCACCGGCACGATGGAGAAGGTCGGCGTCCACACGGCGGGTGCTGCCACCACATGGATCGCAGAGTCGACCGACCTGACGCGCCCGCTCGACAAGCGCCTGGCGCAGGTGATTGAGGCCGGGATCGGACACACGTACAGCGAGTTCCTCGACGTCGTCGCAACCAGTCGCAAGTCGACCCCGGAGAAGATCAACGAGGTCGCGCAGGGACGGGTCTGGTCCGGCGCGCAGGCCAGGGAACGTGGACTGGTCGACTCGGTCGGAGGGCTCGATCTGGCGGTCAAGTCGGCGGCGCGCCGCGCCGGCCTGGGGGAGAGTTTCCGCGTCGAGTACCTCGAACACGAGCCACGTGGGCTGGACCGCTATCTGGCGCTGTTCTTCGGCCAGATCAGCGCGACGCTGCGCGATGACTTGGGGTGGGACACACTGGCCCGTGCGTTGACCGGCACGCTGGCCCCTCGCGCCCCGCGGGAGCTCCGCCTCCTGCTGGAAGCGAAGGACCAGCCGATGAGGGCGCTGTCGTACTGCTTTTGCGAGGTCCGCTGATCTGATCGCGCGGTAAGGCGCCTGCCGCGGCCGCAATTCGAGGCGCTGAGAAGCTACCGGTAGTCCGGAAGATGGTTCGCGGCTGCGGGTTTCTGGGATAGTATGTCTTCACGTCTGGGGGCATTCCCCGGAAGCGACTCGTTCTCCCACACTCGCTCCCCGCTGCCATGGAGTCCGCCAGTCCGATTACCGGTCCGCGCAAGCCCGGGGCGCGCAAGCTGCAGATCCTGCAGACGCTTGCGACCATGCTCGAGGACCCCAAGGGTGAGAAGGTCACCACCGCCGCACTCGCGGCGCGCCTCGGGGTGTCCGAGGCGGCACTTTATCGCCACTTCGCCAGCAAGGCGCAGATGTTCGAAGGTCTGATCGAGTTCATCGAGACGACCATCTTCGGCCTCATCAATGAGATCAGCGCGCGCGAGACGTCGGGTCTCAAGCAGGTGCGCTCCATCGTTGCGATGCTGCTGGAGTTTGCTCAGACCAACAAGGGCATGACGCGCGTGCTGATCGGCGATGCCCTGGTCAACGAGAACGAGCGACTGCAGGAACGCATGAACCAGCTGATCGAGCGCGTTGAAGCGTCGCTGAAGCAGAGTTTTCGTGTCGCCGCGACCGAACGCGAAGTGGCGGAAAACGTCGACGCAAGCGCGCGTGCCGGCCTGGTCGTCGCCTTCGTGATCGGCCGCTGGCACCGCTTTGCGAAGAGCGGTTTCCGCAAGTTCCCGGGCGACGCGCTGGAAGCGCAGTTGCCGATCCTGGTCGCCTAGACTTCGGCCGACGTCACAACCGCGCGCTGGCCGACGACAACCAGCGCGGTGCCGGCCAGGATCACTGCACAGGCTGCGATCATCGCCGCGGTGATTGGCTCGCCGAGCAGCAGGGCACTCCAGAAGATTCCCCAGACAGGAATGAGAAACGTCACGGTCATCGAGCGGGTGGGCCCGATTTCCTGGATGAGCCGCAGATAGAGCGCGGTGGCCAGCGCCGAGGCGAGCACCGCCAGCGCAACCGCGTTGACGAGCGCAAAAACGGTGACCTCGTTCGGCGGGAAGACGAGGGCCAACGGCACGTTGAAGGCCGCACCGACGACCAGCACGCCGGTTCCGAGCGCGGCTGCGGGAACACCGCCACCCAGTGCCTTGGTGGCCACACCGGCCAGCGCGAAACAAAGCGATGCGCCCAGACCCGCCGCGAACGCCAAGCGGCTCGGCGTGTCCGCGGGTACCGAGCCTCCTCCCATCAGCGCGGCAACTCCGCCGATGCCGAGGACGATTCCGAGCATGGCGATGGGCGACATCCGGTCGCCGAGCCAGAGGCGCGCGATCACCGCGCCCCACAGTGGCACCGTCGCGTTGATGATCGCGAGCACCCCCGCCGACAACCGCGTGGCGCCAAAAGAGAACAGCGGAAACGGCAGAGCCGCACCGAAAATGCCGACGACGGCGATCGCCCGCCAGTCACGCCGCCAGTGCACGCGGCCATCGGTTGCCCGCAGGTAGCCCAGCATCAGGACGGCCGCCACGACGAGACGGATCGCCGACAGTCCGATCGGACCCAGCGCCGGAACCGCATTGCGGATCAGCGAAAATGCGCCACCCCAGATGGCCGCGAGCAGGACCAGCAGCGCCACGTGCCGTCCCGACATGGCGTCAGCGACGGGCGCAAACTGGGCAGTCCGGGTCCCGCGGCACGCGTACCGAGTGCCACTGCATCGACAACGCGTCGAGCATCAGCAGCCGGCCCACGAGCGACGCGCCGATCCCGGCCGCAAGCTTCAGCGCTTCGGCAGCCTGGACCGACCCGATGATGCCGGTCAGCGGCGCGAATACGCCCATGATGGAGCACAACTCGTCTTCGCCATCGCCCGGTGGAAACAGGCACGCGTAGCAGGGCGACGCGTCATCGCGCACATCAAAGGAGGCGACCTGTCCGTCGAAGCGGATGGCGGCGCCCGAGACCAGGGGGCGACGGTGCATCACGCAGCACCGGTTGACGGCATGACGAGTCGCGAAGTTGTCCGAGCAGTCGAGTACCACGGTCGCGTGTGCGACCAGGTCCTGAAGTCGGTCGGTATCGACGTGCTGCTCGACGGGAACGAGGTTCACTTCTGGATTGATGGCAGTCAGTGCCAACCGGCCCGACTCGGCCTTCGACATGCCGATACGCGCGCTCGTGTGAAGGATCTGACGCTGCAGATTGGTCAGGTCGACCCGATCGCCGTCGACGAGAGTCAGCGTGCCGATCCCGGCGGATGCGAGGTAGAGCGCGGCCGGTGATCCCAGGCCGCCCGCTCCGATGACGAGCGCATGAGCGGCGTGCAGGCGGTCCTGGCCCTCTACGCCGACTTCATTGAGAAGGATGTGCCGCGAATAGCGCAGCAGCTGCTCGTCGTTCACGGGTCTGGCTCAAATGAAAACGGGCCGCATTGCGGCCCGTTTGTCGCAAGCGCGAATCCTAGCGCGGTGCCTTTGCCACGTTCTCTGCCTTGGGCTTGGCCACGTCGACGGGTTTGCCCTTCAGATGATTCATGGCCTGCTGCAGCTGGAAGTCGTCGCTGCTGCCGAATTCGTAGCGGCGCGTCGGGGCCACCTTGCCAGCGGGAGCCGTCTCTGCAGGCGGGGCGGGCTGTGCGGCGGCACCGGCAGGTGTGGCCGTGCGCTTTGCTGCGTCGTCGGCCTTGTTGGTCTCCAGATGCCGCATCAGGTCGGCTTCGCGCACGTTGAATCCGGAGAAATTGCCCTCGGGCGTGTCTTCGACGGCGAGGTCGGGAACGATGCCCTTTGCCTGGATCGAACGTCCGCTCGGCGTGAAATAGCGCGCCGTCGTCAGTTTGATCGCCGCCGGACCCTCGCCTTCGAGGCGCAGCGGAATGATGGTCTGGACCGAACCCTTGCCGAAGGTCTGCGTGCCGATGACGGTTGCGCGTTTGTGATCCTGCAGCGCTCCGGCCACGATTTCCGACGCCGACGCCGAGGCGCCATTGACGAGCACGATCATCGGAACGCTCTTGATCTGGGTCGGGAGTTTTTGCAGCACATCCTCGCCGCGACCGCGCAAATAGTCTTCGGGTGACGCCACGAAGCGGCGCCGCGCGTCGTCGTTGCGGCCGTCGGTGGATACGACCAGCGCGCGCTGGGGCAGGAAGGCGGCCGAGACGCCGACCGCCGAATGCAGCAGTCCGCCGGGGTCGTTGCGCAGGTCGAGCACCAGGCCCTTGAGCGGGGCCTGCTTGTACAACTCGTTGATCTGCTTGACGAGATCGTCGACCGTACGCTCCTGGAATTGCGCAATGCGCACGAAGCCGTAGCCCGGCTCGATCATCTTGGTACGCACCGACTGAACCCGGATGACATCGCGCATCAGCTTGAACTCGAGTGGCTTGTCCTCGCCCTTGCGCGCAATCGACAGCGTGATCGATGTACGAGGCTTGCCGCGCATCAGCTTCACGGCCTCGGGCAGCGTCATGCCGCGCGTGACCTTGTCGTCGATCTTGATGATGAGATCCCCGGCCTTCACGCCCGCGCGGGCCGCCGGAGTGTCATCGATCGGGGCGATGACCTTGATGATGCCGTCCTCGGCACCGACCTCGATGCCCAGCCCGCCGAACTCACCTTGCGTGCTGGACTGCATGTCCTTGAATGCGTCGGCATCCAGAAAGGCGGAATGCGGATCGAGCCCGGAAAGCATCCCGGAGATCGCTTCCTGCATCAGCTTCTTGTCGTCGACCGGCTCGACGTAGTTCTGCTTGACCGCGCCGAAGACCTCGGTGAACTGGCGGATCTCTTCGAGCGGGATCTGGCCGCGCGTATCGCGAAACGCGTACGCAGAGATTCCAAGGCTGACCAGTACGCCGGCGATTGCGCCGGTACTGATCAGTCCAACACTGCGTAGCCTGCCAGCCATGCCACCTCCGGGGAGCCGAAATCGCGACTGTATGTCGCCGGTCTTAAGCGGACCTTAGCGCGCCGTGACCCAGGTTAGAGGGTCAAATGGACGACCCTGGAAACGTAGTTCGAAGTATAGGCCCGGGGTCTCGTTGCCACCGGTATTCCCGACGGACGCGACCACCTCTCCGACAGCGACCCGGTCGCCAACGTTCCGCAGAAGGGCCTCGTTATTGCCATAAATGGACAAGAACCCGTCGCCGTGGTCGATCACAAGGAGGTTGCCAAAGCCTCGCAGCCAGTCGGCGAACACGACCTGGCCATCGCCGACCGCCTTTACGTCGGCTCCTGCGGGAGCCCTCAGGAAAACGCCTTTCCAGGAAGGACCCGCTGAGCCCCCGTCGCCGCGACGGGGAGTTCCGAATCGGGCCGTAATTGCCCCGTCGACCGGAAGCCGCAGCTTTCCCTTCTGTTGACCGAAGTTCGATGCAGATGAAGGCAGATCGGAAGGTGTTCGGGCGGCAGGCCGTTCCGTCTCAGGGCCTTTCGGTGCTGCGGCGCTCCGGGTCGCGGCCTTCGCCTTCGCCTCGCGTTCGGCCTGCTGGCGTACTCGCTCGGCCTCCTTGCGCGACTGTTCTGCCAAGACCTTGGAGATCCGATCGATGACGGCACCAAGCCGCTGCTCGTCGCGTTCCAGCCGGGCGATCGACTGCTGCTGGCCGGCGATCTGCTTGGATAGCTGCTCGAGAGAGCGTTTCCGGCGAGCCCGTTCTTCCTCGAGAGTCAGCCGGCTTTTGCTTTCTTCCTCGGCGATCTGCGCCAATTCATCCTTCTTCTCCCGCGATTGCTCCTGAAGGGTGGTCAGTTCCGTCCGACGGGTCTGGAGCTGGCTGACACTTGCTTCGGTCGTGCGGCTGAGGTAGCCAAGGTAGAGCTGTTCACGGCCCAGGTCGCCCGGAGTCTCACCTTCGAGCAGCAAGTGCAGGGGATCGCGCAAGAACAGGCGCTGCTGTCGACGCAGCAACTGGTCAAGCTGGCTCTGGCGTTCGTCCTGACGGGCGGCCACGTCCCGCTCGCGCACCGCGAGCGCAACGATCTGCTGCTCGACTCGGTTACGCGCGACCGCCAGTTCGCGCAAGCGCCGGTTCGCCTTCGAAATGGCGATGTCCGAACCGGCTAGGGCATCCGAGGCCTCGGAGCGCGAAGCCTCGCTGGCGGCGAGTTGTCGCTTCAGTTTCGCGAGTTCCGACTGCAATTCGCGTTGCTCACGCTGCAGGGCCTGCTGCCGCTGCGGTGTAGCCGTCGCGGGTGCCTGGGACTTCGGCGCCGGTTTGGTCGTCGTCGAAGGGGTGGGGCGCCTTTCACCGGGGGGTTTACCGGGCGTACGTGCCTGAACCGCACCGCTCTGCACGGCTAGGAGCGCGGCCATCAGGCCGGCCAGTAGGCGCCAGGCGCGCAGACGACCCGGCAGTGTGCTCAAGCGCCCGATCGCGCCTGGCCCTGCGCCGCGACGGCGGCCGCGGCGCGTGCAATCTCGTCAGCGTCACCGAGGTAATACCGGCGCAGCGGTCGAAGTTGCGCATCCAGCTCATAGACGAGCGGGCGTGCCGTCGGGATGTTGAGCCCGACAATCTCTTCGTCTGAAATGCTGTCGAGGTACTTGATGAGGGCGCGCAGGGAATTACCGTGCGCCACGACGATGACGCGGCGACCGCGCTGTATGGCCGGCGCAATCGAATCCTTCCAGAACGGAATGACGCGCGCGACAGTGTCGCGCAGGCATTCGGTCGCGGGGATGTCCGTCGGGGCCAGGTTCCGGTATCGGGGGTCGCGCCCAGCCCAACGCGGGTCCTCGGCGGTCAGCGGATCCGGAGCAACGGCATAGGCGCGCCGCCATGTCAGAACCTGCTGCTCGCCAAAGCGCGCCGCCGTTTCGGACTTGTTCAATCCTTGAAGTGCGCCGTAGTGACGCTCGTTGAGCCGCCAGCTGTGAACGACCGGCAGCCACATCAGATCCATCGCGTCCAGTCCGATCCAGAGTGTGCGGATCGCCCGCCGCAGAACCGACGTGTACGCGATGTCGAACCCGAAGCCCTCGCGCAGCAGCAACTCGCCGGCTGCGCGCGCTTCGTGTCGACCGTTCTCGGTCAGATCGACGTCGGTCCAGCCGGTAAAGCGATTCTCCAGGTTCCACTGGCTTTCGCCATGGCGCAACAGCACGAGCTTGAACATGACCAGAGCAAGGAGGTAAGCGGGGACGGTGCTTCGTCGGGACACCTATTCTATAATCCGACGCTTTTCGCAGGCGCGGCCGCGCTATAGGTCAGCAATCTTCGGCGCGGGGCGCGGTCCATGTGCATGCGGGCGCAACCAAGCCCAGTGGCACGGAAGCGAAGTGCACAACAGGCGCATCACTGACATCGCAAGCTGGCCTACGAGCAAGGCGTAATAGCAGGGCGTACTCGCAAATGCCGGGGGCAACGGTCCCCACACTCATCCCATCGGTCGCACCGTGCAATTCTTCATCGACAACCTCCTCCTTATCGCCGTGGCATTCGTCAGTGGCGCGATGCTCGTCTGGCCGTTTGTGCGCGCCCGGGCCAGTGGTCCGTCGCTGTCCACGCTGCAGGCGACGCAGTTGATCAATTCGAAGAATCCTCAGATCGTCGATCTGCGAAGTGCCGAGGATTTTTCCAAGGCGACCTTGCCGAACGCGCGCAACATGCCGGCTGCCGCGATGAGCACACGGCTGACGGAGCTGAAGAAGGACAAGCCCGTGCTGCTGGTATGCGCGACTGGCACGAGCGCGGGTCGAACCGCGGCGTTGCTTCGCAGCCAGGGGTTCAGCGATGTGTTCGTACTCGGCGGAGGCATCGCGGCCTGGCGCGAGGCAGGCCTGCCGCTGCGCAGCTGATGAATGAGCGGAGTGATGCATGAGCCAAGTCCTGATGTACAGCACGGGCGTGTGTCCGTACTGCCAGCGCGCCGAGGCCTTGCTCAAGGCCCGGGGCGTGACCGCGATCGAAAAGGTCCGCATCGACCTCGAACCGGCGCGGCGCGATGAGATGGTCGCGCGCACTGGCCGGCGTACCGTGCCCCAGATTTTCATCGGCGAAACCCATGTTGGTGGTTTCGACGATCTGTCAGTGCTTGACCGCGAGGGCAGGTTGACGCCACTGCTGTCCCAGTAACCCGGGCCCGATCGCAGAGTTAAGAATTTCAACCCATCGCCGAGGCGGCGCCGCCGCCAAGGACTTGCAAGGAAGATCCATGACCGATACCTCTCCCGCGACCGCGGCTGGCGCACAGGCGCCCGTATTCCAGGTGCAACGCGTCTACCTGAAGGACGCCTCGCTCGAAATGCCCAACGCGCCGACCGTCTTTCTGGAAAACGAAGCACCCAAGGTCGATGTTCAACTTGAAGTGTCGGACGCGCCGGTCATCGAAGCGCTGCACGAAGTTGTCGTCCGTGTGACGGTGACCGCCAAGGTGAAGGACAAGGTTCTGTTCCTGGTCGAAGGCAAGCAGGCAGGAATCTTCGAGTTACGCAACATTCCTGCCGAGCAGAGGCCTCCGATCCTCGGCATCGTCTGCCCTGGCATCGTCTACCCCTACCTGCGCTCGAACATCGCCGATCTGATCAGCCGCACCGGCTTGCCGCCGATTCATCTGGCCGAGATCAACTTCGAGGCGTTCTATCAGCAGCGGCTCGCCGCCCTCGCACAGCAGGCGACGGGACAGCCGTCCGCTGCACCGTTACCCGTGAACGGCAACGGCGCCGCCAACGCCTGAGGGCATGATGAACATCGCGGTGCTCGGCGCAGGCGCGTGGGGCACGGCGATCGCTTGTGCGCTCGGAACACGACACACCGTCGTGCTGCAGGCGCGCGACGCGGTGCAGGTGGGCGACATGCGCACCGCGCGCAGCAACCGTCGCTATCTTGCGGGAGTCACGTTTCCGCCCGCTCTCTCCGTGACCGACAGCCTCGATGCAGCCGTGGCCCATGCGGCTGGTGGACTCATCCTCATCGCAACGCCGACGCGCGCACTGCGCGACGTGAGCCAGCGGCTCGCCGTCGCGAATACGCGCAGCCCGGTGGCATGGCTTTGCAAGGGCTTCGAGGAAGCCGACCATCTGCTCGCCCATGAAGTCGTGGCACGCACGTGGCCGGACGCGATCGAACGCAGCGGGCCGCTCTCCGGCCCGAGCTTCGCGCTCGAGGTGGCGCGTGGGTTGCCGACGGCACTGACCGTGGCCGGCAGCAGCGGGTTCTGCGAGCACGTCACCGACGCACTGCATGGCGGCGCGCTGCGCATCTACTCCTCGCCGGATGTCGTCGGCGTCGAGGTGGGGGGCACGGTCAAGAACGTGCTTGCCATTGCCACCGGTATCAGCGACGCCCTCGAACTCGGACTCAATGCGCGCGCCGCATTGATCACGCGCGGACTGGCGGAGATGACGCGGCTCGGGATTGCTCTCGGCGCCCGGCCCGAAACCTTCATGGGCCTCACCGGCGTCGGCGACCTGATCCTGACGGCGACCGGGGATCTGTCGCGCAATCGGCAGGTCGGTGTTGCGCTCGGACGCGGGCGTTCGATCTCGCAGATCGTCGACGAATTGGAACATGTCGCCGAGGGCGTGCGCTCCGCTCCTGCTGTGCTGGCACGAGCGCGCGATGCTGGGGTGCAGATGCCGATTACCGAGGCGGTCTGCGCTGTGCTGTCAGGCGGCGCTACGCCGCGCCAGGCGCTCGAACGCCTGCTCGCGCGCGATCCCAGGCGCGAAAGCGAGGGGCAATGACGCTGGCTGCCGTTTGCGTGTTTTGCGGTTCGCAGGCCGGAGAGCGACCGGAATACATCGCGGCCGTGCGCGAGCTGGCGCAGGTGCTGGCGCGGCGCTCGATGACCGTGGTCTACGGCGGCGGCCATGTCGGCATGATGGGGGCGCTCGCCGACGAAACACTCGCACAACGCGGTCGCATCGTCGGCATCATTCCGCGCCACCTGATGCGCCCGGAAGTCGCCCATCGCGGCCTGACCGAACTGCATGTCGTCGAATCGATGCACGAGCGCAAGCGCGCGATGGCCGAACGCAGCGATGCCTTCATCGTGCTGCCTGGCGGCTACGGCACGCTTGAAGAGATGTTCGAGATGGTCACGTGGCTGCAGCTGCAGCTGCAGTCCAAGCCGGTGGGCATCCTGAACATCGAGGGTTACTTTGACCGGCTGCTTGATTTTCTTCGGCACTGCGCCGCCGAGGGTTTCATCCGGCCCGAACACTGGGATCTGCTGATCGTCGATCACACGCCGGAACTCTTGCTCGACCGTCTGGACCTGCACGCGATCCAGATGAGCCGTAGCCACCCAGCGAAGATAGAGCCCGTGCGCAGCTGACCCGCACCGGCCTCGGGCGCCTCGCTCGCACTGCCCCTCAGGCGCCGCCTTCAAAGCGCTGCTGTCGCCAGGCTTCGTAGACGACAATGGCGACGGCATTCGACAGGTTGATGCTGCGGTTGCCTGCCCGCATCGGCAGGCGCAGGCGCTGGGTCGGAGGAAATCGCGCGCGCAGCGATTCGTCGAGGCCGCGCGACTCGGCTCCGAACACCAGCCAGTCGCCGGGCTCGAACGCGACGTCGGCATGATGTCGTTCGGCGCGCGTGGTGCAGCAGAACATGCGTGTGGCCACCGGATGCTCCTGCGCGAGCAGCGCATCGAAGCTCGCATGCACGCGCATCTCGGCGTACTCGTGATAGTCGAGACCTGCGCGGCGCAACTGCTTGTCGGACAGGTCAAAGCCGAGCGGCCCAACCAGATGCAGCCGTGCGCCGGCATTGGCGCACAGACGAATGACATTGCCGGTATTCGGGGGAATTTCCGGCTCGACCAGAACGACGTTGAGCATCGTCTCAGTGCCAACTCAGGGAGTCCGTGCGACGACCCGATTGACGACACGCGCGGCGCCGGCGCGCTTCAGCATGTCGGCAATCTCGTTCAGCGTGCTGCCGGTGGTCATCACATCGTCGACCACGGTGAGTCGGGCTCCGCGCACGTCTCCGGAAACGCCGAACGCTCCACGGACGTTGCGTCGCCGAGCATCGCGAGCGAGTGACTGCTGCGGCGGCGTATGTCGCACCTTCAGCAACGTGCGCTCGGCCATCGTGGCACCAGTGAGCCGTGCGTAGCAGCGGGCGATTTCCAGTGACTGATTGAAGCCGCGCGTGCTTTCGCGTTCGAACGACAAGGGCACTGCCACGATGAGATCGGTCACAGGCCCGGACTCGCGGGCGGCCAGCAAGCGCGCAAAGGCCTCGGCGAGATCGAGCCTTGCACTGAACTTCAAGGCGGCGATCATCCCCGAGACAGGCGCAACGTAGTCGGCCAGCGTAGCGGTCGCGTCGAAATGCGGCGGCTGTGCCAGGCATTGACCGCACCAGCCGGTCGAGGCGCTTCCGAGCCTGATTGCACAGCGTTCGCACCGTGGCGCATCGGGTGCGAAGAAATCCCGCTCGCAGCCCTCACACAGCGGCGAACCGGGGACCAGGGCACAGACGACGCAACGCGGCGCGATCCAGCCGGCGCGAGTGGGTCGGACGCCGAAATGCCGAGATGATCCTGGCTGCATCAGCGAAGCTTAACGATCCGCAGTCACCTGAGCGACTGAAGCGGAGGCCGGATGCTTCCTGCCAGCGAGTGTCCGAGGTTTGCCGCGCCGGATGCATGGCCGGGACTCTCACGAGAACGTCTGCTGCGTGAGCCAATGGAGCGTCAACCTATACTGGCCCGCATCATGCCGCTCGGCCCGGGAACGCCCGAACTCACGCCCACGATCGTCGCGCCGCCGCGCATGCCGGCACGCACGGAAACGGTGGCGCGGCAGTTCGATCAGCGCGTCAAACGGATTGTCGCGCGCGATGTGCTTCTTCGGGAGGTCGAGCAGCGGCTGCTGAGCCGGCTCGAGTACATCCGGCTCGATCCCCGCCAGATACTGGATGTCGGCTGCGGACTGGGACGCTCACGGGCGGGCCTGCGCGCCCTGTATCCGCAGTCGACCTGGACCGGTATCGAGCTGTCGGCGGAGATGGCGCGTGCCGGCCTCGCCGAACAGCAGCGCGCGCTAGGCATGTCGCGCTTATGGCGCGGCGCGCCTCGCTGGGTCGTGGCCGACGGAGCGCGCCTGCCGTTCGGCGACAGCACCGCGGACCTGCTGTTTTCGAACCTCATGCTGCATTGGCATCCGACGCCGCATTTGGTTTTTCCAGAGTGGAAGCGCGTGCTGCGGACCGACGGACTGCTGATGTTCAGCTGCTTTGGCCCGGACACGCTTCGCGAATTGAGGGCGGCCGCTGCCGACGCCCTGACGCATTCCCGGCCGATGCCGTTCGTCGACATGCACGACTTCGGTGACATGCTGGTGGCCAGCGGCTTCGCCACCCCCGTCATGGACGTGGAAACGCTGACCCTCACCTTCAGCAGTCCGCGCGATCTGCTCACGGAGGTCCGGTCGCTCGGCGCCAACCCGCGCAGCGACCGCTGGCCGGCGCTGCCGTCGGGCCGGCAGGCGCGGCGCCTGCTGGACGCACTCGCAGCTCGTCGCGATGCGGCGGGCCGCATCGCTCTGACTTTCGAAATCGCGTACGGACATGCGTGGAAGCCGCAGCCCCGCGCGACCGGGAGCAGCGTCATCTCCGTGGACGCCTTGCGTCAGCAATTGTCAGAAATTAGGAAGTAAAGTGTGGCCAGGAAGCGGAAAAAGAGCCGCGTATCGAAGGATCGTCCCCGCGGGGAACAACTAGTGGAGGAAAGATGAGCCTGATCTCGTTCTTCAAGGAAGCCGGCGAAAAATTATTCGGCAAGAAGGTCCAGGAAGTCCAGGCCGCGCCGGCCCAGGTCGATGCGGCCGCGCTGGCTGAAGCGAACCGCGAAGCGGCCACCGCGATCGAGAAGTACATCAACACGCTGGGCCTCACCGTGACCGCATTGACTGTCACCTTCGACGGGGCGACCAGCACTGCGAAGGTCTTTGGCGTCGCCCAGGACCAGGCGACGAAGGAGAAGGTGATCCTGGCGGCCGGCAACGTCTACGGTGTGGCCGGCGTGCAGGACCTGATGACGGTCGACCTTTCGCAGCCGGAAGCGAAGTTCTATACGGTGGTCAAGGGCGACACGCTGTCGAAGATCGCCAAGGAGTTCTACGGCAACGCCAATGCCTACATGAAGATCTTCGAAGCCAACAAGCCGATGTTGAGCCACCCGGACAAGATCTATCCGGGGCAGAACCTGCGAATTCCCGCGGAGTAGCTGGGCGCCGGCCCGGCTGGGGCCAGGTCGGTCCGACCCACCCGGATGCGGCGTCGCGCCTGCGCCATCCCGCTGATCGGGCGTGGGATGGGTGCGCGTTGGCGGTAGCGCCGACTTGATGCGTCGCTTTGCATATAATTCGCCCGTTTTGCGCCGACCCGGTCGACGCGAGGGCGGGCGAGTGCGTGACCGTGTTCAAGGGCTGGTTGATCAAGCGTCACTGTTCTGCTGGCCCGAGGCAGTTGGCAGTGGTGTTCGCTTCACTGGTGGCTGTCTCGTTCGCCTTCGGGGTGCCCTTCGCCGCGCAGGGCCTATGGATGGTGCTCCCGTTTGTGGGCCTTGCAATCGTGGCCGTCGCTGCAGCTTTCATGGCGTACGGACGGCACGCGGCGGATTTCGAGCGCATCGAATTGCGGGACGGCCGGCTCATCGTGGCGAAACACGAAGGTCGCGGCGTTCGGAGGTTGTATTCGACCTGCCCTGGGTGCGGGTCGACATGGAGGAACGCGGTGTCGACCCTGGCACATGCGTGCGGGTGGAACTGGTGTCGGCGCGGCAGCGCGTCGAGATCGGGCGGTACCTCGTGGATGTCGGGCGCAGAGTTTGGGCGCGAGATCAGGGCCGCGCTCGGACGAGCGGCTCCACGGGGCGTGTGATTGATTCGAAGCCGGGAAAACGGACAGGCAATGGCTAAGACAGTGTTCAATCGATTTGCAGGCGCACGCGCGGTGTTGGCGACCCTGATGACCGGCGCAGCAGGCAGCGCTGCCGCGATCCAGAGCCGCTTCAATCTGGCTCCGCCGGTCACTCCGGTCGCTCAGGAGATCTACAGCCTGCATAACCTGATGCTGGTCATCTGCACCGTCATCTTCGTGGCGGTGTTCAGCGTGATGTTCTATTCCGTCTGGAAGCACCGCAAGTCCAAGGGTGCGGTGGCCGCCAACTGGCACGAGAACACCACCGTCGAGATCATCTGGACCGTCATCCCCTTCCTCATCGTGATCGTCATGGCGCTGCCGGCAACGAGAACCGTCGTGGCGATGAAGGACACGAGCAACTCGGACCTGACGATCAAGGTCACCGGATACCAGTGGAAATGGGGCTACGACTACCTGCGCGGTGAAGGCGAAGGCATCTCGTTCCTGTCGCAGCTGTCCACACCGGTTGCACAGATCGAAGGGCGTGAGCCGAGGTCCAGCACCTATCTCATCGAGGTCGACAACCCGCTCGTCGTTCCGGTCAACAAGAAGGTGCGTGTAATCACGACAGCCAACGACGTGATTCATGCGTGGTGGGTGCCCGCGTTCGCTGTCAAGCAGGACGCGATCCCGGGCTTTGCGCGCGACACCTGGTTCCGCGCCGAGAAGATCGGCACGTTTCGCGGCCAGTGCGCCGAACTGTGCGGCAAGGACCATGCGTTCATGCCGATCGTCGTGCAGGTCGTGTCGGCTGAGGACTACAGCAAGTGGGTCAGCGGCAAGAAGCAGCAAATGGCTGCGGCGGCCGATGATCCGAACAAGCAGTGGACCGCGGCCGAATTGATCGCGCGCGGCGAAAAGATCTACCAGGCGAACTGCCAGGCCTGTCACCAGGCGAACGGGCTGGGGGTGCAAGGTGCTTTCCCCGCGCTGGCGGGCAGCAAGGTGGTCGTGAGCACCGTTGACCAGATCACGTTGCTGCTGAACGGCAAGAATGCGATGCCGTCGTGGAAGAGCCTTTCGGACGTCGAGCTGGCGGCGGTGGCGACCTACACGAAGAACGCGTGGGGCAACAAGGCGGGTGAAGTGCAGCCTGCCGAATTCAAGTCCGCGCGCAAGTAGGCGTCGCAGCACACCGGATCAGGATCAGGAGTACCGATGAGTGCAGTTGTCCACACCCCGAGCGCCGGCCACGGCGACCACGATCACGCCCACGACCATCCGCACGGCTGGCGCCGATGGCTGTTTGCCACGAATCACAAGGACATTGGAACGATGTACCTGTGGTTCAGCTTCACGATGTTCATCGTCGGTGGCGTGCTGGCCCTCGGAATCCGGCTTGAGTTGTTCCAGCCCGGACTGCAGTTCTGGCGCCCGGAATTCTTCAACCAGCTGACGACGATGCACGGCGTCATCATGGTGTTCGGCGCGATCATGCCGGCCTTCGTCGGCTTCGCGAACTGGATGGTGCCGCTGCAGATCGGGGCCCCGGACATGGCGTTCGCACGCATGAACAACTTCAGCTTCTGGCTGCTGCCGCCTGCGGCGCTGCTGGTCGTCGGTTCCTTCTTTGTTCCGGGCGGCGCGACGGCCGCCGGCTGGACGCTGTACGCACCGCTGACCGTGCAGATGGGCCCGGGCATGGACATGGCGATCTTCGCGCTGCACATCCTCGGCGCGTCGTCGATCATGGGGTCGATCAACATCATCACGACCATCCTGAACATGCGCGCCCCCGGCTTGACGCTGATGAGGATGCCGATGTTCGTGTGGACATGGCTCATCACGGCCTACTTGCTGATAGCAGTGATGCCGGTGCTCGCCGGTGCGATCACGATGACGCTGACCGATCGTCACTTCGGCACGTCATTCTTCAATGCTGCCGGCGGTGGCGACCCAGTGATGTACCAGCACATCTTCTGGTTCTTCGGGCACCCCGAGGTCTACATCATGATCCTGCCGGCCTTCGGCATCGTCAGCCAGATCATTCCGGTTTTCGCCCGCAAGGCGCTGTTCGGCTATGCCTCGATGGTGTACGCGACTGCGTCGATTGCGATCCTGTCGTTCATTGTCTGGGCGCACCACATGTTCACCACCGGCATGCCGGTGACCGGGCAGCTCTTCTTCATGTACGCGACGATGCTGATCGCGATTCCGACCGGCGTGAAGGTCTTCAATTGGGTCGCGACGATGTACAAGGGCTCGATGACCTTCGAGACGCCGATGCTGTTCGCAGTCGGCTTCATTTTTGTCTTCACGATGGGCGGGTTCACCGGGCTGATCCTGGCGATGGCGCCGATCGACATCCAGCTGCAGGACAGCTACTACGTGGTGGCGCATTTCCACTATGTGCTCGTCGCCGGATCGCTGTTTGCCCTGTTCGCCGGCACGTACTACTGGCTGCCGAAGTGGACCGGCCACATGTACGACGAAACGCTCGGCAAGTGGCACTTCTGGCTGTCAATGGTGTTCTTCAACATCACGTTCTTCCCGATGCACTTCCTGGGGCTGGCCGGGATGCCGCGCCGCTATGCCGACTATCCGCTGCAGTTTGCCGACTTCAACCTGATGGCTTCGATCGCCGCATTCGGCTTCGGGTTCACGCAACTGCTGTTCCTGTACATCGTGGTCAAGTGCATCAAGGGAGGGCCAAGGGCGGCGGCGAACCCGTGGGGCGCCGAGGACGGCGGCCTCGAGTGGACCGTGGCGTCGCCGGCACCGTTCCATACATTCGAGACGCCTCCGGTCGTCAGGTAGTCATGGCGCCCACGATGAATCCCGACAAGGACGAACGCCGGCAGAACCGCCGCACGGCACTGATACTCGCATCGGTCGTGCTGGTCTTTTTCATCGGCGTCATCGCGCGTCGCTGGCTTGTCGGCGGCTGAGGCGGGGACTGACCATGAGCGAGCGCCCCCCGATGCCGGAAATCCAGAGTGTCAACCGCTCGATCCTGCGCAAGCTGGTCATCGTGTCGGTGTTGATGTTCGGTTTCGGCTGGGCGCTAGTGCCGCTGTATCGCAAGATCTGCGAGATCACCGGCATCAACGTCGTCACTTTGCGCGACGCCAATGCGGCAAAGGCGGCTCGCAATTCGCAGGTCGATCTTTCGCGCACGGTCACCGTGGAGTTCGACGCCAACTCGCAAGGGGCGTGGCGGTTCCGGCCGCACGTGAATCATCTTCAGGTGCATCCGGGCGAACTGGTCCAGGTGACCTATGACCTGGTCAACCTCGAAGGTCGTGCGATGGCCGGCCAGGCGATCCCGAGCTACGCGCCGATGCAGTCGGCAGCGCACTTCCAGAAGCTCGAATGTTTCTGTTTTCAGCAGCAGACGCTGGCAGCGGGGGAGACACGGCAGTTCCCAGTCGTGTTCTTCATTGACCCCGACCTGCCGCAGGATGTGAAAACCATCACGCTGTCCTATACGTTCTTTGAAGTGGCGGGAGCAGTTTCTAGGCCCCAGGCGGTCCGCGTGAGCTCGCCGAGTGGATGAGCGATGCCGGACAACGGTGGGGCGCCAGAGTCCGGAACGGGGCGGCCGAAGGCAGGCTTCCTGCAGACGATCCGTGCGGTGCTGTGGTCGTTCTTCGGTGTTCGCAAGAGGTCCGGTTATGAGCAGGACGCCTCACAGCTCAACCCGGTGTACGTGATCATTGCCGGCGTGATCGCGGCCGTGATCTTCGTCGTGACGCTGCTCGTGATCGTTCGGATTGTGGTGAGCTAGAAAAGAGAAGGGGAACAGGAAGAAATGGCCAATACGCACGGGGGATCGGCGCCGGACTACTTCGTACCGGCGCCTTCGCAGTGGCCGATGGTCGGCATGATCGCCATGGCCTTTACCGGCTTTGGCGCGGCGATGGTGGTGAACCACAACTCCACCGGCTGGGTGCCGCTGGCGATCGGGATGGCCACGCTCGTCTACATGATGGTCGGATGGTTCTCGATGGTCTCCAGCGAGTCGGAGCACGGTGCCTACAACCGCAAGGTCGACGCATCGTTCCGTTGGGGCATGGGATGGTTCATCTTCTCCGAGGTCATGTTTTTCGCGTCGTTCTTCGGCGCGCTGTTCTATGCTCGGGTCATCACCGCGCCGATGCTCGGGGATTTCGATCACAAGCTGCTGTGGCCGGACTTCGATCCGGCATGGCCGCACTCGGGTCCCGCCGGCGTCGTCGATCCATTCACTACAATGGGACCGTTCTGGCTGCCGACGATCAACACGGCGCTGCTGCTTACCTCCGGCGTGACGCTCACGATCGCGCACCATGCGCTGCGGGTCAACCATCGAAATACAGCCGCACTGTGGCTGGCACTCACCGTGCTGCTCGGCGTGACCTTCCTCGGCGTGCAGATCTATGAGTACAGCCATGCCTATTCGGCATTGAACCTGAAGCTGTCGTCCGGCATCTTCGGCTCGACGTTCTTCATGCTGACCGGGTTCCACGGCTTTCACGTCTTCGTCGGTGCAATGATGCTGGGCGTCGTGCTCCTGCGACTGCTGCGCGGGCACTTCAAGCCGGACCATCACTTCGCGTTCGAAGGCGCTGCCTGGTACTGGCACTTCGTCGATGTCGTGTGGATCGGCCTCTACATCCTGGTCTACTGGCTGTAGCCGGCCGCGTGACCTGCACCTGGCGGCGCCTGCGGGCGCCGCACTTCTTTCTGCACGCCGGTTTGCCTAGTAGGAACGCGGCTCGATCCAGCCCATCCAATAGCTGAACAAGATGAACAGGAAGAGCGCTACCGATAGCCCGACCCGGACAGTCAGGGCATTGACCGTCCGATTGCTGTTGCCATGGTCGCGCACCAGAAAGAGCAGTGCAGAGCCAAGTGAAACGATGATGCCGATGAAGGCGATGACGATGATGATGCGCATAGAGGCCGACGCCGCGGCCCTTGGATTATCCCATTGGACGCCCTGACCACACCGGCAGCGGCACGTCGTCACGTCTACCTCGCCATCTGCCTTGGCGTGGTGGTCGCGATTGTGGGGGCGCTGCTGGGCCAATGGCAGACACGCCGCGGTGACATGAAGGAAGCGATGCAGGCGCGCTGGGATGCGGCCGCCACGGCGATGCCGATGGATCTGAAGTCGGTCGATGATGCGGCCGCGGTCGCTGCAGGATTGCCGCGGCGGGTCGAGCTGCGCGGGGAATTCCTGCCCGCGGCCACGGTCTTCGTCGACAACCGGGCGCTCGCGGGCCGGGCGGGCTTCCAGGTCGTTACGCCATTGCGGGTGTCCGACGGACTCGTTGTGCTGATCAACCGCGGCTGGGTCGTGCGCGATGCTGCCGATCCGTCGAAGTTGCCGGTCGTCGACACGCCGCGCGGAGTCATCACCATCACGGGCCTGGCTGTCGAGCGCGTTCCGCGGATGCTCGAACTGGCGTCGCTGGCGCTGCCGCCTTTGCCAGGAATCTGGCCGAATCTTCCCTTCGACGAGTTCGAACGGGTGGCCGGCCTGCGCGTTGCGCGCTTTGTCGTGCAGCAGACCAGCGAAGTTGCGGACGGATTGCGCCGCACGTGGGTGCGCCCTGCCTCCGGCGTCGACACGCACCGCGGCTATGCGCTGCAGTGGTACGGGCTGGCGGCGCTGAGTGCGGGACTGACGGCGTACTTCGGCGGTCGCGCGTTGCGCCGCCGCCGCACATGAGCGCGCACGGCCGTTCCGAAGCGCTCATCCCGCAGCGCGCAGCGCGGAGGGTAGTCCGATGAACCCGCAGACGTCGGCCGTCACCTCCGGCGCGCAGGCCGGACACTGGAAGCGCTACCGCATCCTGTACGCCGTGATCGCCGTCTGTGTCGCGCCGGTGGTCGCTTCGTATCTCGCGTTCTACGTGTTTCAGCCGAGCGGGCGCACGAACTACGGCACGCTGCTGACTCCTCAGCCCCCTCCGCCGATGGCGCTGACAACACTCGACGGCCAGCCGTTCGCGCTGGACAGCCTCGCCGGCAAGTGGGTGCTGGTGGCTGCCGCCGACGGCGACTGCCACGAGCGCTGCGCAGCAGCGCTGCTGCAGATGCGCCAGCAACGGCTGATGACCGGCAAGGAGCGCGACCGAGTCGAACGTCTCTGGCTGATCACCGACGAGGTGCCGCTGTCGACCGTGTTGATGCGCGAGTACGAGGGAACGCACTTCGTGCGCGTGCAAGCTGCGGATGCGCGCGCTTTTCTGGCCACCGGGAGTACAAATCCGGACGGACATGTCTGGCTGATCGATCCGATGGGAAATCTGATGCTGCGCTGGCCACAGGACCCGGAGCCACAGCGGGTGAAGAAGGACCTGGCGCGTCTGCTGACCGCCTCGAGCCACTGGATCCGCGTCGAGCGCAAGGACTGATGGACACCTCTGCGCTTGCCTGGCTGGCAGCAAAGGGAATGGTCGTCGCGGCCGTTCCGCTGGCCTATGTTGCGTGGTCGCGCGACCCGGCCAAGTTCCGCAAGCTGGCCTGGGTAACGGCCTTCCTGACGCTCGACCTCATCATGTTCGGCAGCTTCACGCGGCTGACGGATTCGGGTCTCGGCTGCCCGGACTGGCCGGGCTGCTACGGTCACTCTAACCCTTTGTCAGCCGGTGAACCGATCCGCGCTGCTGAATCCGCGCAACCGACTGGCCCGGTCACCATGACCAAGGCCTGGATCGAGATGCTGCATCGCTACTTTGCGATGGGGATCGGGCTGCTGATCATCATTCTTGCTGTTCAGGCATGGCGCCGTTTCCGCACCGACGCTACGGCGCCGTCGCCGTGGCTGGCGACAGCCGCACTCGTCTGGGTTTGCGTGCAGGGAGCGTTCGGGGCCTCTGACTGTGACGATGAAGCTGCAGCCGGTCATCGTCACCGCTCATCTGCTCGGCGGTGTTGCGTTGCTCGCACTGCTCGTCTGGCTCGCGCTGCGCGAAAGCCCCGATCGTCCGGTCGCGCCCGCGGCGCGCCGCCTGCGGCTCCTGGCTGCCGCGGCCATGGCTGTGGTGGTCATGCAGATCTCGCTCGGCGGCTGGGTCAGCAGCAACTACGCGGTCCTCGCCTGCACCGATTTCCCGCGCTGCCAGGGTGCCTGGATTCCACCGATGGACTTCGAACACGGGTTCACGCTGTGGCGTGCGCTCGGGATGACCGGGGACGGAGAGGTCATTCCATTCCAGGCGCTGGTCGCGATTCACTGGGTCCATCGGGCCTTTGCTCTGGTCGTAGTCGGAGTCGTCGCCGGCCTGGTCTGGCGCGCGTGGTCGCTGGAAGGTCTGGCGCGGGTTGCGCGCGGGCTGCTCGCGATCTTGCTGCTGCAGGTCGCCACCGGACTCTCGAACGTTGTTCTCGAGTGGCCCCTTCTGGCGGCCGTCCTCCACAGCGGCGGTGCAGCACTGCTGGTGGCGTTGCTGGTTATCGCGAATGTTCGTGCGGCCCGTGCTGGTGGACGGTAAGATTCCCGACTCGAGTCGACCACCTGACCATGATGCGCGGCCAGATTCTCGCCACCCAGCGTTCACTGGGCCACATTGCTTCCCAGTACTGGGCGCTGACGAAACCGCGCGTGACCCAGCTTGCCATTTTCTGCGCCGTCATCGGCATGTTCCTGGCCACCGCGGAACTGCCGTCGGCCAGGACCGTGGCCATGGCCACTCTCGGCATCTGGCTGCTGGCGGGTGCCGCCTTTGCGGTGAATTCCCTGATCGAAAGGCACATCGACGCGAAGATGGCGCGCACGCGGATGCGTCCGCTGCCGCATGGCGACTTGTCACCTCTGCAGGCGCTCGCCTTCTCAGGCGTGATCGGTGGCGCGGGCATGTGGGTACTGCATACGCAGGTCAATCCGCTGACCATGTGGCTCACGTTTGCGACTTTCGTCGGCTACGCGGTCGTGTACACGGTGCTGCTCAAGCCGTATACGCCGCAGAACATCGTGATCGGCGGTATGAGTGGCGCCATGCCGCCGGTGCTCGGCTGGGCTGCAGTCACGAACAGCGCGCCGCCGGAGGCCTGGCTGCTCGCGTTGATCATCTTTGTCTGGACGCCGCCGCACTTCTGGGCGTTGGCCCTGTATCGGATCGATGACTACCGCAAGGCCGGCTGGCCGATGCTGCCGATCACGCATGGCGAGCCGCTGACGCGGCTGCATATCCTGCTTTACACGATCGGGCTGGTGGCCACGACGCTGCTGCCGTATGCCGTGCAGATGTCGGGATTGCTTTACCTGGTGTCTGCGCTTGCGCTCGGGGCGGTGTTCGTCGCCTACGCATGGCGGCTCTTCCGTTCTCCGAATGCCGCCGTGGCTCGTGCAACCTTCAATTACTCGATCGTGTACCTCGCGGCGCTCTTCGCGGCACTGCTGGTCGATCACTACGTCTGAGCTTCTGCCGCGACGTTCCATGCCGATGACTGTCCTGCCGCGCTGGCTCGCGGTCTTCGTCGGTGCCGTGTGGGCGTTCGCGCTGGCCGCCTGCTCCCCGCCGACCTTCAAGGCGGTCGACATCACGGGCGCTCCCTACGCGCACACCTTTTCGCTCAACGCCGCCGGCGGGGGGCGGCGTACGCTGGCCGACTTCCGCGGCAAGGTCGTGGTGGTGTTCTTCGGCTTCACTCAGTGTCCCGATGTCTGCCCGACCACATTGTCGGACCTGGCCGAAGTCAGGAAGCGTCTGGGAGCTGACGGCGACCGGCTGCAGGTCGTGTTCATCACGATCGATCCCGAACGCGATACCGCCGCCTTGCTATCGGAATACGTGCCCGGCTTCGATCCGAGCTTCATCGGGCTGTACGGCACCGCCGAAGAGACGGCGGCGACCGCCAAGGAGTTCAAGGTGTTCTACCAGAAGGTGCCGGGCAGGACGGCCACGTCCTACACGATGGACCATACCGCGGGCGCCTATGTATTCGACAAGGAAGGCCGCGTGCGCCTGTTCGTCCGCCACGGCGCGAGCGTCGACGACATCACGTCCGACCTGCGACGGCTCCTTTAGGCGCTTCACGTCTCACTCGAACGCACCGGTGGCTGCGACGACGCGTGTGGCACTGGAGATGAGCCGTGCATCGGCCGCTGGTGCCGCGACGTCGAAGCGGGAAGCCACCACATCGTCTAGTTCGAGTTCAAATCCGACGAACACGCTCGGCGCGCAATCAAGATAGTCCGCCGCGCGATACTCGGACACGCCCGGGTGTAAAACGCCATGCACTTCGAAAGGGTCGAAGATCGTCAATGAACCCGGGTGCACCGCCACACGCCGTCGGATGCGTGGGAACACGAGGTCGACCGGCGGGCCGACGATGTACCAGACGCCGAACAGGACGTTGGCGTAGTGCGCATCGGTATGAAAGAACGCACCGCGGCACACATACCACTCGAATCCCCGGCGCAGCGCGTGCCGAAGCGGGGGCTCGAGCAACTCGGCGATCCGGCTGTGGACGTCCGCATCGGTCCACGCCCCGCCCGACTGCACGCGGCCAACGATCGGATCGGCAATCTCGACCGCGCTCGCGCGTGCCGTGAGCTGCGCCGATGGAGACCCGGATGCATGCGCCAGGCGCCGCGCCACCGGTCGCAGCGAGGGCCCCGAGCCAGCCAGCAGTGGGGGTGCATCGATGGTCAGAAACTCCATCGCTCGATTATCCGGATATGGGCAAAAAAAAGGCCCCAGCGTGGGCTGGGGCCATCATCCGCCTCGTCGGAGGAGAGGGGGGAGGAGCGGAGGCGGATCCTGCTACATCGTTCGCGGCCGACCCGGCCGCAATTCGTGACTACACGTACGCCGCAAGCGTCGCACGCATCTTTTCCAATGCTTTGGCTTCGATCTGCCGAATTCGTTCCGCGGACACACCAAATTCGTCCGCCAGTTCGTGCAGCGTGGCGGTGCCGACCCGGCCGTCGGCGTCCTCGTTCAGCCACCGTGCCTCGATGATCCGACGGCTGCGCGGATCAAGCTGTCCGACCGCCTCACGCATGCCCTCCGTCTGCATCAGGTCGTGCTGGCGGCGCTGCAGGACTTCGGTCGGCTCCGAGTCCTCGTCCGCGAGGTAGGCGATCGGGGCAAACTCCTCTTCGCCGTCCTCGATGCGGCCCTCAAGCGCAATGTCACCGCCGGACAGCCGCGTCTCCATTTCGGAGACTTCCTCCGGCTTGACGTTCAGCTGACGGGCGACGCCGTCAACCTCGTCCGGCGACATCGTGCCGAGCCCTTTCTTCATGCTGCGCAGGTTGAAGAACAACTTGCGCTGCGCCTTGGTGGTAGCAACTTTCACGAGCCGCCAGTTGCGCAGGATGTACTCATGGATCTCGGCCTTGATCCAGTGCAGCGCAAAAGAGACCAGGCGAACGCCACGTTCGGGGTCGAAGCGCTTGACCGCCTTCATCAAGCCGATGTTGCCTTCCTGAATCAGATCGGCGTGCGGCAGGCCATAACCGAGGTAATTGCGCGCAACAGCAACCACCAGCCGCAGGTGCGACGTGACCAGGCGGCCGGCCGCATCCAGATCGCTGCTCTCGCGAAACTCGCGCGCGAGCCGCACTTCTTCGTCCGCTGTCAGCAACGGCACCCGATTGACGGCCTGGATGTATGCATCAATGCTGCCAACGCTGCCCGGATGCAGAACCAAGGCATGCGACGCGGCAGGAACGAGCGCGTTGGCTACGGCAGTACGAGTCGGATTTCGGGTCACTCAGACACTCCTTTCGAGTAAATCCTAGCACTCCCACTTGAAGAGTGCTAACGATTTAGAAGGGCAGTTTGAGCAAAGGTTCAATCCCGATTGATTTGATCGGGTTACGGCCCTGTATGGTATTACAAGAGTGTGAGTAGTCGCTCACTTCGGGTCCGGTCGTTGAGCGGCATTACTGGCTCCGACCCATCCCGCGGCCCAGCCCACGACGGCCGCGGCTGCAACGAACACGACAGCAAACCCCAGCGGAAGGCTCGGCCAGTCGAGCGACTGCCCAAAGACAGCGGCGAGGGCCGCGACCCGAGGCTCGATCAGCCTGACCGCCAGGACGGCAAGCGCCAGCGAAAGCATTGCGCCCAGTCCCAGGGTCAGTGCACTCGCATAGGCGTAGGGACGAACGATGAACGAAGGCCGAGCACCCACCAGCTGCAGCACGCCCGTCTCGTCGTACCGCAATCGAACCTGCGACTGCGCCGCCGTCACCAGCACGAGAATGATCAGGACCAGGACGAGTGCGCCGACAGCGGCCAGCACCGCAAGAAGCGCCCGGCCGATCGCGGCCAGCCGACGGTGCCATTCGATGTCCGACTGGACCGCATCGACGCCGGCCCAGCCCTTGACGGCCGCGGCAGCGCGTTCGACCACACCCGGTTGGGTCGTGATGCCGAAGCGGGCCACCAGGACATCGGGCAGCGGATTCGAGCGCGTGTCGGCCGTGCCCGCCAGCCCGGCGCGCCGGCTTAGCTCCGCGAAAGCCTGGTCGCGCGGAATCAGACGCACGTCGGCCACGCCTTCGATGGCGGCGAGTTTTCCCCTCAGCGAGTCGAGGTCGGATCGAGCGGTGCCGAGCGTGACGAAGACGTTGATCTCGGGGCCTGCCGTGATGCGCTGGGCCCAGGGAGTTGCGGCGTGCAGCAACGCGGCAATGAACAAGGGAATGGCGAGACCCGTCGCGCACAGCAGGATGTTGAGCAGGAATGTGCCCGGACGGGCGCCGGCGATGGCGGCCGTGCGCCGCAATGCGAATGCTCGTTCAGCCAATGCACTCATGTCGAAGCCAGCGCTTCGAGCCCGATGACGCGGGCGCGGGCAGGCACTGACGCCATCTCGCCGTGCGTGGCCATGACCACCGTGACCCCGGCGATTACGAACTGCTCCAGCAGCCTCATCACCTCAGCTGCGGCGGTGCGGTCGAGATGCGCGGTGGGTTCATCGACGAGCAGCAGCGCAGGCCGGTTGACGAGAGCGCGTGCCAGCGCCGCGCGTTGCTGCGCGCCACCCGACAGTTCGCGCGGTCGCGCCCGACCTGCGGCCTCGTCCAGCCCGACTCGCTGCAGCGCCGCGGCTGCGCGCGTTCTTGCTTCGGCCCAGGGGAATCCAGCCGCGACAACGGGCAGGGCAACGTTCTGCAGGATCGTTCGATCATCAAGCAGCATCAGGTTCTGCAGCACGATGCCGATCGATCGGCGCAGGTGCGGCAGGGCTCGTCTCTTCATGTTTGTCAGCGACTCACCGGCCACGCGGATAACGCCGCTGGTCGGAAGTTCGAGCGCGGCGATGAGCCGGATCACGGTCGACTTGCCGGCGCCGGAGGGGCCTGAGAGCAACACGAACTCGTTGCGTGAGATCGAGAAGCTCAACTCGTCGATGACCGTTCTGCCGCCATAGCGTTTTTCGACGCGGTCGAACACGATCAGCGGCGCGGCGGGTGTCGGGATTGCATTCATAAGGCGGGGCATCAAGCGCAGAAGCACCGCTTAGAATGAGTCGAACCCGGTGGTCCTGGCCATTCCGGCGATTGTACGGTTGTCATCGAAGCGTCATCGCGAATCACTATGGTCGGTCACAACAAGCGCAAGCGGCCTAGGCGAAAGTTCGAATTGCAGACCAGCCCCGAGCTCTTCCTGAACCGGGAGCTGTCTATGCTCGCGTTCCACGAGCGCGTGCTGGCGATGGCGACGCGCCCCTCGGTTCCGCTGGCCGAGCGCCTGCGCTACATCTGCATCGTCTCGTCCAACCTCGATGAATTCTTCGAGGTGCGGATCTCCGACCTGAGCGAGGAGATCCGCGAGTCCGGTGGCACCTCGCCCCAGGCAGCTGCCTACGCCGAGATCATGCAACGGGCTCACCTGCTGGTGCTCCAGCAGTACCAGCTCTTCAACCAGACCATCATGCCTGCGCTCGAACGCAGGGACATCGTCGTGCTGAACCACGCGCAGCGCGATGAATCGCAGCGAGCCTGGGTGCGCGAGTACTTCATGCGCGAGGTCCGGCCGCTGCTCTCGCCGATCGGCCTGGACCCGTCACACCCGTTTCCGCAGGTGTTGAACAAGTCGCTGAATTTCATCTTGCAGCTCGAAGGCAAGGACGCCTTCGGTCGTCCCTCGGCCACCGCCATCCTCAAGGTGCCGCGCGTGCTGCCGCGGGTGATCCCGCTGCCGGCGCGGCTGGTGCCGGGCAAGCAGGCCTTCGTCATGCTGTCCTCGGTAATCCGGGCGCATTTGCAGGACGTCTTTCCCGGGCGCGAGATCGGCGGCTTTTCGCAGTTTCGCGTGACGCGCGACTCCGACCTCAGTGTCGACGAGCGCGAAGTGCACAACCTGCGCCAGGCGATGCGCATGGAGCTGACCCAGCGGCATTTCGGCAATGCGGTCCGGCTCGAGGTGCTGGCCACCTGTCCGCCGCCGCTGCAGGCGCTGCTGCAGGAACAGTTCCAGTTGCCGGAGCAAGCGGTGTTCCGCGTTGACGGGCCGGTCAACCTGGTGCGCCTGAACCAGCTGGTCGATCACCTGACGCAGCCGCCTTTGCGCTGGACGCCGTTCGTGCCGGCATGGCCGACGAAACTTGCGACGGGTTCCGACATGTTCGAGGCGATCCGGCGCAGCGATATTCTGATGCATCATCCGTTCGAGAGTTTCGAGCCGGTCATCGAGTTCCTGCGCCAGGCGGCGGTCGATGCCAAGGTCGTGGCAATCCGAATGACGCTGTACCGCACCGGCATCAGCTCCGTGCCGGTCGACATCCTCGAGGAGGCGGCGCGCCGCGGCAAGGAAGTCACGGTGATCGTCGAGTTGAAGGCACGCTTCGACGAAGAGGCCAACATCAATCTTGCCGAGCGTCTCGAGGCTGTCGGCGCGCAGGTCGTTTACGGTGTGGTCGGGCTGAAGACCCACGGCAAGATGACGCTGGTGATGCGCCGCGAGGAGGTACGCGGCAAGCAGCGGCTTGTGCCCTACGCGCACCTGGGCACCGGCAACTACCACACGACCACGACCAAGCTGTACACCGACTTCGGGATGCTGACGGCAAACCCCGAGATTTGCGACGACGTCGAGAAGGTGTTCATGCACCTCACCAGCCTGACCAAGGTCGAACGGCTGAAGCATCTGTGGATGGCACCGTTCACGCTGCATCGGAATCTGCTGGTGGCCCTCGCGGCGGAGGTGGAGTTTGCGAAGTCAGGCAAGCCGGCGCGCGTGATTGCGAAGATGAACGCGCTCACCGACGAGGCAACGATCCTGGCACTGTATGCGGCTTCGCAGGCCGGAGTGAAGGTCGACCTCATCGTTCGCGGTGCCTGCGCGCTGCGCCCCGGCGTCAAGGGTCTGTCGGAGAACATCCGTGTGCGCTCGATCGTCGGGCGCTTCCTCGAGCACCATCGCATCTATTACTTCCGCAACGGCGGCAAGCCCCGCGTATACCTGTCGAGCGCCGACTGGATGGGGCGCAACCTGTTCCGCCGCATCGAGGTGGCCTGGCAGGTGCTGGAACCCAAACTCGCGCGGCGCGTGATTGACGAGGGGCTGAAGCCCTATCTCGACGACACGCGCGATGCGTGGGTGCTGACGAGCGACGGCGACTACCGCCCGCCACGCCGGGGCGCGAGTGCGGTTTCGGCGCAGCATATGCTGCTGGCCAGGCTCGCCCCACGCATCGTGGTCTGACGAATGGAACTCATCCTTTGGCGCCACGCGGAAGCCGACATCGGCGAGCCCGACCTCGGCCGCAAGCTGACGGCGCGCGGCGAGAAGCAGGCGCACCGCATTGCCGAGTGGCTGCATGCGCAACTGCCGGACAGCGCTAGGGTCCTGGTCAGTCCGGCGACTCGAGCGCAGCAGACGGCGCGCGCACTGTCGGACGTCTCGCATCGCAAGTTCCGCACCGTCGACGAGATCGCTCCCGGGGCCGGCGTGCGCGATGTGCTCGACGCCGCCGACTGGCCCCGCGCCAAAGTCCCCGTCGTGATCGTCGGCCACCAGCCGACCCTTGGCCACGTCGCCAGCTTCCTTCTGGCGGGCGAGGTGCAGGACTGGTCGGTGAAGAAGGCGGGTGTGTGGTGGTTGAGCTCGCGCGAGCGGGACGGCGAAGAGCGGACTGTCCTGCGTGCGGTGATCAGTCCGGACCTGGCCTGACACCATTGCTGCAACGCCGCGCGGCGCCTGAGCTGTCCCGGGCGGCCTAAGGCGTGCGCACGATGAAGGCGATGCCGACGCGGGACCAGTGCATCGCTTCCTCCTCCAGCAGGAACTGGGTCAGCGGATGGCGCCCGAGCCACTCGGCGTCGATGCCCAGTTCAATGCTGCGTCCGAATTTGAGAGTCCATCGTGGCAGTTCCACGCTGCGACGCGCGTGATTCAGGATCACCGCAAGCCGGAGTACAAGAATCTTGGCGGAACGGTCACGGTCCTCGAGTGCGGCGTGGACCTTGCGCAGGTTGCCGCGCTGGCCGAGAACCAGCAGTGCGATGTGCTCCTGGTCCGAGGTCGAGAACCCCGCCAGGTCCGCATGTTGTACGAGGTAGGCCGAGTGCTTGTGATAGTCGCTGTGCGAAATCGCGAAGCCGACTTCGTGCAGCAATGCGGCCCACGCGAGCCGCTTGACGGTCTCGTCCGGGGCCGCAGGAGCCAGTTGGGAATACAGTTGCCGGGCGGTCGCGGCGACGCGTGCGGCCTGCTCCCGGTCGACGCCGAAACGGTCGAGCATGCGCTCGACCGTTGCATCGCGCAGGTCATTCTGCTCGCGCCGCCCGAGCAGGTCGTACAGCACGCCGACGCGCAGCGCACCGCGGGCCGGCCGCATCTCGTCGATGCCGAGCGTGTCGAACACCGCGGAAAGCACGGCGACACCCCCGGCGAGGACCTCCTGGCGGTCGGGCTTCAGTCCGGCCAGGCGGATGCGACGAATCTCGCCAGCATCGAGCATCGCATGACGCAGCTTCAGCAGGCCCTCGCTGTTAATGGTGCCGTCTGACCACCCCTGCGCGCGCATGATGTCCGCGACGGCGCCCACCGTTCCGCTGGACCCGAAGGCTTCCTCCCACTGCGCACGCGAAAACGCAGCAATTGCTTCCTCGAATTCGGCAGCGGCAGCCACCTGCGCCTTCTTAAGTGACGGCCGGTCGATACGTCCGTCCTTGAAGAAGCGCAGTGACGTGTTCACGCAGCCGACCTTGAACGATTCCGCGTTGGTCGCGCTGAAGCCCCGGCCGACGATGATCTCTGTCGATGCACCGCCGATGTCGACGACCAGCCGCCGCAGATTGGACGGCGGCAGTGTGTGCATGCAGCCCTCGAACACCAGACGCGCTTCCTCGCGGCCCGAGATCACTTCGATCGGATAACCCAGCGCGTTTTGCGCCTCCACGAGAAAGTCGTTAACGTTGCGCGCCTGGCGCAAGGTCTGAGTGCCGACCGCGCGCACCTGCTCGATCGGCATGCCGCGCAGGCGTTCGTTCATGCGTGCGAGCGTCTCGATCGCGGTCTCAATCGACTTCTTGCTGAGCTTGTTGGTGTCGTCGAGTCCGGCCGCCAGCCGCACTGTTTCCTTCCAATAGCCCTGCCGCTCGATGTGCGTGCCTTCGACGCGGCCGATCTCGAGCCGGAAACTGTTCGAGCCGAGGTCGACGGCGGCGAGATTCACTGCACGGCTCCGCCCACCAGCGCGTCGGCGAACTCGACGGCAGAAAACGGTTGCAGATCGTCGATCCCTTCACCGACGCCGATGAAAAGGATCGGCAGGGGCCGGCCACCGCGCGCGGCCGCGATCGCAGCCAGCACGCCTCCCTTGGCGGTACCGTCGAGCTTCGTGACGACCAGTCCCGTCAGGCCGACCGCCGCGTCGAAGGCTTGTACCTGCGCCAGCGCGTTCTGACCGTTGGTGCCATCGACGATGAGGATGACCTCATGCGGCGCGCCCGGCAGCGCCTTGTCCTGCGCGCGCCGGATGCGCTTGAGTTCCTCCATCAGATGCGCTTGCGTCGGCAAGCGGCCTGCCGTGTCGGCGATCAGCACATCGACCCCGCGCGCCCTGGCCGCCGAGACCGCATCGAAGACCACCGCCGCCGGATCGCCGCCGCTTTGCGCAATGACGTCGACCTTGTTGCGCGCCCCCCAGACGGCGAGCTGTTCGCGTGCAGCGGCGCGGAAGGTGTCTCCGGCAGCGAGCAGCACCGAGCGTTGCTGTCCGGCGAACCATTTGGCCAGCTTGCCGATCGAGGTCGTCTTGCCCGACCCGTTCACGCCGCACACCATGACGACGTAGGGCCGTTCGTGCGTCAGGTCGAAGCGACCTTCCACGGGCGCAAGGCGCCGTGCCAGCTCGTCGCGCAGCGCGATCCGTACTTCCTCCTGCGACTTCAATCCCTTGAGCTTGATCTCCGAGCGGACGACCTCGATCAGCTGCGACGATGTCGACACGCCAACGTCCGCCCCGATCAGTGCCATTTCGAGTTCTTCGAGAAATGTGTCGTCGACCACGCCACCCGAGAACAGGCCGACTATGTTGACACGCGTCTTCGACAGGCCGCGCTTGAGTCGCGCGAGCCAGCCGCCCTTGGCGCCTTCAGAAGTACCGGGGCTTATCATTGAACGATGCGGGGAAAGCGATCGGGGCGTGCTGCGGAAGACGAGACACGCGGGCTACACCCGAGGTCGCGAACGAGTGTAACAAAGCACGCTCACTCGACCGGAATGCGCGACCAGCGATCGCAGGGCGCGCCGCGCCAGGTGCGCATCGTCGGCGGGTCGTGGAAGCGAACGCTGCTGCCGGTGCCCGATGTCCCGGGCCTGCGGCCGACGCCGGACCGGGTGCGCGAGACGGCATTCAACTGGCTGCTGCACTTGCGGCCCGACATGACCGCGCTTCAAGGCCTCGATCTTTTTGCCGGCACCGGCGCGCTCGGATTCGAACTGGCGTCGCGGGGTGCCCGGCGAGTGATGTTGGTCGAAGCGCACGCGCGAGCGCTCGAGGGTCTGAGGGCCACGCGGACGCGCCTCGGTGCCGAGCAGGTCGAGATCGTTGCAGGAGATGCGCTGTCGGTGGCGACGGACCTGCCGGCGGGTTCGTTCGACGTGGTCTTCCTCGATCCGCCCTTCGACGCCCACCTGCAGGGGCCGGCGCTCGACGCGGCGCGTCGCCTGCTGGCAAGCGACGGCCTGATCTACCTCGAGGCGCCGGCACCGTTGCCGCTGGAACAGGCGCAGCAGGCCGGACTCGAGATCGTTCGGCAGGGAAGCGCCGGCCAGGTGGCGTTCCATTTGCTGCGGGTGCCGACTGCATGAATAATCCCTCGCGCCCAACCGCCCCGCGCGACGCTGAGGAGGCACTTCTATGGTCATCGCCGTCTACCCCGGTACGTTCGATCCGCTGACTCGCGGTCACGAGGACTTGGTTCGGCGTGCGGCGGGGCTGTTTTCCAAGCTCGTCGTTGGCGTCGCCGACAGTCGCAACAAGAAGCCGTTTTTCGTGCTCGATGAGCGCATCGCGATCGCGCGCGAGGTGCTGTCGCACTACCCGAACGTAGAGGTGTCGGGCTTTCGCGGGCTGCTGAAAGATTTTGTGCGCCAGCAGAACGCGCGCGTGATCGTGCGCGGCCTGCGTGCGGTGTCGGACTTCGAGTATGAGTTCCAGATGGCCGGGATGAACCGTTACCTGCTGCCGGACGTCGAGACGATGTTCCTCACGCCCTCCGACCAGTACCAGTTCATCTCGGGCACCATCGTGCGCGAGATCGCTCAGCTCGGCGGCGACGTCAGCAAGTTCGTCTTTCCGTCGGTCGAGAAGTGGCTGAAGGCGAAGATCCAACAGATGGGCGGATCGACCGAATGACATTGCGGCGCGCGGCGTGACCGGCGCCGTCACGCGCGACCCGCGCCTCGACGCCCTGCGCGGCTTCGCCCTGTTCGGCATCCTGCTCGTCAACATCCAGTCGTACCTGTCCGGAGCGACCAACGCGATCGGATACCTGACACCCGAGGCCGGCCTGGCCGACCGGGTTGCGTTCTTCCTGACTGCGGCCCTGGTAGCCGGCAAGTTCATGCCGCTGTTCGGCATGCTGTTCGGGGCCAGTTTCGCGCTGCTCTATGACAGGCTGCGGGCCGCCGTTGCGGACCCGCGCGGGGTCTACCGCCGCCGACTGGTGTTCCTGCTGGTCTTCGGTGTGCTGCACGGAGTGTTCCTCTACTTCGGCGACATCACGCATGTCTATGCCATTGCCGGGTTCGTGCTGCTTCGGCACGCGGAGGCGGACGCGGACTCCGTCGCGAAAGCGACCGTGCGCTGGTGGTTCATTGCCGTCGCCTGGCTGCTGCTGATGATCGCCGCGTCGATCGGCGAGCCTGAGGTCGCATCGATCGAGAGTCTGGAAGAGGTTTACCTGAACGTCGAGGCGAGCAGCCGGCTCGGCTACTGGGAGCAATGGCCGCTGCGGGCGCGGATGTTCGTATGGCAGGTCCTGTCCAACCTGCTGGGCCTGCCCACGGTCATCGCTTTGATGATGACCGGCATGTTGGCCGAGCGCGCCGGTTGGCTGCGGGACCCCCGCTCGCCGGCGTGGAAGCAGGCGGCTCGCATCGGTCTGTGGCTGGGGCTGCCTGCCGGGCTCGTCTATGGCGTGTGGTCGGTCACGCACGCGGAGCTCGAGAGCGCTCTTGCCCTGCCGGCGTTACAGATTCTCGCATTGACGGCGAGCCTGACGCTTTCGTTCCTTTATGTCGCGACGTTCCTGCGGCGTGCGTCGCCGTTGGTCATCCGCTGGCTGGCGCCGGCCGGACGCATGGCTCTGACGAACTACGTGGCGCAGTCCGTGGCCATGGGCGTACTGTTGTCCGGCTGGGGGTTTGGAATCGGCGATACGCTGGCCTACTGGCAACTCGGCGCCGTGGCGATCGCGATCTTCATGCTGCAGCTCGTCGTCAGCCGCTGGTGGCTGGGCCGCTATGCACAGGGCCCGCTTGAAGCGGTCTGGCGCGCCTGGACCTATCGGGGAGCCCTGCGCCCGTCAGCCGCCGGCTGACGGCATGGATACCGAAAATTCGGAACGACACGGCCACTTCGCAGAGGTCCTCACTGCGCGCGCGTTAGTCTTGATGCTCAGAGCGCGAGCGTCAGTTCGGCCGCGTCACCTCGCCGCAGCTCGGCATCGCCTCGGATCACGATGGCATTCACGCCGAACGTCACTCCGCCCGCCCGCGCATTGTCCCGATAGAGGGCCAGCGTATCGCCGGGCTCGGTGGAAGTTTCACCCGTGGCCGGGTCGACATTCGGCACCGAGCAGCGCACGCATGGCTTCACTACGCGAAGTTCCAGGGTGCCGATCGTGATGCGCTCGACGTAGTCTTCCTCGAATGCCTCGGTTCCGGCCAGCACGAGGTTCGGGCGGAAGCGTTCGATGCCGACCGGTGCGATACCGCGCTTGCTCAGCCGCGCATTGAGGTCGGTCAGCGAGGCGGTCGACGCGATGAGCAGCGCGAAGGCGTCGGCGAACTTGTAAGGCGCCGACGTTGCTCCGGTGTAGCGCACGTTCGACAGTCGCCGCGCTTCGGGATCGAAGCGCATCAGGCGGCACGACTGGCCAAGATAGCGCGAGAACCACGCATCGGCGACGTCGCCTTGTGTGACGGCAGCCACCGTGTCGTTCCAGACCGTGACGTTGACTACGTCGCCTTCGCTGGCGAAGGGTACTTCGAGCTGCAGCATGCCCGGCGCCTTGAGCCGCAGCGTCGACGACGTCAGGCGCGTCTCGATCAGCGTCATGGCCGGCAGCTCGCGCTGGCTCAGGAACTCGCCATGCTCGTCGACCACGACCCACTCGCGGTCACCGATGCCGTCGATTTCGAGTCCGGTCGCCGTCAGCGTCGCGCGCTCGACGGCGATTCCACGGCAGCCCTTGATCGGGTAGAGGAACAACTGGTCGATGGAGGCGGTCATGGCGCTTCAGACGTTGAACAGGAAGTTCAGAACATCGCCGTCGCGCACGATGTACTCCTTGCCTTCCGCGCGCATCTTGCCGGCCTCCTTGGCGCCCTGTTCGCCCTTGTGGGCGACGAAGTCGTCGTAGGCGATGGTCTGCGCGCGGATGAAGCCCTTCTCGAAATCGGTGTGGATCACGCCGGCCGCCTGCGGTGCGGTACTGCCGGCGGTGATGGTCCACGCGCGCACTTCCTTGGGGCCGACGGTGAAGTACGTTTGCAGCCCCAGCAAGGTGTAGCCGGCGCGGATCAACCGGTTCAGTCCGGGTTCGTGCATGCCCATGTCGGCCAGGAAGATCTCCTTGTCCTCGTCGGGCAGGTCCGCGATCTCGGCTTCGATCTTGGCGCACACCGCCACGACCGGCGCACCCTCCTTCGCGGCGTACTCGCGAACGCGTTCGAGCAGGGGATTGCCTTCGAAGCCATGCTCTTCGACGTTGGCGACGTACATCGTCGGCTTCGCGGTCAGCAGAAACAGCGGCCGCAGCACGTCCTTCTCTTCATCGTAAAGGTCGACCGAGCGCACCGGCTTCGCTTCGTTGAGCGCGGGAAGAATCTTCTCGAGCGCATCGACCAGTCGTTTCGCTTCCTTGTCGCCGCCGCTCTTGGCGATCTTCGTGTAGCGCGCAAGCTGCTTGTCGACCGTCTGCAGGTCGGCGAGCGCCAGCTCGGTGTTGATGACCTCGATGTCGGAGATCGGGATCGATCTTGCCCGCGACGTGGATGACGTTCGGATCCTCGAAGCAGCGGACGATGTGCGCGATCGCATCGCACTCGCGGATGTTGGCGAGGAACTGATTGCCCAGGCCCTCGCCCTTGCTCGCGCCGGCCACCAGCCCGGCGATGTCGACGAACTCGACTGTGGCCGGCAGTACTTTCTGGGGGTTCGCGATCGAAGCGAGCGCGGTCAGGCGCGCATCGGGCACTTCGACGATGCCGACATTGGGCTCGATCGTGCAGAACGGATAGTTCTCGGCCGCAATGCCGGCCTTCGTGAGTGCATTGAAGAGTGTCGACTTGCCGACATTGGGCAAGCCGACGATGCCGCATTTCAGGGCCATTGGGAGGTGTCCGGTGCGCCGCGCGGGCGAAAGCGTGCAATTATCGCAAGCCTTTGTAGACTTTCCCAATTGCCATGACTGTCGATCTCAGGGAAGTGACGAAGGACACCGTTTCCTCCGTGTGCAGGCTCGACGCCGGTGACGGCGGCAAGCAGGTCGCGCCGAACTCGGTGTCGATCGCGCAGGCTCATTTTTCACCAGAAGCGTGGTTCCGTGCGATTCATGCCGGTGACGAGCTGGTCGGCTTCGTGATGCTCTACGACCACACGCTCGCCGAGGCGCCCGAGGACCGCGAGTTCTTCCTGTGGCGGCTGATGATCGATCGCCGTCACCAGGGCAAGGGTTACGGCCATCGCGCGGTCGAGCGACTGGTCGAGCATGTACGCAGTCGTCCCGCTGCCGAACGGTTGCTGGTGTCGCACGTCAGGGATGCCGAGCGCCTGGCCCGCTTCTACCAGTCGCTCGGTTTCCGCTACACGGGCAAGGTAGACGAGGGCGAGCTGGTCATGGCGCGAGACCTGAGTTGAGTCCGCTGCGGCCCGACGCCGACTGGATCGCCACGGAGGCCGACCGTTCCGCGGCCGCCGAACTTCAGGCGTTCTACGAGGCGAATCCCGAGTACTACCAAATAACGCATGGGCATACGCCCGCGCCCGATGCCGCGCTGCAGGGATTCGACTTCAGGCCGCCCGCCGACATGCCATACACCGCGCTGCCGAGTTGGCTGATCCGCGAGCGTGACTCGGGTCGGGTGGCCGGCGAGGTCTCGGTGGCGACTGACCTGTTGGCGCCGGGTGTCACCCACCTCGGCTTCTTCATGGTTGCGACGTCGCGGCATGGCACGGGTTTCGCAGCCGAGGTTTATGCGTCCTACGAGGCCTGGGCGATCGGGCAGGGCGCACGTTGGCTGCGCCTGGGCGTGGTCGAAGGACATCGACGCGCCCACCGCTTCTGGCTGCGACAGGGCTACGTCGAGGTGTGCCGGCGCCTCGACTACGTGCTGGGAGACCTCAGCCACACGCTGCTGGTGATGGTGAAGCCGCTGGCGGCAAACACGCTAGACGCGTACCTCGCGGCGGTGCCGCGTGATCGAACCTTCAGTGCCGCCCGGTCGCCCGAAGGCACTGATGCGCCCCCACGGAGGCAGTGAGCGACACAAACGTGGGGGCCATTTCATCCTAGAGCGGCCGCACGATCGAGAGGTCGGGCGACTTCAGCCAGTTCATCGCCGCAACCGCGAAGCGCTCCATTTCGACAATCGCCCTTTCCCACGCGCTGATGCGTGCGGCATGGTCCTGGCCATAGCGATAGAAGTCGTTGCGATCCGGCAGCTTGCCGTTCGGCAGCCGCGCGAGCATCGCCGGCGAAGGTGCGATCAGGATGACGTTGGCGAGCCATGCGTGCTGACGCGGGCGGGCGCGCCACGGCAGGCCCTTGTCGAGCCAGCCCGGGGTAACCCACGGTACGAAATGCGGATACAGCACGAGGCGACCGAGCTGCGGATAGGGCAGCAGCAGGTGATAGTCGATGAGACCGCCGTCCCAGTAGTCGCCGGACGGGGCGCCGGCAATGTCGCGCACAGGATCGCAGATCAATGGAATCGATCCGGACGCGAGCAACGCGTCTTCCTGATTTTGTGCTGTCAGCGCAATGCACTCGGCTCCGAATGCATCCTGCTTCATGTCGAGTCGCGTCGGTGCTCCGGCCTGAAAGACGACGCGTTGCAGATGGGCGGCCAGTCGGTCACGCCCGAGCGCGTTGGTCAGCGCGGCACGCGCGAATGCCGAGCGTGTGTTTTCAATGAGCACGCCACGGGCACGCGAAGTCAGCACAGATAACGCGACTCCCTCGCGCAACTGCATCGCACCTCCGTCGGTCACGGCGCGGGCGAGGCCGCGGCAGACGACGGCAACGTGCGATGTTGTCGGGCGTTCCGGATAGTTCTGCTGACGCACGTAGGCATGCTGCAGGCGGTCGAGCGCCGCCAGCGGATCGGCCTGAGCCAGGGCTGCCATGCGCCAGGCGCCGATCGACGCACCGATCAGTTCCAGTGTCGTGGCCTGCGCCAGCCACTCGCGTGCCAGCAAGCGATCGAGCGGCAGCAGGGCCAGGCCCTTGGGGCCGCCGGCGGCGGCGGGAAGACAACCGATGTCCGACGGCGACAGGCCTCGATCGGCAAGGTGGTGCCGGGCACGCTCGCCGGCGCGGACATCGATCCAGTGTTCAGTCATGTAGGAATCGAGAAATCTGCAGTGCGGCAAGCGGCGCGATCGGGCCGAGGCAAGCTTGCGGCGATGACACTACTTCGTATGCAATCGCAGCATGGCCGCCTCGAAGCGGCCCTCGGCCAGGAGTTCGACGATGCCTTCGCCGCGACCCACGGCCTCGTCGATCGCGGCCTGCTCGTCTCGGCGAGGCGGGTGCAGGACGAAGTCGGCCACGTCCTGTTCGAGCTGCAATGAACGCGGGTGGCCAATGCCGATGCGCAATCGCCAGAAATCCGCAGTGCTGAGGCGTGCCTGTGTGTCCTTGAGTCCGTTGTGACCGGCCGTGCCGCCACCGCGCTTGAGCTTGACCGCTCCCGGCGGCAGGTCGAGTTCGTCGTGCGCCATCAGGATCTCGGTCGGCAGGATCTTGTAGAAGAGAGCGAGGGCAACGACGGACTGTCCTGACCGGTTCATGTACGTCGTCGGCTTCAGCAGCCAGACGTCGTGGCCCGCGAGTCGGATACGCGCGACATCGCCATGGAACTTGCGCTCGCCGGAAAAGCGCGCGCCTGCCCGCCGTGCGATCGAATCGACCAGCCAGTAGCCTGCGTTGTGGCGCGTCGCCTCGTACTCGGCGCCGAAGTTGCCGAGCCCGACGATCAGACGGATGCCGTTCCTGGGTTCGGTGTCGTCAGCCATAGGTACAAAGAAAAAAGGCCCGCCGTCGCGAGGACAGCGGGCCGCATTGTGCCGGACTGCGGCCGTCGGGCCACGAGGCCCGGACAGCGCGCGCCGATCTTCTTTGGTTTACTTCTTCTTGTCTCCGCCTTTTTCTTCCTTGCCACCCTTGGCCGGTGCAGCACCCGGAGCGGCGACTGGAGCCTTCTGAGCGGTCGCCGGAACCTCGGCCGCTACCGTCGGCGCAACGACTTCTTCCTCGGCCTGCTCGCCATGCGTCGACACTGCGACCACGACCGGATTTTCCTTGCCCTTCAGCACCGGGGACACGCCCGCCGGCAATTTGAGGTCCAGCACGCGCACAGTCTGGTGCGCCTGCAGACCGGACAGGTCGACCTCGATGAACTCGGGCAGGTCCTTCGGCAGGCAGGCGACATCGACGTCGGACATGATGTGGCTGATCAGGCCGCCACCGAGCTTGAACGCCGGGGACTCTTCCTGGCCGACGAAGTGCAGCGGCACGCGCATGTGGATCTTCTGGTCCTCGGACACGCGCTGGAAGTCGATATGCAGGACGACCGCCTTGTACGGATGCATCTGGAAATCACGCAGCAGCACGCGCTCGGACTTGCCATCGAGTTCCATGTCGAGGATCGACGCATGGAATTTTTCCTTGCGCAGCGCGTGGAAGAGCGGGTTGTGCTCGACCTCGATCGCCTGCGCGGCAGCGTTGCCGCCGTAAAGGACGCCTGGGACCTTGCCGGTGTGGCGCAGGCGGCGGCTCGCACTCGTGCCTTGCGCGTCTCGTTTGTTTGCTACGACTTTCATTTCACACTCCAGTTGTCGCCGGCGGACCGCGACCAGTCACGACAGGCGGTTGCAATGCGGCAACATGCCGCATCGTGTTACTCAATGAAAAGGGAACTGACCGAATCCTCACGCGCGATGCGCGAAATCGTTTCACCCAGCAATGCCGCGCACGACAGCTGCCGGATCTTGCGGCAGGCGGCAGCCTCTGCCGACAGCGGAATCGAATCGGTGACGACGAGTTCGTCGATCACCGAGCCGTCAAGCCGTTCGATCGCCTTGCCTGACAGCACCGGGTGCGTCGCGTAGGCCATCACGCGCAGCGCGCCGCTGTCGCGCAGTGCCTGCGCGGCCTGACAAAGTGTATTGGCGGTGTCGACCATGTCATCCATGATCACGCAGTTGCGGCCCTCGACCTCGCCGATGATATGCATCACCTCGGCCACGTTGGCGCGCGGCCGCCGCTTGTCGATGATCGCGAGATCTGCTTCCATGCGCTTGGCGAGTGCCCGCGCGCGCACGACGCCGCCGACGTCGGGCGAGACGACGACCAGGTTGTCGTAGTTGTGCTTCCACAGGTCGCCGAGCAGGATCGGGCTTGCATAGATGTTGTCGACCGGGATGTCGAAGAAACCCTGGATCTGGTCGGCATGCAGGTCCATGACCAGCACCCGGTTGATGCCGACCACCTGCAGCATGTTGGCGACGACCTTGGCGCTGATGGCGACGCGCGCGCTGCGCGGACGCCGATCCTGGCGGGCGTAGCCGAAGTACGGAATCGCCGCAGTGATCCGGCCGGCGGAGGCGCGCTTGAGCGCGTCGGCCATGATCATGATTTCCATCAGATTGTCGTTGGTCGGCGCGCAGGTGGGCTGCAGGATGAACACGTCCTTGCCGCGCACGTTCTCGAACAGTTCGACCGTCACCTCGCCATCCGAGAAACGCGAGACCTGTGCCTTGCCGAGCGGAATGTTGATCTGGTGCGCGACGGCCTGCGCGAGCTTCGGGTTCGCGTTGCCCGTGAACACCATCAGATTGTCGGGGACCATCAAGGCCATGGCTGGCACGCCTGCGCGGCATTCGGTGTGGATGGGTTGTCGCCCGGGCGCCGGGATCGAGCCGCCTCGAGGCGGCGCCCCAAAAACAGGTCCGCCGTGATGCACTCGCTACGCACTGGCGTCGCGTACATCACGGCGGCCCTACGGTTTGGCTGGGGAGGAAGGATTCGAACCCTCGAATGGCGGAATCAAAATCCGCTGCCTTAACCAGCTTGGCGACTCCCCAGCACTTGAAACTTTGCTGCTCTGCTGTTGCAGATCCTGCTCTTGCAGACCCGGATGCTTCCGCTCTGCCCGGTCCGGTCAATCGCCGAACCGCACTTCAACTTCCGCTATCAATCGACGGCATCGCCGCCAACCTACCAGGCGCGCAGCGGATGCTCCTGCAGTCCGCGAACCGCCCAGCCCTGCCAACCCGGTGGCAGCTTGGCGAGCGCTGCCTGCGCCGCACTTGCACTCGGAGTGACTGCGAACGCCGCCGACCCTGACCCGGTCATGCGCGCCGCCCCGAAACCGGAAAGGTGCGCAAGCACTTGATCAATCACGGGATACCGACGGCATGCCACCGGCTCGAGATCATTGACGCCAAAAAGTGCTGCAGCAACACCGTTGGTGCACTCGCCTGCGCTCGCGGGCACGAGGGCACCGGCCACTGCAGAAAAGTCCGACATTTTCGTGGCTTTGGTATTTCGTGTCAAACCGGGGTCTTCGAAGATTTCCTTTGTCGAAACATGCACTTGAGGCCAGATCACCGAATAGTGCGCAGGCGCGAGCGTGACCGGCGACAGGCGTTCTCCACGGCCTTCTGCAAATGCGTTCGTGCCGTGCACGAAGAACGGAACATCCGCTCCCAGTGCCAACCCAAGATCCGCCAGTTGCGCCCGATCGAGTCCGGTGTCCCACAGGCGATTCAGTGCGATGAGGGTTGTCGCGGCATCAGACGAGCCGCCGCCGAGACCGGCACCTGCCGGAATTCGCTTGGTGATGGCAATGTCGGCGCCATGGCCCGTTCCGGTGCGCTGTTGCAGCAGGCGGGCCGCACGCAGCGCGAGATCGTCGTCGGGCGCGCCGATCACGTCGCCGGTCCGCCGCAACTGCCCATCGGCGCGCCGCTCGATGTCGATCCAGTCGGCAAGATCGATCAGGCAGAGAACCGATTGCAGGTCGTGATAGCCGTCCGTGCGACGGCCGAGCACGTGCAGGAACAGATTGATCTTTGCCGGAGCGGGCAATGCGAGTGCGCGATCCATGCGTGCCAGGGTCAGGGGATGGGGTCGTCGACGATCACGCGTACGGAGACCGCCGGGTAGGCGCCGGTCGGTGGGCGGTCCATGACGAGTCGCGATGGCCGCGCCGTTGCCGGTGAATATTCGCCGATGCGGATCGTCCATCCGTCCTGTTCGATCTCGCTGATGCGGTCGTCTTCACGTCGCGTCCTCGCAGGCCGTTCCGGTACGGGTTGGCCATTGATCCAGTCGACCAGTCCGGCCACCGGCAGGCGCCAGCCGAGCAGGCGCTCGACGAGTTCATCGGCATCCGGGCCGGTGACGGTCTGCAGCTGGGGTCCAGTCGCGCTGGCGCGGCCGGGCTCAATCTCGATGCGGGCGATCGTGGTGCCGACCGGCGTGGCGAGATCGATCGTCTTGCGATCTCCGCGCACTTCGATCATGAAGCGCCCGCTGACGCTGTCACGCTGCGCGCCATTGACCGCGATCGCGGCAAAGCGGCCGGCATAGGCACGTTCGGGCGGCGCGGTCGGTGCCGTGGCGCAGGCACCGAGGGCCAGCGCACACAACGCGATCCATAGACGCCAGCCTGCCATCACAGCACGATGCGCAGGCGGGCAAGTGTCGACTTCAGCAATTCGTTGGCGGGCTCCTTTGCGCGGGCTTCACGCAACAGCGTCCGGGCCCGTGCCTGGTCTCCGCCCGACCAGAGCACCTCCGCGAGATGGATCGTGACCTCGGCGTCCGGTTTCGCGTCGTAGGCGAGCTCGAGGTATTTCTTTGCCTGCGGCAGGTCACCCATGCGGAAGTAGACCCAGCCGAGCGAGTCGAGAATAAAGGGGTCCTCGGGCGCGAGCTGGTGCGCCTTCTCGATCAGCTGCAACGCCTCGGGCAGCCGCACATTGCGATCGGCAAAGGTGTAGCCCAGCGCGTTGTAGGCATGGGCGTAATCCGGCTTGAGCTCGATCACCCGCCGCAACTGACGTTCCATCGCATCGATGCGATCGAGTTTTTCCGCCGTCATCGCGCTGTCGTAAAGCAGTGCGATGTTGTCCGGCGTCTTCTCGAGAGCCTGGGCCAGCAGCTTGTACGCCTCGTCGTAGCGACGTGTCTCGCGCAGCAATTGAGCTTCGGCCAGCACCAGCTGCAGTCGCTCATCAGGTGAATTCGCCTGCACGCCGCGCAGCAGCTTGCGTGCTTCATCGGCGCGCTGCATCTTCGCAAGGACGAGCGCTTCGCGCACGCGCGCAGGAATGAATTCGTCGCCGCCCTCGATCTTGCGCAGCCAGCGCAGCGCGTCGTCGTACTCCCTGTCGTCTTCCGCCAGTTGCGCGAGGTACAGGTATGCCTGATCCGGATCGCGTTCTTCACTGGGCTGGCTCTGCAGCAGGTCCAGGTAGCGCAGCAGGTAGGTGCGGGCGTCGGCTCGCAGGTTGCCCTGCAGGGATAGCAATGCTAGCGAGTAAACCAGGTCCGGGTTTTTGGGATCGGCCTGCTGCAGCAGCTCGAACTGGGCACGCGCGGGTCCGTATTGGCGATCCGCCACCAGCAGTCGCGCATAGGCCAGGCGAACTTCGGCGGAAGCGCCGGGCCGAGCGACCTGGCGTTGAAGCAGGTCGAGCGCCGCCGGGCGATCGGTGTTCTGCAGGAATTGTGCTGCGGCCAACACCGCCCGCTCGGAGTCCGGCTGCAGCGCCACGGCCGCCTTGGCCTCCGCAGCTGCCCGTGCCGACATGCCGGCCGCGTTCGCACCGGAAGCCAGGACCAGGCGCACGTCGGCATTGTTCAGGTAGGGCTGCGCCAGGCGTTCGAGCAGCTTGAATGTGCCCTGTCGGTCCTGGGCGCGCGCCAGCTGGCGCTGGATGCGCGACAGCTCTGCCGCGGGCGATGCGGCCGCCTTGACCTCGGCAGCGAGCAGCGTGTAGGCGTCATCGAAGCGGCCCGTGCTTGCATACAGCAGGGCCAGCGCCTGCCCGGCATCCCTGGAATCGGGTGCGAGCTGCCGCCACAGCTCCGCCGCTTCGACGCTCTGCGGCAGCGCGCGCCCCTGCAGCGCGAGTTCCGCGGCCCGCCGCGCAAGTCGCGGGTCACGAGTCTCGCGCGCCAGCTTCAGATAGATCGAGTAGGCCGCGCCGAGTTCGCCCTGTTGCGCAGCGAGCTCGGCCGCCATCAACTGGTACATCAGCGCGCCGGTGATCGGCACCTCGGGAATGCCATCCATCGCGCCGGCGCGCGCTTCGGGCGCGCTCGGCGCCGTGGGCAGGGAAGCTACGGGCGGACTCGAGGCGGGTGCAGGCGCGGGCACAGGTTCAGGCGACGCCGCATCGGGCCGTGTGGCGCACCCTAGAATCGCTGTCGCGATCAGGAGCGGAAACAGACGCGACGCGGTGGCGGCGCGACGTGCGATGGAAAACAGCATGGAGTGGACGCGTGCGCTGGAGCGCACGGCAAGCGGAATGAACCTCACATTATCAGAACGACAGTCAGTACGACCGCTGACCGTTCGGTGCAAGAGCGATGCCCGAACTGCCTGAAGTCGAAGTCACGCGGCGGGCGCTGGCTCCGTATGTCGAAGGACAGACGATTGCGTCGATGGATGTGCGCGATACCCGCCTGCGCTGGCCAATCCCGCACGATCTTGCGTCCCGCCTCACCGGACGGCGCATCGTGCAGCTGGAACGCCGTGGCAAGTACCTCCTGTGGGAGTTTTCCCACGGGACGCTGATCTCCCACCTGGGCATGTCGGGTGCATGGCGCGTATGGCCGCGTGACTCGGCGCCGCCCGCGCGCCGGCACGATCATGTCGACATCGTGGTACCACGCCATGTTGTCCGACTGACCGACCCGCGCCGCTTCGGAGCGTTGCTCTGGCATGGCGCCGCGGCCGGGCCCGTAACTGAACATCCGTTGCTTGCCGACCTCGGCATGGAACCGTTCGATCCGCGCTTTGGCGGTGCAGTGCTCTACACCGGCACGCGCCGGCGGACAGCTTCGATCAAGCAGATCCTGCTGGCCGGGAACATCGTCGTCGGAGTCGGCAACATCTATGCGTCGGAGGCGTTGTTTCGTGCCGGCATCAATCCAAAACTTGCAGCCGGCCGGCTCGGCCCCGAGCGCTGCGACCGGCTGGCGACCGCCGTGCGCGAGGTCCTGACCGAGGCGATCGGCGTGGGCGGCAGCACCTTGCGCGACTTTGTATCGGCAGCTGGCGACGAGGGCTACTTCATGCTCGATGCCAAGGTCTACGAGCGCGAGGGACAGCCTTGCCGAGTCTGCGCGACGCCGATACGCCGACGGGTCCAGGGGCAACGGTCGACCTACTACTGTCCGCACTGCCAGCGGCGGTGAGCTGCGAATCGCGCCGCGCGGGTCGGGGCGTGCCTCGATTTGAACCGGTTGTCGGTACGTTTTCATGTCATGGGCACGGATCGCGTGCCGCAGACCCTGTGATAGATTGGCTCGACCCTGCTTCGACGCGTGGCTCATGGCCCAGCTTGCTTCCAGCTTCGAGGAATACGGCCAGTGGCGTGACGCGCTGGCAGCGGCCATCGTCCAGTTGCGACAGTGGCTGGTCGACGCACAGATGCTCGATCCGGACGCGGCACGCCGCGTCGACGTCGCGCTCGATCGTCTCGCCGAGGACAAGCTCGTCATTGCCTTTGTCGCCGAGTTCTCGCGCGGCAAGTCAGAACTGATCAACGCCATTTTCTTTGCCGACTACGGCAAGCGCATCCTGCCATCGTCGGCCGGGCGCACGACGATGTGCCCGACGGAACTGCTGTACGACGAGTCAATGCCGCCGTGCATCCGTGCACTACCGATCGAAACGCGCAGCCGTCTCGGCTCGACCTCCGACTTCAAGCGCCTGTCCGAAGAGTGGCAGGTGTTCCCGCTCGACACCAGTTCCGCCGACGGCATGCTCAACGCCTTCAAGATCGTCGCCGAGACGGTGCGGGTTCCGGTCGACGAGGCGCGCAGCTACGCGCTGTTCGATGCCGACGATCCCGACCAGGCTATCGCACTCGACAAGAAAGGCATGGTCGAGATCTCGAAGTGGCGCCACGCCGTCATCAACTTTCCGCACCCGCTGCTCAAGCACGGACTGGTGATCCTCGACACGCCAGGCTTGAATGCGATCGGCACCGAGCCGGAACTGACGCTGTCGCTGCTGCCGAACGCTCACGCGGTGCTGTTCGTCCTTGCCGCCGATACCGGGGTGACCAAGAGCGACCTCGATGTCTGGCGGCATGTCGTCGGCGACGCGGGTCACAAGAATCACATTGCGGTCCTCAACAAGATCGACGGCCTGTGGGACGTGCTGAAGACACCCGGCGAGATCGAACTGGAAGTGCGGCACCAGTGCGCCGCGGTCGCGGCCACCCTCGACCTCGAGCCGATGCGCGTGTTTCCCGTCAGCGCACAGAAGGGCCTGGTCGCCAAGGTCCAGAACGATCCGACGTTGCTCGAAGCCAGCCGGCTGCCGTTACTGGAAGAGGCGTTGATCGACCTGCTGGTGCCGACCAAACAGCAGATCGTGCGCGACCAGACGGTGGCGCAGGTCGAGCGCGTCGCCTCCGAAGCGCGCCAGACCCTGACCGCGCGCGAGCGTGGCGTGATCGAGCAGCTCTATGAACTGCGCGGCCTGCAAGGCAAGAACCAGAGTTCCATCGAGCGCATGACGCGGCGGGCGCTGGCCGAACAACGCGAGTTCGAGGAAGTCGTGCGCAAGATCGTCGCGGCACGCGTGGTGCTGCAGAAACTGTCGGACAAGCTGTTCGTGCCACTGCGCGTCAGCACGCTGCGTGCGCAGGTCCTCGCGACCCGCAACACGATGAAGAAGTCGCAGCTGTCGCCCTCCATATCGGGCGCCGTGCGCGACTATTTCGGCAACCTGCGCGAGTTGCTGCGTGATGCCAATGCGAAGGCGCTCGAGATCGAGCAGATGGTGCTGGGCGTGCAGCGCCGCTTTGCCGAGGAGCTGGGTTGGAGCCTGAGCCCGCCGATGACGTTCTCGCTCGACACCTACATCGCCGACCTGGAGCGTGCCGAGGCGGCCTACCGTTCGCAGTTCGGTGCGTTTGCCGTGCTCACGCGCGATCGCTGGACACTGATGGAGCGTTTCTTCGAGACCGTCGTGGCGAAGTCGCGCGAGATCTTCTCCGCGGCCGAGCGGGATACCGAGGCCTGGGTCAAGTCGCTGCTGCCTCCGATCGAGCTGCAGGTCCGCGAGCAACGTGCGCAACTGAAGAAGCGTGCGGAGTCGATCTCCAAGATCCGCGATGCCCAGGGCTCACTCGATGAACGCATCAGCGAACTCGAGCTCGCGCTCGAGGACACGCAGGCGCGCCTCGCCGCCCTCAGGCGATTCGCCGATCGCGTCCACGAGGTCGGGGCAAGGGTCCCGGACGAACTGGGGCTGGCGGAAGTTCCTCTCGCCGCGTAACGTCGTCGCAGGGCCGGGCGCGGGCGCCGCGCACGGCAGCGCAGGCGCACAGCGCGTCCGCGAACCCCATGCAGGCGGACATTCCCCACGAATGAAATTTTCCGATCTCCTCGTCGCGTGGCAGCGACGCCATGGGAGGCACGGGCTGCCCTGGCAGGGCACGCGCGATGCGTACCGCATCTGGCTGTCGGAGATCATGCTGCAACAGACCCAGGTCGCGACCGTCGTCCCCTACTACCTGCGCTTCCTCGCGCGGTTCCCGGACGTGGGTGCGCTGGCGGCTGCCCCGATCGATGATGTGATGTCGGCGTGGGCCGGGCTTGGCTACTACTCGCGTGCGCGCAACCTGCACCGCTGTGCGCAGGCCATCGTTGCCGATCACGGTGGTGCCTTTCCCGCCTCGGCCGAGCAGCTCGAGCAGTTGCCGGGCATCGGACGCTCCACGGCGGCGGCGATTGCGGTGTTTGCGTTCGGCGAACGCGCCGCGATCCTTGATGGCAACGTCAAGCGGGTCTTCGCGAGGCACTTCGGCGTCGGCGGCTATACGGGCGCTGTCGCGACCGAGCGCATCCTGTGGAATCGCGCTGCGGCCGAGTTGCCGAGCGCCGACATCGAGACCTATACGCAGGGACTGATGGACCTGGGCGCGACGATCTGCGTACGGGCGCGGCCCCGCTGTGACGCCTGTCCGGTCCGCCCGACCTGCATCGCCCTGCGCGACGAACGCATCGCGGAACTCCCCGCGCCGCGGCCATCGCGCGCGCGACCGTTGCGCGCCGCGACGCTCGCACTGATCACCGACGACGCCGGTGCGATCCTGCTGGAGCGGCGCGCTCCCACCGGCATCTGGGGTGGCCTTCTCAGTGCGCCGGAATTCGACGCGGATCTCTCGGACGCCGCCTTGCAGTCGGCGATCGCGAAGCGTTTCGGATTGCGCGGCTCGGTCGAGCAGCGCCTGGACACGGTGCGGCACGAGTTCAGCCACTACAGCTTTCTGATGCACCCGTGCGTGGTGCGCGCGATGGGCGCAATTGGCGTGGCGGAAGCGGCCGGACTCGAGTGGCTGGGCGCCGACGAGGTCGACCATGCGGCCCTACCGGCGCCACTGCGCCGACTCTTGCGCGCGCTGGCGGGCCGCGTCGACGACGCTCGGACTACCTGAACACCGAATGCTGCCTGAGGTAAGTGTGCACGATCTCGAGGCGCGCGCGGCCGTCGCCGAGCTCCATCAGTTTCTGCTTGGCTTTCAGCGGCACCGGCAGTACCTCGCACAGCCGGTTCGATACCCAGCTGCTCGACTCCATCTGAAACGGCTCCTCGAACGGCGGCTGGGCAAGTACATCGTCGTCTTCCGACTCGCGCCGGCGCTCGGCGGCCTGGGCACGCAGATCGTCGATGATCCTGCGCAGCAGGTCGACGCAGGGAACGTGCTCGGGCGCGATCGGCGCGTCGACGTCGTCCTCGATCCACTCGACCTCGGCCACTTTCAGTCCGTTGCCCTCGGTCTTGGACCTGATCACGCGAAAGCGCTGCCCGCCGACGGCGCGAACATGCAGCAGGCCCAGCTGCCGCATGTCCCACGCGGCGATGGATGCGCTGCAACCGACGTCGGCGACGCTGGCGTTGCGGCTTGCCTCGTTCGCCCTCGGATCGGTGATCATGCAGACGCCGAATTGCAGGTCGTCGCGCAGGCAGTCGCGCGCCATATCCATGTAGCGGGCTTCAAAGATGCGCAGCGGCAGAACTCCCCCGGGGAACAGCACGGTCGACAGCGGAAACAGCGGCAGGCGCATCAGCTCACGTGCCGGTCTCGGAGTCCTCGATGACGCGGTGGCGCACCAGCACGTTGCGCTGTGCACGGAACCGCCGGGCCAGTTCCTCGACGAAGTAAACGGAGCGGTGGCGTCCGCCGGTACAGCCGATGGCAACGGTCACGTAGTGCCGGTTGTCCGCCACGTAGCTCGGCAGCCACTTGTCGATGAATCCGGCGATGTCGTCGAGCATCTCGCCCGCCTGCGGGATCCGCTCCAGGTAGGCAATGACCGCAGCGTCGCGGCCGGTCAGAGGCCGCAGGCGCGGGTCGTAATGCGGGTTCGGCAGATTGCGCACGTCGAAAACGAAGTCCGCGGCAACCGGCACTCCCTGTTTGAAAGCAAAGGACTCGAACGCGAGCACCAGCGCTGCCGGCGGAAGGTCGGTGAACTGCCGCACCCACTGTCGCAGCGTGTTCGGATGCAGCTCGCTGGTGTCGATCACGTGACCGACCTCGACCAGCGGCGCCAGCAGTTCGCGCTCGAGCTCGATCGCTTCCGTGAGCGTCGTCTCCGCGCCCTGCGGCTGCACGCGCATCGACATCGGGTGGCGACGGCGCGTCTCTGAGAAGCGCTGTACCAGAGCCGCGTTGGATGCAGTCAGGAACAGCACCCGGACGTCGTGGCCGGCGCCGCGTAGCGACGCGATGATGGACGGGACGTCGCCCAGCGATGCCTCGCTGCGCGAATCGACCGAGAGCGCCACGTCGCCGTGGCCGGTGCTGTCGAGGAAGGCGCAGACATCGCCCAGGAATCGCGACGGCAGGTTGTCGATGCAGTAGTAGCCGGCATCCTCGAGCAGTCGGATGGCCACCGACTTGCCCGAGCCCGACATTCCAGTGACGAGAACGATGCGCATCCAGCGGCGGGTCAGGAGAAATGCGATTGTTGCATGTAGCCACGCCCTCCGCCCAATGAAAAAGGGGTGCGACATGCACCCCTTGCCTCAGCCGGACGGACGACGGCTTATCCCGATAGGCACTCCGACATGAACTTCTTGCGCGCGTCGCCTTCGAGTTTCTTCGTGCCGGCCTGCTTGTTGCAGCTGCTCATCTTTTCCTGCTGCGTCATCTTCGGTTTCTCCGCCGTCGGCGCACCGCTGGCGGATAGACACTCCGACATGAACTTCTTACGGGCATCGCCTTCGAGCTTCTTGGTTCCGGCCTCCTTGTTGCAGTAGCCCATTTTCTCCTGCTGCGTCATCTTGTCCTTATCCGCGGCCGGCGCACCGCCGGTGGACAGGCACTCGGACATGAACGTCTTGCGCGCGTCGCCCGCAAGGTTCTTGGCCCCGGCCTCCTTGTTGCACGCGGCCATCTTCTGTTGCTGCGGCGTCGCGGTATCGGCAGCCAAGGCCGCCAGCGGTGCCGCCAGACAGGCAACAATGAGCAAGTGCTTCTGAACATGGTCTCTCCCTTCAGATTTTCTTAGTCTTGACGCCCTGCATGTTGCAGGGGTCATGGCATTAAAACATGTGCGGCGCGGCCGACTAGCTGCCATTCATGTGCTGCTGGTGTCGCTGCAGGAAGTCGCGCATGGTGTCGATGCCACGCAGCTGCAAAATGGTGTTGCGCACCGCCGCTTCGGTCAGCACGGCGAGGTTGCGGCCCGACGCGACCGGAATCAGCACCTTGCGGACTGGAATGCCGAGCACATCCTGCGTCTGCCCTTCGAGCGGCAGCCGCTCCATTGTTTCCGAGGCTCCATAACGACGCAACTCGACGATGAGCCGCAACTTCATCTTCCGACGGACCGCGGTCTCTCCGAAGATCGAACGGATGTCGAGCAATCCGAGTCCGCGTACCTCGAGCAGGTTGGCGAGCAACGGTGGGCAACGACCTTCGATCGTGTCCGGCGCGACCCGCGAGAAGTCGACGACGTCGTCGGCCACTAGGCCGTGCCCGCGGCTGATGAGTTCGAGTCCGAGCTCGCTCTTGCCGACGCCCGATTCGCCGGCGACGAGCACGCCCATACCAAGCACGTCCATCAGCACGCCATGCATCGTGCAATGGGCAGCGAGCACCTTCGCGAAGTAGATGCGCAGCACTTCGATGATCTCGGCGGCCGATTGAGGCGAGGCAAGGGCGGGCAGGCCGGCGCGTTCGGCGGTGTCGACCAGTTCGGGGGTGGCGTAAGTCCCTCGCCAATCACGATGCCGATCGGTTTGCCGGCAATCAGCTCGCTGGCGTAGTGCAGACGACGCGACGGCTCCATCTGCGCGTAGTAGCGCACCTCGGCCTCGCCGAGCACATGCAGTCGATTCGGATGGATCAGGTTGAGGTGACCGACGAGGTCGGCGCTAGCCAGGCCGGCCGTCGACGGTGTGTCCAGTGCCTTGCCGGCCGAGCTTTGTCCGGCGATCCACGACAGCCGCAAAGTCTCGCGATTGTCTTCGTAGAGCGACTGGAAGGTCGGCATCGGACATCCTCTGCCCGCACTGTGCCGGCGGGCTGCGCGCGAGGCTACCGCATCGAGAACGCGCCCGGGAAGGGCAGTTACGTCAGGCGGCGGGCCGCACCGGCTCCCACGTGGTCAGTGCCACGTGGACGGCGTTCGGGTCGGAAGCGTTCAGCAATGTCTCGCGAAAGCTCTTGTCCGACAGCATCTGCGCAAGTTCGGACAGGATGTCGAGGTGCTGCTGCGTCGCCTGTTCAGGCACCAGGAGGAAGACCATCAGCCCGACCGGCTGACCGTCCGGTGCATCGAAGGGGATCGGTTCGGCCACACGTACAAAGGCAGCGACCGCTTCCTTGAGTCCCTTGATGCGACCGTGCGGTATGGCCACGCCCTGGCCAAGTCCGGTCGAGCCGAGGCGCTCGCGCGCAAACAGGCTGTCGAAGACCTTGGCGCGGGCGATCGCCTGATTGTTCTCGAAGATCAGTCCGGCCTGTTCGAACACCCGTTTCTTGCTCGACGCGGTGAAATCGATCAGGACATTGGAGGCGGGCAACAGCCGCGAAAGGTGATTCATGAGGGGCAAGGGATGCCGGGACGTGTGACGAGGCTAGGCGCGTTGCGCGCGGTCCATCGGTCGGGAAACGCGACGATCAGGATTCTTTTCCAGCCCGCTGCGGGCCCGAGGCCCGTCAGAAAACGAAGGCGCGGATGATACACCCGCCGCCCGCCGCAGCCGGGCTCTCGCTGGATTCGAGCCAAGGCTCGGAAAGCCGACACGACGCGGGATGGGATTGCGACGCGTGAAGCTGCTGCCCCGGCCGTTCCGGTGGGCGCGCGACGGCGTTGGCAGCTACCGGGAAGCGGAGGCCGGGCAGCGGCTTACGGCCCGACCCCGCCCCCGTGCTGCAGCGCTGGCCGCTACTGAGATTGCTGGATTTCCTGCTGTCGCTTGAGCGCGGCGACCGAATGGTCCTTGATTCGGTCCTTGTGGCGCAGGACCTGGCGATCCAGCTTGTCGACCAGCATGTCGATGGCTGCATACATGTCGTCGTCGACGGATTCCACGTGGATGTTGTTGCCGCGCATGTGCAGCGTGATCTCGGCGCGTTGTCGCAGCTTTTCCACCGTCAGTTGCACATTGGCATCGATCACCTGGTCGAAATGCCGCTCGACCCGGATGAGCTTTCCCTCAACGTAGTCTCGCAGGGCCGGGGTGACTTCGACGTGGTTTCCGTGGATCAACAGATTCATGCAACCCCCTGGTGGAGTCAGTCGGTTCGTACACCACCGCAACGGGCGTGTCGCGGCGCGCTTACAACGACTTGCGCATCGCCACGGCCGGGATCTTCATGGCTTCACGGTACTTCGCGACGGTGCGCCGCGCCACCACGATGCCCTGTTCGCCCAGCAGTTCAGCGAGCTTGCTGTCCGAGAGTGGATTCCGGGTGTCTTCAGCTCCTATAAGTTGCTTGATCAAGGCGCGGATCGCCGTGGACGACGCAGCGCCACCGGCTTCGGTCGCCACATGGCTGCCGAAGAAATGCTTGAGTTCGAACACGCCGAACGGCGTGGCCATGTACTTGCTGGCTGTGACACGCGAAATGGTGGATTCGTGCAGTCCCACCGTATCGGCAATTTCCCTGAGAACCAAGGGACGCATCGCAATTTCGCCATGCGTGAAGAAGTTGTGCTGCCGGTCGACGATCGCCTGGGACACCCGGAGAATGGTGTCGAAGCGCTGCTGGATATTGCGAATCAGCCACCGTGCTTCCTGTATGCGCGTCGTCCACTGTCCGCGTTGGGCCGGATCGACGGTGCGGTCGCCCCGTCCACGCTTGAATATGTCGGCATAGGCCTGGTTGACTCGCAGACGCGGCATCACTTCCGCATTTAGTACTGCTGTCCAGCGGCCCTTGAACCGTCGAACAAACACGTCGGGCACGACATAGTCCGCGCGCGTGTCACCAAAGGCTACACCCGGCCGCGGATTGAGTGTGCGAATCAGTTGATGCGCTGCACGCAACTCATCGTCCGAGCAGCCCAGGGCTCTCTTCAGTCTCAAGAAATCCCGGGCTGCAAGCAGTGGCAAGTGCTCGCTAACGATGCGTCGCGCCAACGCCGCCCCCGGGCAGGCGCGATCGTCACGCGCCATGACTTCAAGCTGAAGACCGAGGCACTCCGCAGCGTCGCGCGCACCGACGCCCGGCGGATCGAAGCTCTGCAACAGCCGTAGCGCGCTGCGCAGCTCGTCGGCATCGACCTCGACACTTTCGGGCAGACCGCAAGCAGTTCTTCGAGCGTCTGCTGCAGATAGCCGTCGGGATCGAGCGCTTCGATCAGCAGGTCGACCAGGGCGCGGTCGCGCGGGCTCGCCTGCGGTGCATGAGAGTTGACTGCGCAGATGTTCCTGCAGGGACGGACGCGTGGAGGCCCAGTCGATCGAACTCGATTCGTCATCGTCGGATCGCGCCTCGCCGCGACCCCAGTCGAAGGTGGCGTCCGGCGCCGTGTCGGAGAAATCCGGCGCCGCCCTCTCCGGTTCGTTGCCGTTGATCTCGGGAGTCGCAGGCACCGTCGGCGCATCCTCGATCGATCCGTCGGAGCGCAGGTGCAGCGTGCCTCCCTGAGGGTCGTCGTCGCGCTCGAGCAGCGGGTTGTCAGACATCGCCTGCTCGATTTCCTGGTTCAGCTCGAGCGTCGAAAGCTGCAGCAGGCGTATCGACTGCTGCAGCTGGGGCGTCAGCGCCAGATGCTGCGACAGGCGAAGCTGGAGGCTGGGTTTCATGCGCGGGCGCCGGCGATGGTCGCGATCCGGCGGGTCGCACGGACATCGCTCGCGGATCGGTCGGGCACGCGCCCTTCGGGCGGCCGGCAGGGCGCGCGCAGGACAACCAGGGACGACGGGCGCGCGGTGTGGCACATCGTCACATCCTGAAGTGCTCGCCGAGGTAGACGCGGCGCACGGTCTCGTTGCCGACGATCTCGTCGGGACGCCCGGCAGCGAGCACGACACCTTCATTGATGATGTACGCGTGGTCGCAGATACCGAGCGTTTCGCGCACGTTGTGATCCGTGATCAGCACACCGATGCCGCGCTCCTTGAGGAAGCGCACGATGCGCTGAATTTCCAGCACGGCGATCGGATCGACGCCGGCGAACGGCTCGTCGAGCAGGATGAAGCGCGGGCGCGACGCCAGTGCCCGGGCGATCTCGACGCGTCGCCGCTCGCCGCCCGACAACGACAAGGCGGTGTTGGTACGCAGATGGGCGATCTGCAGATCATCCAGCAGTTCGGTCAGTCGTTCGTCGATTGCGTTGCGAGACAACGGGCGCCGGTCATCGTCGAGCTGCAACTCGAGCACGGCACGCACGTTCTCTTCGACCGTCAGCTTGCGAAAGACAGAAGCTTCCTGCGGCAGGTAGGACAGGCCGAGCCGGGCGCGCCGGTGTATGGGCAGGTGCGAAATCGACTTGCCGTCGACCAGGATGTCGCCGTCGTCGAGTGGAACCAGGCCCACGACCATGTAGAAGCACCGTGGTCTTGCCCGCCCCATTCGGTCCGAGCAGGCCAACGACTTCTCCGCTTTGCACGGTCAGCGAGACATCCTTCACGACGGCGCGGTTGCCGTAGCGCTTCTGCAGATTTTCGACGCTCAGCGTGCTTTGCAAGCGCGTGGGCAGGGTTGTGGTGTCGGCAACGCGGGTACGGGCTTCCACGATGGATTCGGCTCGTCAATCAGCCCGCGGGTTCGCGATCTGGGTCGCCGGTTTCAGCGGCGCAGCCGAACCGGACTTCGGCGCATTCGAACGCGGGGCGATCGTGCCGCGCACGCGGCCGTCCGGGCTGCCGGCATCGCCGGAGGACTTGCCTCCCGAAACGAAGTACTTGGAGTTGCGCTGGTCGTAGGTGATCGAATCGCCGCGAAGTTCGTCGCGCTGCACGTCGTTTTCGAGCAGGCGGACGCGCGCCCGCGTAATCAGCTTCACCGTATCGGCCTTCTCGTCGTATTCGACACGTTCCGCAAAGCCTTCGATGTATTCCTCGGCGCCCGGTGTGTTCGCATCACGCCGCTGCCGGAACGTCGCCATGCTTGCCGGGCGAACGCCTGGATCACGCCGTACTGGTAACCCTCGGGGTCCTTGCGTATCTGCACACGGTCGCCGGTGGCGCGCATCGTGCCCTTGACGAGCACGACATCGCCGACGAGCACGCAGACCTGCTGCAGGTCGTCACACTCACCGCTGGCGGCTTCGTAGTTGAGCGGCTTGTCGCGGTCGGCGCGCTCGGCGCGTGCAGCGCCCGTGGCACGGTCAGCTTGCAGCAAGCAGCGGGATCGAGCCGGCGGATCATCGCGACTCGGCTCCCTTCATTGCGGTGGGCTTGGCTCGACGGTCCCGCGGACCTTCGAGCGGAACTTCACGGTCCGCTTGATGTTGTCGTAGTCCATGCCGACAGAGCGTATGTTCGAACCGCCCCGCTCGATCTCGACCGGCGCATCGGTGGAGAACTGCTCGAGGTCCGGCAGCGTGACCAGCCTTTCCGTGGTCAGGCGCATCGACGGCTCACCGTCCTTGCCCGCCGGCACGGATCACCGTGACATCGCCGGTGAAGATCACGCGCTGACCGCTGTCCTCGACGCGCGCGATGGTTGGCTCGCGCATCCAGCTGTGGCTGGTCCGCGCGCAGGCTGATCATGCGCGGGCGGATCACCTCGACCCGGTCGTCGCTGGGATAGTGCGTGACGCGGTCACCGATCAGCTTGTTGGTGGCGCGACCCTGCGCATCGAATTGCGTGAGCGTGGCGCCATCGACCACCACATCGGGTCCCTCGCGTGAAACCGGGTTCGACAAGCCACCGATGCGCGTGGATTGCGAATACCAGTAGGTCGTCGCGGCGAGCAGCGCGAGCAGCAGCACGGCGATGATGGCGGTGATGCGGTCACGCATGGCTGCTCGCGCCGGCGTACGCGAGCGCTGCGCGCTCGCACGTGCGCCCGCGCGCTGAGATAAGTGTGCCGAGGGCTTCGGCGGCGCCGGGCGTCCCCTGCAGAAGCAAGGGCACGCAACCTCGGCTTGGGCTCATCCCGTGCACCATCGTCGTCTGGATCGACGCCCTTGGCGCGCAGGACGAACTCCGCGAACGCGCGGACGGCGGCGCGGCCGCCGGGCTGCGGCGCGACCCAGTGCGCAACGGCCTTCACTTCGTCGCGGGCGTCGTCGACGGTCGCCGCGAACCCGGCCTGCAGGAGCACCGGCAGATCGGGCAGGTCGTCGCCGACAAAGGCCGTCTCGGCGGCGGCGACGTTCGATCCGTCGAGCAGTTCGCGGAAGCCGGCGGCCTTGTCGCCCCGGCCCTGAAGGACGCGGGCGATGCCGAGTTCGCGGGCGCGCTGCGCCACGATCGGCGAGGTGCGCGCCGGACAGGATCGCGACGTCGATGCCGTGGCCGAGCAGCATCTTGATGCCGTGGCCGTCGCGCACGTCGAAGACCTTGAGTGCTTCACCCTGCGGTCCGTAGTAGAGCCGCCCGTCGGTCAGCACGCCGTCGACGTCGAGCACGACCAGGCGGACCTGTGCCGCGCGCTGCTCGGGCGTCATCAGATCACCTTCGCGTTCATCAGGTCGAGATTGTTCAGCGCCCCGACGAGTTCCCGTCGCCGCTGACGACGAGCAACTGGTTCTTGCGGCTGCGATCCATCAGCTGAGCCGCTTCGGCGGCGAGCACGTCGGGTCCGATCGTCAGCGGTGTCCGCGTCATCACGTCGGCGACTGCGAGTGTGCGCACATCGCCGACGCGCTCGAGCAGCCGCCGCAGATCGCCGTCGGTGAAGATGCCGATCAGCGCGCCGCGCTCGTCGAGCACCGCGGTCATGCCGAGCTGCTTGCGCGTGATCTCGTGCAGGGCGTCCATCACGCTGGCGGAGCTCGGCCACGCATGGAATGGCGTCGCCGCTGCGCATGACGTCGCGCACGTGCGTCAGCAGGCGGCGTCCGAGCGCGCCGGCCGGATGCGAGCGCGCGAAGTCCTCGCGCCCGAAGCCGCGCGCGTCTAGGCAGGCAATCGCCAGTGCGTCGCCCAGGGCGAGCATCGCCGTGGTGGAGGAGGTGGGCGCGAGATTGACGGACAGGCTTCCTTGTCGACATGCACGTCGAGGTGCACGTCGGCGAGCCTTGCCAGCGACGACGCGGGGTGTCCGGTCATCGCGATCAGCGGCGTGCCCTCCCGCTTCGCGACCGGCACGATGGTCAGCAGTTCGTCGCCTTCGCCCGAATACGACAGCGCCAGCAGCACGTCGTCCTGCGTGATCATCCCGAGATCGCGCCGTGAGCGGCCTCGGCGGCGTGGACAAACATCGACGGCGTTCCGGTCGAGGCCAGCGTCGACGCAAGCTTGCGGCCGATGTGCCCGCTCTTGCCGACCCCGGTCACCACCGTTCGACCCGCGGCAGTCCAGCAGCAGCCCGACGGCGCGGGCGAAGGCCCCATCGATGCGGTCGGCGAGGGCGGCGATCG
>CAVRUR010000010.1:0-186814 GCA_963724365.1 uncultured beta proteobacterium | reverse complement strand
GCCGATGAAGGCGCGGTACTTCGGATTGGCCGGATTGTTCTGCGGTATCGTGCGCGCCTGAGCAGGAAGTACTCGTAGTGCAGCGGCTGGGCCTCGAATCCCCAGTTCTTCTTGAAGTCGAACGAGCCGGTGCCGCGCTTGGACCGGCCGTAGTCGAAGACGCGCAGGCCGCGCTCGACAGCGCGCCGCATCAGCTCCCAGTACTTGAAGTCGTTCGCCGCGAGTGCGCGCGCGCGCTCGTCGTCGCCGGCGTAGTACGGCAGCACCTCGTCGCGGAAGTAGAACGACAGCACCGACGACACCGGCTCGCCCGGCGGGTCGAGCACGGTGAGCACTTCGCAGTCCTTGCCGAACGCGCTGCGCAGCGCCTCGAAGTAGCGCCGCGGATACGGCGGCGTGCCGTGGCGGTGCTGGTTGTCGGCATACAGCTCGAAGAAGCGGTCGACGCCCTCGTCGATCTCGCTGACGAGCCCGCGCTCGATGCCCTTGCGCACCATCGCGCGCTGCTTGCGCGGGATCGCGAGCAGGTTCGCCTCGACCTCCGGCAGCAGCGTCTTGCGGAACGTGACGTACAGGTCCTGCCGCGGCCAGTCCGGCTCGGTCGCTGGCGCGATTGCGCAGTTCGAGGTGCTGCACGCCGAGCTCGCGCGCCAGATCGCTCGCCGCGCGGTGCAGGCGCCGCGCGCGCGGCTCGTCGGCGACGGCCGCGCCGCCGTAGACCGCGAACGGCAGCGACACCAGCGCAGTCGCCGAACAGCAGGCTCTTCACGCGCGCCAGCGGCAGCACGCCGACGAGCTCGCCCGCCCCGCTCGGCCACGAGGTAGTGCGTGCGATGGCGAAAGACGTCCTCGATCAGGTCGCGCCACTCGATGCGATGGAAGAACGTCGCCTCGGGGCAGCTCGTCGACGAACGCCGACCAGGCCTGCCCGATCGCCCTCGCGGTACGGACGCACCGACGGCGGTCGCCTGCGCGTCGACGCGGCAGGTCGACGGGCTTCACGCCGCGTCGATCTCGAACACGCGGTCGATGCGGTCCCAGCGGAAGTCGGACAGAAGCCGGTCCAGACGCGACTCGGTGCGGTCGAGATTCAGGTAGTGGCGGAAGCGGGTCTTCGCGCTGACGCCCGCGATGCGCGGCTGGTGCGGGTCGATCTCCCACGGATGGAAGTAGAAGATCGCCGGCTGCCGGTCGACGCGGTTGACGCGTTCGATGGCCCAGCGCGAGGCGCGGTACGGCAGCAGGCGGAAGTAGCCGCCACCGCCGGCGGGCAGGTTGCGCGCGAACACGCGCGTCGTCGTGATCGGCAGTCTCGAGCAGCCCGTTGTGCGTGCGATAGGCAAAGCGCGGTGCATCGGGCATGCCGTAGTGATCGTGCCGCACCGGATAGACGCTCGAGCTGTACGCGTAGCCGGCCTCGGCGATGCAGTCGAACGCCCACAGGTTCGCGTGCCCGATCGAGAAGCTGGGCGCGCGGTAGCCGCGGACGGCGACGCCGCCGATGTCCTCGAGCTTCTTGCGCGCGCCCTCGACGTCGGAGCGGAACTCCGCGCGCGACTGCTCGCTCGCGCGCAGGTGCGACTGGCCGTGGCTCGCCAGTTCATGGCCCTGCGCCACGATCTCGCGCACCAGCGCCGGATAGCGCTCGGCGATCCAGCCGAGCGTGAAGAAGGTCGCGCGCGACTCGCTGTCGCGACAACAGCGCCAGCAGGCGGCCGACGTTGCGCTCGACGCGGCACGGCATCGTGTCCCACGACGCCGCTCGATGTGCGGCGCAAGCGCCGAGACCTGGAAGTAGTCCTCGACGTCGATCGTCAGCGCATTGCAGATGCGATGCTCAACGAGCGGACGATTCATCAGGCAGCCTGTCGAAATTCTGCGTCTGCGCCGCCAGCCAGCGCGACAGGTGTTCCGCGATGCGCTCCGCGCATGGCCGTCCCAGCCCTCGGGTACACGACCTCGCTTGCCGCCGCCGCTCAACAACAGAGTCGACCGCCGCGATGCACACGGTCCCGATCCGTCCCGACAACCGTGTTCGTGCCCTGCTCCTCGGTGATCGGCCGCTCGGTATTCGCCCGCAGCGTCAGGCACGGAACGCCCAGCGCCGTCGTCTCTTCCTGCACCCCGCCCGAATCCGTCAACGCGATCGCTGCGCCGCGCATCAGTCCCACCATTTCGAGGTAGCCCTGCGGCGGAAGGCACGCAATCCGGTGCCCTCCAGCGCATGCGCCAGTCCGTGCCGGTCCATGCTCGCCCGCGTGCGAGGATGCATCGGCCAGATGAGCGGGATGCGCTCGGCGACCGTCCGCAGAATTCCGAGCACATTCTGACAGGTCCTGGCAGCGCATCCACATTGGACGGCCGATGCAGCGTCACCAGGCCGTATCCGGCCGGTCCGCTGCGCAAGTTCCGGGTCAAGTCCTTCGCGTTCCAGGACTTCGCCGCGCGATTTCGCCTTCGGAATCGACGCCCTGAGCGAGTCGATCATCAGGTTGCCGACGAAGTGCACCCGGTCCGCCGGAGATTCCTTCGCGCAGCAGGTTGTCTTGCGCGCTGCGTTCCGTCGTGTACAGCAGGTCGGCGATCTGGTCCGTCAGGACGCGGTTCACCTCCTCCGGCATCGCTGCGATCGAAGCTCCGCAGTCCCGCCTCGACGTGCGCGACCGGCACGCCCTTCTTGACCGCGACCAGGCTGCACGCCAGCGTCGAGTTGACGTCGCCGACGACGATGACGCAGACAGGGCTCGAACTGGTCGAGCACCGGCTCGAACGCTTCATGACATCCGCCGTCTGGCCCGCGTGCGAGCCGAGCCGACCCCCAGGTCGACGTCCGGACTCGGGAAGCTCGAGGTCGTCGAACACGCTGATCCTTCAACGACTGCGTCGTAGTGCTGGCCGGTGTGAACCAGGACGGCACGGCGGCAGATCGCGCGCGCGCGCGAAGCGCGCGCAGCAGCGGCGCCATCTTCATGAAGTTCGGCCGCGCGCCGACGACGCACAGAATGCGGCCGCGACATCATGGGCAACCGGTTCATGCGGGCGCCCGTCGACTTGCGACGCCGCTTCGGTGGCTCCTGCCGCGGCGGCTCGTCCTCGGGCAGCGCGCGCTCCGGCTCCACCAGCACGCGCACCAGGTTCAGCAGCTCGTTGACGTCCTTCTCGAGCCGGTCGACGCGATCGGCCATGCTCAGCAGTCGCCGCACGTTGCCGATCAGGTCCGGATGCCGCTCCGTCGGACGCGGACAGCGGCTCGCGCAGCGGCGTGGCGACCGCCTGCGGGCCGATCTCGCCGGTGATCTCGGCGGCCACCGCATTGACCTCGGCCGCGGTGAAGCGGTGCTGGCCCGCCAGGAAGCCCGCCAGCATCAGCCGGTTGCACATCGCGTTGATGCGGCGCGGAATGCCGCCCGTCGCCATGTAGATCGCGTGGATCGCCGACGGCTCGAACTCCGGATTGCCCTTCCAGGCGACGCGATGCAGCCGGTGCTCGATGTAGCCGCGCGTCTCGGACTCGTCGAGCGGCCCGAGGTGGTACGAGGCGATCACGCGCTGGCGGAACTGCTCCATCGCCGGCGAACGCATCAGGTTGCGCAGCTCCGGCTGGCCGACCAGGAAGCTCTGCAGCAGCGCCTGGTCGCCGCACTGGAAGTTCGACAGCATGCGCAGTTCCTCGATCGAACCGGCATTCAGGTTCTGCGCCTCGTCGACGATCAGCAGCGCGCGCTTGTTCTGCTGGAACAGCATCAGCAGGAAGGCCTCGATCGAGGCCAGCAGGCTGGCCTTGTCCTCCTGTCGGCACCCGGATGCCGAAGGCCTTGGCCACCGACCGCAGCAGGTCGTCGGCCTCGAGCTGCGTGCTGACGATCTGCGCGGCGACGATCGTGCTTGCACGTCGAGTTCCTCGAGCAGCGCGCGCACCAGCGTGGTCTTGCCCGCCCCGACCTCGCCGGTGATGACGAGGAATCCCTCGCCCTGGTACACGCCGTACTTCAGGTACGAAAACGCGCTCGTGTGCCCCTTGCTCCCGAAGTAGAAGGTCGGATCGGGACTGAGCTGGAAGGGCTTGCCGGTCAGGCCGTAGAAGTCTTCGTACATGTGTGCCTCAGAGGCGGTGGAACAGGCCGGCGAAGATCGGCTGCTTCGCTGGTGCTGTCGAAGAACGCGGCGGCGGATCGGCTTGTCGTCTGGAACTGGTAGCGCGTGCCGACGAACACCGTGTTCGTCGGTGACAGCTGCCAGTTGGCCTGCAGGCTCGCCAGGTCCTGGCGCGTGTTCAGCCCTCGGTCTGCGTCGAATCCCTTGCGTCTGGTAGCGCGCCAATCGTGCCGTTCAGGTTGATCACCGGCGTCAGCGTGTGGCTGAGCGTCAGGCCCGCGCCCTGCTGGATCGTTGTTGTTGAACGCGAGAAAGGTCGGCGGGACCCGCGCGTCCGGCAGCAGCTCGGTCTTCAGGTAATAGAGGTTCAGCGCGACCGTGTTGCGCACTCCGATCAGCGCCCAGTTGACGTTTGCCGCCCGTCAGGATGTTGGCGCTCTGGTTGTAGATGTAGGCCCCGGCCGGCAGCGACTCCGGCAGCCCCTGGCGCGTGATCAGGTCCGTGCACCGCGCTGGCGCGCTCGATCGGATCGGGGAAGCGCGCGACCAGGATCGCATTCGAGCAGCCCCGAGACGTTGCTGGTCGACGGAATCTGCAACAGCACCTGCGGATAGGTCGTAGATCGTCCGATAGAACGACGGCCGACGACGCCAGCCGGCGCTGCCGGTGCGAGGCCTGGAACTGATAGCTCGGACCGTAGAAGCGCTGCTCCCAGTAGCCGACCAGGCTCGAGAGCGGCGACGGCCGCCAGGCGATGTTGGCGCCGTAGATCGGCCCCGCCGTTTCCTCCGCCGTGTAGGTCGTGTTCTCGTAGCCGCCACGCAGGCCGACCGTGAGCTGCGGCGTGAACGCGTAGTCGAAGATCGCCAGCGCCGTGTTCAGCGTCTGGTCCGGCTGGACCTGGTCCTGGATGCGCGTCAGGTCGTTGGCTCGACCGCAGCGTCAGGCCGAACGGCGTCGGATCGCGCACGACCTGCGCCAGGTGTCTGCGCGTAGTAGGCATTGCCGAGCGGATCGTCGGTCTGCGACGTCCAGGTGTACGAGTTGTCGCTGCGGATCAGCCAGCTGCACGTTCTGCCCGATGTTGCCCTGCAGGTACGGCGCAAGCCGCGCCTGCGTCGTAGGTGTACTGGTTGTTGGTCGACGAGAACTCGGCGCGCGGCAGGAACGGGTTTACGACGGTCTGGCTCGCGACGACCGACGCCGTCGACGAAGAAGAGGTTGTCGATGGCCTCGAGATTGGCCAGGATGTCGACCTGCGGCAGGATGCTGCTCGCCTGCGTGCCGTCGACGTAGCCGAGCATGTCGAGCGCGACGGTGCCGTTGACGCGCAGCCGCGCCCCCTCGCGATTGAAGCTGAGCGCCGGGATCAGTTCGAGGATCAGGTCGCCCTCGCGAATCGTCGACTCACCGTAGTTGGCATTGTTGGTCAGCGTCGCCTGGCCGGTGACGCTCGCCTCGGTCCCCCAGCCCTGCGCGCCACGTCGCGCGACCGCGGCTCTCCGGACTCGTGCCCGACGGCGTTCCCGTCGGAACCCCGACGGGCACCGTCGGACCGGGAAGCGGAATGCCGGAGCCGGTCGGATAACCCGGCGTCGCCTGCGCCCGAACGACGCCGATCGGCGCAATGCCCACGCTGGCAAGCAGCACGCGCGGCGAGTGTCAGTGGCGCAGCGGCAGCGGTGCGGAAGCGGCGTGTGTGGGATCGAAGGCGCATTGCGGTCGGGTCGCCGTCCGCCTCACGAGCCGTACGAACCGTAATAGTTGCCGCTGTCGCTGGGCGAGACCTGGTTGAGCAGAGTCACCACCACCGGGCAGTTCTCGACCGAGGCCAGCGCCTCGGTCACCGAGCCCTGCGGCGTGTCGTCCGCTGCGATCACCATGATCACCTGTCCCATGTGCGCGGCCAGCACGCGCGACTCGGAGGCCGCCAGCAACGGCGGAGTATCGAAGAGCACGATGCGGCCCGGATCGCCGGAAGCAAGGTACTCGACCAGCCGGCTCATGCCATCGCTGGCGAGCAGTTCGGTGGCGTGGGTCTGCTGGGTGCCGGCCGGCAGGATCGAGAGGCGATCGACATTGGTCGCCAGCACCACCGATTCGACGGGCAGCTTGGGATCGACGAGCAGGTCGAGCAGGCCCTTCGACGGCGGCAGTCCGAGGCGGTCGAGTACCGCCGGGCGCGAGGCATCCGCGTCGACCAGCAGCACGCTGGTGTCGAACTCCATCGCGAGGCTCATCGCCAGGTTGAGCGACACGTAGGTCTTGCCCTCGCCCGGCAGCGCGCTCGTGACCATGATGCGGTTTGCATTCAGCACCGGCGCCGCCGACTTGCCGCGGGCATTCGTCAGCAGCGGCCGCTTGATGACGCGGAACTCTTCTGCAAGACGCGACCGCGGCGCATGCGGCGTGATGTAGCCGTTGGCCGACAGCCGCGCGAGATCGATCTCGACGCGGTTGTGCGGCTGCAGCCGCTTCGCCACTGCGGGTGCCTCGACGCGGTTCTCGCGCCGGACGGAGCTGCGGCCACGGTGTTGGACTCGAGTTCCCTGCGCGACGCGCAACGGCAGCGATTCCGTTTCGACCACGGCCTCCGCGGATTCACCGGCCTGCCCCGCGGCCGCCGGCCATGTCGACGCCGGCCTGGCGCAGTTGCTCGAGTCGCTTGGCGGCCTGTTCGATCGTGCTCAAGCTCTGCTCCTCAGGCGCGGGCCGCGAGGGAAGCCCAGGCGATCCACGAACCGTACAGCACGAGCAGGCTGGCCAATCCACCGGCAAACGCCGTAGTTCGAAATGCGACGCTGGCGGATCACCGGCAGCGTCGACTGCAGCGAGATCGTGCCCAGCACGGCGCGCTGGGTCGTGGTGCGCAACTGCTTGGGATCATGGAAGGTCGGCAGGATCTGCGACACCGCCAGCGCGACCGCCAGCCCGGCCGCCAGCGCCAGCGCCAGCACCAGCGGCACCAGCGCGAGGCGATTCGGGAACACCGCCTTGGGCGAGATGCGCGGCGGATCGATGATGCGGAAGTCCGCCATGCGTGCCGGTCGAGTCGACATCCTCGGCCATCGACGCCGACTCGCGGCGCGTGACCAGCTGCTCGTAGTTCTTGCGCAGCACCTCGTAGTCGCGGTTCAGCTGCGCCATCTCGGCCTCGATCTGCGGCGCGCGCCCGGCGACCGCCTTCAGCTGCGCCAGGCGCGCCTCGCTTTCGCCGACCCGCGCACGCAGGGCCGCGACGTTGGCTTCGGCCTCGGCGAGCGAGATCTTGATCTTCTGGAACACCGGATTGGTCGATGGAGAGAACTTGCCGGGATTCTGCGCAGCCGCCTTGCGCTGCGCATCGAGCTCCTGCTTCTTCTGGTCCTCGAGCTGCGCAATCAGCCGCTGGGTCGAGACAACGTCCGGGTGCTGCTCCGTATAGCGTCGCATCAGTTCATCCAGCAGCTTCTTCTGGTCGGCGATGCGCGCATCGAACTCGGTCGGCCGGATTCGACCGCGCCGACCGTCGGCGTCCGGCAGCATCACCGGATCCTCGCCGACCAGTTCGCGCTTGAGCGCGTCGCGCGACTCCTCGGCCGCGCGCAGCTCGAGCCGCGCCTTTGGCGAGTTCCTCCGGACGCCGCGTTCATGCGCGTGAAGTAGTCCTGCCCGGCCGCTCCGGTGTAGCCGAGGTTCTTGATCTTGAATTCCTTGACCCGGTTCTCGGCCTCCTCGAGCTTCTTCTCGTAGCCCTTGATCTGCTCGTCGATGAAGCGACGCGCGCCTTCGGAATCGCGCCGCTTGTTGCCGACGCCGGACTCGACGAACAGCGACAGCAGGTCCTGCACGACTCGCTTGGCCCGGTCCGGGCTCTCGTCCTGGTAGGAGATGCTGTAGATGTTCTCGCGCCCGCTGCCGGTGAACTTGATGCGCTCGATCAGCGTGTCGACCAGCTTGTCCTTGTCGATCTGGGTCGTGACCGTCACGTCCAGATCGGCGCTGCGCATGATCTTCTCGATGTTCGGGTCGCGCGATCAGCGTGCGCGCCAGCATCCCGATCTGTTCGTCGACGTTGGGCTGCACCGCCAGCCCGGACATCAGCGGCTTGAGCACGGTCTGCGTGTCGACGAAGACGCGCGCCGTCGCTTCGTAACGGTCCGGAATGCGCAGCAGCACGATCGGCGCCGATGACCGCCACCGCCCACGCGACCGCCAGCCCGATCCAGCGCCGGCGCCACATGCCGCGCAGCGCCGTCATCACCTGGTGAATGACTTCTTCCATCGTGTTCCGGTTGATTGCGTTGTTGTTCGACCCGTCCGACGCCTGCCCACTGCGTCAGGCGGCGCCGCGCCAGAAACTAGAACCAGCTCTGCGGGATGATCAGCACGTCGCCGGGCCGCATGTCGACGTTCGCCGAGATGTCGCCGCGCCGCACGAGGTCACCCAGCCGCACGCTGTACTGCTTGCCCTTCTCCGATCCGCGCACCAGCACCGCCTTGTTGCCGTCGGCGAAGTCGGTCAGTCCGCCGACCACGATCATCACGTCGAGCACCGTCATGTTCTGCCGGTAGGCCACCGCCTGCGGCCGCGCCGCCTCGCCGATGATGCGGATCTGCTCGCTCGTCGGGCCGTTGAAGTTGTTGACGATCACCGTGACCACCGGATCACGGATGTACTTCGACAGCGCCTTCTCGAGGTCGCGCGCCAGTTGGGCCGGATTGCGGCCGAGCGCCGGCACGTCCTCGACGAGCGGCGTGCTGATGCGCCCATCCGGACGCACCGGGACCGACATCGAAAGTTCGGGGTTGCGCCAGACGACGATGTTGACCATGTCGAGCGGCCCGATCACGTACGGTAGTCCGACGTCGCCGCCGTCGTCGGTGCCGGCGGATAGTTCGTGCGACGAGCAGGCCGACAGAGCAAGGCCCAGTGCCGCCGCGCATCAGGATGCGAAACATGTCCGTTGGCTGCCTCATATGCTCGACCCTCCGAATGATCAATCCTTCGCTCGAGGCACTGCCCGGCATGCGGCCGGTGCCTCGTATGAGTCTAGTACACGCTGAACGTGAGTGGTGCATTGCAAAAACCGCTCCCGCGCGCCCCAATTTCTGGCAGCGCTTCGGTGCTGCGGGGCACCCGCACGCGGGACACCGCGCGAGTCAGTCCATCCGGCGGCTACTGCGCTCCTTCCCCAAACAGGACCACGCGGACGGTCTCCGCCAGGATCAGCACGTCGAGCACCAGCGAGTGGTTCTTGACGTAGAACAAGTCGAACTGCAGCTTGCGCTGGGCGTCCTGCACCGACGCCCCGTAGGGAAACCGGATCTGCGCCCAGCCGGTGACGCCCGGCTTGATGCTGTGGCGCACGTCGTAGAAGCGAATCTCTTCGCGCAACTGCTCGACGAAGCTCGGGCCGCTCCGGCCGCGGTCCGACCAGGCTCATGTCGCCGTTCAGCACATTGATCAGTTGCGGCAACTCGTCGACACGCAGCTTGCGCAGGATGCGACCGACTCGTGGTCACGCGCGCGATCCTTCGCGCGTGGCCCAGCGCGCGACGCCGTCCTTCTCGGCATCGACGCGCATCGTGCGCAGCTTCAGGCAGCGGAAGATGCGTCCGCCGCGGCCGACACGCTCCTGCGTGAAGATCACCGGCGCCCCGCTCTCGATAAAGATGGCGAGCATCGCAGAGCACCAGCACCGGCAGCGCCAGCAGCAGCAGGACCATCGCCGCAACGACGTCGAAGATGCGCTTGACCAGCGTGCGCAGCGGGTTCTGGACAAATCCGGCGCCATAGATCAGCCAGCTGGCCTTCAGCGAGTCGACCGGCACTTCGCCGCGCACGCGTTCGTAAAACGCCGAGAGGTCGCGAAACCGGGACGCCGCCCACGCGGCACTCCAGCAGGTCATCCACGGGCATCGCGCCGCCGCGCTGCTCGCGCGCGGCGACGATGACTTCGTCGACCCGGAAGCGCTCGACGATCGCCTGCAGCTTCAGGCTCGACGGAAACGTCGGCGCGCGACCGGCCGGCCGTTGCCCTGCTGCTCGTCCGGAGCGCCGGCGGGATAGAAGCCCACGACGACGGCACGCCGCGGTCCCTGGCTCTCGATGATCTCCTCGACCGCCAGCGCCTCGGGTCCGGTGCCGACGATCAGGATGCGGCGCGTGCCGACACTGGTGGCGACGGCAGCCACCAGCAACGGGCGAACGAGGATGACCGCGGCCAGCGTGAACAAGGCCGCGTACGGCAGCACCGCGCGCGGCGCGCTGCTGTCGGGCAGCACGCTGAACAGCGCATAGCAGATGGGCACGCCCACAGACAGCGCCAGCATCGTGCGCGTCACGACGACTGCTGAGCGACTTGCGTTCGCCGGTGCGGAACAGGCCGAACATCGTTCCGACAGCCGACGTGATCGCGGCAAACGCGATGCGACGGAAGCAGGGTCGAGCTCAGCACTGACCCCGTAGGGTCCGAGCTGCATGAACACCGCCAGCAGCATCGAACCGATGCAGAAGGCGGCAAACAAGCCCATGTCGGCAAACGATGCAACCGACAGCGGGCGGCGCGAGATACTGATCACAGCAGTTCCTTCCTTTTGCCCCCTTGCGCGCCTAAGCGTCGGGCGGGTCTTTAGTGGTCGTACTCTGGATGATCGAAATGTCAGGTGTGCGACAGCATCGGAAGCGATTTCGCCCTGTCCTTGCGCGCCGCCTATGCAGTTTCAGAGAGGAAAACGCTCCTGACCAGCCTGAGCCGTCGCTCCGGGCGTGTGGCCTATTCCTCTTGACAGATCAGTCGGTGAACGTGCAGCGAACGCTGCTCGGATGGGGGCGGTGGTGGGTCCGCTCCGTGCGATCCTGTTCTGTGTGGCGTTCCTCCCCGAGTGCAGATTCTTCCAAGCGGGATGTGAGCCTATACAAGACTCGACACGCAAGCAATGGCTATCCGTCGGCTTGGCTGCACACGCTGCCACCGGGATTTCCACGGAATGGAATCGGCCGGCGTGTGGCCGGCGGAAAGGCTCACGACCGTGGGACGAGCCAGCAGCTCGATCAGGAACCGCGAAGGGATGGCGTAGCTGATTCCCGACGGCTGCGTCAGTGCCGACTCCTTGGTTGCCTTGACGAACACCATGTTCAGGATGCCGACGACTTCGCCGGTGGCCGGGTCGTACAGCGGACTGCCGCTGTTGCCCGGAAACGCCGTGGCGTCGAGCTGGAACACCGAGAACGCCGCGTCCCGCAGCCGGCGCACCGACTTCGGGTCGAGCTTCTGGCCGCTGGCAGACGGGATGGCGACCGGTGCGATGGCAGCGATCATCGCCCGGTGGGTGGCCGGGAACAGCCCAAGCACGCCTCCGATCGGGAACCCGGTGAACAGCAGGCTGTCGCCCTCGGCCACGGTCGCCGAGTCGCGCAGACTGAGCGGCCGCATCGCCGGTCCGTCCATCTTCATCAACGCGAGATCGTGTTCGGCGTCGATGGCGACCCGGGTCAGCTTGCGGACGCCGACGCGCGAAGGCTCGTTGCCCGGCAGCAACGCCACCAGTAGCTCCGGGTCGGCACCCGGTTCGAGCGACGTCGGAATCACATGGGCATTTGTCGCGGCCAGCGTGCCGTCGCCGACCACGAAACCCGTGCCGAAAAAGCGGAACTGCGGCACGCGGGTGCTCTGGAAGGTGCCGATCGCAACGACCGATGACTTGACGCGCTCGATCGTCGCCTGCTGGGATCTGGGCGCAGACGGCCCGACAGCCGCCGCCGCCACCGCAGCCAGGAGGATCCGGCCCAGCGCGACTCGTCGGCTTACGCCCACGATGCATTCCCGCGCAGCGAAGCGCGTTCGGGCCGACGCCATGGCTCAGGCTGCACATGCCCGATCACCCGGAGCGGCGAGCTGCGGCAGGGGACGACTGAAAGCGCTGGACGTACCACGGGGCCGCCGCCACCAGTCCCGCGCCCAGGTCGTGCGTCGGCCGGTAGCCGAGCAGTCGTGCCGCCTTGCCGATGTCGGCCAGCGAATGGCGCACATCGCCCGGCCGGAAGTCGGCGTGATGCGGCGCAGCGACGGCGAGGTCGCGCCGGGTCCTGCGCAGCGCGTCGCCGAGCAGCGCATGCAGCATGTTGAGCGTGGTCCGTTGTCCGGCCGCCACGTTGTAGACCTGATTCATCGCGCCGGGATCGGTCACCAGCGCCGCGCGGATGTTGGCCTGCACCGCGTTCGCCACATAGCAAAAATCGCGCGAGGTCTCGCCGTCGCCGTTGATCACGCAGGTCCGTGCCCGCGAGCATTTCGCGTGCCCAGGTCGGAATGACGGCGGCGTACGGGCCCTCCGGGTCCTGGCGCGGACCGAACACGTTGAAGTAGCGCAACCCGATCGTTGCGAGCCCGTAGCAGCGGGCGAAGACATCGGCATACAGCTCGTTCAGCAACTTGGTCACCGCGTAGGGCGACAGCGGCCGGCCGATGGCGTCCTCGACCTTGGGCAGGCCCGGGTGGTCGCCGTAGGTGGAACTCGATGCCGCGTATACGAAGCGCGCGACGCCCGCGTCCCGCGCGGCGACGAGCATGTTGATGAAGCCCGTCGCATTGGCCGCGTGGGTCGTCAGCGGATCCGCCAGCGAGCGCGGGACGGAGCCGAGTGCGGCCTGATGCAGCACGAAGTCGACGCCGGCGCACGCCTGCCGGCACGTGTCGAGGTCGCGGATGTCGCCCTCGACGACCCGGGCACGGGCCCAGGCCATCTCGCCGACCGCCCCATGAACTTCGTCCAGGTTGGAACGATGGCCCGTCGCAAAGTTGTCGAGCACCACGACCTGCTGGCCGCGCTCGAGCAGCGCCTGCAGCAGATGCGAGCCGATGAATCCGGCTCCGCCCGTCACCAGCCAGCGGCGCGGCGCGTCACGCAGACCGGACTCGAGTTCGTCCAGGCCTAGAGGCGCCATACCGACATGCCCTTCGCGCGCAGCTTCGACGCATCCAGCTGGCACTTGACGTCGACGACGAGGCCGCCCGGCTGCAGCTTGTCCATCAGCCCGTCGACCGAGCGGCGCTTGAACTCCTCATGGGCCACGGCAAGCACGATCGCGTCAGCGCGCGGCAGCGCGTCCCACGACTGCAGCGTGACGCCGTACTCGTGCATCGCCTCCGCGGCGTCGGCCAGTGGATCGTGCACGCTGACCTCGACGCCGTAGGACTCCAGCTCGCGGATGATGTCGATCACCCGCGAGTTGCGCAGGTCGGGGCAGTTCTCCTTGAACGTGAGGCCGAGCACGGCGACCTTCGCGCCCTTCACGCTGCTGCCGCCCCGGATCAGATTCTTCACGGTCTGTTCGGCGACGTACTTGCCCATGCCGTCGTTGATGCGTCGGCCCGCGAGGATCACCTGCGGGTGATAGCCGAGCTTGTCGGCCTTGTGCGTCAGGTAGTACGGATCGACGCCGATGCAGTGGCCGCCGACGAGGCCGGGACGGAACGGCAGGAAGTTCCACTTCGTGCCGGCGGCCTGCAGCACTTCGAGCGTGTCGATGCCGATCTTGTGGAAGATCAGCGCGAGTTCGTTCATCAGCGCGATGTTCAGGTCGCGCTGCGTGTTCTCGATCACCTTGGCGGCCTCCGCGACCGCGATGCTCGAGGCCCGGTGCACACCGGCCGTGATCACGAGCTCGTAGGTCCTGGCCACGCGATCGAGCGTTTCCGGCGTATCGCCGGAGACGACCTTGACGATGCGCGTCAGCGTGTGTTCGCGGTCACCTGGATTGATGCGCTCGGGTGAATAGCCGACGAAGAAGTCCTTCTTCCATTTCAGGCCCGACTCCCGCTCGAGCAGCGGAATGCACACCTCCTCGGTCGCGCCGGGATACACGGTCGATTCGTAGACGACGGTGGCGCCCTTCTTCAGATGGCGTCCGACCGAGATGCTGGCGCCGACCAGCGGTGAGAAGTCCGGCTGGTGCGCCTCGTCGATCGGCGTCGGCACCGCGACGATGACGACGTCGGCCTCCTTCAGGCGGCTGGCGTCGGTCGTGACCTCGAGCCGGCTCGCGGCCTTCAGGTCCTCAGGGCTGACCTCGCCGGTCGGGTCGACATGCCGGCGATAGGCATCGATCTTCGCCTGCGACAGATCGAAACCGATCGTGCGCACCTTCTTGCCGAACTCCACCGCCAGCGGCAACCCGACATAGCCCAGCCCCACCACTCCGATGACTGCTGTTTCCAACGCCTGCTCCCTCGTGCTTCCAGTTTCAATCGGTCACTGCAGCTGCTTCAGCAGGGCCGGTATCTCCGCCTTGCCGCTGAAGTCCTGGGTCACTCCCTCCAGCTGCGTCAGTTCCTTGCGTGCCTGCTCGGACTTGCCGGCCTTCATCAGCGCCTTCGCGTAGTTCAAGCGGATGTCGTTGCGGTCCGGCGCGAGCGTCACGGCGCGGGTCAGGTACTCCAGCCCTTTGTTCGCATCGCCCGAGGCCACCAGCAGCACGCCGATCGTGTCGAGCACCAGCGGACTGTCCGGAGCGATCTTGAGCGCGCGCTCCGCATACCCGATCGCCTTCGGATCGCCCAACTGTCCGGCGGCCCACGCCAGGTTGTTCAACGCCGCGACATTTTCCGGCTGCTGCGTCACGACGACCTGGTAGTGCGCGACCGCACCCTTGAAGTCGCGCGACCGCAGCGCCTGCTCGGCGAGGTACATGCGATAGGCCGTGTCGTTCGGATGATCGGCCAGCCACTTGCGCGCCGCGGCGTCGGCCTCGGCCTTCTTGCCGCTCGCCAGCAGCACGCCGTGCAGCTTCAGCGCGCTGAGTTCCGACGCGGGGTCGGCCTTCAGCGCTTCCCGATACGCGCGTTCGGCCGGCGCCCACTGCTTGGTCGTCGCGTAGATGTCCCCTTCGAGCAGGAATCCGGTGGATGACTTCGGCGCTGCGACCTGCAAGGCACGCGCCTGCTTGAACGCGTCGTCGACCTTGCCGGCCATCAGGTAGCCGAGGACCAGATCACGAGTGATGGCCGGATCGGCCGGCGCGATCTTCTGCGCCCGCTGCAGAACCTCGATGGCCTTCTCCGGTTCCTTGCGGCTGCCGTAGACCGCGGCAAGCCGGGTCAGTGGCACCGTCGAATCCGGCTGCGCCGCCGCCAGGCGATTGAAAGTCTCGATCGCCTGATTTGTTTCGCCGGCCGCGAGTTGCGCGCGGCCAAGCGCATCGAGGATGCGCAGGTCGTTCGGCAGCGCGACCGACGCCTCCTGCGCAGCCGCCAACGCCGCGCGCGTGTCCTTTTCCTGCAGGTGCAGCCGGATCAGCGCGAGCCGCGCCGTGGCCGACTGCGGCTTGGCCGCGACCGCACGCTGCAGGATGGCAGCAATCTCCTTCGGCGGCGCTTGCGTGTTGGCAAGGACTTCCGCCAGGCCCAGCAGGGCCAGTTCGTTGTTGGGTTCCTTGGCGACGACCGCCTCGAACCGCGCCCGCGCGTCAGCCGGCTTCTTCTCTGCCAGGTCGAGGCGAGCAAGACCCGCAACCGCCGGCAGGTAGGTCGGATTGAGTTCGAGCGCCCGCGCGTAGGCCGCGCGCGCCGCCGCCGTCTCCTTGCGCGCGACGTGCACCGAGCCCAGGATCTGATGCACGACCGGATCCGTGGGCCGCTTCTTCGCCAGTGCCTGCGCGACGGCAAGGGCCTTGGCACTCTCGCCGCGCCGCATGTAGCCGGCGATCAGGGCCATGTCGGCCTGCATCGGCGCGCCCTCGGCGTCGGTCGCCGCCTCGAGCTCGCGGATTCCCCGATCCGGGTCGCCGCTGAGCATGGCAATCTGGCCAAGGCGGATCCGTGCCGCGGTCTCCTGAGGCTTCGACTGCGTGGCCGCCGAGAAGTAGCTGGCCGCCTGCTTGAGGTCGCCATTGGCGAGGTAGGTCTCACCGGCCAGCATCATCGTCGCCGCATCGATGCGCGTGCCCGACGCGACCAGAGGCTGGATCGCCTCGAGTGCCCGTGCCGGCTGGTTCGAGGCCATGTAGATCCGTACCAGCAACTCGCGAGCACCTTCATGCCGCGGCGCCAGCAGCACGGCCTTCTGCAGGTGACTCTCGGCCATCGTCAGCTGCTTTTCCTGAAACTCGACTGCGCCGGCCAGCACGAGCGAAGGCACGTGCTCCGGCGCGCGCTTGATGCAGCTGTTGCGACAGTTCACGCGCCTTCGCCATGTCCTTCTTCTCGTACGCAATCAAGGCCTCGAAGTACAGCAGTCGCAGGTCACCGCCCCGCACCTTGCGCGCGTCGGCGACCTGCGCGCTTGCAGCGTCGAACTGGCCATCGGCGATCAGCAACGAGATCAGTTCCATCCGCGCCTGTGCCATCGACGGGTCCAGCACAACCGCCTGCTCTAGCGAGGAGCGAGCGCCGCTGCGGTCGCCGCGCGCGAGTCTTAAGGAGCCTTGAAGCAGCAGCGCTTCGGACGACTGGGGATTGCTTGCGACGATCTGGTCGACCGCCGCAACAGCCTCGTCGATCTTGCCGCTGACGCCGGCCAGACGGGCCTGGCCCAATTGCGCGTCGACATTGGACGGATCGCTGGCCAGCGCCGCGGCAAATGAGGCGCCCGCATCGTCGAGCCTGCGCATGCGCAACTGCGCCTGCCCGACCGCGACGCGCAGCGCCGCCTCGGCCTTCGGGTTATCCAGTGTCGTCTTTCCAAACTCAGCAACGACCTTGTCGGTTTCGCCGTTGCCGAGCATTGCCTGCGCGATCCACGGCGCGACAACCGAGGGTGGCTGGCCATACTCCGCTGCCCTGCGAAACTCCTTCTCCGCCGTCGCCGGGTCACCGACGGCCAGGGTGGACTGGCCGAGCAGCAGTCGCGCCTCACCGTTTTCTGGCTGCTTCTGGACAGCGTTCTTGAGCTGGATGATCGCGGCCGAATGATTCCCCTTGGCCTGATACTCGCGCGCAGACCGGATCAGGTCGCCGGAGCTTTCGTTGCGGCAGGCAGTCAGCGCGGCACCCAGCGCCGCGGCCAGCACGAACCCTCGCAGCACTTTCGACACTGAGTGTCGCTTGTAGATCATGCGTATCACCTCTGGTCACTCATGCTTGCGCAGGCCGAATCGGTTGAGCAGGTCGTACAGTGTTGGCCGGCTGACGCCGAGCAGGTCGGCGGCCTTGGACAGATTGCCGTTGGCCCGAGCCAGTGCGCGTGCGACCTCGCGCCGCTCGGCTCCGTCGCGCGCCTCGCGCAGGTTCAGCGGGACGTCTGCGGTCGTCGGCGTGTCCATGCCGAGATCGCGGGCCTGGATCACCGCACCTTCGGTAAGTATCACCGCACGCTTGATGACGTTCTCGAGTTCGCGCACGTTGCCCGGCCAGCGGTGCCGCTCGATCACTTCGAGCGCCTCGTCGCTGATGCCGAGGCGGCCGCGCTTCTGCTCGTCGGCGAACCGCCGCACCAGGGCGTGCGCCAGCAGCACGGCGTCGCCCGGCCGGTCGCGCAGCGGCGGCACCGTGACGACGATCTCGGCCAGGCGGTAGAACAGGTCTTCCCGGAACGAACCGGCCGCAATGCGTTCGCGCAGGTTCTGGTGCGTGGCGCAGACGATGCGCACGTCGACCGGGATCTCCTCGCGCCCGCCCAGCCGCTCGACCGTCCGCTCCTGCAGGAAGCGCAGCAGCTTGGCCTGCAGCGACGCCGGCAGGTCGCCGATCTCGTCGAGGAAGAGTGTTCCGCGGTTCGCCGTCTCGATCCGGCCCGGCGTCTGCTTGTTGGCCCCGGTGAACGCGCCGCGCTCGTAGCCGAACAGTTCGCTCTCGAGCAGCGTGTCCGGGATCGCGGCGCAGTTGATGGCAACGAAGCGGTTCTTGCTGCGTGCGGATGACTCGTGCAGCGCACGCGCCAGCAACTCCTTGCCGGTGCCGGACTCGCCCAGCAGCAGCACGGTCGCGTCGGTCGACGCCACCTTTTCGATCATGCGGCAGACTTCCAGCATCTCCGGCGCGCCGGTGGTGAGCCCGCCCACGCCGCTGGCGCGCGCCGCCAGCAGGCGGCGATTCTCCAGCTGCAGGTCGTGCATGCGGAAGGCCCGGTCGATGATCAGCGATACCACGCCCGCATCGAACGGCTTGGCAAAGAAATCGTGCGCGCCGAGCGCCACCGCACGACGCGCATTGGCGCTGTCGTTCTGACCGGTCACGACGATGACCTTGGTGTCGGGCGCGAGCTCGAGGATCTGCTCCAGCGTCCGGAATCCTTCGCCGACGCCGCCGGTCTCCGGCGGAAGTCCCGAGGTCCAGTGTCACGACCGCGGGTTCGACGCGCCGCAGCTGCGCGATCGCCTCTTCGCGATCGGACGCCACCGCGACGTCGTAACCGTCGAACGCCCACTTCATCTGCAGTTGCAGCGCAGGGTCGTCCTCCACGACCAGCAGGGACCGTCGCTCGTCGGTCATGCCATCGCTCCCTCCGCCGACGGCGACTCGGCGACGGCGCGCAGCCTCACCCGCACGCTCGTCCCGACGTCAGGCTCGCTCTGCACGTCGATGCTGCCGCCGACCTGCTGCACGTACTGCTGGCACTCGAAGGCGCCTATGCCCATGCCGGTGTCTTTCGTCGACTGGAATGGCTTGAACAATCGCTCACGCATGAACTCTGCAGTCATTCCGGATCCACGGTCACTGACCTCGATCAACACTTCGTCGCCGATGCGCTCGCCACGCAATCGCACCTCCGGCTCGCGACCCGACGCATCGAAGGCGTTCTGCACCAGATGTGCCAGCACGCGTTCGAGCCGGTCCTCGTGAGCCCACGCGAGGATACCGTCAGCCACTTCAAGCGTCAGTCCGGCCCGGCCCGCCGTGCGCAGCGCCTGAACCCGTTTCGCCACGGCCGCCACATCGATCGGGTTCGGACGGTCACCTCCGGTACGGTCAGGGCGCAGCTGCAGCATCAACTGGTGCATGCGGCCGACAACGTGTTCGATCGTGCGCAGCATGTCTCGCTGGAAATCCGGATTATCCCGATGTCGTTCGACGTTGGAGAGCAGCAGTTGCAGTTGTGCAATCAGGTTCTTCAGGTCGTGCACGACAAACGTCGACAGCCGGTGAAAGGCATCGAACTTGCGGGCTTCGAGCAGCGCCTCGGTTGCCATCGCATACGCCAGGTAACTTGCGGCCTGGCGACCGGCAGTCTTCAGTAGATCCCGCACTTCCCAGTCAATCTCGATCTGGACGCGCGGGCTGGTCAGAACGACATAGCCGACCAGTTCGTCGGCGGTCTGCAGAGGAACGATCAACCAGGCGTCGGGCAGATTGGCAATGGACGCGGGCACGACAACGTTGTCGTAGGTGGTTGGACGAAGGAGCACATCGCTGATCTCCAGCACCCAGCCGGTGCGCCGCAGGAACGACGGGAACGGCGCCGACTCCGTCTCGACATCCTCGATCGTCGGCAGTGACACGCGTGCCACCTGGCGATACTGTCCCGCACTGTTCTTGAGCCACAGCGCGCCGCCTGGACTCTCGACGAGGTCGCCCAACGCCTGTATGCAAGCCGCCCAGGGCTGCGCGGCAGTCATGGACGTCAGGGTGTTCGTGAACTTCAGCCACTCCTGCCGGTAGTCGTAGCGATAAGTGAAGAAGTGCTTCGCCACGAATACTCGGACCTTCGCGCGGAAAGTCGCGGACAGTCCGACCATCACCAGCAGCAGCAGTGCCGCGAAGACCAGCGCCGCCTCGAGTGCGCGCCCCCAGGAGCCGCCGGCAAAGCGCAGGATGAATCCGGCGCCCGCCATCACCATCAGATACGCGCCGGACGCAGCCAGTGCGGTCGACCCTACCAGCACGCCACGCGAGACGGACAACTCGAACGACCAGTTATGGGTGCGGTCCAGCGTCAAGACGAAGAGGGGAACCGTTATCGCCTGCGCGAAGCCACGCGCTGCCCACAGATCAGCATCAAGCGCTCGAAAAAGCAGCGCATCCGAGTAGAGGACAAGGTCATAGGCCAGCAATCCGGCGAAGCCGAGCAGAAGTGGCCGGACATGCCACCGGGCTGTCGCTGGAGTCCGCCGATAGCACTGCTCCACCAGGACCAGGCCGAAGATCGCAATGGCAAGTGCGGCCGCGAATCCTATGGGGTGGGAAAACCGCTCGGCTTCGAGCCCCGCCGGTGGAGGTACACCGATCAGCCACTGGACAATGATCAGCGCGGCACCGATGCAGGCCATCACGATCCACCACGCACCGGCGCGCTGCGCTCCCTTGCTACTGTCGCGCACGCCGAGGAAGGCAACGAGGAATCCCAACGTTGCCGCCGACCGAAGCAGATCCAGCGTGAACGCGGCTGCCCAGGTGATCAGGGTCGACCAGACCGCAAAGGTGCATGCCCCAGCCGGCCGCAAGCGCCGTGGCGAGAGCGAACGCGAGAAGCATCGCCGGCTTGCCACCCGGCTGCCAGCGAACGAGCAGGCGCAGCGCCAGGCCCGTGAAGGCAGCCATTGCCACGCCATACGACCAGACGCCGGGGTTTGTGATCCAGTTACTGCTCAAGCAAGGCCTTGTCGCAGAAGAGGTCTTGGTGATTTGCGCCCGGGATGTTCTGTTCCCCAGCCTTGACACGACTGCGTCACGTCACGGCTTCGTGAGGCGGCGGGCAGCGTAGCAGTCTGTCCCCTGGCTGCATTGGGCAATAAACGGAACGCCCGCTCCGGACCTCGCTGCGTCGCAGCGGAACACCTCGGTTCATGTCGAAGATTCTTACAGGGTTTTGGATCCGATCACCCGAGGTCGAGATGCACGCCTGTCGGATCAGTGACTTGGAAGTCCCCGGGCGCATGGAACACAGATTGCTTTCCCGCTTCTATCGCCATCGATAGGCGAATCTTCGGGGGAAAAGGATGAGACTGAGTTCGATTGCGCCGATTGCCTTGCTGGTCGGAACCATGTTGGTGGCGGTGGATAGCCTTGCTGCGCCGGTAGTCGACGGCCCGCAAGCCCTGATGGTATCGGGCGGGCCCCCGGATTCGCCGGCCAACCGCGTCGACCCCAACGTACCGACATCCCCATTCAACGGCGTTGTCAGTATCAATATTCGCTATGACGGCCTGAGCTTCATCTGTTCTGGCGCGATGATCACGCCGACGCACGTGCTCACGGCAGCCCACTGTGTCGACACCAACGGCAATGGCAGCGTGATTGACATCACGAAGCCGGGCAACGATGTTCGCATCGTCCTGAACGACCAGGATCCGTTCACCGCTGCTACTGACCTGTACGTCGCGAAGAAGGTCACGATGAATCCGAACTACGACGGATTCGCCAATTGCAGCGCGAGCGGTGGCAGTTCGGTCGTGTTCGGCCCCGATGTGTGCCTGAACGATGACATTGCCATCGTTGAACTGGTGCGCGCGGTCCCGGATACGGTGACAAAGTACGCGCTCTCCGCCGTACGCACCCGCGGAAGGCTCGACATTCGAGATGGTCGGTTACGGCACCAGCGGCGACGGCATCAATGGCTACACCGTCTCCCCGAGCTTCTTCGTCAAGCGCAAGGGCGCCAATGTCTATGACCTGACCGACACCGACGACGAAGGCGGCAACGATCCGAACGGTCCGGCGGAAGTCTGGTACTACGACTTCGACGGCACGAAGAACGCCGTGAACCGCGACTTCTTCTGCGAGGCCTTCGGCGTTTGCTCGGCGCAACTCGGCAACGCCGTCGAAGGTCACCTCGGCGGTGGCGACTCCGGCGGGCCGTCATTTATCAAGGATGCAAACGGCAACTACATCCTCGTGGCCAACAACACGTTCGGCGGCAATGTCTGGTGGGGCGACGGCTGCGACGCGACGCCTCCAGCAGCATCGTGCGATCGTACAAACGGCGACTTTGGTGATCTCGGCGGCGGCATCCTGCTGGCGTCCTACTTCGAGTGGATCCGCACGACCGTTCCGGAGCCTGGTTCGCTGGCTCTGGCCGGCCTGGCATTGCTGGCTCTCGGCGGCGCGCGTCGTCGCCGGCGTCAGTGACCTAAGGTCAAGGCAGGGGACCAAGGGCCCGGTTTATCCGGGCCCTTTTTCTTGGCTGCGCTAGCCGGAGCACAAAGGCCGAACCGACTTCCTGTATAGTTGCGGGCTGTCATCAAGTTGCCGCGGGGTGGAGCAGTCTGGCAGCTCGTCGGGCTCATAACCCGAAGGTCGAAGGTTCAAATCCTTCCCCCGCAACCAGAAGAATCAAGGGCTTCCAAACGGAAGCCCTTGTCATTTTTGGGCCGGTACCCACTCTGTGCGCTTCCTGTGCCCAGTGAGGCCAGGTGGGTCTTCCACCACTCATCGTTCTGACCGTCAGGCTCATTGACTCTCTGCGCCCACGCGCGCACCGCCATTGACCTTCGGTTGGTTCGCCCGATGGGGCAGGTCAATCGCGGTTGCTGATCCAGGTACAGGTTTGCAACTGCGGCCGCAGCGTCCCTTGGTGGGGCCCCAGCACTAACGGCTCTGGAAAACGCCCGGTCGTAGACGCTCGCGTGATCCCAACGAAACGAGGAAGGTTCAGTCATCGGGCGATTAGGCAGCGGCTCCGACGGGGCCAAGCCGGCAGGTCCAGGACGCAGCATGGACATAAACTCTCTTTTGATTGCTAGGTGATGCTCTAGCGGTCTGGCTTGTTTGCTAGCTTTTAATCGATCTGCGTTACATTATTTGCTAGTTTTTACTCTATCAGTATGTTACTGTCCGCTAGCTTTTACTCTATCAATAATCCCATGGAACACTTCGACCTTCGCCTGTCTCAACTCGATCGCGCCTTGATCGACGCTCCACTGCCTGCCGTGCCCCCTTCCGGCTGGTTGAAGCCGATCCGAACAGCGCTCGGAATTACGACCCGCCAACTCGGCCGCAAGCTCGGAATCACCTCGCCATCGGTCGTCGCGGCCGAGGCTTCCGAGGCCGAAGGCACAATCACGCTCACCCAGCTGCGGCGATTTGCCAATGCACTGGGCTGCGACATGCGCTACGTGCTGATCCCGCGCGGGTCGCTCCGGCAACGCGTCGAACAACGCGCAGAAGTACTGGCCAGACAGCGCGTTGGCAGGGTCGCCCACACCATGACCCTCGAAGCACAAGGCACCGACCCGCAGTTCGTAGAACGGCAGATCGCATCGCTGAAGGCGGATCTTCTCAAGAAGCGTCGATCCGTGCTCTGGAATGACTGAGGAATCCGTGCCGGAACACTTGCCCGAAGGCGCGACGCCCCTGGACCACGATGAGTCAGTTGGCCTCATTCCTATTCACATTACGACGCAGAAAGAACTGAACGAGTGGGAACAGACGAACATCCTGGCTGCCCTCGACTGGGCGCGGTCTTCACGCAGGGAAGTGCTGACCGAAGTGTTTGTGATGGACCTGCATCGGCACATGTTCGACGCGACCTGGAGATGGGCTGGCAGCTACAGAACAACCGAGAAGAATATCGGTTGTGATCCCGCGCAGATCGCTGTGAAGGTGGTCGACCTCCTGCGTGATGCTCAATGTTGGATTGAACAGTCAGCATATGAACCTGACGAAGCCGCCGTGCGCTTCAGCCATCGCATGGTCGCCATTCATCCGTTCGCAAATGGCAATGGGCGGCACTCGCGGCTGATCGCCGACCTACTGATCACCCGCCTCGGCAGGGCTTCCTTCAGCTGGGGACAGTCGAATTTGTTGACGAACGGGGAGGCGAGAATTGCATACCTGCGAGCCCTACGGGCTGCCGATGCCCGCGACTACGCGCCACTTCTGCGGTTCGCCAGATCGTAAGGCGGGATTGCATGCACGGTCATGCCGTCAGACGAGAGCGACCGGCGGCGCCATGAACTCTTGTGTGAACTACCCTGACTGAGTAACGTGGGATTGAATTCCACCCAGACCGTCATGATCGAACCGTTGACCTCGAAGGATTGCCTCATCATGAGGTTCTTTGGAATCTGGGGGCTGGTCGGACTCGGCATCATTGCGACGGTCCTTTGACATACGAGCTTTCATCATGAGCAACTTATCGCCAGGCGAATACGCTCTCGTCGGCTTTGCCGGCTTCTGGGGTGTCGTGGGACTGGGCATCATTGTGACGGCCGGCTACTTCTGGCTTAAACAGCGAAACTCACACACTGCACAGAACCTGACTTCGCGACGCCGCTAGGCGCCTTTTGATCACACAAGCTACAGGTAGGTTTCCGACCTCATCAGGCCGAAGACCAACTCTTTCGCCACCGAGGAGCGGCGGAGTCCTCCGGGCCCGCCCACAAGGTCACGTACCTTCGTGCCCGCTGAGGTGGAAAAATCCCCATCGGAGCAAGACCGGCCGGCTATCGAACACGCCACAACTTGGCCGGCAGTGGTCTTCCTGTCTTATCGGCCAACGCTCGGGCGATCTTCTCGAGTAGCTCAGGGCGATTAGCTTCGAGTTCACCTATCAAGCGAACTATGGCGTCCGAGTACTGCATTGTCGTGCGCACGCTCGCAAGGTCGATGCCCAGCTGCCGAGCACTTTCTACCTCGTCAATCGTGAATCGGATCTGCTTCCCGGACGTCAACATGGCGCGTGCAATTGCGTTCCTATCGTGTCAACTGACCTCTTGGCTACGCAAGGCTACGTCAACTTTCTTTGACTGTGCCGGACGCGATGCGAGACTGAACACTGGGCTGACCCACCCGGAATTGGCCGCAACATTGTCGGCCTTTACCCGTTGCGCAATCACGGCGAACGTGCAACACTAATTTCGTTTTCGAGGCGCCGCCACTGCGCGGTGTGTTGGTCGTGACGACCGGGCCAGCTAGAGCCCTCCTCCTAGCACTAAGAGTTTTACGCGCTGGTTGAGTCTGCACCCGACGGGATTTTGAGATCCCTGACTGGTGCGGCGTTCTTCTTTCCGAGAGGATCGCCATTTCGACTCTGCCGCAAGGCGCGTTGCTGCCACGGTACAGCCGTGAGCTGAAGTCAATCACCCTGAGGTCGAGGAACGCTCGCATCGAGCTTGAGATGCCAGCACTTTGCTGCATGCGCACGTCGATGCGAGCCCCCTGCCGCTGATTTCCTGAGTTGGCTGCAAGTTAGCTCGCTCATCGCTCGGCAATCGACTGCATTTCCAAGAGCCACGGCGCGTGATTTCAACGCGCCTTCACGTAGGAGCAAACATGTTCATCACAGAGAGTGTCGTTCTGCGTTTGCACAACTCAGTTCGACTGGTCAGTGCCCCAGAGCGGCTAGCAAAGCTTGTAGCCATTGACGTCACCCAGGAGGAGTTGGCGCTGAAACGCCACCGCGGACCAAAGCCGCGACTTCTTACTTCTAAGGATCCAAAACTCTTTCAACTTAACAGTCTTCGATGGAACAGACCACATGAAACCGAAACTCGCAATGCCACTGCACTTTCAAGGGCGACGCGTCGTCTTTTATCCCGCACTGCCACGACATGTTCCGACCTTTCGTTCACCCCTTGCCCCATTTGCGCGCGAAATTGTTTCCATGCGCACTCAAGGCTGTTCCATAAGACAACTACGTGATTGGGTTGATTCGCAGACGGGATGGCGGCCAGGCGAGAGGGCCATCTACCGCGTTCTCGCCAAGAGCGGAGAGAGGTTCCAATGATCCTCGAAAACTCCCCTCCTTACGAAGTTCAAGATCAACTCTATCTGCGTGACTCTGCCGTTGACGAAACACATCGCAGACATGCATTTGCGATCGCGATGCAGCTGACTCAACTCGGGCCAAAGGAAGTCGAAACCGGATGCCGATGTATCAGATCGATTCGCAGTCAGCACATCTTTGCAAATTGCCTTGCCATGTTCGCTCGGTTTCTCGAGGTGAATCGTGCAGGCAATCTCAAGCGCTTTCCGCCTGACGCAATGGCGGCGTACCTCTTTGCAAGGAGTCAGCGAGTCGGCGCGGCGCAACTCTTGTCGGACTGCTGGGCCTTGGAACTGTGGACCGGAGAAAAACTGCCGAGGTTCACGTCTGCTCGGCCCCAAAGTCTCAAACCGAGGGCGTATACCGCCGAGCAGATTGCCACCATCGCGGCGCATCAGACCGAACCATATGCGTTCTCGACTTGGCTCGCCGCCGCTATTGGCCTGCGCAGCATGGAACTGATCACGATCGGCCCGCTAAGTGAGCAGCCACGCGATCCTCGTCCGATTCCTCCCTATTTGCACGCATACATGCCGCCCGGTGAGCTTTACTCTGTACAGGGCAAGGGAGGATTGGTTCGTACCGTCCTTGTTCCCATGCCCTTCGTTGGCACGCTGGAAGCACGTCGGAGACCATCTCCCATCCGCGTCCGACACGAGCGCGCCGATCTTACGAGCTATTACGACATTCCGGGAGGCAAGCCCTGGGCAGCATCCTTCACTCAAGCGTGCCGGCGAGCATTCAAGAAGACAGCTGGCGCCCATGGACTGCGGCACACCTACACGCAGGACCGCATCGACGTACTACTCGGTCACAGCATTCCGAATCGAGACGCAAGGAAAGCGGTGAGTGTCGAAATCGGTCATTTTCGGCTTGATGTGATTGACATCTACCTGCGCGGCAGGTGGGATCCGAACACCTAGCCGCCGGAAGCGAAGGCCGCGGTGCTGCAACGTTTCGCGGAGCCGCGGTCTCGCCTTTCCTCCTTCGAAGTTCCGGCTCATTTCCCGACTTTGAACAGGGCTGCAAACTGCCGATCCTCATCCGCCGGTTGCGTTGGCGGTTTCACTGCTTCAACTACGCACTCGATCCGCTTGAACCTGTGCGCTGATTGGACGAACGGGACGCTGCGTATCCCGCGGTAGCATCGCTGGAAATCGAGCGCGACGATGCCCTCCTCTTCTCCCCGCCTGGCACTGGTCGATGTTCTGCGCGGCTTCGCCGTAGCGCAGATGATCGTCTATCACTTCATCTATGACCTGAACCACTTCGGCTGGCTGAAGCTGCAGCATGCTGACCGACCAGCCATGGGTCGGATGGCGCACGGCCATCGTGACGCAGTTCGTGCTGCTGGTGGGCGTCGGTCTGGTGCTGCGGACTTCGTTCAAGCCCGGTCTTGCGCGAGTTCTGGCGACGGTGGTCACAGATCGCCGCCGCGGCACTGCTGGTGTCGATCGGCAGTGCGGCGGTGTTCGGGCCGCGCTTCATCTGGTTCGGCATCCTGCACTTCGTCGCCGCGGCGCTCGTCCTGGCGCGACCCTTCGTTCGCCTTGGGCCCTGGAATCTGGCCATAGGCCTGGCCGTCATCGCATTTGGATTGCTTTACGCCAACCCGGTGTTCAACGACACGCCGGCGAACATCATCGGCCTGGTCACCTTTAAGCCAAAGACCGAGGACTACGTCCCGCTGCTGCCGTGGCTAGGGCGTCGTGCTGTTCGGCGTCGGGCTCGGGTCGATCTGGCAGCAACGCGCCTGGAGCGTGCCAGCCGCGTTCCGATCGCTCAACGACCGGCCGCCCCGCGCTACTGCTGCTGCTCGGGACCTGGGCACTGACGGTCTACCTCGTGCACCAGCCCATCTTGATGGGTGTGCTATGGCTGGTACGGAGCATCGGCCTCTGAACTACCGCTCTGGCCAAGGCAGCGCCTACGTAACAACCGCTGCCAGAAATCAAGTCTTCGTCAGTGCGGCAGCTTGGCCCGCTCAATGCGGCCGCCTCTCGAGCGGAATCATCTGCGCCGGCGCATCCTTGCGCAGCCACTCAGGCTGCAGCGTGACGTGGTCGATCTGGAACTCGCGCTTGAGCATGTTGCGTGCGCGATGCAGCACCACGGGCCACTGCTCGATGTCGTCCACCATCACGTGCGCGGAAAGCGCTGATCGCCCGGGCACCATCGACCAGACATGCAGGTCGTGCACGGACGCGATCCCGGGTACCTTTGCCAGCGCTTTCCCGACGGCCGGGTAGTCGACGTTCTGCGGAACGCTGTCGAGCAGCACCAGCGTGGTCTCGCGCAGTACGCGATGCCGTGGATCGAAGGATCAGTCCACCGACAAGCATCGACAGCAGCGGGTCGACCAGCGTCGGTCCGCCGAAGTAAATGATCAGCCCGGCGGCAATCGCCGCAACCGACCCCAGCAGGTCGCCCAGCACGTGCAGGAATGCCGCACGCGTATTGACGTTCTCCCGATCGCGCGAAAGCGTCCAGGCAACGACCAGATTGACCGCCAGCCCGATGGCCGCGATGCCGAACACCTCCGAGCCCCTTCACGGGAACCGGAGCGTTGATGCGGTCGAATGCTTCGAAGAAGATCCACGCGACCACCGCCAGCATCGCGAGCGCATTCACGAAGGCGGCAATGACCTCGACGCGTGCCAGTCCGAAGGAATGCCGATCGGAGACGGGCCGACGCGCGATGACATTGGCGGCGAGCGCGAACAGCAGCGCTGCCGAGTCGGTGGCCATGTGACCCGCATCGGCCAGCAGCGCAAGCGATCCGGACCACAGGCCGCCCGCCACTTCGACCAGCGCGTAACCGAACGTCAGCGCTACCGCGATGGCGAGGGGACGTGCGCTTCCAGTACGCGAATGGTGCCCGTAGACACTGTCGCCGTCGTGGTGCTCGCCGAGATGCGAGTGACCGTGGTGCCCGCCGCGGACCGGAGAGTGGTCGTGCGTCGCACCGCGACTTGCGCCGTGAGAATGGCCCGGCGGGCTCATGGCCTGCGCCCCCGGCGATAGATCGAGATCAGGCCGTGGCAGCGAGCCGCGACATGTGGACGTGGCACCCGGTCTTCAGGCGCACTTCCTCACCGGTGACGGCCGGAGCCAGCTCGACCGCTGACAGTCCGTCTGGTCCGATGTCGAACACACCGAGATCGGAGACGATGCGGTTGACCACGCCGCGACCGGTGAGCGGCAGCGTGCAGCGCTGCAGGATCTTGTGCTCACCGTTCTTCGCGCAATGCTCCATCAGCACGATGACGCGTTCGACGCCGGAAACCAGATCCATCGCGCCGCCCATGCCCTTGACCAGCTTGCCGGGGATCATCCAGTTGGCGAGGTCGCCGTTTTCCGCCACCTGCATGGCGCCGAGGATCGCGAGGTTGATGTGGCCGCCGCGGATCATCGCGAACGAATCCGCGCTCGAGAAGAAGCTCGATCCCGGCAGTGCGGTGACCAGCTGCTTGCCGGCGTTGATCAGGTCCGCGTCGACTTCGCTTTCGAGCGGGAAACGGGCCGATGCCCATCAGGCCGTTCTCCGACTGCAGCATGACGTCCATGCCCGCCGGGATGTAATTGGCGACCAGCGTCGGCAGGCCGATGCCGAGGTTCACGTAGAAGCCGTCGCGCAGTTCCTGCGCGGCGCGCGCCGCCATTTCTTCACGGGTCCAGGCCATGTTGTCTCCTACTTCGCGCGCACGGTGCGGTTTTCGATGCGTTTCTCGGGCGTCCGTGTTCAGCACGACGCGCTGCACGAAGATCCCGGGCGTGTGGACATTGTCGGGATCGAGCGCGCCGTTCTCGACGATCTCCTCGACTTCGGCGACCGTGACCTTGCCGCACATCGCCACCACCGGATTGAAGTTGCGCGATGTCTTGCGGTAGACGAGATTGCCCTGATGGTCCGCCTTCCACGCCTTGACCAGCGAGACGTCGGCGCGGATCGAGCGCTCCATCACGTAGTCCTTGCTGCCCCACACGCCGTCGAACACCTGCGTCGGCTTGCCGTCGGCGACGATGGTGCCGACGCCGGTGCGGGTGAAGAACGCCGGGATGCCGGCGCCCCCCGCGCGCATGCGCTCGGCCAGCGTGCCCTGCGGCGTGAACTCGAGTTCGAGTTCGCCGGACAGGTACTGTCGCTCGAACTCCTTGTTCTCGCCGACGTACGACGAAATCATCTTGCGGATCTGGCGCGTCGTCAGCAGCAGCCCAAGCCCGAAGCCGTCGACGCCCGCGTTGTTGCTGACACAGGTCAGTCCCTTGACGCCGCTGTCGCGCAACGCGGCGATCAGTGCTTCAGGAATGCCGCACAGGCCGAAGCCGCCCACCGCAATCGTCTGGTTGTCCTTCACCACATCGGCCAGCGCCGCCGCGGCCGAGGGAAACACCTTCTTCATCCCGCCCTCCGCTTTCGAATCGGCAGAAGTTTAAGTGATCGCCTCGCGGATTGCTTCGGGCCACGGCATCGACTTGCCCGCGGCGTAGTCGATACCAGACGATCACGGTCCGGCCGGTCGCATAGGTGACGCCCGGCTCGTCCTTCTTTTCGATCGACAGGGACATTTCGACGCTCGACCGTCCGACCCGCGTGACGATCTGCCGGACCACCGCCACGCCCGGGATAGGTCATCGCCTTGACGAAGTCGCACGACGCGTGCGCGAGGATCGGGCCTCGCCGGTCGGCAGCGTCGGGAAGTCGAACTCGCTGGAACCACTGGATACGCGCCTCTTCCATCAGGCGGAAGTACATGACGTTGTTCAAGTGAGCCATGGCGTCCATGTCGCCCCAGCGCAAGGGCACCTCGAGGATGAATTCCTTCATGTCCTGCCCCGTCCTTCCCGGACGCCATGGCGCCTGCGCGCCGCATGTGGAACGCCTGCGGCGTTGCATCCATGTCGCCCCAGCGCAGCGGCACCTCGAGGATGAACTCCTTCATGCCGACAGACTCTAGGTCACCGACAGCCCGTCGTCGGCCGCGATGACGGCGCCGTTGATGAACTGCGACTCCTCGGCCACCAGCAGCAGCAGCGTGCCGTCGAGGTCCTCCGGCTGGCCGACGCGACGGCGCGGCAGCATCTGCATGAGCTTGCGCCCGCCTTCGGTGTCCCAGTATTCGTCGTTGATCTCGGTGCGGATGTAGCCGGGGCAGATGGCGTTGACGTTGATGCCGTAGCGGCCCCATTCGAGCGCCTGGGCCCGCGTCATCTGGATCACCGCCGCCTTGCTCATGCAGTACAGCCCGATCTGCGGCAGCACCCGCAGGCCGGCCACCGAGGCGATGTTGACGATGCGGCCACGGAATCCCGGGCCAGCCTTCGCAGCGCGCGATCATCCGTTGCGCCACCTCCTGCGCCACGAAGAACGCGCCCTTCACGTTGGTGTCGAAGACATGGTCGAAGTCGGCCACCGTCGCATCGGTCAGCCGTTGCGTCGTCGACACGCCGGAGTTGTTGACGAGGATGTCGATCGGCCCGACCGCACGCTCCGTGTGCTCGATCGCATCGCGGATCGAGTCGAGATCGGTGACGTCGAGCTGCACGACATGGGCCGCGCCGCCGGCGGCCTCGATCTCAGCGCGCAGGTCCTTCAGCCGCTCGACTCGCCGCGAGGCCAGCACGGTCAGTGCGCCATTGGACGCCAGTACACGGGCGAAGCGGGCTCCCAGCCCGCTGCTGGCCCCGGTCACCAACGCGACCTTTTCCTTCAGATTCGTGCGCATGCCTGCTCCACCCCTTTGGCTCCACCTTCGAGAAGCATCGATCGTAGTCGATTGCAGCCTCTAGTCGATCCCCGGACAATCGGCTGCATGGCATCCCTGCGAGGATCCATGGCTGACTCGGCCGAGACCGTCGAACGCGAAGCGATGGAATACGACGTGGTCGTGGTCGGTGGCGGCCCGGCCGGACTCGCCGCCGCCATCCGCCTCAAGCAGCGCGCGGCCGAGAGCGGGCGCGAGGTCAGCGTCTGCGTGCTCGAAAAGGGTTCGGAGATCGGCGCGCACATCCTGTCCGGCGCGGTGATGGACCCGATCGCGCTGAACGAGCTGCTTCCCGACTGGAAGGAACGCGGCGCGCCGCTGACGACGCCAGTGACCGAGGATCGCTTCTACATCCTCACCGAGAAGGGCGCGATCTACAACCCGCACTGGCTGCTGCCCGCACTGCTTCATCAACGACGGCTACTACATCGTCAGCCTGGGCAACGTCGTGCGCTGGCTCGGCCAGCAGGCCGAGGCGCTCGGTGTCGAGATCTTCCCGGGCTTCGCGGCCGCCGAAGTGCTGTACGACGACGACGGCGCCGTGCGCGGTGTGGCCACCGGCAACATGGGCATCGGCAAGGACGGCCAGCCGACCGCGAACTTCCAGCCGGGCGTGGAGCTGCTCGGCAAGTACACCCTGTTCGCCGAAGGCGCGCGCGGCCACCTCGGCAAGCAGGTGATCGAACGATTCAAGCTGCTCGAGGGCCGCGATCCGCAGACCTGGGGCATCGGCATCAAGGAAGTCTGGGAGATCGATCCGGCGCGGCACGTGCCGGGGCTGGTCGTGCACAGCGCGGGCTGGCCGCTCGACTCGAGCACCTACGGCGGCGGCTTCGTCTATCACTTCGAGAACAACCTGGTGCCGATCGGCCTGGTCGTCGGACTGGGCTACGAGAATCCGTACCTCGAGCCGTTCCAGGAGTTCCAGCGCTACAAGACGCATCCGACGATTCGCCACTTCCTCGACGGCGATCCGCCAAGACCAAGCGCGTCAGCTACGGCGCGCGTGCGATCAATGCGAGCGGGCTGCAGAGCCTGCCGAAGCTGGTGTTCCCCGGCGGTGCGCTGATCGGCTGCGACGCGGGCTTTCTCAACGCGCCGCGCATCAAGGGTTCGCACGCGGCGATCAAGACCGGCATGCTGGCGGCCGACGCCGCGTTCGATGCGCTGTCGACCGGACGCAGCCGCGACGAACTGACGGCCTTCCCCGCCGCGTTCGAAGCGAGCTGGCTGCACGACGAACTGCACCGCGCGCGCAACTTCAAGCCGTATCTCGACAAGGGCCTGGTTGTCGGCGCGGTGCTCTGGGGCATCGACCAGATCGTCTTCCGCGGCAAGGCGCCGTGGACGCTGCACCGGAGCAAGGCCGACCACGAAAAGCTCCGGCCCGCCGCCGAGTGCGCGCCGATCGATTATCCGAAGCCGGACAACCGCATCACGTTCGACAAGCTGTCGTCCGTCTATCTGTCGAACACCAATCACGAAGAGAACCAGCCCGCCCACCTGACGCTGAAGGACGCGACAGTCCCGGTCGCCATCAACCTGGCCCGATACGCCGGTCCCGAGTCACGCTACTGCCCGGCCGGCGTCTACGAATTCGTGCAGGTCGACGGCACGGACCGCCTGCAGATCAACTTCCAGAACTGCGTGCACTGCAAGACCTGCGACATCAAGGACCCGACGCAGAACATCGTCTGGGTCGTGCCCGAGGGCGGCGGCGGGCCGAACTACGTGAACATGTAGGCTCGCGCCGGCACGTCGCGGAAGACGCCTGCCGGCGGCTCAAGCATTTGCTCGCAACGGTGAGTAGGAATTGACGCGGACCGAGGCGCGTATTAGATTCGATTACAGTATGTACCGGAGGCCTGACATGCGCGAAACCATCACGATCAGCGTGCCCGAGGAGATCAAGGCAGAAATTGACCGGATCGTCCAAGAGGAAGGCATCTCGCGCAGCGACGTCGTGCGAGAGTCGCTGCGCGACTACCTGTTCGTCCGCAGCTTCCGCCGGCTCCGCTCGCGCTTGATGGCCAAGGCGCTGGCGCGAGGTGTTGTGACCGACGAGGACGTGTTCGGCCAAGTCTCGTGAGGGTGCTGCTTGACACGAACGTCCTGATCGCCGCCTTCGTCGCCCGCGGTGCATGCAGCGAACTGTTCGAGCACTGTGTTCGCAACCATGCCTTGGTCACCTCGTCCGCGCTGCTTGCAGAACTCGATACGACGCTTCGCCGCAAGTTCGGTGCCTCGGTCCGCGATGCGCAAGCCGTGGTGGCACTGCTGCAGCGTCGCGTAGACCTGATTGATCCCCGCCCGCTGGATCGCCCCGTGTGCCGCGACCCGGACGACGACAAGGTGCTCGCCGCTGCGCTTTCTGGTCACTGCGACTGTATCGTCACCGGCGACAAGGATCTGCTCGTACTTGAGTCGCTTCGAGGGCATCCCGATCGTGAACCCGATGACGTTCTGGAAGGTGGAGGCTGCCTTCCCCGACGATTGAGTTGAATTCATCCGCCGTGCCCGCCGCCGTTGCATCACTTTCAGCAGCCCGTTTGGCGGCCGGCGCGTGCTTTCGCCGCAGTAGGTCGAGTCACGTGAACATGTAGCTTGGGCGGCGGCCAAGGGGTCGCGATCTATCTATTGAGAGCACGGACCGGATGCTGCGTGTGACGAGCATCGGCCGTCGCGCCCTGCTCAAGTGCGAGCAGCGTCCTTTCGGCGCCGGGAGGATCGCGGTCCAGTCAGCTGTACAACGAAGACGGCCTCGCCAAATTCCCATTTTCAGGGCTGCTTGTATCGAGCGGCTGTTTGGTCGACGATCGGGACTTCAGTGTCGCCAACCTGGCGGGAGGACGTCCATGTCGTATTCGAGCTATCACAAGCGGGCCATTTCGAGCCGCGAGCTGCATCCCGAAACGCAGATGATGTCGTACGGCTACGACCCGTTCCTCTCGGAGGGCGCGGTCAAGCCACCGGTGTTCCTGACGTCGACCTTCGCTTTCCGCACCGCCGAGGATGGTGCGGCGTTCTTCGACGTGGTTGCGGGTCGCAAGCCGCGTCCCGCGGACACCGGAGCGGGCCTTGTCTACAGCCGCTTCAATCACCCGAACCTGGAGATCGTGGAAGATCGCCTGGCGCTGCTCGACGGCGCCGAGGACGCCATCGTGACCTCGAGCGGCATGGCGGCGATCGGCACGGTGCTGCTGACGTTCCTGCGGCCCGGTGATCAGGTTGTCCACTCCACGCCGCTGTACGGCGGAACCGAAACGCTGATCCGCAAGATCCTGCCCGAGTGGGGCATCGGCGGACATCCCTTCGCGGATGGCCTGTCGGCGGAACAGATGGCGGCCGCGCTTGAAGCAGCCGCGGCGCGCGGGCGCGTGGGTCTTTTCTACCTGGAAACGCCGGCCAACCCGACGAACGCGCTGGTCGACCTGAAGGCCGTGGTGGCGGCGATCGACGCATTCGAACGCAAGCATGGCTACCGGCCGATCTCGGCGTGCGACAACACAATGCTAGGCCCGATCTTCCAGCACCCGATCCGCGAGGGCATCGACCTGTCGGTGTATTCGCTGACCAAGTACGTCGGCGGCCACAGCGACCTCGTCGCGGGCGGCGTGACCGGGCGCAAGGACCTCGTCGGCAAGCTGCGGCTGCTGCGCGGCGCATTCGGCTCGCAGCTCGACCCGCATTCCTCGTGGATGATCGCGCGCTCGATGGAAACGCTGGTGCTGCGCATGCGGCGCGCCGCGGCGACCGGCAGCCGCGTCGCCCACTGGCTTGCGGAAAACACCATTCGCAAGGTGCTGGTGCTGCATCCGCAGCTCATTGCCGACGAGAACTACCAGCGGGTCTATCGGGGGCAGTGCACTGGGGCTGGCTCGACGTTTTCGTTCGTGCTGGACGGCGGGCGCGACATGGCGTTCCGCTTCATCAACGCGCTGACGCTCTTCAAGTCTGCCGTCAGCCTCGGTGGAACCGAGTCACTGATCTGCCACCCGGCGTCGACCACGCACTCCGGCGTGCCGCTCGAATTGCGCCAGCAGATCGGGATTTCGGAAGGACTGATCCGCGTGTCGATCGGCCTCGAGCACGAGGAAGACCTGATTGCTGATCTGGAGGGGGCGCTGAAAGTCTGCTGAGGCAGGGAACGTCCCGCGCCCTACGCGGCAGGGCTGCCCTGCTCAGCGACTTGCGCCTGGCCGAGCACGCGTTCGAGCCAGTACGTACCGACGATGGTCTTGACGTCGGTGATCGTGCCGTCGCGGATCCAGTCGAGCAGCTGCTCCCACGGCGCGGTGAATACCTCCAGCACCTCGCCGACGTCGAGCTGGGCTCCTACGTGCGTGAGGCCACGAGCGAGGAAGACTTCGATCTTCTCGTCGCTGTAGGCGATGGCGTTGTGAAAGCCGCCGAGGTAGGTCCAGTCGCGCGCGACGTAGCCGGTTTCCTCGAGCAGTTCGCGCTGCGCGCAGGTCAGCAGGGCTTCGCCCGGATCGATCTTGCCGGCGGGAAATTCGATGAAACTGCGGCCGAGCGGATAGCGGAACTGGCGTTCCAGCACGACCTGGCCATCGTCGAGCAACGGGATCATCATCACCGCACCCGGGTGGCGCAGGTACTCGCGCGTGCTCTCGTGGCCATCGGCTGCGCGCACATGATCGACGAAGAGGCGCAGGAACACACCGTCGTAGGCCAGGCGGCTGTCGAGCGTGCGCTCCGCCAGCGGATCGTCGTCGACCGCCACGCTCGCGCCCCTAGCCGCCGAGCGTGCGGATCATCGCGTCGGTGCACAGCTTCAGCAGGTACTGCGGCAGGATGCCGAGCACCAGCACCAGCGCACCGTTGATCGACAGCGCCACCCGCATGTCCATCGTCGCCGCGATCGGCGCCGGCAGGCCGGCAGCCGGCTCGTCGAAGTACATCACCTTGACCACGCGCAGGTAGTAGAACGCACCGACCAGCGAGAACATCACCGCGATGATCGCCAGCCACAGCATCGTGCCCTGCAGGCTGTCGCCGAGCAGCGCCTGCAGCACCACCAGCTTGGCGTAGAAGCCCACGGTCGGTGGAATGCCGGCCAGCGAGAACATCAGCAGCAGCATCACGAACGCGTACCAGGGACTGCGCCGGTTCAGACCCCGCAGGTCGTCGATCTCCTCGGCCTCGAACCCCTGCCGCGACAGCAGCAGGATGATGCCGAACGTGCCCAGCGTCGTCAGCGCATAGATGATCACGTAGAACATCGCCGCGCTGTAGGCGTTGACAGTCGTCATCACATTGCCGCCGACCACGCCGGACAGCATCGCGAGCAGCACGAAACCCATCTGCGCGATCGTCGAGTACGCCAGCATGCGCTTCAGGTTGGTCTGGGCGATGGCGGTGAGGTTGCCCAGCACCAGCGAAGCCACCGCCAGCACGATCAGCATGCGCTGCCAGTCGACGGCCAGCGGCAGCAGGCCCTCGACCAGGATGCGGAAGGCCACCGCGAAGACGGCGAGCTTCGGCGCCGTCCCGATCAGCATCGTCACCGGCGTCGGCGCGCCCTGGTAGACGTCCGGCACCCACATGTGGAACGGCACGGCGCCGAACTTGAACGCCAGCCCGGCCACGATGAAGACCGTGCCGAAGACCAGCGCCAGCGCGGCTGGCGACGTGCCCGGTGACGATCCGGTCGGCCAGTTCGTTGATGTCGAGCGTGCCGGTGGCCCCGTACAGCATGCTCATGCCGTACAGCAGGAAGCCGGATGCCAGCGCGCCCAGCACGAAGTACTTCATCGCCGCCTCGGTCGAGCGCGCATCGTCGCGCCGCAGGGCCACCAGCGTGTACAGCGACAGCGCCTGCAGCTCGAGCCCGAGGTAGATCACCAGCAGGTTGTTTGCCGAGATCATCAGCATGATCCCGAGCAGCGCAAAGAGCGTCAGCGTGAAGAGCTCGCCCTTCCACAGCCCGCGGTCGCGCGCGTAGGACTGCGCGTACACGAGCACCAGGGCGACGGCCACGATGGCAAAGAGCTTCAGCACGTTGGCCATCGGATCGGTGACGTACATGCCGCCGAAGGCATAGGTGACCACGCCGGCCGACAGGAACATCCACGTGACGGCACCGGTCACGACCAGGATCGCCAGCGTCAGCAGGTAGGTGACGTTGCGCCGCGCGTCGGAAACGAACAGATCGACGACCAGCAGCACGCAGGTCGCGACCAGCAGCACGATCTCGGGCAGGGAGGCGAGGACGTTGAGGTTCTGCATGCGTCGTCCCTATTGCGCAGCGATGCCGGCCGGCAGCTTCGACTGGGCCACGTGCTGCAGCAGCTGGGCGACCGAGGCGTCCATCAGGTCGGTGAACGGCTTCGGGTACAGCCCCATCCACATCACGGCCGCCGCCAGCAGCAGCAGGACCAGGAACTCACGCCCGTTCACGTCGACCAGTTCCGCGACGTGCCGGTTCGCCACTTCGCCGAACACGACACGCTTGTACATCCACAGCGAGTACGCCGCTCCGAGCATCAGCGTCGTGGCCGCGATGAGGCCGATCCAGAAGTCGAACTTGACCGCGCCGAGGATCACCATGAACTCGCCGACGAAGCCGCTGGTGGCGGGCAGTCCCGAGTTGGCCATCGCGAACAGCATGAAGAACGCCGCGAACTTCGGCATCGTGTTGACGACGCCGCCGTAGTCCGCGATGTTGCGGCTGTGCATGCGGTCGTACATCACGCCGATGCAGAAGAACATCGCACCGGAGACGAAGCCGTGCGAGATCATCTGCACGATCCCGCCCGCCATGCCCATCGCGTTGAAGATGAAGAAGCCGAGCGTCACGAAGCCCATGTGCGCGATCGACGAGTAAGCCACCAGCTTCTTCATGTCCGTCTGCACCAGCGCCACCAGGCCGACGTAGACCACCGCGACCAGCGACAGCACGATGATGAAGCCCGACAGGGCCTGCGACGCGTCCGGCACGATCGGCAGCGAGAAGCGCAGGAAGCCGTAGGCGCCGAGCTTCAGCATGATGGCCGCCAGCACGATCGAGCCGCCGGTCGGCGCCTCGACGTGCGCATCGGGCAGCCAGGTGTGGACGGGCCACATCGGCACCTTGACCGCAAACGCCATGAAGAACGCGAGGAAGAGCAGGATCTGCGCCGTCATGCCGATCTGCGTCGCATGCCAGTCGAAGATGCCGAACTTGCCGCCCGACGCGTAGTACAGGTAGACGAGCGCCACCAGCATCAGCAGCGAGCCGAGCAGCGTGTACAGGAAGAACTTGAACGCCGCATAGACGCGGCTGGGGCCGCCCCAGACACCGATGATCATGTACATCGGGATCAGCGTCGCCTCGAAGAACACGTAGAAGAGCAACCCGTCGACGGCCGAGAACACCCCGATCATCAGGCCGGACAGGATCAGGAACGCGGCGTAGTACTGGGCCACGCGGTCCTCGATCACCTCCCAGCCGGCGAGCACGACGACGACCGTGATGAACGCCGTCAGCAGCACGAACCAGACCGACAGGCCATCGACCCCGAGGTGGTAGTTGGCGTTGAAGCGCTCGATCCACGCCGCCTTCTCGACGAACTGCAGGCCCGCGCTGGTCGCATCGAAGCCCGGTGTACAGCGGCAGGGTCACGAGCAGGCCCAGCAGGCTGCCGACCAGCGCGATGCTGCGCACGACATCGGCCCGCTGGTCGCGCCCTGCCGCCAGGAGTGCCACGCCGAAGACGATCGGGATCCAGATCGCCAGGCTGAGCCACGGGTGTTGCTGTCTGCATGATCGTGCGACTTCTTCCTTAGCGGCCGAGGGTGACGAACAGCGTCACCATGGCCAGCAGGCCGATGATCATGCCGAACGCATAGTGATAGATGTAGCCCGACTGCAGCAGACGCGACAGCGCCGCCACCCAGCCGACGATGCGCGCGCTGCCGTTGACCGCCAGCCCGTCGATCAGCCGAACATCCCCGCCCTTCCACAGGATCGTGCCGAGCGTGCGCGCGCCGCCAGCGAACACGACTTCGTTGATGCGGTCGAGGTAGTACTTGTTCTCCAGCAACCGGTACAGGCCGCTGAAGCGCTGCGCCAGTGCTGCCGGGATGTCGGGCCGGCGCAGGTAGAAGAACCAGGCGAGCGCGATGCCCGCTACCGCAAGCAGGAACGGCGCCGAGGTCAGGCCGTGCAGGGCCATGGCCGTCGCACCGTGGAACTCCTCGGCCAGCGCTGCCATCGAGCGATGCTTCACGGCGTCGACGATGATCGACTGCGAGAAAAAGTCGCCGAACAGCATCGGCCCGACGGTGACGAAGCCGATCACGACCGACGGAATCGCGAGCAGGACCAGCGGCGCAGTGATCACGCTCGGCGACTCGTGCGGCTCGGCGTGCTCGTCCTCATCCGAGCCATGGACTTCGTGCTCCTCGTCGTGATGCGGCTTCTCGTGCCAGCGCGGCTTGCCGTGGAAGACCAGGAAGAACATGCGGAACGAATAGAACGCCGTGATGAACACGCCGATCAGCAGCGCCCAGTACGCGATCGTCGCGCCGGCCTGCCCGGCCTGCGCGGCGGCGTGCGTCGCGATGATGATCGCGTCCTTCGAGTAGAAGCCCGAGAAGAACGGGATGCCGGCCAGTGCCAGCGAGCCGAGCAATGCGGTGATCCAGGTGACCGGCATCTTCTTCCACAGCCCGCCCATGTGCCGGATGTCCTGGTGGTGATGCATGCCGATGATCACCGAGCCGGCCGCCAGGAACAGCAGCGCCTTGAAGAAGGCGTGCGTCATCAGGTGGAAGATGCCGGCCGCATAGGCGGAAGCGCCCAGCGCGACCGTCATGTAGCCGAGCTGCGACAGGGTCGAATACGCGACAACCCGCTTGATGTCGTTCTGGACGATGCCGAGGATGCCCATGAAGAACGCGGTGATCGCGCCGATCACCATGACGAACGACAGCGCCGCGTCCGACAGCTCGAACAGCGGCGACATGCGCGCCACCATGAAGATGCCCGCGGTGACCATCGTCGCCGCGTGGATCAGCGCCGAGATCGGCGTCGGGCCTTCCATCGAGTCCGGCAGCCATACGTGCAGCGGGAACTGCGCGCTCTTGCCCATCGCGCCGATGAACAGGCAGATGCAGATCACCGTCACCAGCAGCCACGGCGACCCCGGGATGAGTTCCAGCGTCGTGGCGGCCATGGCGGGCGCCGCCTTGAACACTTCCGCGTAGTGCAGCGACCCGAAGTAGGCAAAGACCAGTCCGATGCCGAGCACGAAGCCGAAGTCGCCGACCCGGTTGACCAGGAATGCCTTCAGGTTCGCGTAGATCGCAGTGGGCCGCTTGAACCAGAATCCGATCAGCAGGTAAGAGACCAGTCCGACCGCTTCCCACCCGAAGAAGAGCTGCAGAAAATTGTTGCTCATCACCAGCATCAGCATGCTGAAGGTGAACAGCGATATGTACGAGAAGAACCGCTGGTAGCCCGGGTCATCGGCCATGTAGCCGACGGTGTAGATGTGCACCATCAGCGAGACGATGGTGACCACCACCATCATCATTGCCGTCAGCGAGTCAATCAGGAAGCCGACCTCGAACTTGAGCCCGCCGACCACCGCCCAGGTGTAGATCGTCCCGTCAAAAGTGTGGCCTTTGAGGACGTCGGCCAGGACCATGAATGATGCGATCGTCGATACAAGCACGCCGGCGATGGTCACCGTGTGAGCACCGGCACGCCCGACGACTCGGCCACCAAAACCAGCCACGATCGCACCAATCAGCGGCGCGAGGACTGCAAGCAGGTAGATCTTCTGCATGGCAGACATCTCAAGGCCAGCCCGGCCGCCCGAAGGGCATTGATGGCCCCCTTGGGGGCCAGCGAACGAAGTGAGCGTGGGGGCACAGCATTAGCCCTTCAGCGAGTCGAGTTCCTCGACGTTGATCGTCGAGAGGTTGCGGAACAGGACGACCAGGATCGCCAGGCCGATGGCTGACTCCGCTGCCGCCACGGTCAGGATGAAGAACACGAACACCTGGCCGTGATAGTCGCCAAGGTAGTGCGAGAAGGCGATGAAGTTCATGTTCACCGCGAGCAGCATCAGTTCGATCGCCATCAGCAGCACGATCAGGTTGCGCCGGTTAAGGAAGATGCCGATCACACTGATCGCAAAAAGCAGCGCCCCGACGCCGAGATACCACGAGAGCGAAATCATGGCGCGCCCCGGGCCGGGCCGGCTTCTGGATGTGCCGGACCCGAAGGCGGTCTGCCGCGCCGCATCCTCGCTCGGCATGCTGACCAGGCGCACGCGATCGCCGGCGACGACCTTGACCTGCTGCGACGGATCCTGGTGCTTCGAGTCCTTGCGTCCACGCAGCGTCAGTGCGATTGCCGCGATGATCGCAACCAGCAGCAGCGCGCCCGCAATCTGCAGCGGGAACACGTACTCGGTGAACGTCAGGCGTCCGAGCACCTCGATGTTGTTCGCGTCGGCAATGCCGGGTCCCGGCTGGTTCAGTGCCTGCCAGCGCGGCTGCGACAGCACCAGCCACATCTGCAGGACGATCAGCGCCGCCACGAGCCCTCCAGCCCAGAGGTTTTTCCAGAGCCCTTCGCGCAGCCGGTCGATGTTGATGTCCAGCATCATCACCACGAACAGGAACAGCACCATGACCGCACCGACGTAGACGAGGACCAGTGCGATCGCGAGGAACTCCGCCTGCAGCAGCATCCACAGGCACGCGGCCGAGAAGAATGCGAGCACCAGGAACAGCACCGCATGAACGGGGTTGCGCGCGGTGATGACGCGCAACGCCGCCAGCAGCAGGATGCCGGCGAAGATCAGGAAAAGGGAGACTTGCGCGTTCATTGTCGTTTCGCGAGGTCCAGGCAAGGCCGCGGCGGCATTCGAGGTCGCCCCGCGTCATTGAGTGGCGAGGCGTGCTCGCGTCGGTTCGGTGTGAGTTCGGTCCTGGTTATCGGCAATCGCGGCTAGCGGTATCGGGCGTCGGCTTCGCGATTGGCAGCGATCTGCTGCTCGTAGCGGTCGCCGATCGCGAGCAGCATCGGCTTCGTGTAGTACAGGTCACCGCGCTTTTCGCCGTGGTACTCGAGGATGTCGGTTTCAACGATCGAGTCGACCGGGCAGCTCTCCTCGCAGTACCCGCAGAAAATGCATTTGGTCAGGTCGATGTCGTAGCGCGTCGTGCGGCGCGTGCCGTCGGCACGCTGGTCGGATTCGATCGTGATGGCCAACGCCGGACAGACCGCCTCGCACAGCTTGCATGCGATGCAACGTTCCTCGCCATTCGGATAGCGGCGCAGCGCATGCAGGCCGCGGAAGCGCGGGCTGATGGGCGTCTTTTCCTCCGGAAACTGGATCGTGATCTTGCGCGCGAACGCGTAGCGCCCGGTCAGCGCAAGGCCCTTGATCAGTTCCCTGAGCAGCAGGCTATCGAAGAATTCGCGGATCGCGCCCATGGTCAGTACCGCCCGGCCGTTCCGAAGGTACTGATGGCCCCCGAGGGGGGCAGCGAACGAAGTGAGCGTGGGGGTCTCATACCTACTTCCAGATGTTCCACGGCGTCTGCATCCACACCGCGATCAGGATCAGCCACACCAGCGTGATCGGAATGAAAACCTTCCAGCCGAGCCGCATGATCTGGTCGTAGCGATAGCGCGGGAACGACGCGCGGAACCAGATGAAAAGCGACACCACGAAGAAGACCTTCGCGAACAGCCAGAACCAGCCCGACAGGGCCACCGCCCACGTGGGCATTTCGACGCCCAGCAGGCGGCCGAGATCCAGCGGCGCTGCCCACCCGCCGAGAAACATGATCGTCGCCATCGTCGACAGCAGGATCATGTTCGCGTACTCGCCGAGGAAGAAGATCGCGAAGGTCATGCCGGAGTACTCGACCATGTGGCCGGCGACGATCTCGGATTCGCCCTCGACGACGTCGAACGGATGCCGGTTGGTTTCGGCGATGCTCGATACGACGTAGATCACGAACAGCGGCAGCAGCGGCAGCCAGTTCCACGAAAGGAAGGCCCAGCCACGATCGGCAAAGAACCCGGTGTTCTGCCGCTCGACAATGCCGGTCATGTTGAGCGTGCCAGCCACCAGCAGCACGGCCACGAGGACGAAGCCCATGGCCAGCTCATAGCTGACCATCTGGGCGGCCGCCCGCATGGCGCCGAGGAAGGAATACTTCGAGTTCGACGCCCAGCCGGCGATGATCACGCCGTACACGCCGACCGAGGTGATCGCCATCACGTACAGCAGCCCTGCGTTGACGTTTGCCAGCACCAGCCCGGGGCCGAAAGGAATGACCGCCCACGCCGCCAGCGCCGGCATGATGACGATGATCGGTGCCAGGAAGAACAGGCCCTTGTCCGCCTGCGACGGTGTGATGACTTCCTTGGTCAGCAGCTTGAGGGCATCGGCGATCGGCTGCAGCAGGCCGAGCGGGCCGACGCGGTTCGGGCCGATGCGAATGTGCATCCAGCCGATCAGCTTGCGCTCCCAGTAGGTGAGATAGGCGACCATCAGCAGGATCGGGACGACGATCGCGACGATCTTGGCGAGTGACCACACGACCGGCCACGCCGCGCCTAGCGTCTGGCTGCCCATCGTCGTTAAGGCCTCCATCACGCACGCTCCACGCGGATCGGACCGAACATCGGGCCGAGCGCCGCCGTCGAACCGTGCGCGGCGGCCACGCGTACGACATCGTCGGCCAGCCGGTCGTCGAGTTCCAGTTCAAGTACCGCGGAGCCGTCACCCTGCCGCAGCAGCACCTTGTCGCCCGCCGCGAGGCCGACGTCCTGCGCCGTGCGGGAATTCACGCGTGCGCGCGGAGGCCGCGCGTCCACAGTTGCCTGCAGCGAGGCCGAGCGGCGCACGATCGCATCGGCGAAGTAGATCGGAACATCGGCAAGGCGCTCGAGGCCGTCGTGACTGCCTGCGTCGACGCGAGGCAGCATCGTGGTGTCGTTCGACAGGCGCGCCGCAACATCGGAAGGAACTGCCTCGATACGTACCGCCTCGGGTGTGTCCTGGTCGAAGCCTGCGAGCCCAAGCAGATTGCCGAGCACGCGCAGGACCTTCCAGCCGGGGCGCGCGTCGCCCATAGGTCGCACGGTGCCGTTGAAGCTCTGCACCCGCCCTTCGGCGCTGACGAACGTGCCGGCGCTCTCGGTGAACGGCACGATCGGCAGGATCGCATCGGCGTATTCCAGCGCGCCGTTGCGATACGGCGAAAACGCGATCACGGTCTCGGCCTGTGAAAGTGCGCGGGCGGTGGCAACCGGATCGGCCGTGTCGTACTCCGGTTCGAGGTTCCACAGCAGATAGGCCTTGCGCGGCTGCTCCAGCATCGCGCGCGCATCGAGGCCGCCTGATTGCGGCTTCGCGCCGACGAGATGACCACCGACCGTGTTCGCGCCCTCCGTCAGCACGCCCAGCCGTCGCGCCGGTCGCGCGCGCGATCCACTGTGCCCAGGCGCGCAACTGCGCGGCCTGCGGATGCTGGACCGCTGCATTGCCGAGCAGGATCGCCTTGCGTTCACCCGAAAGGAGACTCGCAGCGATCGCCCGCGCCGGCTCACCGGCGTCACTCCCTGCCTCGGGCGCAGCCTCACCGCGTTGCTGCGCGATGGCGACGGCCACCTCCGCAAGGACCTGAACCCAAGCGCTCGGACGCACGATGGCCCTGTGGGCCACGCGCATCAGCAGGTCGTCGTCCGCGCGTGCAGCAGTGACAGCTGGCACCCGCGCTTGGTCGCATGCCGCAGGCGCGTCGACAGCAGCGGATGGTCCTTGCGCAGGAACGACCCGATCAGCAGTACGCGATCGAGCGAGTCGAACTCCGCCAGCGGCAGTGCCGAGCCATGGAATGCCCTGCTCGGCCGCAGTCCCCGCTGAAGTCACTCTGTCGCAGGCGGAAGTCGATGTTGTCCGAGCCGATGCCGCGCATCAGCTTGCCGAGCAGATGCAGTTCCTCGAGCGTGCTCGACGGAGCGGCCAGCGCACCGACCGCGCCGGCGCCGTGCTGCGCCTTGATGTGCGTGATAGCGTGGCGCACGTAATCGAGCGCGTCGGCCCAGTCGACCTCGCGCCATTGTCCGTCCTGCTTCAGCAGCGGCCGACTCAGGCGATCAGCCGCATGCAGCCCTTCATAGGAAAAGCGATCCCGGTCCGACAGCCAGCACTGGTTGATGGCCTCGTTCTCGAACGGCAGCACGCGCATCACGCGCTGGTCCTTCACCTGCACAATCAGGTTCGACCCGAGTGCGTCGTGCGGGCTGACCGAGCGACGGCGCGACAACTCCCAGGCGCGCGCCTCGTAGCGGAACGGCTTGCTGGTCAGCGCACCGACCGGGCACAGGTCGATCATGTTGCCGGAAAGCTCGGAATCCACCGAGCTCCCGACGAAGGTCATGATCTCCGAGTGCTCGCCGCGACCGGCCATGCCGAGTTCCATGACGCCGGCAATTTCCTGGCCGAAACGGACGCAGCGCGTGCAGTGAATGCAGCGCGACATCTCCTCGGCCGAGATCAGCGGCCCCATGCTCTTGTGGAACACGACCCGCTTGGGCTCCGCATAGCGGCTCGCCGAACCGCCATAGCCGACGGCCAGGTCCTGCAACTGACACTCGCCGCCTTGGTCGCAGATCGGACAGTCGAGCGGATGATTGATCAGCAGGAACTCCATCACCGACTTCTGCGCGTTCTTCGCGCGCTCGGAATGGGTGCGAACGATCATGCCCGGGGTCACCGGCGTGGCACAGGCCGGCAACGGCTTCGGCGCCTTCTCGACCTCGACCAGGCACATGCGGCAATTGGCGGCGATCGAGAGCTTCTTGTGGTAGCAGAAGTGCGGCACGTAGATGTCGAGCCGGTTCGCGGCCTCCATCACCATGCTGCCTTCCGGCACTTCGACCTTGCGGCCGTCGATCTCCAGCTCAACCATCAGGCGTACTCCGCCACGAGACAGTTCTTGTGTTCGATGTGGTGCTCGAACTCATTGCGGAAATGCTTGATGAATGCCCGCACCGGCATAGCGGCCGCATCGCCCAGCGCGCAGATGGTGCGGCCCTGGATGTTGTCGGCAACCGAGTTCAGCAGGTCCAGGTCCTCCGGACGCCCTTCGCCATGTTCGATCCGGTGCACCACGCGGTAGAGCCACCCGGTGCCTTCGCGGCATGGCGTGCACTGGCCACAGCTTTCCTCGTAGTAGAAGTAGGACAGCCGCTCGAGCGAGCGCACCATGCAGCGCGTCTCGTCCATCACGATCACTGCGCCGGAGCCCAGCATCGACCCGGCCTTGGCGATCGAGTCGTAATCCATGTCGGTGGCCATCATCACCTGGCCCGGCAGCACCGGCATCGACGAGCCGCCGGGGATTACGGCCTTGATCCGGCGACCGCCTCGCATGCCGCCGGCGAGTTCGAGCAGCTTGGCGAAGGGAGTCCCGAGCGGCACCTCGTAGTTGCCGGGATGCGTCACGTCACCCGACACCGAGAAAATCTTGGTGCCGCCGTTGTTGGGCTTGCCAAGCGCCAGGAACGCATCACCGCCGTGATTGATGATGAAGGGCACCGCCGCGAAGGTCTCGGTGTTGTTGATCGTCGTCGGCTTGCCGTACAGGCCGTAGCTCGCCGGGAACGGCGGCTTGAAGCGTGGCTGGCCCTTCTTGCCTTCGAGCGACTCGAGCAGTGCGGTCTCCTCGCCGCAGATATAGGCACCGAATCCGTGCGAAGCATGCAGCTCGAAATTGAACGACGAGCCGAGGATGCCTTTGCCGAGGTAGCCGGCTGCGCGCGCCTCGTCGAGGGCTTCTTCGAAGCGCTCGTAGTCGGCCCAGATCTCGCCATGGATGTAGTTGTAGCCAACGGTGGCGCCCATTGCGTAGGCCGCGATCGCCATGCCTTCGATGACGATGTGCGGGTTGTAGCGCAGGATGTCGCGATCCTTGAAGGTGCCGGGCTCGCCCTCATCGGAGTTGCAGACGACATACTTCTGTCCCGGAAACTGGCGCGGCATGAAGCTCCACTTGAGTCCCGTCGGAAAGCCCGCGCCGCCGCGGCCACGCAATGCCGACTTCTTCAGTTCTGCGATGACCGCGTCCGGTGAAATGTGATCGGTAAGGATCTTGCGCAGGGCTGCGTACCCGCCCCGCTGCACGTAATCCTTCAGGCGCCAGTTGGTCCCGTCCAGTCCGGCGAGGATCATGGGCTGGATGTGACGGCCGTGGAAGCAGGTCTGTGCACTCATCTCACTTCGCCCGCTTGAACTCGTCGAGCAGCGCGTCGAGCCGTTCGTCGCTCATGAAGCCTTCCATGCGCTTGTTGTTCACCAGCAGCACCGGGGCATCGCCGCACGCACCCAGGCACTCCCCTTCCTTGAGGGTGAACTGGCCGTCGGCCGTGGTCTCGCCAAAGCCGATGCCCAGGCGCTGCTTCAGGTGCGCGGAAGCGTGATTCGCGCCCGACAGTGCGCACGGCAGGTTCGTGCAAAGTGTCAGCTTGCAGCGGCCGGTCGGCTGCAGGTTGTACATGTTGTAGAACGAGGCGACCTCGTAGACCGCGATCGGCGGCATGACCAGATAGTCGGCCACCGCGTTAATGGCCTCCTCCGGCAACCAGCCGTGCTGGTCCTGCGCAATTGCGAGCGCCGCCATCACGGCCGACTGCTGATGCCCGGCCGGGTACTTGGCGATCTCGCGGTCGATCCGGCGGCAGGACTCGGCCGACAGGACATCTGGAGACTTGGGAACGGCGCTCATGGCTGGTCTATCGGTCAATCTCGCCGAACACGATGTCCTGCGTACCGATGATCGCGACCGCGTCGGCAATCATGTGGCCGCGCGCCATCTCGTCGAGTGCCTGCAGGTGCGCAAAGCCCGGCGCCCGGATCTTCAGGCGGTACGGCTTGTTGGCGCCGTCCGAGACCAGATAGATGCCGAACTCTCCCTTCGGATGCTCGACCGCGGCGTAAGCCTCTCCCGCCGGAACATGGAAGCCCTCGGTGAAGAGCTTGAAGTGATGGATCAGTTCCTCCATGTTCGACTTCATCTCGACGCGGGACGGCGGCGCGACCTTGTGGTTGTCGGTCATCACCGGGCCGGGATTCGAACGCAGCCAGGTGATGCACTGCTGGATGATGCGGTTGCTCTGCCGCATTTCCTCGACGCGAACGAGGTAGCGGTCGTAGCTGTCGCCGTTGCGGCCGATCGGGATGTCGAACTCCATCCGGTCATAGACTTCATAGGGCTGCTTGCGACGCAGGTCCCATTCGATGCCCGAGCCGCGCAGCATCGGCCCGGTGAATCCCAACTGCAGCGCACGTTCGGGAGTCACGACGCCGATGCCAACGAGCCGCTGCTTCCAGATCCGGTTGTCGGTCAGCAGCGTCTCGTACTCGTCCACGTACTTCGGGAAACGGCGGGTGAAGTCCTCAATGAAGTCGAGCAAGGAACCCTGACGGTTCTCGTTCAGGCGGCGCGTGTCCTGGTCGCTCTTGTACTTGTTCGGCTTGAATTGCGGCATCGCATCTGGCAGGTCGCGGTAGACGCCACCCGGACGGTAGTAGGCCGCATGCATGCGCGCGCCCGACACCGCCTCGTAGATGTCCATCAGGTCTTCGCGTTCGCGGAAGGCGTACAGGAATACTGCCATCGCGCCGACATCGAGCCCGTGAGCGCCGAGCCACAGCAGGTGATTGAGCAGTCGCGTGATCTCGTCGAACATGACGCGGATGTACTGCGCCCGCACCGGCACCTCGACCTCAAGCAGCTTCTCGATCGCCATCACGTAGGCGTGCTCGTTGCACATCATCGAGACGTAGTCGAGCCGGTCCATGTACGGCACCGACTGCAGGAACGTGCGCGTCTCGGCGAGCTTCTCGGTGGCCCGGTGCAGCAGCCCGATATGCGGATCGGCGCGCTGGATCACCTCCCCGTCGAGCTCCAGCACCAGCCGCAGCACGCCGTGCGCAGCAGGATGCTGTGGGCCAAAGTTCAGCGTGTAGTTCTTGATGTCAGCCACGGCGCCACGTCCGCAGGCTCGCATACGCCTGAACTTCGTTGTAGGCTAACTTGCGCGCAGCGCAAGTTAAGCCGCGCACGCGCGGCGGCCGAAACAAAATTCAGCGTGTCTGACTCCGATCAGCGCCCCTGCCCGTAGCTGTCTTCGCGGATCACCCGCGGCACGATCTCGCGCGGCTCGATCGACACCGGCTGGTAGACCACGCGCTTCTGCTCCGGGTCGTAGCGCATCTCGACGTGACCCGAAATCGGAAAGTCCTTGCGGAACGGATGGCCGACGAATCCGTAGTCCGTCAGGATCCGGCGCAGGTCAGGATGGCCCTCGAACACGATGCCGTACAGGTCGAAGGCCTCGCGCTCGTACCAGTTGGCGCAGTTCCAGATATCCGTCACGGAGGCGATCAGCGGAAGCTCGTCGTCGGCGCAGATGCTGCGCACACGCACTCGCCAGTTGTGCTTCAGCGAAAGCAGGTGCATCACCACGGCGAAGCGCGGGCCTTCCCACACGTCCTCGCCATAGGACGAATAATCCAATCCCGCGAGATCGATGAGTTGCTCGAAGCCCAGGCTTGCATCGTCGCGCAGCGCTCTCGCCACGGCGAGATGGTCGCCACCGCGCACGACGATCGTCACCTCGCCGAGCGCGACGATCACGTCCTGCAACCTGTCGCCGAGCGCCTGCCTGAGCGCATCGGCCAGTGAATCGGCGCGGCTCATCGGGCGATCGTATTGGTGCGGCGAATCTTGTTCTGCAACTGGATGATTCCGTAAATCAGCGCCTCGGCCGTCGGCGGGCAACCCGGCACGTAGACATCGACCGGCACGATGCGATCGCACCCGCGAACCACGGAGTAGCTGTAGTGGTAGTAACCACCGCCGTTGGCGCACGATCCCATGCTGATGACCCAGCGCGGCTCGGCCATCTGGTCGTAAACCTTGCGCAGGGCGGGCGCCATCTTGTTGCACAGCGTTCCGGCGACGATCATCACGTCGGACTGGCGCGGACTCGGCCGGAAGAAAATGCCGAAGCGGTCGAGGTCGTAGCGCGCGGCTCCCGCGTGCATCATCTCGACCGCACAGCAGGCCAGGCCGAACGTCATCGGCCACAGCGAACCGGTCTTCGACCAGTTCACCAGCTTGTCGACGCTGGTCGTGACGAATCCTTCGTTGAGTATGCCCTCGATACCCATCAGTCCTCCCGCCGGGCCGCCCCAAGGCGAGAGACTGCGACGCGTGCTTCCGAACTGCACGGAGGCTAGCGAACGAATGAAGTGAGCGTGGGGCCGTCCATACTTACTCCCAGTCGAGCGCGCCCCGCTTCCATTCGTAGATGAATCCGACCGTCAGGATGGCGAGGAAACCCATCATGGCCCAGAAGCCCACGCTCCACGCGCCGAGGTCGCCGAGCACGACGGCCCACGGAAAGAGAAACGCGATCTCGAGATCGAACAGGATGAACAGGATCGCCACGAGGTAGTAGCGCACGTCGAACTTCATGCGCGCGTCCTCGAACGCCTCGAAGCCGCATTCGTAGGGCGAGAGTTTCTCGGGATCCGGCTTGTGCGGTCCGAGCAGCGCACCGAGCAGCATCGGCGCTGCGCCGATGACCAGTCCGACCAGGATGAACAGCAGGACGGGAAGGTAGCTGTCGAGATTCACGCGGGTCAGCCTTCCGGCTCACATTCCGATGAAACCGCCTTGCGGCGGGCTCAAAACGACGCCCGGTTTGCACTTCCATTTTGACGCCGCCGCAGCGACGAAGCTCGATCTGGTGCCGACGGTGAGACTCGAACTCACACGGCTTTCGCCGCCACCCCCTCAAGATGGTGTGTCTACCAATTCCACCACGTCGGCAAGGTGCAAAACCCGCGGGATTCTACTTGAATCACTCGCGCTTCGCGGCCGCAGCGAGTGCGCGAAACGCTGCGCAGTCCGCTTGCAGCCGCATGCAACGCAGCTTTACTTGGGAACGTCGGTGGGCTTCGGCGCGACCGGAGTCGCCGGTGCTGCCGGTGCCGCCGGCACTGCAGGCGCCGGAGTCGGAGCAGACCCCTGCGGAGCCATGGGCACCGGAATGTCCTTCGGTGCGGTGTTCGCCGGCGCGGGTACCGAGTCCATGATGCCTCCAGTACCGCTCGCCGGTCGCTTCACGGCGGTGCCGGCATACGCCAGCCCCAGCGTGGCGACGAAGAACACGGTGGCGACGGCGGCCGTGCTGCGTGACAGGAAATTTGCAGAACCGGTCGCTCCAAAGAGGCTGCCGGAGGCACCGCCGCCAAACGCTGCGCCCATGTCGGCGCCCTTGCCGTGCTGCAGCAGCACGAGCACGATGATCCCGATCGCAGAAATCACCTGCACCACGATCAACAAAGTGGTCAACCAAGTCATCTCACGTCCCTTCCATCCAATTTCGTTGCAATCGATTGAGTACGCACGTCGGCGGCAGTGTCATGTGGCGGCCATGCAGATCGCCGCGAAGTCGTCCGCGACGAGCGAGGCGCCGCCGATCAATCCCCCGTCGATGTCCGGCTGGCCAAACAGTTCCGCGGCATTGGCGGGTTTCACGCTTCCACCGTAGAGAATCCGCAAGCCCATCGCTTCTGCGGCGCCTTTGGCCGCGACCTGCGCGCGCAGCGCGGCATGCACGTCCTGCGCCTGGTCAGTCGACGCGGTGCGCCCCGTGCCGATGGCCCACACCGGCTCGTACGCCAGTGCACCCCGTGCCAGCCCCGCTGCCCCCACGCGCGCCAGCACCGCGTCGAGTTGCCGACCCACGACTTCGAGCGTTCTGCCCGCTTCGCGTTCCGCCAGCGACTCGCCGACACAGACGATCGGCCGCAGTCCCGCGTTCAAGGCCGCCTCGGCCTTGGCAGTCACGGTCTCGTCGGACTCGGCATGCAACTGGCGCCGCTCCGAATGTCCGACGATGACCCAGCGGCAACCGATGTCGACGAGCATCGTCGCAGCGATGTCGCCCGTGAACGCGCCAGTTAAACGCTCCGAGACATCCTGTGCGCCAACGTCGATTCCACTGGCAGCCGTCACCAGCGATTCCAGATAGACCGCCGGTGCGCAGATCACGACCTCGCACGCCATCGACGCACGACGCGGCGCGAACGCCGTCAGCCACGCGGCATTGGCGGCCCGCGAACCGTTCATCTTCCAGTTCGCCGCGACGAGGGGTTTTCGTAGGGTCATGATCGGGGAAAGCCCGCCATTGTAATTGGCCGGGCCGAGCCGACCAAACGCATGCACACGGTCATTGGTCTCGGGCCGCCGCCTCCGGCCCGACCGCCAGGACGATCTTGCCGATGTGCTCGCTGGACTCCATCAGCCGGTGCGCATCCGCGGCCTGCGCCAGCGGAAACGTCGAATGCACCATCGGCTTGATGCGCCCCGCTTCGATCAGGGGCCACACGACCGAACGCAGTTGCGCGGCAATCGCTGCCTTGAATGCAGTGGAACGCGGGCGCAGCGTCGATCCGGTGATGGTCAGTCGTCGCCGCAGCACCGCTGCCAGATCGAGTGGGGCCTGCGCGCCGCCCAGCAGCGCGATGATCACCAGCCGACCGTCGTCTGCGAGGCAGCCCACTTCGCGCGGCACATAGTCGCCGGCCACCATGTCGAGGATGACGTCGACGCCACGTCCTGCCGTCTCGCCCTTCACGACCGCCGCGAAGTCTTCGGTGCGGTAGTTGATGCCGCGACGCGCGCCGAGTGTTTCGCAGGCCCGCGCCTTGTCGTCCGACCCCGCCGTCGCGTAGACCGCATGACCGAGGGCTGCCGCCAGCTGAATCGCCGCCACGCCGATGCCACTGGTGCCGCCCTGGACCAGCAAGCGATTCGCCCGGAGCGAGTCGCGCCCGATCGAACACGTTGCTCCAGACCGTGAAGTAGGTCTCGGGCAACGCCGCCGCCTCGGCATACGAAAGGCCGCGCGGGACCGGAAGGCATTGTCCGACCGGAGCGACGCACCACTCGCGCATAGCCGCCGCCGGCCACCAGCGCGCACACGCGATCGCCGCGCTTCCAGCCACTGCCGTCGAGGTCGCCGCCTTCCACCGTGCCGGCAACTTCCAGCCCGGGCAGATCCGAGACTCCCGGTGGCGGCGCATACGCCCCCTTGCGCTGCAGGACATCCGGGCGGTTCACGCCTGCCGCCTGCACGCGGATCAGCAGTTCACCCGCGCCGGGGTTCGGGAGCGGGCGCTCGACCTCCCGCAGGACGTCGGGTCCACCCGGCCGTTCGATGGCGACAGCGCGCATCGTGGCCTGACTCATCGCCTGTCCAGCTCCTTCCACAGGAACGTGTATTGCACGGCGCTCATCCGGGCCCGCTGCTCGTTGTCTGCCGCGGCCGCATGGCCGCCCTCGAGGTTCTCGTAGTACCAGACGTCATGGCCCTGACTGCTCATCCGCGCGAACATCTTGCGTGCATGGCCCGGATGAACCCGATCATCGCGGGTCGAGGTAGTGAACAGCGTAGGCGGATAACGGCGGTCGTCGCGCAGGTTGTGATACGGCGAGTACCTCGAAATGTAGTCCCATTCGTTCGGACAGTCGGGATCACCATACTCGGCCATCCAGCTCGCGCCCGCCAGCAACTTGTTGTAGCGCCGCATGTCCAGCAGCGGCACCTGGCACACGACCGCACCGAACAGGTCCGGCCGCTGCATCAGCACGGCCCCCACCAGCAGGCCGCCGTTGCTGCCGCCCATGATGCCGAGGTGCCGCGGCGACGCGATGCCGCGCCGAATCAGGTCGTTGGCGACGGCGATGAAGTCGTCGTAGGCGCGCTGGCGGTTCGCCTTGAGCGCGGCCTGGTGCCATTCGGTCCGAACTCGCCACCGCCGCGAATGTTGGCAATGACGAATGTGCCGCCGCGTGCCAGCCACGCCCGTCCGATGGCGCCGTTGTAGACCGGCTGCAGCGAAATCTCGAAGCCGCCATAGCCGTACAGCAGTGTCGGGCCATCGACGCGATCTCGGAGCCGGATCACGAAGTACGGCACGCTCGTTCCGTCGGTCGACGTCGCTTCCAGTTGCTCGACCGTCATGCCCGAGGCATCGAAGAATGCCGGCATGGTCCTGACGGTGTCGAGTGGTCGACCCGGTGCTGACAACAGCAGCGTCGGCGGCGTCAGGAAGTCCTGGTAGGTGATCCAGACTTCGTCGGACTGCAGGCGATCGACCGCCGCGATGGTCGCTGAACCCAGTCCCGGCAGGACGATGTCCTCGCGCGCCCAGCCATCCGGGCCATGGGTCAGGCGCATGGGCCGGCTGCGGACGTTGTCGAGGATGTCGAGGACGAGCGTGTTGCGCGTCGCCGTCCAGCCCTGCAACGCAGTCCGAGGCGACGGAACGAACAGTGCCTCGAAGTTCCGTTGACCGGCGAGAAAACCGGACAGCTCCGCCGCGATCAGTGTGCCCGCCGGAAACGGTCGCTGCTCGGTCACATAGGGGCTGCGCAGACGGACCACGAGCCAGCGGCCAACCAGCGCGGGCTCCGCGTCTTCCGGCAGATCGAGCCTGACCAAGGAGCCGCCATGCACGAGCCAGGTCTCGCTCCGGTAGAAAGCGATCTGGCGGACAAACCCTTCCCGGAACGATCGCGGGTCGTGATCGACCCACGCCCCTGCGCTAACGTCACCGCGCTGCCCTTCGAACACGGTCACCGCATCCGCCAGCGGTGTCCCACGCTGCCAGCGCTTGACGATGCGTGCGTAGCCGCTGTCCGTCAGCGAGCCGGGGCCGAAGTCGGTTGCCACGTAGACGGTGTCGAGATCGCGCCACTCGATCTGGGACTTCGCCTCGGGAAGGTTGAATCCCTCAGGCAAGAACTCGCGGGAGCGCAGATCGAACTCGCGCACGACGGCCGCATCACCACCGCCACGGGACAGCGTGACGAGGCAACGCTCGTACGCAGGCGGCAGGCACTGAGCGCCCTTCCAGACCCAGTTCTCACCCTCTTCGCGTGCGAGGGCATCCAGATCGAGCACGATTTCCCACGACGTCACCGGAGCACGGAACTGCTGCCACGTAGTCCGGCGCCAGACGCCGCGCGGATTCGCCCGGTCCTGCCAGAAGTTATAGAGATGCTCACCCAGTTTCTCGACCTGCGGGATCCGATCCTGCGAATCGAGGACCTCGCGAACCGCATCCCGGATCGGCACGAAACTCGCCTGGCTTTCGAGACCTTCGAGCGTGCGTGCGTTGCGGGCGCGCACGAAGTCGAGCGCGCGCTCGCCGTCGACTTCCTCCAGCCACAGGAAGGGATCCACCGCGGTATCGGTATCAGTCAATGTCACGTCACTCCAAGCAAAGACGACGAGCCTCGCACTCGGCACGCAAGTCACGGCACGCTACGCGCCCGGCCGCTGGAAGCTGCCGCCTTGCGCATCGGTTCGCGAAAAGCAAAAGGGGCGCCGAAGCGCCCCTTGCCGTGGACTACCGCCTAGTGCTGCGGTTGTTGCACCTGCGCATGCGGTTGCGGCGCAGGAGCGTTGCCTTCGACCGCCTTCATGGACAGTCGCACGCGACCCTTCTCGTCGGCCTCGATGACCTTGACCTTCACGGCCTGGCCTTCCTTCAGATAGTCCGCGACCGCATTGACGCGCTCGTTGGCGATCTGGGAAATGTGCAGCAGCCCATCCTTGCCCGGCAGCAGCTGCACGATCGCGCCGAAGTCCAGCAGGCGCAGCACGGTGCCGTCGTAGACCTTGCCGACCTCGACTTCCGCGGTCAGTTCCTGGATACGGCGCTGGGCTTCCTTGCCCTTTTCCTGGTCGACGCTGGCGATGATGACGGTGCCGTCGTCCTCGATGTCGATCTGCGTGCCGGTCTCCTCGGTCAGCGCGCGGATCACGGCGCCGCCCTTGCCGATCACGTCGCGGATCTTCTCGGGATTGATCTTCATCTTGATCAGGCGCGGTGCGAACGCGGACAGCTCGCCGCGCGACACGGATATCGCATCCTGCATCTTCTGCAGGATGTGCATGCGGCCTTCCTTCGCCTGCGCGAGGGCTACCTGCATGATCTCGCGGGTGATGCCCTCGATCTTGATGTCCATCTGCAGCGCGGTGATGCCATTGGCGGAGCCGGCCACCTTGAAGTCCATGTCGCCGAGGTGATCCTCGTCGCCGAGGATGTCCGTCAGCACCGCGAACTTGTTGCCTTCCTTGATCAGGCCCATCGCGACACCGGCGACGTGCGCCTTCAGCGGCACGCCGGCATCCATCATCGCCAGGCAGCCACCGCAGACCGAGGCCATCGACGACGAACCGTTGGACTCGGTGATCTCGGAAACGACGCGCAGCGAATACTGGAAGTCGTCATAGCTCGGCAGCACGGCCAGCAGCGAGCGCTTGGCGAGCCGGCCGTGTCCGATTTCGCGGCGCTTCGGCGTACCGACGCGTCCCGTCTCTCCGGTGGCGAACGGCGGCATGTTGTAGTGGAGCATGAAGCGGTCGCGGTACTCGCCCTGCAGCGCGTCGACGAACTGCTCGTCCTGCTTGGTGCCGAGCGTGGCCGTGACCAGCGCCTGGGTCTCACCTCGGGTGAAGAGCGCCGAGCCGTGCGTGCGCGGCAGCACGCCCAGACGAATCTCGATCGGGCGCACCGTACGCGTGTCGCGGCCGTCGATGCGCGGCTCGCCGTCGAGGATCTGGCTGCGCACGATCTTGGCCTGCAGGTCGAACAGGATGGCATCGACCGCGTTGTCGTCCGGCTTCGGCTGTCCGCTGGTCGCCGCTTCTTCCCCGAGCTTGGCCCACACCTGCGTGTAGACGTCGTTGATCTTGTGCGTGCGTGCCTGCTTGTTGCGGGTCAGGTAGGCATCACGCAGTTCCGGGCCGGCGAGCAGCACCAGCCTGGCCATCAGCGCTTCATTGCGATCGGCAGGCTTCCAGTCCCAGGCCGGCTTGCCGGCGTCGCGCACGAGCTCGTGGATCGCGTTGATCGCGGCCTGCATCTGGGCGTGGCCGTGCATCACGGCGCCGAGCATCACTTCTTCCGAGAGCTGGTCGGCTTCGGACTCGACCATCAGCACGGCCCGCTCCGTGCCGGCGACCACGAGGTTCAGCTTCGAGGTCTTGAGCTGGGTCGCAGTCGGATTGATCACGAACTCGCCATCGATGTGGCCGACGCGCGCCGCACCGATCGGTCCCTTGAACGGGATGCCCGACAGCGACAGCGCCGCGGAGGCACCGATCATCGCGGGAATGTCGGGATCGATCTCGGGATCGATCGACAGCACGTGGATGATGACCTGCACTTCATTGAAGAAGCCATCGGGAAACAGGGGGCGGATCGGCCGATCGATCAGGCGCGAGGTCAGCGTTTCCTTTTCCGAGGGACGGCCTTCGCGCTTGAAGAAACCGCCCGGGATGCGGCCGGCCGCGTAGGTCTTTTCGATGTAGTCGACGGTCAGCGGGAAAAAGTCCTGGCCGGGCTTGGCTTCCTTGCGTGCCACCACGGTGGCGAGCACGACCGTGTCATCCATCGAGCAGACGACGGCGCCACCCGATTGCCGCGCGATCTCGCCCGTCTCCAGCGTCACGGTATGCGCGCCGTATGCAAACTTCTTGGTTACTTTTTCAAACACTTGGCGTTCCTTTCTTGTTGAGCGCGGTCGCACGAGATCGAACCTTCGGCGACCCGGCACGCTGCGGTATCGACGACTCGGCGCGGGGGTTCCGCCCTTACGTCCATATCGCAGCGCGCATTTCGGCCGGACGACGACAGTCCGCCCGCGCAGATCACTCCGCGCAGGCTGGCTGCACTTGCATCCGGGTCATTGACTACTTGCGCAGTCCGAGGCTGTCGATCAGCCCCTTGTACGCCTCGGGGTTCTTGCCCTTGAGGTAGTCGAGAAGCTTGCGGCGCCGACTGACCATCTTGAGCAGGCCCCGACGCGAATGGTGATCCTTCACGTGGGCCTTGAAGTGGTCGGTCAGCTCGTTGATTCGGGCCGTCAGAAGCGCAACCTGCACTTCGGGCGAACCGGTGTCGGCCTGCGCGCGCTGATACTTGGCGACGATTTCCGACTTGTTGATATCTGCAACTGCCATGGTTTCCCTTTCAGATCAATCAGGTAGACACGCGGACACGGAAGGATGGCCGTGCCGTGAAGCGCGGGATTATAGCGGAACGCGAGCCCCGGCCGGGCCGACGGGCGCCGCTTCCGACACCCGGCCCCGAAGCCGAAACCGAACCGACCGAGAACCGTCGGTCGACGCCGATCAGGGAGCCAGCGAGGTCTGCGGATTCAGCCGCTCGACCCCGCTGTGCAGCTTGTTCAGGGCGTTCAGATACGCCTTCGCCGAGGCGGCGATGATGTCGGGGTCGGCGCCGGTACCGTTGACGATGCGGCCGGCCCGAGCCAGCCGCACGGTCACCTCGCCCTGCGACTCGGTGCCGGTCGTGATCGCATTGACCGAGTAGAGCAGCAGTTCGCATCCGCTCCTGACCTGGCTCTCGATCGCCTTCAATGAAGCATCGACCGGACCATTGCCGTCCGACTCGGCCGACACTTCCGTGTTGCCGATCGAAATGACGACGCGCGCGTGAGGGCGCTCGCCGGTCTCGGATCGCTGCGACAGCGACAGCAGTTTGAAGTGCTCGTCGTGCGGCGTCACCGCCTCATCTGAAAACAGGGCCTGGATGTCCTCGTCGTAGATCTCTGACTTGCGATCTGCGAGTTCCTTGAAGCGGGCAAAGGCGGCATTCAGCTCGGTTTCGCTCTCGATCGGGATCGCCAGTTCCTGGACGCGCTGCTTGAACGCATTGCGGCCGGAGAGCTTCCCGAGAACGATCTTGTTGGCGTGCCAGCCGACATCCTCGGCGCGCATGATCTCGTAAGTGTCGCGTGCCTTGAGCACGCCATCCTGATGAATTCCGGAGGCATGCGCGAACGCGTTGGCCCCGACCACCGCCTTGTTGGGTTGCACCGGAAAACCGGTGATGCCCGACACCAGCTTCGACGCCGGGACGATCTGTGTCGTGTCGACGCCGACATCCAGTCCGAAGAAGTCACGGCGTGTCCGCACCGCCATCACGACTTCCTCGAGCGAGCAGTTGCCGGCGCGCTCACCCAGCCCGTTCACGGTGCACTCGACCTGGCGCGCGCCGCCGATCTTGACGCCGGCGAGCGAATTCGCGACCGCCATGCCCAGGTCGTTGTGGCAATGCACGCTCCAGACGGCCTTGTCGGAGTTCGGGATGCGCTCGCGCAGGTCGCGCAGGAACAGGCCGTAGAGTTCAGGTATCGCGTAGCCGACCGTATCCGGGATATTGATCGTCGTTGCCCCTTCGGCAATGACGGCTTCGAGTACCCGGCACAGGTAGTCGGGCTCGGAACGGTAGCCGTCTTCCGGCGAGAACTCGACGTTGTCGGTGAACTGTCGTGCGAACCGCACCGCAAGCCGCGCCTGCTCGAAGACCTGGTCCGGCGTCATGCGCAGCTTCTTTTCCATGTGCAGCACCGACGTTGCGATGAACGTGTGGATGCGGCTGGATTTCGCTCCCTTGAGCGCCTCGGCGGCCCGGCTGATGTCACGATCGTTGGCCCGCGCCAGCGAACAGACCGTCGAGTCCTTGACCGCATTGGCGATCCCGCGCACCGCCTCGAAATCGCCGTTGGACGAGGCGGCGAATCCCGCTTCGATGACATCGACGCGCAGCCGTTCCAGTTGCATCGCGATGCGCAGCTTTTCTTCCTTGGTCATCGAGGCGCCAGGGCTCTGTTCGCCGTCGCGCAATGTGGTGTCGAAGATGAAGAGTCGGTCGGTCATGAGTCGCTCCAGCGCTAAATGGTCTTTGCTGCCAGGCTCTTGGCGCTGGCAGCGGCACTACACAAGTTGTGGGTCGGGGGTCAGCTGCGCGCGGGGCGCAGCAGCAGCAGAAACAACGGCAGCCGGCCAGAGAGGTCGGCGATGCGGCGAGGCGCGGTGAACGTGGCGCGGCACATGGGCCGCACTATATGACGATTCAGCGGATGCAACAAACTAGCCGGAACGATCGGTATCGCGCGCGACCGGCTTGGCCGGATTCGGCTCGCCTCGGAACCAGCGCCAGCCCCAGTAGACATACCCGGACAGCGCGTAGAGGCAGAAGAGCGTGAACAGCGCGATCGGGGGATCCGAACTGACCACGAATATCACGACGATCAGCGCCACCATCACCCAGAACGGAACGCTGCGGCCGATGTGGAAACTCTTGCCGCTGTAGAACGGCGCGCTCGAGACCATGGTCAGTCCGGTGTAGACCGTCAGTCCGAATGCGACCCACGGCATGACGCTGTCGCGCAGCGGAATCTTGTTGTCGATGGCCAGCCAGACGAAACCGGCGATCAGCGCCGCGGCCGCCGGGCTCGGCAATCCCTGGAAGAAGCGTTTGTCGACGACGCCGATGTTCGAATTGAAGCGCGCCAATCGCAGCGCAGCCCCGGCGCAGTAAACAAACGCGCCCGCCCAGCCCCAGCGGCCGAGGTCGCTCAGCACCCATTCGTACATCACCAATGCGGGCGCGACACCGAACGAGGTCATGTCGGACAGCGAATCGAACTGCTCGCCGAAGGCGCTCTGCGTATTGGTGAGCCGCGCAACGCGTCCATCCATGCCGTCGAGGACCATGGCCGCAAAGATGGCAATCGCTGACAGTTCGAATCGCTGGTTCATGGCCTGCACGATGGCAAAGAACCCGGAGAACAGCGCCGCCATCGTGAACAGATTCGGCAACAGGTAGATACCGCGTCGCCTGCTGCGCGCCGGCGCGCCGTCGAGCGGAATGGGGGTGCCTGTAAGCGGGAAAGCGCGCGACTTGCGGCGGCGGAAGCGCATGTCAGAACCTATAGTTCCGCCAGCACCGTGGTCGTGGCGTAAACAATGTCACCGACCGCAACCCGCGGCCGCGCCGAGGGCGGCATGTAGACATCGACGCGAGAGCCGAAGCGGATGAACCCGTAGCGCTGGCCCCGCGTCAGCCGGTCGCCGGACTTCACGTAGCAGAGGATGCGGCGCGCGATGAGGCCGGCGACCTGGACGACGGTGATGCGCTCCCCGGAATCAATGCGCATCACTATCGCATTGCGTTCGTTCTCGGTTGACGCCTTGTCGAGGTCGGCGTTGACGAAGCTGCCGGGCGAGTACTTGATCGACTCGACAGTGCCGTCGACCGGCGAGCGGTTGCTGTGGACGTTGAACACGTTCATGAAGACGCTGATCAGCAGCGTCTCCCGATCCGTCATCTGGTCGTGCGCCTTCTGCACCTTGACAATGCGGCCATCGGCCGGCGAGAGCACCGCCGACGGCAGGCCGGGCACCTCGCGCGGCGGGTCGCGGAAGAACTGGATCACGAAGACGGCCACCAGCCAGAGCGGCAGCGACCACGCGAAGCCGAAGAACCACCAGATGGCAAGCGCCAGCAGCACAGCTCCGGCGATGAAAGGCCAGCCTTCCCGCGCTAGCAGGGGATGCGGATAGTTCAACGAAGTGACCCTCGGACAAGAAGGTCCAATGGTATCGGAACGGCCCTCGCTCGATGCAACCGGCGTCCGCTGTCCGCCGACCGAGCTACGGCAGCAGCCGGGCCCTTCCGCTGACCATCAGGCGTTCCGACGAACGTCCCGACTCGAACGTCGGTGGCGGGACGGCATCCGACGACATGGTCGCCATGCGTGCAGCGCCTATCGGGATCGGGCCGCCTTCGCGCCCACCGAAGTTGACCTCCTCGAGCCGCACGCGATTGGCCGGCACCCCAAGGGCCTGGGCCGCCGCAGCGATGCGGGCGTTCAGGTTGGCGATCGACTGCTGTATCAGTTGCGACTCGACTTTCTCGCGCGCGGCCTTCGACAGGCGGAAGTCGATGCCACCCACTGACAACGTTGACTGCGCCGCAGCCACGGTCTTGGGCAGCACGGCGAGGTTGTCTGTCCGCAGCGTCACACCCTGGCGCACGCGCCAGCCGACGATGTTGCGGTTCGCTCCGCCCGAGTACACCGGGTAGCTGCCGTAGCCGGACGTTTCGATCTGCGCCTTCGGATCGGCACGTTTGAGTGCCGCAGTGCCCTCGCCCACGCGTTGATTGACCAGCGCCTGTGCCTTGGTCAGGTCGGCGTCCTGTGCCTCATAGAAGAAGTTCGCCACCGCCTCATCGTTGGGCAGTTCGACTTCTGCACTGCCTGTCATGATGACCAGCGTTCCGGAATTCGGCGGCGGGGCCACGGGCTGAGCAACTACTGCTGCGGCCGGCAGCGCGAGAAGCAGTGCCGTGAGGGCGAGTCGATTCATCTTCGATCCTTGGTTGCCTGATTCCGCTGTTAACGGAGAATCGGGCCAGGCGGGGTTGAGCACCTTCCCGCACCGGCCCGGCGCGGCTTCAGTTCTTCGACTGGTCAACCGATCGGTTTGCCTTGATCCACGGCACGCGAGGCGGTTGCAGCGGACGCACCTGCGTGCGTGTGCCCGCCGAGCGGGGCGATCGCCTACCAGCGATCGCCTGCGCGCGCAGAGTAGTCGGCCCCGCAGTCATGGCTCAGTTCTTCGACTGATCAACCAATCGGTTTGCCTTGATCCACGGCATCATCGCCCGCAGCTTTTCGCCCACCTGCTCGATCGGGTGCTCGGCCATCAGGCGTCGGCGCGCATTCAGCGTCGCCGCCCCGGCGCGATTTTCGAGAATGAAGCTCTTCGCGTACTCGCCGTTCTGGATGCGGGCGAGCGCCCGTTTCATGGCCTGCTTGGTCTCCGACGTGACGATTTCCGGCCCGGTGACGTACTCGCCGTATTCCGCGTTGTTCGAGATCGAGTAGTTCATGTTGGCGATGCCGCCCTCGTAGATGAGGTCGACGATCAGCTTCAGTTCATGCAGGCATTCGAAGTACGCCATTTCAGGTGCATAGCCGGCCTCGACCAGCGTCTCGAAACCGGCCTTGATCAGTTCGACCGTTCCGCCGCACAGCACCGTCTGTTCACCGAACAGATCTGTCTCGGTCTCCTCGCGGAAATTGGTCTCGATGATGCCGGCCTTGCCGCCACCAATCGCGGCCGCATACGACAGCGCCAGATCGCGGGCCATGCCCGACGTGTCCTTGTGGATCGCAACCAGCATCGGCACGCCGCCGCCCTGCTTGAACGTCGAGCGCACGGTATGCCCCGGCGCCTTGGGCGCCACCATGATCACGTCGAGGTCGGCGCGCGGCTGGATGAATCCGTAGTGGATGTTGAAACCGTGGGCAAAGGCGAGCACGGCGCCCTGCTTCATGTTCGGGGCCAGCGACTCGCTGTACACCTGGGCGTGATTCTCGTCCGGCAACAGGATCATCACGATGTCGGCGTCCTTCACTGCTTCGCCGACTTCCTTCACCTGGAGGCCGGCATTGGCGGCCTTGTTCCAGGAAACGCCGCCCTTGCGCAGCGCGATCGTCACCTTGACGCCGGAGTCGGCGAGGTTCTGCGCGTGCGCGTGGCCCTGCGAACCGTAGCCGACGATCGTGACCTTCTTGCCCTTGACCAGCGAAAGATCCGCGTCCTTGTCGTAGAAAACCTTCATTGGTTGACTCCCCTTCCCGATTGTTTGTTCAGACCCTCAGAACTCGTTCGCCACGACCGACGCCGGAACCGCCGGTGCGTACGGTCTCCAAAATCGATGCGCGGTCCACTGCCTGGATGAATGCGTCGAGCTTGCCAGAGTTGCCGGTCAGCTCGATCGTGTACGTGCGCTCGGTCACGTCGATGATGCGGCCACGGAAGATGTCGGCCATGCGCTTGATTTCCTCGCGCTCCTTGCCGATCGCCCGCAGCTTGATCAGCATGAGCTCGCGCTCGATGTAGTCGCCCTCCGTGAGGTCGACGACCTTGACCACCTCGATCAGCCGGTTCAGGTGCTTGGTGATCTGCTCGATCACGTCATCCGAACCGACGCTGACGATCGTCATGCGCGACAGCGACGCGTCTTCGGTGGGCGCCACCGTCAGCGTCTCGATGTTGTAGCCGCGCGCCGAAAACAGCCCCACCACGCGCGACAGTGCGCCGGGTTCGTTTTCCAGCAGGACCGAAATGATGTGCCTCATAGGTCTTCCGCTCCCGAGCAGCATTTCCGTGAGCCCCTTGCCGGCCTTCACCATCGGCCAGACGTTTTCCTTCTGGTCGGTGATGAAGTCGAGGAACACGAGCCGGTCCTTGTACTTGCCGAACGCGTCCTTGAGCGCGCCCTCGACCTCCTTCGGATCCTCGATGCGGACACCGACGTGGCCGTAGCTCTCGGCGAGCTTCACGAAGTCCGGCAGCGCATCCATGTACGACTCCGAATAGCGGCTGCCGTAGTCGATCTGCTGCCACTGCCGCACCATGCCGAGGTAGCGGTTGTTGAGATTCACGATCTTCGGCGTCAGGCGGTACTGCTTGCAGGTCGACAGCTCCTGGATGCACATCTGGATCGAGGCCTCGCCGGTGATGCAGGCGACCTGCGCCCCGGGATTGGCCATCTGCACGCCCATCGCGTACGGCAGCCCGACGCCCATCGTGCCGAGGCCGCCGGAGTTGATCCAGCGGCGCGGCTTGTCGAAGCGGTAGTACTGCGCCGCCCACATCTGGTGCTGGCCGACGTCCGACGTGATGAAGGCGTCGCCCTTCGTGAGCTCCCACAGTTTCTCGACCACGTACTGCGGCTTGATCGGACCGCCGTTCTGCTCGTAGCGCAGGCAGTCGCGCTTGCGCCACTCCTCGATCTGCGTCCACCAGGCCTTGAGCGCGTCCGCATCGGGTTTGGCGGTTGCGGCCTCGAGTTGCGTAAGCAGTTCGATCAGCACCTCGCGCACGTCGCCGACGATCGGGATGTCGACCTTGACCCGCTTGGAAATCGACGACGGATCGACATCGATGTGGACGATCTTGCGCGGACTGCTGGCGAAGTGCTTCGGGTTGCCGATCACCCGGTCGTCGAAGCGGGCACCGACCGCCAGCAGCACATCGCAGTGCTGCATCGCCATGTTGGCCTCATAGGTGCCGTGCATGCCGAGCATGCCGACGAACTTGCGGTCGCTGGCCTTGAAGCCGCCCAGGCCCATCAGCGTGCTGGTGCAGGGAAAGCCGAGCACATTGACCAGCTTGTTCAGCAGGTCCGCCGAGTCCGAGAGGATCACGCCGCCGCCGGTGTAGATCATTGGCCGCTCGGCCGCGAGCAGCAACTGCACCGCCTTCTTGATCTGCCCCTGGTGACCCTTGAGCACCGGCTTGTACGAGCGCATGTCGACTTCGCGCGGATACTCGTACTCGGTGCGCGCAATCGTCACGTCCTTCGGGACGTCGACCAGCACCGGCCCGGGCCGTCCGGTCTGCGCGATGTAGAACGCCTTCTTGATCGTGGTCGCGAGCTCGCGCACGTCCTTGACCAGGAAGTTGTGCTTGACGCACGGCCGCGTGATGCCGACGGTGTCGCACTCCTGGAAGGCGTCCTGGCCGATCGCATGGGTCGGCACCTGGCCGGTGATGATGACCACCGGGATCGAGTCCATGTAGGCGGTCGCGATGCCGGTCACCGCATTGGTGACGCCGGGGCCGCTGGTGACCAGCGCCACGCCGACCCGCTGGCTCGAGCGTGAATAGGCATCGGCGGCATGCACCGCCGCCTGCTCGTGCCGGACGAGGATGTGCTGAAACTTGTCCTGCTTGAAGATCTCGTCGTAGATGTACAGGACGGCCCCTCCGGGGTACCCGAAGACGTGCGTGACGCCTTCGTCCTGCAGCGCTCGTACAACGATTTCTGCGCCGGTGAGTTGCATTTCGCTAACTCCTCTCAAAGTCCACTGGAAATTGATCGGATGCCGTCCATGCGCGCTTGTGGCGCGCGGTGCGGCGGGGGCGCTTTACGCGGTTACAACGGGATAGGCTGTGTCGCTAAAGACGTGTTCTCGTTTTGCAAGAACCGAAAACGATACTGCAGCGCACAACATTCTGCAAACCGCTCCGCTGCTGGTCTGGCCACTGACCTCGAATCGACCGCACAATGCGCATCGTTTGTACCGAGTGAAACTTCGTCTGATAGCATCCGCCGCCGTTTTCCTCTCCGCGGGCTGGCGCGCGGCTTCGCCCAGCCAGCCCCTCTGATGGCCACCCGCGAAGAGCTTTCCGAGTTTCTCGCCAGCGTCGAGCGACGCGCCTTCAAGCAGGCGCAGTTCGCGGTGCGCGACAGCCGACGCCGCGCTGGACATCGTCCAGGACGCGATGATCAAGCTGTCGGAAAACTACGGCGAACGGCCTGCGGCCGAGTTTCCACTGCTTTTCACCCGCATACTCCAGAACGTCATCCACGATCATTTCAGGCGCCAGAAGGTCCGATCGACCTGGGTCACGCTGTTTTCGGCGCTGACACCGGCCGGCGACGATGACGCGGACCCGCTGGAGACGCTGGAGGCGCTCGCCGGCTCCGATGGCGCGGAAAGCGCCGGCGACAAAGTCGAGCGGGCGCAGGTGGTAGCGATCATCGAAGAAGAGGTCGGTCGGCTTCCGGCCCGTCAACGGGAAGCCTTCCTGATGCGTTACTGGGAAGACATGGACGTGGCGGAAACCGCCGCGGCGATGGGGTGTTCCGAAGGCAGTGTCAAGACGCACTGCTCGCGGGCTACCCATGCGCTGGCCAAGGCCCTGCGCGCACGAGGCATCACGCTATGAACGAAAACGAATTCGGCTATCGGATCCGCCAGGCCCTTAACGAGGGCCTGGATCGGCTCGACTACCGCACCACGTACCGTCTGGAGCAGGCTCGGATGGCGGCGCTGGCACGCCAGCCCGCTGCGCAGGCCGAGCTAGGCTGGGCCCCCGCCCTGCAGACGGCCGGCGGCCCCCCGGTCGAACTCGAGTCCGCTGGCTGGTTACGCCGTTTCGGACTGGCCGCTCCTCTGTTGGCCCTGGTGATCGGCTTTGTCGGCATCAACCAGTACCAGGAGTCCGAGGAGTCGCGTCGCATTTCGGAACTCGCTGACATGGACTTCGCCGTCCTGCTGGACGACGTTCCGCTTGAAACCTACGCGGACAAAGGGTTCGGCGCCCTGCTCCGGGGCGAATCAGACGAACTCTAGACGGAGGCCGCGTGCGTATCGACCAGGCGCATCGCGCCCTCTTCGCCGGGCTCCTGCTCGCGTGCAGCCTTGCCTGGGCCCAGGGCATTGCCCGGCCCGCCTGGAGTGAACTGACCACCGCGCAGCGCGAAGCGCTCGCCCCCTTGTCGTCAGACTGGGCCGCGCTGGACGCGGAGCGCAAGCGCAAATGGCTCGAGGTCGCGGCCAAGTACCCCAGACTGTCACCCGAAGGAAAGCAGAAGCTGCACGAGCGCATGGCCGAGTTCTCGCGCCTGACCCCCGAGCAAAAGAAGACCGCGCGCGAAAACTTCCGGCGCGCTTACGAGGTGCCGGCGGAGCAGCGCCAGGCCACGGTGCAGAAGTACCAGGAGCTGCCCGAGGACAAGAAGCGGGAGCTGGCCAACCGCGCCGCGAGCAAAGGCGATGCGCAGCGGCCGCCCGCTGGCGACAGTCGCGTTCCTCCGGCCAGGCCACCTGCCAAGACGGAACCACAGAAGCAGTGACACCTCGGCGCGTGACTTTGCCGAGCCTTTGATGGGAGCGCCTTCAGCCGCCAGTCCCGCCCGACCGGCCAGCCTGGCCCTGCGGGTCGTGTCGATGGTCTATGAAGGCGTGCTGCTCTTCGGCGTCACCTTTGCCGCCGGGCTCGCCGTCCTCTCATTGTCCGGCTGGACCGCACCGCTAAGCGGCGTGCGCCGGCTCGTCCTGCAAGCGGCCCTGTTCGTCGTCATCGGAGCCTACTTTGTCTGGTGCTGGAGCCGCTCCGGCCAGACGCTGGCGCTCAAGACCTGGAAACTGCGGGTCGTCGATCTCGATGGTCGCCGCCCCTCGCTGCCACGGGCCACGGCGCGCTATCTGTTGTCGTGGACCCTTTTCCTGCCGGGCCTTGCCTACATCGCGATCGTCGAGCCCTCGCGCACCGGCAGCCTTGTCGCACTTGCGCTCGGCTTTGTCGTGCTGTTAATTCCCGCCCTCGTCGATGCGGAGCGACGGCTCCTGCACGACCGCTTGGACCGGTACGCGCATCGTCCGCGATAGCTGAGAAGTCGGGTCAGTCGACGGGCCGGAACGGATCCGGCTCGAGCGCGAACAGGCGTGCATTGATCGCGAGTTCGCGGCGCTTGATCGTGGCGAGAAACTTGCGCGCGCCGCCCATGCGAGCGAATGCGTTGAAGCCCCGGTACAGGAAGTGATGCAGGTGGCCGTAGCCCCAGGCCTCCGCGGGGCCTTTCATCATGCCGAGCATTGGCGCCAGCATCGGGATCCGCGCCAGGCGATCGAGTGCACCGCCAATCTCATCGACGAGTTCGATCTGGTGCTCGCGTTGCTCCTGGCTTCCGACCTGGACGTAGGCATCCGCGTATCGGGGTGCGGTGATCGGGATCTGTATCAGCCGTGACAGCTCCGCATCGAGGTCCTCGGCCAACTCGTCGAGCTCGACCGCGAGCAGCAATGTCTCGATGGCGCGCGCCGGCAGCATGCGGGCCAGCTTGGGGACGACCCGCTGGGCTTCTTCGTCGCGCCGCTCGAAGTCGCGCGCCCCATATAACTCCTCGAGGAAGAACTCGCAGGACTCGCGGTAGCGATCGTCGGCGAGCAGGTCGGCGTACGTGCGTGCGAGTCGCTCCGACTGCCAGTTCTTTACCGCCAGCCAGCGGGCGCCGAGCGCGGCATCGGCATGCAGGCGGGCACGCAGTTCGATGACGCGTCCCAGCGCATCGGAGAGCTTCTTCTGTGTTGCCGGAGTTGCGGTGCCGAACACGGCGGGAACTATCGCGGGCGACCGACCTTATGCGGCGCGCTGCGCCCGTGGCGCGTAGCCGCGGGGAATCGCTGACAGTAGCTTGCGCGTGTAGTCGTGCTGGGGATCTGCATAGATGGCCTCGGAAGACCCGCGCTCGACGATCGCACCCTCGCTCATGACCAGCACGTCGTCTGCCATGTACTTGACGACCGCGAGGTCGTGGCTGATGAAAATATAGGTCATGCCGAATTCGTCCTGCAGGTCGAGCAGCAGGTTCAGCACCGTGGCCTGTACCGATACGTCGAGCGCTGACACGGACTCGTCGCAGATCACTACATCGGGCTTCATCGTCAGGCAGCGCGCGATGGCAATGCGTTGCCGCTGTCCGCCGGAAAACTCGTGTGGATACTTGTAGATGGCATCCGCGGCCAGACCGACGCGCTGCGCCAGTGCGCTGGCCTGGTCGAAACGATCACTGTCGCTCGCGCCGATGCCATGGATCTTCATCGGCTCGGTCAGGATCTGGCCCACGGTGAAGCGCGGGTTGAGGCTCGCGTAGGGGTTCTGGAAAATGATCTGGATCTTGCGGCGGAACGCCATCATCTCGGCGTCGGACAGCGTGAGAAGGTCCTTGCCCTGGTACAGCACCTGGCCGGCAGTCGCATCCACCAGTCGCATCAGCAGCATGCCAACAGTGGTCTTGCCGGAACCGGACTCTCCGACCACGCCGAGTGTGCGTCCCTGATACAGGGCAAAGCTCGCATCCTTCACTGCCTCGACGGTCTTGCGTGCAAAAAGCCCCGTCTTGAGCCGGTACTCCTTGCGCAGCCCCTTGGCTTCGATCAGCGGCGCCGCCGCCACCGCCCGCGCGATGCGCGGTTCGGTCACGACGATCTGCGATATGGGCTTGCCCTGCATGAAGTCGTCGATGACGGGCAGGCGCTTCGGCTTGACGTCCAGGCGCGGACGGCACAGCAGCAGTGCCTTGGTGTAGGCGTCCTGCGGAGCCTCGAAGATCTCGGCAACACGGCCCTTCTCCCGCACGATGCCATCGCGCATCACCACGACGTGGTCGGCGATCTCGCCCACCAGCCCGAGGTCGTGGCTGATGAACAGCACGCTCATGCGGTGACGATCCTGCAGGCGCTTGATCAGTTCGAGGATCTGCCGCTGCACGGTCACGTCGAGCGCGGTCGTCGGCTCGTCGGCGATCAAGAGCTTCGGCTCGCAGGCAATCGCCATGGCGATCATCACGCGCTGCTGCTGCCCGCCCGAAAGCTCATGCGGATACGAGTCGATGCGCGACTTCGGCTCGGGGATACCGACCTCGGTCATCAGCTCCAGGACGCGGTCACCGACCTGCTTGCGCGACAGCCCCATGTGGAGTTGCAGCACCTCGGCAATCTGCCAGCCGACCGGAAAAACCGGATTCAGCGACGACATCGGCTCCTGGAACACGACCGAAATGTCCTTGCCTCGGATCGCACGCAGCGATTCGATCGGGTCGGTGAGCAGGTTGCGGCCACCGAACTCGACCCGGCTTTCCGGAGCGACGATCGCATTTTCCGGCAACAGCCGCACGATCGACATCGCCGACACGCTCTTGCCGGACCCGGATTCGCCGACCAGCGCAACGGTCGCGTTTTCCGGAATGTCGAAGCTGATGCCCCGCACAGCCTCGGCGATGCGGTGCTTGCCGAGCCGGAACGAAACGCGCAGGTCGCGCACCGAAATGAGATTGGACATGTCTATCTCAGTTTCGGATCGAGCGCGTCGCGCAACGCATCGGTCAGCAAGGAGAACGCCGTGACGAAGAATGCCATTGAGATCGTGGTCGCCACCAGCTGCCACCAGTGTCCGAGCACGAGTTCGGCCTGCGCCTCGGACAGTATCGTTCCCCACGACACCTGGTCGACGCGCACACCGAGGCCCAGGAACGAAAGGATGACCTCGGCCTTGATGAAGAACACTGCGTGCAGCGACAGCTGTACCAGCACCACGTGGCTAACGTTCGGCAGGATGTGCACGAACATGCGCGCAAAGTGGCTGGCACCGATGGCTTCGGCCGCCCGGACGTACTCGCGCGTGCGGTGCTTCATGTACTCCGCGCGCACCAGCCGGTAGATGCCGGTCCAACCCGCCAGACCGAGAATCAGGATCACCGTGCTGATGCCGCGACCGAGCACGGCGGCAAACGCGAAGATCAGCAGGATGCCCGGGATCGATGTGAAGACGTTGTAGACCCACTCGAGGAAGTCGCCGATCTTGCCGCCGGCATACCCGGATATGGCGCCGAGGATCGTGCCGATCAACGTCGCCAGCACCGCCGCGAAAACACCGACGAAGATCGACACCTCCGCACCCTTGATGACCTTGGACAGCACGTCGCGTCCAAGCCGGTCGGCGCCGATCGGCAGCGTTTCGGCGCGCGGCGCCTCGGTGATCTGGATCTTCGCGGCACGCTCCGCCCACTCCTTGTACTTAGGCGCGAGCGGGTCGATGTCCGACAGGTCGACCGGTTTCGCGTCCTTCGCGATCACGCTGGCGATCGGATCGGTGCCGGTGCTGGCGGCGCGCGGGCCGACGAAGCTCGGTGGCGCGTCGGGCACGCCGACTTCCTTCTGCCAGTCGCCGGCCACCAGTCCCAGCACCGACGCCAGGATCATCACGAGAAAGCCCGCCACGACAACCAGCGAGATCATGCCGACCCGGTCGCCCTTGAGGCGTCGCCATGCCGTTACCCAGACACCCGCGGAACGCTCGGTGGACGGCGCCTGATACGCCTCGACAACAGTCGTCATCGCATCCTCACTTCAGCACCACGCGGGGGTCGACCAGCTTGTAGAGGATGTCGGCCCCGAGGTTGATCACCATTGTCAGTGCTGCCAGGTAAACGGTCACCGCCTGGATCACCGGATAGTCGCTGCGGTTGACCGCCAGCAGGGTCTCGCGCCCCAGGCCGGGAATCGAGAAGAAGGTCTCGATCAGGAACGAACCCAGGAAGATGCCCGGCAGCTGCACCGCGACGTTGGTCAGTACCGGGATCATCGCGTTGCGCAGCACGTGCACGAACAAAGCCCGGTTCTCGCTGACGCCCTTGGCGCGCGCGGTCCGCACGTAGTCCTGGTTGATCTCGTCGAGGAAGAAGCTGCGGTATAGCCGCGTGTTCGGTGCCAGCGACACGAAGGTCGCCAGCAGCACCGGCAGCACCGCGTAGTGCGTCAGGTTGGTCCAGAAGCTGTCGCTCCAGCCCTGCACCGGGAACCAGCCGAGGTAGAAGCCGAACAGCCACTGGCCGACGATGATGTAGACCAGGAACGAGATCGAGAGCATCACCGTCGTGATGATCATGATCGACCGGTCCGTGAGCGAGCCGCGGACATAGGCCACCGCCATGGCGGCGACGATCCCGAGCACGGTCTCGAGGATCAGGATCGGCACCATCACGGTCAGCGTCGCCGGCAGGCGCGTGCGGAAGATGTTTGCAACCGATTCGCCCGTCGCCCAGCTGTTGCCCCAGTTGAACGTGAAGATCGACTTCACGAATATCCAGAACTGGACGTACCAGGGGTCGTTCAGGCCCAGCTGGGTGCGGATGGCCTCGATCTGCTCCGGTGTCGCCAGCAGTCCGCCGAGGATCTCCGCAGGGTCGCCGCCGAACCATTTGAAGAGAAAGAAGACAAAGAGGATGACCCCGATCAGGGTCGGGATCATCTGCCACAGTCTGCGTAAGATATAGGCGCCCACGCGGGCCGACTCTTTCTGTCGTTGCTCGCGCCCGCCTCGTGGTGACCCGGCGCGCGAAAGCGCGGATTATGCCGATGCCCGCCCGGTATTCAAATTAGGCGGTTTCAACCCACTGTCGACGCATGAACGACGACGTCTCGAAAAGCCGACGCGCCTTTGCGCAGGCCCTGGCCGCTTCGCCAGCGGCGCTGGGCGATGCGTCCGGCCGACGGACGGTCGCCCGGCAAAGCTGAAACCAAAGTGCTGCGCTACGCCTTTCGCGTGGCCGAAACCGGCTTCGATCCGGCCCAGGTGCAGGACCTCTACTCGCGCGTCGTGCTGGCGAACATCATCGAAGCGCCGCTGACCTACGATTACCTGGCGCGGCCGGCGCTCATCATCCCGAACACGGCCGAGGCGCTGCCGCGAGTTGTCGGCGGACTTCACGGCGCTGACGCTCCGTATCCGGCCCGGCATCCTGCTTCCAGGACCACCCGGCCTTCAAGGGCAAGCCGCGCGAGCTCGACCGCGCAAGACTACGTCTATTCATACAAGCGCTTCTACGACCCGCGCTACAAGAGCCCGAGCCTCTATCTGCTGCAGACCGCGCAGATCCTCGGTCTGGACGAACTGCGCAATGCAGCGCTCAAAGGCGGCCGCTTCGACTATGACCTGGACGTCGACGGCCTGCGCGCTTTGGACCGCTACACGCTGCAGTTCCGCTTCGGCCTGCCGAGCCCGCGCTTTCATCAGTACCTCGCCGACAATGCCTTCATGGGCGCGGTGGCGCGCGAAGTCGTGGAAAGCTACGACGAGCGCGAGATCATGGCGCACCCGATCGGCACCGGCCCGTTCCGGCTCGCCGACTGGCGACGCTCGTCGCGCATCGTGCTGGAGCGCAATCCGGCCTACCGGCAGGATGTCTACCGTGCACACGCCGGCGGCGGCAGATTCGCCAGGCGCGCTGCGCTGGCCCAGCGCCTGGCCGGCCGCACGCTGCCGATGATCGACCGGGTCGAGGTCTACATCGTCGAGGAGAACCAGCCGCGCTGGCTGGCATTCCTGAATGGCGAGCACGACCTCGTCGACGAGATCCCGGTGGACCTCGCCAACCTCATCGTGCCCAACGGCAAGCTTGCGCCGGGGCTGGCCAAGCGCGGCGTGCAGATGGACCGCACTCCGCGCGCCAGCGTCGACATGGCGCTGTTCAACATGGAAAGCCCCATTGTCGGCGGCTATGAGCCAACGCAGGTGGCACTGCGGCGCGCGATCTCGCTCGCCTACTCGGTCGACGACGAGATCCGGCTGGTGCGCATGGGCCAGTCGGTGCCGTCGCAGTCGCCGGTCGCGCCGCTGACCGCGGGCTTCGATCCGGAATTCCGCAGCGAGATGAGCGAGCACAACCCGGCACGCGCCAAGGCGCTGCTGGACTCCTTCGGCTTCGTCGATCGCGACGGCGACGGCTGGCGCGAGCGTCCCGACGGCTCGCCGCTCGTCATTGAAATGGCCACGCAACCAGACCAGTTGTCGCGCCAGCTTGACGATCTGTGGCGCAGGCACATGACGGCCGTCGGCATCCGCCTGGTGTTCAAAAGCGCGAAATGGCCCGAGAACCTGAAGAACTCGCGCGCCGGCAAGCTGATGATGTGGCGCGTGGGCTGGAACGCCACGCAACCCGATGGCGACACCTTTCTCGCGCTGGGCTACGGACCCAACAAGGGCCAGGCCAACCACGCGCGCTTCGACCTGCCCGCCTACAACCGCCTTTATGCGCAGCAGCGCATGCTGCCCGATGGTCCAGAGCGCTTCGCTATGTTCCGCGATTCGAAGAAGCTCTTCGTCGCCTACGCGCCGTACAAGTTTCTCGGACACCGCATCGACACGTCGGTGTCGCATCCGTGGGTAGTCGGCTTCCGGCGTCATCCGTTCATGCGGGATTTCTGGAAGTACGTCGACATCGATCGCGACGGCAGCGACCGCACGGCCGCCTGATGAGCAAAGCGCCGACATCCCCGCAACGCCGCTCCGTGCTGAAGGCCGGCGCGCTGGCCGGGCTCGGAGTTTCAGCTACCCGAACCGACGCAGCGGCGGGCGAGAAAGTGCTGCGTTACGCCTTTGAGGTCAGCGAAACCGGTTTCGATCCGGCGCAGATCAGCGACCTGTACTCGCGCATCGTCACTTCGCACATCTTCGACGGCCTGTACGAGTACGACTATCTCGCTCGGCCGTTCAAGATCGTCCCCAACACTGCGGACGGCCAGCCGGAGATCTCGGACGACTTCCGCGTGTGGACCGTTCGCATCAAGCCCGGGACCTTCTTCCAGGACGACCCGGCGTTCAAGGGCAAGCCGCGCGAACTGGTCGCCGAGGACTACGTCTACTCGTTCAAGCGGTTCTTCGACCCGCGCTGGAAGGCCCCGACCTATGCCACGCTGGCCGAGTCCCGCATCGTCGGCATGGCGGCGCTGCGCGACGACGCACTGAAGAACAAGCGGCCCTTCGACTACGACACGCCGGTCGAGGGCCTGCGCGCGCTGGACCGCTACACGATCCAGTTTCGCGTCGAGCGGCCGCTGCCGCGGTTCCTGCAGATGCTCGCCGGCGGTGACCTGTACGGTGCCGTCGCGCGCGAGGTGGTCGAGGCCTACGGCGACGACATCCCCAGCCATCCGGTCGGCACCGGGCCGTTCCGGCTGGCCGACTGGCGCCGGTCGTCCAAGATCGTGCTGGTGCGCAACCCGACCTACCGCGACGTCATCTACGACGCCGAGCCGGCGGCCGACGACGCCGAAGGCCAGGCGCTGCTCGCGCGCTTCAAGGGCCGCAAGCTGCCGATGATCGACCGCGTCGAGGTCTCCGATCATCGAGGAAACGCAGCCGCGCTGGCTGTCGTTCCTGAACCAGCAGCTGGACTTGCTCGAGCGGCTGCCGTTCGACTTCATGAACATCGCCGCGCCCAACGGCGTGCTGGCGCCGCACCTGGCGCGGCAGCAACGTGCAGATGTGGCGCACGTTGAACGCCGACGTGACGCTCACCTACTTCAACATGACCGACCCGGTGGTCGGCGGCTACGAACCAGCCAAGGTCGCACTGCGTCGGGCCATCGGCCTGGCCATCAACGTCGAGCAGGAGATCCGCCTGTACTGGCGCGGGCAGGCGGTGCCGGCGCAGTCGGGGCTGATGCCGCACACGATGGGATACGACGCCGGCCTTCGTCAACGACACCGCACGCTACGACCTGCCGCGTGCCAAGGCGCTGCTCGACATGTACGGCTACGTCGACCGCGACGGCGACGGCTGGCGCGAGCAGCCCGACGGCTCGCCGCTGCGTGCTGGAGTGGTCACACGACGCCGGACCAGCGCGCCCGGCAGCGCGACGAACTGCGCCGCAAGGACCTTGCCGCGCTCGGCATCAAGATCGAGTTCAAGTCCGCCAAGTGGCCGGAGAACCTGAAGAACGCGCGCGCCGGCAAGCTGATGGTGTGGAACCTCGGCTACTCGGCAGCCGCCCCCGACGGCCAGTCCGTCGCTCGACCGCGGCGCCACCATCCACTTCGGCGGCCAGAACCTGGCGCGCTACTCGAACAAGCGCTTCGACGAGATCTACGAACAGATCCGCGTGCTTCCGGACGGTCCGGAACGCGCAGAGCTGTTCCGGGAAGCCAAGCGCATGCTCGCTGTCGATGCTCCCTATCGATGGGGTGTGCACCGTATCCTGACCGACCTTGCCTGGCCGTGGCTGATTGGATTTCGCCGACAGCTTTACTCGAACACGTTCTGGCAGTACATCGACATCGACACTGAACTCCAGTCAAAGCTCATCGCATGACATCCCGTAATCCGCCCTCCCTGGACCGGCGCACGACCCTCAAAGCGATCGCAGCGGCCGCGCTCGGGCCTGCCGCCGTTGGCGGACGCGCAGACCGCGCCGCGCAAGACGCTGCGCTACGCGTTCCTGATCGCCGAGACCGGCATGGATCCGGTGCAGATCGTCGATCTGTACTCGCGCATCCTGACGGCACACATCTTCGAGGGGCTGTACGACTACGACCACCTCGCGCGCCCGTTCCTGATCCGCCCGGCAACTGCAGTGGCGCTGCCGGAAATCAGCGAAGACTTCCGCACGTGGACCGTGCGCATCAAGCCCGGCATCTTCTTTCACGACGACCCGGTGTTCAAGGGCAAGCCACGCGAACTGGTTGCGCAGGACTACGTCTACGCGTTCAAGCGCTTCTTCGATCCGCGCTGGAAGTCGCCGGCCTATGCAACGCTGCACGAACTGCAGATGCTCGGCATGGCCCCTCTGCGCGACGCTGTCCTGAAGGACAAGAAGGCCGTTCGACTACGACACCGACGTTGAAGGGCTGCGCGCGCTCGACCGTTACACGATCCGTTTCCGCTTCGAAAGGCCGCAGCCGCGCTTCATCCAGACCCTGGCCGGCGGCGACCTGTACGGCGCCGTTGCGCGTGAGGTGGTGGAAGCCTACGGCGACGACATCATGGCGCATCCCGTGGGCACCGGGCCTTTCCGCCTCGTCGACTGGCGGCGTTCGTCGAAGATCATCTTCGAACGCAATGCGAACTTTCGCGATGTGCGCTACGACTTCCAGCCCAATGCCGACGATGCCGAGGGCCAGGCGCTGCTCGCGAAGTTCAAGGACCGTCGGCTGCCACTGGTGGACCGCGTCGAGATTTCGATCATCGACGAAGCGCAGCCGCGCTGGCTGTCCTTCCTGCAGAAGGCGCAGGACCTGCTGTGGCTGCTGCCCAATGACTTCGTCAACATCGCATTGCCCAACAACAAGGTCGCTCCCAACCTCGCCCGGCAGGGCGTGCGTGCCTACCGCATGCTGGCGTCGGACAACACGCAGACCGTCTTCAACATGGACAGCCCGGTCGTCGGCGGCTACGAGCCGGAGAAGATCGCGCTACGGCGCGCGCTGGAGCTGGCGTCGAACACCGGGCAGGAGATCCGGCTGGAACGCAAGGGCCAGGCGGTGCCTGCGCAGTCGCCGCTGATGCCCAACACCATGGGTTACGACCCGAAGTACATGAAGGAAGGCTACGACCCCGCCAGGGCGCGGGCACTGCTCGACACCTACGGCTACGTCGATCGCGACGGCGACGGCTGGCGTGACAATCCGGACGGCGCTCCGCTGACGGTGGTGGTGTCCACGCAGCCCGATCAGGCATCGCGCCGCCTCGACGAACTGCAACGCAAGGACTACACGGCCATCGGTATCCGCACCGAGTTCCGGCAGGCCAAGTGGCCGGAGAATCTGAAGAACGTGCGCGCCGGCAATTACATGGTCTGGCGTGTGGGCCAGTCAGCCGCCGCGCCTGACGGCCAGCCCGCTTTCGACAAGGGCGCCAGCATCCACTTCGGCGGCCAGAATCTCGCGCGCTTCAGGAGCAAGGCCTTCGACGAGATGTACGCCCGCATCCAGGTCCTGCCTGACGGACCCGAGCGCGAGCAGCTGTTCTACCAGGGCAAGCGCATCTTCGCGGCCTACGTGCCTTACGGCTGGGGCGTGCACCGCATCCTCACCGACCTCGCGTGGCCCTGGCTGGAAGGATTCAGGAGGCCGCCGTACTGGCTGAACTGGTGGCATTGTGTGGACATCGATGCGCAGAAGCAGTCGGAGGCGACGCGATGAACGATTCGATGATCGACGACAACGACCGCCGCGGCTTCCTGCTGGGCTCGGCAGCAACGATGAGCGCGCTGGCTGCGCTGCCGACCCGTACGCTGGCGCAGCTGGCGACGCCGCCGAAGACGCTGTTCTGGTCCTTCCCCGCCGCCGAAACCGGCTTCGATCCGGCGCAGGTGTCGGACCTGTATTCGAATACCGTTCTCGGCAACATCTTCGAACCACCGCTGCAGTACGACTTTCTCGCGCGACCGGCGCGACTGATCCTGCGCACGGCAGCCGAAATGCCGGTTTCTTCCGAAGGTGATCGCGTCTTCACGGTGAAGACTGCGCCCCGGCATCTACTTCCAGGACGACCCGGCGTTCAAAGGCCAACGCCGCGAAATGGTGGCGGCCGACTGCGTCTACCAGTTCAAGCGCGTGTTCGATCCGCGCTTCAAGAGTCCGCACTATGCAGCGCTGTCCAATGCAAAGCCGCTGGGCCTGGAAGTCCTGCGCACGGAGGCGCAGAAGTCCGGCCGGTTTGACTACGACCGGCCGGTCGACGGCATCCGCGTGCTGGACCGCTACGTGTTCGAAGTCCGGCTGGCCGAGCCGGATCCTCGCTTCATCTTCAACTTCGCCTTCGCCAACTACTTCGGCGCCGTCGCGCGTGAAGTCGTCGAATCCGTCAACGAGACCGAGATCCAGGCGCGACCGGTCGGCACCGGGCCATACCGGCTCGCCGACTGGCGGCGCGCCTCGCGCATCGTGCTCGAACGCAACCCGACCTATCGCGAGGAGATCTACAGCGCGACGCCGCCGGCGGATGACGTTCGCGGCATTGAGTCGGCCCAGCAAATGGCGGGCAAACGACTGCCGATGATCGACCGGGTCGAGATCTCGATCATCAACGAGACGCAGCCTCAGTGGCTGGCCTTTCTCAACGGCGCGCTCGACGTCGGTTCCCCGGGCGAGCTGCTCAACACGGCCGCGCCGAACGGACGTGTCGCCCCGGCCCTCGCCAAGCGCGGCATCTGGGTCGACCGCTACGTCAATGCCGACATCATCATCAGTTACTTCAACATGCAGCATCCGCTGGTCGGCGGCTACACGCCCGAGAAGGTGGCGCTGCGCAGGGCAATCGCCCTGGCCTACGACCTCAAGCGTGAAATCCGCGATCTGCGCCGTGGCCAGATGGTGCCGGCGCAGTCGGCGGTGCCGCCGGGCGTGTGGGGGTTCGATCCGACCTTCGTCAGCGACATGGGCCAGTACGACCCGGTGCGCGCCAATACGTTGCTGGACACGTTCGGCTACCACGACCCCAACGGCGATGGCTGGCGCGAGCAACCGGATGGGAAGCCCATGGTCGTTGAATACGCCACGCAGGGTGATCCGTTCTCGCGGGCGTTGAACGAGCTGTGGCAGAAGGCCTTCAATCGCGTTGGCGTCCGCGTGCAGTTCAACATCGGCCAGTGGCCCGAACAGTCCAAGTCGGCTCGCGTCGGGAAGCTGATGATGTGGGGACTCGGTTGGAGCGCGACCGAGCCGGACGCCGATACGTTTTACGACCTGGGCTTCGGTCCGTACATCGGCGCCGCCAACTACGCGCGCTTCGAACTGCCTGCGTACGACGCGCTGTGCCGCAGGCAGGCAATGCTGCCCAATGGGCCGGAACGCATGGCGGCCATGTACGAGATGAACCGGCTGATGGTCGCCTACATGCCGTACAAGTTCCACGGCCATCGGATTCTGAACTCCTTCATTCATCCCTGGGTCATCGGCTATCGCAGGCATCCGTTCGCGCGCGACGCATTTAAATGGTTCGACATAGACGCGGACCGCCGGGCACGCGACATCGGGTGAGCGTCGACAGGCTGACGCCCACAGGCCGGGCATGACGTCCCTTCGCCGTAGGCGGCTGGTCCAGGTCGGCGCTGCGCTCGTCGCTGCGCCGTTGAGCGACGCGCGCAGCGCCAATGCAGCCCAGTCCGCCCCGAAGACCCTGCGCGTCGCCTTCCCCACCGCCGAAACCGGCTTCGACCCGGCGCAGGTCCAGGACCTCTACTCGCGCACGGTCATCGGTCACATCCTCGACGCGCCGCTCGAGTTCGACTTCATGGCGCGGCCGGCGCGATTGCGCGTGAACACGCTGGTTGCCGATGCCCGAGGTCTCGGCGGACTTTCGCACCTTCACCTTCCGACTCCGCGCCGGGCATCTACTTCCAGGACGACCCGGCGTTCAAGGGCAAGCCGCGCGAGCTGGTCGCCGCCGACTACGTCTACTCGTGGAAGCGCATCTACGACCCGCGCTGGAAGAGTCCGATGCTGTTCGTGCTGGAGAACAGCAAGGTCGCTCGGGCTCACCGAACTGCGCGCCGACGTCGCTCAAGGGCAAGCGGCCATTCGACTATGCGACCGAAGTCGACGGCCTGCGCGCGCTCGACCGCTACACGCTGCAGCTGAAGCTGAACGAACCGAATCCGCGCTTGATCTACAACTTCGCCGATGCGTCGCTCTTCGGTGCCGTGGCGCGCGAGGTGGTCGAGGCCTACGGCGACGACATCATGGCGCATCCGGTCGGCACCGGGCCGTTCCGGCTGGCGGCCTGGACGCGCTCGTCGCGCATCGTGCTCGAGCGCAAGTCCGACCTATCGCGAAGAGCTGTACGACTTCGAAGCGGCCGCCGACGTTCCGCAACTTGCAGACGGAGACTGCACGCCTGCGCGGCCGACGCCTGCCGCTGGTCGATCGTGTCGAGATCTCGATCATCGAGGAGTCGCAGCCGCGCTGGCTTGCCTTCCTGCAGGGCCAGCTCGACCTGCTGGATCCCGTGCCGGTCGACCTCGTGCGTGTCGCCGCGCCGAACGGAAAGCTGGCGCCATTCCTTGAGCGCAAGGGCATCAAGGCAGTGTTCACGCCGATGTCCGACATCACGCTCAGCTACTTCAACATCGAGCATCCGCTGGTGGGCGGCTACACGCCGGAAAAGGTCGCGCTGCGGCGTGCGATCGCGCTCGGCTTCGATGGATCGCGAATACATCCGCAGCATCTTCAGTGGTTACGGCGTGCAGGCCCAGTCGCCGTTCGTGCCCCGCCACCTTCGGTTACGACCCGGCTTACAGACACGCCATGGCAGAGTACGACCCGGCGCGCGCGCAGGCGCTGCTCGACACCTACGGCTACGTCGACCGCGACGGCGACGGCTGGCGCGAAACGCCCGAGGGCGCACCGCTGACGCTCGAAATTGCAGCGACGAACACGCAGCGCGATCGCAGCCAGAACGAGCTCTGGAAGAAGTACATGAGCGCGATCGGACTGCGAACGACGTTCCGCATCGCCCAGTGGCCGGAGCTCGTCAAGCAATCCATGGCCGGCCAGCTGATGATGTGGGGCTACGCCTGGCAGGTGGGCCAACCGGACAGCGACACAGATCTTCGGCATGGCCTACGGACCGAACAGGGAATCGATCAACGATGCGCGCTTCGACCTGCCCGCCTTCAACCGCCTGTTCGAGCAGCAGCGCGTGATGCCGGACGGCCCCGAACGGCTCGCTGTACTGCGCGAAGCGACCGCGTCTGATGGTCGCCTACATGCCCTACCTGCTGCACATGCACCGCGTCTACGTCGACCTGGCCAGCCCTGGGTGATCGGGTTGCGCCGACATCCGTTCACGTCGCGCAAGTGGTCCTGGATCGACATCGACGTGGACCTGCGCGCGGCGCGGGGACACTGATGCTGGCGCGCATCCTGCGCATCGGCGCCGCGCTGGAAGTTGCTCGCCGCCCTCGCCCTCGTCGCGGTGCTGGTCCGCGTCGGCCTGCCAGCCTGGCTGGCGGTCGCGCTCGGCCTGCATGCTGCCGCTGGCGGTGCACGGCGTTCCGCTGGCGATCGAGTTCGTGACCGGGGCGCTGGTCGATCGTCGTCCCGTGGCGCGCCTCGGCCCGCTGGCGCTGATCCGTGTCTGGCTCGGCGAGACCTGGCGATCGTTCAAGGTCTTCAACGTCGACCAGCCGTGGCGCGCTGGCTTCGCCGAGCCCGCGATCGTGCGCGATGCCGGCCGACCCGCCGTGCTGTTCATCCACGGCTACATGTGCAACCGGGCGACCTGGCGGCCGTGGCTGATCGACGGCGGGCTGGCCCAGCGCTGGAACTGCGCGACGGTCAACCTCGAGCCGGTGTTCGGCGGGGTCGAACGCTATCCTGACCTGATCCACGCGGCCGTCGAGCGCCTGCGCGCAGCCTCCGGCGCCGAGCGCGTGACGCTCGTCTGCCACAGCATGGGCGGACTGGCGGCGCGCGCATACCTGCGTGTGCACGGCCATCACGCGGTCGCCCGCGTCATCACGATCGACACGCCGCACCACGGGACGCTCTTCGCGCGCCTGGGCCACGGCGACAACACCCGCCAGATGCGGGTGGCGTGCGACTACGTGCGCAAGCTGGCGGAAAGCGACGAACCAGTCGAGTTCGTCTGCTTCGCCAGCCAGCACGACAACCTGGTGATCCCGCGCGACGGCCAGATCCTCGCCTGCGCCGAAGCGGTCTGGTTCGAACGCATCGGACATCTGGCGATGACCGACAACGACCAGGTACTGCGCAAGCTGATCGAGGTCGTCGAACGATAAGCACTCCTTGCGTACGCGACTGCCCTGCGGGCAATCGCACGTGCGCTCGGAGCGACACGCGCGTCTGCGCGCGAGTCGCTGCCGGAGAATGTGCACGTGCGCCGGCGCAGCCGGCGCGTACACATTCGACGCGTGTTAGAAATGTATTCCCCGCATCAGGTTCGCGAATGCGATCTGGTCGGCGGAGGCCTTCGGCTTTTCGCCTTCCTTCGCGCCCTTCGCCGCGTCGGAGTCCGGGAACATGCGGAAGGTCGTATTCATCACGATCTGCGCGATCCGCGGCGCCAACGCGTGCAGCACGGCGCCGAAGATGCCGAGACGTGTGGCAATGCGCACCGGCTTGTAGACGATCGCGCGCACGATCAGGTCGCCCGCCTCTTCGGGCGACAGCGTCGGAACGTTCTGGTAGAGCTTCGTCGGCGCGATCATCGGCGTGCGCACTAGCGGCATGTTGATTGTCGTGAAGCGGACCCCGGCATCGGCGAACTCGGACGACGCACAGGCGGTCCAAGCATCAAGTGCTGCCTTCGACGCGACGTAGGCTGAAAAGCGCGGCGCGTTGGTCAGCACGCCGATCGAGGAAATATTGATCACATGGCCGCGCTTCTTCGCCGTCATGTGTGGCAGTAGGCCCATCGTCATCCGTAGCGCGCCGAAGTAGTTGACTTGCATGGTGCGCTCGAAGTCGTGATAGCGGTCGTAGCTGGATTCGATGCCGCGCCGAATCGAGCGACCGGCGTTGTTGACAAGGAAATCCGCCCCGCCCAGCTTCTCGATGATCCAGGCGGTGGCCTTGTCGACTCCCTCGTTGCTGGCGAGGTCGGCTGAGTGCGTGATGACTTTGCCACCGTTTTCGTTAGCACCAAGTCCGGTCTCAATCTCCTTCTTGGCAGCGGCGAGCTTTTCCTGGTCGCGCGCAATGATCACCGTTGTCGCCCCGGCCTGCGTGATCTTGTGTGCCGCCGCCAGTCCTATGCCCGAAGAGCCACCGGTGATGACGACGACCTTGCCCTGCACCTGCCCCTTCAGCGTGCGATCGATGAACAGATCGGGATCGAGGTTTCGCTCCCAGTAGTCCCACAGCCGGTACGCGTAGTCATCCAGGCGCGGGCAGGCGATGCCCGTGCCCTTGAGTGCCGCGGTGGCCTCTCGCGTGTCGAACCGCGTCGGGTAGTTGACGAAGTTGATGATGTCGTCGGGCAAGCCGAGGTCCTTCATCACGGCGTTGCGGATGCGCCGCACCGGCGTCAGCGACAGCAGGCCCTTCTTGACGCTGTTCGGAATGAAACCCAGCAGGGCGGCGTTGATCCGCAGCGAGAACTGCGGCGCATGCGCCGCCTTGGCGAAGATGTTGAGCACGTCGCCGACGCGATACGGCGTCGGATCGACGATGTGGAAAGCCTTCTTGTTCCCTTCCTTGGCGTGCGCGATGTGGTCGATCGCATCGACGACGAAGTCGACCGGCACGATGTTGATGCGCCCGCCTTCAATGCCAACCGCCGGCATCCAGGGCGGCAAGAGGCTCCGCATGCGCTGGATCAGCTTGAAGAAGTAGTACGGCCCGTCGATCTTGTCCATCTCGCCGGTCGTGCTGTCGCCCACGACCAGGCCCGGGCGATAGACGCGCCAGGGCATCTTCGCCTCCTTGCGGGCGATCTTTTCGGAGTCATGCTTGGTGGCGAAGTACGGGTGATCGAGGTTCTCCGCCTCGTCGAACATGTCCTCGCGGAAAACACCCTCGTACATGCCGGCCGCGGCGATCGAGGAAACGTGCTGGAACACGCCGGCCTTGATCTCGTTGGCGAGCGCAACCGCGTTCTTCGTTCCGTCGATGTTGGCGACGATCTGGCTTTCTGCGTCGGCCTTCAGGTCGTAGACCGCGGCGAGATGGAAGAAATGCTTGACCTTGCCCGTCAGTTTCTTCTGATCGGCCTTGGTCACGCCGAGCAGTTCCTTGCCCAGGTCACCGACGACCGGCACGGCACGTTCTTCGGAGGCCTCCCAGTACTCGAGTAGCGCCGGCACCTTGTCGAGGCTCTCCTTGCGAACGAGGAAGTAGACCGTCGTGCCGCGGCGGGCGAGCAGTTTCTTGACGAGGCGCTTGCCTATGAAGCCGGTCGCGCCGGTGACGAAGTACGTCATCGGGTGTCTCCTCCTGGCAGTATGGTGTGTTCGCTCTACGAATCTCGCGGCAGTGTAGCGCCAGCGCTGCATGCCCTAGAGCCGAGGCTCTATGCAGTTTGTTGTGTGCTGTGTGCCGCGGCTCCTAGACTTCTGCATCAGTCCACTTTTCCGCGAGGCAAGGAGTCGATATGGTCAGAAAACTCAAGGCAATGGCCGAGAAGTCGGGGAGCGAAAGCCAACTGCGCGCCGCGGTGAAGGATTCGGCACAGGAGATATGGCTGGCCGGACTCGGTGCCTTCTCCAAGGCCCAGGAAGAGGGCCAGAAGGTGTTCAAGGCGCTGGTTCGCGAGGGCACCAGCATTCAGAAGCGGACCATGAAGGTCACCGAAGACAAGGTCAACGACGTGACGGCAAAAGTGACGAAAGTGGCGGCCGGACTGCAGAAGCAGGCCAATGGCACCTGGGACAAGCTCGAGACGGTGTTCGAAGCCCGCGTCGAGCGCGCTCTGACGCGCCTCGGCGTTCCGACGAACAAGGAGATCGCCGCGCTGACGAAGCGCGTCGAGGAACTGACCCGCAGCGTCGGCACGCTGACCAAGTCGCGCCCTGCCAAGGCTCCGGCCAAGCGCGCTCGCAAGGCGGCCTGATCACCTTCCGAACCGTGGTCGCGCCGTAGCGCGGCCGACGGTCGTCGCCAGCCGGGCGCCTCGAGGCGCGAGCTGGCAGACGGCCGTGACGATCGGCAGCATGAGGACGGCCACATCGCCTCGCCCATGACGGCGCCATGAACCGGCGCACCATCCCCGCTTCCCGCCCGCGACGCGCGACGTCGCGCCCGCGCGTCGGCCTCGCTCTGGCCGGCGGAGGCCCAATCGGAGCGATCTACGAGATCGGTGCGCTGGCGGCACTGACCGAGGCACTCGACGGCATCGACTTCAACGATGTCGATGTCTACGTCGGCGTCAGTGCCGGCGGCTTCATTGCGGCCGGCCTGGCTAACGGCATCACGCCGCACCAGATGTCGCGCCTGTTCATCGAGGGTGAAAAAGGCCGCGACCGGTTCGAGCCGTCCATCCTGCTGCGACCGGCATTCCGCGAGTACGCCCAGCGCTTGGCATCGGTTCCCCCGCTCATGCTCAGCGCGGCCTGGCATTACCTCCTCGGTGCCAGCTCCATCATGAGCGCCTTCGAGCGGCTCGGCCGGGCCATCCCGACCGGCGTGTTTAGCGGCGACGAGGTCGACCGGTATCTGTCCGGCGTCTTCGCCCAGCCGGGCCGGACCAACGACTTTCGCCAGCTGGACCATCGGCTCTACCTGGTCGCGACCGACCTTGACACCGGCTCGTCGGTCGCATTCGGAGGACCGGACCTGGACCACGTGCCGATTTCGCGCGCCGTGCAGGCATCCGCCGCCCTGCCCGGCTTGTTCCCGCCGGTCGAGATCGACGGTCGCTACTTCGTCGACGGCGCCCTGCGCAAGACGCTGCACGCGTCGATTGCTCTCGACCAGGGTGTCGACCTGATGCTCTGCCTGAACCCGCTGGTGCCGTTCGATTCGACACCGCACCACCGTACGCGTGACCGTGAACACCAGCTCGACAAGCTGGTCGAGGGCGGCCTTCCGGTCGTGCTGGCGCAGACATTCCGTTCGATCATCCATTCGCGACTGGGTGCGGGGCTGGAGCGCTACAAGACGGCCTATGCCAGCACCGACATCCTGCTGTTCGAGCCGAACCGCGCCGACGCCGACATGTTCTTCACCAACCTTTTTTCGTACTCCAGCCGCCGCCGCCTGTGCGAGCACGCCTACCAGAAGACCCGCGAGGAGCTGTGGATGCGGCGGCACGAACTGGCGCCTCTGCTCAATCGCCACGGCATCAGCATCCGCACCGACGTGCTGCGCGACGAGTCGCTGACTCTGGTGAAAAGCCTGCGGCGCAGCCGCGGCATCTGGCGCGAGACCGCCTCCACCGCGGCGACGCGCCTGCTGACCCATACGCTGGACGATCTAGAGCGCTGGCTTCGCTACTCCAGCGTCGCCGCCTAGGCCCGGTTCAAGCAGCGGCGTGGTCCCGACACCGCTGCGCTATTCTTGAGCCGGTTCTCCCACCGGCACCGCCCGAACTCCCATGGAACGCAAGCCGCCGCGTCGCACCCGCGAACGCATCCTTGAGCTGTCCTTGCGCCTGTTCAACGACTTCGGCGAGCCGAATGTCAACACGACGCTGATTGCCGAGGAGATGAACATCTCCCCGGGCAACCTGTACTACCACTTCAAGAACAAGGACGACATCATCAACTGCATCTTCCAGCAGTTCGAACGGGAGATCGACAAGTTGCTGGCGCTGCCCACCGGACGCGTGCCCAATGTCGAGGACGCTTGGCTGTTCCTGCACGTGCTGTTCGAGCTGATCTGGAAGTACCGCTTCTTCTATCGCGACCTCAACAACCTGCTGGCCAACAACCGCACGCTTGAATTGAAGTTCAAGCAGCTGCTCAACCAGAAGGTGAAGGTCGCGCGCGGCTTGTGCGACGGCCTGGCGCAGGCCGGGGAGCTGCAGGCGGGCGCGCGTGAGATCGAGGCGCTTGCCACCAACATGGTGGTCGTGGCGACCTACTGGCTGTCGTACTCGTACGTCCTTGATCCGCGCCGCTTCAACGAGCCCGATGTCATCGGCGCCGCTTTGCAGCGCGGCTGCTACCAGGTCATGGCGTTGACATCGCCCTACCTCACCGGACAGTCGCGGGCGCTGTTCGAGCAGCTCGCCGCCGAATACCTCAACGACTAAACCAAGGAGAAGCGATGGCGAAGGCGTGGGCGAAGTTCCCGTATCCCGACAAGAAGTATGTGTACACGGCCGCAACCCTGAAGAAAGCCTGGGACCGCCTGCACAAAGGTGACGCTGAACCGTTCCCGAAGGCAGAGGCCGTCGTCGACGCCTGGATCGCGTTTCATGCAGGCGAGCTCCAGAAAGCAACGGACCTCGGCCTGAAGGCCGGTGCGGAAGGCACGAGTGTGGCGAACAAGGCGCAGTCGATCTACGCCAACTACCTCGAGGAAAGCGACAAGCGCAAGCTCGAGCTCTTCGAGGAAGTGGCCGAGCGCGCGGAAGCACTGCAGACCAAGGAGCCCAAGAACGCCAACGCGTTCTACTGGCAGGCGTACTCGCTGGGCCGGTATGCGCAGGGCATATCGGTCGCAAAGGCGCTGGCGCAAGGCATCGGCGGCAAGGTCAAGGCAGCACTTGAAACGACCATCAAACTTGCGCCCAAGCACGGCGATGCGCACATTGCGCTGGGTTCGTATCACGCCGAGGTCATCGACAAGGTCGGCGCCATGATCGGCGGACTGACCTACGGGGCGAAGAAGGACGTTGCGCTGAAGAACTACCAGGCAGCGCTAAAGCTGATGCCGGATTCGGCGATCGCGCGCATCGAATACGCCAACGGGCTCGTCATGCTCGAAGGCAAAAAGGCGCTCAAGCAGGCCGAGGAGCTGTATGAGGCCGCTGCCGCCTGCGAACCCATGGACGCGATGGAGCGGCTCGACGTCGAGCTCGCCAAAGCGGAGCTCGAGGACTAGCATCCTCCGCCGTCTGCAGATCTATCGGCCGGTGGAGTTGCTGCCATCGTCTCAGGCGACGCTGCTCGAACCGAATACTGGCAGGAGGAGAAGAAGATGCAACGAATTGCGGTGGGTTGCGCGCTGCTCGGATTGCTCGCTCAGCCGTTGACTGTAGGCGCGCAATCGCTGGCTCCTGGCAAGTACACCGGGACCTACAGTTACCTTTGGATGGGCAAGCCGATGCAGGACATGGCGACGCTCACGATCGAAACAGTCGAAGGCAACCAGTTCCAGGGAGTTGCCTGGCTAGGCAACAAGACCTGCCGGGTCGACACGCCGGTGCGCGGGCGGCTGGACGGTGAAACCCTTACCGTGACCGGCAAGCCCGTCAAAGAGGGCTGCGGCGTCCGCTGGGAACTCAAGGTCGAGGGTGCCAAGTTCGAAGGCAAGACCTCCGGAGGCAACACGATCACGCTGTCCAAGTGACGCCGCCACGACCCACCGCGCCGACGCGATCGGGCTCGGTGACGCGACCTTAAGGACTTCGCACCCTCAGACCCAAGACGTCAGCCGCGTGGTCTATTTGGCCGGTCTGCCCGATCCCTTCTTGGCAGCAGCACGAGGCGACTCGGGCTTCGGCGGGCTGCCGATGACTCCCTTGAGCGGGCAGATCTTGAACGCCGGGCACTTCTCACAGCCGGCGACGATGGCAATCGGACAAAGCGTCATGGCAAACCTCCGCTGCGCGGTCCTCGCGCTGATGCAGTCGCCCGTGCGCGAACCGGCGTGAGAGCCACCGTTCGCGCTCAGGCAATCTCCTCGTAAAGCGGCAACGTCAGGAATTCGGCAAAGCTTTCCTGCGTGCTCATCTTTTCGAAGATCACTGCGGCCCGATCATACGTGGGCGAGTCCGGGCCGACCGTGCCCTTCACTTTCGCCAGCTCTTCCGGAATCAAACCACGGACCAGATCCGCGGTGACCTTGCGGCCATCATCGAGCACACCCTTGGGCGAGCGGATCCATTGCCACACCTGGGAGCGGCTGATCTCTGCGGTAGCGGCGTCTTCCATCAGGTTGTGGATCGGCACACAACCATTGCCGGCCAGCCATGAACCCAGGTAATGAATGCCGACATTGATGTTCATGCGCAGGCCGGCCTCGGTGATTGGCTTTTCCGGCTGGAAGTTCAATAGCTCGGCCGACGTCACCTTGACATCGTCGCGCTTCTTGTCGATCTGGTTCTTGCGGTCGCCGAGGACCTTGACGAACTCCTCCATCGCGATCGGCACGAGCCCCGGATGGGCAACCCAGCCACCGTCGTACCCGTCGGTCGCGTCGCGCGCCTTGTCGCTGCGCACACCGCCGAGCGCAGTCTCGTTGGCTGCCGGATCGTTCTTGATCGGGATCAGCGCACTCATGCCCCCGATGGCCGGAGCGTTGCGTCGGTGACAGGTTGCCAGCAGCAGCAAGGCATAGCCCCGCATGAATGGCGCCGTCATCGTCACCCTGGCGCGGTCGGCAAGGCAGAAGTTCTTGTCGACCTTGAATTTCTTGATGCACGAGAAGATGTAGTCCCAGCGCCCGGCGTTGAGTCCCGCCGAGTGCTCGCGCAGTTCGTACAGGATCTCGTCCATCTCGAACGCCGCAAGGATCGTCTCGATCAGGACGGTGGCCTTGATCGTCCCCTGTGGGATGCCGAGGTGCTTCTGCGTGGCGACGAAGATGTCGTTCCACAGGCGTGCCTCGAGATGCGATTCCATCTTCGGCAGGTAGAAGTAAGGTCCGCTGCCGCGCGCGATCAGTTCCTTCGCGTTGTGGAACATGTAGAGCGCGAAGTCGAAGATGCCTCCCGAAACGCGCTTGCCGTCGACCAGCACATGCTTCTCGTCGAGGTGCCAGCCACGAGGACGCACCACCAGCGTGGCCACCTTGTCATTCAGCTTGTACGTCTTGCCGCCCTGCTCCAGCACGATCGACCGGCGAATTGCGTCGATCAGGTTCAGCTGGCCCGTGATCTGGTTGTCCCAGTTCGGTGCGTTGCTGTCCTCGAAGTCGGTCATGTACGAGTCCGCCCCCGAGTTGAGCGCATTGATGATCATCTTGCGCTCGACCGGACCGGTGATTTCGACACGGCGGCACTGCAGGTCCGCGGGAATCGGGGTAATCGTCCAGTTTCCGTCGCGGACCGACTTCGTTTCGACAAGGAACTCCGGTCGCTCGCCAGCATCCAGCCGCTTGGCTCGATCGCTGCGCCGGGCCAGCAGTTCCTGGCGGCGCGCGTCGAATGAACGATGCAGTGTGGCGACCAGCGCCAGCGCGTCTGCCGTCAGGATGCGGTCGTATCCGGGGGCGAGCGGCGCCGTGATCTGGACGCCGGTGGGGGTGCTCATGCAACAGTCTCCGTCTTGGTTCGAATGGGAAAGGAAAGGAGGAAGTCGACGGCATCGGCGAGCGTCGTGCCTGTCCCGTGCGGTCGACCTCCCAGTTGTTCCAGCGGCGCGCCGAGCCGATTGACCCAGAAGCTCGTGTAGCCGTACCAGGCCGCCCCGATGGCGTCCCAGCCGTTGCTGGAGACGAACAGGATTTCTTCGGCCGGCCGTTTGAGAGCACGCGGGCCCAGCGCGTAGATCAGCGGTGATGTCTTGAACGCCTGGACCTGGTCTGCGGAAAGCACGATATCGATGTAGCGATGCAGGCCCGAGGTGACGAGCGCGGTCTCCAGCATCTCGGAGTCCCCATTGGACAGCACACCAGTGTGCACCCCGGCCTGGTGAAGCCGCTCAAGCGCCGGCGCGACGTCCATGAAAGGAGCAAGTCGCTTGTACTCGTCGAGCAGCGAGGCGACCTGCCCCGCATCGGCGGAAAGCTTGAGCGCCAGGACGGCGAACTCGAGCGCATCGCGCGTCACCTGCGAAAACGATACGTACCGTCCGGAAAGCGTCCGAATGCGTGAGTACTCGATCTGCTTGTCGCGCCAGAGCAGCGCAAGGCGCGCCCCCTGTCCCGGAAACAATTCTTCAGCCCGCCGCGTGACGGAATAGACGTCCAGCAACGTGCCAAAAACGTCGAACAGGACCGCTCGCATCGTCGGTTCTCCCCCGGGTATCCCTCTCGGGACGAGTATAGGTGAAGCACCGGCGTGGCCTGCCGGCCGCACGCGTCCCAAGCGGCAGCAGCTGCTGCCGAAACGGTGCGCAGACTAGGGTTTGCGTTGCAGGAATCGCGGGAGCGGCGGCGCGTCGGGCAGTCCACTCGCAGGGGTTGCGGACACGGCGCCGGGCGACGGGGCCGCTGGAGATTTGGCAATACGCGCCGGTTCAAGGGCCCTCGGTCCGCGCGAGATCGTCTCGGGCTTGGGCTGATCCACGACCGGCGCCGCCGGGCTTCGCACCGCCGACCCTTGCATAGGCGCGCTGCTGCCCGCCGTTCCGCCGGCGTTGGCGGCAGGATGCAGGAGCGGCCGCAGCCACTGCAGCAGGGGCATCCAGTGCCCCAGTTCGTCCTCGACCTGCTCCTGCGGGACATCGAACAAGGTCATGCCGCGCTCTGCGCAGCGCACGTAGGCGAGCGACTGCGGCAGCACGGCGACCAGCGAGAGCTTCTGCTCCGCGGCCCAGCCGCGCACACGTTCGACGACATCGGTGCACGGGTCGATCCGCATGCCAACGGCGGCGACCCGGCAGCGTCCCGACTGGACGCGGGGCATCGTCCTCAGTTCGGCCAGGCAATCGGCCGCCGACGCGCGGTCGAAGAGCGAATAGCTGATCGGCATCAGGACTGCGTCCGCGTACATCACGACGCGCGCCAGATCGAGGCCGGTGAGTCCGCCCGGGGTGTCCATCACCACATGGTCGATGCCGACGGGCGCGCGAACGAACGTCTTCGCGTCGACATTCCAGCCGAGGATCTTGGTGCGTTCTCCGGATGCCTTGCGCTGGCGCAGCCAGGTGCGTGTCGACTGCTGCCGGTCGATGTCTCCGAGCGCCACCGCGGCCCCAACGTTGGCGAACACCGCGGCGAGGTGCGTCGCCAGCGTGCTCTTGCCGCTGCCCCCCTTGCGATTGACTACTGCGATGACGGACATATCGGCAGCAACGGGAGGGCGAACGGGCGGCGCATGTGAGTCATCTCGGCGAAGGACGCGATGCTACAGCGCAACGGCCGGGCAGCACAAAGCACATTTCAGGACATACAAATGAAAACCGCGGGACTCGCCCGCGGTTTCCAGTGTTTGCCACACGCCGAGCGATCAGGCAGCCTTCTTCTCGGCCTTCTTGTCGAAGAACTGCTCGTCCTCGGTCGAGCCCTTGAGCGCGGCGGTGGACGACTCCTTCTCGATCGTCGTCGTGACGGCGTCGAAGTAGCCGGTGCCGACCTCGCGCTGGTGCTTGACGGCGGTGAAGCCCTTCTCGGCCGCGGCAAACTCGGCTTCCTGCATCTCGACGAACGCGCTCATCTGGTTGCGCGCGTAGCCGTAGGCCAGGTTGAACATCGAGTAGTTCAGCGAATGGAAGCCCGCGAGCGTGATGAACTGGAACTTGTAGCCCATCGCACCGAGTTCCTTCTGGAACTTGGCGATGGTCGCGTCGTCGAGGTTCTTCTTCCAGTTGAACGACGGCGAGCAGTTGTACGCCAGCATCTTGCCGGGGAACTGCTTGTGGATTGCTTCGGCAAAGGCCTTCGCATAGGCGAGGTCGGGCTTGCCGGTCTCGCACCACACCAGGTCGGCATACGGCGCATACGCCAATCCGCGCGAGACGGCTTGGCCGAGACCCGGCTTGGTCTTGAAGAATCCCTCGACGGTGCGCTCGCCCGTCAGGAACGCCTTGTCGTTGTCGTCGACATCGGACGTGACCAGGTCGGCAGCCTCGGCATCGGTACGCGCGACCAGCAGGGCTGGCACGCCCATCACGTCGGCGGCGAGCCGCGCGGCGACCAGCTTCGCTACGGCCTCGCGGGTCGGGACCAGGACTTTGCCGCCCATGTGACCGCACTTCTTCACCGACGCCAGCTGATCCTCGAAGTGCACGCCGGCGGCGCCAGCGTCGATCATCGCCTTCATCAGTTCAAAGGCATTCAGTACGCCACCGAAACCAGCCTCGGCGTCGGCAACGATCGGGGCGAAGTAGTCGACGTAGCCGGCATCGCTCGGATTCTTTCCTTCCATCCACTGGATCTGGTCGGCGCGCGTGAAAGTGTTGTTGATGCGGCGAACCACGGCCGGGACCGAGTTGGCGGGATACAGCGACTGATCTGGATACATCTCGCCGGCAATATTGGCGTCGCCCGCGACCTGCCAGCCCGACAGGTAAATGGCCTTGAGGCCGGCCTTGACCTGCTGCATCGCCTGGTTGCCGGTCAGTGCACCCAGCGCATTGACGAACGGCTCGTCGTTGATCAGGCGCCAGAGCTTCTCGGCTCCGCGCTTGGCCAGCGTGTGCTCGACCTGGACAGACCCGCGCAGGCGTACGACGTCCTCGGCGGTGTAGCCGCGCTTGATGCCCTTCCAGCGCGGGTTTTCGTTCCAGTCCTTCTGCAGACGTTGCGCTTCCAGTTCACGAGCCGACATTCATCTCTCCCACGTTGCACACCGATCGAGTCGCCTATCCGCACTCGGACGCGGACTGAAAGAAATGCTACGAGCGTTCGCGCGGCGCAGCAAGTCAAATAACATTTATAAGACTAGACTTCGTACATAGACAAATCAATGGCTTATGACATTGCATTCCGCCATACGGAAGCTGATTTGATCCTGCGAAAGGCGGCGTGCTGCTGCGCACGACGCGCACTTCATAATGCGAAAGGCTCTGCGTGATCTGAAAGAGCGGCGACTGGTCGTTCCCGTCAAAGCGCGCCGCGCGGCAGGCCGTCGGTCTGTCGGCTTCGCGAGAGAAGGTCGTCAGTGCAATCGCACGTCGCTCACGATCACGCCGTCCCGGTCGGCGTAGAGCCAGTCGCCCGGCCGGATCGTCGAACCCATGAAGGTCACCACGACGTCGCGCTGCCCTTCGCCGCGCTTGACCGATCGTCGCGGGTGAAGTGCCAGCGCACGAACACCGATCGCGCAGGCATCGATTTCGTCGGCGTCCCGGGCGCAGCCGTAGATGACGACGCCGACCCAGCCGTTCTTCGCGGCCGTTGCCGCCAGGTTTCCACCGAACACGCCGCAGCGCAGGCTTCCGCCCGCGTCGACGACGATGACGCGGCCCGCTCCGGGCAGTTTTACGAGTTCGGCCACAGGCTGTTGTCCTCGAAAAGTTTCAGCGTGACAACTTCCCCCGCAAACGCCCGCGCCTGCCCCAGCGCGATCAATCCCGGCTGCAGCACCTGCACGCGGCCACCTTCGATCTCGGCCTCATGGGCATCGAGCAGGTCCGTCGTTGCAAACGGTGCAATGCTCATACATGTTCGGCCTGCGGACGGACCGCACGCGCCGAATCGCCAACGCGCCACGCGGTTGCCAGTGCGGCGACCTGCAGGACCGCGACCGCAACCAGCGCCTCCTTGAATCGTCCGGCGTCCAGCAGGGGGCCGAACAGCAACGGCGCCATCGCGAGTCCTGTGTCGAGCCCGGAGTAGACAAACCCATAGACACGCCCGAAAGCGGCCTTGCCGAACCGGCTCGTCGCGGCACGCCGCACCAGCAGGTCCCGATTCGGACCCGCCACACCGACCCCGAAGCCCATGATGACCATCAGCGGCAACAACATCCATGCAGACGCCATCCCTGAGGCGAGCACGATCGCCGTTGTGGCCGCGAGACCCAGCGCGACTCCGATAATGCGTTCGTTGTGTTCGCTGCGTCCGGCGAGAAAGCCGCCGGTGACAATTCCGGTTGCGCTTCCGAGCAGATAGGCAGTCAGCCCACCGGTGGCGAGCGCCAGCGACACGCCATAGACCTCGCCGAGTATCGCGGGTGAGTAGTTCTGCAGGATGCCGAACGCCGCCGTCGTCAGGAAGAAAAATCCAAAGCAAAGCCAGACCGCGCCGGATTGCAGGAACCCGAGTTGACGCGCGGCCGGTGACTCAGCGGAGTGTTCTGGCCGTGCGACGACGCTGCGGGCCGCATCGGCAAGCACCGAGCGACGCAGCCACAGGATGGCCAGCACGCTGAAGCCCACTGCGGACGCGGCAAATCCGGCGACATTCCAGTCTGTGGCACTTGCGATGCCCGCCATGAATACCGGCGCCGCAGCCCACCCGAGATTGCCTGACAAGCCGTGCACCGAAAATGCATGGCCCAGTCGGTGCGGGTCGACCCGATGATTCAGCAGCGTGAAGTCGGCCGGGTGAAAGATGCTGTTGCCCAGGCCAGCGACCGCCGCGGTGAACAGCAGCATCGAATAACTGTGCGACAGGCCGAGCAGGATCCCGGACACGGACAGCAGCGCAATGCCGAAGAACAGCACGGGTCGAGCGCCGGTACGGTCGACGATGAAACCGGCCAATGCCTGCCCCACTCCGCTGACGACGAAGAACACCGTCATCAGCAGGCCGGCTTCCGTATAGCTCAGCGAGAAATCCCGCATCAGCCACGGAAACAACGGCGGCAGCATCAGGTGGAAGAAGTGCGACGTGCCGTGCGCAAGTCCGACGAGGCCGATGACCTCGGCGTCGCGGCGCAGCGGCACGGTTGCAGCGGGCGAACTCATGGCGCGAGAAGCATGAAGGAAGTGCACCCCGTCGGAGCAAATGACTGTATCAGACCCACCGCGTCCGATTCCCTGTTGCACGTCGAAGCCGCAGTCGACGCTAAGCTAGGCCGTCTGCATCCCCGCCTGCCTTCCATTCCTCAAGCGCGGAACCCTAAGTGCCCTCGACGATCCGTCAACTCCTGACGATTGCATGCGCCGCCCTGCTGGCCGCCGTGCCGTTGCAGCCGCGCGCGCAGTCCGGCGTGACTGTGCGCATCATCGCGTTCAACGACTTCCACGGCCACCTCGAACCGGGAGACAACACGATCCACGTGCCGGATCCGGACCAGCCATCCAGGACAGTGCCGTTGCGCACCGGCGGCGTGGCCTTTCTTGCAAGCCGCATCCGGCAATTGCGCGCGGACCAGAAGCACAGCATGGTCGTCTCGACGGGTGACCTGATCGGTGCATCGCCCTTGATCTCAGGCCTGTTTCTCGACGAGCCGACGATCGAGGTCATGAACGCGATCGGCATCGACGTCAACGCCGTCGGCAATCACGAGTTCGATCGCGGCGCGGCCGAACTCATGCGCATGGCGCAGGGCGGGTGCCGGACCGATGCGCCGGCCGACCGCATCAGCTGCGCCGCGGCCTCGGGAAGTTACGCCGGCGCACGCTTTCCCTTCATCGCCGCCAACGTCCTGGACCGCAACGGCAAGGCAGTGTTCGCACCGTCCGTCGTGCGCGAGTTCGACGGCATCCGCATCGGATTCATCGGTGCCGTGACGCGTAGCACACCCGGGATTGTCCAGCCCGACGGTGTCGCCGGCCTGCGCTTCGGCTCGGAGGCACAGGCGATCAATCGCGAAGCGCTGGCGTTGCAGGCGCTGGGGGTGCACGCCATCGTCGCCGTCGTTCACGAAGGCGGCGAAGCCGGCGGAGGACTCGATGCTTGCGAGAACCCGCAGGGCGCGATCTTCGACATCGAGCGCGAACTCGACCGGTCGATCGACATCGTGCTTTCGGCACATACACACCGCGCCTACAACTGCCGCGTCAACGGACGCGTCGTGATCCAGGGCGCCTCGTTCGGCCGGCTGGTATCGGTCGTCGACCTCACGATCGACCGCGCCTCCGGTGACATCCTCATGCCGCTCACGCAGTCACACAATGTCCCGGTTCCCAATGGCCTGGGGCGTGATGAGCGGCTGCGCGCCACCTACCCGCCCCTGGAGCCGGAGCCCCAGGTCGCAGCCATCGTCGATCACTATCGCGTGCGCGCGTCGCCGGTTGCCGCACGACCGGTCGGCCGCCTCGCGGGAACATTCGACCGCAATGCCACCGCCGGAGGAGACCATGCCCTCGGTCGGCTGATAGCCGACGCACAGCTGGCAGCGACGCGCGACCGCGGCGCAGTGATTGCCTTTACCAATCCCGGCGGAATCCGGACCGAGCTGAGGCCGCGCGGCGATGACGGCGCCGTGAACTATGCCGACATCTACGCGGTGCAGCCGTTCGGCAATGTGCTGGTCACGCTGACGCTGACCGGCGCGCAACTGAAAGCACTGCTGGAGCAGCAATGGAGCCGCAGTCATCCCGAGCGAGCCCGCATCCTGCAGCCGTCGCGCGGGTTCAGTTATGCCTGGGACCCGGTCCGCCCGATCGGGGATCGCGTGATCGCTGCGTCGCTGCGACTGAACGGCCGCGCCGTCGACGCCGACCAACACTATCGAGTCACCGTCAATGACTTCCTCGCCAGCGGCGGCGACAGTTTTCGAGTATTGCGCAACGGCGCCGATGCGGTCGGCGGGCCGCTGGACATCGACGCACTCATCAGATTCATCCGGACGGAATCGATGCAGCAACCGTTGCAACCCGACCGGTCCGCCCGCATTGCCCGGAGCCAGTGACCGTTCCGGAACGGACGGGGCGCGGTGCGATAATCGGATCACTTTTTCCCAGGACACTCTCATGCGCCGCAACCGCGCGAGCACACGTGCTCGCCAATCGGTCGACGCCGAAACATTGGTCAAAATGGCACGCCGGCTGGCCGAGTCGGGCAGCCGGCTCGAAGATCAACTCTGGCAACGTCGCCTGATTGAACTCATCAACGATCGGCTGGTGCGCCGCAACGATGACGCGATCGAGGCGGCGCTCGACGACCTCGCACGCACGAGCCAGCGTGCCTATGACGATCTGGCTGACCTTGCGGAAAGCTGCGCCGAATCGACCGTCGTCGACATCGACGGCAGGCCGCACGATGTACTGCTGCTGGCATTGCCGTTGCTTGCGTGGTCGCGCTACAAGCTGCCGACGACGACGTTGTCGGAAGCGGTTCTGGACAATGTGCGCACTCAGTTCGGCGGTCACCTGCTGGCGCGCAACGCGCGAGTCGCGCTGGCCGATTACCTGTACGCCATCGATCAGTTGCCCGAGGCCTTCGGCGACGTGCGCCGCCTGACCGAGCAACTCGGCGACGCGGCCGCGGAGGGCATCGCACTGCACGTGGATCCGAAGAAGCTGCGCGAGCCTGTCGGCATGCTGGCGGATACGCGCTACCTCGTCGCCGCCCTGGCCACGCCGGCCGGATCGCCGCTGTTCCACTGGCAGGAGCTCGGTGTCGATCCCGATGCCAAGATCGGCGCGCTGTCGGCGTTTCGCGAGCAGGCCGCCTCGGTGCTGCAGCCGGTTATGACCGGCTGCCGCTTCCGCGTACTCTCGCCGACGGCTTTCCATTCGGCGCTGCGATTTGCCGATCGCGAGTTGCGTGAGTTTTCCCTCGAAGCCGCGATCGCCTTCCTGAAGCTTGCGTATGACTTCACACCGTCTGCCCTGGCCGCCGCCGCCGGGCTGTTCGAAGACCCGCAGGGCAACGCAGGCGCAGAGGTCCGCGTCGGCCTCGCAAAGGCCACCGACGACGACGCGGTGATCGAAGGCATCGTCTGGCCGCTGCTTGGAGACGACGAAGAGCAGACACTGGAGGAAGTCGAGAAGGCACTGCGCACGCTCGGCGTCAGCCGCGCCGTCATGCACGCGCATCGGTTCCCGCTCGAGTTCTGCGATGACTGCGGCGCTCCGATGTTTCCCAATACCGCCGGGCACGTGGTACACGCCGAACCGCCCGACGAAGCCGAGGACCGCCCGGCCTCACCGCTGCACTGAACGCGTGGCGCGGGCGGCCGCGAAGTCATCCTTCGTCACGCAGGCTGCGATTCACCCGGACCTAGCTGTCCTTCGCGTAGATCCAGTCGCGCGTCAGCGGCAGTTGCGTCAGCCCCGGCGCCCGTTGACGGCTGCCGAGCAACTGGTAGACATTGATCCAGCCGCGTTCAAAGCCGTACGAACAGCCCGCGAGATAGATGCGCCAGGTACGGAGCGTCCTCGCGGTCACGAGGGACGCGGCTTCGACGCTGCGCCGCTCGAGGCGCCGATACCACTGGGCGAGCGTGCGCGCGTAGTGCCGGCGCAGCGACTCGATGTCGACGACCTCGAAGCCTGCCGCCGACATCGACTGGACCGCCACGTGAAGGTGCGGCAGTTCCCCGCGCGGAAACACGTGCCGGTTGATGAATTCGCTGACACCGCTGCCGACCGGGCGACTGTCGACGTCCGACGACGTAATGCCGTGGTTCAGGAACAGGCCCCGGTCGCGCAGCATCGCCGCGATGGTGTCAAAGTAGTCAGGCAGGTTGCGCACCCCGACGTGCTCGAACATGCCGATGCTCGCAACCTTGTCGAACGTGCCCTCCGCAAAACGCCGCGGCAGGTCACGATAGTCGAGCAGGAGGATTTCGATTCGGTCCTGCAGACCCGCCTGCGTCACTTGCTGTCGCGCGTGCTGCGCCTGGTTCTTCGACAGCGTGATGCCGACGGCGTGGACGCCGTAATGCTGGACCGCATGGATCACCAGGCCGCCCCAGCCGCAGCCAATGTCAAGGAAGCGCTCGCCCGGCGCCAGTCGCAGCTTGCGGCAGATGTGATCCAGCTTGGCGATCTGCGCATCCTCGATGGACTCGTCACCCGTGCGGAAGTAGGCACACGAGTAGACCATGCGCTCGTCGAGCCAGAGCCGGTAGAACTCGTCGCCGACGTCGTAGTGGTATCCGATCGCCGACCGGTCTTCGCCACGTCGATGCCGCCGCCATGCCAGCAGCATGCGCTGCGCCACCGATGATCCGCCGGCCTCGACCAGGCGCTCACCGAGGGGAAGCGCTTCGAGCAGATCGCCGTCGATCTCCAGCCGTCCGTCGATGAAGGCATCGCCCAGTGCCCCCAGTGATGGGGCCGCAAAATCGGCGAGCAGCGACGGATCGGTCACACGCAGCGTCACCCGGGGCGACGCTCCCAGGTCAATGCGCGATTGATCCGGCAGGACGATCCGCAGCGGCACCCCGCCGCCCCGCATGCAGGTCTCGGCCAGCCGGGTCACACCTGTTCGCAGTGCCTCGTTGGAGGCACCGGTGGTGGTACGCGAGAGTGCGTCGACGTGTCCCATGACAGGCCCCGCAATCCATGCTGCTGGCGTTCAGCCGGCGAACCTCAAATCTAATCTTCCGACCCCGTCATGCCAAGACGGTTCCGCAGGCAACTCGCGCCGCTTTGTCGCTGCCGAACCCCTGACGGGTGAAGGGCAGCGGCAACGCCGGGTGGGTGCGCCGCGAGGCGCGCTCAGATAGCCGCAGCGATGGCGCGGCCAAGGTCCGCGGTGGTCCCGGCGCCGCCGATGTCGCGCGTCAGCGGGGCATGCGCCGGCCCGGCGGCCAGAACGCGTTCGATCGCACCCAGCACTGACGCCGCGGCCTCGGCATGGCCGAGCCAGTCCAGCATCAACGATGCACTCCAGATCTGACCGATCGGGTTGGCGATGCCCTGCCCCGCGATGTCGGGCGCCGAACCGTGCACCGGCTCGAACAGCGACGGGTACTTGCGATCGGGATTCAGATTGGCCGACGGGGCGATGCCGATCGTGCCGGTACACGCCGGCCCGAGGTCCGACAGGATGTCGCCGAACAGGTTGGACGCCACGACGACGTCGAAGTACTCCGGGCGCTGCACGAAGTGTGCGGTGAGGATGTCGATGTGGAACTTGTCGACGGACACCTGCGGGTAGTGCGGCGCCATTGCCGCGACCCGGTCGTCCCAGAAAGGCATCGTGATCGAGATGCCGTTGCTCTTGGTGGCGGACGTCAGATGCCGTCGTGGACGCTTCATGGCCAGTTCAAAGGCGAACTTCAGCACGCGATCGATCCCGGTCCGTGTCATGACGGTCTCCTGAATCACGACCTCACGCTCGGTCCCTTCGAACATGCGCCCACCGATCGAGGAGTACTCGCCTTCGGTGTTTTCGCGCACGATCATCATGTCGATCGCTCCGGGCGACCGCGGCCGCCCATGGCGATCAACCAGTGGCGATGCGATCCCCGGCATCAGCCGGCACGGCCGCAGGTTCACGTACTGGTCGAACTCACGGCGGAACTTGAGGAGCGATCCCCACAGCGACACGTGGTCGGGCACGGTCGCCGGCCAGCCGACGGCACCGTAGAAAATGGCGTCGACGCCCTCGAGTCGACTCTTCCAGTCGTCGGGCAGCATGGCGCCGTGCCTGAGGTAGTAGTCACAGCTGGCGAAGTCATGGTGCTCGTACGTGAATTCCAGGCCGTGCCGTCGCGCGGCGGCGTCCAGGGCCCGCAGTCCCTCGGGCATGACCTCCTTGCCGATGCCGTCGCCGGGGATCACTGCAATCCGCTGTTTCATCATTCCTCCATGAAGCGTGTGAAGCCGGCGACCGGCTCGCGTTCGGTCACCAGTGTGTTCTCGATGCGGCTCATGTCGGCATAGCCCAGTGACATGCCGCAGACGACCATCTCGTTGTCGGGCAGGGCGAGTTCATCCTTGATCACACGGTGATACTGCATGAATGCCGCCTGCGGGCAGGTGTCGAGCCCGCGCGCACGCGCCGCGATCATGATGTTCTCGAGGAACATGCCGTAGTCGAGCCAGCTGCCCTGCTCCATGATGCGGTCGATCGTGAAGATCATCCCGACCGGCGCGTCGAAGAACACATAGTTTCGCCCGTGCTGGGCATGCATCCGCTCCTTGTCCGTCTTGCCGATCCCGAGCAGTCCGTACAGGTCCCAGCCGATCTTGCGCCGGCGGCCCAGGTAGGGTTCGATCCACTGGGTCGGGTAGTAGGCATATTCCTCGGTGTGCGTACGGCGCGCCTCGGCGTCGTCGTACACGTTCATGATCGCCGCGCTGAGCCGGTTCCTGGCGGCGCCCATGAGCACCGTCACCTTCCACGGCTGGGTATTGGTCCCCGACGGTGCGCGCGTCGCGATAGCGAGTATCTCCTCGACAGTCGCACGCGACACCGGCGTCGGCAGGAACGCGCGGACCGACTGGCGCGTTTCTATCGCGTGGTCCACCACTTCGTGCGGCCCGATCGGCGAACGATCCTTCATGCGTGAATCCTTTCGAGTGCGTTGCGCAGCGGCGCCGGCAGCGCTGTTGGCCGTCGGGTCGTCCGATCGACATAAACGTGCACGAAGTGTCCCTGGGCGCACGCGGCGTCTTCGTCGTCCGCGAACACGCCGATCTCGTAGCGCACGCTCGACGTTCCAAGGCGCGCGACCCGCAGTCCGGCATGCACGGTCTGGGGAAAGGAAAGCTCGCTGAAGTAGCGGCACTGGGTCTCGACGACGAGTCCGATGACGTTGCTGCGTTCGATGTCCAGCACGCCGGCACGAACGAGATATTCGTTGACCACGGTGTCAAAGTACGAGTAGTACACGACGTTGTTCACGTGGCCGTAGGCGTCGTTGTCCATCCAGCGCGTCGCAATCGTATGGAAGTGCCGGTAGCCGCTGCGCAGATGCGGCGCCTCTCGCGTGCTCATGCTCCCCTCCCCCAACGACGCAGCACAAGCGCCACGCCGGCCATCGTGATCACCACACCGACCCAGGCCATCAAGCCCAGGCGCTCCCCGAAGACCAGCCATGCGAGCAGCGCCGTCACGGCTGGCGTCAGGTACATCAGGCTGGCCACTTCGGTGGCGCGGCCGCGGCGGATCATAACCAGCAGGAGCGAGATGGCCACCAGCGACAGCGCGACGATCGACCACGCCAGCGCCGCCCAGAATTCGATGGTGTGACTCACGACGAGCGATTCGAAGGCGACGGCGAACGGCAGCAGCACGACAAAGGAAGCGCCGAACTGAATGACACTGCCGGTGCGCAGATCGATGTGGGCACCGCGACGCTTCTGGTACAGCGTCCCCGCCGTGATGCCGATCAGCGCCAGTCCATTGACCGCCAGGGCCAGGGGTCCCACCCCGGCGAGAGTCAGTCGGTCGGACAGCACCAGCGTGATGCCGATGATGCCGAGTAGCAGGCCCACCCATTGCAAACGCGTGACGCGCTCGCCCACCGTGGCGCCGAAGAGGGCTGTCAGCAGCGGCTGGGTGCCGACCAGCAGTGACGAGACGCCGGCCGGCATGCCGAGCGCGATCGCCACCCATACACCGCCAAGGTAGGTCGCCTGCAACAGCACACCGACCAGGATCGTGTCCCACCACGCGCGCGGCGAGCGCGGCCACGGTGCACGTGTCAGCCACACCAGCGGCAGCAGCACGACGATGACCCCGGCAAAGCGATAGAGCAGGAACGTCAACGGGGGCGCATGGGGCGCGGCGACCTTGGCGACGATGAATCCAGTGCTCCAGAGCAGCACGAAGGCGAAAGGCATGGCCGCCAGCCAGACCGCACTCGGGCCGCGGGCCGGGGTATCAGCCACGCTCGGCCCCGCTACGCATGCGCCCGGTCTGACGGCGACGCCACGCGTCGTGCGCTGCACGTACGGTGTTGAAATGAACGTCGACTGTCGTCGCGATGTCACGCCCGTAGCCTCCGGCCATCGTCACCGCTATCGGCACGCCGAGTTGCTCGGCGAACTCGAAAACACGGCGGTCACGGGCTTCCATGCCGGCGCTCGAGAGCGCCAGCTTTCCAAGGCGGTCGTCCTCGTGCGCATCGGCACCCGCCAGGTAAATGACGAACTGCGCCGCGAACCGCTGCTGCAGAAGGACAAGCGCTTCATCGAGGGCCGCCAGATACGGCTCGTCCGTGGTCCCGTCAGCCAGCGCGATGTCGAGGTCGCTCGACTGTTTGCGGAACGGGAAGTTCGTCGCGCCATGAATGGAAAGCGTGAACACGGATGCGTCGCCCGCGAGGATCTGCGCCGTGCCGTCGCCTTGATGCACGTCGAGATCGATGATGGCCACCCGAACCGATCGTCGCGCCGCAACCGCATCGGACTGCACCACGCGCGCCGCGATAACGGCGTCATTGAATACGCAGTAACCGGCACCCCGTGCCTGTTGCGCGTGGTGCGTCCCGCCGGCGAGATTGACTGCCACGCCCCCGATGGCCGCTGCGCGGCACGCACCGATGGTGGCCCCGGCCGAACGGCGCGAGCGTTCGACCATTTCAGGCGACCAGGGAAAGCCGATCGCACGCACCTCAGCAGCGTCGAGGGTGCCTGCCAGAACCCGCTCGATGTAGTGCGGTGAGTGCGCCAGTGCAAGCTGTCCGAGCGTCGCCGGTTCCGGTTCGTGCAGTGACACGCCGGCCAGTTCAGAACTCACTCTTTCCCGCAGCAGGCGGTACTTGGCCATTGGGAATCGATGGCCCGGCGGCAATGGCAAGACGAAGTGGTCGCTGTAATAGGCCCGCACCGGCCGATTGTAGGCAGCACCCCTTGGTGACCTGTTTGGTGCGGCGCGGCAGGATGAGCAACGGCACGCCCATACGTCCGCTTTGGCACATCGCGCATGGCATTGATTCAATGATTGTTTATTGCCGATACCGGATTTATGCGGCGACGCACAAAAACTGCTTGACAGCGCTCTTGCCAGCCCTCAGAATTCGTCTTGTGCAGTGCACCATGGCTGCAAAAGAATCCCTCGCAAGAGGCAGTAGTTCAGTAACAGCAATCTCGTACCGGCAACCCACCTGAGGAGTCATCCATGTTCACCACCCCCGCTCAATTCTCCGAACTGCAAAAAGGTCAGATGGACGCAGCGTTTGCGCTGGGCCAGACCTTCTTCGACGCCACCGAGCGCCTGCTCGAGCTCAACCTTGCCGCCGCCAAGGCGACGCTGGAAGAGTCCGTCGAGCGCGTCCAGGCCCTGATGAGCGCCAAGGACGTCCAGGAATTCGTGGCCCTGAGCTCGGCGCTGTCGCAGCCGACGCTCGAGAAGGCTGTCAGCTACTCGCGCACCGTCTATGGCATCGCCAATGGCGCCGGCACCGAAGTGTCACGCATCGTCGAGTCGCAGATGGCCGAGAACAACAAGAAGGTCACGCAACTGATCGACTTCGCTGCCAAGAACGCCCCGGCCGGCTCCGAGCCCGCCGTTGCCGCGCTCAAGAGCGCCGTCGCCGCCGCCAACACCGCGTACGACACGTTCACCAAGGCCGCGAAGCAGGCTGTGGACTTCGCCGAGTCGAACGTTGCCGCCGCCACGTCGGCCACGATGAAGGCTGCTGCCGCTGCCAACGACTCCGTCAAGGCCCCGGCGAAGCGCAAGGCCGCCTAAGGTCGTCTTCACAGGAGAGGGAAGCCTCTTCCCTCTCCTCTGTGACGCTCCTGCCGCAAGCACAGGCCGACGCACAGGCCAGGATCCGGGCGCACCGGTCCGAAAAGAACGGCGACAGTTGCGGAATATTCACGACTCGGCACGCATCAGGACGAGTAAGGTGCAGTCTGTTGCTGCACCGGATTTGACAGTCTCCTTGGCACCACTGCTTGGGCCCAGCCCAAGCCCCCTTCTGTCTCCTCCTTGGTGGTGCTTTTCGAAGCCCGGTCTCACGACCGGGCTTTTTTTCGCCCTTTCTTCATTCCGGCAATTCGAACTCCGCGCCGAGCTCAGCGACGCCTGCGCACAAGGCGACGAATGCGCCTTCGATGCTCCCGGGCGCGCCCTTCACGCCCAGTTCGATATGGCGTCGCGCCACGCGCCCATCGCGACCATCGCCCACCGAGGGCAGGCTGAACGCCTTCACTCCTTCGTAGCGCTGCTCGAGGTCACGCATCAGCGGAACCAGCGCTGACTCCGCGGTTTCGAAAACCACGAGTGACCGTTCGGCCACCACGCCGGTGCCGAATGCAAAGCGGTAGTGCGTGTCCAGCACCCATTCGATCATCGGCCACGCCATCACCGGAAAACCCGGCATGAACCAGTGCTCACGAATCGAGAAACCGGGAATCCGGTTGAACGGGTTGGGGATGATCGCGCTGCCCTGCGGGAACTCGCCCATCGTCAGGCGCTGCCGATTCTCGGGCAGGGTCATGTCGGCGCTGCCCCTGCCTTCGCGTGCCATGTCGGCGCAACGTTGCGTGATCAGCGCCTCCGCTTCGGGATGCAGCACCAGCGGCACCCCCAACGCCGAGGCGACGGCCTGCCGCGTGTGATCGTCCGGCGTCGAGCCGATCCCACCGCAACTGAACACGATGTGCTGCCCCGCCAGCGTGCGCTCATACAGGGCGATGAGCGCCTCGCGATCATCGCCCGCGTAATGAGCCCAGTCGAGACAGAGTCCCCGCGCCTTCAGCAGTTCGATCGCCTTGACCAGGTGCTTGTCCGCACGTTTGCCCGACAGGATCTCGTCGCCGACGATGACCAGTCCGAACCGGGGCGCGCTCATATCGACGTATCGCCCGAGTTCCGGACGATCACGCCACCGGCATGCGCGCCTGCCTCGGCACTCCATGCCGCACGACACGGCACCATGCTGTTCCATGCCCGCATTGCACCCGGCTCCCCGATCAGACGTCCCGTTTCAGGACAGCCGCAAATTCTAAGGCAGCACTTCCGCCTGGATCGACGCCGGCAGACGCATCAACCGATCGGTGGACAAGTCCGGTCTCGGACCACCGACGATGCAACTTGTTGTGCAATGTGACGTCATATCAACGAACCTGACCGCTGATCAACTGTGATTAAATCGGGCGATCAAGAGCCGATGAGTTCAACGCCTGCTGGAGGTTGCCGATGCCGCCACGCTTTCGTTCCGTCGCCCTGGCGCTGATTGCCGCACTGGTGTCAGCCTGCGCGACGCCCGGCCCGGCTCCAGCGACCGGCACCGCAGCCGTTCCCTTGCCTGCTCCGCAACCGGTACCTGGCAAGTCGGCGCCGCTCGAGGTGGTCTCCGCCCAGTTCGGCGTCTTCGGCGCCGACCCGGCCGGCCGCCGCGTCCTTTACGAGACCGACAAGTTTCCGGCGGTCATCGCGGCGCCCTACGGCTGGTACATCGTCTTCAAGACGGAAAAGCCGACCGTGATCTGGCGCGAGGAGTTCGAGTTGCCTGAAGCGCCGCCCACATGGGGACCGGGCGAGGCCATGGGCATCTACACGATCTCGCCCGACCGCAAGACGGCCGTCACCGAGCGCATCATCCCTACCCGCCTCGGGTTCATCGCCAACGAATGGCGCTACGCGCCAGGCGACCCGATCGGTGCGCACAAGATGCGCGTCTACATCGATGGGCAGCTGATCCGCGAGTTTGCCTTCGACATCGAACAGGGTCCGAAGGACGAACTCGCTCCGCGACGCAGTCCGCATGGCGGCCCGACACCGCGTTCAACCACCTGAAGCACGCGCTCGCGTGAGATTCGCCGCAGCGCTGCTGGCCGGCGTGTGCATGGCCGCGCCCGCAGCGGACGTCGACTCGATGTGGGAGTACGGTGATCCCGCCGCGAGCGAGTGGCGGTTGAGCGAGGCGCTGGGCAAAGGCCGCGCCTAGTTGCGGCGAATCAGCTTCAGGACAGCCAGCAGGATGATCGCGCCGACCAGCGACACCAGCAGGCTGCCAATGCTGAAGTCACCCTGGTTCACCGTTCCGGCTCCCACCAGCGGCGAAATCAGCCACCCTCCAATCATGGCTCCAGCAATGCCGACCACGATATTGAGGAGGACACCCTGCTGCGCATTCGTCTTCATGATGATGCTGGCAAGCCAGCCGATCAAGCCACCGACGACGAGCCAGATGATGAAGTTCATCCCGTACCTCCGTTGTTTTCCGCAGCCGACTCGACCGACTGAATCGATCGTCGGCCTGCCGGACGCTGAATCGGGCGTTGTCGCCCAAGGCGATCCGCATACGCCCGCATTATCGCTGCGTAAGCCACTGTCGCAAGCGGATCCCTCAATGCCGGCGCTGGCATGCGACGAGCTCTCTCGCTAGCGCTGTAGTGCTTCCCAGGCTTTCTGCAGGCGCTTGCTGCTTACCGGCATCGGTGTGCGCAGTTCCTGCGCAAACAGGCTCACGCGCAGTTCCTCCAGCATCCACCGGAACTCCTCCAGGCGAGGATCGACGACGCCTTTCCGTGCCGTGAGTTCACGCAGCCACGGCGTCTGCAGGGCAAGCACCTCCTGGAGTCGTTGGGCGTCACGCACAGGATCGCCTTTCAGCTTGTCCAGCCGCAGCCCGATTGCCTTCATGTAGCGCGGATAGTGCGCGAGTTGTTCGGGGCGCACGTCGACGATGAAGTCGCGCGCGAACAGCCGCGCGAGCTGCTGCTCGATGTCGGAAACCGCCGCGGCGAACGCACGCGCGGAGTTCAGCTTCTTCGTCAGCGCTACAGCCTCGGCGATGATCACTGCAATCAGCCTCGCGACTTCCTGGGCGATCAGGCTGAGCTTGGCGCGTGCCTCGTCCTTGCGCGTCACGAACGATGCGCGGTCGGTTGGCCACGGACCGATGAGGCAGGTGCGATCGATGGCCGCGACGATGACCTGTTCACGCAGTGCCTCGAAACGAGGCAGCGCCGCGGCCAATGCAGGCACCGTAGCCGCCTGCATCTGCGTGGACTGCAAGGACGAAAGACTTTTCTCCAGGAACTTCAGCTGCTCCCGCAACTGCAGGCGGAACAGCCGGCGCAGCCCGCCGCGATGGCGCGCAAGCGCCTCGTCCGCGTCATCGAAGACATCGATCTCGCAGTGATCCACGCGGTCGACCAGCGCCGGGTACCCCACAAGCTTCACGGTGCGGCCGTCCGGGCCCTTGCGATCGACCTGCATCAGTTCCGGCAGCTCGCCGAAGTCCCAGTCGCGGATATCGTCCTGCAGGCTGTCGGCGAGCCGGGCATCGGCCGCCGCCGCGTTGCGGAAACTGACCTGCGCGTCCGCGCCGAGTTCAGCCCGCAACTGCGACAGGTTGCGGCCCATGCCGAGCTGCCGTCCGTGCTCGTCGACGACCTTGAAGTTCATCGTCAAATGCGCCGGCAGTGTTTCGAGCTTGAAGTCGCTGCGCTGACAGACGACGCCCGCGTTCTCGCGCACGTCCCCAATCAGCACGTCGAGCAGCGGCTCATCGGTCCGAAGACTCTGTCGCGACGCGAAACTGGCGGCGTACTCCGGCAGGGGCACGCAGTGACGGCGCATCTTCTGCGGCAGCGACTTGAGGAGCAGTTGCGCCTTTTCCTTCAGCATTCCTGGCACCAGCCACTCGGCTCGTTGCGCATCGATCTGGTTCAGCGCGAGCAGCGGCAGCGTCAGCGTCACGCCATCTCGCGGACTGCCGGGCTCGAAGTGGTACGACAACGCCAGCACTGTCTCGGGCCCGCCCTTGCCGCGCAATGTGAGCTGCTTGGGAAAGAGGTCCGTGGTCACGCCCGCGGCCTCGTGGCGCATCAGTTCGTCGCGCACCAGGAAGAGGAGGCGAGGCTGCTCGCGTTCGGCGGCCGTACGCCACTTCTCGAACTCGGCGCCGCTGGTGACGTCCGGCGGGATCACACGGTCGTAGAACGCGAAGATCAGTTCGTCGTCGACCAGCACGTCGAGCCTGCGTGAGCGGTGTTCGAGTTCGCGGATTTCGCGCACCAGCCGCTGGTTGTGCGCGAAAAACGGTGCGCGCGTCTCGTATTCGCCCACGACCAGCGCCTCGCGGATGAAGATCTCGCGCGCGTGCGCAGGATTCAACCGACCGAAATTGACGCGTCGCTGCTGGTACACCAGCAAGCCATAGAGGGTCGCGCGTTCGAATGCCACGACCTGCGCGGCACGCTTTTCCCAATGCGGATCACCGTGCGACCGCTTCAGCAAATGCGCGCCGACCCGCTCGAGCCAGGCGGGTTCGATGTTGGCGATGGTGCGCGCAAACAGGCGCGACGTTTCGACGAGCTCCGCTGCCATGATCCAGCGGCCCGCCTTCTTCAGCAGCGGCGAACCCGGCCAGACGAAGTACTTGATGCCTCGCGCGCCGGCATAGGGCGGCTCGCCGCGGTCGGCATCGAGCACGCGACAACCCAGGTTGCCCAGCAACCCGGCCAGCAGAGCCAGGTGCACCTGTTCGAAGGTCGCCGGCGACGGGTTGAGGCGCCATCCGTGCTCGCCCGCCAGAGCGGCGAGCTGCCCATGCACGTCGGTCCACTCACGCACGCGCCGTGGACTCAGGAACTGGCTGCGTAGTTCCTCCGTCAGTTTCCGGTTCGACTTCTTGTGACCCACACGTTCCTGCACAAAGTGCCACAGTTTCACCAGCGTCAGGAAGTCACTCTTGTCGTCGGCATGGCGGCGATGCGCCTGATCAGCGGCCTCCTGCGCCTCAAGTGGCCGCTCGCGCGGATCCTGCACCGATAGTGCCGCAGCGATGACCAGCATTTCACTGATGCAGTGCTGATCGCGGGCCGCCAGCAGCATCCGTGCGACGCGTGGATCGAGCGGCAAGTGGGCGAGTTCACGGCCCACGGGTGTCAGCTCGTTGCGCTCGTCGACTGCATTCAGTTCCGCCAGCAGCTGCATGCCGTCGGCGATCGCGCGGCCGGTGGGCGGCTCGACGAACGGAAAGTCGGCCACATCGCCGAGGCCCAGCGATTTCATGCGCAGGATCACGCTCGCCAGCGAAGCGCGCAGGATTTCCGGGTCGGTGAAGCGCGGACGCTTCGCGAAATCATCTTCCGCATACAACCGGACACAGATGCCATCCGCGACACGGCCGCAGCGCCCCGCGCGCTGGTTGGCGGCCGCCTGCGACACCGGCTCGATCTGCAGCTGCTCGACCTTGTTGCGATACGAATAGCGCTTCACGCGCGCGAGCCCGGTATCGACAACGTATCGGATGCCGGGCACCGTCAGCGAGGTTTCCGCCACATTGGTAGCCAGGATGATGCGACGCCCCGACCCGGAGGGCCGGAACACCCGGTCCTGCTCTTCGCCGGACAGCCGCGCATAGAGCGGCAATATCTCCGTGGCCGCTCCCGCGCCGACCGTCCGATGCTTGCGCAATGCCTCGGCCGCCTCGCGGATCTCGCGTTCGCCGGGCAGGAACACCAGCACATCGCCGCGCCCGGCGTGCGCACACTCGTCCACGGCTTCGACCAACGCTTCCATCAAGGTGCGATCGTCGGCGTCGTCCGCCTCGGCCACCGGTCGGTAGCGCACCTCGACCGGATACAGTCGCCCGGAGACCTCGATCACCGGCGCCGGCTCCTGCGCCGATCCGAAGTGGCGCGCAAAGCGGTCCGCATCGATCGTCGCCGACGTGATGATCAGCTTGAGATCGGGCCGGCGCGGCAGCAACTGCCTCAGGTAGCCCAGCAGGAAATCGATGTTGAGCGAACGCTCGTGGGCTTCGTCGATGATCAGCGTGTCGTACTGCGACAGCAGCGGATCTGCCTGGGACTCCGCCAGCAGGATGCCATCGGTCATCAGCTTGACCGATGCGCCCGGCCGCGTCTGGTCGGTGAAGCGGACCTTGAAGCCGACGACATCGCCCAACGGTGTCCTGAGTTCCTCCGCGATGCGCCGCGCAATGCTCGACGCCGCGATGCGTCGCGGCTGCGTATGGCCGATGATGCCGTCCCTGCCGCGACCCAGGTTCAGGCAGATCTTCGGAAGCTGCGTCGTCTTGCCGGAGCCGGTCTCGCCGCTGATGATCACGACCTGGTTCGCGGCGATGGCGCGAGCAATGTCCTCGCGCCGGGCCGAGACCGGCAACTCCTCGGGAAAGGTGATGGCCGGCAGCGGCGCGCGAACCCGTGGCCCCCTGTGACGGGGCGGGCTGGGCTGTGGGGGCTGCATCGGCTCGCGTCGCACCTTGCGGTGCTAGCGCGTCATGAGATTCTCGTGGCCAGGGGCGCCGCGCGCGCATCAAGTGCGCTGGATCGCGGCGGATTGTCGGTGAATGCGCGGTGAGTAAAACAGCGAAAGTATACTTTCGCCGATGAACGATGCCGTGCTGAACGACACCGCAGTGAAACAACCGCTAGTCCAGGCCACCGACCAGGCGCAGTTCGTCGCCTGGCTGCGGCAGGTCGCGCCCTACGTCCATGCGCACCGCGGGCGCACTTTCGTGATCGCGTTTTCCGGCAGCCTGATCGAAGCCGGACAACTGACCGCGCTGATCCAGGACGTATCGCTGCTGAATGCGATGGGCATCCGGATTGTGCTGGTGCACGGCTCGAGACCGCAGGTGCAGGCGCAGCTTGCACTCAGAGGCATCGACGCCCGCTTCCACAACGATGTCCGTGTCACGGACGCTGCCGCGCTCGAGTGCGTGAAGGAAGCCGCGGGAGAGATCCGGTTGGACATCGAGGCTGCGTTCTCGCAGGGCCTGCCGTCGACCCCGATGGCTCACTCGAAGGTGCGGGTCGTCAGCGGCAACTTCGTCACGGCCCGGCCCATGGGCATCATCGACGGCGTCGATCTGCAGTTGAGCGGCGTCGTACGCAAGGTCGACACCGACGCGCTGCGCTTCGTGCTCGCGAACGGCGGGCTGGTGCTGCTCTCGCCGCTCGGCTTTTCGCCGACCGGCGAAGCGTTCAACCTGACGATGGAAGACGTGGCCTGCAGCGTTGCGACGGCGCTCAAGGCCGACAAGCTCGTGCTGCTGACCGAGACCGCCGGCATCGCGGGAACTGAGCGCGAGTTGTTGAACGAACTGTCCGTGGAGGACGCGGAGCGCCGGCTTGCCGCCGGCGAAGTCACGGGCGATGCCGCGTTCAACCTGCGCTATGCGGTCAAGGCCTGCCGCGGCGGCGTCGCGCGGGCGCACATCCTCTCGTACGCGCTGGATGGCGGCGTGCTGGTGGAGCTGTTCACGCACGAGGGCGTCGGCACGATGGTGGCGCCGGAGAACCTGGAGAAGATGCGCGATGCGACCGCCGACGACGTCGGCGGTGTCATCAAGCTGATCGAGCCGCTCGAGGCCGACGGCACGCTGGTCAAGCGGCCGCGCGAGCTGATCGAGCGCGAGATCGACCGGTTTACCGTGCTCGAGCACGATGGCTTCATCTTCGGGTGCGCCGCGCTGTACCCGTTCCCGCGCGAGAACACCGGCGAACTCGCGTGCCTCACGGTCCACCCGCAGTACCAGGGCTACGGCGACGGCGAGCGCCTGATGAAGCGCATCGAGGCCCGCGCCAAGGCCGCCGGCATTGAACGACTGTTCGTGCTGACCACCCGCACTGCGCACTTCTTCATCAAGCGCGGATTCAAGCCGGCCACCGTCGACGACCTACCGCCGACGCGGCAGAACATGTACAACTGGCAGCGCCGCTCGCAGGTGCTGATCAAATCGATCTAGGAGAACGCACCATGGCGCGCATGATTCACTGCGTGAAGCTCGGCCGTGAGGCCGAGGCTCTCGACTTCCCGCCGGTCCCGGGCGACCTCGGCAAGCGGATCTGGGAGAACGTATCGAAGGAGGCGTGGGCCGGCTGGCTCAAGCACCAGACGATGCTGGTCAACGAGAACCGCCTGAACCTGGCCGATGCCCGCGCCCGCAAGTACCTGCTGACGCAGATGGAGAAGCACTTCTTCGGCGAAGGCGCGGATGCCGCGGCGGGATATGTGCCGCCGTCGAGCTAGGCGGCCGGCTCACCGGATTCTGCCGTCCGCAGGAGCGATGTGACTCAGCGCGCGGGCGGCTGCGGCAGGTGGTACATGATGGCCGTATCGAAGGGCGCCCAGAAGGCGGTCCGCACGCCGGCAGCCACCAGGGCGCGGCGCGTCCACTCGTTGCAGGTGTACCAGAATGCATACGTCGGCACCGACTCGTAGAACGCATCGGAGTTGAAGTACCCCGGCGCGTCGATCTGGCGTGCCCGCCCGTCCGGGTCGCGCACGAACGAAGCTCGGATGTAGGCGACCAGCCGCTCGTATTCCGCGGCTGACAAGCGCACACGCCTGGCCTTGTAGGCCGTCGGCGTCTCCACGTACTCGACGTGCATTGCGCCGGCTCCCAGGCCACTCAGCGCCACGATGGCGGTCGTGGGGTGCAGGTCTGACCATGTTGGCGTGTTGACCATGAAGCCACGGTCGCCCCAGCCGAATGCAATCCAGTCGGTCGGCGCCGGCAGCGCACGCATCTGCCGCACCGGAAACTCGGCGCTCCAGTCGATTTCGCCGAACCGCGTCGGAACGATGAGTTCCGCATGCACGCCGTTGGTCCGCACGTACACCGGGATACCGTCATGCGACTCGACGAAGTCCGTATTGCGCGGCAACACACCAAGCACCAGCGCCGCGATCACATAGCCGGTGAGTACGAGGAAAAGCGCCGCGCCGGCCAGTCCCGCGCCGCGCAGCCAGGCGTTCATGCTCTCCGCGTTTCCCGGACGCCGTCCGGTGTGCCGAGCAGCAGGATGTCTGCTCCCCGTCGCGCAAAGAGTCCGTTGGTCACGACGCCGACAATGCCGTCGATTTGCTGCTCGATAGCGGCCGGGGCGTCGATCCGCAAACCGTGAACGTCGATGATGACATTGCCGTTGTCGGTCACGAAGTCCGGACGCAGCCGCGGCGATCCGCCGAGCCGCAGGAGTTCGCGGGCAACCTGCGCACGCGCCATCGGGATGACCTCGACCGGCAGCGGGAACTGGCCGAGTACGCGCACAAGCTTGCTCTGGTCGGCGATACAGACGAAGGTGCGCGCCACGGCCGCAACAATCTTCTCGCGGGTCAGCGCTCCGCCGCCCCCCTTGATCATCGAAAAGCCGGCATCGATCTCGTCGGCGCCGTCGACGTACACGGCAAGTGCGTCGACGTCGTTGAGATCGAACAGCGGAATTCCGAGCGCGGCGAGCCGGCGCGCACTGCGCTCCGAACTGGCGACGGCGCCCTTGATGCGCGACCGGATCGACGCGAGTTCATCGATGAAGAAGTCGGCAGTCGAGCCGGTTCCGACGCCGATGATCTCGCCATCCGGCACATGACGGATCGCGGCGCGCGCAACCGCCCTCTTGAGTTCGTCCTGGGTAGCCATTGCCTTCCTTGCAACGGCCGGGATGATAGCGACTGCCGGTGCGTCGAAGGTCTAGTGCGCCGCCGGACGCGCCGGCTGTGAACGGACTATCCAGAAGGGCCGCGGCCGATGCTCGCAGTAGCTGCGCATCGCGCTGTCGGCAAAGCGCGCCACGCGCGGGCGCACCGCGAGATTGGTCGTGACCAGTTGCGGCGAGTTGTCCTCGCTTTCGACGATATAGCCGTGTCCGTACGGCTTGAGCACGACGTTGCCGCAGATGCGCACATGGCGCGATCCGACCGTGACGATGCCGCGCTGGTAGGAATGCTGCACGAGGCAGCCGCTGACGGAGCTTTCGGCCGCATCGCCGTTGTTATGCCAGTGCAGCGGATAGCGGCCCGGACGATTGAACTGCCCCATGCGCCGGAATTCGACACCGGAGAAACGTCCGATCGCACGCCGTCCCGCGGTGCCGGGCTGAAGCGAACTGGCGATCATGCAGTACCCGCCCTGGCTCGCGCGCTCCGACTCTTCGCAGCCCTGGACGACGATATTTCGTTCGAGCAGCACCGCCTTCGCGATCGAGCCCGGCTGCATGTGCAGCAGCGGCGCATGCTGGCCATGATGACGATGGGCGACCGCACGGTCCAGCATCAGCGTCATGCAGTCGCCGCCGACATCGACAATCGTGCGCTCTTCAACCAACGCGTGATCGTGGCCGGAGGCGATGGCAACCCGTTCACCGACGCGCCAGTCCACCGGCTGCGCCAGACGGATCGTGTTGTGTCCCGGCGCGACACTGCTGCCGAGCGGCACCCAGGAGGCGCGCTGCTCGCCATGCAGGTCGATGGTGCCGCCATCGAGCGCGGCGAGGAACTTGCTGCCGAGCGCCGGGTGCGAAACCACGCCCTCGCGGGCGCACAGCGTGAAACTCAGTTGCTGGCGGAACGGCCGCTCCGGACTGCCGGCGGCCAACCGTCCATTGCCATGGACCAGGATCCATCCGGCTCGCACTTTCGCGTCGCGCGTGGCGAGCAGCAGCGTGCCCTCGACATCGAGGCTGGCCACGTCGATGTCCTGGTCCAGCACGACGGTCCGGCCCGCCTCGATGATGCACCGGGGTGCCGTCCGCGGGGATCCGGCCACCCCAAGTGGCAGGATCGGACCAGCGCTGCGCTCCCTCGGGGAAGATGTCGGCCGGTACCGGCGGTGCGCCGGCGGCCTGGAATTCGAGGAAGCCCATCTGTGCTCGATGCGGTGGTCTCTGTCGGCGCAGCCAATACGGCCGCACTCGTCTGAACACGAAGGGTACGACGCCACCGCGAAGCGTCAATCGCGCCGCCCGCATCCGGATGGATGACGACGCCCGGCGTCGTCGATACCGCCGGCATTTCCGTCAATCGACGACTCCCTCGGAGGCGCTCAGCGACGCGGCGGCGGCAGGTCCGTGCAGGCTCCCTCAGCGACTTCAGCAGCCATGCCGATCGATTCGCCAAGGGTCGGATGTGGATGGATGGTGCGGCCGATGTCGACCGCGTCGGCGCCCATTTCGATCGCCAGCGCGACCTCGCTGATCAGGTCGCCGGCGTGCGTCCCGACGATACCGCCACCGACGATGCGATGCGTCTCCTCGTCGAACAGCAGTTTCGTGACGCCCTCGTCGCGGCCGTTGGCAATCGCACGCCCTGACGCCGACCATGGGAACAGACCCTTCTTCACCTTGCGACCGGCTTTCTTCGCGTCGTCCTCGGTCAGACCGACCCATGCCACTTCCGGATCGGTGTATGCGACCGATGGAATGACACTCGCATCGAAGTGGGCCTTGTGGCCCGCGATGACCTCCGCAGCAACGTGGCCCTCGTGCACCGCCTTGTGCGCCAGCATCGGCTGCCCGACGATGTCACCAATCGCGAAGATGTGCGGCACGTTGGTCCGCATCTGGCTGTCGACCGGAATGTAGCCACGCTCGTTGACGACGACGCCGGCCCTGTCAGCGCCGATCTTCCTGCCATTCGGCGTGCGACCAACCGACTGCAGGATCAAGTCGTACCGCTGCGGCCCGGCCGGGGCCGACTCCCCTTCGAAGGCGGCCAGCAGGCCCTCAGGCCCAGCCTCGACCGACACCGTCCTGGTCTTCAGCATGATGCTGTCGAAGCGCGGCGTGTTCATCTTCTGCCAGACCTTGACGAGGTCGCGGTCGGCACCGAGCATCAGCCCGTCGAGCATCTCGACGACATCGACGCGTGCGCCGAGCGACGAGTAGACCGTGGCCATCTCGAGTCCGATGATGCCGCCGCCGACGACCAGCATCTTCTTCGGCACGGCGCGCAGACCGAGCGCTCCGGTGGAGTCAACGACACGCGGGTCATCGGGCATGAACGGCAAGCGCACCGCCGCCGAGCCAGCCGCGATGATCGCGGCTCCGAAGCGGACGACCTGTTTCTGCCCGGTCTTGTCCTGGGCATTGCCGCTCGTCAGTTCGACCTCGAGGTGGTTGGGTCCGACGAAACTGCCGTAGCCGCGCACGACCGTGACCTTGCGCATCTTCGCCATGGCGCCCAACCCGCCGGTGAGCTTGCCGACCACCTTGTCCTTGTGTGCTCGCAGCTTGTCAAGATCCAACTTGGGTGCACCGAACTCGACACCGAGCCCGGCAAAATGGGCGGCCTCGTCCATGACCGCCGCGACATGCAGCAGCGCCTTCGACGGGATGCAGCCGACGTTCAGGCACACGCCGCCCAGCGCCGCGTAACGCTCCACCAGGACGACCTTCTGTCCCAGGTCCGCTGCGCGAAACGCTGCCGAGTAGCCGCCCGGCCCCGCGCCGAGCACCAGCACATCGCACTCGACGTCGGCCGCACCGTCAAAGCGGGCGGCCTGCGGTGCTGTCGCAGGAGCCGATGCCGCCGCCGGCGCCGGAGTTGGAGCGGACGCAGCCTCCGGGCTCCTGGCGGGACTCTTGGCCGATGCTGCCTTCGCGGCTGGCGCGGTGTCGCTTGCAGTTGTCTCGAGCCGCAGCACCAGCGAACCCTGCGAGACCTTGTCACCCAGCTTGACGACCAGTTCCTTCACGACGCCGGCAACTGACGACGGGATCTCCATCGACGCCTTGTCGCTTTCAACGGTGATCAGCGACTGCTCCTTGGCGATCGTGTCCCCGGGCTTGACCAGTACTTCGATCACCTCGACTTCCTTGAAGTCGCCGATGTCGGGTACCACGACGTCCATGGTCTGGCTCATCTCTGCTCCCCTGCGCTGCGCGCGGTCTGCCCGCGTATGTCATTGCACGCCGTCCTGCACCCGGTCGACGTGCTCATGCGTCCTCGCGACCGCCCTCGGCCGCCTGGTTGATGCTGAATACACGCGCCGGCAGCGCGGAACTCTTGTCGAACTCGGCACCGGCCCTGACGCCGAGTTCCGCGATCCGGCGTGCCGACGCGACGCGGTCGTAGGACGAGTACATCGCGCCGAGAGCGAAGTTGCGCCCCGACCCGATGCCCCAGAAACGGTCGAAGCTGAAGACCTCGCGATACGAGTAGACGCCGTAGATGCCGCTCGCATTGGCGATCAGCGCCGTGATCTGTGACGACTCGTAGGGGTCACTGTCCTCTTCCTTCGGATTGAGGAAGAAGCGCTCCTTGAGGACCGGGTGCAGGCGCTGGAAAGTGTTGAAGATCTCCTGGCGACTGCCGAGCCGGCAATCGTCGCCCACGTGCTTGAGCGCCTCGGCGAACACGGCAAAGTGCGCGGTACTGCCCGCCAGGCCGATGTACGAATCGTGCACCCGGAAGATCTTTTCATTCATTTCGTAGCCATGCGGCAGGCGCGTCTCGCCGAAGGTGACGAGCGCATCCGAGGCGATCGCGATCTCCCCCTTCTTCTTGACGACCACGATCGTCGTCATCGGCGCGGCTCGGCGCGTCTGATCATCGAAGCAGGCCGATCCGCTACAGCATCACGCGACGGAAGTCGGCGAGGATCTGCGCCACCATCACGTTGAAGCGCGCTGCGCCCGCTCCGTCGACAACGCGGTGATCCCAGGAAAGGGACAGCGGCAGGATGAGTCTCGGCACGAACTGCTTGCCGTCCCACACCGGCTTCATCGTCGACCGGCACACTCCGAGTATCGCCACTTCCGGTGCGTTGATGATCGGCGTGAAGGACGTGCCGCCGATTCCGCCGAGTGAGGAGATCGAGAACGTGCCGCCTTGCATGTCCGATGGGCCGAGCTTGCCGTCGCGCGCCTTGGCCGCGAGTGCCGACGTTTCCTGCGCGATCTCGAAGACGCCCTTCTTGTCCGCATCCTTCACGACCGGCACCACCAGACCCTGCGGCGTGTCGGCCGCGAAGCCGATGTGCCAGTAGTTCTTGCGGATGATCGCGCCGCCCTCCGGGTCGATCGAACTGTTGAAGTCCGGGAACTTCTTCAGCGCCGCCACGCAGGCCTTGATCAGGAAGGCGAGCATCGTCAGCTTGAGGCCGCTCTTCTCGTTTTCCTTGTTGAGTTGGACCCGGAACGCCTCGAGGTCGGTGATGTCCGCGTCTTCCTGATTGGTGACGTGAGGAATCGTCACCCAGTTGCGCGACAGCGCCGGACCGGAAATCCGGCGTATGCGCGACATTTCGACTCGCTCGATCGGGCCGAACTTCGCGAAGTCCACTACCGGCCACGCCGGCAGGTTGAGTCCGAGTCCCGTGCCGGCGGCCGCAGCCGGCGCGGCGACCGGACGTGCACCGCCCGCCATCACGCCCTTGACGTGGTCCCGGACGTCGTCGGTCGTGATGCGGCCCTTGGGCCCGCTGCCACGCACATGGGTGAGCTCGACACCGAGTTCGCGCGCGAACTTGCGCACCGACGGCGAGGCGTGCGGCTTGGCGCCTGGCGCCGGCCCGAGATCGACCGGTTGCGGCCGCGCGCCCATCTCGGTGGCAAAAGCGGTCGACCTGGGCTCGACCGGTGCTGCCGACGACGCGACCGCTGTCACCGGCGCGGCCGCCACGGTCGGCGATGCTGTCGACGGAGTGCCTGTGAGCACCGCGACCGGAGTGCCCTTCGACACCTTGTCGCCGATTTTCACGCGCAGTTCCCTGACGACACCCGCCGCCGACGATGGGATCTCCATCGAGGCCTTGTCGCTCTCGACCGTGATCAGCGACTGCTCCTGCGTCACCGAATCGCCGGGCTTGACCAGGATCTCGATCACCTCGACGGCCTTGAAGTCACCAATGTCGGGCACGACGACCTCGATAGGCCCGGCGGCGCGGCGCTGCGGCGGACGGAGCGGCCGCTGCCGCTTTCGCCGGAGTCGCCTTGGCCGCCGGTGCCGGTGCCGGAGTCGATGCCGGCGCGGCCGCCCCGTTGGCGGCTTCAAGGACGAGCACGAGGCTGCCCTGGGCGACCTTGTCGCCGAGTTTCACCCGCAGCTCCTTGACGATGCCGGCCGCGGATGACGGAATCTCCATCGAGGCCTTGTCGCTCTCGACCGTGATCAGCGATTGCTCCTTGGCCACGGCATCACCGGGCTTGACCAGCACCTCGATCACCTCGACGTCCTTGAAGTCGCCGATGTCGGGTACCTGAACTTCCACGAGCTGGCCCATGTCGGTGGCCCTTTCGTTGGTGGTGTCCTTGCGCTGCGGAGCAGCGCGGATCGTCAGAGGCTCACTGCCCGCGCGCGATGGTTCACGCGCAGGCAGGTATCAGACCGTCACGGGATTGCGCTTGGCCGGATCGATCCCGTACTTCTTGATCGCTTCCGCCACCTTGGCGATCGGCACGATGCCTTCGTCCGCGAGCGACCGCAACGCCGCGATCACGACGTAGCGGCGATCGACCTCGAAGAACTCGCGCAGCTTGGTGCGTGTATCGGAGCGTCCGAAGCCGTCGGTGCCGAGCACGCGGTAGTCACGCCCGCGCGGAATGTAGGGCCGGATCTGGTCGGCGAAGAGACGCATGTAGTCCGTCGTCGCGACGATCGGCCCGGCGCTGCGTTCGAGCTGCTGGGTCACGAAGGGCTTGCGCAACTTGTCCGTCGGATGCAGCAGGTTCCAGCGCTCGGCATCGATGCCGTCACGTCGCAGTTCCGTGAAGCTGGTGACGCTCCACACGTCCCCGGACACGCCCCAGTCCTTCTCGAGCATCTCGGCCGCGGCGATCGCCTCGCGCAGGATGGTTCCGCTGCCGAGCAACTGCACACGCGCGATCGACTTGCCCATGCCGCTGCCGGCGGGTCCTTCGCGCAGCAGGTACATGCCGCGCAGGATGCCCTCCTCCTGGCCTTTCTTCAGGCCCGGATGCGGGTAGTTCTCGTTCATCACGGTGATGTAGTACCAGACGTTTTCCTGGTCCTGCACCATGCGCTTGAGGCCGTGCTGAATGATCACCGCCACTTCATGCGCGTAGGTGGGGTCATAGCTGATGCAGTTCGGGATCGTCGCGCTCATCAGGTGCGAGTGCCCGTCCTGGTGCTGCAGCCCCTCGCCGTTCAGCGTCGTGCGACCGGCGGTCGCGCCGAGCAGGAAACCGCGCGCCTGCATGTCGCCAGCGGCCCAGGCAAGGTCGCCGATCCGCTGGAAGCCGAACATCGAGTAGAAGATGTAGAACGGCACCATGATGCGGTTGTTCGTCGAGTACGACGTCGCCGCCGCGATCCACGAACTCATGGCACCGGCCTCGTTGATGCCTTCCTCCAGGATCTGGCCCTGCTTGTCCTCGCGGTAGTACATGACCTGGTCGCGGTCGACCGGCTCGTAGAGCTGGCCCTGCGAGGAATAGATGCCGAGCTGGCGGAACATGCCCTCCATGCCGAAGGTGCGGGCCTCGTCCGGAATGATCGGCACGACCCGCGGACCGACGCTCTTGTCGCGCACCAGCTGTGTCAGGCAGCGCACGAAGGCCTGCGTGGTGGAGATCTCGCGGCCCTCGGCCGTCGCCTCGAGCACCGGGGCGAACGCGTCCATCGTCGGAGCCGCAAGCTTCTCGTCGGCCGTGCGCCGGCGCTGCGGCACGAAGCCGCCCAGCGCGCGGCGCCGATCCATCAGGTACTTCATCTCCGCCGAATTTGCGTCGGGTTTGAAGAACGGGACAGCCTCCAGCTTGTCGTCGCCCACCGGGATTGCAAAACGGTCGCGGAACTCCCGGATCGCCGCGGTATCGAGTTTCTTCAGCTGGTGCGTCGGGTTCTTGCCCTCACCGACCTTGCCCATGCCGAAGCCCTTGACGGTCTTGGCGAGGATCACCGTCGGCTGCCCGGAGGTCTTCACTGCGGCTGCAAAGGCGGCGTAGATCTTGTGCGGGTCATGCCCGCCACGATTGAGTCGCCAGATGTCGTCGTCGGTCATGCGCGACACCATCTCCAGCAGCTTGGGGTCCTTGCCGAAGAAGTTCTTCCGCACGAAGGCGCCGTCATTGGCCTTGAAGTTCTGGTACTCGCCATCAACGGTGTCTTCCATCACGCGCAGCAGCCGGCCCTCGGCGTCGCGTGCCAGCAGCGGATCCCAGTACGAGCCCCAGATGACCTTGATGACGTTCCAGCCGTCACCGCGGAATCCGCCTTCGAGTTCCTGGATGATCTTGCCATTGCCGCGCACCGGGCCGTCGAGACGCTGCAGGTTGCAGTTCACGACGAAGATCAGATTGTCGAGCTGCTCGCGCGCGGCCAGACCGATCGCACCGAGCGATTCCGGCTCGTCCATTTCGCCGTCGCCACAGAACACCCAGACCTTGCGCCCTTCGGTGTTGGCGATGCCACGTGCATGCAGGTACTTGAGGAAACGCGCCTGGTAGATGGCCTGGATCGGACCCAGGCCCATCGAGACGGTCGGGAACTGCCAGAAGTCCGGCATCAACTTTGGATGCGGATAGGACGTCACGCCCTTGCCGTCGACATCGCGACGGAAGTTGTCGAGCTGCTCCTCGGTGAGCCTGCCTTCGAGGAACGCGCGCGCATACACGCCCGGCGCGCAGTGCCCCTGAAAATAGATGAGGTCGCCGCCGAACTCCGCATTCGGCGCACGCCAGAAGTGGTTGAACCCGACTTCCATCAGCGTGTTGACCGAGGCGTAACTCGCGATATGACCGCCGAGATCGCCTTCGCCGCGATTGGCCCGCACCACCATCGCCATTGCGTTCCATCGCATGTAGGAACGGATGCGCTCTTCCAGCACCGGGTCACCCGGGGAGTGTTCCTCCAGGTGCGGCGGAATCGTGTTGATGTAGGCGGTGTTCGCCGAGTACGGAATGTGCGCACCCGAACGGCGCGCCTTGTCGATCAGCGCCTCGAGCAGGAAGTGCGCGCGCTGCGCACCCTCGCGTTCGAGCACCGTTTCGAGCGCATCGATCCACTCCTGGGTTTCGAGCGTGTCGGCGTCGTTGGCAGCCTTGGGAATGGCGGACATCGTTGTCTCCTGATCGATGGGTCCTGCTCATCAAACCGAATGGCCTCGCGACATGGGCGCGGCCTTGTAATGAACGGCGACGATAACAGCATCGCCAAAATCTTTCAAATTATGGTGTCACGTTTTACTATGCGGAATTCCCTGTACCCTTCCTTCGTACCTGGAAGGGGCTGAAAACGCTCTCGATAATATGCGCGCCGGGTTCCGATGGGATGATCTGCCCTCGCGCCGTGGATCCCATTCGTTCCCCCTCCGCCTCATCGCTGCCGCCCGACGCGGTCCTGCTCGCATTCGATCGCATGGCGCGCGCCAACGCGCGACGCGTCGATTTCACGCGCTTCGTTCCGCTGCTGGCGATTGCGCTCGTCGTCGCACTCAGCGCCGGGCTCGCCTACCTTCTGGTGAACGAAGATCGCGCCCTGCAGCGCGACGCCTTGCATCGTGACACGGACACGCTGGCCCAGTCACTATCCCTGAGGCTCCAGGGAATCAGTGAATCGACGAATGCACTGGCACGCGAGGCCGCGACCGCGGACCGGGCGGAGCGCCGCTTCGTGGCGGCCGCGCGCGAGGCCATGGTCGTCCGATCGGAGATCGTTCACGTCGCGGTCGTCGACGATGCTGTGCGGGTCGTGTGGTCCGCCGCGTCCCCCGGTCCGCTGGGTGAATCGGTGCGAACCCCGAACACACAGCTGACCTCCGGCCGACTTGTTGCCGCCATCAGCAATGCGCGCAATGCGCATTCGTCCTTCTTTTCGCCTGTCTACGACGACCCTTCGGGATCGGCCGGCCCCGATAACGGCGGCCCCTTCACCGACCTGGTCGCTCCGATCTTTGTCGAGGATGTGTATCGGGGCGCGGTGATTGCGAGGGTGTCAATGCCGGAACTGCTGCGGCAATCCGTGGCGCCGGATGTGGCCATGCGCTATCGCGTCGCCTTGCTCAGCGACGCCGGCGACGCACTGGCCTCGACCACGGCGAGCGAGACGCCACACGACGCGCTGGTTTACCAGGTGCCGATCTATCTGCTCCCATACGGTGTCTCACTGCAGGCATCGGCATTCCGCGTGCGTTCGCCGTTGCTGGGCAACGCGCTCGCTTGGGTGGTCGCCGGCCTCACAGTCGCGGTGCTGGTCACGCTCGTGGCGCTCATGCGGCGCGACGCCAAGCAGGCACGTGTCGAGCGCGCCTTGCGCGCCGAGACGGCCTTCCGGCGTGCGATGGAAGACTCGCTGGCGACCGGCCTGGCCGTCATCGACCGGCATGGAGTCATCCGGCACGTGAACGCCGCGTTCTGCCAGATGACGGGATGGGACTTACCCGAACTCGTCGGGCGCAGCGCCCCCTACCCTTACTGGCCACCCGGCCAGTTTGCCGAGCACCAGGCGACCCTGAGGGCGCTGCTCGAAGGCAAGGCGCCTCCGAGTGGCTTCGAGCTGAAGGTGCTGCGACGCGACGGATCGCTGTTCGATGCCCGGCTGTACGTATCGCCGCTGCTCTCGGACGATGGCGAACAGCTCGGCTGGATGTCGGCCATGGCCGACATCACGGAGCCCAAGCGCATCAGCGAGCAGCTCGAGGCCGCGCACGAACGATTCACCACGGTGCTGCAGTCGCTCGACGACGCCGTTTCTGTCGTCGCGTCCGGATCGTCGGAATCGTCGGGAGCGTCGGACCCCGTTGCGGACGGGCTGCTATTCGCCAACCGGGGCTACAAGAATCTCTATGGGTCGACTGCGCTGGGGCACTTGCGGCTTCAGTTGTCCCTCGCGGCCAACGGCAACGCTCCCGCAGGCGAGGTCTACGACAGTGAACTGAAGCGCTGGTTCGACGTGCGGACCCGCGAAGTGCGCTGGGTCGATGGCCGTGCCGTGCGACTGCAGATCGCCACCGATGTCAGCGACCGCAAGGCCACTGAGGAGATCGTCCGGCAGCAGCAGGAGAAAGTCCAGTTGACGTCGCGCCTGATGACGATGGGTGAGATGGCGTCATCGCTCGCGCACGAACTGAATCAGCCGCTGACCGCGATCAGCAACTACAGCCTGGGCACGGTCTCACGCCTGCGGGACGGCAACGTCGTCCCGGCAGACCTGCTGCCCGCGCTGGAAAAGACGGCGGGCCAGGCACAGCGCGCCGGCAACATCATTCGCCGGATACGCGAGTTCGTGAAGCGCGCGGAGCCGCGCCGGCGCCCCACTCCCATTTCACGCATCATCGAGGACGCGATCGGATTCGCCGAGATCGAAGCGGCCAAGAAGAAGATCGCGATTCGCACTCAGGTGCCGACGGATCTGCCGCCGCTCGATGTCGATCCGATCCTGGTCGAGCAGCTGCTGCTGAACCTGCTGAAGAATGCGATCGATGCAACGGACAACGCGGCCGTGCGCCGTATCGACGTGATCGTCCGACGGCTCGACGACATGGCCGAGTTCGCGGTAGTCGACCGGGGCTGTGGGGTACCCGCCGAGCATCGAGCGAGCCTCTTCCAGCCGTTTTTCAGCACGAAGCCCGATGGCATGGGCATGGGCCTCAACATCTGCCGATCGATTGTCGAGTTCCACCAGGGACGTCTGCAGCTCGAGGAAAACCCTGAGGGCGGAACGATCTTCCGCTTCACTCTGCCGCTTGCCGCACCCGAGACCGTCAACGAGAATGCGCGGCACTCCGCAGAAAAGTGACGGACATGGAATCTGAAGACAGCCTGGGCGTGGTTTACGTGATCGACGACGACGACGCCGTCAGGGATTCACTGCAGTGGCTGCTCGAGGCCAGCCGCTACCGCGTGATCGGTTTCGATAGCGCCGAAAACTTCCTCGCCGGTCATGATCCGGGAGCGATCGCCGTGGCGATCATCGACGTGCGCATGCCGGGAATGAGCGGTCTCGATCTGCAGGACGAACTGATTGCACGCAAGGTGACGTATCCCGTGATCTTCATCACCGGGCACGGCGATGTGCCGATGGCCGTGTCGACGATGAAGAAGGGTGCGGTGGACTTCATCGAGAAGCCGTTCGATCAGGACGCGCTCAAGGCACTGGTCGAACGGATGCTTGCCGACGCTCGCGCGCAGGCATCCGAAACTGAACGCCGCCGCCTGAGCGAGGCCCTGATGGCCAGGCTCACTGCACGCGAACAGCAGGTGCTGGAACGCATCGTCGCAGGTCGCCTGAACAAGCAGATCGCCGATGACCTGGGCATCTCGATCAAGACCGTGGAGGCGCATCGCGCCAACATCATGGACAAGCTCAATGCCAACACCGTCGCCGACCTGATGCGCACCGTGTTGGCGGGAGGCGGTTTGCGGCAGTAGGCAACTTCGGCGCCGGTAAACTCCGCAGCTTTCCTCCGGAAGGCTCGCCGGCATGACCGCGCGCATCATCGATGGCAAGGCCCTGGCCGCCTCCATCCGCAGCAGCCTCGCACCACGCATTGAACGCGCCGCGGCCGCAGGACAGCGTCCCGGGCTCGCAGTGGTTCTTGTCGGCGACGACGCCGCGTCCGCCGTGTACGTACGGAACAAGATCCAGGCCTGCCACGATGTGGGCATCCGGTCGTTTGCCGACCAGCTCCCTATCGAGACCACTGAGCTTGCCCTGCTCGCACGCATTGCCGAGCTGAATGCCGACGACGCCGTGCACGGCATCCTGGTGCAGCTGCCCTTGCCGCGCCACATCGATGCACGGAGGATCGTCGAGTCGATTGCCTTCGACAAGGACGTCGACGGCCTGCATGCAATGAATGCCGGGCTGACGCTGATGGGCGTGCCGCACTTCCGCTCGTGCACGCCCTATGGCGTGATGAAGATGCTGGAGCACACCGGCGTGGCGATCGAGGGCGCCCATGCCGTCGTGCTAGGTCGGTCGAACATGGTCGGCAAGCCGATGGCGATGCTGCTGCTGGCCGCCAATGCCACGGTAACAATGGCGCACAGCAAGACGCGCGACCTCGCGACCATCACACGACAGGCGGATATCCTCGTGGCCGCCGTCGGTCGGCGCAGTCTCGTCACGCCCGACATGGTGAAGCCTGGCGCAGTCGTCATCGACGTCGGCACGAACCGCACGCCGGAGGGCAAGCTCGCCGGCGATGTCGACTTCGGCGCCGTGCGCGATGTCGCAGGATGGATCTCACCGGTTCCCGGCGGTGTCGGCCCGATGACGATCACGATGCTGCTCGTCAATACGGTCGAGGCGGCCGAGCGACGCGCCGGGCTGTTGCAGCAGTAGCTCAACAGACGACCCGCGGCGACGGGGCTCGAGGACCCACCGAATCATGATCATGGCCAGTACCCCGGACAACCCTTTGCTCGACTTTGGCGGCCTCACCCGCTTCGACCGCATACGCCCCGAACACGTAACGCCTGCGATCGACATCCTGCTGGCCGCCGCGCGCGCAGCGGTCGGCGAAGCCGCATGTGCACGGCCGCCGGTCTCGTGGAAGACCGTAGTCGAACCGCTGGACGAGGCCACCGACCGGCTCGCGCGCGCCTGGGGCGCGGTGGCTCACATGAACGCCGTCGTCGACACTCCGGAACTGCGCGCGCAGTACAACTCAAATCAGCCGCGCATCACGGCGTTCTGGACGGAGCTGTCGCAGAACGAGGCGCTGCATGCGCGCTTCAAGGAACTGGCGGCGCTCGACGACTTTGAACACTGGCCGGCGGCGCGGCGTCGTGTGATCGAGAACGAATTGCGCGACTTCCGTCTCGGGGGAGCCGAACTCGCGGCTGAGCAGAAGCAGCGCTTCAGGGTCATACGCGAACGCCAGTCGGAAATCTCGACTCGGTTTGCCGAGAACGTGCTCGATGCGACCAACGCATTCGCGCTTTACATCACCGACCCGGCCGAGCTTGCCGGTGTGCCGGACGACGCCCTGCAGATGCTGCGCGAATCGGCCAGCGCAGAGGGTCGCTCCGGCTACAAGATCACGCTGCAGTTCCCGAGCTATTCGGTGATTCTCGACTACGCCAGCGATCGCTCTTTGCGCGAGCGGCTCTACCACGCCTTTGTGACGCGCGCGTCGGATCATGGCAATCCGGACTGGAACAACGGCCCGCTGATGGTCGAACTCGTCCGGCTGCGGGATGAACACGCGCGCCTGCTCGACTACCCGCACTACGCCGACCTCTCGCTCGTCCCCAAGATGGCCGAGAGCCCGGGCGACGTCCTGACGTTCCTGCGCGATCTGGGAGCCCGGGCGCGGCCTTACGCGCAGCGCGACATGGATGAACTGCGTGACTTCGCCGCCCGGCATCTCGGTCTGGACGAACTGATGCCCTGGGACTTCAATTACGCGAGCGAAAAGCTGCGTGAGGCGCGGTATTCGTATTCGGACCAGGAGCTGAAGCTCTACTTCAGCGAGCCGCGGGTGCTGGCAGGACTCTTCAAGGTGATCGAGACTCTGTTTTCGGTCGCGATCCGGGAAGAAGCGGCGCCGACCTGGCATCCTGAAGTGCGCTTCTATCGCATCGAGAATCTGCGCGGGGAATTGGTCGGACAGTTCTACCTCGACCTGTACGCGCGCGAGCATAAGCAGGGCGGCGCGTGGCAGGACGATGCGCGCAGCCGCCGTGGCGGTCGATCCGGGCTTTCATCGCCCGTTTCGTACCTGACCTGCAACTTTTCGCGCCCGGTCGGGGGGCGGCCGGCAACGTTCAAGCACGACGATGTACTGACCCTGTTCCACGAGTTCGGCCACGGCCTGCATCACATGCTGACGCAGATCGACGAGCCCGCGGTTTCTGGCATCCGCGGTGTCGAGTGGGACGCCGTGGAGTTGCCCAGCCAGTTCATGGAGAACTTCGCCTGGGAATGGGAAGTGCTGCAGCAGCTGACGGAACACGTCGAAACCGGAAAACGCCTGCCACGGCCGCTGTACGAGCGCATGATCGCCGCCCGCAACTTTCAGACCGGTTACTACACCGTCCGGCAGCTCGAGTTCGCGCTGTTCGACATGCAGCTGCACTCCGGCACGATTCCGCGCACCGAGGCGGAGGTTCTAACGCTGCTGGCCGAGGTCCGCCGGGAGGTCGCGGTGCTGGTTCCCCCCGAATACAACCGTTTTCCGCATGCTTTCTCCCACATCTTTGCGGGCGCTTACGCGGCAGGCTATTACAGCTACAAGTGGGCCGAGGTGCTGTCAGCCGACGCGTATGCGGCGTTTGAGGAAGCAGGCGTGCTGAATCCGGTGATCGGGCAGCGATTTCGTGACGAAATCCTGGCCGTCGGCGGCAGCCGCCCGGCGATGCAGTCGTTCATCGCCTTCCGAGGCCGCAAACCGACGATCGATGCACTGCTGCGGCACCACGGAATGACCAACTGAGAGGACGACATGCAGGCTCGCTGGGCGGTCGCACTGATACTGCTTGCGATTGCCGGCGCTGCCGACGCGCAGTACCGCTGGCGCGATCCCAGTGGGCAAGTCAGTTACGGCGACATTCCGCCGACCGACTCTCGAGATGTTCAGCCGGTCAATCCGCGGGTGCCCGTCGCCAGGACCGATGGCAACACGACCCTGCCGTTCGAACTGCGCCGCGCAACGGCACATCATCCGGCGGTGCTCTACACCAGCAGCGACTGCACGCCGTGCGACAACGCCCGTGCCTTCCTGCGCCAACGCGGCATCCCGTACTCCGAACGCACGATCGATGCCCCGGAGGACGTGGAGACGTTGCGCCGCCTGACCGGCGTCGACAAGGTGCCGGTCCTGACGCTGGGACGCGAGCGTTATGCCGGGTTCAACAGCGCCGAGTGGAATCGCGGTCTCGATTCGGCCGGCTATCCGGCCCAATCGCGACTGCCGCCGGGATACACCGCCGAACCGCCCCAACCGCTGATCGCGCGCGCGAGCGGCCTTGCCAACCGCGTCGGTCCGGCCGCTGCGGCGCGCTGACTGCCGTAACCCCAAGCCGACGATCGCACCCTCATGATCCTGACCACCCTGTACGCCAGTGTCCTTGTCATTGCCCTGCAGGCCCAGGCCGGTGCGGCCGGCGAAACGCCAACGTCCGGATCACCCAAGGTGCTGTGGCGCTGGTCCGACTACCGCGCGCAGATCAACTACGGCGATCGCCCGCCGCCCGATGCTCAGAACCTGTTGCGCATCGACCTGCAGACGATCGGCGAGCAGACACAGTCGCTGCTTCCGTACCAGGTGCGTCGCGCCGCGTCGAACTTTCCGGTGATTTTGTTCACGGCGAAGAACTGTCCGCCTTGCGTGACGGCCCGCAACTACCTGAACAAACGGGGCGTGCCGTTTGCCGAGCGAACTATCGAGACGACTGATGACGCCATGGAGCTCAAGCGCCTCACCGGAGCCGAGAGCGTTCCGGTCGCGACGCTCGGATCGCAGCCACTGGTTGCATTCGATCCGGACGATTGGAACAACGGGCTCGATGCGACAGGCTACCCCCAGACGTCGATGTTGCCGCGCACCTTCAAGCAGGAACCGGCCCGTCCACTGACGCAGAAGGCGACCCCGCCTCCCGCGGCACAATAGCGGATGACTCTCACCCTCGCGACCTGGAACGTCAATTCGCTCAAGGTCCGACTGAACCACCTGCTCGATTGGCTCGCGACGCACCGCGTCGACGTTGTCTGCCTGCAGGAAACCAAACTTATCGACGAGAACTTTCCGGTGGCTGCGCTGGCGGACGCCGGCTACGACGCCGTTTTCGCCGGCCAGAAGACCTACAACGGTGTGGCCGTGCTGACGCGGCGGGCGACCCTGCCGCCCGCCGTCGACGTCGTCACTGCGCTGCCCGGTCTTGACGATCCGCAGAAGCGCCTGATCGCAGCGACGGTCGGCCCGCTGCGTGTGGTCGGAGCCTACTTTCCCAATGGGCAGAGCGTCGGCAGCGACAAGTACGACTACAAGCTGCGCTGGATCGCAGCACTGATTGACTGGCTGCGAGACGACCTCGCGCGTCATCCGATGCTGGCACTCGCGGGCGATTTCAACATCGCTCCGGAGGAGCGTGACGTCCACGATCCGCAGGCCTGGGCCGGGCAGGTGCTCTTCTCGGAGCCCGAACGACAGGCATTCCGCGATCTGCTCGCACTCGGCTTCGTCGACAGCTTTCGCCTGTTCGAACAGCCCGAGCGCAGCTATACGTGGTGGGACTACCGGATGATGGCGTTCCGTCGCAAGATGGGCCTGCGTATCGACCACGTGCTGCTCTCGTCGTCACTGGCGCCGCACTGCACCGCCTGCAGCATCGATGCAGCGCCTCGCCGGCTCGAGCAGCCGAGCGACCACGCACCGGTGATGGTGACTCTAGCGGTCTGACGCGTTCCGGGAATGCCCGGCGCGAATAGATTAGAGCTAGGGCAGCAGTGCCACCCAGCCGATAATGCCGAGTTCGCGCAGTTCCACCAGCAGATGGATCAGCGCTGGCAGTCCGATGAACCACAGCACGCCACCCAACGATTGCCGCAGCGTCTTGGGCCTGACTTCGTAGTGGTCCGGCTCGGTGAGCAGACCCCAGCTCGGGAAGAAGCGTGGCGTGCGGTCGCAGTAGTCGGTGTAACTCGCACCGAACTTCTCACGCAGGAAAGTTTCCTCGCCATGGATGACGGACGGATAAACCGCCCAGAAAAACACGATGACGAACGCTGTCAGCGTCATTGTCGCCGTCGAAAGCCCGATCCCCACGAGGCCGACGAAAGAAAAGAAATACAACGGATTGCGCGATATGACGTACGGACCGGCCGTCACCAGCTGTGAACTCTTGTAGCCACTCGAGTACACCAGGCACCAGATGCGCCCGACCATGCCGGCGGCGGCGAGCATCAGGCCAACGAGAAACATCAGGTCGGCCGCAATGGTGCCCTGCCAGCGGCTGCCGGTAAGCAACACCGCAGCGGCAAACGCAAACCCGAATATTCGGGATACACCGATACGGTGCTCGGAGAAGACACGGGCGACAGCGGACATGCAGAAAATTCCGGATGGCGAAGCAGCCCGAATTATCCTCCGGACCGCCGGGGCGAGGTTGTGCGCCGTTAAGTCTTCGAGTCGATCGCCCTATCCAACTCGCGCCGCCGGCGATAGGGCGCAATGACCTGTGTGTCGACCCAGCGCTTGAACTGACCAGCCGATCGATCAGTGCGGCGATCGAGCCAGGCCGCCAGGCCTTTCTCTGAGAAGCTGAGCACCCCGGTCGCAGGCACCTCGGTCAGGCCATCGCGGCCGACGATGCAACGCACCCGCTCGGGATCGCGTGCGTCGGGCTGTGTGTCCAGGACGTCGAACACGTCGGATGCGGCGAACCAGATGCTGTCGTCGACGAAAGTGACGCGGACGCGCTGGCCGTCAAACTCATAGTGCTGGCCGTTCGGAACCCCCCAGGCCGCAGCTCGTTGCCAGCGCATGAATGCACGCAGGCCGCGATAGACAGCCCAGAGGACCCAGAGCGCCCAGAAGGGTGCGGCCAGCACGGCACCAATGCCGATTGCGCCACCGCGATAGTCGCCCAGCAGGAGGGCGCCGCCCACCGCGGCCCAGGCAATCCAGAACACCCACCCCCAGCGAACGGTTCGTTCGTCGGGGTCCTGGGCAAGGAAGGAAGTGCGATGGTCCACGGCACTAGGGTAACCGAGGCCTGGGAGAGCTATTCCCGCTCTGGCCCGTGCGCCCGACGCGACACCGCTCAGTACCGCGATTGATTCCCGTCGATCAGCTCACGCACGCTGCGCCTCTTCCCGTCGAAGGCGACACCGCGAAGCCCGAAGACGCTCGAAGCGTGGACGTCCAGCCCGATCCCCCAGACGAAGGCCGGCCAGCATGACCACCAGGACCGCGCACGACGGCCGCGTCAGAGGCGTGGCCGGAGTTCTACCTTCGAACTCGTCACGCCTTGTCCGCGGGCTGGTGCTCGAGGACCGCCGCCCCCTTGCGCCGGTTCTTCAATCGGCGCTCGAAGGCGTCGATGTAGGTATAGATCACGGGCACGACGACCAGCGTCAGCAGCGTCGAAGTGATCACGCCGCCGATAATGGCGCGACCCATCGGTGCCTGCTGTTCGGCGCCCTCGCCCAGCCCCAGCGCCAGCGGCAGCATGCCGAAGATCATCGCGGCCGTTGTCATCAGGATCGGCCGCAGGCGGACCTGTCCTGCAGCAAGCAACGCCGCATGCCGGTCGAGTCCCTCACGCTGTCCACGATTGGCGAAGTCCACCAGCAGGATCGCGTTCTTCGTCACCAGCCCCATGAGAAACACGATGCCGATCATCGAGAAGATGTTGAGTGTCGTCCCCGTGACCAGCAGCGCAAGCATCACGCCGACGATCGACAGCGGCAGCGACGCCATGATCGCGACCGGGTGGAAGAAGCTGCCGAACTGCGAAGCCAGGACCAGGTAGATGAAGATCACCGCCAGCAGCAGCGCGCCGACGATCGCTGCATTGATCTCCTGCTGTTCGCGGATCTGTCCGCCAACATCGAAGCGCAAGCCCGCCGGCAGTACGTAGGTCTTGACGAGCGCCTGCACCTCCTGGCCCGCGTCGCCCGCCGGCCGACCCTGCACGTTGGCGAACAGCGCCACGCGCCGCTGCAGGTCCTGGCGACGGATGTTCTCGGGGTTGAAGGTTCGTTCGAGAGTCGCGATGGATCGCAATGGAATCACTTCCGGCGCGCCGTCCGCCAGTTGCCGGCCGGTCGCGATGTTGAGATTCGCAATGTCGTCGACGATCGTGCGATTCGCCTGCGGCAGTTGCGTGATCACCTCGTAGTTCTGGCCGTCCGGCGCGAGCCAGTAGCCGGAATTCTCGCCGCCGACCATCGCGCGCAGGGTCGTGCCGAGCTGGGCATGCGTGATGCCGTACTCGGCAGCCAGTTCCGGCTTCAGGCGCACGGAAAGCGCCGGCGTGCCCTCCTTGACCGAGATCTCGACGTCAGTCACACCGCGAATCTGCTGCACCTTGCCCTTCAGGTCAGCGATGACGCGATTCATCTCGGCGTCATTGTTGCCGAGGAGTGCAACGTAGATCGGTGTGTTCCAGCCGACCTTGAGGTCGACTCCCGGAATGGTGGCTACGCGCTTGCGGATCGCCTGCTCGAGTTGCTGCTGCGTGCGTGCACGTTCGTTGCGAGGCACGAGCTTGAGATTCAGGGTCGCCGTGTTGCGCGTGCCGTCGATGCCGATCCCGGTGTCGACCGCATCGATCTCCTTGAACTCGCGCAAGGCTTCTTCGACCCGCTTGACGCGCTCGTTCGCGTAGTCGAGGCTGGATCCGACCGGCATCGTCAGCCGCACCGACGTGTAGCTCTGGTCGGCCTCCGGCATCATCTCCGTGCCGACCATGCCGGCGATCGGGATGCTCGCCATGAAGCTCAGCGCGGCGATCGCCAGCGTGGACTTGCGATGCGCGAGCGCCCAGCGCAGCAGGCGGTCGTAGATGGCATGCACCTTGTCGATGCCGTGTTCGAAGGCGCGCAGGATCGGCCCCACGACCCGCAGGCCACGTGCGCCCTCCGGCGGGTCACGCCAGATGGCCGACAGCATCGGGTCGAGCGTGAAACTGACGAACAGCGACACCAACACCGCCGCCGCGACGGTGATGCCGAACGGATAGAAGAACTTGCCGATGATGCCGCTCATGAAGGCGATCGGCACGAACACCGCGACAATCGACAGCGTCGTCGCCAGCACCGCCAGGCCGATCTCATCGGTACCCTCGCGTGCGGCCGTGTAGTGATCCTTGCCCATGTGGATGTGGCGCACGATGTTCTCGCGCACCACGATCGCGTCATCGATGAGCAGTCCTATGCACAGCGACAGCGCCATCAGCGTCATGTAGTTCAGCGTGAAGCCGAGCGCGTAGATAACGATAAACGTGGCGATCACGGAGATCGGCAACGTCAGTCCGGTGATGACGGTGCTGCGCCAGGATCCTAGGAACAGGAAGACGATGATGACCGTCAGCAGCGCACCTTCGATGATCGTCGTCTTCACGTTGCTGACCGACTGGTCGACGAAGTCGGCCATCGCCCACATGAACTTCAGCTCCATGCCCGCGGGAAGTTGCTTGCGGATGGTCTCCGCCGCGTACTTGAGCTCGCGTCCCACCTCCACGATGTTGGCGTCCTGCGCCTTGAACACCGACACACCGATGGCCGGCTGGCCGTTGACGCGTGAAAGCGACTGCCGCTCGCGCTCGGCGTCCGCGACCGTCGCGACCTGTGAAAGCAGGATCGGAACACCGCTCTTGCGCGCGACGATGATGCGTTCGAACTGCTCCGGCGACGTCAGCCGCCCGTCGACGCGGATGATCGATTCCGACGTTTCGTTGTGGATGGTGCCGACCGGCACCGACACATTGGCCGTGCGCAGCGCCTGCACCACCGTGTCGACCGACAGGCCGAACGCCGTCAGCTTGGCCGGATCGACGCGAACCTGGATCTGGCGTGTGACATTGCCGCCGAGATCGACGCGTCCGACACCTTTCACACGCTCGAAGCCCTTCTGCACGACCTGCTCGGCAAGCAAGGTCAGCTCGCGCGAGGACTTGCCGCTGCCAATCAGGGCGAACGACGCGACCGGCTGGTCGTTCTCGCCCCCGGCGCGCTGAACCACCGGATCCTTCGCATCGCGCGGGAACGTCGCGCGGATCTGCGCAAGCTTGTCGCGCACTTCCTGGATCGCGCGATCCATGTCGACTTCGTAGCGGAACTCGACCCACGTCAGCGAACGACCCTCGTCGGAGCGCGACAGGATGCGCTTGACGCCGGCAACCGTATTCGCGGCATTCTCGATGGGCTTGGCGAGATCGTTTTCGACCTGCTCAGGCGAAGCTCCGGGATAGTTGACCCAGATCTGCACGCCCGGCGGACTGACGTCGGGCATCGGCTCGACACCGAGGCGCGCGTAGGAAAACAACCCCAGCACGGTCAGGCCCACCATCACCATGGTCGCGAAGACCGGATGGTTGATTGAAACTCGCGTCATCCACATGTGTGCAGTCCTCCCGAACGCGGGGCGAAGCGGCCTGGCAGGCGCCTCACTCCGGCTGCGCCCGTGTTCAGTTCGAAGCCGGTGACCCGCTCGTCGTCGCGCGGCGGTCGGCGACCTTTGATTCGCCCGGCAGGCCGACGACCTTGGCGGCCAGGCCGTCCTTCAGGTTGTCGAACTTGGTCGCGAGGACAACGTCCGTCGCAGCCAGCCCCGAGGTGATCTCAACAAGTTGTGCCCGTTCGTCACGTCGGCCCGTCGCGATGTTGCGGCGTACCAGCTTGCCGTCGGCAACCACCCAGACGTAGCTCTGCTGGCCGTCGGAGCGCACCGCGGACATCGGCAATGACGCTGCCTCGGTGTCCGGCATGGTCGTCAGCAGCACGCGCGCAAACATGCCCGCTTTCAGCAGCGACTCCTCATTGGGCAGTGAGATGTAGATGTTGACGGTTCGCGTACCCGTTTCGGTGCTGGGATTGATGCGTTCGACGCGTCCGGCGAAGCGACGACCGCTCATGCCTTCGATATCGACCTGCGCCGGCATGCCTTTCCTGATCTGCGGGACGTCGGACACCGGGACCTGGGCCTGTACTTCCAGTTCTGCCAGATCGACGATGGCCATCAGCGGCGCATCGAACGCGAGCTTCTCGCCCGGCTGCACGTGGCGCTTCGCGACGATGCCGGAAATGGGGGCGCGCACGACCGAGTCGCTCATCATGATCTGTGTCTGCTCGAGCTGCGCCTGCGACGCCGCCACCGTGGCCAACTGGGCCTGGTAGGCGGAGTCGGCCGTATCGAACGCGTTCTGCGAAATAAAGTTCTGCTTGACCAGCTGCGCATTGGACTGACGCGTGCGCTCGGTCGTGGTCAGCTGGGCCTTGGCCGATGCCAACGTGGCGGTGCGTTCGGCCAGCTGGGCACGAAGCTGCGCGGTGTCGAATTCGGCCACCACCTGGCCAGCGCTCACCTTGTCGCCCTCGCGGACCAAAACGCGCTTGACCTCCGCCGACAACTTCGAGCGCACCGTGGCCTGCGACACGGCCAGCACGCTTCCGGGCACCGCGAGTTCCACCGAAAGCCGCTTCGATTGCAGGGTTACTACATCGGCTTGGGCGAATTCCAATGCCGGGCGATCATCCTTCTTCGCCGCATCCTGGGCCGGCTTGGACTGCCGTGAAGCGATGACGGCGCCCCCGCCACCCGCCACGGCCAGTACCAGCAGCCCGACCAGCCACACAATCTTTGCGCGTTTCGTCATCGATTCCCCCAGGACGGCCACGGCGCCGGGTTGGCGCCAGAAATATGCGCAGGTTCGTGACCCGCGGGCCGTGTCTTATCGTGGGAGCGGATTATCCTCAACCGCCCTGAATTGTCGCCGTTGGTGCGACGAATTGCAGGCAGCCGCGACGAAACGCAGTAAGAGGGGACGGAGGGCAGACCGGTCTCCGGTCCGGAATTCCGCTCGTACCGTCGTGACCGCGATAGCCCCGATCAGTCTTCCAGTTGCAGTTCCTGGATCTTGCGGGTGATCGTGTTGCGTCCGACGCCGAGGCGCGTGGCGGCGTCGATGCGGCGTCCGTGGGTGTGCCGAAGCGCCGTGCGAATGACCGCCGCCTCGAAATCGCGCGCCAGGGTATCCATGACATCGGGCACACCAGACTGCAGCCGACGTTCGACCTCGGCAATCAGCGAGGATGTCCAGTCGCCTCCTGCGGCGGCGGAAGCAGCCACCACCGGAACCGCCGTTGCGGCCTCCGTCGGATCCGATCTCACGGCAGGAGCCGCCATCAGTTCCTGCCGCATTTCCAATGGAAGGTCCTCAACCTTGACCACCTGGGCCGGTGCGAGGACGGTCAGCCAGTGGCACAGGTTTTCGAGCTGTCGTACGTTGCCTGGAAACGGCAGCTGGCTGATGAAGCGCGTCGCCTCCTCCGACAGTCGCTTCGGCTCGACCCCCAGCTCCTGCGCGCTCTTGACGAGGAAGTGACGGGTCAGCAGCGGAATGTCTTCGCTGCGCTCGCGCAGCGCCGGCAGGCGCAGCCGGATGACGTTCAGTCGATGGTAAAGATCCTCGCGGAACAGGCCCTGCCGAACCCGCTCCTCGAGATTCTGATGGGTGGCTGCGATCACGCGCACGTCGGCCTTGATCGGCTGGTGCCCACCGACGCGATAGTAAAAACCGTCGGACAACACGCGCAGCAGGCGCGTCTGCAGTTCCGCCGGCATATCGCCGATCTCGTCGAGGAAAAGCGTCCCTCCCTCGGCCTGTTCGAAGCGACCACGGCGCATCGCCTGCGCACCGGTAAATGCGCCGCGTTCATGGCCGAACAACTCGCTTTCCAGCAAGTCGCGCGGAATCGCCGCCATGTTGAGCGCAATGAAGGGAGCCGCCACGCGCGGGCTGTGCTTGTGCAGGGCACGCGCGACGACTTCCTTGCCGCTGCCGGACTCGCCGGTGAGCAGCACGGTCACGTTCGACTGGCTGAGACGACCAATCGCCCGGAACACGTCCTGCATCGCGGGTGCCTGGCCGAGGATCTCGGGTACTTCGCCAAGGGCCTCGTCCGCGCTCGACTCGCGCACGCTCTCGTCCACCGCACGGCGAATCAGTTCGACCGCCTTGTCGACGTCGAACGGCTTGGGCAGGTACTCGAACGCGCCTCCCTGGAATGCCGACACCGCACTTTCGAGATCCGAGAACGCGGTCATCACGATCACCGGCAACGCGGGGTGCCGGCGCTTGACCGCCCGCAGGAGCTCGATGCCACTCATCCCGGGCATGCGTATGTCCGAAATCAGCACCTGCGGACTGTCGTGCTCAAGTTCGTTCAGCACGTCCTGGGCCACGCCGAAGGCCTTGCACGGCAGATTTTCGCGCGCCAGCGCCTTTTCCAGCACCCAGCGTATCGAGCGATCGTCGTCGACGATCCAGATTGGTTTCATGGCAGCGCTCATGGCAGCGGAATCAGGATGCGGAAATCGGTTCGGCCCGGTCGGCTGTCGACCTCGATGATGCCGTCGTGCTGTTGGATGAACGTCTGTGCCAGTGTGAGCCCCAGGCCGGTGCCGTCGTCGCGCCCCGAAACCAGCGGATAGAAGATGCGGTCCTTGATGTCATTCGGCACGCCCGGCCCGTTGTCGGTCACATGCAAGTCCAGTGCCAGGCGATGGCGCGACCGTGCGATCGTCACCTGGCGCGCCACCCGCGTGCGCAGCGTGATGCGTGCATCGCCGGCATCGATGCGCGATTCCAGCGCCTGGGTCGCATTGCGGACGATGTTCAGCAGAGCCTGTATCAGCTGCTCCCGGTCGCCGTGAAAGTTCGGCACGCTGGCGTCGTAGTCGCGCTCGATCGTGAGGCCATGCGGAAACTCCGCCAGCATCACCAGTCGCACGCGTTCGCACACTTCGTGAATGTTGAGCTCGCCGACGACCCGCGCGACACGATGCGGAGCGAGCAGCCGATCGACCAGCGCCTGCAGGCGGTCGGCCTCGGCGATGATGACGCGCGTGTATTCGCGCTGCTCTGGCGATGCGAGCTCGGCATCCAGCAACTGGGCGGCGCCGCGCACGCCTCCCAGCGGATTCTTGATCTCGTGCGCAAGGTTGCGAAGCAGCTGACGGTTCGCTTCCGACAGTCCGAGTTGCCGCTCCTCGCGGTCGACCTTCAGCTGCTGCTCGATTTCGGAGATTTCGAGCACCAGCGGGGTGCTGGACCCGTACTGCGCCGTTGCCGTCACCCGGACAGGCACCGGCTCGCGCCCGAGTCGCTTGAGTTCCAGAACCTGGCGGCGCTCACCGAAGACGTTGGCGCGCGCGTCAGCGACCAGTTGTTGCATCTGCAGCTCGTCGCCGATCACGCGCTCGGCCGACTGCCCCAGCAGGTTCTTGCGCGACATGCTCAGCAGGAGTTCTGCCGACTGGTTGGCGTGCACGATGCGCGCCGCTTGATCAAGCACGATAACCGCGGTCGACAGGAGATCGAGTCCGTCGAACTGCGTCTCTACGGCGGGATCGAAACGGGCGACCGCGCTCATCGGGTCAACCCGCGCGGAATTTCGGGAACACTGCCAGGGAGTAGGGTCCGCAGGACCGATGCAGGCCCGTGCGCCCGGCTGCGGCAAGTGCGCGCCGGTTGAGTCGAGCCGAAACTACTGGGTGCGGAGCAGTGCGATCTCGCGGCGCAAGGCGCCGACGTTGGTCTCGACCCGCCCGATGTCCTCGCGCAGTCGCTGGATGCGCTCCTGGTAGAGCGCGAAGTTGCGCTCGTCACCGCGCCGCTCCGGCTCGCCGTTGTTGAACTCGGACCGCAGGCGCGCGAGCCGGTCTTCCTCGGCTTTCAGTTCGTCTTCCAGGATGCGGCGCCGGTCGCTGTCGCGCGTGCGCTGCGTGTCGCGATCGACGCGCGGAAATGACGCCGGTGAAACGGATACACGCTCTTCGACGGCCGGCTGAACCGAACCGCGTGCCGCGGGCTGTCGGGTCGCCGGAACCGACAGTACCGGACCGACATCGACCCGCTTGCAGCCCTTGCCGCTGCCGACGTTCTGGAATGACTTGTTGCCCTGGTCGTCGACGCACATGAAGATGTCCGACGACTGGGCATGGGTCGACCATGACACGGCCACACCCACCCACAGCGCGAAACTCCGCAGCGTTGTCTTCACCCGCGTGCCCCTTGCGACACAGACCGCCGGCAGTGTACGGCAGCCACGACGCCCGGAAGAGAGCAACAACCAGCAGTTCCACGGTCAGTTCCCGCAATTTAGGGAGGTTAGGGTCATCCGCAGGTGGCCGAAGCAAACAGGGGCGGTTTCCCGCCCCCATTTGCCTTCGACAACGGGTTCGATTTACGACCCGTAGTACATGTCGAACTCGACCGGGTGCGTTGTCATGCGGAAGCGCGTGACCTCTTCCATCTTCAGCGTGATGTAGGCGTCGATCATGTCGTTGGCAAACACGCCACCACGCGTCAGGTACTCGCGGTCCCGGTCGAGGTTGTCGAGCGCCTCGTCGAGCGACGCACACGGATGGGGAATCTTCGCGGCCTCTTCGGGCTCGAGGTCATAAAGATTCTTGTCCATCGGCTCGCCGGGATGGATCTTGTTCTGCACTCCATCAAGCCCCGCCATCAGCATGGCGGCGAATCCAAGATAGGGATTGCAGGTCGGATCCGGGAAGCGGACCTCGACGCGGCGCCCCTTCGGGTTGGACACGTACGGAATGCGGCAGGACGCAGAACGGTTGCGCGCCGAATACGCCAAGTTGATGGGCGCTTCGAATCCTGGCACGAGACGCTTGTATGAATTGGTGCCGGGGTTGGTGAATGCGTTCAGCGACTTCGCGTGCTTGATGATGCCGCCGATGTAGTACAGCGCGAAGTCCGACAGTCCGGCGTAGCCGTTGCCGGCGAACAGGTTGTTCCCGTCTTTCCACACCGACTGGTGCACGTGCATGCCCGAACCGTTGTCGCCGACCACGGGCTTCGGCATGAACGTCGCCGTCTTGCCGTAGCTCGCCGCGACGTTCCAGATCGTGTACTTCATGATCTGCAGCCAGTCAGCCCGTTTCACCAGCGTCGAGAACTTGGTGCCGATCTCGCACTGGCCGGGCGCAGCGACTTCGTGGTGATGCACTTCGACTTCAACTCCCTGCTGCTCGAGCAACAGGCACATCTCGGAACGGATGTCCTGCAGCGAATCGGTCGGCGGCACGGGGAAGTAGCCGCCCTTCACCGGCGGGCGATGCGCGAGGTTGCCGGCTTCGTACTCGATTCCGGTTGACCACGGGGCCTCTTCGGACTTGATGCGCACTGCGCTGCCCGACATGTCCACATGCCAGGTGACCGAATCAAAAATGAAAAACTCGGGCTCGGGACCGAAGTACGCGGTGTCGCCGATGCCGGTCGACTTCAGGTACGCCTCGGCGCGCCGCGCCAGCGAACGAGGATCGCGGTCATAGCCCTTACCGGTCGACGGCTCGACCACATCGCAGGTGATGATCAGCGTGTTCTCTTCGCGGAACGGGTCCATGCGGGCCGTCGTGGGATCGGGCATCAGGAGCATGTCCGAGGCCTCGATGCCCTTCCATCCGGCGATCGAGGAACCGTCGAACGCGTGGCCGTGCTCGAACTTGTCCTCCTCGAACGCCTTGGCCGGCACGGACACGTGCTGTTCCTTGCCCTTCGTGTCGGTAAACCGCAGATCAACGAACAGTGCCTCGTTGTCCGTGATCATCTTGATGACGTCTTTGGCCGTGGCCATTCTTTCTCCTCAATCGCTCGTGGTTGGAAACGATCCCGGGCAAGGGCCTCCATGCCCACTCGGGAACTGGTGCAGCGCAACGCAGGAACTATGCCAAAAGGGCGCGAACCTCGCTTGACGCTGCACTAGCCTTGTGCGGCAATCGCTTAGGAACTTGCGAGTCCCGACTCGGGGCGTCCATTGAGAGTCATTAGCGCACCAATGTGCGACATTATGCCCAATCCTAGTGCACGGCCGCACTACTTTGGGTTGTTTGAGCTGCCGGGCAGAAAGAGCGCCTGAAGATCGTTCAGGAACCGGGCTCCCAACGGAGTCGGCGCCCAGTGCGAGTGGTCGATCGCCATCAGGCCGCGACGTTCGGCCTCGAACAGTGGCTTCTCGATCGCCGTCGGTGGCAGGCCAGTGCGCTCGACAAACCAGCGACTTGGAACCCCCCCCAGCAAACGCATGGCGTTCAACATGAATTCAAATGGAAGATCGTCTCTTGCAACTTCGCTGCTTTCGACAAGAAACTCTCCACGACCCCCGCGCTCGAGGTAGCTGCGCGGCCCGCGATAGCGCACCTGACGAATGATCCGATGCGGAAACGAGATCTTCGAATGCGCACCGGGACCGACACCGAGGTAGTCGCCGAATCCCCAGTAGTTGAGGTTATGGCGGCACTCCCGTCCGGGCTGCGCGTAGGCCGAGACCTCGTAGTGGCGAAAGCCGGCCGCGGCCGTGCGAGCCTCGATCCATGCCTGCATCGAGGCGGCGGTGTCCTCGTCCGGCAGCGGCGGCGGGTGCTTGGCGAAGACGGTATTCGGCTCCAGAGTCAGCTGATAAAGCGACAGGTGAGGCGGTACCAGCGCGAGGGCCTGCTCGACATCGTCCTGAGCGGCTGCGAGGTCCTGGCCCGGCAGTCCGTACATCAGATCGATGTTGAAGTTGTCGAACACCTGCCGCGCCGTGTCGATGGCACGCAGGGCCTGTTCCCGGTCGTGGATGCGACCCAGTGCGTGCAAGCTGGCGTCGTCGAACGACTGGACGCCGACCGACAGTCGATTGACTCCGGCCTTTCGGTAGTCGGCAAATCGACCGGACTCGACCGTCCCCGGGTTGGCTTCGAGCGTGACTTCGCAGTCGGCTTCCAGGGCAAGCAATGCGCGCACGTCCGACAGCAATGTGTCCAGGCCCCGGGCGCTCAGCAGGCTCGGCGTGCCGCCGCCGATGAAGATGCTGACAATGCGCCGACCCCAGATCAGCGGCAGTGCGGCTTCGATATCCGATCGCAGCGTCGCCAGATAGTCGGCTTCGGGGATCCGGCCGGTGCCACCTTCCGGTTCATGCGAGTTGAAATCGCAATAGGGGCACTTGCGTACACACCACGGGTAATGAACGTACAGCGACAGCGGAGGCAATGCCGGCAGTGAAAGTGTTCCCGGCCGCAGGAAGGCCGCGACATCCGTCGGTGCGGCACCGGCCGGCGCTGTTGCAATCGGAATCACGCCCATCAGTCACAACCCCGCTTCATCGCCAGGCGGCGAGTCGCCGCACCAGATTGCGCATGGCCTGGCCGCGGTGGCTGATGCGGTTCTTCTCCTCCGAGGACAACTCGGCTGCGGTGCAGCCTCGTTCGGGTACAAAGAACAAGGGGTCGTAGCCGAAGCCCCCGGACCCGCGCGCGCTCTGCAGGATCTCGCCCTGCCAGCGCGCGTCGGCCACGAGCGGCTCCGGATCATCGCCCGATGCCACCGCCACCAGCACGCACGTGTAATGGGCGCGGCGATCGCCATGCTTCTGCAGCCGGCGCAGCAGTTCGGCGTTGTTGGCTGCATCGTCGGCCGTCGGGCCGGCGAAGCGCGCCGAACGGACGCCCGGCGCGCCGTGCAGTGCTGCCACGCACAGGCCCGAGTCGTCGGCCAGCGCCGGCAGGCCACTGCATTCAGACGCGTGACGCGCCTTGGCGATGGCGTTCTCGATAAAGGTCGGATGCGGCTCGTCGGCCGACTCAATTCCGAGGTCGCTTTGCGCAATGACTTCGAAGTCCAGCCCGGAAAGCAGGTCGCTGAACTCGCGCAGCTTGCCGGCGTTCGACGACGCCAGTACGACACGCCGAGTCATGTCTCGCCGAGAACGTGCTTCTGGGCGGCCACGAGTTCGGCAATGCCCTTGCGCGCCAGCGCCATCATCGCGGTCATTTGCGCTTCGCTGAAGGGTTCACCTTCGGCGGTGCCCTGGATCTCGACAAAGCCGCCCTTGCCGGTCATGACGACGTTCATGTCGGTTTCGCAACCGGAGTCCTCGGCGTAATCGAGGTCGACTACGGCGGCCTCGCGAAAAATACCGACCGACACCGCCGCCACGTAGTCGCGCACCGGGAGATTTTCGATCATGCCGCGCTCACGCAGCCAGCGCGCCGCATCGACCGCCGCGACGTAGCCCCCGGTGATCGCTGCGGTGCGAGTGCCGCCGTCGGCCTGGATGACGTCGCAATCGATGTGCAGCGTGCGTTCGCCGAACGCACGCAGATCGAAAACTGCGCGCAGGCTGCGACCGATCAGGCGCTGGATCTCGAGCGTGCGTCCACCCTGCTTTCCTCGCGCGGCCTCGCGGTCGCTGCGGGTGTGAGTAGCACGCGGCAGCATGCCGTACTCGGCGGTCAGCCAGCCTTCGCCCTTGCCCTTCAGAAAGCCCGGGACTTTTTCTTCGACACTGGCGGTGCAGATCACACGGGTTTCGCCGAACTCGACCAGTACCGACCCTTCCGCATGCTTGGTGTAGCGACGCGTCAGTCGTACCGGACGAAGTTCGTCGTGGCGCCGGCCACTGGGACGCGGCATGTTCAAGGATGCTGTGTTCATGAGGGCTCAGCAGATGTTGAGGGCGCGGATAGCCGGCAAGGCTACCGCAGCCGGTGAGCGCGCGTGCGCAGTGGCAGGCGGCGCCGCGCTCCCGCGCGACCGGCGGGTCGATACAGTTACTTGCTGACGAGCTTGGACGAGCGCTGGATCGCCTTCTGGATCTCGGCGACCGCATCGTCGATCTGGTCTTCCGACAGCTCTTCGTCGGGGCCAGGTTCGCCATGTCGCGGCATCTGGATGGTCGATGCCACCGTGCCTTCGGGGATGAGCAAGGTCGAGACTGGATCGTCGGTCGGCGGCACCATCTCGACCGACTCGGTCCCGGCCCAGGTGATAGCGATCGCGGTGCAGTTGTCTGCCTCGGGACCGCTCAGTTCGAGTGCGAGTTCCATCAGCTCGGGAACTGCGCGCATCACCGTTTTGCCGGTGAACGCCTCGGCAATCTGGCGGTCGCTCAGTGCCCCCCACAGGCCATCGGAACACAGCAGCAGCGTGTCGCCGTTGCGCATCGCGAAGGGACGGCTGATCTCGACGGTCGGTGCGACGTAGGCGCCGATGCAGTTGAAAATGCGATTGCGCTCCGGGTGATCCTTCGCATCTTCGGGCCGGATCAGCCCGGACTGCACCAGGTGGTGCACGCGCGAATGATCGATCGTGCGTTCGAGTATGCGGCCGCCGCGGATCAGGTACAGACGTGAGTCGCCGACATGGGCCCAGATCGCGACACCCTGCTGGACGATGCACGCGACCAGCGTCGTCCGCGGCGCCTCGGGAAGACTGTGCTCAGCGCGATACCGATGCAGTTCGCGATGTGAGGCGAGCACGGATTCTTCGAGAAAGCGCGTCGGGTCCGGCAGGATCGGCTTGGCGTCCCGCTGGTAGATCGACGCGATCGTCTGCAGCGTCAGCTGCGAGGCGACTTCCCCGCGCGCATGGCCGCCCATGCCGTCGGCCACCAGGACCAGCATCGAATCGCGCGTGTACAGGTAGCCCATGCGGTCCTGATTGACCCGCCGGCCGCCCTTCTTGCTTTCCTGGTAGACCGAAAAACGCATCAGCGCTCCATAGCACCGGAGGCACTGTGCCAGCTATTGCCGCCTTTGTAATGAGAAAAATCGACTAGCTCCGCCAGCGATTCTTTCACTTCAGCCGCGCAAAAGTGGGGGTGCACTCTTGCGCGTTCCTCAAAACCACGTGATGTTGTGTTCCTTCATGAACCGCATCATCCGGTCCTGAAGGCTGCGCCAGCGGGCTCCCGTGCGCTCCATGATCGAAAACTCCGGACGTTCCGGCACGTTCTGCAGGAGTTCCTTCTGCACCGCATAGACCGTCTGCGGTCGTTCGAGCGAGTTCAGGCGCAGGCAGCGTTCGACCATCGAGATCAGCTGGTTCGAGTACAGGCCGCGGAACGACCGCAGCGCCGTCGGCATCTTGTCTTCCTTCAGGCGCTGGTCGGACTCCTGCGGCGGCATGCCGGACATGCAGGCATAGATGCACGAGCCGATCGAGTACACGTCGGTCCACGGACCCAGCTCTGCGTCGCGCTTGTACAGCTCGGGAGCGGCAAATCCAGGGGTGTACATCGGATAGGTCTTGCTGATGTCCCGCTGCAGGGTCTGCCGTGCCGCGCCGAAGTCCAGCAGGATCGGCGTGCCGTCCATGCGCAGGTAGATGTTCGCGGGCTTCACGTCGAGGTGCAGCAGGCGGTTCGAGTGCACCTCGCGCAGACCGTTCATGACCTGCGCGAATACGCGCCGGACGAACCGTTCCGACAGCACGTCCTTCTGGTCCTTGTTGCGGTTGCGCAGGACATGCTCCTGCAGCGACCGTCCGGATTCGTAGTTCATCACCATGTACACCGTGTCGTTCGCGCGGAAGAAATTGATGACGCGCACGATGTTGGGGTGATAGATCGACGCCAGTGCCCGGCCTTCCTCGAAGAAGCACTTCAGGCCGATGCGATAGGTGTTCAGGTTCTCCGGAGAGACATAGGGCGACAGTTCGCCCGGCTTGCGCTGCGCGAGCGCCGCGGGCATGTACTCCTTGATCGCGACCGAATTGCCGTTCTCGTCCGTGGCCAGGTAGACAATGGAGAAGCCGCCGCTGGAGATCTTCTTTACAATGCGATAGCCGCCGACTTCGAGGCCTTCGGGCAAAGATGCGTTGGTCTGCGCCGCCATGTGCACTACTGCGTGGGAATATCGGGACGATTCTAACGAAAAGGGTTCCGTGTCCCGAAGCCTATAGGGCAGAAAAACACCGCTATACCGAGCCTTCGGGCGAGTCCGTTATCGGCATTCCTCCAACATCCGCATGAAACCCGTTGCCAGCATGACCGGCTTTGCGGTCGCCAGTCGACCCACTGTGATCGGTCCGGTCACTGTCGAACTGAAGTCCGTCAACTCGCGTTTCCTTGACCTATCGGTCAGGTATCCGGACGAACTGCGCAGCGTCGAGCCGGTGTTGCGGGAAGCAATCAGTGCACGTGTCAATCGCGGCAAGATGGAGTGCCGCCTCGCCGTCAGTCGCGTTGCCGGTGAAGCCAGTGGCGGTGTCAACACCGCGGCCCTGGGTCGCCTCAAGCAACTGGCGGCGGAAGTCGTCGCCGTGCTTCCTTTCGCGAGCCCCCTGACGACCGCTGACGTGCTCGGCTGGCCCGGTGTCGTCGACGCGCCCGTCGCCGACCCGGATGCGCTGCGTGTTGCCGTCCTGGATGCCCTGGCCGAAGCGCTCGATGCGCTGGCCGCCTCGCGCCAGCGTGAAGGTACGGCGCTTAGAGATGTGCTGCACGCGCACTGCAATGCCATCGATGTGATCGGAGTGCAGGTCAAGGCGCGCGCGCCGGAGTTGCTCGCCGCGGTGGAACGCAAGCTGGTCGAGCGGCTGGAGCAGGCCCTGGGCCGCGCGCTGGCAGACGCTTCGACGCTGACGCGCGAGGAGGTCGCCGACCGTATCCGTCAGGAAGTCACGCTGTACGGGCTGCGCATGGACGTCGACGAGGAACTCAAGCGCCTGACAACTCACGTCGGCGAAGTGCGCCGGGTCCTGGACGCCGGCGGACCGGTCGGGCGTCGCCTCGACTTCCTGATGCAGGAACTCAATCGCGAGGCCAATACGCTTGGCTCCAAGGCTGCCGCGATCGAGATGACGAACGCCTCCGTCGAACTGAAGCTGCTGATCGAGCAGATGCGCGAGCAGATCCAGAACCTCGAATGAGCGCATCAAACGTTACTCCGCGCGCAGCGCTCGATGCCGGCCAGGCGGGCAGCATCTTCCTGGTCGTCGCGCCGTCGGGCGCGGGCAAGTCGACGCTGGTCAACGCCCTGCTCGAACAGGATGCGCGCATCGAACTGAGCGTTTCGCACACGACGCGTCCGCCACGGCCCGGAGAAACCGATGGCCGTGAGTATCACTTTGTCTCGGTCGATGAGTTCATGCGACGGCGCGCCGCGGGCGAGTTCCTTGAGAGCGCCGAGGTGCACGGCAATTACTACGCGACCTCGCGCGTCTGGATCGAGGAACGGATCCGGGCTGGCACCGACGTGCTGCTCGAGATCGACTGGCAGGGTGCACGCCAGGTCAAGGCCTACTTCGGCCACGCGGTCGGCATCTTCATCCTGCCCCCGTCGATCGACGCGCTCGAGGCACGGCTGCACAAGCGCGGACAGGACAGTTCGCAGGTGATCACGCGTCGACTGCTGGCAGCGGGCAGCGAGATCGCCCACGCCTCCGAGTTCGACTACGTCATCATCAACGAAGACTTCCCGACCGCGCTGTCGCAGCTTTCGGCCATCGTCACTGCAACGCGCCAGCGCTACGCGCGCCAGGCTGCACGCCACCACGAACTCTTTGCGCAGCTCGGCATCGCATTGCCTTAGTGCCGACCGCGATCCAGCAGCCACCCTCCGGTTCTGCCCTGCCCTTGGCGCGATCGCCCCGCAGCCACCGAATCTGCACTTCAATTGCAGCAGAAGTTGGCCACAGGGCTCCCCCGAGGAGGTCGGCTAGAATCAGGCCAATTTCGTTCTCCCTCTGGAATCGACCATGGCGCGTATTACCGTTGAAGACTGCCTGAAGCACATCCCCAACCGTTTCCAGCTCTGTCTGGCAGCGGCCTACCGCGCCCGCCAACTCGCGCAGGGCCACACTCCGAAAATTGACACGAAAGACAAGCCGGCGGTCGCCGCGCTGCGTGAAATCGGACAGGGCAAGGTCGGCATTGAAATGCTGCGAAAAGTACCGACCTGAGCCGTGTCGTGGTTCGCAGCGTGTGACGCCAGCCCCGACGCCCGGCACTCACGATGCGGCCACAGGAACCCGTTCCCCCACCTGACCAGCCTTCGCAACCGGGCTTTGCGCGGCGCGCCGCCGAGGCGCTGAAAAAGGCCGTCTGGCGCAGCGATTCCGCTGAGCCGGCGACGGCCACCGGCGTTGCAACCGTCGGCACTCTCGCAGAGCGGGTCAAGAAATACCTGCCGTCGTCCGACGTGCAGAAGATCAAGGATGCATTCCGCTTCTCGGACGAGGCCCACCTCGGGCAATTCCGGCAGAGTGGAGCACCGTACATCACGCACCCCATCGCCGTTGCCGAGATCCTCACGGACTGGAGGCTGGACGGCGCCGCGATCCAGGCCGCCCTGCTGCACGACGTGCTGGAAGACTCCGGCATCCCCAAGCAGCAGCTGATCGAGCGCTTCGGCACCACCGTCGCGGAACTGGTCGATGGCGTGTCCAAGCTGGACAAGCTTCAGTTTTCGTCGACCGAGCAGGCGCAGGCCGAAAACTTCCGCAAGATGCTGCTGGCGATGGCGCGCGACGTGCGCGTCATGCTGATCAAGCTGGCGGACCGCCTGCATAACATGCGCACGCTCGACGCGGTCGAGCCGGACAAGCGCCGCCGCATTGCGCGGGAAACGCTCGAGATCTATGCACCGATTGCACACCGGCTCGGGCTCAACAACCTGTTCCGCGAGCTCGAGGAACTGAGCTTCCAGCACCTGCATCCGATGCGCTATCGGGTTTTGCAGAGGGCGGTGCTGTCGGCGCGAGGCAACCGGCGCGAGCTGCTCAGCAAGATCCTGCAGTCGGTGCGCAAGGCGCTGCAGGAGACCAAACTGCGCGCGGAGGTCTACGGCCGCGAGAAGACGCTCTTCGGCATCTACCGCAAGATGGTCGAGAAGAACCTCTCGTTCTCCGAGGTACTCGACATCTACGGCTTTCGCATCGTCGTTGACAAGGTTTCGGAGTGTTACCTCGCCCTCGGCGCACTGCATGGCCTGTTCAAGCCGGTGCCGGGCAAGTTCAAGGACTACATCGCGATCCCGAAGGTCAACGGTTACCAGTCGCTGCACACGACCCTGATCGGTCCATACGGGACGCCGGTCGAGTTCCAGATCCGCACCAAGGAGATGCACCACGTCGCCGAGTCCGGCGTGGCCGCGCACTGGCTCTACAAGGATGACGACTCGGACCTGTCCGAGCTGCAGTCGCGCACGCACCAGTGGCTGCAGTCGCTGCTCGAAATCCAGAGACACACCGGCGACTCGACCGAATTCCTCGAGCACATCAAGGTCGATCTCTTCCCTGACAAGGTCTACGTCTTCACGCCGAAAGGCAAGATCGTCTCGCTGCCCCGCGGCGCCACGCCGGTGGACTTCGCCTACGGCATCCACACGGACGTGGGCAACAAGTGCGTGGCCGCGCGCATCAACGGCGAGATCCAGCCGCTGCGCACTCCGCTGCGCAACGGCGACATGGTTGAAGTCGTCACCGGACCCGTGGCCCGCCCGAACCCGGCCTGGCTGACGTTTGTGCGGACCGGCAAGGCGCGGTCGGAGATCCGCCACTTCCTGCGCACGATGAAGTTCGACGAGTCGGCCGAACTCGGCGAGCGGTTGCTGGCACAGGCCGCGCGCCAGTTCAATCTGTCGCTTGGAACGGTCAGCGAGACGCAGTGGGACGACGTGATCCGTCAGGCCGAAATCGAGTCGCGTGCCGCCCTGTTCGCCGACATTGGCCTGGGCCGGCGCCTTGCCGCCGTGGTCGCGCGCCAGCTCGCGCTGGCGGCCGGCGCCGACATTACGGGTGATCCATCGGACAGCTCGGCGATCCCGTCAGCCTCCGTCCCGGTGGTGGTCCGCGGCACCGAAGGCATGGCCGTACAGATGGCGAACTGCTGCCACCCTATCCCGGGCGATTCCATCGTTGGTCACATCCGCAAGGGCCAGGGACTCGCTGTGCACCAGGCGGACTGCGTGCACGCCCTGCGCGCCCGGCGTGCGGACCCAGACCGCTGGATCGAGCTGCAGTGGGCGCGCGATCCGGCAACCCACTTCACCGTCGGCCTCGACGTCAGTGCGGACAATGAGCGCGGCGTACTCGGCCGCATCGCCGTGGCCATTGCCGAGGCCGAATCGAACATTCTCAACGTCCACATCGACGACGAGGATGCGCTCATCGCGCTGATTCACTTCAAGGTGCAGGTGCGCGACCGCACGCACCTGGCGCGCGTCATCCGGATTCTGCGGCGGGTCAAGCAGGTCGTGAAGGTCGTGCGGCCGCGCGGCGGATCGCGCGCCCACCCTCACGACGCCGCATAGCGTACGGCCAGTATTTCGAGAACATCGACGCCTGCGGGCGTCTTCAGTTGGACCACATCACCCTCGCGCGCCTTCAGCAGTGCGCGCGCGATTGGCGAAATCCAGCTGACCCGGCCACGCTCCGGCTCCACTTCGTCGATGCCGACGATCGTGATCTCGCTCTCCCGACCGCCCGTTGCGTACTGCACCGTGGCGCCGAAGAAGACCTGGTCAGTGGCAGGACGGGTCGCCGGGTCCACGACTTCGGCGACGTCGAGGCGCTTGGTCAGGAAGCGGATGCGCCGGTCGATCTCGCGCAGGCGCTTCTTGCCGTAGATGTAGTCGCCATTTTCCGAGCGATCGCCGTTGGAGGCGGCCCACGAGACGACGCGCACTACTTCCGGCCGCTCGGTCTTGACCAGGTGAGCCAGTTCGTTGCGCAGGCGTGCGTAGCCCACGGGGGTGATGTAGTTGCGCACGCCCGCCGGCAGCTCCGGCAATGCGACGTCATCGTCGTCATCGGTGCCGGCATCATCCTTCACAAAGGCCTTGCTCATGGCTGATCCTGCGCGTCCTGCGGCTCGGCGGGCCCTGCGGTTTGGCAGCCCCCATTTTGCGCGCAACGCGTAGCCCTCGTCCGCCGGTTCCGCTACCGTCGCAGTCTTCAGGCTTATCCGGAGCCGCGATGACCGCACCAGAGGCAACGCGTACCGAGCGCGACAGTTTCGGGCCGATCGAAGTCCCGGCATCAGCGCTGTGGGGCGCGCAGACTCAGCGCGCACTGCATCACTTCCCGGCGGGCGACCTCATGCCTCTTCCGTTGATCCATGCGATCGCACGGGTCAAGGGTGCCGCAGCCCGGGTCAACCGGTCGCTCGGGCTCGTCGACCAGCGCCTCGCCGACGCGATCGGCACCGCGGCCGAGGAGGTGGTCGCGGGCCGCCACGACACGCACTTCCCACTGCCGGTGTGGCAGACCGGGTCCGGCACGCAGACCAACATGAACGTGAACGAGGTCATCGCCAATCGCGCGGGCGAACTGCTGGGACAGCCGCGCGGCAGCCGGACCGTGCATCCCAACGACCACGTGAACCGCGGCCAGTCGTCGAACGACGTCATCCCCACCGCCATGCATGTCGCGCTCGCGCTCGTGCTTGCCCGGCAACTGCTGCCGGCTCTGGATGTGCTTCGTACAACGCTTGCCGCCAAGGCCACGGGGTTCGAATCGATCGTCAAGATCGGCCGCACGCATCTGCAGGACGCCACGCCACTGACGCTTGGGCAGGAGTTTTCCGGTTATGTCGCGCAGCTCGACTTTGCCCGCGGCGCCATTGAAGGCGGCCTCGCGGCGCTTCTTCCGCTCGCCATCGGCGGCACCGCCGTCGGAACCGGACTCGCGACGCATCCCGAGTTTGGTGCCCGAGTCGCCTCCGACCTCGCTGCAACGACCGGGCTGCCCTTCACCCAGGCGACGAACCGGTTCGCCGCTCTCGCCGGGCACGAGCCGATCGTCTACGCCCATGGCGCGCTGAAGACGCTGGCGGCGGCACTGTCCAAGATTGCGAACGACGTGCGCTGGCTGGCGAGCGGACCGCGCTCGGGGCTGGGAGAACTGTCGATTCCCGAGAATGAACCGGGCAGCTCGATCATGCCGGGCAAGATCAACCCGACGCAGAGCGAGTCGCTGCTGATGATCTGTGCGCAGGTATTTGGCAACGATGTCGCCGTCAACATCGGCGGCGCGTCGGGAAACTTCGAACTCAATGTCAGCAAACCGCTGATCGCGGCCAACTCGCTCGACAGTGCACGGCTGCTTGCCGACGGCATGCGGCACTTCGACGAACACTGCGCGCGCGGCATCGAGGCGCGCCCGGAGCGCATCGCGGAACTCATGCGGACGCTCACTGATGCTGGTGACCGCCCTCGCGCCGCACATCGGATACGACAAGGCCGCCGCAATTGCGCACAAGGCGCATCACGAAGGCACCACGTTGCGCGAAGCGGCCCTGGCACTGGGTCACGTCACCGCGGATGACTTTGATCGCTGGGTCGATCCACTGGCGATGACACGTCCCTCGCACGATTAGTGCGAGGCAGGGTATGCAATGCGCGTGATTTCTTCCCGGTTTTGGTATCGCTCGGAAGCGGAGGCGTCCGGCGAACGGCTGCGGCTTGACGAATCCCCCAAAGGTACAAAATCGCGATCCCGCGGCAAAGAGCAACAACGATGATCAGCGGTATGAATCACTTCACCGTACTCGCCAGGGATCTGGACGCGACGGTGCATTTCTACGTTGATCTGATCGGTCTGGCGACGGGGCCGCGTCCGGACCTGGGCTTTCCTGGCGCCTGGCTGTATATCGGGGACCACGCGGTGCTTCACATCATCGCCGGCAGAGAAATGCCGGCCCAGCCTGCCGGTGTGCTCGATCACATGGCGTTTTCGGCCAAGGAACTACCGCAGGTCACGGCGCGCCTCGACGCCGTGGGCGTGCGTTACGAACTGCGACGACAGCCTGGCGCCGGCACCTGGCAGCTGTTCTGTCACGATCCAAACGGGGCAAAGGTGGAACTCGATTTCGATCCGAGCGAAGTGACGTAGCCGACGCACCGGCCGGGGCTGCCGGCGCGCACGGCGTGGGGGACATCTCATTCAAAGATAGCCAAGCCCCGGCACCGGGGTCACGGCACCGCCCCCTTTAGTTCTCCCGCCGGCCACTTACAGTCATGAGTCACAGCGGCCCGAGTTGACAGAAAGCGGACCAACTTTTGCCCGCTCGGCAGCCTTCAGCGAACGCAGCTTCATGTCAGGCGCAAGCACTCCAGAGGCCCGCTGAAGTGCTTGCCGCGGGACCATGCCGCATTTGCGGAAAGTCGCCCAAACGCGGGAAACACTTCACTGCGCGAGCGGCCTAGGATTTCCTCCAGCAATCCGGGGGCGACGGAGGACACGCATGGAAATCCGCACAAACGCTCTGCTGTTTTCGAAGACAAGAAACTCCGGACCCATCACCGCCAGTACACAACTGCTGTTCGCGCGCAATGTCGTCGGGGCGGTCGCTGCCGTATCCGGCTATTCAGCGACGTTCGAGAACCGGGAGGACCACCATCTCGGCAAGCTGGATCTGGAACTGACTACGACCATCGATCCGGGCGATCCGCGCACTGTCAACGTCAACGGTTCGTTCGCACTGCGGGACTGGTCTGGGGATTGGGACGATGCGTATTCGGGCACGGTGTCGCTGACAGTGCTTGCAGAGCTCGCGCCTGTAACACCCCCTCCACCCGGGGGCGCGCGAGGAGATCTCGTCATCACCGATGCTGAGATCACCCAAGGTATTCAGCATTTCCGCAGCGCTCTGCATTTGGACAGTGCGAACGTATTTCCCGATAACTCGATTCGCCTGGTCGAAGGCAAGGCAACTGCCGTTCGACTTTGGATCGACTATGACCGGAACTCCGGATTGCCTCTCATCGCATCGCTTACCGGAGCATTGACTGTGCAGGACGCCGCCGGCGGCGTAACGACGATCTTGCCGCTCAATTCGATCGCTCCAAAACGCGAGAGCCAGATCGCGCGAGGGATGGCAACCGATACGCTTAACTTTGTCCTTCCCGAGGGCCTTTGCACCGGCAATGTGTCCATTTCTGCCAGGGTGTGGAGGGTCGGCAATGTGAACGACTTTGCGGACGGATTCCAGCGCACGTTGCTCTTCGAGACGTTTGTTCCGGTGCGCGTCTTCGCGGTGGGAGTCAATTACACCGGACCCGACACGATCATGGGCCAGCCCACCATCGCGCCCGTTCCAGCCGATTTCGTCACACTGTTCGGCGTCACGGAGCTGCTGTATCCGATACCTCAGGTCACCCAGACCGGATACATGACCATGGACTTCAGCGGCGAGATGAAGTCCGACATCAGCAAGGGATGCGACAAGATGGGTGATTTCCGCGACGATGTTTCCGACTTGCGAGGTGACTCAACCGACATCTTTTACGCGCTGCTTAACCTCGGAGTCGATACTGGTTCCGTAGGCGGCTGTGGCGGCTCCGGTGGCGCCGGCGTCGGCATCATCGGGAGCCAGGGTACGGTTGCACACGAACTGGGTCATATCCTTGGACGAAAGCATGCTCCCTGCGACAACGTGACGCGCTGTGCGCGGCCGCTGAATACGGATGACGACTATCCAAGTTACTCCGGCTTCGACTCGGACAGCATCGGCGAGTTCGGATTCGATACTTCGGTGGGCACCGTGCTGACGCCGGGAGCGGCGCACGACATGATGGGGTACTCTGGCAATGCCTGGATCAGCCCTTATACCTACAAGGCGCTGATGACGCGCATTCCCGCCAATGCTGGCGGCGCCGCGCCATCCGCGGTACTGAGGAACGCCGCCTTTGGCACCGCCCGAGCCTGGCGACTTCCGAGGCGGGCGCCGATCGAGATTCGTGAGCGAATTCCCATGCCAGCTCAGCATCTTTTCATCAATGTTGTCATCGAGCGGGATCGGTCCGTGAAGTGGCGAACGGCGTTTCACTATCTCTCCGGGCCACAAGATGTGCAGGGCAAAGCCACCAGGTTCGTACTCGAGCTTCGAAACGGCAAGGGTGATGTCGTTCTCTCGCATTGCCTGCACCATGACGACACGTCATGCGGTTGTATGGGCGAAGAATGCGTTTGGCCGAAGAAGATCAAGGCTGCACTGCCGTTCGATCCCGCCGCCCGACGACTCGTGATACTCGAGTGCGACAAGGAGTTGCTCGATGTTTCGATACCCGACCCGCCGAAGGTGGAGTTGAAATGCACGGGAGCAGACGAGACCGAGTTGAAGACGATCGAATGCACCTGGCGCGCTGAGGCTAAGGAAGGTGGCAGCGAGCTCTGGTACTTGCTGCAGTGGCGCGATGGGCGTGGCGTCTGGCGGGGAGTCGCCGCACGGACCCAAAAGACAGACTGGCAGATTCCCAAGTCGCTCTGGGGACGCTCGGGCGAGATTGCCATTCGGGTCCTGGCATCAAGCGGTGTCGCTACCGGCATGGCGCAGTGGGAGGGCCGGCTTGCAGTGGAACGGAAGCCGGGCAAGGGACCGCGTCGCGTAAAAGTCGAGCTGGGGGGCGTTGAGCCGGGTACCGAGGCGACGGTGGAACTGCCCCCGGTTCTCCGTGCCGTTGTCAGGAGCGACGACGGAACAGCGAGTGCGATGGGGGACGTCGCTTGGTACGGGCCGCGCGGCGGACTGTACGGTCGAGGCCGCTCGCTGCAACTTAGCGTGCTGCCCTACGGGGCGTACGTGCTGCGTGCCGCGGTCGAGAACGCCGGTGATGGCGACGGAGAAGGCTCCTGGATCGTGGAACGCACGCGCGATGACCGCTATTTCTGGCACCGCGGAACCGTTACCTACACTGATCCGGAGTGTCATCCTGGCACTGTCAGCGCGTCGTTTGAGAAGCGAAAGACCGGGCAAGCGGACTGATCGGGCTGATAGGAGTCAGCAGGGAGTTCTCACATGCAAATCGTAAATGACACCATCGCGTTCAACAGCTTCGATGGCTCGGGGCCGCGCAGTGATACGAAGGTGATCACGCTCCCCGCCAACGCGTCGCAGGTGACCGCACTGCTTACCGGATTCAACGCAGCCTTCTCTCCCAGCGACGGCGATCATCACCTTGGGAACCTGGATATCCGTCTGAGTGCGCGCTTTCTTACTGCCGTGCCGTCCTTGACCGTTGAAGTGAGAGCGACGTTCGGTCTGCGCGACTGGTCGAATGAATGGGACGACAAATATGAGGGCGTGGTGCGGTTCGCCGTCGTCGCCGAGTGAACGGTCCTAAAGGCCCCAGGCGTTCAATTGCAGCCGTCGCCTGCAGCGGAGCGCGCGCGGAAGGGCATCGACCGGTCAAGAGCAGCCGGCGGAACTCTGGAAGTCGTTGATATCGAAGCGGACTAGAAGAGCCCGGTCGGACCGGGCTCAAGCTGCGATCTAGCAGCGCCTAGCGTAAGGCCGCCGTAGCGTTCCCGGCGATGAGCGCGGGCGAGCGTTTAGCGGCCAGCAGAAGCGTGCGGTCTCCATCCGCAAGACCTGCGACGGCGCTGAAGAGGGACAACGTCGTAGTGGCGGCAGCCAGAAATGCGGCAACGGGAGCGGTGAGTTTGCGGAACATGGCGATCTCCTGTTTCTTGTTGTCCAAACGGTGATCGCATTACATCCGCATAGCATGCGACGCGCGCCGGAGCATTGCAGCAGCCCAACTATGAATATTCACTGTGATCGCTGCTGTCGGCCGGTCAGTACGGCTGGGTACTGTCTTCGGCCAGTAGTTCATGCGCTGCGTGGCGATCGGGAACCCGCGCTCGCCCTTAGCAGAGCCGTGATCCCGTACCTGCAACGCACGCGGATGGTGGCTTCGTTGGTGCCATACGTAGCACTACTGCACGCGCAGCAGCCAGGGTCAGAGGCCGATGCCGCCATGCTGATCGGATTTTTCAACATCGAGTTGCAGCGTACTAGGCGCCTTGTGCCGCCTTTCATTACGGACACACGCGATCGGGTCATGACGCGCGTGCAGGCGGTGTTGAGAACCGCACTCGCGCAGCAGTCTGCCGCAGAGGGCGCTCAGTTGACCGAAGAACAAGCGATCGCGCTCATGTTCGAATCGACCCGGAAGAACGCAACGTGATCGCTGATCGTGCTCGGCACGCAGCTGCAGCCGCTGCGCTGTCGGGCTGCCTGCTGGTCGCGCACGGCACGGCAGCCGGCGACGCGGCAGCCGGCGCGCAGCTTGCCGCGGCACGCTGCGTATCCTGCCACTCGTCCACGGAAACGATCCACTCCATCGTGCCGCTGCTCGAAGGGCAGCCTAAGGCCTACTTCAATGCGCAGTGGCAAGCCTTCCGCGAGCGCACGCGCACCGCCCCGGTGATGGTGAACCTTGCCGCGGAGTTGAGCGAACAGGATGTCAACGACCTCGCCGAACACTATGCGGCACTGCTGCCTCCGCGCGCGGCGCAATCGTCCGGCAGCAATGCCGGACGCGCATTGGCCGATCGCTTGCGATGTGCCGACTGCCACGGTCCGGCGTTGCAGGGAACGAACGCCGGTGCGGCGCGGCTCGCCGGGCAAAAGGCGGGTTACACCGTCTGGTCGTTGCAGCTGATGCGGAGCGGCACGCGGTCGCACGGAACCGCTGCGAAGCCGGATCCGCTCCTTGCCGACCTCACCAACGCCGAGATCGAGTCGCTGGCCGCACACTTAGCGTCGTTGCACTGACCCTGGGGCCGCCGCCGACGGCGCAAGCGACGACTTGCTCGCTCTTTTCCGAACCGCCCTTTGCGAGTCGTTCGTCTTCTTGCCACCTAACTCGCGGGTGGAATTGAGATGAAAAGGAGATTCGCAGAGAGCAAAATTGCAAAAAACTCGTAAGCGAGCGCTATCGTGGGAAGCAAGGAAGTTGGGGTGGCTGACGGGACTCGAACCCGCGACAACCGGAATCACAATCCGGGACTCTACCAACTGAGCTACAGCCACCACTCGAGAAAACTGGCCTGCCCGACAGGAATCGAACCTGTGACCCTCAGCTTAGAAGGCTGATGCTCTATCCGACTGAGCTACGGGCAGATCGAAACTCGCCGGGTGCGCCCTGGAGGGCGCGTGGTCGGGGTGGAGAGATTCGAACTCCCGACATCCTGCTCCCAAAGCAGGCGCGCTACCAGACTGCGCTACACCCCGAGGGCGGTGGATGATAACACCCGACCGTTCGTCACCACGGGTTCCGTTCAGGCGGCCCGCGCCATGTCGTGATCGACTACGGCGATCAGGCGCGCGGCCGGAAGCACGGCGCTAAATGTGCTGCCCTTGCCGATGTCCGACACAATGTTAAGTCGTCCATCGTGCCGCAGCAGAACGTGCTTGGCGATGGCCAGGCCGAGACCCGTTCCACCGGTTTCGCGCGAGCGACTCTTGTCTACGCGATAAAAACGCTCGGTGAGCCGCACCAGGTGTTCGGGCGCAATGCCGATACCGGTGTCCTCGACCTCGAAGCGCCCCTCGCCGCCGCTCTCGTGCCAGCGCAGAGCAATGTGGCCACCCTCGGGCGTGTAGCGGATCGCGTTGGACACCAGATTGCCGAACGCGCTGCGCAGTTCGTCGCGGCTGCCGCGGACGAATGCCGGCGGAGCATCGATCTCGATGCGGTGCCGGCCGTTGGACAGGACGCGTGCGTCGTCGCCGACTTCGCGCACCAACCGGCGCACGTCAACGACATCGTCTGCCACGACGCTTTCGCTCGACTCGAGTCGCGACAGCGTCAGCAGGTCCTCCACCAGCCGCGTCATGCGCTGCGCCTGCTCGTGCATGAGTCCGAGATGGTGTTGCCGCGTGGCCGCGTCGCCGGGCTGTGCGTCGAGCAGCATTTCAAGAAAGCCGGTGACCACGGTCAGCGGCGTACGCAGCTCGTGCGAAACGTTGGCGATGAAGTCGCGCCTTACTGCGTCGACGCGTTCGCGCTGCGTGATGTCGCGCGTGATGATGATGGAACGCGACGGTTCGAAATCGACCACGCGCACCTCGAGCGACATACCGGGACGCGCCAGCGGACGGAATACCAGAGGCGCCTCGAAGTGCGCCGACGTCATGTAGTTGATGAACTCGGGATCGCGCACCAGGTTCGTGACGCGCAGTCCCTGGTCGGCGGTCAGCCGCACGCCCAGGTGCTGCTCAGCCACCGGGTTGCACCAGTCGATCTGCAGCGTGGCATCAACCAGCGTGATGCCCTCGGGCAAGGCGCTGATCGTGCGGCGGAAGCGTTCTTCGTTTTCGAGCAGCCGGCGCTCGTTGATCTCGGTCGCGCGACGCTGGCGGTACAGCCGCGCAAACACATCGGTCCACAGGCCCCAACCATTGGGAATTTCGTCCAGATTCGGCGCCTCGAGCCACGCTGCCAACCGGCTCGCATAACTCATGTGGATAGCCAGCAGCACGACCAGTCCGGCAATGACGGCCCAGAGAGCGGCGACCGTGCCGAAGAAGAATCCGACCACGGCACCCATAGCCCCGAGCAGCGCGAGCCGCAGCAGCGCAGGACCGAGCACGGCAAACCGGACCTTCAGACGATCAACCATGGATGAAGTCTAGTCCGCGAGCACCGGCCGGGGCCCTGGCACAACGCAACCCTGTCCGCCAGGCCGGCGGGCCTATGGCGTCCCTGCGACGCCGCCTCAATGTTCCGGCCGCATCGACAGGCGGTATCCGAGCCCGCGCACCGTCTGCACCAGGTGCTGGGCACTGGCCGGTGCCAGGGCCTTACGCAACCGCAGGACGTGCACGTCGACCGTGCGCTCCTCGATGAAGACATGGTCGCCCCAGACGCTGTCAAGTAGCTGGGTACGCGAGAACACACGATCGGGATGGTTCATCAGGAAGCTCAGCAGCTTGAACTCCGCGAGCCCCATGCGCACCGGCTTGCCGGCGGCCAGCACTTCGTGTCGTGCCGGGTCGATCGTCAGCGGCCCGTACTCGACCGCCTCGCCGCTGTGCTGGGGCGCGCGGCGCCGGAACACCGCGCGGATGCGTGATACCAGCTCGCGCGGTGAAAACGGCTTGACCACATAGTCGTCCGCGCCGGTATCAAGGCCGACGACCCGATCCGCCTCGCTGCCCCGCGCCGTCAGCATGATGACCGGCACCGCACGCGTGCGCTCCTCGCCACGCAGATCCTTCAGCAGATCGATCCCGGGCTTGTCCGGCAACATCCAGTCGAGCAGCACGAGATCGGGGAGTTCCCTGCCGATAGCCTCGCGCGCCGCACCCACCGACTCGGCTCGACGCACCGTGTATCCGTTGCTGCTGCAGGTGTAGGCGACCAGCTCCTGGATCGCGGGCTCGTCTTCGACGACAAGGATGGATGCCGACACGCTGCCTATCCCCGTGCGATGGCGCGGTCGATTTCGTCCGGTGTCAGGTGCCGAGCGTCCACGCCTTGCGAAATGAAGATCACGTGCTCGGCGATGTTCTTCGAGTGATCGCCGATGCGCTCGATCGCCTTGGCAGCCCAGACGGTATCGAGAGAAGCAGAAATGGTGCGCGGATCTTCCATCATGAACGTGATCAGCTGCCGCAGGATGGCCCGGAAGCGGTCGTCCACACCCTGATCGTCCTTGATGATCAGTGCCGCAGCCTGGGCGTCGAGGCGCGCAAACGCGTCGAGCGCTCGCCGCAGCATCGACACCGCCGCCTCGCCCGAGTAGCGGATGTCGGGCACCCGATTCACGCGCGACTGTCCGTCCTTCTCGCGCAGCCACTTGGCGGCGCGGGCAATCTTGCTCGCCTCGTCGCCAATGCGCTCGATGTCCGTGATCGCCTTGGCGATGCCGGTAATCATGCGCAGGTCGCCGGCGGTGGGCTGCCGGCGCGCGATCACATGATTGACCATCTGGTCGAGGTCCATTTCGAGCTCGTTGACACGGCGGTCGGCATCGATGGCCTGTTGCGCCAGCTCGACATTGGCCGTCTCGAACGCATCCAGCGCGGTGCGCACCTGCGACTCGACGAGACCGCCCATCTGCAGCACGCGCGAACGCATGGATTCGAGTTCCTCGTCGTACTTTCTCATCGAGTGATCACCGGTTCCCATCTGATTCTCCTGCGGCAATGCCGCACTGACTCTAGCCGAATCGGCCGGTAATGTAGTCCTCGGTTTCTTTCCTCCGGGGCTTGATGAAGATCTGGTCGGTCTCGCCGAACTCCACCAGATCCCCAAGGTACATGTACGCCGTGTAGTCCGAAACGCGCGCGGCCTGCTGCATGTTGTGCGTGACAATCGCGACCGTGTAGTCGGATTTCAGTTCGTCAATGAGTTCCTCGATCTTCGCAGTGGAGATCGGGTCCAGCGCCGAACACGGCTCGTCGAACAGGATGATCTCTGGCCGCACAGCGATGCCGCGCGCGATACACAGCCGTTGCTGTTGCCCGCCCGACAGGCTGGTACCGCTCTGTCCCAGCTTGTCCTTGACCTCGTTCCACAGCGCGCCCTTGCGCAGCGCCCACTCGATCCGGTCGTCCATCGCCGACTTCGACAGGTTTTCGAACAGGCGCACGCCGAACGCGATATTGTCGTAGATGGACATCGGGAACGGCGTCGGCTTCTGGAAGATCATGCCGATCTTGGCGCGGATCAACGCAACGTCTTCCTTCGACGTCAGCACGTTCTCGCCGTCGACGCTGACCTCTCCTTCGGCACGCTGCTCCGGATAGAGCTCGAACATCCGGTTGAAGACACGCAGCAGGGTCGACTTGCCGCAACCTGAGGGCCCGATGAATGCGGTGACCTTCTTCTCCGGAACCTCCAGGTTGATGTCTTTCAGCGCCTGGAACTTGCCGTAGTAGAAATTCAGGTTACGAACCTTCATCTTCACCTTTTCGTTCGGTTTCAGCGCGCTGGTCGCGGCGTCCATCGTGGGCTCCTAATGCTTCTGTCTGAACAGCACGCGCGCGATGATGTTGAGCGCGAGCACGCCGATCGTGATGATGAAGACCCCGGCCCAGGCCATCTGCTGCCAGTTCGCAAACGGGCTCATCGCGAACTTGAAGATGGTGACCGGCAGGTTCGCCATCGGTTCGCCGATGTTGAGCGTGAAGAACTGGTTCGACAGCGCCGTGAAGAGCAGCGGTGCCGTTTCGCCAGCAATCCGCGCCAGCGCCAGCAGGACACCGGTGACCACGCCCGCACGCGCCGCCTTCAGCGTCACGCGCTGGATCATGACCCACTTTGGAGCGCCGAGCGCAAAAGTGGCCTCGCGCAGCGCATTCGGAATCAGCGCCAGCATGTTCTCCGTGGTGCGCACCACGACCGGAATCACGATCAGTGCCAGCGCGACGATGCCGGCGAAGGCGGAAAACGACCGCGTCTGCGCCACGATGATCGTGTAGACGAAACAGGCCGATCACGATCGATGGTGCCGACAGCAGGATGTCGTTGATGAAGCGCGTCAGACTGCCGAGCCAGCCGCGCTGGCCGTACTCGGCCAGGTAGATGCCGGCAAGGATGCCGATTGGCGTTCCGATCGCTGTCGCGGAAAGCACCATGACCAGCGAACCCACGATGGCATTGCGCAGTCCGCCACCGTCCGAGTTGGGTGGAGGAGTGTCCTGCAGGAAGGTGGCTGCATTGAGCCCCTTGACGCCCTGCAACAAGCGTGTCCCACAGGATCCAGATCAGCCACACCAGGCCGAATGCCATCGCGGCCAGCGACAGGGCGAGCGCGATGATGTTGATCAGCTTGCGCCGCCGATGCATCGGCAGGCGGTAGTCGGCGCTTCCGGGCTCGGTGATCGCATTCATGTCTTCGAGCCCTCGTTCCGCTTCAGCCGCAGCAGCAGGTACTTGCTCGATGCCCAGCACGACGAACGTGATGAAGAACAGGATCAGGCCCAGGTAGATCAATGAGGCCTCGTGCAGACCCGGCGTCGCCTCGGCAAACTCGTTCGCCAGCGCCGACGTGATCGAATTGGCTGCTTCGAACAGTGAGAGGCTGTTCAGCTGGTTGAAGTTGCCGATGACGAACGTCACCGCCATCGTCTCGCCCAGCGCCCGGCCGAGACCGAGCATGACGCCGCCGATGACGCCCGTCTTGGTGTACGGCAGCACGACGCGCCATACGACTTCCCAGGTCGTCGCGCCGACGCCGTAAGCCGATTCCTTCAGCATCGCGCGGCGTCACCTCGAACACATCGCGCATCACGGCCGCGATGAACGGGATGATCATGATGGCCAGGATGATGCCTGCCGACAGGATGCCGATCCCGACCGGCGCGCCGGAGAACAGCGCCCCCAGCACCGGCACCGTGCCGAACGCGGCCTGCAGCGGCTGCTGCACGTAAGTGGACAGGATCGGCGCGAACACCATCAGGCCCCACATGCCGTAGACGATCGACGGAATCGCGGCCAGCAGTTCGATCGCGGTGCCCAGCGGGCGCTTCAGCCACCTCGGCGACAACTCGGTCAGGAACAGCGCAATGCCGAAACTGACGGGAACGGCGATGATCAGCGCGATCAGCGACGTCATCAGCGTGCCGTAGATCATCACCAGGCCGCCGAACTTCTCCTGCACCGGATCCCACTCGGCTGTCCACAGGAACGGCAGGCCGAACTCGCGTATCGAGGGCCAGGCCCCGACGACGAGCGACAGCATGATCCCGGCAAGCAGCAACAGCGTGAGGATCGCCGCGCCGCGCGTCAGGTTCAGGAAAATGATGTCGCCGAGCTTGCCGGAGCGGCGCGCCGGTGGCCCTTCGGGCATGTGCACGGTCTGCGCTTCTTTGCGAAAGGTCGTCTCGGACAGTGTAGCGTCCAAAGGTTCGTCTCCTTCCGGGAATGGTCAGGCGAGGGCTACGGGCGCAGCGTACGGAGGTGGATTCCACGGTGGCGCGCGTCGGCGCCATCCGTGGACCCGGGACGTCACTTGGTCAGGACCGCCTTGCCGCCGGCGTCGGTGATCTTCGTCCATTGCTGGCGAATCAGCGCCTTGACGCTGTCGGGAAGCGCAACGTAGTCGAGGTCGTCGGCCATCTTGTCGCCGTTGCCGTAGGCCCAGTCGAAGAACTTGAGCGATGCGGCGGCCTGCGCCGGCTTGTCCTGCTGGGTGTGCATCATGATGAAGGTCGCACCGGTGATCGGCCACGCTTCCTTGCCGGCCTGATTCGTCAGGACCTGATTGAACGACTTCTGCCACTCAGCACCGGCGGCCGCCGCCTTGAAGGTCGTGTCGTCGGGCGCGACCCAGGTGCCGGCGGCGTTCTGCATCAGCACGTACGGGATCTTGTTCTGCTTCGCATAGGCGTACTCGACATAACCGATCGAGTTCGGCAGTCGCTGCACGAATGCGGACACGCCTTCATTGCCCTTGCCGCCCGCGCCGACCGGCCAGTTGACGGCCGTGCCTTCGCCGACCTTCGTCTTCCACTCCGGGTTCACCTTCGACAAATAGTTCGTAAAGATGAATGTCGTACCCGAACCATCAGCACGGCGAACCGGCGAGATCGCCGCGTCCGGCAGCTTCAACCCGGGGTTCAATGCGGCGATCGCCGGATCGTTCCACTTGGTGATCTTGCCAAGGTAAATGTCCCCAAGCACCTGCCCGGTCAGACGCATCTCGCGCGACTGGATGCCCGGGACGTTGATGACCGGCACAACCCCGCCGATCACGGTCGGGAACTGGATCAGGCCGTCTTTCGCAAGTTCGGCATCGTTCAGAGGTGCATCGGACGCGCCAAAGTCGACTGTCTTGCCGCGGATCTGACGAATGCCGGCACCAGACCCCACTGACTGGTAGTTGATGCGGGCACCCGTGGCCTTGTGATAGGCATCGGCCCACTTGGCATACAACGGCGCAGGAAAGGTTGCGCCTGCGCCGGTAATTTCCTGTGCCGACACTGTCGAGAATGCGCCGGCCAGTGCAATACCAGCCGCCAGGGCTTTAATCGGGAGAAGTCTCATTGGGTAAACCTCAGACGTGGTTCGAGGAAGGGAACGAGGAAGGGACCGAGAAACGTACGGATACTTGCCATCAATGCCGGCGAGTCTAGGTACCGCGCATGACAGGTCAGTGACATGTCACCCGTTCCCGGCGGCTTTGAGTGACATCCAGCCGGGATTCCGGCACAGCTCAGCGCTCAGGCCCGCTGCTCGTACCACCCCTTGCTGCCGTTGACGACCTTCACGACCAGCAGCATCACCGGCACTTCGATCAGCACGCCGACGACCGTCGCCAGCGCGGCGCCGGATTCGAAGCCATACAGACTGATCGCCGCCGCCACGGCCAGTTCGAAGAAATTGGAAGCGCCGATCAGGGCCGACGGACAGGCTACGTTGTGCTTCTCGCCAACAGCGCGATTGAGCCAGTAGGCCAGGGCCGAATTGAAGAACACCTGGATCAGGATCGGCACCGCCAGCATCGCGATGATCAACGGCTGCCGCAGGATCTGCTCACCCTGAAATGCAAACAGCAGCACCAGTGTTGCGAGCAGCGCCGCGATCGACCACGGCCCAAGACGCGCCAGCAGCGCGTCGAGCGCCGCCGGCCCGCCCCGCGCGAGGACGCGTGCGCGGATCAGCTGGGCGATGATCACCGGCACAACAATGTAGAGCGCGACCGACGTCAGCAGTGTGTCCCACGGCACCGTGATCGACGCCACGCCAAGCAGCAGCGCAACGATCGGCGCAAAGGCGAAGATCATGATGGCGTCGTTCAGTGCCACCTGCGACAGCGTGAAATACGGATCGCCGTGGGTCAGCCGACTCCAGACGAACACCATGGCCGTGCATGGTGCTGCGGCCAGCAGGATCAGCCCGGCGATGTAGCTGTCGATCTGGTCAGCAGGCAACCACGGTGCGAACAGATGGCGGATGAAGATCCACGCCAGCAGCGCCATTGAAAAGGGCTTGACCAGCCAGTTGATGAACAGCGTGACGCCGATGCCGCGTGCATGCTGCCGCACCTGACCGAGCGCGCCGAAGTCGATCCGCAGCAGCATCGGAATGATCATCACCCAGATCAGCACGCCGACCGGGAGATTGACGCGCGCAATCTCCATCGTGCCGATTGCCTGCACCGGCCCCGGCAATAGCTGGCCGATCGCGATGCCGGCGACGATGCACAGCGCGACCCACACGGTCAGGTAGCGCTCGAACAACGACATCGCCGGCGCCGCCTTCGGCGCCGGCGCAACCGCCGTCGTCATGCCGCGCTCTGGGTGGCCCCGCTGCGGCCGATCTCGTTGAGGCGCTGCTGCAGTGAGAGTTTGTCCAGCTTCGCGAGAGGCAGGCTCAGGAAAAGCTCGATGCGCCGCTGCAAGGTGGTGAACGCGCGAAAGAACGCCTTGCGCTTGTCCTCCTCACTGCCTTCGATCGCGGCCGGATCTTCGACGCCCCAGTGCGCCGTGACCGGCTGCCCGGGCCACATCGGGCAGACCTCACCGGCCGCGTTGTCGCAGACAGTGAAAACGAAGTCGAGCGGCGGCGCACCGGCGGCGGCGAACTCGTCCCAGCTCTTGCTGCGCAGCCCATCCGTCGGCAGGCGATTCTTCTGCAGCAGCTCGATCGCGAATGGATTGACCGTTCCCGTCGGGCATGCTGCCGGCGCTGTGCGCGATGAAACGTCCCTTGGCCATCGCGTTCATCATCACTTCGCTCATGATCGAGCGCGCCGAGTTGCCGGTGCAGAGGAACAGCACATTCATGGGCATCTGAGTCACGTCGCGATCCTAGCTGCAGCAGGCCGACGCCGCCTTGGCGCGCGCGCTCGCGGGCATGGCCACAGAGGCATCGCCGGCGCAGCAGCCGGTGGCCTGTGTCGTCGCTTCTACACCAGCGCCGTCGAACGTCGGTACCGTGCCCAGCGTGTGGAAGGTCTCCCACGCAATGCCGGTCGGGTCGGTCACCCAGTACTTGTTTGACCGCGCATAGCAACAGGCAGTGTCCTTCTCCGCCTGTGTAGCCAGATCGGCCCGCTGCAGCTGGGCGTTCAGCGACTCGAGTTCGCCGTCGGAGTCAGTCTGCAGGCCGAGGTGATTCAGGCCCGGCTTGCCGCCGCGCTGGGAGATTGCGAAGTTGACGCGCGGGTCGTCGAGCATCCACTTGGCGTAGTCGCCCTTGACGACGGCCGGCTCCGTGCCGAACAGCGTCGAGTAGAAGCGGATGCTCGAGTCGAGATCCGGCACCGATACGTGTACGTGAAAGCGCTTCATGCCTTGCTCCTTTGGGGTTTGCGCCGGCCTGGCGTGGCGCGCTTGGGGGCTGCGGGCGAACAGGCGGCGAGCGGCGCGCAGGAGGCGCCCGGGCCGCAGTCGGCCACGCAGCAGTTATCCGTCAAGTAAGCGAGCAGATCATTCATCGCCGCGAAGTTCGCCGCATAGAAGATGAAGCGACCCTCGTGGCGCGCAGTGACCAGTCCCGCGTGCGTCAGCTCCTTCAAATGGAAGCTCAGCGTTGCCGGCGCAATCGTCAGCTGCTCGGCGATTTCGCCCGCTGCCATGCCGCTCGGCCCCTGCTCGACCAGCAGCCGAAAGACGCCGAGGCGGGTTTCCTGCGCCAGCGCGCCCAAGGCACGAACAGCCGTAGTTGCTTCCATGTTTCGAATATTATGGAACTGTTGAAAGATGTCAAGTCCTGCAGACGCAGGGGACCCAGGACTCCCCGAGAGAATTCGGCGAGCATTTGATCCAGCGTGCCGCGTCGAAGCCACGAACAAACTAGCCTTGAACCAGTGGCAGCACCTGCTGCCGTTGGTCAAGCTGTTCCGATGAATACGACTCTGCACCTCTTGAACGGCGGTGCAGGCAATCTCGCCGCCTACCTGGCGGCCCATGTGCTGCTGTGCCTGCTGCCGGCCTTCTTTATCGCCGGCGCCATGGCGGCCTTGATCCCCAAGGCCAGCATCACGCGCTGGCTGGGACGCAGCACCTCGCCACGCGTCTCCTACCCGGCGGCCGTGGCAGCGGGGTCTCTGCTCGCCGTGTGTTCGTGCACCATCGTTCCGCTGTTTGCCGGCATCTACAAGAAGGGCGCGGGCCTTGGTCCGGCGATCACGTTCCTGTTCTTCGCTCCGGCCGGCAACATCCTCGCCCTCGCCTACACCGGCAGCATCCTCGGCGCCGACTTCGCCATTGCACGCGTGGTTCTGTGCATACTGTTCGGCATCGGTATCGGCTTGCTGATGGCGCGCCTGTTCTGGCGCGACGATGCCAGCCACGACGCGCGGACCGACGCGTTGTTCGCCAGTGACGGCCGCATCAGCCGGGCCGCAATCGGCCTGCTGCTGTCCCTGATCGCGGTGCTGCTCGCCGGCACGCTGAAGCTCGCTCCACTGACGGCGATCATCGCCACTGCCGAGCTGCCAGCGACCTGGGCCGAGGCCTGGCAGACCACCCTCGTGCAGTGGGTCCCGTTCGACGCCGCCAGGGGTGAAGAAGGTGTGAGCGTCCAGGGATCACTGCTCATCCTGCTGCTCGTGCTGATCGCGCTGGCCGCCTGGAAAGGTCTCGAGAACATCGTCGAGGGGCCCAACCGCTGGACCTGGATCGCCCTTGCGCTGACAGCGGCCACGCTGCTGACGGCCGCACTGAGATTGGTCCCGAACAACGGAGGACTCGAGGTCGCACTGACCGGGCGCGTGATCGCGGTCGCTGTGACGCTGCTGGCCTGCCTGCACTTCGCACGTCAGCTCGACGTCGAGCACCGGCAGGCGTGGCTGTGGGAGTCCTGGCGATTCGTGAAGCAGATCTTCCCGCTGCTCGTGGTGGGTGTATTCGTTGTCGGCGTGATCCGGCAACTGATTGAGCCCGCGTGGATACAGAGCCTCGCCGGACAGAACGACCTGACCGCCAACGCGGTCGCCGTGCTATTCGGTGTGTTCATGTACTTCCCGACGCTGGTGGAAGTGCCGGTGGCGCGCATGTTCCTCGACCTCGGCATGCACCCCGGCCCGCTGATGGCCTATCTGATGTCCGACCCGGAGCTGAGCCTGCAAAGCATGCTGATGGTGGCCGCCATCATCGGTCGGAAGAAGACGGCAGCCTACGTCGCGCTGGTCGCCGTGTTCAGCATGGCTGCCGGGCTGATCTACGGCGCCTGGGTAGATGGAGCGAGCCTCGGCTGGATAGGACTGGGCCTCGTCGCACTTGCTGGCGTGCTGGCGGGCGCATGGCCTGGCTGAACGGCCACCGCCCGCGCTCCAGTCGACTGAAAGGAGAACATGCATGAAGACCGTGAAGATCCTGGGACCCGGATGCGCCAACTGCCGCAAGCTCGAGGCGATTGCGCGCGACGCCGCGGCCGGCGCGGGCATTGAAGCCGAGTTCGTCAAGGTCACGGACATGAACGACATCCTGGCCTTCGACATCCTGTCCACACCGGGACTCGTCGTCGATGACAAGGTAGTCAGCAGCGGCCGCATCCCGACACAGGCCGAGGTCAAGGAGTGGCTGGCGGCCTAGAGCAGAAACGGAGGAGCCCGATGGGCAGCGCGAAGGAAGTTGCCATGAAGCCCCTGCCGATCCTCTGGCAGCGCCTCGTCAAGGAAGGTCAGACCTGTGACCGCTGCGGCGGTACGCAGCTCGAACTGCAGAAGGCCGATTGAACGACTGCAGGGCGCCCTCGCCCCGCTCGGGTTCGAACCACGTCTCGAGACGCAGCAGATCGACGAGCCGACATTCAATGCTTCACCGCTGGAGTCGAACCGCATCTGGATCGCTGGTGTCCCGATGGAGGACTGGCTCGATGCCAGCGTGGGCACGAGCCGCTGCTGCGCCGCCTGCGGCGACTCGGACTGTCGAACGGTCAGCGTGGACGACCGGACCTTCGAAACAATTCCAGAGGCGCTGATCGTCAAGGCGGCCCTGGCTGCAGCCGCGCACGAGCAGGCCGGACACTAGACCTCAAAGTTCAGGGCGCGCGATGACACGTAGCTTTCGAGCGCCGCGTGCGGACTGCGCGCGCTGCGCAGACTTCGCAAGCCATTTGAACCTGTGCCGGCTACTTGCGATGTCACATCGGAGTCACCGCCGAGCCCTACCCTGCGGAACTCATGGTGCGATGGCTTCAGCTGAAGTTCGCGTCGTGGGGTAACAGCGGTCCAGACCCACGGCCATCGCCGCTGCTGCCGCAGCTGGCGGAAGCGCCACTGACGTCTGACGACTCACCCGAGTCAACTTCCACGACTCGCTACCGCGCGATCTTCATTTCTGACATCCATCTCGGCACGCGCGGCTGCAAGGCTTCCTTCCTGCTCGACTTCCTGCGCCACAACGAGTCGGACACGCTGTACCTCGTCGGCGACATCATCGACGGCTGGGCGCTGAAGAAGTCGCTTCTACTGGCCGCAGTCGCACAACGACATCGTGCAGAAAGTGCTGCGCAAGGCGCGCAAGGGCACGCACGTCGTCTACATACCAGGCAACCACGACGAAGTCGGCCGGCAGTTCATCGGGCTCGACTTCGGCCAGGTGGCGATCCGACAGGACGCCGTGCACACACTGCGCGACGGACGGCGCCTGTGGGTCGTGCACGGCGACTTCGCCGACGGCGTGATGCTGCACGCCCGCTGGCTGCGCTACGTCGGCGACTCGCTCTACGACTTCATCCTGTGGCTCAACCAGTCACTTCAACCGCGTCCGCGTGCGGCTCGGACTGCCGTACTGGAGCCTGTCGCAGTACCTGAAGCACCGCGTCAAGAACGCGGTCAGCTTCATCACCGGTTTCGAACAGATCCTGCTGCGCGAAGCGCGTCGCCACGGCTATGACGGCGTGGTCTGCGGCCACATCCACAAGGCCGAGATCCGCGACCTCGACGGCCTGCTCTATTGCAACGACGGCGACTGGGTCGAGAGCCTGACCGCGCTGGTCGAAACCACGAGGGCGAGCTGCGCATCGTGACCTGGGACCGCCAGCTCGCGCCCGCGCTGTCCGACGGTGCGCTGGGATGAGGACGTCGAACCGACCGCACCGCCACTCCCCGAGAAGGCACTCGCATGAAAATGATCACCGTCACCGATGCATGGCATCCGCAGGTCAATGGCGTGGTGCGCACGATCGAGGCGACCAACCGGGAACTGGAACGCGCGGGTCACGCGACCGAGGTGATCACGCCGCTGGCGTTCACGTCGGTGCCCTGCCCGGGCTACAAGGAGATCCGCCTGTCGCTGTTGCCGTCCCGACGGCTGGCGTCAGCTGCTCGATCGAGGCGCTCGCGATCCGGCGACGCCGCGATCCACATCGCCACCGAAGGTCCGCTCGGGCATGCGGCGCGGCGTTACTGCCTCGCAGCGCAGGCTGCCGTTCACGACCGCCTATCACACGCGCTTTCCGCAGTACCTGAAGGCGATGTTCGGCGTTCCCGAGCGCTAGACCTACCGCTTCCTCCGCCACTTCCACGGGCCGGCCGCGCGCGGTGATGGCACCGACTCCGACCGTCGAGCGCGAACTGCGCGAGCACGGGCTCGCCAACGTTGCGCTGTGGACGCGCGGCGTCGATCTCGATGTGTTCGCGGCCGCGCGAGCCGCTGTTCGACGACGCGCGCACCCGGTCTTCCTCTACGTCGGCCGCGTGTCGGTCGAGAAGAACATCCAGGCGTTCCTCGCGCTCGACCTGCCGGGCACCAAGGTCGTCGCCGGTATCGGACCCGCACTCGAGACGCTGAAGAAGCGCTTTCCCGAGGTGCGCTTCGTCGGTGTGCTCGACCCGGAGCATCTGGCGCGGCTTACAGCGCCGCGGACGTGTTCGTGTTTCCGAGCCGCACCGACACCTTCGGGCTGGTCATGCTCGAAGCGCTGGCCTGCGGCACGCCGGTGGCGGCGTTCCCGGTGCAGGGACCGATCGACGTCGTCGGCGGCTCGGCGGTTGCCGTGCTCGACGAGGACCTGCGCAAGGCCGCACTGCACGCGCTGCGCATCGATCGGAGCCAGTGCCGCGACTATGCCGAGCGCTACTCCTGGCGCGCCGCTACGGCGCAGTTCATCGCGCTGCAGCGGCCAGTGCGACACGTGCTGGCCGTGGTGGAACCGGCGCCACGCGCCGCGCACTGACGCGACTACTCCGCGTCAGTCGGCGCGCAAACGCCCGGCCTAGGCCGAAACGATTGATTCGACTCGCTAGCGGTGCACTGCGGTTCCGACGCGGTGGGCCAGCCGCTGCGCCATCGCTTCGGCGATCTCGGGTTCGGCGGCCTCGACCATCACGCGCAGCACCGGCTCGGTCCCGGACGGACGGATCAGCACGCGCCCGGCGCCCTGCAGTTCGCGCTCGACAGTCGACATCTCGTCCACCAGCGGCGCGTGTGACTTCCAGTCGAAGCCGCGCTCGATGCGTGCGTTGACCAGCGCCTGCGGCAGCAGCACGAGATCGGCCGTCAGCTGCGGCGAGTGTCTGGCCGCTGCGCTTCATCGCGGCGAGCACCTGCAATGCACTGACGATGCCGTCGCCGGTGCTGTGGCAATCCAGGCACAGCAGGTGGCCGGAACCTTCGCCGCCGAACTGCCAGCCCTTCTCCTCCAGCATCTCCAGCACGTAGCGGTCGCCGACCTTGGCCCGCGCAAAGCCGACGCCGAGTTCGCCGAAGCGACGCTCGAGCGCGTAGTTGGTCATCAGCGTGCCGACGGCACCCGCGACCTTGCCCAGTCGCATGCGGTCGCGCACGATCACGTACAGCAGCTCATCGCCGTTGTAGAGGCGCCCATCGGCGTCGCAGATCAGCACGCGATCGGCATCGCCGTCGAGCGCGATGCCGAGATCCGCCTCGGCCGCCTGCACTGCATGCGCAAGCTGCTCGGCGTGCAGCGCGCCGACGCCGTCGTTGATGTTCAGCCCGTTGGGCGACGCGCCGTGCGAGACGACGTCGGCGCCGAGTTCGTGGAACACGTGCGGGGCGACGTGGTAGGCCGCGCCGTTGGCACTGTCGACGACGAGCTTCAGTCCCTTGAGGTCGAAGTCGTTCGGAAACGTGCGCTTGCAGAACTCGATGTAACGGCCGGCGGCATCGTCGAGCCGCCGCACCTTGCCGAGCCGGCGCGCATCGACGCAATGCCACGGCTGGTCGAGTTCCTGCTCGATGCGTTCCTCGACCGCGTCGGGCAGCTTGGTGCCGCGCTCGGAGAAGAACTTGATGCCGTTGTCCGGATACGGATTGTGCGACGCGCTGATGACGATGCCGGCGTCGAGCCGCAGCGCGCGCGTGAGGTAGGCCACTGCCGGCGTCGGCAGCGGTCCGCACAGCACGACATCGACCCCGGCGCTCGAGAAGCCGGCTTCGAGCGCGGCCTCGAGCATGTAACCCGAGATGCGCGTGTCCTTGCCGATCAGCACGGTCGGTCGGCGTCGTGCCGCCTTCGGCCCGACGCGCCAGCACGCGGCCCGGCGGCCTGCCCGAGCCGCAGCACGAACTCCGGCGTGATCGGCGCCTCGCCGACTGTTCCACGCACTCCGTCGGTGCCGAAATACTTGCGCGTCATCCCTCGTCCTTTCTCATCGCCGCCCAGACCCGCAGACGCGTCGCGGGTGGCTGCCACATCGTGTACCCGCACGATACGCGCGCCACGCTCCGACCGCGAGCACCGCCGCCGCCACCGACGCGGCGACGCGCTCGTCTACCGCCCGGCCCGTGACCGCACCGAGCATCGACTTGCGCGACAGTCCGACCAGTACCGGGCCTGCCCGATCGTCGTCAGCGCGTCCAGCTCGCGCAGCAGGCGAAAGTTGTGCTCTACCGTCTTGCCGAAGCCGAATCCCGGATCGACGGCGATGCGATCGGCCGCAACGCCCGCCTGCACCAGTGCCGCCACGCGTGCCCGCAGGAAGTCGCTGACTTCCGCTACGACATCGCCATAGTGCGGCTCGCGCTGCATCGTCCGCGGCGTGCCCTGCATGTGCATCAGCACGAGGCCGCAGCGGCTGGCGGCGACGGCCTCGAGCGCACCCGCCTCCTGGAACGCGCGCACGTCGTTGACGATCGCCGCGCCGGCCGCCAGCGCGGCCCGCATCACGCCGGGCTTGCTGGTGTCGACCGACAACGGCACTGCGGTCGAGCGCAGCGCCTCGATCAGCGGCACCACGCGTTCGATCTCCTCGCGCTCCGACACGTCGGCCGCGCCGGGCCGCGTCGACTCGCCACCGATGTCGAGCAGGTCCGCGCCCTCGTCGATCAGGCGACGCGCGTGCTCCAGCGCCGCCGGCGCCGACAGGTAGCGGCCACCGTCGGAGAACGAATCGGGCGTGACATTGACGATCCCCATGACCAGCGGCCGCGACAGATCGAGATCGCGGCCGCCGACCGACCACGCGGGTGTCGACCGCACGACGAGACTGGCAGGCGAATCGGCTGCGCTGCTCATCGTTTCATTCTAGAAGCGCCCAAGAAAAAGGCCGGACGAGCCGGCCTTTGATGCAAGGAACGTGGCGACTACGCCGGTTGCGCAGCACCTTCGACGCCGCCGGCCGCCGACTTGCCACCGGTCGGCGGGCGTCGAGCCCGCTCGACTTCGGCGGGCGCGGCGGCTTGCCCGCAATGATGTCGTCGATCTGGTCGGAGTCGATCGTCTCCCACTCGATCAGCGCCTTGGTCATCGCTTCGATCTTGTCGCGGTTTTCCTCGATCAGCTTGCGCGCGAGCGCGTACTGCTCGTCGATGATGCGGCGGATCTCGCTGTCGACCTTGCGCATCGTCTCTTCCGACACGTGCGTGGTCTTCGTGATCGAGCGGCCGAGGAACACTTCGCCCTCGTTTTCCGCATAGACCATCGGGCCGAGCGCGTCGCTCATGCCGTAGCGCGTGACCATGTCGCGCGCCAATTGCGTGGCGCGCTCGAAATCGTTGCTGGCGCCCGTCGTCATCTGGTTCATGAAGATTTCTTCGGCGATGCGGCCACCGAACAGCACGGCGATGCGCGACAGCAGGTACTGCCGGTCGTACGAGTAGCGGTCCTGTTCGGGCAACTGCATCGTCAGGCCGAGGGCGCGGCCGCGCGGGATGATCGTGACCTTGTGCACCGGATCGCTCTTCGGCACGAGCTTGGCGACCAGTGCATGGCCCGACTCGTGGTAGGCGGTGTTGAGCCGCTCCTCGTCGGACATGACCATCGATTTGCGCTCGGCGCCCATCATGACCTTGTCCTTGGCCTTCTCGAAGTCGGTCATTTCGACGACGCGCGCACTGCGCCGCGCGGCGAACAGCGCCGCCTCGTTGACGAGGTTGGCAAGGTCGGCACCCGAGAATCCGGGCGTGCCGCGCGCGATCACCTCAGCCTTGACGTCGGCGCCGATCGGCACCTTGCGCATGTGCACGTTCAGGATCTGCTCGCGGCCGCGGATGTCCGGCAGCGGCACGACCACCTGGCGGTCGAAACGACCCGGGCGCAGCAGCGCCGGGTCGAGCACGTCCGGACGGTTGGTCGCCGCGATGACGATCACGCCCACGCCGGTCTCGAAGCCGTCCATCTCGACCAGCATCTGGTTCAGCGTCTGTTCGCGCTCGTCGTTGCCACCGCCCAGGCCGGCACCGCGCTGGCGGCCGACCGCGTCGATCTCATCGATGAAGATGATGCAGGGCGCATGCTTCTTGGCCTGCTCGAACATGTCGCGCACGCGAGCGGCGCCGACGCCGACGAACATCTCGACGAAGTCCGAACCCGAGATCGAGAAGAACGGCACCTTGGCCTCGCCGGCGATCGCCTTCGCGAGCAAGGTCTTGCCGGTGCCGGGCGAGCCCGACCAGCAGCACGCCGCGCGGGATGCGACCGCCGAGCTTCTGGAACTTGGACGGGTCGCGCAGGAACTCGACCAGCTCCTGCGACTTCTTCCTTGGCCTCGTCGCAGCCGGCGACGTCGACAAAGGTGATCGAATTGTTGCTCTCGTCGAGCATGCGCGCGCGCGACTTGCCGAAGCTGAACGCTCCGCCGCGGCCGCCGCCCTGCATCTGGCGCATGAAGAAGATCCAGACGCCGATCAGCAGCAGCATCGGGAACCACGAGACGAAGATCGTCGTCAGCAGCGACTGCTCTTCCTCGGGCTTGCCGAAGACCTGGACGCCGGACTTCATCAGGTCGCTGACCATCCAGGCGTCGCCGGGCGACGTCAGCGTGTAGCGCGTGCCCTCGGTCGGCGTCACCTGCAGCGTACGGCCCTGGACCTCGACCCGCTTGATCTTGCCGGCCTTGGCTTCCTCGAGGAACTGCGTGTAGCTGACGGTTTCCGCCGGCTTCTGGCGGCTTTCGAACTGCTTGAAGACCGTGAACAGGACGAGCGCGATCACCATCCAGATGGCGGCTTTCGCGAACATGTTGTTGTTCAAGGAGGACTCCTAGTGGCCGCGCTGGAATCGGTCAGCTCGTACGGCCGGGAAATCGGGTCGGAGATCTGTCTATTCGGGCCATTCTAATCCTCGGGCCCGCTGACGCAGGAGAAGTTGGGGGCGAAGGTGGGACTATTTCAATACCCACACGGCACTACGCCGTTTGGATCCGCGGCGAAGCGGCCGCTGCGCGCAGGCCGCGCGCCAGCAGAAACACTTCCGCAGAGGATTCACGGGACGCCGCCGGCTTGCGCGTCGACACGGTGCGGAATTCGCGCTTCAGGCGTTCGACGAACTGGCTGTATCCACTGCCCTGAAAGGCTTTGACGAGAAAAACGCCATCCGGTTTCAGGTGTTTGCACGCAAAGTCGGCCGCCAGTTCCGCCAGATGCAGGCTGCGCGCGGCGTCCGCCGCAGCGATTCCCGAAAGGTTGGGCGCCATGTCGGACAGGACTGCGTCGATCCGCTCACCCTGCAGCAGCGCCGCCAGCTGCTCTTCCACCGACTCCTCGCGAAAATCGCCCTCGAGAAAGTCCACCCCCGGAACCGGGTCCATCGGCAGGATGTCGAGCGCGACGATGCGCCCCCGCAGCGTCCCATCGCGGGCCTGCAGCCGCTGGCGCACGACCTGGGTCCAGCTGCCGGGAGCGGCGCCCAGTTCGACCACCGTCATGCCCGGCTTCAGCAGCTTATCGGTGTCAGCGATCTCCGACAGCTTGTAGGCGGCGCGCGAACGGAACCCTTCCTGCACCGAGCGCTGCACGAACGGGTCCGTGACGTGGCGTTTGATCCACGCCGGATTGGAGCGATGTTTCTTCTTCGCCTGCGGCATCCGTGACTACACTGAAGCTCAAAAGGAGAGATGACTATGCCCGAGATCCAGCTGACCCCGAAGGAACGCCAGGAACTGAAGGCGCGCGCCCACGGACTCAAGCCCGTCGTCCTTCTGGGCAACTCCGGGCTGAGCGCCCCGGTGATGAAGGAAATCGATCGCGCCCTCGCGGCACATGAACTGATCAAGGTGAAGGTGCCGGGCGAAGACCGCGAAGAACGCGACACGCTGTTCGCAGACGTCGCCGAAGCGCTTTCAGCCGCGCGCGTGCAGTCGATCGGCAAATTGCTGGTGCTGTTTCGCCCCGCGCCCGAGGAGAAGGCAGAGGCACCCGCCAGGCCGGTACGCAAACGCGCCGCGGCCGGCGAGCGTTCGCCCAAGGCACCGGCGCGCCGGATCGGACCGGCGCCGCGAGCCAAGGCGCCCGGCAAGCCCTCGGCGCCGAAGCGCTCGACGGCGGATCGCCGTGACGCCGAACGCGTGAATCGTGGCAGCGCACCGCGGCGCGATCCCGGTGCCTCGACACGGGCGGCCGGCCGGACCAATGTGGCACGGCGCGGGACCGGACGCGGCGGCAGCGGAGGAAAGTCCCGCTAGTTACTCGTAGGCGACCGAGACCACCGCGTATTCGCGCATTCCGGCCGGCGCGACGACCTGCGCCATGTCGCCTTCGCTCCTGCCGATCAGCGCACGGGCGATCGGGCTGGATACCGAGATCATGCCGGCCTTGATGTCGGCCTCGTCGTCGCCGACGATCTGGTACTTGACCACCTCGCCCGACTGCTGGTCCTCGAGTTCGACAGTCGCGCCGAAGACGATGCGTCCGGCGGCATCGACCGTGGTCGGGTCGATGATCTGCAGGCTCGAGACCTTGCCTTCGAGTTCCTGGATCCGCCCTTCGATGAAGCCCTGGCGTTCGCGTGCCGCGTCGTACTCGGCGTTCTCGGACAGATCGCCCTTTTCGCGCGCGTCCTTGATCGCCTGGATGACCGTCGGCCGATCGACGGCCTTCAGACGCTGCAATTCGGCCTTCAGTTTTTCGGCGCCGCGCGCCGTGATGGGTATGGGCATTGCTCGCAGGAACTCGTGGGAAAAACAAAGCCCCGGCAATGCCGGGGCCGCTGGGCCACTCTAGCCAAAGCGCCGCCGTAGCGCAACCGGCCGCCGCCGGTCGGCCCTACGGCTGCAGGCGACGATGCAGGCTCTGCAGGTCGTAGACCTCGAGATGATCGAGGTGCTTCATTCCTTCGATTGCCGCCCGCCCGCCCGCCATGGTCGTGTAGTACGTCACGCGCTGCGCGAGCGCCGTCGTGCGGATCGACCGCGAATCCGCGATCTGGCTGCGCACCTCGCTCACGGTGGTGATCACGAGCTGGATGTCGCCGTTTTTCAGCAGGTCGACCACATGCGGCCGCCCGTCCTTCACCTTGTTCACGGTCTTCACCGGAATGCCGGCCTGCTCGACCGCCTGGGCGGTGCCGCGCGTGGCCACGAGCTCGTAGCCCATGTCGTGCAGCAGCTGCGCCAGCGCGACCACCTTGGCCTTGTCCTGGTCCTTGACGCTGAGGAACACGGCGCCCTTGTCCGGCAGGGACGCGCCCGCGCCGAGCTGCGACTTGAACAATGCCTCGCCGAAGGTCTCGCCGACGCCCATCACTTCGCCGGTCGAGCGCATCTCGGGCCCCAGCAACGGATCGACACCCTGGAACTTGGCAAACGGGAACACCGCTTCCTTGACCGAGTAGTACGGAGGCACGATCTCGCGGTCCTCTCCTTGCCTCTCGAAGCGAGATGCCGACCATCGCGAGTGCCGCAATCTTCGCCAGCGGCATGCCGGTCGCCTTGGACACGAACGGCACCGTGCGCGAGGCGCGCGGATTGACTTCGAGCACGTAGATCGTGCCCTGCCCGTCGTTGCCCGCCTGGATCGCGAACTGCACGTTCATCAGCCCGACGACATTAAGTGCGCGCGCCATCTGCTCGGTCTGACGCTTGAGCTCCGCGATCGTTTCGGGCGTGAGCGAGTACGGCGGTAGCGAGCACGCCGAGTCGCCCGAGTGAACGCCGGCCTGCTCGATGTGCTCCATCACGCCGCCGACAAGCACGCGCTTGCCATCGGCGAGGCAGTCGACGTCCACCTCGATCGCATCGTCGAGGAAATGATCGAGCAGTACCGGCGAGTCGTTGCTGACCTTGACGGCCTCGCGCATATAGCGCTCGAGGTCGCGCGGCTCGTGCACGATGTCCATCGCACGGCCGCCCAGCACGTAACTCGGTCGCACGACCAGCGGATAGCCGATCTCTTCCGCGAGCCGCAGCGCGTCCGCCTCGGTGCGGGCGGTGCGATTCGGCGGCTGCTTCAGTCCGAGCTTCACCAGCAGTTGCTGGAAGCGTTCGCGATCCTCGGCAATGTCGATCGAGTCCGGACTCGTGCCGACGATCGGCACCCCATTGGCTTCGAGGTCGCGCGCGAGCTTCAACGGCGTCTGGCCGCCGTACTGCACGATGACGCCGAACGGCTTTTCCTTGTCGACGATCTCGAGGACGTCTTCCAGCGTCACGCGGCTCGAAGTAGAGCCGGTCGCTGGTGTCGTAGTCGGTCGACACCGTTTCCGGGTTGCAGTTGACCATGATGGTCTCGAACCCGTGATCACGCAGCGCAAACGCCGCATGCACGCAGCAGTAGTCGAACTCGATGCCCTGCCCGATCCGGTTCGGTCCGCCGCCCAGCACGATGACCTTTTTCGAATCGGTCGGCGCGGCTTCACACTCGTCCTCGTAGGTCGAGTACATGTAGGCCGTGGTCGTCGCGAACTCGGCCGCGCAGGTATCGACACGCTTGTATACCGGGCGGACACCATGCTTCAGGCGTGCCGCCCGCACCGCAGCCGGAGTGGCCGCGAGCAGCTTCGCCAGGCGACGGTCGGAGTAGCCCTTGCGCTTCAGGTAGCGCAGCTCCTCCGCCGTCAGTTGCTCGAGCGTGCGGCCCTGCAGCCGGCCTTCGATCTGCACCAGTTCCTCGATCTGCGCCAGGAACCACGGATCGATGGCGGTTTCCTCGAACACTTCCGACAGCGTCATGCCGATGCGGAATGCATCGCCGACAAACCAGATGCGGTCCGGTCCGGGCTCGCCGAGTTCCTCGACGATCTCGTCGCGGTCGGTCGAACGCTCGTCCAGCCCGTCGGAGCCGACCTCGAGGCCGCGCAGCGCCTTCTGGAACGACTCCTGGAAGGTGCGGCCGATGGCCATCACCTCGCCCACCGACTTCATCTGCGTGGTCAGGTGATTGTCGGCCTGCGGGAATTTCTCGAACGCGAAGCGCGGGATCTTGGTGACGACGTAGTCGATGGTCGGCTCGAACGACGCCGGTGTCGCGCCGCCGGTAATCTCGTTGCGCAGCTCATCGAGCGTGTAACCCACGGCCAGCTTGGCCGCGACCTTGGCGATCGGAAATCCCGTCGCCTTCGACGCCAGCGCCGATGAACGGCTGACGCGCGGATTCATCTCGATCACGATCATCCGCCCGTCCTTCGGGTTGATCGCAAACTGGACGTTCGAGCCGCCGGTGTCGACACCGATCTCGCGCAGGATCGCGATGCTGGCATCGCGCAGCAGCTGGTATTCCTTGTCCGTCAGTGTCTGCGCCGGCGCCACGGTGATCGAGTCGCCTGTGTGGATGCCCATCGGGTCGAGGTTCTCGATCGAGCAGATGATGATGCAGTTGTCCGCCCGGTCGCGGACCACTTCCATCTCGAATTCCTTCCAGCCGATCAGCGATTCCTCGATCAGCAGTTCACGCGTCGGTGAAAGATCCAGGCCGCGCGTGCAGATCGCGGTGAACTCCTCCATGTTCCAGGCGATGCCACCGCCGCTGCCGCCCAGGGTGAAGCTGGGCCGCACGACGACGGGGAAGCCCATCAATTTCTGCACGGCCAGTGCTTCGTCGATCGTGTGCGCAATGCCCGAACGCGCCGAGGCCAGTCCAATGCTGGTCATCGCCTCCTTGAACTTGAGGCGATCTTCAGCCTTTTCGATCGCACCGGGCGATGCGCCGATAAGTTCGACGCCGTACTTGTGCAGCACGCCGTTCTTGTACAGATCCATCGCGCAGTTGAGTGCGGTCTGGCCTCCCATGGTCGGCAGGATTGCGTCGGGCTTCTCCTTGGCGATGATGCGTTCGACGACCTGCCAGGTGATTGGCTCGATGTAGGTGACATCGGCGGTCTCCGGGTCGGTCATGATCGTCGCCGGATTGCTGTTGACGAGGATGACCCGGAACCCTTCCTGCTTCAGCGCCTTGCAGGCCTGTGCGCCCGAGTAGTCGAACTCGCAGGCCTGGCCAATGACGATCGGCCCGGCGCCGATGATCAGAATGCTCTTGAGGTCGGTACGTTTCGGCATGCTGGGCCCGGTAGTTGTCCGGCGCAGCCGGCGCTCGACGAGCTCGATCAGGATGTGAATCACCTTGATGTGCAGTTCCTGCACGCGGTCCGCGTACTTGCCGCCGGGCGTGACGATCGCGATGTCGGCCAGTTCGGCGATCGGCGTGCCGGCGCGGCCGGTCAGGGCGATCGACTTTCATGCCGAGTCGCTTCGCAGCCTCGGCCGCCGCGATCACGTTGCGGCTGGTCCCACTGGTCGTGATGGCGAGTAGTACGTCGCCCGCGCGTCCGTGGGCCTCGATGAACCGCGCGAACACCTGTTCGTAACCGTAGTCGTTGCCGACACAGCTGAGGTGACCCGGGATCGCTGATCGCCATTGCGGCGTAGCCGCGACGATTGTCGCGAAGCGACCGGTCAGCTCCTCCGCGAAGTGCATCGCATCGCACATCGAGCCGCCGTTGCCGCACGAGTACGCACGTCCGCCGGCTACGAACGTGTCGGCCAGCAGCGCGCCGGCCTGCGCGATGCGGTCAGCATCGCGTTGTCGGCCAGCAACTGCGCAGGCTGTCGTCGGCCTCCTGCAGTGCGGTGCGAACCGCCTTCACGTCACTCATGTTGTTGCCTCTTTGGAGTTGCGCGCCCGGAGACGCCGAGTGCTGCTCACTTCGCCTCCATCGCCGCGATGAAGCGATCGAACAGATCCTGGATATAGTGCGGTCCCGGACTCGCCTCCGGGTGACCCTGGAAACAGAACGCCGGCGCATCGGTCAGCGCGAAGCCCTGCAGCGAGCCGTCGAACAGCGACACATGCGTGACGCGTGAGTTCGCCGGCAGCGACTCCCCGTCGACCGCGAAGCCGTGGTTCTGGCTGGTAATGTAGACGTTTTTGGTCTCGACATCCAGCACCGGATGATTCGCGCCGTGGTGGCCGAACTTCATCTTCAGCGTGCGTCCACCGACCGCGAGTCCCATGATCTGGTGACCGAGGCAGATACCGAAGGTCGGCAGCCTGCGCGAGATGAACGCGCGCGTCGCCTCGATCGCGTAGCGGCACGGCTCGGGATCGCCCGGACCATTCGACAGGAAGATGCCGTCGGGCGTGAGCTTCAGAGCCTCGGCGGCCGGCGTCTGAGCCGGAACGACGGTGATGCGGCAGCCGCGATCAGCCATCAGACGCAGGATGTTGCGCTTGACACCGAAGTCGTAGGCGACGACATGAAAGCGGACGCCTCCGGCGTCACATGCCCCGGCGTGCCGTCGGCGCGCGCAAGTCGCCCCTGCCCTCGGTCCACTCGTACGCTGCGGTCGTCGATACGACTTTCGCGAGATCCTGCCCCGCCATGCCCGGATAAGCCCGCGCCCGCACACGGGCCGACGCACCACTGCGTCGTCCATTTGGCCTCTCGGCCGCAGCGACGAGGCAACCCGCCTGTGCGCCCCTTCTCACGCAAAATGCCAGCCGGCGCGTGTCGATGTCGGCAATGCCGACGATGCCCTGATCGCGCAGGTAACTCGACAGGTCGCGCTGCATGCGGAAGTTCGACGCCCGCTGCGGCACATCGCGCACGATCAGGCCGGCCGCAAAGACCCGCCCGGCCTCCTCGTCCTCGTCGTTGACGCCCGTATTGCCGATGTGGGGATAGGTCAGCGTAACGATCTGCCCGGCGTAGGACGGATCGGTCAGGATCTCCTGATAGCCGGTAATTGCGGTGTTGAACACCACCTCCCCGAGCGTTGCACCAGCAGCGCCGATCGAGCGGCCGCGAAAGACCGTTCCGTCGGCCAGCACCAGGGCCGCGACGGAACGCGGATCGACGATAGGGGGGACAGAACGGCTCCTCTTATCGCCGCGCCGGCGGTCCGAGGCGACTGCCGGCGTCCGGCCTGCGATATGCAGAATCGAAACCGCCCAACCCCCACTACCGCAAATGGGCTACCGATAAACTCATGAATTATATCTTGCACGCGCGGCGCGAGCACCTCGAACCTTCATGACGTCCCTGCTTGAGGCCCTGAAGCGCCACACGACGATCGTCGCCGACACCGGCGACCTGGCGGCGATCGAGCGGCTGCGGCCGCGGGACGCAACGACGAATCCGTCGCTGATCCTCAAGGCGGCACAGCAGCCGCAGTACCGTCCGCTGGTCGCCGACGCGGTGGCGAGGCCGCCGCGAGAACCTCGAACACCAGCTCGACCACGTACTGGTCGCGTTCGGTGCGCACATCCTCCACCTGGTCGACGGTCGCGTCTCGACCGAAGTCGACGCCCGGCTGTCGTTCGACACGCGAGCAACCATCGAGCGGGCGCGTCGACTGATCGACCTTTACGAGCGCCGCGGTGTCGACCCCGAGCGGGTGCTGATCAAGATCGCGGCGACCTGGGAAGGCGTACGCGCCGCCGAATTCCTCGAGCGCGAAGGTGTCCACTGCAACATCACGCTGCTCTTCTCGATGGCGCAGGCGCTGGCCGCGGCGCAGGCCGGCGCACCCTGATCTCACCGTTCGTCGGTCGCATCTACGACTGGCACAAGAAGGCGGCCGGCCCGCGCTGGGACGAAACCGCGATGCAGGGCGACAATGACCCGGGAGTACGATCGGTGCGGAGATCCACGCGGTGCTGAAATGCGGCGGGCACCCGACCGAGATCATGGGAGCGAGCTTTCGCAACGTCGGACAGATCCTGGCGCTGGCCGGCTGCGACCTGCTGACCATCAGCCCGGAGCTGCTGGACGAGCTTGCGTCCGCCACGGCGATGTCGAGCGCAAGCTCGCGGCGCCGGCGCAATCCGGACGCGAAGACGCGCTGCAGGAGAGTGGATTCCGCTTTGCGCTCAATGACGATGCCATGGCGGTCGAGAAGCTTGCCGAAG
>CAVRUR010000009.1:0-107769 GCA_963724365.1 uncultured beta proteobacterium | reverse complement strand
GATGTCGGCCGACCCGCAGTACCGCAAGTCCCCCGACGACATCGGCGGCGTCTGGATGCGCGGCGCGAAGGGCGACATGGTGCCGCTCGGCGCGCTGGCCGACGTGCACTACACGTCGGGCCCCGAGACGCTCGACCGGTTCAACAACCTGCCTGCGGTGAAGCTCTTCGGCGCGGGCGCGCCGGGCACGAGCTCCGGCCAGGCGATCCAGCACGTCGAGCAGATCGCGAAGGAGGTGCTGCCGCCCGACTTCACGCTCGACTGGAGCGGCGCGTCCTACCAGGAGAAGAAGGCGAGCGGCACCTCCGTGATCGCTCTCGCGCTCGCGGCGCTCATGGCGTTCCTCATCCTCGCCGCGCAGTACGAGAAGTGGTCGCTGCCGCTCTCGGTCCTGCTCGCGATGCCGTTCGGGACGTTCGGCGCGCTCGCCGCGGTGTGGCTGCGCGGCCTGACGAACGACGTCTACTTCCAGATCGGCCTCGTGACGCTGCTCGGCCTCGCGGCGAAGAACGCGATCCTGATCGTCGAGTACGCCTCGATGAAGCATCACGAAGGCTTGTCGGCCGCGGCCGCTGCGGTCGAGGCGGCGCGGCTGAGATTTCGTCCGATCCTGATGACCTCGCTGGCGTTCATCTTCGGCGTGCTGCCGCTCGCGGTCTCCACCGGGGCGGGCGCCGGCGCGCGCCATGCGGTGGGCACCGGCGTCGTCGGCGGGATGCTTGCGGCGACGTTCCTCGCGATCTTCTTCGTGCCGCTCTTCTTCCGGCTGATCACCGACCGGCGCGTGCGCGAGCCGCGCTCGAGCGAGGAGATCCTGGAAGAGGCGCATCACGCGCGCGAGGCGGCGCTGCGCGCCGCGCGCACGCCGCTGCACCACCCGATCGCGCCGACGGGAGGCGATCATGCGTAAGCTCGCCACTTGGCCCGCAGTGCTGACCGCGGCGTTCCTCGCCGCCTGCTCGTTCGCGCCGAAGTACGAGCGGCCGGCGAACGAGCTGCCGGAAGCCTGGCGCGGCACGCCCGCGCAGGCCGCGCTCGGCGCCCCGTCCGACCGGTGGTGGACGGTGTACGGCGACCCGACGCTCGACAAACTCGTCGAGGAGGCGCTCGCCAACAACCAGGACATCGCGCTCGCCGTGGCGCGGGTCGACGAGGCGCGCGCGCTCGTCGGCGTCTCCGAGTCGCAGCTCTGGCCGTCGATCGACGGCAACGTCGGCGCGAACCGCAACCGCATCTCCGCGCGGACGTCGTCGTTCTTCCCCGGCATCCCCACGTATCAGACCAACTATCGCGTGTCGCTCGGCATGTCCTACGAGCTCGACTTCTGGGGCCGGATCCGCAACGCCAACGCGGCCGCGCGGGCCGACCTCCTGGCGACCGAGGGCGCGCGCGACACGGTGCAGATCACGCTGGCGACCGACGTGGTGCAGTCGTACTACGCGCTGCGGTCGCTGGACGAGCAGGTCACGGCGACCGAGCGGTCGCTCGACCTCCGCGCGCGCGCGCTCGACCTGCAGCGTAAACGCGCCGACGCGGGCCTGATCGCCGAGCTCGACGTGCGCCAGATCGAGGCCGAGGTCCAGGGGGCGCGGGCGCTGCTCCCGGCGCTGCAGCGGCAGCGCGACGCGGAAGAGGCGGCGCTCACCGTGCTGCTCGGGCGCAGCCCGCGCGCGATCATCCAGGAGACGACGGTGGCGCGTGCGCCGGACGACCTGCGCCAGCCGGCGCTCGTGGCGCCGTCGGGGCTGCCCTCCGAGCTGCTGCTCCGGCGCCCCGACCTCTACCAGGCCGAGCAGCAGCTGATCGCCGCGAACGCCCGCATCGGCGTGGCGCGGGCGAACTTCTTTCCGCGCATCTCGCTGTTCGGACTCGTCGGCACCGAGGCGGCGTCGCTCTCGGATCTCTTCACCGGGCCGGCCGGCATCTGGTCCATCGGCGGCTCGCTCGCGCAGCCGATCTTCCAGGGCGGGCGCCTGCGCGCCGAGAACGAGGCGGCCGAGGCGCGCCAGCGGCAGGTGGTGGCGCAGTACCAGAAGACGATCCAGAACGCGTTCCGCGAGGTGCGGGACGCGCTGACGGCGCAAACCCGGACGCGCGAGGTCTACGAGGCCGAGGGCGCGCGCATCGTCGCGCTGCGCGAGGCGTTCAAGCTTGCCGTGGCGCGCTACGAGGCCGGGCTCGAGAGCCAGCTCGCCGCGATCGACGCCGAACGGCTGCTGCTGCTCGCGGAGCTGAACCGCGCGGAAGCGCTGCGCCAGCAGCGCGCGGCCACCGCCGACCTCTTCCGCGCGCTCGGCGGCGGGTGGACGGTGCCGGAGGCGACGCCGCCGGCGGTGTCGCAGGCGGGCGAGTCGAAGTAGCCGGGGGCCGGGGCTATACTCCCCGGCCCATGAGCGGCTACCGCACGATCGAAGTCCGGCGCCTCTCCGGCGCGCTCGGCGCCGAGATCCACGGCGTCGACCTCGCCCGGGCGCTTCCCGACGAGACCGTGGCCGAGATCCGGCGCGCGTTTCTCGAGCACCTCGTCGTCTTCTTCCGCGACCAGACGCTCTCGCCGGCCGATTTTCTGGCGTTCGCGCGGCGGATGGGGAAACCGATCGAGTACCCGTTCGTGAAGGGGATCGAGGGCTTCCCCGAGGTGATCGAAGTGAAGAAGCTCGAGCACGAGCGGCAGAACTTCGGCGGCATCTGGCACTCCGACACGGCCTACCTCGCGATCCCGCCGATGGGCTCGATGCTGCTCGCGCGCGAGGTGCCGCCGCACGGCGGCGACACCGAGTTCGCGAACCAGTACCTCGCGTACGAGACGCTGTCGGCCGGGATGAAGCGCCTCCTCGACGGCCTCGTCGGGGTGAACGCCTCGACGAAGGCCGACGCGACGCGCACCCGCGAGGACCGGTTGAAGACCGACGGCCGGAGCGAGGCCCGCGAGGAGTACGTGGCGGAGCACCCGGTCGTACGCACGCACCCCGAGACCGGCCGCAAGGCGCTGTACGTCAACGTCGGGCACACGGTGCGGTTCAAGGAGATGACCGAGGCCGAGAGCGCGCCGCTGCTCGGGTTCCTCTTCGGCCACCAGGTGCGGCCGGAGCTCACCTGCCGTTTCCGCTGGGAGGTCGGCTCGCTCGCGTTCTGGGACAACCGCTGTGCCCAGCACAACCCGATCAACGACTACCACGGGTTCCCGCTGCGACTCCGTCGCCATGCGTACGGTCGCAGTGAAGAACGAAAGCACCGCGATCGTCATCGGACGCCGCCTGACCGCGTCCGTCGGGCTCATGAAGGCTGCAGCGCGAGACGATCGGCTAGCGCCAACGGGCAGGCGAGGCGCTATTTTGTTGGCGTTGATGCGGCGGTCGGATTGATGGTCACTCCACGCTTCCGGAGCTCGTCCACCATCAGGCGCGCGCTCGGGTTGCCGCGCTCTGCAAGCAATGCCATGTCGCGTGCGATCGCGTCGAGCTGTGCGCGAACCTTCATGGAGGTCTGCACCTGCTCTTCCTGGCGGAACTGCAGCACCCTCAGCGTGTCCCGCTCGGCGTACAGGCTGGAGGCCTGGAATGCGCTCCAGGCCAGCACCGCGGCCAACAGAATCGCAAGCGGAACGAACGAGCTTCTAGGCGGTGCTTCGCGGCTGCCTCGGCGGCGCGCATGGTGCTCCTGCCGCTCGACGGCCGCCGCTGCGGATGCGTTCTCATTCATTTCGGTTTGGGCCCCGGCGCGGGCGCTACGGCTGGCGCGTTGACGGTGAACGTGATGCCGTTCGAGCCGAGCAGAGCCTTCACATCCTGATCGTTGTTGCGTACCGCAAGCTCGACCAGCGCACGGATGATCTCCTGGTTCAGCGTCTGGAGCTGGACCGTCTGCTGGATGTACTGCTGCCGGGCGTTGACTTCAGCCTGAATACCGCGATTGACCTGGACGAGAGCGATGTTCGCTCCGACGAACAACGCCACGAGGACGCTGGCCCCAACCAGACTCCAGTACTGCCAACCTCTGAGCATGCTGTCCCCAGGGGTCACCGTTGGGTCCGCGACGAAGTGGCCGCACGCCCCGATGCGGCGAGTCTCCGTGGAGACTATATCTCTATCTGCGTGCGATCGTGTGGCGTGCGCGACGCCGAAAAACCAGGGCGGAGGCGATCGCCAGCGCCACCAGCGCAAGCGAACCCGGTTCAGGCACGGTGCTGGGTTGCCCCACGTCGGCGCGCAGGACCAGCGACACGTTGAAAAACTCCTCGAAGCCGCTCGCGTTGTAGCCGCGCGCGCGCAGGCCCACCGTGTCGGTGTAGCCGCCGGCCACCAGCGCGTCGAAGCTCGCCAGGAGCCCGCTGAACAAATCGCCTGCGTCCAGGCCCGTGAAGCTCGTAAAGCCGGAGAGCACGAAGTCATCGGCTCCGGACGTGTCGAAGGCGCCGTCGAGCAGGTCGGCCGGGCCGAACACGTCGTTCAGCACGGCGAGCGCGCTCATAGTGCTCGCGCCGAGCGCCAGGGTGCCGAAGTCGAGGGTGAACACGTCTCCAAGGCGCGAGAGGCTCCCGCTGCCACCGGTCTTCACGAACACCGGATTAGCGTAGTTGTTCACCTGCCCCGCGAGCGTGATCCCGACGTCGCCGAGCGTGAGATCGGCCATGTCGTCGTTGTGGCTGGCGAGGCTCACGGTGGCCGTGCCGGCGTAGATCCCGGCCAGCGCGGTGTTCAAACCCACCTGGAGACTCGTGCTGTCGCTCGCCCCGGCGGCGAGGCCGGCGCCGAGCGTCCCGGTAGCGTTGAACGGCCCGCCGGCTGCGATGCTTCCGCGCAGCACGTCATTCAGCGCGGAGACCTGGGCGACGTTCGCGACCGTCACCGCCTGGGCGGCTACGGTGTCGCCGACGTGCACGATGCCGAAGCCGAGCGCGCCCGGCGACACGCCCGCTACCGCGGGCGTGTACACCTTGCCGCTGACTGCCACGTTCTGACCCGGCAGCGCCAGATCCGGGGCGTTCGTCGTGCCCGCGCCGGTGGAGTCGAGCGCGAGCGCGGCGTTGCCTGAGAAGGTTCCCGCAGTCCCGGTGTTGAGCGCCACGCGCAGCGTCGAGCCGTCGGTACCCTGCGCGGTCAGGTTCGCGATCGCGCCCGAGCCGGCGAAGCCCGCCGGCGTGGAGGCAACACTGGCTTTCAGACCTTCGGTGAAGGTGTCGGGCGAGCTGTTGGTGATGCTGATGCCTGCCGAGGGAGCAGCATCGCCAACGCGTGCGGCCAGCGTCACCGAAGGGGTGTTCACCACCGGATTGGCGAGCCGGAAGACGTTCGCCTGCAGCGTGACGGCCTGAGATCCCACCGGTGTGGTGACACCGCTGTTGAACGATCCGTCGGAGACGTAGTTCACCGTTGCGCTGCCGCTGCGCGCGCCGGCCACCGAGGTATCGAGGCTCACGCTCATGCTGGTATTGTTCGCGCTGCCCGCCGGCAGGCTGGTAATCGTGCCGCCGTTGTTGGCGACGCTGCCGGTGTTGGCACCGAAGCTCGCATTCAGCCCTTCGGCCGGACCCACCGCGACGTTGCTCACCGTGAGCACCTGCCCGACCCCGGTGCCGATGCGCACGTTTCCGGCGTTCACCGCCGTCGGCGTCAGGCTGCCTTGCGCGAGCACGCCCGCCTGACCGGTGATGGTGCCGGTGATGACGATGTTCTCGGTGGCGAGGGGGGTGATGCCGAGGCCGCTCGTCGTGGCCCCGTTCGACTCGAGGATCACCTGGATCGAGCCGTTGATCCCGCCCTGCGTGGTCGGGTTGAGCTGCACGCGCAGGCCCGAGTTGTTCGACTGCCCGGCGAGCAGGTTGGTGATCGCGCTCGAGATATCGGAGAGGATGCCGGCACCGGTGTTCGTGAGCGCTCCGAAGCGCGCGTTGAGGCCTTCGGAGAAGGCGTCTGAGATTTGCGTGTTGGTCACCGACAGCGTACGCGAGGTCGGGCCGCTGCCCACCAGCACGCTGCCGAAGTTGAGCGTGCCGAGGTCGTAGGTCGCCAGCCGGTAGCCGGTCGCGTTCACGCTGAGGTTCTGCAGGTTGCTGTTGGTCGCCGCGAACCCGCTGTTGCCGGGCGCGCTGCCATCGGACAGGTACTGGATGCTGACGGTGCCGCTGTTCGCACCGGCCACACCACCTGCGCCGAGACCGACCGTGATCGCATTCGCCGCGCTCGCACCGCTATTGACGCGGCCGGCGCCGAGGTTGTTGGTCGCGGTGAACGGGCCGGTCGCATTCGCGCTCTGGATGCCGAGCTGTTCGGAGAACGCCGCGGGTGCCTGGTTCGCGACAGCGAGGTTCTGCGAGGCCGGTGCCGCGCCACCGACGTGGAAGTTGCCGAGGTTGACCGGTGCCGGCGTGGCGTTGCCGGTAGCGACGTTCCAGCCGGTGCCGCTGACGTTGACGCTGGCCGAGCCCAGGCTCAGCGTGGCCAGGCCCGAGGTGGTGCTGCCGTTGCTCGCGAGGCCGATGGTCGCCGTGCCGGTGTTGGCGCCGGCGATGGCCGTAGCGTTGTTGATCCCCACGCTGATGGCGCCGGAGCTCCCGCCCTGCGCCAGGTTCGTGATCGGCCCGCCGCCGCGACCGCCCGGCCGCTGGTGGCGCTCACGCTCGCATCGAGCCCTCCTGGAAATCCGACCGGTGCGATGTTGGTGTTGCCAATCGCGATCGCCTGGCTGAGCGTGCCACCGACGTGCACGTTGCCCAGATTGATGGTGGTGGGCACGTTGGCTTGCGCGATCTGGTAGACGCCACCCGTGACGACCACGTTCTGGCTCGGCAACTCCAGCTGACAGTTCGGCGCGCAACCCCCGACATTGCTCGCGTCGGACACGAACCCGACCGTCGCGGTGCCGTTTCGCCCCAGCCGTGGCGGTGTGCATGCCGACCTGCAGGCCGCGTTGTTGGTGGGCCCCGGGCGAGCAGGTCGAACCGCCGCTGGCCGTGATCGGCGCGGCCGCGCTGACTGTCGCGTTCAATGCCGCCTGCGGCGCGCGCACTGGCCTCGTTGGTGATACTCACGAATGCCGTCGGCGACGTCCCACCCACCCGCACGTTCCCCAGGTTGATGCGGCGTTGTTGACCACCGGCGAGCCTGGTTGATGACGTTGGCCTGGATCGTGCCCGCACGTCGAAGGTCAACGAACCGACATCGAGTTCGCCCAGTCCGTTGCCCACGCTGTTGACGCGCCGGCGCTGCGTAGTTGACGGCGATGGCGCCGTTGACGAGCCCGGCCGGCGAGTGTTGACGTTGACCGTTATGGCGCTGCCGTTCGTGGCCCCGGCCCGCAGAAGTTGGCAATGCACCGCTGCCGCTGATGAGGTTCGCCCCCGTGCCGCTGGTCGCACCGAAGCGGCGTTGAGGTCTTCCACGAAACCGGCGCGCCGGTGGCGCTGTTGGTGATCTCGACACCTGGCTCACACTTGGCCCACCTGCACGGTGCCGAAGTTCAGCGCCGCGGTGATGAGCTGGCCCCGCGGTGACGTACCCGTTCCCGTTGACATTGACCACCTGGCTGCCCAACAATTGATCGCCCCCAGCCCCTTGTGACGCTGCCATCGGAGACGTAATTGAGCGCGACGGTGCCGGTAGTTGAGGCACGTCCCGCTGCCGCTTCGCGCGCCCGTTCATGACGCCGCGGTGGTGTTGACGCCGACCCGCGACGCTGCCGCCGTTGTTCGTCGTGCCGGTGTTGTTTGTGCCGGCGAGTCGTCCGCCGATCGTGCCGATGCTGGTGGCACTGCCCGTGCTCGCACCGAAGCCGGCGTTCAGCGTCTCGCTGAAGCGCCCGCCGATGCGGTGTTGGCAACGGTCAGCACCTGGCTCCCGTTTCCGCCAACGCGCTGATTGCCGAGAACCACCGGCGTTGGCATCGCGTTGCCGGCGGCAGCGTTGTAGGCCGCGGCGCCGGCCGCGCTGGTGATCGTCAGCAGCTGCGAGCGCGTGTTCTCGAAATTGTTGAGGATGTTCACCGCCTGGCCCGCGAGCGGCGTAAAGACGCCGGCGGTGCCGACGGTGATGGTGATGTCGCGCGAGATCGAGGCCCCGGTGGCGACCGGTCCCCAGTTGCCGGCGGTGACGCCGTTGCCGGACAGGCGCGCGTCGGTGACGTTGCCGCCGTTCACGCGGTCTGGATCGCGCCGCGCAGCGCCGGGCCGGTGGTGCCGACGTTGGCGATGTTGTAGGTGTACGTGTTGGCGCCCACGCGCACGTTGCCGATCACGAGCGTCGGCGTCGTCGAGGTGCCGTTGCTGATGTTCGCCCCGGTGATGCCCTGGTTCGCATCGCCCGCAGCAATGAGGCGGTTGCCGGTACCGGTGACCGTAACGTTCGCTCGCCGGTTGAAGTTGTCGCCGCGCCGAAGTTCGCGTTGTTGTAGTCGGAGAAGACGGTAAGGGTCTGGCCGGCAAGCACCAGGTTGCCGGCCGTGATCATGTTGCCAACCGTACTGGCCGCGTCATGCTGGAACGTGGCGCCGCTCGCCACCTGCACGGTGCCTGTCGGACCTTGTGTGCCGCTGACAAAGCGCATCGTGCCGGCGTTCAGGTTGAGCGTCCCTGAATTGTTGAAGACCACCCCGAGATCCACGGTTGTAATGGTGCTGGACTGTTTGTTGTAGGTGCCGTTGTTGTTGAAGTTGTGCGGACCGCCGACGTTGTGTTCGATGAACGACGCAAAGGCATTGGCGTCGTTGAAGGTTCCGTTGTTGTTGATCGTCGCCCCGTTCCAGAAGCGAATCGCGTTGTTGTTGTCCGCTGTATTGCCGCTCCACGTGGTCGTGGCGTTCAGGTTGACCGTGCGGCCGCCCACGATGGTCTTGAGATTGGGACCGGAGATCGCGACGTTGTTGCTGAAGGTCGTAGCCGCCGCGCCGGAAATCCCGCCACCGGTCCAGGTCACGGGACCCTGGATGGTGGCATCGGTTCCCCCCATGGCGCTGCCGCTGAGAACGAACGCCGTCGTGTGCGTTCCGCCATTGACCGTGACAAAGGCATCCGCACCGACATTCTCCGTACTGATCTCGAAGATGCCGGCACCGCTCGTCGTGACATTGTTCAACGTGTGGTCGCCATTGCGGAACTCCAGCTTGGCGCCCGCTGCGATGTTGAAGACACCCGTGCTGGTGCCACCGCCGTTCATCAGCATCGTGCCGGCACTTACGTTGACCGTGCCGGTGCTGTTGAACTGCGTACCGACGGCAGTCGTGGTGTTCGACTGCTTGTTGAAGGTGCCGTTATTGTTGAAGGCACCCCCGCCGTTGCCGACATTGATGGCGCTGTCGAAGGTGTTGGCATCGGTGAAGATGCCATTGCTGTTGAAGGTGCTAGCACCCGAAATGCCGATGGCGTTGTTGCCGTTGCCGGTGTTGCCAGTCCAAGTGGTGTTGCCAGCGTTCACGATGCGGCCGCCGGACAGCGTCTTGCTGTTCGGGCCACTGATCGTCAGGTCGTTGGCGAACGTCGTGCTCGCCGTTGCGGCGCCGGTGATGGTGCCGCCTGACCATGTCGCCAGGCCCTGGAAGGTGTGACTCGTGCCTGTCAGGACACTGCCGCTGAGGACGAACGCAGTCGTGTGCGTGCCGCCGTTCAAGGCGACCGTTGCATCTGCGCCGACGTTTTCGGTGCTGATCTCGAACGTCCCGGCGCCGCTCGTTGTGACGTTGTTCAGCGCATGACTGCCATTTCGGTAATCCAGCTTGGCACCATTGGCGATGTTGAAGACACCGGTGCTGGTGCCGCCGCCGTTCATCAGCATGGTGCCGCCATTCACATTGACCGTGCCGGTGTTGTTGAACACCGTGCCCACGCTGGTCGTCGTGTTCGACTGCTTGTTGAAAGCGCCGATGTTGTTGAAGGTACCGGCGGTGATGCTGCTGTCGAAGCCGTTGGCATCGGTGAAGCTGCCGGTGTTGTTGAACGTACTGCTGCCGCCGAGCGAGATGGCGTTGTTGCCGTTGCCGGTGTTGTCGGTCCAGGTGGTGTTGCCGGCATTCAGGATGCGGCCGCCGGACAGCGTCTTGGCATTCGCGCCGCTGATGTCCAGCGTGTTGGCAAAAGTGGTGCTCTGCGCTGCGGTGCCGTTGATGGTGCCGCCAGTCCAGGTCGCCGGACCCTGGAAGACGTGGTCCGCGCCCCTCAGGGTGCTGCCGCTCAGCAGAAATGCCGTGTTAAGTGTGCCGCCGTTCACTGCGACGAACGCATCCGCACCGACTCCATCTGAACTGATCTGGAAGGTGCCAGCGCCGTTCATCGTGGCGCCGTCCAGGGCGTGGGTGCCATTGCGGTATTCCAGCTCGGCACCATTCGCGATATTGAAGACGCCCGTGCTCGTGCCGCCACCATTCATCAGCATGGTGCCGGCGTTGACATTGACCGTGCCGGTGTTGTTGAACACCGTGCCGATGCTGGACGTCGTGTTCGATTGTTTGTTGAAGTTGCCGCTGTTGTTGAACGTACCGGCGCTGATGCTGCTGTCGAAGCCATTGGCATCGGTGAAGTTGCCGGTGTTGTTAAACGTGCCCGACCCGCCCAGGGAGATCGCGTTGTTGCCGTTGCCGGTGTTGCCGGTCCACGTTGTGTCGACGGCGTTCAGGCTGCGGCCGCCGGACAGTACCTTGGTGTTCGCGCCGCTGATGGTCAGCGTGCCGGCGAAAGTGGTGCTCTGTGCTGCCGTGCCGTTGATGGTGCCGCCGGTCCAGGTCGCTGGGCCTTGAAAGACCTGGTCCGCCCCGTTCATGGCGCTGCCACTCATCAGGAACGCCGAGTTGAGCGTGCCACCGTTGATCGTGACGAGTGCATCCGCGCCGACGTTCTCCGTACTGATCTGCAACGTGCCGGCACCGCTGGTCGTGACGTTGTTCAGCGTGTGGTCGCCATTGCGGAATTCGATCACGGTGCCCGCTGCGAGGTTGTAAGTGCCGGTGCTGGTGCCTCCGCTCTGCATCAACATTGTCCCGGCATTCACGTTCACCGAGCCGGTGTTGTTGAACACTGAGCTGATCGTGGTCGTGGTGTTCGACTGCTTGCTGAAGGAGCCGCTGTTATTGAAGGTACCGCCGGTGACGGTGCTGTTGAAGGCGTTGGTGTCGCTGAAGCTGCCGGCATTGTTGAGGGTAGCCGTGCTGGCCAGCGAGATGGTGCCGTTATTGCTGGCCGTGTTCCCGCTCCACGTTGTTGTGCCATTCAGACTCACGGTGCGGCTACCCAGAATCCCCTTAGTTCCATTGTTGCTAATCGAAAGTGCCGCATCGAACTGGGTGGTGCCACTGCCAGTGTGAGTACCAGCGAGCCATGACGAGGCGCCGGTGACCGTGACCAAGCCTGACCCGGATACCGTACCGAAGCTATGCGTCAGCGACGCGAGCGTCGAGACGCCGTTAAGCGTCAGGGTACCGTTCGACATCGTCGTGTTGGCCGCGTTCGTGTATGCGTTCGCGACCGTCAGGGATCCGCCCGTTACAAGCAGATTCTCCTGACTGGTCAGGCTATTGATGGTCGTCGTACCAAGCCGGTACGTGATCGTGACCAACCCGGCGACATCGAGCGTCACGTCATCGGCGGCGCTGGGAAGAGTCGGATTGCTCGACCAGTTGGTCGCGATATCCCAGAAGCCGTCTCCGCCGGTGGTCCAGTTGACCGCGGCGGCCGATGCCGGTCCGGACAGCCCGGCGATGGACAATATGCTCAGTGCATGGATCAGGGCGCGGCTCAGAGGCCTGATGCGGGGTACGGACCAGTAACGCATGACCAATCTCTCCCCGGCGCGTCCAAAAAGAAGCGATCAGTAAGCGAAATTCATACCCGTCGCAGTTACCTGTTGATTTCCTGAAGCTTCCTTGCGCGGATCCGAGTCGGACTTCGATTAGGTGTCAACTTCACCGACACACGTTCAGTGCAAACGATGCGCGGCCTTGTCGAGCACGGTCGGTCTGCAGTAACGCTTCGGGCCCAAGGTGAGGCGCGCAGTAACGGCAGGTTCGCTTGGCGTCTTGCGAAACCAATGGTCGACTTTCGAAAGTCCGGGAACGCATCAAACGGCGCATATTTGCCAAAGCACTGAAGGAGTCTGAGGACGCCTGACTCCATCGCCGCGCGGCATCGAGCAACGTTCGGCTACTTCTTTGCCTCGGCGCCACCGCCAGCCGACGGGCTGTCCGGATTGATCGTCACGCCACGTCGGCGCAGTTCGTTGACGATGCCCTGGGCATTCGCGTTGCCCGCATCCGCCAGCCGCTGTGTATCCGCAGCGATGCCATCCGAGCTGCGCACGCAGCTTTACTGCGTTCTGCACCAGGGCTTCCTGATTGGCGTGGAGCTTCTTCAGCGCTTCGTGCTCCAGAACCAGCTGGTACGTCTGGAACCCGCTCCACGAGGCGGTCGCCACACCGATGATGAGTAGCGGCCAAAAGGCGCTAAGGGCCGAGGGCGCGCGCGCTTGCATTTCGTCCATGGGTCGGCCTCACTTGCGGACGGCGCGGGCGCTAGCGCCGGGATCGGACGGGCTCGGGCTCTGCAGTGCGGTCGGTGTCACGGTGAATGTGATCCCTTGCCGCGCGAGCACAGCCCCGAGCGCCGTGTCGTTGTTGCGGGCCGACAGTTCCGCGATGCCGCGGATCAGTTGCTGATATAGGCCCTCAAGCTGCGCAGTCTGCTGGACATACAGCTGGCGATCGCTGATCTCCTGCTGCTGCAGACGGTTGCGCGAGAACAGCGCCATGTTGGCGATCACGAGCACCAACGTGGCCGTCGCCAACAAGACCACAAGGATGAACTGCCATCGATTGAGCATCACCTCTCCCCGAGAGAGCCGGTTACGCGTTCGCGCGCCACTGCATGTGTAGGGACCATTGGCATTGGCGCGATTGAGATTGCGTCGTCTCGTCCCGTCGCCATGTGTCGGGCTCTTGACACTATTCGCAGGCGCGGCCCGGTTCTAAGACTGAATCACGCGCGACGATAGATCTCGCCGCCCTTCTGCACGAACTCCACCGCCTTTTCCTGCATGCCCGCGGACAGCGCCTGCTCCGCGCTGACGCCCTGCTTGGCCGCGTAGTCGCGCACGTCCTGCGTGATCTTCATGCTGCAGAAGTGCGGACCGCACATCGAGCAGAAGTGCGCGGACTTCATCGCGTCCTTGGGCAGCGTCTCGTCGTGGAAATCCTTCGCGGTGTCGGGATCGAGTCCGAGGTTGAACTGGTCTTCCCAGCGGAACTCGAAACGCGCCTTTGAAAGTGCGTTGTCGCGCAGCTGCGCGCCTGGATGGCCCTTGGCAAGATCGGCCGCATGAGCGGCGACCTTGTAGGCCATGATGCCGTCCTTGACGTCCTTCTTGTTCGGCAGGCCCAGATGCTCCTTGGGCGTGACGTAGCAGAGCATCGCGGTGCCGTACCAGCCGATCATCGCCGCGCCAATCGCGCTGGTGATGTGGTCGTAGCCCGGCGCGATGTCCGTCGTCAGGGGTCCCAGCGTATAGAACGGCGCCTCGTGGCACAGGCGCAGCTGTTCGTCCATGTTGTGCTTGATCATGTGCATCGGCACATGGCCCGGCCCCTCGATCATGACCTGCACGTCGTGCTTCCAGGCGACCTGCGTGAGCTCACCGAGGGTGGCCAGCTCGGCCATCTGCGCCTCGTCGTTGGCGTCGTAGATCGAGCCGGGACGCAGTCCGTCGCCGAGCGAGAACGCGACGTCGTAGGCCTTCATCAGCTCGCACATCTCCTCGAAGTGCGTGTAAAGAAAGCTCTCGCGGTGATGCGACAGGCACCACTTGGCCATGATCGACCCGCCGCGCGAGACGATGCCGGTCATGCGCTTCGCTGTCATCGGGATGTACGGCAGCCGCACGCCGGCGTGGATCGTGAAGTAGTCCACGCCCTGCTCGGCCTGTTCGACCAGCGTGTCGCGGAAAATCTCCCAGGTCAGCTCCTCAGCCTTGCCGTCGACCTTTTCCAGTGCCTGGTAGATCGGCACGGTGCCGATCGGCACGGGACTGTTGCGAAGAATCCACTCGCGCGTCTCGTGGATGTGCTTGCCCGTCGACAGATCCATCACGGTGTCCGCACCCCAGCGGATCGCCCAGGTCATCTTCTCGACTTCCTCGCCGATCGACGACGTCACCGCCGAGTTGCCGATGTTGGCGTTGATCTTCACCAGGAAGTTACGGCCGATGATCATCGGCTCGGTCTCGGGGTGATTGATGTTGGCCGGGATGATCGCGCGGCCGCGGGCCACTTCGTCGCGCACGAACTCCGGCGTGATCAGCTTGGGCAGACTCGCGCCGAAGCTCATGCCCGGGTGCTGTCGCCGCAGCATGTCCGAGAACCGCTCGACATTCTGGTTCTCGCGGATGGCGATGAATTCCATCTCCGGCGTGATGATGCCGCGGCGCGCGTAATGCATCTGCGTCACGTTCCCACTGAGGTTGGCGCCAGCCCGGGCGCGGCGCTGCTTGCGATGCAGGTTGAAGCGCAGCTCGGCCAACTTCGGATCGTGCAGGCGCTCGACGCCGAAGCGCGATGTCGGCCCTGCCAGCGACTCGGTGTCGTCGCGATCGGCAATCCATGGGGCTCGGGTCGCTGCCAGCCCGGACCGGATGTCGACCTTGATCGACGGGTCCGTGTAGGGCCCCGATGTGTCGTACACCATCAGTGGCGGGTTTTCCTCCGTGCCCGATGTGGTCGGGGTGTCGCTTTGTGCGATCTCTCGCATCGGCACGCGCAAATCAGGTCGCGAGCCGCCGACGTAGACCTTGCGGGACTTTGGCAGGGGCTGGACCGCGGCCTCGTCGACCTGGGCGGTCGCGGCCATGAACTTCGGATTGGCGCTCATAGGTGTACTCCTTGCCTGGGCGGAGGAGACGACAGCGCCGGGACGGCTGGCGCGTTTCCCTCCGCCGGTGTCAACCGGTTCAGGTTCGAGGGGACTCTCTCAATCGCGAACGCCGCGATACCCCCAACGCGCCGACGACGATACACCAATGGGACCGACGGCCGCGAATCAGTGTTTCTGGCCGAGGCCGAGATAGCTCTCGATGACCCGCGGATCGTGGGCCAGCTGATCGGCCGGACCGTCGAGCACGACTTCACCCGTTTCGAGCACGTAGGCGTGGTCGGCGATCTGCAGCGCCGCCCGCGCGTTCTGCTCGACCAGCAGGATCGACACGCCGCGCCGGCGCAACTCGACGATGATGTGGAAGATCTCTCGCACGATGCGTGGCGCCAGTCCCAGCGAAGGCTCGTCGAGCATCAGCAGCGTCGGCCGGGCCATCAGCGCCCGCCCGATGGCGAGCATCTGCCGTTCGCCGCCGGACAGCGTGCCGGCGAGTTGCGTGCGGCGTTCCAGCAGCCGCGGGAACAGCGTGAACACTTCCTGCATCGTCTGGCCGTGGTCACGCTGACCGGAGCGATAACGCTGGAAAGCCCCGAGCAGCAGGTTGTCCTCGACTGTCATCTCGCCGAAGAGCTCGCGCTTTTCGGGTACCAGCGTCATGCCGCGTGCGACACGCTGCTCGAGCGAGGCGCGCGCGCCATCGTCGCCTGCAAATCGCACGATACCGCGCGCCGCGCCGTTGGTCGGCAGGGCCCCCATGATTGCCGCCAGTAGCGTGGTCTTGCCGGCACCGTTCGGGCCGATCACCGTGACGATGCAGCCGGCGTCGACATCGAGGTTCGCCTTGGCAAGCGCGGCCACCTGTCCATAGGTCACGGACAGGTCGCGCACTTCGAGCAGGCGCGTCGTCATCCCTGTGCCACCGCTTCGGTCTCTTCGATGCCGCCCAGATAGGCCTCGAGCACGCGCGGGTCGCGCTGTACCTCATCGGGCCGTCCTTCGGCAATCTTCTGGCCGAAATCCATCACCGTGACGAGATCGACCAGCCCCATCACGAAGTCCATGTCGTGTTCGACCAGCAGGATGGACAGGCCCTCCGCACGGAGCTTGCGCAGCAGGTCGGCCAGGGCGCGCTTCTCGAGGTAGCGCAGGCCGGCTGCCGGTTCGTCCAGCAGCAGCAGACAGGGGTCGGATGCCAGCGCACGCGCTATCTCCAGGATGCGTTGCTTGCCGAGCGGCAGCGATCCCGCTGCGTCGAACATGTGATCGGCGAGGCCGACGCGCTCGATCTGGCGCGCCGCCTCGGCCAGCAGCTTGGCCTCGTCGCGGCGGTCCAGCCGCCACGCGCCGCCGAATACGCCGGCGAGCAGCCCCGGGTACTCGCGCCGGTGTGCACCGATCGCCACGTTGTCAGCCACCGACATCTGCGGCAGCTGTCGCACGTGCTGGAAGGTGCGCGACAGTCCCAGTCGTGCAATCTCGCGCGACGAACGCCCGGCGACATCGAAGCCGCGGAAGCGGAAGCTTCCCGCAGAGGCATCGAGCACGCCGGAGATCAGGTTGAACATCGTGCTCTTGCCGGCGCCGTTGGGACCGATCAGCGCGACGATCTGGCCGGCGTTGACGCGCAGGTCCATGGCGTTGACTGCGACCAACCCGCCGAAGCGCTTGGTCGCACCCTGTACCTCGAGCAGCGGCTCGCCGGCCGCGGGCACTGGGCGCCGCGCCAGCGGCGGAACCTCCGGCGCAATCACCCGTCGCGACTGCCGCACCGGGAAGCGCCGCGTGATCACCGGCCACAGCCCGTCCGGCGCGCGCTGCAGGATGACGATCATCAGCATGCCGAACACGATGACCTCGAAGTTGCCCGCCTGGCCGACGATATGCGGCAGGATGTCCTGCAGCCAGGTCTTCGAGATTGTGATCACGGCCGCGCCGAGCAACGCCCCCCAGACGTAACCGGCGCCTCCGATCACTGCCATGAACAGGTACTCGATGCCGACGTGCAGCGAGAACGGCGTCGGATTCACGAAGCGCTGCATGTGCGCATAGAGCCACCCGGACGCACACGCCATCAGCGCGGCGAGAACGAACGCCACCATGCGCGACGCCGACGTGTTCACGCCCATCGACTCGGCCATCACCATCCCGCCCTTCAGCGCACGGATTGCCCGTCCCTCGCGCGAATCGAGCAGGTTGCGCGATGTGAACACGCCGGCAAGAAGGAAGGCCCAGATCAGGTAGTAGATGCCGCGTCCCGATTCCAGCGAGATGCCGAAGATCGTGATCGGCGGGATGCCGGTCAGACCGGTATAACCGCCGAGCAATTCCGACGTGCCGAAGAGCAGGGAGAGGCTGATGCCCCACGCGATCGTCCCGAGCGGAAGATAGTGGCCGGACAGCTTCAGCGTCAGCGAACCGAGCGCCGCCGCGACGGCTATCGTGATCGCAAAACCGACCAGCAAGGCCAGCCACGGCGACGCGCCGAGCCAGGCCAGCCCGCCCGGCAAGCCGGTCGTGGTCGTCAGCACGGCCGTCGTGTAGGCACCGAGTCCAACGAACGCCGCCTGCCCGAACGATGTCAGGCCGCCGACCCCGGTCAGCAGCACCAGGCCGAGCGCGACCAGCGCATACAGGCCGATGTAGTTCGCCAGCGTGATCCAGAACTCGGGCAGCACGAGCGGAGCCACCACCAGCGCCAGCAGGAACGCAGCCACGAGCCAAGACGAGCGCACTCCGCGCATCACTCGTCCTCCTCGACGTGATGCGTCCGCAGCGACCGCCACAGCAGTACCGGAATGATCAGCGTGAAGACGATCACCTCCTTGTAGGCGCTGGCCCAGAACGACGAGTACGACTCGAGCAGGCCGACCAGCAAAGCCCCGGCGGCGGCGATCGGATAGCTCGCGAGACCGCCGACGATTGCGCCGACGAACCCCTTCAGTCCAATGAGGAATCCGGTGTCGTAGTAGATCGTCGTGATCGGCGCGATCAGGATGCCCGACAACGCACCGATCAGCGCACAGAGGAAGAAGGAAAGCTTGCCCGCGAACTCCGTCGGTATGCCCATCAATCTCGCGCCGCGGCGATTGACAGCCGTCGCACGCAGGGCCTTGCCGTACAACGTGCGCTCGAAGAACAGATACAGCACCACGATCAGCGCCAGTGAACAGCCGATGACCCACAGCGACTGCGCACTCGCGGTCAGCGCGCCCAACTGGATCGTTCCTTCCGAAAACGGCGGCGTGCGTGAACCCTCGGCCCCGAAGACCAGCAGGCCAAGTCCGACCATCACCACGTGCACCGCGACCGAGACGATCAGCAGGATCAGCACCGATGCCTCGGCCAGCGGCTGGTACGCCAGTCGGTACACCATAGGCCCGAGCGGAACGACGATCGCCAGCGCCAGCAAAATCTGCAGCGGCATCGGCCACTGCGTCAGCGGCACGACGCGCAGCAGCGCCCAGAGCGCCAGCGGATACGCGAGATTCCACAACGCCACCCAGGCGTAGCGGCGCCACTCGCGCGAGCGCGCCGCCGCAACCGCCTCGACGAGCGCGACCGTGGTCCCCGCTGCCAGCAACAGCCAGATCGTTCCCGGCACCCGACCCGCCTGCAATGCAACCAGCGTCAGCGCACCGTATGCAACGAACTCGCCCTGCGGAATGAAGATCACCCGCGTGACCGCGAACGCCAGCACCAACGCGAGCGCGAGCAGCGCATAGATCGCGCCGTTGGTGATGCCGTCCTGCGCGAGCAGTAGGGCAATGTCAAAGTTCATCGTGCTTTCAGTCTACTGACTGCATGCGCTGCTGGGCGCTTCTCGACCAGCACTTTCGTTCATCCGCCCCGCGCTTCAGGACTGCGCGGCGCTTTCGACAGCAACGCAACTGTGCCGCGGCTGCCCGTGGCATGAGGCAGGTAGTAGTCCGCTCGGGGACGCCGCAGCGGTGCGGGGTGGCAGCGGGGACGTGCCGGGCGCGTGTCTGAGCGAGCGCAGGGAGCGAGTTTCGCGCCCGGCCCGCTGACGCTCTGCAGCGCAAGGGGAGCCGAAGGCCGGCCTCGTGCGGTCGCCTTTCTTTGGTGACTTTCTTTGGCGAAGCAAAGAAAGTCACTCGCCGCCGGGCGACTCCCGGCTCGGTCGTGGCATGACGCAGGCGACTGCAGCCCGCGACAGCGCCGCATACGCACCCTGCGTCCGCTCGCCCCTACTTCTGCAACTCCCACGCCCCGTTCTTGATCATCACCATCACCGCGGCACGCTGGTCGAGACCGAGGTGATCCTTCGGGCTCATGTTGAAGATGCCGTGCGCACCGGCGGCGTTCTTCACGTTTTCCAGCGCATCACGCAATGCGACGCGAAACTCCTTGGTGCCGGGCTTTGCCTTCTTCAGCGCCTCGGGAATCGCGATCTGCAGCAGAATGACCGGTGTCCCAGCCATGCGCACCGAAGGTCGAGACGCTGCCCTTGCCGTGCACCTTCTCGTAGGCATCGATATATGCCAGCGCCGACTTCTTCACCGGATGGTCGTTCGGCAGTTGTGCTGCGACCAGCACCGGTCCGGCGGGCAGCAGCGTGCCTTCGCAATCCTTGCCGCAGACGCGCAGGAAGTCATTGTTCGCGACGCCGTGGGTCTGGTAGATCTTGCCGGCGTAGCCGCGTTCCTTGAGCGTCTTCTGCGGCAGCGCGGCCGGTGTACCCGCCCCGGCGATCAGGATGGCATCCGGCTTGGAAGCCATCAGCTTGAGCACCTGTCCGGTCACCGACGTGTCGGCACGGTTGTAACGCTCGTTCGCCAGGACCTTCAGCCCGCGCGTTTCGGCGATCTTGTTGAACTCGTTCCACCAGCCTTCGCCGTAAGCGTCAGCGAAGCCGATGAAGCCGACGGTCTTCACGCCGCGATTGATCATGTCGCCGACGATGACCAGCGCCATCTGCTGGTCGTTCTGCGGCGTCTTGAACACCCAGCGCTTCTTCGCGTCGACCGGCTCGACGATGCGGCTCGACGCCGCCATCGAGACCATCGGCGTCTCGCTCTCGGCCGCAACATCGATCATCGCCAGCGAATTCGGCGTGATCGTCGACCCGACCAGCACGTCGACCTTGTCCTCGGTAATGAGCTTGCGTGCATTCTTCACCGCCGTCGTGGTGTCGGAGGCGTCGTCGAGCACGATGTACTGCACCTTCTGGCCGCCGATGGTCTGCGGCACCAGCGCGAAGGTATTGCGCTCTGGGATGCCGAGCGAGGCGGCCGGCCCCGTCGCCGATAGCGTGACGCCGACCTTGATGTCCTGCGCCAGCGTGGTGCCGGCAGCAAGCGCCGCCGCAGCGACGGAAATGATCTTCAGAGCGAACTTCATGTGTCTCCTCGTCTTCGTTGGACGCAGCCTCGCCGTAGTGTCGGCAATGGCCGCGGTTGAAAATCCTCAGACCCGCATCACAACAAATTCACACCCGTTCAACAAGAAGGGCGATCCCCTGCCCGACTCCGATGCACATGGTCGCCACCGCATAACGACCGCCACTGGCGATGAGCTGGCGTGCCGCGGTCAGCACGATGCGCGCTCCGGACGCACCGAGCGGATGACCGATCGCGATCGCTCCGCCGTTGGCGTTCACATGCGAAGCGTCGTCGGCCAGCCCGAGCTGGCGCGTGACCGCGAGCGCCTGGGCCGCAAACGCCTCGTTCAGCTCGATGACTTCAACCTGGTCGATCGTCAGGCCGTGGCGCGCAAGCAGCTTCTTCGTGGCCGGGGCCGGCCCGATGCCCATGATGCGTGGAGGCACGCCGGCCGTGGCCGCGCCGACGATGCGTGCCAGCGGCGTCAGCCTGTGGCGCACAGCCGCCGCTTCACTGCCGATCAGCAGTGCCACCGCGCCGTCGTTGATGCCGGACGCGTTGCCCGCCGTCACCGTGCCGTCCGGACGCACGACGCCTTTAAGTTTTGCGAGCGCTTCGAGGGTGGTCTCACGCGGATGTTCATCGTCAAGCACCACGATGTCGCCCTTGCGGCCCGCAATCGTGACCGGGACGATTTCTCCGGTGAAATAGCCCTTCGCCCTGGCGGCCGCATAGCGCTGCTGCGACCGCAATGCAAACATGTCCTGATCAACCCGGGCAATGCCGAACTCTGCGGCGACGTTCTCGGCGGTTTCAGGCATCGAGTCGACGCCGAACTGCTGCTTGAACGCCGGGTTGATGAAACGCCACCCGAGCGTGGTGTCGTACACCGTATTGGCTCGCGCATAGGCACTGTCGGCCTTGGGCATCACAAAGGGCGCCCGTGTCATGCCCTCGACACCGCCCGCGATCATCAGCTCGGCCTCGCCGGCGCGGATCGCGCGGGCGCAGCTGGCCACTGCGTCCATGCTCGAGCCGCACAGCCGGTTGACCGTCGCGGCCGGAACCTCGGTCGGCAGGCCCGCCAGCAGCACGGCCATGCGAGCGACGTTGCGGTTGTCTTCGCCGGCCTGATTTGCACAGCCGAAGTACACATCGTCCAGTGCGGCCCAGTCCACCTTCGGATGGCGCGCGACCAGCGCGCGCAATGGCACCGCTGCCAGGTCATCGGTGCGGATGCCGGCCAGCGCACCGCCGTAGCGGCCGATCGGCGTGCGCACGCCGTCGCAGAGAAATACGTCGGTCATGCGATCGCCTTCATGGATTGCGTCCGCGCGCGCGGACGCCGCGCTGCCACCGGTGCTGCAACAGGTGCTGCAATGGCCGTTCCGCCATCCACGGCACGAAGCCGGCCGAGGCCACCGAGGAACAGATCTGCCACGACCGGAGCGAGATCGTCGTAGCGCAGCGGGCCGCGATCGCTGAACCACGTGAACGTCCAGTTCATCATTCCGAACAGGATCATCGTCAGAGGCTTGCGCAGCGCGGGGTTGGCGGCTGCCGGCGCGAGTTCGCCGATCACCTGCGCAAAGCCGTCAACCACGCCGCGCTGGCGGGCAACGACGCGGGTGCGATGCGCGCGGAGAGGTACTTAACGTCCTGCACCAGCACGCGATGACGCGCTGCCGAGTGCTCGTACTCGTGCATGAAGCGCGCGATCAGTTGTCGCATGCGCGCGGCCGGCGACAGCGCCTCGTCCCGCACTTCCTCGACGATCGCCTGCAGGCGCTCGACGTAGCTCTCCGCGATATCGTGCAGCAGGTGTTCCTTGTCACGGTAATAGTGATAAAGCAGTGCCTTGGACACGCCGCACGCCGCAGCGATGTCGGCGATCGAGGCCGAGGCGTAGCCCTTGTCGGCGAAGAGCCGCGCCGCCGCATCTCGGATCGCGCCGCGCTGTGCTTCGAAGCTCGCTGCCTTCGTCCGTGCCACGTCTATCTTTCGTCGTAGGAGATCAGCACCCGCTCGGTCAACGGGTAGGACTGGCAGGTCAGCACATAGCCTGCCGTCACTTCGTGCGGCTCAAGCGCGTAGTTCTTCGCCATTTTCACTTGGCCATCGAGCAGCTTGGCACGGCAGGTGCTGCACATGCCTCCCTTGCACGAGTACGGCAAATCGAGCCCCGCTGCGCGCCCCGCCTCAAGTATCGAATGCTGGCCGCGATGGAAGTCGACCTCGCGCTTGACGCCGTCGATGATCAGCGTGAGCTTCGCCTCGGCCGCCTCGGTGTCGTCGATCGGCGCAGCGGCCGCGGCCCCCGGCACGCCGAAGCGTTCGACGTGCACGTGGTCGCGCGCCACGCCGGCAGTGATCAGCGCCTGCTCCACTTCGTCGATCATCGATGCCGGTCCGCAGATGAACGCTTCGTCGATCGTCGTGGCCGGGATCAGCGTCGCCAGGAATTGCCTCACCTTGGCGGTGTCGATCCGGCCGTTGAAGATCTCGACGTCCTGCTCTTCGCGCGAGAACACGTTGTAAAGACGGAAGCGCGTCAGATAGCGGTCCTTCAGGTCTTCGAGCGCCTCATGAAACATCACATTCGCCTGCCGGCGATTGCCGTACACCAGCGTGAAGCGCGAGCGCGGCTCGCGCGCCAGCGTCGTGCGTATCAGTGACAGCACAGGTGTGATGCCGCTGCCGGCAGCGAACGCCACATAGTTGCGGTCGTGCTCCGCAGCCAGCGGCGTAAAGAAGCGGCCCTCGGGCGTCATCACGTCGATGGCATCGCCCGGCTTCAGCCGTTCGTTGACCCACACCGAAAAGCGCCCGCCCGGCACCTTCTTGACGGCCACGCGCAGTTCGCCATCGTCGCAGCCGGCGCAGATCGAGTACGAGCGACGCATTTCCTCGCCGTCGAGACGCGTGCGCAGCGCGAGGTGCTGGCCCTGGACGAAGCGATAGTCGTCGGCCACGTCGCGCGGAACTTCGAACCGGAGGCTGACGCAGTCCTGGGTTTCGCGCCGCACCTCGGCGATGCGAAGGGAATGGAAGCGGGGAGTCATTGCGATCTGGTTCTATGAGACATGATCAATGGAACTTGTTCAAAGTGGCTTGAAGTACTCGAACGGTTCGCGGCAGGCGCGACAGCGATAGAGCGCCTTGCAGGCGGTGGCGCCGAACTGCGAAAGGCGCTCCGTGTCGGCGCTGCCGCAGCGGGGACAGTCGATGCGGGGCACGAACTGAAGCGGTTGCGCCTGGCCTGCGCCTCTCATCCCGGGCGGCGCGATGCCGTAGGTCCGGAGCTTTTCCCGGGCCTGCGGCTCGATCCAGTCCGTGGTCCACGCAGGCGCCAGTTGCGTCGTCACACGCACCTGTGCTGCGCCCGCCGCGGTCAGTGCTTCGCGGATCGAGCGCTCGATCACCTCAGTTGCCGGGCATCCCGAGTAGGTTGGCGTCACCACGACGTCGACGACATCGTCGATTGCCTGCACGTCGCGCACGATGCCGAGCTCGGTCACCGAAATGACGGGGATCTCGGGATCGGGGACGCGGCCAAGGATCGCCCAGGCCTGCACAGCGGTGATCGAAGTGCCTGTCACCACGTGCCGCCCGGATAGGTTCGCTGCAGGTACTGCATTTCGGTCATCAAATGGCCCATGTATTCGGTGTGCTGGCCGTGCTTGCCGCGCGACATGAACGGCGTGCGCGCGGGTGCTGACAGCGTCGCCACTTCGAGGACCGGCCGTACGACGGTATCCCAGGCCGGCTCGAGCGCCGGCCAGGCAGGCCCGATCGCGGCGGCTTCGACGGCCTGGTCCCCGGCCGAGGCGCTGAAGAATTCGGCGGTGTACGGCCAGAGGGTGTCGAGTGCGCGCCGCATGCGAGCGTGCGACTCGTCGTTGCCGTCACCCAGGCGCACGACCCAGTCCGAGGCGTGCTGCAGGTGATAACGGGTCTCCTTCAGACTCTTCGATGCAATCGCCGCGAGTTCGGCATCGCTTGAGGTCGTAAGCCGCTGCCACAGCGCCTGCTGCCACGCGGCGACGAGGAAGTTGCGCAGGATCGTGCGGCCGAAGTCACCATTGGGCAGCTCGACGATCGCCAGGTTTCGATACTGCGGCTCGGTGCGCAGGAACGCGAGCTGGTCCTCGTCGCGACCCCGGCCTTCCAGCCTGCCGGCATGAGTCAGCAACAGGCGCGCCTGTCCGATCAGATCCAGCGCAACGTTGGTCAGCGCAATGTCTTCCTCGATAACCGGGCCGTGACCGCACCACTCCGACAGGCGCTGGCCGAGGATCAGCGACGTATCGGCAATGCTCAACACGTAGTCGATGTGGGCGGCGCTCGCCGCGGTGGTCGTGCTCATCGCTTCTCTCCAGATGAATGCCCGAGGAAGCGTCGCGAGCAGGCCCGAGATGCCGTCGAGCAGCGGACCTGTACTGAGCAGTACAGCGAGCAGCGCAGACGGCAGATCGGGACGCGCAGTAGCTTCATCGGGCGTTCACATGTGGTTGACTTCATCCGGCAGCTTGTAAAACGTCGGGTGCCGGTAGATCTTGTCTTCAGCCGGATCGAACATCTCCGGCTTGGCATCCGGATCGCTCGCGACGATCTGATCGGCCCGCACGACCCAGATGCTGACGCCCTCGAGTCGCCGCGTGTAGACGTCGCGCGCGTTGCCCAGCGCCATCTTCGCGTCGGGCGCGTGCACGCTGCCGCAGTGCTTGTGGTCGAGGCCGTTCTTGCTGCTTATAAAAACCTCCCAAAGCGGCCACTGGCGGACTGGCTTCGTTCATTTCACTCCTCCTGATTCGGTCACGCCGCGAGGCGGTCGCGGCGGCGCTGTTTGTCGGCGTGCGAAAGTGCCGCTTCGCGCACCCAGGCGCCGTCGTCCCAGGCCTGCACGCGGTCGGCCAGGCGGTCGCGGTTCAACGGTCCGTGGCCGTTGACGACATTCCAGAATTCGGTCCAGTCGATGGTGCCGAAGTCCCAGTGGCCACGTTCCTCGTTGAAGCTCAGGTCCGGATCGGGAAGCTTGACGCCCAGCACCTTGGCCTGAGGCACTGTGGCGTCGACGAATTTCTGTCGCAGATCATCGTTGCTGATGCGCTTGATGCCCCACTTGATTGAATCGCCAGAGTGCGTCGAGTCCTTGTCGTGCGGGCCGAACATCATCAGGCTCGGCCACCACCAGCGGTTCACGGCGTCCTGCACCAACGCGCGCTGCTCGGCGGTGCCCTTCATCATTGTCAGCAGCAGGTCGTAGCCCTGGCGCTGGTGGAACGACTCTTCCTTGCAGATGCGGATCATTGCGCGCGCATACGGGCCGTACGAGCAACGGCACAGCGGGATCTGGTTCATGATCGCGGCGCCGTCGACCAGCCAGCCGATGACGCCGATGTCGGCCCAGTTGAGCGTCGGGTAGTTGAAGATCGACGAATACTTGGCCTTGCCCGAATGCAGAGCGTCGACCAGGTCGTCGCGCGCCACGCCGAGCGTCTCCGCGGCTGCGTACAGATACATGCCGTGGCCGCCCTCGTCCTGCACTTTCGCGAGCAGGATGGCCTTGCGCTTCAGTGTCGGCGCGCGCGTGATCCAGTTGCCTTCCGGCAGCATGCCGACGATCTCGCTGTGCGCGTGCTGGCTGATCTGCCGGACCAGCGTCTTGCGGTAGCCCTCGGGCATCCAGTCCTTGGCCTCAATGAATTCCCCGCGCGCAACCCTGGCGTCGAATTCGGCCTCGTACTCCGCGTCCTTGAGTGACGTAGGACCGCGTGACTTCATCGCGTCGTCCCGGTCGGGGGACGGGATGTCCATCGCCTGCGTGTACATGGTCTGCCTCTCTACTGTTTCGGCCGGCGGTCGATGATGCGTTTTGCCTTGCCGACCGAACGCTCCAGTCCCATCGGCAGCGCCAGCCGCACCGTGGCACTGATGCCGATATATGCCTTGACGTTGTGTTCCAGCTTGCGCGCGGCAGCGTGGCGCACCTCCTGGCTGCCGTTTGAAAGCTCGGTGCCCATCTCGACGTGCACGGTCAGCTCGTCCATGTTGCCGGGGCGCGTCACCTCGAGCGTGTAGTACGGCTCGAGCTCGGGCTGCCTCAGGATCAGTTCCTCGACCTGTGTCGGGAAGAGGTTCACGCCGCGGATGATCAGCATGTCGTCGGAGCGGCCGGTGATCTTCTCGATGCGCCGCATGCTGCGCGCGGTTGGCGGCAGCAGCCGCGTAAGGTCGCGGGTCCGGTACCGCACCATCGGCAGAGCTTCCTTGGTGAGCGAGGTGAACACGAGTTCGCCCTTCTCGCCTTCGGGCAGCACTTCGCCGGTGTCCGGGTTGATGATCTCGGGATAGAAGTGATCCTCCCAGACCGTCAGTCCGTCCTTGGTCTCGATGCACTCCTGCGCTACCCCCGGACCAATGATCTCCGACAGGCCGTATATGTCGATCGCGTCGAGCGAGGTCTTGGCTTCGATCGCCGCACGCATCGCCGGCGTCCAGGGCTCGGCGCCGAAGATGCCGATCTGCAGTGACGACTTCTTCGGGTCCATGCCCTGCTTTTCCATCTCCTCGGCGATCGCCAGCATGTACGACGGTGTCACCATGATGATGTCGGGCTTGAAGTCCGCAATGATCTGCACCTGCCGCTCGGTCATTCCGCCGGAGATCGGAATGACCGTGCAGCCGAGCTTCTCGGCCCCGTAGTGCGCGCCGAGGCCACCGGTGAAGAGTCCATAGCCGTACGACACATGCACCATGTCGCCGGCGCGACCACCGGCGGCGCGGATCGAGCGTGCCATCACCGTGGCCCAGGTGTCGATGTCCTTCGCGGTATAGCCGACCACGGTCGGCTTGCCGGTCGTGCCGCTCGACGCGTGCACGCGCACGACCTTCTCGCGCGGCACGGCAAACATGCCGAACGGATAGTTGTCGCGCAGGTCCTTCTTGGTCGTGAAGGGAAACTTCGCCAGATCGACGAGCGACTTCAGGTCCGACGGCTTCACTTTGGCCGCGTCGAACTTCGCCCGGTAATGCGGCACGTGGTCGTACGCGTGCGCGAGCGACCAGCGCAGGCGTTCGAGCTGAAGTGCCTGCAACTCGGCACGCGGGGCGCGCTCGATCGGCTCGAGGTCCGTGGGCGATGGCTTCTTGACCGGCATCGTGGGTTCCCCTTGTCAGAGCTGCACGACGTGCTTGCCCTTCATCGTGTGCGAGCGGCCCCGCATAACGACGACGGCCTTGCCGTCCTGGTTGGTGACCTTGATGTCGTACACGCCGGTACGTCCCGTCAGCGCGACCTCGTGGCATTCGGCCGTCAGGCGGTCTCCTTCATGCGCGGGCGCGAGGAAATCGACGACGATGCCGGATGCGACCGTAAGTTCGTTGTAGCTGTTGCAGGCGAACGCAAAAGCCGAGTCCGCCAGCGTCGTGATGAAGCCGCCGTGGCAGATCTTGAAGCCGTTCAGCATGTCGGGCCGCACTGTCATGGAAATGCGTGCATAGCCCGGTCCGACCGCCTCGATCTGCATGCCGAGCCCGCGCGAGGCGGCATCGTCCATGAACATGCCGAGCTTCACCGCCTCGGCAATTGCGTGCGGATCATGATGCTGCTTGTCATCCATGAAATCCAGCTCCCGTGTAGCCCTTGCGTGCGATCAGCGACGATGTGCGATAGCGCTCCTCGCCATAGTGTTCGCGCAGGTTCGCGAGCGCGCGCGCAAAGACCGCAAGCCCCACCTGTTCCGACCACTCCATCGGCCCGCGCGGGTAGTTGACGCCGTAGCGCATCGCCACGTCGATCGCCTCCGGGCTGCACACGCCATACGCCACGGCATCGGCCGCTTCGTTGACCAGCATCGCGATCAGCCGCAGCACGACCAGTCCGGCGACATCGTCGAGTGGTGAACACGCGAACCCGGCCCGGCCGAGTGTCGCGCAGACCGATCGGAAGGCCGCCTGGCCGCACTGGTCGGCGGGGGCCAGCCCGAGGCGCGGCGTCTTCGCATAGTCAAGCGCCAGGTCGAACAGCACGAGGTGTTCATGCTGGTCCTCCATCGCCCGGCGTGTTGCCGGGCGCCCATCGGTCATCATCAGGCGCGCGGCGCCGATCTCCAGCCAGCCGGACGAAACCTCCTGCGCGGCGCGCGGACCCTGCACGCGCACGACGTCGATGCCGGCGCGTTCCAGCCGCGCGATGATCGGCGTGGCGATGCCGAGCGATCCGACCGCAACCACGCGCTGCACCGGTTCGGCACCCGCCTCCACGCGGGGTGTCGGCCGCTTCGCCCCTTCGCGATAGTCGTAGATGCCATGGCCCGTCTTGCGTCCCAACCGGCCGGCGCGCACGAGTTCCTGCTGCGCCAGCGACGGCGCGTAGCGACGCTCACCGAAGGTCGCGTCGAACACCGATTTGCTGACCGCGAAGTTCACGTCATGGCCGATGAGATCCATCAGCTCGAACGGGCCCATCGGAAAACCGCCGCAGTCGCGCACGATCGCGTCGATGGTGGCCGCATCGGCCGCACCCTCGGTGTACGCGCGCCACGCCTCGCCATAGAAGGGTCGCGCGATGCGATTGACGATGAAGCCCGGTGTCGACTTCGCATACGCCGCTTTCTTGCCCCACGCCTCGGCGGTGGCGAATACGGCCTCAGCGACTTCGGGCGTTGTCTCGACGCCGCTGATCACTTCGACCAGTTTCATGCGCGTGGCCGGATTGAAGAAGTGCATGCCGACGACGCGGTGCGGGTGCTCCATACCCGCGGCGATCGCTGTCACCGACAGTGACGAGGTATTGGTCGCGAGAATGCAGTCCTGCCCGACGATCGCTTCAAGTTGCCTCAGCAAGGAGCGCTTGACGTCGAGGTCCTCGACGACCGCCTCGATCACGAGCCCGCAGGCAGCGAAGTCCATCAGCTCGGACGGCTGTATGCGCGCGGGCACGGCGCGCGCCTCCTCCGCACCCAGCTTGCCGCGTTCCGCCAGTGCCTGCAGGCTCTGCGCCATCGTTGCGGCGGCGCGAGCCACGGCACCCGGCTGTGCATCAGCCAGCAGGACACGATGCCCCGACTGCGCCGCCACCTGCGCAATGCCTGCGCCCATTGCCCCCGCGCCGATGACGCCGATCACCGTATCACTTCCGAGTGCTTGGGCCATCGTCAGTTACCCGTGAAGCGCGGCGCGCGCTTCTCCATGAACGCGGTCACACCTTCGCGATAGTCGTCCGAGCGACCGAGTTCACGCTGCGCGTCGCGTTCGACGTCGAGCGCTTCAGCGAACGAAAGTCCCAGCGCGGCATCGATCGCGTGACGCGTCTTCACGTACCCCTGTGTCGGTCCCGCGGCCAGCTGGCGCGCAAGCGCCGCGACGGTCGGCATCAGTTCATCGTCTTCAACGGATCGCCAGATCAGGCCCCAGGCCTCGGCCTGCGCCGCCGGGACCTTATCGCCCAGCAGCGTCAGGCCCATCGCACGCGCCGGTCCGACCAGTCGCGGCAACCACCAGGTGCCGCCGCAATCCGGCACCAGGCCGAGCTTTGAGAAGGACTGAATGAAACTCGCAGACCGTGCAGCGAGCACCAGGTCGCATGCGAACGGGATGTTCGCGCCGGCACCGGCCGCCACTCCGTTGACCGCGCAGATCGTCGGCATGCGCAGGCCGCGCAGTCGCAGCAACAGCGGCTTGTAGTAGTTCTCGATCGACGCGCCGAGGTCGAGAGCATCGCTACCCGGTGCCACCGCCCGATCCGCGAGATCCTGGCCGGCACAGAATCCGCGGCCGGCACCGGTCAACACCAGGCAACGGACGGAGCGGTCCGCATCGACCGCATCGAGGGCGGCACGGACTTCGCCATGCATGGCGACGGTGAAGCTGTTCAACCGGTCGGGCCGGTTGAGCGTCAGGGTCGCCACACCGTCCGCCATGTCGAGGCGGACGGACTCGAACGTGTAAGCCATCGGGGATTGTCTCCGCGGTCGGGTCCTGCGTCACCGGCACACGCGCCGTGCACGCGCCGGATTCGTTGACCGACCGTTCAATCAATAGTAGCTTTGCCGGTTCACTGCTGACAAGTCATGCTTGCGCGATCCGGTTCGCATCATCCGCTCAACACCCGCGCAAGCGCTGCCGCATCGCACCACCGCCAATCACAGGAGACCGAGTTGACCCACCCACTGTTCGAAAGGCACCGCACATTGCTGGACGGCGCGCTCGACGCCATCCGCACGCGCGGCTACTGGTCCGCGTTCCCGGAGCAGCCGAGCCCCAAGGTCTATGGCGAGACAGCGAGCGACGACGGGAAGGCGGCCGCACTCGGACACCGCGGCAAACACTTCGAGCTGGACCAGCCGGGCCGGCTCGGGTGGGCCACAACGGAAAAGTCGCCCTATGGCGTGACGCTCGACATCGGTTATCCGTTGTGCGATCCGCAGGCGCTGATCGATGCGGGCCTCGCGGCCATGCCCGCGTGGCAGCAGCTCGGCGTCGAAGGGCGTACCGGCATCCTGCTCGAGGCCCTGGTCCGCATCAACAAGGCCAGCTTCGAAATCGCGCACGCGGTGATGATCACGACCGGACAAGGCTGGATGATGGCGTTCCAGGCGGGCGGGCCGCATGCGCAGGACCGCGCCCTCGAAGCCATCACCTACGCGTACCGGGAGATGAGCTTCGTGCCGGCCAGCGCGCGGTGGGAAAAGCCGCAGGGCAAGAACCCGCCGATGGTGATGGAAAAGCGCTTCGAGGTCGTCGGGCGCGGCGTCGCACTCGTGATCGGCTGCGCCACGTTTCCCACCTGGAACACCTATCCGGGACTCTTTGCCGCGCTGGCCACCGGCAACCCGGTCATCGTCAAGCCGCATCCGAATGCCGTGCTGCCCGCCGCGATCAGCGTGAGGATCCTGCGCGATGTCCTGCGTGAGAACGGCATCGATCCCAACCTGCTGACGCTCGCGGTGATCGAGGACCCGAAGGTCACGCAGGCGCTCGCCACGAATCCGGCCGTGAAGTCGATCGACTTCACCGGCAGCAATGCGTTCGGACGCTGGCTGATCGATCACGCGCGCCAGGCTCAGGTCTATGCGGAGCTCGCCGGAGTCAACAACGTCGTGATCGAGTCGACCGACAGCTACAAGGCGATGCTGCGCAACCTGGCGTTCACGCTGTGCCTGTACTCGGGACAGATGTGCACGACGACGCAGGATCTTTTCGTCCCGGCCGGTGGTATCGACACCGATGAAGGCCACAAGAGCTTCGACCAGGTCGCCGCCGACCTTGGCGTGGCGATTGACAAGTTCCTTTCCGACCCGGCGACCGCGACGGCCGTGCTCGGAGCGATCCAGTCGCCCGATACGCTGGCGCGGATCGACAACGTCCCGACGCTGGCTGACGTGGTGCTGGCATCGCGCCGGATCGAGAATCCCGAGTTCCCGGCCGCCCAGGTGCGGGCACCGGTGCTGCTCAAGTGCGATGCCGGCAACGAGGCGGCCTACATGCAGGAGCGCTTCGGCCCGATCAGTTTTGTCGTCCAGGTGCCGGATGCGCTCTCGGCTGTAGCGCTGTCAGAACGAGTCGTGAAGGAACACGGCGCGCTGACGGTGGGCCTGTACTCGACCCGGCAGGAGATCATCGACGCGATGACAGCCGCGACGCTACGCGCCGGAGTGGCACTGTCAGTCAACCTTACCAGCAACGTATTCGTGAACCAGTCGGCCGCGTTCTCGGACTTCCACGCAACCGGAGCCAACCCTTCCGCGAATGCGAGCTACACCGACAGCGCGTTCGTCGCGAACCGATTCCGCATCATCCAGAGGCGCTGGCATGTAAGTTAGGCGCTGCTCGTGTACGCGAGCCTACGGCTCGCACGTGCACTCGCAGCGACTAGTTAGAGGGTCGGGCTTCGGAGCGGCCGGGCGCCCGACCCCTTTTCAAAAGAAAGCAACGAAAAGGCATAGGAGACGCCGTGCCCTGCTACGAAATCAACGGATTGGTGCCGGTGGTCGATCCGACGGCGTTCGTGCATCCGACGGCGACGCTGATCGGCGACGTCATCGTCGGGCCCGGCTGCTACGTCGCGCCGCACGCGAGCCTGCGCGGCGACTTCGGCCGCATCATCCTCGAGCGTGGCAGCAACGTGCAGGACAACTGCGTGATGCACGGCTTCCCGGGCACCGACACCGTCGTTGAGGAGGACGGCCACATCGGCCACGGCGCGATCCTGCACGGCTGCGTGGTCAGGAAGAACGCGATGGTCGGCATGAACGCCGTCGTCATGGACGAGGCCGTCATCGGCGAGTCGGCCATCGTCGCGGCCTGCGCCTTCGTCAAGGCCGGCATGGTCATTCCGCCACGCGCGCTCGCGGTCGGCACACCCGCCAAGGTGATCCGGACACTGTCGGACGATGAGGTGAGCTGGAAGGTGAGCGGCACGCGCAGTTACCAGGACCTGACCCGTCGCAGCCTGCACACGCTGCGCGAAGTCCCTCCGCTCGCCGCGGTCGAGGCCGGCCGCAAGCGGATCGCGATCGAGGTCGACGGCGTCGTGCCGCTGCTGGCGACGAAACGCGACTAGCGGTCCAGTCCCTCACGCGCCGCTGCGATCGCGGCGCGCAGGGTGTCGATGTCACCCACCTGATTGGCCAGCAGCAGGATGAGGCGCGCGTTCAGTGCCGCGCTCTGCGCGTCGGTCAGACCCGCGTGTGCATCGATCAGCGCCTGGTAGAAGTCGTCCGGCCGCGTCGATGTTGGGTTCGGTATTGAGGGTCATCTCGGTGCCTGCCCGGCCGCCCCGAAGGGCACCGAGCGCCCCCTCGGGGGGCAGCGAACAAAGTGAGCGTGGGGGTCCGACATTTCAGTGTCCCGTGCGGCCCTGCGCGCGCGCCAGCGCTTCGCGCACCACTGTTGGATCGACGTTGTGCCAGCGCGCTGCGACATGCTGATCCGGCCGCAGCAGATACGCGGTTCCCGGGGCGCCGTCGTAGCGCTGCCGTACCAGCCCCTGCACATCCTCCATCACGTGTAAGTCGGCTCTGTCGTCGGTCAGACGCTGTGCGATCACATGCAGGCGCAGTTCGGCACCCAGCGAGCGCTGCAGATCGTCCAGGACCGCCGGCGCCACCGGCGCGAAGACCAGCAGTTCGAAGTGCCCGCCAATTTCGTCGAGCAACCAGCCAATGCGGCCTCGCACCCGTACCGGCGCGTCGGCGGCAGGCGCACCCGGCACCATCGCACCGGCGAATGCGTCGCGATCGATCGTCGACAGCGGGCTGCCGCGATGCGTGGTCGGCATCGACAGCCGGCCACTGTTGACCAGGCGGCGAGCGAACGCAAAACGCTGTGACAGCGACAGCACCGCGTCGCGAAAGACGCGGCTCGCCGGGCTCTTCGGCGTGATGAAGTCGGTCGCCCGCGTCGAGTTCAGGAGGTTTTCGTCGGCGGCCTCGACGCGTTCGCTGTCATAGCTCGCGAGCAGCGACGCCGGCGACTGGCCACGCAGCACACGCGCGAGCTTCCAGACGAGGTTGTCGGTGTCCTGGAAGCCGCTGTTGGCGCCACGAGCGCCGAAGGGCGAAACCTGATGCGCGGCGTCGCCGACGAAGATCACGCGGCCATGCACGAAGCGATCGAGACGTCGGCACTGGAACGTGTAGACGCTGACCCACTCGAGCTCGAACGGTCGTTCGTCGCCCAGCATCGCCCGGATGCGCGGGACCACGCGCTCCGGCTGCTTCTCCTCGTCCGGATCGGCGTCCCAGCCGAGCTGGAAGTCGATGCGCCAGACATCGTCGGCCTGCCGGTGCAGCAGCGCCGATTGCCCGGGATGGAACGGCGGGTCGAACCAGAACCAGCGCTCGGTCGGAAACTCGGCCTTCATGTGCACGTCGGCAATCAGGAAGCGGTCGCGGAACACCTGGCCCTTCCATTCGAGTCCCAGCATGTCGCGCAGTGGACTGCGTGCGCCATCGGCGGCGATGACATAGTCGGCGGCGATCGTGTAGCGACCGTCCGGCGTCTCGACGTCCAGCCGTGCCCCCGCTGCGTCCTGCTCGATGCCGACCGCCTTGTTCCTCCAGCGCACGCGCGTGGCCGAGCGCTGCAAGGCGGTCGACCAGCGCTTCCTCGAGGTGGTACTGCTGCAGATTGACGAAGGCCGGCCGCTTGTGGCCCGGCTCCGGCAGCAGGTCGAACTGGTAGGCAAGCTCGTCGTGAAAGTAGACCTTGCCGACTTTCCAGCTCACGCCGCGCGCGCAGATCGGCTCGCCGCAGCCGAGGCGATCAAGGATCTCCAGTGCACGCTTGGCATAGCAGATCGCGCGCGAGCCGACGCTCACGGTGTTGTTGTCGTCGACGATGATGAAGGCAATGCCCTGCTGAGCCAGGTCGATTGCCGCCGCCAGCCCGACCGGCCCGGCACCGACGATTGCGACCTGCGTGCGCGCCACCCCGCCCGCCGCGATCTCGGGCGGCGTCAACATACGGATATTCGGGCGGGGTGTACGTGGAAGGCACGCCGGAGCCTCGTTGCGCGTCGCTAGCCTTCGAGGCTCTGCCACATGTCCTTGTCCCGCTGCGCGGTCCAGATGCGCGGATGCACATGGCCGGTCGCCTCATCGTACGCACGGCTGACGTCGAACGGCAGGCAATGATCAAAGATCACCCAATGCCCGAACTGCGGCTTCAGCGCTTCGTAGGTTTCACGATAGACCGCCCGCAGGTCGCGCCCGGCGCGCGCACCCGTCCTGACGGACTCGAACATCGACGTCACGAACGCGCGCGTGCCGTCGAGACCCGATCTCACGGCCTCGGGCGACTGCAGCGCCGCCCCGCGGCCCGGAACGAGCTTCTGCGGCTGCAGTGCCGCGATGGCATCGAGCGTGGACGGCCAGTCGGTGAGATACGCATCGCCGGTGTACGGCGTGGCGTCGTACTCGACCAGGTCACCCGAGAACAGGATCTTCTGCTGCGGCAGCCAGACCACCGTGTCGCCCTTGGTGTGGCCGCGGCCCAGCTGCATGATCTCGACCTGCAGCTTGCCCATCCAGAGCGTGAGGCGGCTGTCGAACACGATCGTCGGCCAGGTCAGCCCCGGCACCGACTCGACGGCCTGGAACAGCCGCGGAAAGCGCTCGATCTCGCTTTTCATGTCCTGCTCGCCACGCTCGACGATCAGGTCGTAGGTGTCGCGGCTGGCGATGATCTGCTGTGGTTGGTAGCCTGACGCGCCGAGCACGCGCACCGCGTGATAGTGGGTCAGCGTCACGTACTTGATCGGCTTGTCGGTCACGCTGCGGATGTGGCGGATCACGTCCTGCGCCATCACCGGCGTGGCCTGGGCATCGATCACCATCACCGCGTCGTCGCCAATGACGATGCCGGTATTGGGATCGCCCTCGGCCGTGTAGGCATAGGCATTGTCGGACAGCTGGTCGAAGCTGACCTTCTTGACCTCGAGGTCAGCCTGGGAGGCGAATTTCTTTTCCACGATGGCCCTTGACGCTTGGCTAAGTGCCGCGCGTGGCGGCAAAGGAAAGCCAAGCATGGTGCGCTTCGGCGCGCAGTGCAAGTCGCCGGGTCAAGGAGAGCCCAAAGACGGGCTGACTCATCCGGTGATGCGCTCGATTCGCCAGGCCTGGTACCGGATACCGAGTACCGCGCCGACGATGATGCCGGCCAGCGCGATGAACGAACCCGCCGCCAGTGTCGATACGCCCGACAAGCCCTGTCCGATCGTGCAGCCCAGCGCGGTAACGCCACCGAACCCCATCAGGGCGGCTCCGACGATATGGTTTGCGGTGTCCTCCGTATCGCGAAAGCCCTCCCAGCGGAAGCGGCCCGTTGCCACGGCATAGACCGCCGACCCGGTGAACATGCCGAGTACCGCGACGATGCCGATCGTCAACTCCTTGCTCGTATCACTGGCGAACAGCAGGAAGTCGAGTGTCCACGCGACCGGTGCCACGAATGACAAGGATTCCATCTGGCGCGAGTTGGTGCGCAGGAAGACTTCGTCCAGGGTCTGCGGATGCTCGGCCACATGACCGATGTGACCCGATACGACCCAGACCGCGACGATGACGCTGCCGATGCCAATGCCGGCCAGAAGGTTGTCGAAGGTGAGGAAGGTGCGATCGCGCAAGGCGAAGGCGGCGAGCAAGGTGGCCAGCGCCAGGCCGAGGCCCAGATGCCACGCGGTCCGCGCGCCGGTCGTCGTCGCCAGCAATGACGGCAGATCCTGGCGGCTCGATAGCGTGACGCCGACGCGCTCGAGCACGCCGACGCGAAACAGCGCCAGCGCACCGCGCAACGTCATGTAGGCGACGACCGCGAGCACGAGCAGCACGACGAGCGACTTGAGGCTGCCCGCGCCGGCGCGCACCAGCGACTTGGACCCGCAGCCGCCGACGAGCACCATGCCGAAGCCGAACAGCAGTCCGCCGACGACGTAGGCCAGGGGAGTGAACCGCGTCGAGGTGTAGTAGCTCGCGCTGACGTCGATCACCCCTGCAGCGTCGATCAGCGTCGTCCCGCCGACGGCCACCGCGATCGCCAGCAGCCATTGCCGCATCCGCGTCCAGTCGCCGAAGTTGACGATGTCCGCCACGCTGCCCATCGTGCAGAAGTTCGTCCGCTGCACGATCGCGCCGAACGCAAAGGCCAACGCGAAGGTTGCGGTCAGGACGACAGTGGAAAGCGCGGCGAGATCAGCGCCCGGCATGGGTTCGACAATCGATGGGGCGGGGAGCCGCCGGAAAGGGGGCGCAACAAGTCTAAGGCGCGGGCCGCTGCGCAGTCCCGGCAGTCCGCCCGCCATCCAAGAGCAGAGCGCGTCAGCGCGTTCCCGGCAGGCGTTCGCGCGCCAGCACTGCTGCTTCGCTGTCCGGGTACTCCTTGATCACGCGCGTCAACGTGCGATTGGCGGACTTCTTGTCCGCCATCTGCAGCTGGCTGTCGGCGATCGACAGCAGCGCTTCGGCCGCGCGCGGCGAATCCTTGTAGCGATCGACGATCACCTGATGGGCCGCGATCGATCCCTTGTAGTCCTTCAGTGCGAACAGCGCACTGCCGATGAAATACTGCGCCACCGGGACGTAGGCACTGGCGGGATAGCGCGCAATGAACTGCTGGAAACTGTTGATCGAGGCACGGAAGTCGCCCCCGCGGAACTGCGCCAGGGCCGCGTCGTAGGCGGCCTGCTCGGCACGATCGACCGTCGCGGTGCGACCGTCGACCGTCACCGTCGATGGCTCGAATTTCTTCAGCCGCGCGTCGAGATCGGTGTACAGGTCGCGATTTCGCTTCTGCAAGGTGGCGACCTCGTTGGCCAGCGCCTCGACCTGCCCGCGCAGCTTGGCCACTTCCTGCCGCAGCGCATCGTTCTGGTTGACGAGCTCGAGCTGGCCGCGCTGAGCGGTATCGAGGCGGGTGGTGAGTTCGGCGTCTTTTTTCTGCAGCGCCGTTTCCATGGCCGCGATGCGCTGCCGCAGTTCGAGGATCGCCTTGCGAGCGTCGTCGTCGGCAAAGAGCTGTGCGTGCACCGGCAACGAAACGGCCAGTGCGAAGGCGGCTGCAAGAATTCGGAGGTTCATGTCTGCCAATGGGTTCAACCGGTTCGATGCGGCGACAGCGGGACGTCCCCGCGTGCCTTTGTTTCAAGGGCGGGCGCCGGGCCGCTCCCAAGCCCGCCCTTCTAACTATTCCGTTCCGAGTGCACGTGCGAAGCGCGCAGCGCGTCGCGTACACGAGGAACGCTACTTATAAACAATATCCGCCCGCCGGTTCTGTGCCCACGCCTCCTCGGTGCTACCGAGTGCGCGCGGTTTCTCCTTGCCAAAGCTCACGGTTTCGACCTGACCGTCCTTGGCGCCGAGCAGCAACAGGCGTTGCTTCACGGCTTCGGCGCGCTTCTGGCCGAGCGCCAGGTTGTACTCGCGACCGCCGCGCTCGTCCGTATTGCCCTCAATCTTGATCTGGCGTCCGCTGTTGGCCGCGAGGTACTTGCCGTGCGCCTCGACCAGCGGCTGGAACTCGGCTTTGACAACGAAGCTGTCAAAGTCGAAGAAGACGCTCTTCTTCGACAGCGGATTGTTGGGATCGGTGAACGGATCGACCCCCTGAGTCGAGGCGGCGGTCACCGGCTTGACGGCACGCGGATCGGTAGCGCCGGTCCCGCCCGTGCCGCTCTGGGCATCGACGATCGGCGCGGGGCTCTGCTCGTCGAGCTTGACCGAGGAGCATCCGGCCACCATCCAGATAAGGGCCGCTGCCGCGGCTGCGCTGCGTGCGTACTTGGCGAACTGATGCATCGTCACTCCTTGCTTCGAGATCTACTTGATGAATGGACCCCAGGTCGGCTCGCGGATGTCGCCGGCGGGACCGGTAAGGCGGGTCCGCACACGACCATCGACGGACGCCGAGGCGAGAATGCCGCGCCCATTGACTTCGGTGGCATACAGCAGCAGCCGACCGTTCGGGGCAAAGCTGGGCGATTCGTCACGCACGGTGTCCGTGACTGGAGATTCGGTACCGCTGGCGATGTCGAGCACCATCACCTGGAAGCGACCACTGCGACGCCCCACATAGGAGAGCAACCTGCCGTCGGGTGACAATCGCGGACTGATGTTGTAGTCACCGTTGAACGTGATACGTTGCGCAGCACCACCGCCCGCCGCCATGCGGTAGACCTGCGGGCCACCGCCCCGGTCCGACGTGAAGTAGATCGACTGGCCATCCGGGCTGTACACCGGCTCGGTATCTATGCCGCTTGACTGGGTCAGCCGTCGGACATTCGAGCCGTCTGCGTTCATCAGGAAGATCTGCGAGTTGCCTTCGCGCGTCAGTGTCACGGCCAGCGATCGGCCGTCCGGCGACCAGGCGGGTGCGCTGTTCGAGCCTCGAAAGTTCGCCACGGCCTTGCGCTCGCCCGTCGTCACCGTGTGGACGTAGACGACCGGCTTGCCGGTCTCGAATGACACGTAGGCAAGGCGCGTGCCGTCCGGCGACCACGCCGGCGAGATGATCGGCTCGCGCGAGCGCAGCGCGGCCTGGGAATTGGCCCCGTCGGCGTCGGCAATGTGCAGTTCCCAGGCATTGCGGCCGGTCTGCACGACATACGCAATGCGGGTCGCGAACACACCGCGTTCGCCGGTGAGTTTCTCGTAGATCCGGTCCGCAATCCGGTGCGCCGTCAGTCGCAGGTCCGCGGCCGCGACGAGATACGAGAGCCCGTCAAGCTGCAGCTGCTTGACGGTATCAAGCAGTCGGAAGCGGACGTCAAAGCGACCGTCGGCCAGTCGCCGCACGCTGCCGATGGCAAGTGCGTCGGCGCCGCGCGATTTCCACTCAGCAAGATTGGGAGTGATGCTGTCGGCGATGGACTGCGTGCCGGCATCGACAATGCGGAACAGTCCGCTGCGCGCCAGGTCGTCGCGCACGATTGCCGCAACGTCCTGACCCGGCGCTCCCTCCACGGCAAACGGCGCGATCGCGATGGGGAACTGCTGCCCGCCGACGCCGGTGATCTCGACGCGCAACTGCGCGCGAGCCGCCAGCGGCAGGAGAGCCAGCGCGCCGCACAGGGACCGGCGGGCGATGTGAGGGACGATTTTTTGCGATTTCTTCATTCGGACAACTGCCGGCGAGTATAGACAGCGACGCGCGAGCCACGTTCACGGAAACGCGCGACGACGGATGACGGGGTCAAGAGGTGTATCAACGATGTTCGATCTATCGGGTGTCTACGGGATCGAACGTCAGGCGCAGCGATCGCGGCATCTCGCCCCCGGGCGGCTTCGGGAACGGATTGCAGCGGACGATCGCACGTTCGACGGCGTCGTCGTAGGTGGCGAGACCACTTCTACTGATCAGGCGAGGCGCGCCATCCTGCTCGCCTGACGGCAGTAGCTTGACCTCGAACTCTGCAACGTGCTGCCTGGCGCGCATTCCCTCGGGCACGCTGAACAAGATGTTCTTACGGATGCAGCCCACGATCTGGCCCTTGTAGCTGTCGGTCAGACCTGGGCTGCCCCCCGAGGCTCCCGTCACAGAAGGATTGCTGGACGATCCCGCCGCGGCGAGCATGCGCTGGATCGAGGCATCGCGCTGCTTCTGCACCGCCGCCTGCGCTGCCTTCTCGGCCTTGGCCTCTTCTTCGCGCTTGCGCAGTTCCGCTTTGTCGGGTTCGACCTTCTTCACCGGCTCGACCTTTTTCACCGGCTCGACCTTCTTCTCCGGCTTCGGCTCGGGCTTCGGCTCGGGCTTCTTCTGTTCGATGACGATGTCCGGCTTCACCGGTTCCGGTTCGGGTGCGCGCTCGATCTTCGGCGGCGGTGGTGGTGGCGGCGGCGGGGGTGTCGCCTCGACGATCGGCGGCAACCCGCCCCACAGCTCGGCCGAGACCGGACCGGCCGGTTCGGTCTTCCAGCGCACGACGAAGGCGATCGCGAGGAACAGCATCGTGTGCGCGGCCAGCGAGATCATGAACGCAGGGCCGGTGCCCTTCTCAGGAGCATGCCAGCGATGACGCCGGGCGCGGGGCGCGGCGTTCTTCATTGCGCGAGCTGGACCGACAGGCCGACACGCTCGATGCCCGCCTTCTGCAAGTCACGCATGACGTCGACGACGGACTTGTACTGGACCTTCGCATCAGCCTCGATGACCACCGGTGTGCCGGCGTTCTTCTGCCGCGACTTCACCGACGCGATCAACTGTCCCGCCGGGACCGTCGTTTCGCCCTTGCCCTGATCGAGGATCGACACGCGTCCGTCGGAACGCACGACGACACGCACCGGAATGTCCTTCTGCTGACCGGCCTTGGCCACCGAGGGCAGGTCGACCACGCTCGGATTCACGAAGGGCGCGGCCACCATCAGGATCACGACGAGCACCAGCATCACGTCGACATACGGGACGACATTGATGTCCGCCATCAAGCGGCGGCGACGTCCGGTGCGGCGTGCGACCAGGGCCATTGGTCAGGCAGCCCGCTGGCGCTGCAGGATGTTGAGGAACTCTTCCATGAAACTCTCGAAGCGGTTGGCCAGCCGGTCGATGTCGTTCGCAAAGCGGTTGTAGGCGACCACGGCCGGAATCGCCGCAAACAGACCGATCGCGGTGGCCACCAGGGCCTCGGCAATCCCTGGCGCCACGCTCGCGAGGTTGGCCTGCTGCAGATTCGATAGACCGGTGAAGGCGTGCATGATTCCCCAGACCGTGCCGAACAGGCCGATGTACGGACTGACCGAGCCCACCGACGCGAGGAAATTCAGCCGCGATTCCAGCCCGTCCATCTCGCGCTGGTATGAGGCACGCATCGCGCGCCGAGCGCCATCGAGCGTGGCCTGCCGGTCTTCCGAAGACTGGCCGCGGCCACGCAGCTTCAGGAACTCGCTCATGCCGGCCTCGAAGATGCGCTCGAGCGTGCCGGACTTGCGCCGCGGATTCGAGGCCTGCTGATACAGCTGGCTCAACTCGGCGCCGCCCCAGAACTGGCGCTCGAACTCCTCGGTCTCGCGCTTCGCCCGCTTGATCGCGAAACCTTTCTGGAAGATCGCCGTCCACGAGGCGATCGACAGCACGGCGAGCAGCAGCATCACGAACTGCACGACCACCGTGGCCTTGGTGATGAGCGAGAGGATCGAAAGGTCGGCGGTAGGTGTCATGAGTGGCGAAGTGATCCGGGCAAGGTACGGAATGCGTCGAGCAGTTCGGCAGGCATCGCGGCCGGGACGAAGCGGTGCGTGTCGATGCAGCCCGCCTTCACGGTCGCGGTGGCCAGCACGGTCGCGCCGCGCCGGGCCGTCTGCTCGAACACGATGAACACGCGGCCCGACTTCAGCACACGCAGATCGATCTCGAGCAGGTCATCCAGTCGGGCCGGCTGCCGATAGTCACACTGCACCTGCGCCACGACAAACTGCAGGCCGAATTCTTCCGACAGGCGGCGCTGCTCGTATCCGGCCGCGCGCAACCATTCGGTACGCGCGCGTTCAAAGAACTTCAGGTAGTTGGCGTAATAGACAATTCCGCCAGTGTCCGTGTCCTCGTAATAGACGCGGATCGTCCACGTGAAGTGCTGGCCGGTCGCAGAAGGAAGAGTCGTCGACATGCGCTGCACCGCAGTATAAGGGCGTAATTCAGCTGTTCCGGGCTTCGCCGGCGCCGGGTTCAGGGATGGGCATCGATGCTTCTTCCGGTGCCGGCCAATTACAATGCGCGCCTTTTGCCGGTCCCACGAGGATCGAGCAAGCTGCCCGGCAGCACGGCCGCGACCACGCGGGGAGGACAGATGATCATGAGGTGCAGCAGGTTTGCGGCATTGAGCCGCGCAGGTGCCTTGCTGCTCGCGGGCGCGGCGTTCCTCGCCGGATGCGACCGCGTCACCAACAGCCCGCATCCCAACGGCGCCGAGAAGACCAACACCTTCTTCACCGCGTTCACGGAGCGTTCGCCCAAGTACCTCGATCCGACCGCCTCGTATTCGCTCGATGAGACCCCGTACACCTACGCGATCTACGAGCCGCTGTACCGATTTCATTACCTGAAGCGGCCGTACGAAGTGGCGCCACGCGCTGCCGAGTCGATCGCCACACCGCGTTACTACGACAAGGCGGGGCGCGAACTTCCGGCCGATGCACCCGGCGCCGAGATCGCCGAGTCGGTCTACGACATCCGACTGAAGAAGGGCATCCTGTTCTCTCCGCACCCGGCCTTTGCGAAGGACGACGCGGGCAACCCCCGTTATCACGCGTTGACCGCGAAGGATCTCGGCGACAAGCGCACGCCCTTCGATTTCGAGCACCGCGGCACGCGCGAGCTGACGGCCCATGACTATGTCTACGCCATCAAGCGCCTGGCGACCACGCGCATCAAGTCGCCTTCGTTCTCGCCGATGGCCGAGCACATCCTGGGGCTCAAGGAATACGGCGAGCTCATCTCGAAGGAAGACGAGAAGCTGCGCAGTGGCAAGCCGCTCACGGACCGCAACCTGCCGTTCCTCGACTTCCGTCAGTTCCCGCTAGCCGGCGCCGAGGCTCTCGACGATCACACCGTCAGGATTCGCCTCAAGGGCAAGTATCCGCAGTTCAAGTACTGGCTGACGATGAGCTTCTTCTCCCCGGTGCCGTGGGAGGTCGACAAGTTCTACGCGCAGCCCGGCATGAACGAACGCAACCTCAGCATGAACTACTGGCCGGTCGGCACCGGCCCCTACATGCTGACCGAGTACCAGGAAAACCGCCGCCACGTGCTGAGCCGCAACCCCAACTTCCGCGGCGAACCGTACCCGTGCGAGGGCGAGCCGGCGGACGAGGCCGCGGGACTGCTGGCCGACTGCGGCAAGGCCATGCCCTTCGTCGACCAGGTCGTCTTCACCATCGAGAAGGAAGATATCCCGCACAAGACCAAGTTCCTGCAGGGCTACTACGACAATCCCGATGTCTCTCGTTTCGACTGGTTCCAGAAATTCGATTACGACGTCAAGAACTCCGAGAAGGTGGCGCGACTTTTTCGCGAGCGCGGCATCCAGATGCCGAAGATGCTCGAAATCTCCAACTGGTACCTCGGCTTCAACTGGTGGGACCCGGTCGTCGGCAAAGGCAAGACGCCGGAGGAGCAGGAACGCAATCGCAAGCTGCGCCAGGCACTGTCGATCGCCATCGACTGGGAAGAGTTCGTGCGCGTGTTCGAAAGCAAGGCCGCCGGCGAGCCGGCAATGGGCGCGGTGCCGCCCGGTGTCTTCGCCTTTCGCCCCGAGGCCATCAACCGCAGCGTTTACGACATCGTCGACGGCAAGCCGCAGCGCAAGTCGATCGAGACCGCGAAGAAGCTGCTAGCCGAGGCCGGGTACCCGGACGGGCGGAGTGCTGCGACCGGCCAGCCGCTGGTACTGAACTACGATTACCAGCGCGCATTGACGCCCGAGCTCAAGGCCGAGGTCGAGTGGATGGTCAAGCAGTTCGCCAAGATCGGCGTGCAACTCGAACTGCGCGCCACCGACTACAACCGTTTCCAGGACAAGGCAGACAAGGGCAGCCTGCAGATCTTCTGGTGGGGCTGGTTCGCCGACTATCCCGACGCCGAGAACTTCCTTTTCCTGCTGTACGGTCCCAACTCGCAGGCCGCCACGCAGGGCAACGGCAACAACACGGCCAACTACCAGAATGCCGAGTTCGACAAGCTGTTCGAGGAAATGCGCTACCTCGATGACGTTCCGCGCAAGCAGCAGGTCGTCGACGAGATGATCGCCATCCTTCAAAAGGATGCTCCGTGGGCCTTCGGTTACAACCCGTATGCGGGCTCGGTGCAGCACGGGTGGGTCGGCAACGTGAAGCCGGCGCCGCTGGCGAACGATCGCCTCATGTACTTCAAGGTCGACCCCGAGCTGCGCGCCGCGAAGATCGCCGAATGGAACCGGCCGATCTGGTGGCCCGTCGTGCTGATCGTGCTGGTCCTCGTCGCCGCCGTGGTGCCGGCGTTCCGCAGCTGGAAGCGGCGCGAGCGAGAGACCGCTGGGCGCACGCTCGCGACCCTGAAGGCTGCCGAGTGACGGCTCCGACCGCGCTTCGAGCTCGTCCGTGCTGAACTACATCGTCCGACGCATCGGCTATGCGGTGCTGATCCTGATCGGTGTAAACCTTCTCACCTTCACGCTGTTCTTCGCGGTCAATTCGCCCGACAACATTGCGCGCCTGAACATCGGCGCCAAGCGCGTGTCGCAGGATGCGATCGAAAAGTGGAAGGCCGAGCGGGGCTACGACAAGCCGCTGTGGTTCAACGCCCAAGCCGACGGCACCGCCAAGATCACACAGACGATCTTCTACGACCGTTCGCTGCGGCTCTTCACCCTGGACTTCGGCACCAGCGACAGCGGGCGCGACATCCGCCATGAGATCGCAACACGCATACCGGCCAGCCTGGCGCTGGCCGGACCGATGCTGCTGCTGACACTGTTCACAGGCATCGCGTTCTCGCTGCTGCTGGTGTTCTTCCGTGCCAGCTACCTCGACTTCTGGGGCACCGTGGTCTGCGTCGTGATGATGTCTATCTCGAGCCTGTTTTACATCATCATGGCCCAGTGGTTCTTCGGCAAGACGCTGAAGCTGGTGCCGCTGTCGGGTTTCGTGCCGGGACTCGATCTGGTGAAGTTCCTCGCGCTGCCGCTCGTCGTCGGCATCGTGTTCCAGCTTGGCAGCGAGGCGCGCCTCTTCCGCGCGATGCTGCTGGAGGAGATCGGCAAGGACTATGTGCGCACCGCGCGCTCCAAGGGGCTGGCCGAGTCCGCGGTGCTGTTTGGCCATGTGCTGCGCAACGCCTGGCTGCCGATCCTGACGCACGTCGGGGCGCTGCTGCCCTACGCGTTCCTCGGTTCGATCGTGTTCGAGTCGTTCTTTGGCATCCCGGGCCTGGGCACCTATGTGGTCGAGGCAATCGCCGGCCAGGACTTCGCCATCGTGCACACGATGGTGTTCCTCGGGTCGCTCTTGTACATCCTGGCGTACCTCGCGACCGACATCGCCTACACATTCGTCGATCCGCGAGTACGGCTCGCCTGACGACGACGGACCGACGACGATGCCCAAGTTCGTCTTCCTCTGGACCGATTTCGTGCTCTGGCTCGTGGTCGCCACGGTCATCGCCTATGCCGTGCACGTACGGCGCAGTCCCAACCTGCGCGCCACCTGGCGTCATGTGCTGCACAGCGCACCGGCGATGTCGGCGGCGGTTGTGCTGATCGTGTTCATCACGATCGCCCTGCTGGACTCGATTCACTTCCGGCCACGCCTGTCCGCGGCGCCCGGCGCTGCACCCGATGTCCAGGAGGCCTACGCGACGCGCACGCTGTCACCGCTCGACGTGCTGTTGCGCCACGCAGTCGACGCCCGCGAGAAGACCTACTCGGTGCCGCTCGCCTACTGGTCGTTCCAGCGCGAAACCGCCGTGATCGACGGCAAGGAAGTTCGAGAGCTGCCACGACTGGCCCATGGGGGAGCCCATCTGCAGGATCCCGCCCGCGACTGGAAGCCCGACCTGGCCGCGCGTTCATTACGCGGCCTTGGCGGCGGACTGGCTTTCGCCGTGCTGCTGACGCTGGGTATTGCCGCTATGCGCGGCCGCGGGATCGGCTGGCGTGCCTCGCTCGGCGCAATGCTGCGTGCAGAAACCGAGGTCCCCTGGCGCGCGATCCTTGCCACCGCGACGCTGATCGCGATGTTCATCGGCTGGCTCGCGGCAGTGTGGCCTGTCTATCACCCCTTCGGCACCGATCGCACCGGCAACGACGTGCTGTTCCAGGCATTGAAGAGCATCCGAACGGCCGTGGTGATCGGGTCGCTCTCGACCATCGCGACGCTGCCGCTGGCAATCGCGCTCGGCGTGCTGGCGGGTTACTTCAAGGGCTGGGTCGACGACGTCATCCAGTACTTCTACACCGTCCTGTCGGCGATCCCGCCGATCCTGCTGGTCGCGGCCTTCGTGCTGCTGATCAACGTCTATATCGACCGCAACGCCGAGAACTTCGCCACCGGCGTGGAGCGTGCGGAGTTTCGCCTCTTCCTGCTGTGCGTGATCCTCGGCATCACCGGCTGGGCGACGTTGTGCCGCCTGCTGCGCGCCGAGACGCTGAAGATTTCCGAGCTGGAGTACGTACAGGCCGCGCACGCCTTCGGCGTGAGCCACTGGCGCATCATGGGTCGCCACATCCTGCCGAACGTGATGCACCTGGTGCTGATCGTCGCCGTGCTCGATTTCTCGGCGCTGGTGCTGTACGAAGCGGTGCTGTCCTACGTCGGTGTCGGCGTCGATCCGAATTCCTCGAGCTTCGGCTCGATGATCAACCTGGCGCGCAGCGAAATGTCGCGTGATCCCGTTGGTCTGGTGGAACCTCGCGACTGCATTCACCTTCATGCTGGCGCTGGTGCTTGCCGCCAACCTGTTCGCCGATGCCGTGCGCGAAGCCTTCGACCCGCGCGCACGAGCATTCCGGCCGCGCCGCATCCGGCTTAAGGAAGCGACGTGAACGCCGATCCCGTGCTGACGATCGAGTCGCTCGACACCGTGCTGGACACGGACAGCGGCCTGGTGCACGCCGTCGACGCACTGGCGCTGACGCTCACGCGCGGAGAGACCTTCGCACTGGTCGGCGAGTCCGGCTGCGGCAAGTCGATGACGGCGCTGTCGATCCTGCGCCTGCTGCCCGATAACGGACGGGTACAGGGCGGAAGGATGAACCTGTCCGGCACCGACCTCGCCCAGTTGCCGGAGGCCCGCATGCGCGACGTGCGCGGCCGCCGCGTCAGCATCATCTTCCAGGAACCGGCCACGAGCCTGAATCCGGTGCTCCGGGTGGGCCGGCAGATCGTCGAGGTGATCGAACGTCACACGGCGCTGCGCGGCGCTTCGGCGCGCGCAAAAGCGCTGGAGTGGCTGCGGCGCGTGGGGCTTCCGGATCCCGAACAGCGCATCGACAGTTATCCGTTCCAGCTGTCGGGCGGGCAGAAGCAGCGCGTGATGATCGCGATCGCGCTGGCCGGAGAGCCCGACGTCGTCATTGCCGACGAGCCGACCACGGCGCTCGACGTGACGATCCAGAAGCAGATACTCGACCTGCTGGTCGAGCTGCAACGCACGCAGGGCATGGCGATGCTGCTGATCACGCACGACCTCGGCATCGTTGCCGAAGTCGCCCAACGGGTGGCGCTGATGTACGCCGGCCAGATCATCGAGGTCGCCGGGACCGCCGAGTTTTTTGCCCGACCGCTGCATCCCTATGCCCGGATGCTGCTCGAAGCGCTGCCGGACAGTGCACGGCGCCGCACGCGCCTGACGGCGATTCCCGGCACCGTGCCTGCACTCGACCAGACGTTTGAAGAGTGTCGCTTTGCAGACCGCTGTCCGCACGTGCACGAGAAGTGCCGGGATCGGCCGCCGCAACTGCTCGAACCGCTCCCCGGGCACCAGGTCCGCTGCGTGCTCTTTCGCAACGGAATCGTTGGCGAGCCGGTCGAGGCTGCGATTCCGGCCGAGCTGCGTTCCGTGTCACCGGAGCCGCAGCCGAACGTCAAGCCGCTGTTGCAGGTGCGGGACTACAGGGTGTACTTCCCGATACGTCGCGGTCTGCTGCGACGAACGATCGGCCACGTCAAGGCGGTTGACGGGATCTCGTTCGATCTGGCGCCGGGACGCACACTCGCCCTGGTCGGGGAGTCCGGTTGCGGCAAGACCACCACCGGCAAGGCACTGGTGCAACTGCTGCGCGGCGTCGCCCGGATCGAGGGTGAAGCCCTGCTCGACGGCGCTCGGCTCGACCGGCTCGAGGGCGACGCGTTACGCGATACCCGTCGCCGGATACAGATCATCTTCCAGGACCCCTATTCGTCACTGAACCCTCGCCTGCGGGTACAGGAGATCCTTGAAGAGGGCCTGCTGGCGTTGCGACCGGACATCCCGCCAGGCGACCGGTCGGCACGCATCCGGGCGCTGGTGGATCGCGTGGGGCTGCGTCAGGACGCGCTCGCGCGCTACCCGCACGAGTTCTCCGGCGGCCAGCGCCAGCGCCTGGCCATCGCACGCGCGCTCGCTGTCGAACCAGCGCTCATCGTCTGCGACGAGCCAACCTCGGCCCTCGATGTCTCGGTGCAGGCGCAGATCCTGAACCTGCTGCGTGATCTGCAGGCGGAGTTCGGCATCGCGTACCTTTTCATCACTCACAACTTCGGAGTCGTCGAGTACCTCGCTGACGACATCGCAGTGATGAAGGACGGTCGCATCGTCGAGCAGGGCAACGCGTCGACACTGCTGACGTCACCGCGCGACGCCTACACGCAGGCGCTGCTTGCCGCGGTCCCGCGGCTGAAGCGCGCTCGCTGAGCGGGTTGGCGAGGCCGGGTTTTCCCGCAAGGCCTCGTACAGTTCTCGACACGGTGTTGGAATAACGCGACGCGTCGGTGCACTTCGTCGCGCGATTCTCGAAAAGTCCTTTTCAGGCGGATGACATTGATTACGCTCCCGCGCACGGCACGGCGGTCTTTGCGCCATCGTTTTGTCGCTGCGCTGCATCATCCTTTGGAGGGGAAAACCATGCTTAAAAGAACCAAGCTCAGCTTGGCGGTCGGTGCTGCGCTCAGCGCAGGACTGACTGGCTTTGCGCCGGTGTCGATTGCACAAACACCGACTCCAACCGTGCGGCAGGACCGCGTGGAGATCACCGGCTCGCTGATCAAGCGGATCGAAGGCGAGACTTCGCTCCCGGTCGTGACACTGAGCGTTTCCGAACTGGAAAAGGCCGGAGTCACCAACGCCGAGCAGGCGGTCAAGTTCATCACCCAGCAACAAGGCGGCCTGGTGACATCGGGCTCGGTCAGCCAGACGAACGGTGCTGCGTCGTACGCCGACCTGCGCTCCCTCGGTGCACAGCGCACGCTGGTCCTGCTGAACGGCAAGCGCGTGGTCAGCAATCCGTTTTCCAGCGTTGCAGTTGACCTGAACACCCTTCCGACTTCCTCGCTCGATCGCATCGAAGTGCTACCCGACGGCGCGTCGGCCACGTACGGTACCGATGCCATCGCAGGCGTGATCAACTTCATCACGCGCAAGGAATACAAGGGCCTGACCGTCGGTGGCGAAGTCCAGTTGCCGGAAGAAGGTGGCGGCGAGACCTACCTCGCCAACGTCCTCGGCGGCTGGGGCGACTTGGCGACCCAAGGCTGGAACGTCTACGGTGGCTTCAACTGGCGCAAACAGCAACCTCTGGGCGGCACCGAGCGCGACTTCATGCAGTCGTCCTGGATCCCGTCGCAGGGCTTCAACGGCCTGAGCCCGACGACGTTCCCGGCGAACTACTCACAGACACCCGGCGTTCCCAACGCCAACCCTTCACTGCCCAATTGCTTCCCGCCGTCGTCGATCGCCACACCGTCGCCGATCGGTTTTGGACCCGACGCGCTGCGGCGCGGACACGCAGATCTTCACGAACGTCATTCCGGACCAGGAGCAATGGTCGGTCTTCCTGAAGGGATCCCTGGCGCTCGGCGCGAACAACACGCTGTCGGCCGAGTACTTCTGGGCGCGCAACACGGTTCAGACGCAGATCGCACCGTCGCCGGAAGGTGGCCTGTCGATGACGCCCGCCAGCCCCTTCTATCCCGGCAACGGCATCTACGCCGCGAACCCGGCCCTCAACACGACGCAGCCGATCTCGATCGCGTGGCGGACGACGACGCTCGGCCCGCGGCGAGGCGAGCAGGAAAACAACACGCAGCGCTTCGTCCTCGGGCTCGACGGTACCGCCATGGGCTGGGACTACAACGTCGCGGGTCTGTGGTCGAACTCGAAGATCGAGAATCAATTCCTGAACGGTTACCCGGCGACCGTGCCGTTGCGCAACGGCGTCAACGGCTCGGCCGGCGTGTTCCTGAACCCGTTCGGATCGCAGACCGCCGCCGGCCAGGCCTACATGGAAGCCAACGAGGTCAACGGCAAGGTGCAGGACGGTGAAGGCACGCTGTGGAGCCTGACCGGTGTGGCCGCCACCCAGTTCGGCAAGCTCGCGGGCGGAGCGATGGGACTGGCGCTCGGAGCGGAATTCCGCAAGGAGGAAATGGTCTACAACACGAACGTGCCGCTGGTCAGCCAGGCGGCCAGCTCGGGCCTGGCCGGTTCCGGCGCAGTCCGCGAGGGCGATCGTGACGTCTGGGCGGTCGCGCTCGAAATGACCTTCCCGATCCTGAAGAACCTGGAAATCGGCGCGGCAATCCGCTACGACGATTACAGCGACTTCGGCGGCACGACCAACCCGAAGGTCTCGTTCCGCTACACGCCGGTCGACATGCTGTTGATCCGCGGTTCGTACAACACGGGCTTTGCCGCGCCGACGCTGACGCAGCTGTACGCGCCGAACGCGACGACCTTCACGGCAACCCGCTACAACGACCCGGTGCTGTGTCCGAACGGCGTACCGAATCTGGCACTCGGCGCAGTCCCGTCACGTGACTGCAACATCCAGTTCCAGCAACTCACCGGTGGCAACGTGGACCTGCAGCCGGAAAATTCGGACGCCTGGACGGTCGGTTTCGTGCTGCAGCCGACGCCGGAGTTCTCGTTCGGACTCGACTACTGGAACTACACGATCACGGATTCGATCAGCGTGATCGGCGACCAGTCGATCTTTGCCGACCCGGCCAAGTACGCCAATCTGTTCGTCCGTTGCAGCGCGGCTCCGCCGGCGCGCCAGTTTGCGATCGGCGCCTGCCAGACGCCGGGCGGCGATCCGCTGGCCTACGTCATCAACACCAACCTGAACCTGGGTGATGTCGAGACCAGCGGTATCGACGGCCAGATCAACTGGACGGGTCCGGCCAGCGAGATGGGCCGTTTCAACGTGGGCATCCGTGGCACCTATGTGCTGAAGTACGAGTTCCAGGTCGAGCCGAACGGCACCTGGTACAACCCGGTCGGTTTTTACAGCCCGCAGTTCGCCGGCCCGGTCATCCGTTACCAGCAGATCACCAGCTTCGGCTGGCAGTGGCAGGCGTGGTCGGTCAACCTCTTCAACCGCTTCATGTCCGGGTACTACGACCAGAATCTCGTGCCCGCGCCGTACAACCAGCACACGGTGGGCAAGTCGTCCATCTGGAATCTGTCCGGCACGTGGACCGGCTTCAAAGGGCTGACCCTGCAGGCGGGCGTGCTCAACGTGCTCAACACCGAGCCGGAGTTCACCAACCAGGTCGGGCGCTTCCAGGCGCGCGCCTACGACGATCGGTTCTCCAACCCGCTGGGCCGCACCTGGACACTGGCGGCGAAGTACAGCTTCTTCTAGACCGAGTCTCGTCGTTCTCGACAAGGGTGGGCGCCTTCGGGCACCCACCCTTTTTTTGTCCAAGAAAGTTTCAGCGAGGCCGTGTCGCGCCTGCGGCGCTGCAGCAATGAAAGTGAGTGTTGGATCGACGAGACAGCGTTGGATCGGTCCGTCGCTTCAGTGCCCGGTTTTGCATTTCGCTCGTATGACTTTAGTTACGCTCGCGGGGTACCGAGACGGGCCACTCATTCGGGAGAACCCTCGGATTCTTTCGAAGCACCAGCTCATTCGGGCATCCAACTGGAGGATTCCTATATGTTGAAAAGAACGCGACTAAGCCTCGCGGTCAGCGCCGCTTTCGGTGCCGGCCTCGTCGGCTTTGCGCCGGTGTCACTTGCACAGACACCCACACCAATGGTGACGCAGGACCGCGTGGAGATCACCGGCTCGATGATTCGCCGCAGCCAGTCCGAGACGTCGCTGCCGGTCACCACGATTGATATCGATGAACTGAAGAAAGCAGGCGTTACGACGGCCGAGCAGGCGATGACCTTCATCGCTGAAAACCAGAGCACTGTCAACACGACGGGTTCGGTCGGCGCCAGCAACGGCGCGGCATCGTTCGTCGACCTGCGCGGCCTTGGACCAGAGCGCACCCTGGTGCTGCTCAACGGCCAGCGCGTCGTCACGAACCCCTACCTGGGCGTTGGGGTCGACCTGAACACGATCCCGACCGTGGCGATCCAGCGCATCGAAGTGCTGCGCGACGGCGCTTCCGCCATTTACGGCACGGATGCGATCGGCGGCGTGGTCAACATCATCACACGCAAGGAGTACGAGGGCATCTCGGTCGCTGGCCAGGGCACGTGGCCGTCGGAAAACGGGGGCGAACAGTACTCCGCCAACATCACTGCCGGCTTCGGCTCCCTTGCCAAGCAGGGCTGGAACGTCTTTGGCGGCTTCTCGTACACGAAGCAGGAAGAACTGCTGGCAACGGACCGCAGCTACACCGGCACCGGCCTCATCCTTGACAAGGGCCTTGCCAAGACCAGCGGCACCAGCTTCCCGGCCAACTACAGCCAGTCGTCAACCGGCGTGTCGACCAACCCGAGCCTGCCGAACTGCCAGCCGACGAAGTCGGTCCTGGTGCCGGATGTCTACGGTCCCAACAGCTGCCGCTACGACTACACGCAGTCAATCCAGCTGATCCCTGAGCAGGAGCAATGGTCGTTCTTCGGCCGTGGCACGGTGGCGCTCGGAGCAAACAACCAGGTGTTCCTCGAGTACTTCCGCGCCTACAACGAAGTCAGCACCACGGTCGCGCCGACCCCGCTGACCGGACTGGCGATGACTCCCAACAACCCGTTCTACCCGGGCAACGGCGCCAATCCGATCACAAACCCGGCACTGAATACCGCAGCCCCGATCTCGGTTGGTTGGCGGATGGAGCCAGCAGGCCCGCGGCAGCAACGCATCGAGAACACGACCGATCGCGTGATGCTCGGTCTGGAGGGCTCGGGCGCCGGCTGGACTTACAACGCCGTCGGCTATTACTCCGGTTCAACGGTCGACCAGTTCTTTACCAACGGCTACATCAGCGCGCCGAAGATCCGCGACGGCATGGCCGGCCTGAACGGTGCGCCGTTCCTGAACCCGTTCGGCAACAACTCGGCCGCCGGCACCAGCTACATCGTTTCGAGCAAGGTGCTCGGCCAGGTGCAGGCGATCGACGGCGACATCTTTGGCATTAACGTCAACGGCCAGCGCGAAATCTTCAGCACGAATGCGGGGCCCTGGATCCTTGCAATCGGTGGCGAGTACCGCAAGGAAGAGGTCAACTACACCAACAACTTCACGCTGATCCGCCAGGCCGCCAGTTCGGGCCTGGAACTGGCTGAGGATTCCGCCGGCGACCGCAACATCTACGCGTTGCTGGCCGAGATCAACATCCCGGTGCTGAAGACGATGGAGTTCAACGTCGCGGTGCGCTACGACGACTACAGCGACGTCGGCAACAACTTCTCGCCGAAGGTGTCGTGGCGCTGGCAGGCGATGGACAACCTGCTGCTGCGGGCGTCGTACAACCAGGGCTTCCGCGCACCGACGCTGTACGACATCTACTCGCCGAACTCGATCACCTTCACGGCCGACGCCTGGGACGATCCGGTGCTGTGCCCGGGCGGCACCGCGGTGACGGGTGCCGATGCAGCGCGTGACTGCGGCCAGCAGTTCCAGAGCCAGCAGGGCGGCAATAAGAAGCTGCAGCCTGAAACGTCGGATTCCTGGTCACTTGGCCTGGTGTTCGATATCACGAAGAACGTCTCGGCGAGCGTCGACTACTGGAACACGAAGGTCAATGATACGGTCGGCGTGATCCCGGAGGACTCGATCTTCAACGACCCGGCGAAGTACGCGAACCGTTTCGTGCGCTGCAGCCAGCTGTCGGCCGCAGAGCAGGTGGCACTGATCTCAACCTGCGGTGGCCAGAACGCGGTCGATCCGCTGGCGTACATCGTCCAGACGCAGGAGAACCTCGGCAACATCAAGGCGCAGGGGCTCGACTTCAGCTTCCAGGCCCGTGAGACGACCGAGTACGGCAACTTCATGCTGTCGATGCAGGGCACGTACTTGCTGCAATGGGAACAGCAACTGGAGAAGGGTGGCGAGTACTTCACTGCGTTGGGGGTGTATTCGAACGAACTGGGCTTCCCGGCATTCCGCTGGCAGCACGTCATCATGGCCGGCTGGAACACAGGCCCGTGGTCGGTCAACCTGTTCAACCGCCTGAAGAGCTCGTACTGGGATCAGAACCAGCCCGAGTTCGGCGCGCCGTACGACCAGAACACGGTCGGCGCCTACTCGGTGTGGGACCTGACGGGCACCTGGCAGGGCTTCAAGGGCCTGACGGTGACCGCCGGCATACTCAACATGTTCGACGAGAGAGCCCCGTTCTCGAACCAGGGCGCCACGTTCCAGGTCGGTTTCGACCCGCGCTTCGCAACTCCGATCGGGCGACAGTACTTCCTGCGCCTCGGCTACGAGTTCAAATAGGCACGACTGCAGCATCATCGAAAGGCCCGCTTCGGCGGGCCTTTTTTTCGCCAGTATCAGCAATCGATGCAGTGGACTGGGGCCCCAGAAACAGAAAGCCCGGCCGAAGCCGGGCTTTCTGTGAGTGAAAAGTCTGGGTGCAGTGTCTGCTGCAGTGTCTCGTCTGCCCTGCACGCGGGCTGCCGCGGGACCGGGCGCGGCGCGCCGCGCGTCGCTCAGTTGATGCGCGGTGCCGTCACGGTCACGCGCTCGAGCGCAATGACCTGCATGCCGGCCTCGTCGCGCGGCTGCATGCCGGCCACGGTGCTGCCCAGCACGACGGCACTGGTCAGGACGGCCACGACCAGGGCGGTGACCCGGGCGGAAACGGAAGCGGTAGAGGCTGAGTTCATCGTGGCGTTCATGGTGCGGTCCTTTCGTGAAGCAAGTGCGTTGTCGATGGGTGCACTGTAGGCATCACGAACGGAGACTTTCGAGCGACTTGCGACCGGCTGCACAAATCGCGGCGTGAACTGCAAGGCCGGTTTCGTCGCGCCCAGGCGCCTTTGTGCAGTTCATCCGGCCCCGCCGCAGTTCGTCGCCGCCAGCGACGCTTCACGCCGGTTTCGGGCACGTCAGGCGTCGCTGCATTGGCGCGACGGGCTGCCGGCGTCTGATGAACCGCCAGTCGCGTGAATCTGCCGGCCTGGCGGCACGGCTTCTTCCGTGGAGCGAACGGCGCGAACACGATGAAATGCGCCTCATCCGCTGACCGGCGGGCAACCCAGCCCATCTGGAGGACATCATGAAAGACAAACTTGCCCAACGCTCCGTCGCAGCCGCTGCCGCCGCCGTGGTGACCTTCGCCATATTCAGTGCAGTCGTGGCCGTCGCGGACCACGAGAAGGACCAGGCCGTGTTCCTCGCGGCCCGGATCAAGCCACAGGCACTGGCCGAAACGTCGGGGGAGACGAAGCAGCGCTGACTCTTCACCCGGCATCTGCGGCACGACATCCATCGATGTGATCGTCCCGGCCCCTTGCTTCAAGGGGCCGGGACGACCGTCGCGTTCTAACGGAATGATCCCCGCCGGTGACGTCGGCGGTGGCCCGCCTGCCGGCTTTTCCGATCACAACGCCCATGCAGCGCCCGTCGTGCGCGACGTTGCTTGCGTTGCGCCAAACCATCGTCAGCTGGCGCGAGCCAGACTAGCCACTCCCAGAAGCGTCCGGACGGCGCGCAGTCAGTGCACCGTCCGGGCATGAAGACGGAGCAGGGCCGAGCCCTGAATGACGATGAGACACACAGTGATGATCGGTACTCTGGCGCTGACCCTGGTCGCAAGCGCCGGGATCGCGTGGGCACAGGTGGCGGAGTACAAGGTCGTCGGCGACGGCATCCCGCAATCGCTGACCGGCAAGCCGGGCGACGCGCAGCGCGGCCGGGCCTTGCTCGTCAAGCGCGGGGCGGCCAACTGCCTCACCTGTCATTCCATCAAAGACAAGGACATGCAGCCGGGCGGCAAGCGCGGACCGGCGCTCGACGGTGTCGGCGCGGCGCTGACGCCGGCTCAGTTGCGCCTGTCGGTCGTCGATTTTTCGCGCGTCACGCGTGGCGCGGCGATGCCGAGCTTCCACAAGTCCGGCATTGGCCAGGGCGATGCTCCGAAACTCTCGGCGGCAGAGGTTGAAGACGTGGTCGCCTACCTGGCTTCACTGAAGTAATAGCGCCGCTTGCGGCGCCGTCACTGACGACGGCGCTGAAGAACGGCAGCCGGGCAGGTGTGTTGTCAGCCCGGCTTGCGCGGCGCTGATTGCGCTAGACGCGGGTCCAGAGGCGTGCCAGATCGGCCGTGCCATCTGACCCCTTCACACTCCGGAATGCCTCGTTGGCCTTGGCCTTGTGTCCGGCTCGCAGGTTGGCGATGCCCAGGTGCAACCGTGCATCCTCGGCCTGCTTGAGTCCACCCTTGGCAATGCCCTTCTGCATCAGGGCGATGCCCTTGTCGTACTGTCCCAGGCCGGTATAGGCCATGCCGATACGCACCAGGACATTGGCATCGTCCGGGGCTTCGGCTTCGGCCTTGGCGAGATCCCGGGGCGCGTCAGCGGCTTTTTGCGCGGCCAACGCCTGCAGGCGCTTCTGCCGCTCGGCCTCCGCACCCTTCCCGACGATGCCGCGTGCAAAGCCCTCGTCGATGACTGCCTTGGCCTCCGCAGCCTGGCCACTTTGCAGCGCAAGCTGGGTCATTTCGACATAGTCCTCGGCCGTCTCCAGCGTCTTGGTCTCGCGTCTGAGCCGCATGACGTCGAACGTGAGACGTCCCGAGAAGCCGGGCTTGCTCTGGATGCGGCCGAGAACGATCGCCCAGTATTCCTGTTTCGGATAATTGCTGACGAGCTTTTCGAGCACAGCTGACTGCCCGGCGTTATTGCCCGTCCGGCGCAGCGCGTCCGACAAGCGAAGAAGGTCGGCCTCTTCGGGGCGGCGCCCAGCCTTCTCCGCCGCCTCGATGGCGGCCTGCGCGTCACGCGCGATCGCGGCGAAGTCACCCGACTGCGAATTGACGTAAGCCAGCAACTTGTCGAGGTCGGCCGCGTTGCCGCCCAGTTGCTTTGCCTTCTGCGCCCACTCTCGTGTCTTGTTCCAGTCCTTCACCTGCGAGTACAGGTGAGCGAGCTGCTCGGCCGTCTGCGCCTGTTCGGCCGGGCTGAGCTTGCCCGACGCCATCGTCGCCTCGAACGACTTGATGGCGGTCTGCGGGTCGCCTGCGCGCGCCGCCGCTGCACCGCGCATGCGGTCGACCGTCAGCTGCTCGGCCGGCGTCTTGTTGGCGACCGCGTCGGCTTCGCGCACCTTCGCCAGCGCCTCCTTGGCGCGGTTTGCCTTGAGCAGCTCCGACGCCTGCTGCAGCGGCTTGCCGACCTCGGGGCGCAGCTGCGCGTGCGCAACGTGAACGCTCGCGGCCAGCGCGAACACCACCAGGAAGCGGATCAGCAGCTTCATCGACGCGCTCAGCGCACGAACTGCTCGTTGCCCACCAGGCCGAGCTTCGTCACGCCGAGTCGCTGCGCCGAGGCCATCACCGCGGCGACATCCTTGTACTCGGCGAGCTTGTTCGGACGGAGATGGACCTCCGGCTGCACCGGCTGGGCTGCGGCGTCGGTCAGTCGGGCCTCGAGGGCGGCCCGATCGGCAACGACATCGCCGTTCCAGTAGATCGTGCCGTCGAAGTCGACGTCGACCGTGATGACCACCGGCTTCTCGGTCGGCGGCGGCGGTGTGCCCACCGGCATGTTGAGGTTGACCGAGTGCAGCTGGATCGGAATCGTGATGATCAGCATGACGAGCAGCACCAGCATCACGTCGATCAACGGCGTGGTGTTGATTTCGACCATCACGTCCGGGTCCTGCGAACCGCCGCCCGAACCGACATTCATTCCCATTGCAGTTCTCCTCGAACCGGCACGGCGATCAGCCGCCGCGTGGCGGTGGCTCGGTCACGAATCCGATCTTCTGGATCCCGGCACGCTGGGCAGCGAACACGACGCGTCCGACAAACTCGTAGCGGCCGGCAAGATCACCGCGGATGTGAACCTCCGGCTGCGGCTGGATGACTGCAACCTTCTTCAGTCGATCCAGCAACTCGTCGTTGTCACGCACCTGCTGCAGGCCCCAGAAGACGTCGCCGTCCTTGGTGACCGCAATCTCGATGTTCTCCGGCTTGGTCTGCCGGGGTAGGTTGATCTCCTCCGGCAGCTTCAGCGGAACCGACTGCGTGATGACCGGAATCGTGACCAGGAAGATGATCAGCAGCACCAGCATCACGTCGACCAGCGGCGTGGTGTTGATCGTCGAGATGGCTTCGTCTTCGCCGCCGTCTTCCGACGCGATATTCATCGCCATGGGGAGTCTCCGTCGACCTGTCGCTCAGCGCGCGGGCGCGCCCTTCATTTCAACCTTGCGACCGAGCAGCACTGCGTGCAGATCGGAGCCGAAGGCGCGGACCGTTTCCATCGCGGTCTTGTTGCGGCGGACCAGCCAGTTGTATCCCATGACGGCCGGCACCGCGACCGCCAGGCCGATGGCCGTCATGATCAGCGCCTCGCCCACCGGACCCGCGACCTTGTCGATCGACGCCTGGCCGGCGATGCCGATGGCCGTCAGTGCGTGATAGATGCCCCACACCGTCCCGAACAAACCCACGAACGGCGCCGTCGATCCGACCGTCGCGAGGAAAGCGAGTCCGTCCTGCTGACGGCTCTGCACCGTGTCGACCGCGCGCTGCACGGACATCGTCACCCAGGTGTTGAGATCGATGTTCTCAGTCAGCGCACCCTCGTGGTGTTCGTTCGCCGCGAGCCCGGTTTCGGCGATGTAGCGGAACGCGCTGCCGTCCTTGAGCTTCTTGGCACCATCCTTCAGCGAAGCCGACTTCCAGAACGCAGCAGCCATCTCGCGGCCCTGGCGCATCAGCTTGAACTGCTCCCACAGCTTGACGAAGATGATGTACCAGCTGCCCATGGACATGATGACCAGGATGATCAGCGTGCCCTTGGATACGAAGTCACCCTGACGCCACAGGGCCTCGAGGCCGTACGGGTTTTCAATGGTCTCCTTGGTGACTGTCGGCGCGGGCATCGGCGCAGCGCGGGCCGCGGCCGGTGCCGCAGCGGGTGCAGGCGCCTCGGCTGCCGGGGCAGCCTTCGAAGCGTCCTGCTGGGCAATCACGGAAGTAGGTGCAGCAAGGCCGGTAACGGCCAGAATCGCCAGAGTGGCGGCATGGCGACGGATGATCGAGATCATTGCTAAATCTCCTGGTGGAAGATGGGTCAAAGGTGAAAAAGGAGAGTCACGCGGCGCGGTGGCGCCAAGGTCCGATCGCCTTTGTCCCTACCTGTTAACGAAGCTTGAAACTGATCGGGGCCTGCACCCGTACGTCCTGCCCCTGCCCCTGGCAGGACAGCTGAGAAACCACCGCCATCGACGCGCGGTTGAAAACGCGATTCGTCGACGACTTGATCACGGTGTCCTTGACCTGCCCGTTGGCAGCCACCGTGAACTCGATCACCACCTCGCCTTCGAGGTTGTCCTTCAGCGCTTCGCGCGGATAGACGATCGACTGCATGACTTCGATGTAATTGGCGCACGCGACACGAGCACTGCGAACCGCCGGGGCCGGAGCCGGCGCTTCGGCCGGCTTCTGGATGACGGGAGCCTGCGGTCCGGCCGGCGCTTCCTGCGTGACTGCTGAAATGGCCGGCGCGGGATTCGGCGGCGGCGCGATATTGACCTCCGGCGGCGGAATGAACGGCGGCGGCGGCGCGGCCACCTTCGGCGGCGGAGGGACGACTTCTGGCGGCGGGGGCGGCTTCTTGATGATCTCCTCGATCACCTTGACGTCGATCGGGCCCTTGATCACCTCGACAACGGTACGCGCCAGCCCGGTAACCAGCGCATAAACGATCAGGACGTGCAGCAGCACGACCGCAGTGATTCCCACCACGTGTCGGCCCGGATTGCGCTGCTGCTGTGCGTAGTCCATGACGCCCTCCCGGGCTCGCCCCGGCGAAAAACCCGCGATTCTAATGCCGACCGGGGCGCTTTCGCAAAGCGCGGAATTCTAGAGCAATGGCGTGCCGCGGACACCCCGCCGCGGTGCAACAGGGTGCGAATGTCAGGATTTGGCTAGAGCAGCTCGCCCACACCCCCGTCCCGCCGCGGCTCGACCCGCTCGAAGTGCCGGTATGCGGCCAACGCCGCCACCCGACCCCGCGGTGTCCGCTGCAGCATGCCTTGCTGAATCAGGTACGGCTCGACGACATCTTCCAGCGTATCGCGTTCTTCACCGACGGCCGCCGCGAGATTGTCGATGCCGACCGGGCCTCCCGCGAACTTGTCGATGACCGCCAGCAACAGCTTGCGGTCCATTACATCCAGCCCGAGGCGGTCCACTTCGAGCATGGCCAATGCCGCATCGGCGACTTCGGCCGAGATCTCGCCGCTGCCCTTGACCTCCGCGAAGTCGCGGACGCGCCGCAGCAGCCGGTTGGCCACGCGTGGCGTGCCGCGCGAACGCCTGGCGATCTCGCGCGCACCCTCCGCGCTGGCACGGGCATTCAGCAGCCTCGACGAGCGCGTGACGATCGAGGTCAGTTCCTCGGTCGAATAGAACTCCAGCCGAGCGACGATGCCGAACCGGTCACGCAGCGGGTTGGTGAGCATGCCGGCGCGGGTCGTGGCCCCGACCAGGGTGAACGGCGGCAGGTCGATCTTGATTGAGCGCGCCGCCGGGCCTTCGCCGATCATGATGTCGATCTGGAAGTCTTCCAGAGCCGGATAGAGGATTTCCTCGACCACCGGCGACAGGCGATGGATCTCGTCGATGAAAAGCACATCGTGCTTCTCGAGGTTCGTCAGCATCGCGGCGAGGTCACCTGGCCGCTCCAGCACCGGCCCGGAGGTCTGGCGCAGGTTCACGCCCATCTCGCGCGCGATGATGTGCGCCAGCGTCGTCTTGCCGAGCCCTGGCGGGCCAAACAGCAGCACGTGATCGAGCGCTTCGGACCGGTTGCGCGCCGCGGTGATGAAGATGTCGAGCTGTTCGCGGATCTTCGGCTGGCCGACATACTCGGCCAGCGAGCCCGGTCTCAGCGCGCGCTCGATCGCTTCCTCGTTCGGCGACGCGGGGTTTCCCGCAACCAGGCGTTCTGCTTCGATCAACGACGTCTCCGCGCTTGTGGCCACCGGCGGCCGTCAGCCCTTGGCCAGCGATTTTAGGGCGTGGCGTATGCCGTCGGCAGTGCCTGCGCCAGCAGGCAACTGTCGCACCGCCGCGTTCGCCTCGCGCTCGTTGTAACCCAGCGCCAGCAGCGCGCGCATCACGTCGGCGCTGTTGTCGCCGGCGGCTGCCGACGGAGACGAACCCAGCTCGGCGCCGAGCTTGCCCTTGAGCTCAAGCAGCAGGCGCTCGGCGGTCTTCTTGCCGATGCCTGGGATGCGCGTCAGGCGCCCGCTTTCCTGCAGCGTGATCGCCTGTGCCAGCTCCGTCACGGACAGTCCGGACAGCACCGACAGCGCGGTGCGGGCGCCGACGCCTGAAATCCTGATCAGCTCGCGAAACGCCATGCGTTCATCGGCGCTGGCAAATCCATAGAGCTGGTGCGCGTCTTCGCGGATGGCGAGGTGCGTCAGCAGCACAACCCGCTCGGAAATCGCCGGCAGCTGATAAAACGTGCTCATCGGCACATCGACTTCATAGCCGACACCACCGACGTCGACAAGTAGGGTCGGCGGATTCTTTTCCAGCAATCGTCCTTCGAGACGACCGATCATCGGCCGCCCGCCGCCCGTGCCGCCCAGGCGCGCCGCGAAGCGCTGGCCGATCCCCGCCGCGGCGCAACGCTCGTTCCCGCAGGCGTCACCGCCGCCAGCAGCGTGCGCGAATGCGCATGACAGATCGCGCACGCAAGTGCATCGGCCGCATCGGTCGCGGGGACAGAGTCGAGTGCGAGCAGGCGCTGCACCATCAGCTGCACCTGTTTCTTGTCGGCCTGGCCAAAGCCGACGACCGCCTGCTTGATCCGCAGCGCGGCGTACTCATGCACGACCAGGCCTTCGCCGACCGCCGCGCAGATTGCCGCGCCGCGCGCCTGGCCGAGCAGCAGGGTCGACTGGGGATTCACGTTGACGAACACCTTCTCGATCGTCGCCACATGCGGCCGCGTGTCGCGGATCACGTCACCGAGCGCGCGCAGGATGGTGCCGAGGCGTTCGTGCAGGTCACCCGGCGGCACGCGGATCACGCCTGCGGCAATCGGCTCGAGTCGCGTTCCGCTCACCTCGATCACACCGTACCCCGTGCGGTTGAGGCCGGGGTCGATGCCGAGTATTCGAAGGGATGGGGGCACGAGGGGATTGTGCCATGCAGGGTGTCCGTGCATGCACAGTGCCTCTTGCGCTACGCGTCGATCCGTTCCGTCATCGCGCGCGACGAGTTCGGCGCGTCACTTCTGACGCCACGGCGCGTGCCGGTAACTTTCTTTGCTTCGCCAAAGAAAGTCACCAAAGAAAGGCGACCGCACGAGGTCGGCCTTCGGCTCCCCTTGCGCTGCAGAGCGTCAGCGGGCCGGGCGCGAAACTCGCTCCCTGCGCCGCTCAGACACGCGCCCGGCACGACCCCGCTGCCGCCCCGCACCGCTGCGGCGTCCCCGAGCGGACGACTACCAGCGCCGTGCCGACATAGGAGTCCGCGACGCTGTTGAATGCCTCCGAAGGCGCCGCGCAGCGCAGGGGGCGCGGGAGTCGTTGAGGGCCTGCCTGTCTGAGCGACCGCGGGGAGCGAGTTTGCAGGCCCGCCCGCGACCCCGAGCAGCACAGGGCACCCGCAGGGCGCCTTCGCAGGCGCGGCTTTCCTTGGTTACTTTCTTTGACAAGACAAAGAAAGTAACGGGCCGCGCGGCCCTGAAGCGCAAGGTGGATGAACGAAAGTGCTGATAGCGAAGCGCGACACACTGTAGGCACGCACGCTCAGTGCCTGAAGTGCCTCACCCCGGTGAACACCATCGCAACGCCCCGCTCGTTGGCCGCCGCGATGACTTCTTCATCGCGCATGCTGCCGCCCGGCTGGATCACGCAGGTGGCGCCGGCATCGACGACCACATCGAGGCCGTCACGGAACGGGAAGAACGCGTCCGATGCGGCCGCGGAGCCCGCCAGCGACAGGCCCGCTTCCTTCGCCTTGATCGACGCGATGCGCGCCGAGTCGATGCGCGACATCTGGCCGGCGCCAACGCCGAGCGTCATGCCGTCGTGCGCGAAGACGATCGTGTTGGATTTCACGAACTTGGCCACGCGCCAGGCAAACAGCAGGTCCGCCAGCTGGCCGGCCGTCGGCGCCTTCGCCGTGACGACCTTGAGGTTCGACACATCGATGGTGTGCAGATCCGGCGACTGCACCAGCAGGCCGCCGCCGACCCGCTTGAAGTCGAAGTCATTGTGCGCGGTGCCCAGCGCCACCGTCAGCAGGCGAACATTCTGCTTGGCGGACAGCACTTCGCGCGCTGCGGGGTCGAACGCCGGGGCGATGACCACCTCGACGAACTGCCTGGCCACGGCTTGCGCGGCAGCTGCATCGAGCGGCCGATTGAAGGCGATGATGCCGCCAAAGGCCGAGGTCGGATCGGTCTTGAAAGCTTTGGCATAGGCCTCGGAAGGCGACGCTCCCAGGGCGACGCCGCAGGGATTGGCGTGCTTGATGATCACGCAGGCGCACTCGGCGAAGCTGCGCACGCAATCCCACGCCGCGTCGGCGTCGGCGATATTGTTGTAGGAAAGTTCCTTGCCCTGCAGCTGCGCGTACCCGGCGAGCAGCCCGGGGGCGACGACTCGCTCACGGTAGAACGCAGCCTGCTGATGCGGATTCTCGCCGTATCGCATCTGCTGCACCTTGACCCACTGGCGAGTCAGCACGTCGGGAAACACACCACGCTCGCGCGCGCCATCCAGCGACGTCAGGTAGTTGGCAATCATGCCGTCATAGCGAGCCGTGTGCGCGAACACCTTTTTCGCGAGTTCGAGGCGCGTTGTCGCGCTGACCGCACTCGTCGTCCGCAGTTCCTCGAGCACGCCGGCGTAGTCGCCGGGATCGACGATCGCGGCCACGCTCTCGTGGTTCTTCGCCGCGGCCCGCAGCATGGCCGGCCCGCCGATGTCGATGTTCTCGATGGCGTCGTCGAAGCTGCAGTCCGCACGCGCCACCGTCTTCTCGAAGGGGTACAGGTTGACGACCAGGATGTCGATCGGATCGATCGCATGCTGCGCGAGCGCCTGCATGTGCGCGGCATCGGGCCGGCGCGCGAGCAAGCCCGCATGGATGCGCGGGTTCAGCGTCTTGACGCGGCCATCGAGGATCTCGGGAAATCCCGTGTAGTCGGCGACTTCAGTCACCGCCAGTCCGTGGTCGGCGAGCAGCCGCGCCGTTCCGCCGGTCGACAGGATGCGATATCCCATTGCGGCAAGTGCGCGTGCGAAGTCGACGATGCCGTCCTTGTCCGAGACGCTGAGCAGCGCCTGCTTGGTCATGGTTGCGGCCTCCCCGCCGCTGCCGTTTCAGGCCAGCTTGTGCTGCTGCAGCTTCTTTCGCAGCGTGTTGCGATTGATTCCCAGCAGTTCGGCCGCGGCCGACTGGTTGCCGGCGCTGCGCGACATCGCGAATTGCAGCAGCGGCCGCTCGATCGCCGTCGTCACCATCTCGAACAGGGCATGCGGACGCGCGCCATCGAGATCCTCGAAGTACTGCTCCAGGCTGCGCAGCACGCACTGTTCGAGCGTTTCGCCGCTGCGCGCGCGGCTGGCGCGTTCGGTCGCCGTACCAGCCTTGACGGATGCCTTCGCCACGCTATTTCCTCAATGAAGTACCGGCGCGTAGGCGAGCCGCGCGTGCTGCTCACCGTGGCTACGGAGAAAGGCGTCGACGGCGCGTCTCTGCCCGTCACACTCGTCGATGGTGTTCATCTCGTCGCAGAAGTCACGCCCACCGACGAGATCGCGCGTGTACCAGATGATGTGCTTGCGGGCCGTGCGCACCCCGAGCCCGGCGCCGTAGAAACGATAGTGGTCGTCGAGATGCGAAAGCAGCAGTTCGCGGACCTCGTCCACGCGCGGTAGCGGCAGCATTTCTCCTGTGGCGAGGAAGTGAGTCACCTCGCGGAATATCCATGGACGTCCCTGCGCAGCACGGCCGATCATCACAGCGTCTGCCCCCGTGACCTCCAGCACGTGACGCGCCTTCTGCGGACTGTCGATGTCGCCGTTGGCCACCACGGGGATACTTACCTCCCGCTTCACCGCGCGGATCGTCTCGTACTCGGCGTCGCCGCGGAAACCACAGGCACGCGTGCGTCCGTGCAACGTCAGCGCCGCTACGCCGCGGGATTCAGCCAGACGGGCAATCTCCACCGCATTGCGCTCGCGCGGGTCCCAACCGGTGCGGTACTTCAGCGTAACCGGAACATCGACCGCCACGACGACCGCATCGAGTATGCGCGCAACCCGATCGACATCGCGCAGCAGTGCCGAACCGCACGCGACATTGCAGACCTTCTTCGCCGGGCAGCCCATGTTGATGTCGATGATCTGCGCCCCGCGATCGACGTTGAAACGAGCCGCCTCGGCGAGCATTGCAGGCTCGGCACCCGCCAGCTGCACCGCAACCGGTGCTCGCTCGCCGGCGTGATCGAGACGGCGCATCGTCTTTTCGCTGGCCCACAGACGCGGGTTGGACGCCGCCATTTCGGAGATCGCGTGGCCCGCGCCCAATGACTTGCAGAGCTGCCGGAAGGGCCGATCAGTGACGCCGGCCATGGGCGCGACGAACACGTTGTTCGGCAATTCGAAAGGACCGATGCGCATCAGCAGGAAGAAGTCAGGCGAGGCGGGGTGAAGATGAAGGGCGCGGATTGTAGCGAAGCGGCTCGCCGAACCGTCATCGGATCATGCGCGCACGCCGAACATCAGCAGGCGGGCGAATTGCTGCCGCAGCGCTGGCACTGCATTGAGCGCTGCCAGCGCGAAGGAGCGGCCGATCGCAATTGGCGTTGCGCGCGTCGCGAAAAGTTGCGGCGCATTGCGGGTCAACGCGAGTATTGCCGCCCGATCCGCGCGCCGCACCCGCTCGTAGTCGGCCAGCGCCGTGACCGGGTCGCGCCGTTCGACGTGTGCGCGCACGAGGTGCCCGGCGAGCTGCGCAGCGTCGCGCATGCCAAGGTTCAGGCCCTGCCCCGCGACCGGATGCAGCGTCTGCGCCGCGTTGCCGACGAAGACGATCCGATGTTCGCGCAGCGCAGGCCGTGACTGCTGGTGCAACGGATACGATGCACGTGGACCGACGCGGAGGATCGTGCCGTTGCGTGCTCCGAAGGCCTGCTGCAGTTCCTGTGCGAAGGCTCCGTCATCCAGCACCAGGCGTCGCGCGGCGACGCCGGGCGGCATGCACCACACCATGGCCATCGACCGCCCGACGCCCGTCGGCGCGCCAGGGCACGGCAGTAGAGCAAGCGGGCCTTCGCGCGTGAAGCGCTCGTAAGCGCTGCCGGACTCGGGTCCCAGGACGGAAACGTCGGAAACAAGAGCCACCTGCGCGGGCTCGCCTGGCAGTGGGCCTACCGTGCCTTCTGCATTGACGAGGATCGACGCTTCGCGTTCGCTGCCATCGTCCAGCCGAACAACCACCTTGGTGGAATGCTGGCGGGTCTCCGTCACGCGCAAAGGCCTTGTAATCTGGATGAACGGGTTAGCAGCACAGGCACCGGCAAGCGGTGCGAGCAGTTCGCCATAGCGCACTGTCAGGCCGAGCGGACGTGGTCCGAGGTCACCGGCGCCAATCTCCACGCGTCCGAACTCGCCCGCCGACGACACCACCACGGTGCGTATCGGCGCCGTCACCGAAGACGGCAGGGAAACCACCGGATCGAGCAGTTCGACCGAGCCGCGCGACAGCGCCAGCAGGCGCCGGTCGGCGCGAGCGGCATCCGGCGTGCGCGCATCGAGGACCTCGCTGTGAACCTGCAAGCGCGCAAGCAGCAGCGCGAGCGTGAGGCCGACGGGTCCACCACCGACGATGAGTACGGTGAAGCGCGGCGACATGTCAATCGTCGCCTGGCGTCGGAGGCGCAAAGAATCTGTCGGATGCAGGGCGCGACGTCATGTCCGCATCAGTGCTTCGATGTCATCGGTTCGCTTGGGGGCCGCCTGCGTCAGCAGTTCGTGGCCGGTGTCCGTCAGCACCACATCGTCTTCGATGCGAACCCCGATGTTGTGAAATCGATCCGGCACGTTCGGCGCAGGCCGCAGATACAGGCCGGGCTCGACCGTCAACGCCATGCCCGGCTGCAATTGTCGCCACGCGCGTTCGCCGCTCGCGGGTGCTGGGCCGGTCGCTCGATAGTCGCCGACATCGTGAACATCGAGTCCGAGCCAATGGCCGGTCCGATGCATGAAGAACTGGCGATGCGAACCGGACTCGAGCACGCCATCGAGCGAGCCGCTCAGCAGACCGAGATCGATGAGTCCCTGGGCCAGCACGCGGGTGGCCGCGTCGTGGGGATCATTGAACGTCCGTCCCGGCTGTACTCGCTCCAGTGCGGCGGCCTGTGCGGCCAGCACCAGGTCGTAAATGGCCCGCTGTTCGCCCGTGAATCGGCCGCCGACCGGAAACGTGCGCGTCAGATCGGACGCGTAGCCATCGACTTCGCAGCCGGCATCGACCAGGCAGAGCTGGCCGTCCTGCAGCAGCGCATTTCCGGCCGGGTAATGCAGCACGCAGGCATTGGCGCCCGCCGCCACGATCGACGTATAGGCCGGCGACTGTGCGCCATGACGGCGAAACTCGTGCAGCAGTTCCGCCTCGAGCTCGAATTCGCGCATGCCACTGCGGCAACCCGCCATCAGCCGGACATGGGCGGCCGCCGAGATCTGCGCCGCACGCCGTAGAGTGTCGACTTCAGACGGGTCCTTGATCAGGCGCATTTCGTCGATGATGCCGAGCAAATCGACGATCGCCGCAGGCGTGCGAACTCCCGAGCGGCTCTTCGCCCGCACCTCGCCCAGCCAGCGCTCAACGCGCGCATCGAGTCCCGCGCCACTGCCGAGCGCACAGAACAGAGCCGGGGCGTCGGCGAGCAGCGCAGGCACTTCGGTGTCGATCGCCCCGATCGGACGGCCCGCATCGAACCCGAAGGTCGCGGACGCCCCGTCCGGGCCATGGCGAAACCCGTCCCAGATTTCGCGCTCGTCATCCTTCGGCCGGCAGAACAGGATCGCTTCGCGCCGATCGCCGAGCGCCACCAGCACCAGCGCAGCACCGGGCTCGCCGAATCCGGTCAGGTACCAGAAGTGGCTGTCGAACCGGTAGGGGTACTCGGAGTCGCGGTTGCGCACGCGTTCCGGAGCGGTGAACAGAACCGCAACGCCGCCCCCTTGCGCCGCCATCGTGTCGAGGACGCGGACACGGCGGCTGTGAAATGCGTTGTACGACATCGGTGGTGGCAAGCGTCCGCTTGATCGAGGACGGATTCTAGAGGTACGACGCCAGGCCGATCGTCCGCAGGTCCGCATCGAGGCGAGTCAGCTCTGCAGGAGTTCCGACGTTGTACCAGCGTCCGCGGAAGTGCTCGCCTGTCACGCGCCCGGCGCGGGCCGCTGCATAGAGCCAGGGAAAGAGCCGCGCTCGCACCGGCTGCAGGCCGTCGAACAGGCGCGGCGCGAATACGCCGATATTCGCGTAGGTCAGTCGCTGGGCCGCGTCGGGATCAATGCGGCCGTCGACACAACCCATGTCGCCGCTGCAGGTGGAAGGCAGGATTGTCGACGAGTACCAGGTGCGCGTCGGCAGAGCCGGCGGCGATCGCCGCGGCCCTCTGGCGCAATCTCGCATAGTCGAAGTCCGTCACGATGTCGCCACTGACCACGACGAACGGCGCCCCGCCGAGCAGCGGCAACGCGCGCACGATGCCGCCGAGCGTCTCGAGCGCGTCGTCCGCATACCTCCCTTCGCGCGAATAGGCGATCGACACGCCGAGCGTTCGCCCGTCCCCAGGACGGCCTCGAACTGGTCCGGCAGGTGCGCAGCGTTGATGACGATGTCGCGGATGCCGGCACGCGCAAGCCGCTCCAGTTGCCATTCGATCAGGCGACGCCCTCCGGCCGTCAGCAGCGGCTTGGGCACGTCGTCCGTCAGCGGCCGCATCCGCTCGCCGCGTCCCGCAGCCAGTATCAGTGCGCGCACGTCATCCGCCTCAAGTCCTGTGACAGGCTGCAAAGAAGACAGCCTGCATTTGTCGTCGAGTCGGGCGCACGGCCGCTCCGAAGCCCGACTCGCCGATCTTCCCGGCCCTTGTGCACGTGCATCGCGAAGCGATGCGTACACATGGGCCGCCTAAAACGTATACCCCACCTTCGTCGCCACGCCTTCCAGATCGTCGAGCAATCGCGCCAGCGGTGCGAGTTCGTCGTAACGGCGCGTGACTGCACGCACGTAGCCGACAAAGCGCGGCGTGTCCGCCAGATAGTGCGGCTTGCCGTCGCGGTAGTTGATGCGCGCGAAGATGCCGAGCACCTTCAGGTGCCGCTGCAGACCCATCCACTCGAAGTCGCGCCAGAAGGCTCCGAAGTCGGTGCCGACCGGCAGGCCGGCGCGACGTGCACGCTCCCAGTAGCGGATTGTCCAGTCGATCACGCGTTCCTCGTCCCAGCTGATGAAGGCGTCGCGAAACAGGGATGCCACGTCGTACGACACTGGCCCGGTCACGGCATCCTGGAAGTCGAGAATGCCGGGATTCGGCGCCGCGATCATCAGGTTGCGCGGCATGTAGTCACGATGCACGTAGACCACGGGCTGCGCCAGGTTCGACGCGACGATGCGATCGAACACGCGGCGAGATTCGCGCGCTGCGGGTCGGTCAGCGTCATACCCGAGGTGGCGCGCGACGTACCAGTCCGGGAAAGAGCTGCAACTCGCGCCGCAGCAGCGGCTCGTCGTAGGGCGGAAGCTCACCCGGCCGCGTCGCCTGCTGCCATCGCAGCAGGGCATCGATCGCATCCGAAAACAGGCCCGGGGCATTGCTTTCGTCAAGCACGTTCAGATACGTGTCCCGACCAAGATCGGTCAGCAGCAGCAAGCCCTGCTGTTCGTCGGCTTCGATCACCTCCGGCGCGTTCAGCCCCGCGGCGCGCAGCAGTCCGGCGACGTGCACGAAGGGACGCACGTCTTCCTTGTCGGGCGGCGCGTCCATCGCGATCAGCGTCTCCGCGCCCGCCTGTACACGGAAGTAGCGGCGGAAGCTCGCATCGACCGAGGCAGGCTGAAGGGACTCGGCTCCAACGCGTGGCTCGACGCCAGCGACCGCAGCCACGCGATCAGCAGTTCGCGGCGCGCGTCATGGGCGACAGGCACGGAGTCGGGAGAGGAGTCGGGAAAGGCTGAAGGGACCATGGTTTGCGAATGATGTCAGACCGCAGCAGCCGGCTGCGCGGCATCAGAGGATGCGATGCCTATAATCGGCGCGCACTTCATGGCCCCTGCAGGCCCCACGGCTCGACCTCGCCATCGAATTCTAAATGCCGCGCCTGCCGGCGAATGCCGCGCCGATCCTGCGTTTCGCACTGCTTCCGCTGAGCGCTGCGCTGTTCGTTGCGGCAGCTCCGGCCTGGCGCAGACGGGACCTGCCGAAGCGCCGGCCACGCCTGCCGGCGCCGTGCCGGCACCGTCACGCGTTCCGGTCAGTCCCGGATTCACCCTGGCTGCGGCTCAAGCTCGAGCGCCTGCTGTCCGAGAAGCGGTCCGTTAGGCGACGGAAGCCGCGCCGACGTTCGTGCGTGCCCAGCGCATCGAGGGCACGATCGACGAGAAGATCGTGCTCGAGGGCAATGCCGAGGTGCGGCGCGGCGGCACCGTGCTGCGTGGCGACCGCATCACCTACACGCAAGCGACCGACCAGGTCGATGTCGAAGGCAACGCACGCGTGTTCCAGCAGGGCGGCACCTTCTCCGGGCCCGCAGCTGTCCTTTCGCATCGACGCGCAGACCGGCGCGATGCCCGATGCCCAGTTCACCTATCCGGCGCGCAGTGGTCGCGGCGACGCAACGCTGATCGAGTTCCTCGGGGAACAGCGCGCCCGCATGGAAAATGCCCGCTTCACGACCTGTGCGCCTGGCGACGACGCCTGGTGGGTGCAGGTCGAATCCCTGGAAGTCGACGGACTGGAGCAGTCGGCCACCGCCAGCGGCGCGCGTGCTGTATTTCCAGGGCGTGCCGATCCTCGCCTCGCCGATCCTCGGCTTTCCGATCGGCGACCAGCGCCGCTCCGGGTTCCTGACGCCGAGTTTCGGGCTGAGCACGACCCTGGGCACGGACATCCGCACGCCGTTTTACTGGAACATCGCGCCCAACTACGACTACACGATCACGCCGCGCGTGATGACCAAGCGCGGCGCGCTGCTCGGCAACGAGTTCCGTTTCCTCGCAGCCGACATTCAGCGGCACGCTGCTTTACGACGTCATCCCGTACGACCGGCAGACCGACGACAACACGCGACTACACCGGCGTACGGCTCAACTATTCGGCGCCCTCGGGCGTGGCCGCGGGCGTCAACTACAACCGCGTGTCGGACGACAACTACTTCGTCGACTTTTCGAGCACGATCCTCGGCTCGTCGCAGAAGGTGCTGCCGCAGGACGGGTTCGTCTCCTACACGCAGACCTACTGGAACACCGCGGTCCGGGTGACCAAGAACCAGATCCTGCAGGACCCGCTGGCGCCGGTTACCCCGCCCTACGAGCGCGTGCCGCAGGTCACGGTGACAGGACTTCGTCGCCGACTGGAAGGGCTGCGAGGCGGCGGCAATCCTCGACGGCACGCGCTTCACCAATCCCGATGCGGGCCTGCAGGACGGGTCGCGCTACATCATCAATCCGCGCGTCGCCTATCCGATCCTGAACCCGGCCTGGTTCATCACGCCGCGTGCGCAGCTGTCGGCCACCTACTACAGCCTCGACCCGGATTTCAATCCGCAGCGACCAAATCGCAGTCGCGCGTGATGCCGATCCTGAGCCTCGACACCGGCCTGATCTTCGAGCGCGACATCGGAATGGTTCGGCCGCTCGTCGCAGCAGACACTGGAACCGCGCCTGTACTACGCCTACATCCCGTTCCGCAACCAGAACCAGCTGCCCAACTTCGACAGCGCGCTGGCCGACCTCAACTATGCGCAATTCTTCACCGAGAACATCTACTCGGGCTACGACCGCATCGTCAACGCCAACCAGCTGACGCTCGCGCTCGGCACGCGTGTGCTCGACCAGGAAACCGGTGCCGAGCGCCTGCGTGCAGCCATTGGCCAGCGCTACTACTTTTCGGACCAGAAGGTCACCCTGCCCGGCGAGTCGCCGCGTTCCAGCAACGAGACCGACCTGCTGGCCGCCCTCACGGCACAGCTGGGCAACTACTGGGCGGTCGACTTCGCCGTGCAGTATTCCGCCGAGGAGAGTGCGGTCTCACGCGCCACCGCCGGCATGCGCTGGCAGCCGCGGCGGGCATCAGTGCTGAGCGCCTACTACCGCTACCAGGAAAGCAGCACCCCGGGAGCAGGCACCAACCAGATCGACATCGCGCTGCAGTGGCCGTTGTCGGACCGTTGGTACGCTGTCGGCCGCTACAACTACTCCTTCGAAAGCCGCAAACCGGTGGAAGTCATTGCGGGTTTCGAGTTCAAGGAGGACTGCTGGCTGGTGCGCTTTGCGTTCCAGCGCTTCCAGACGACCACGGACTCGACGACGACCAACTTCTACATCCAGCTGGAACTGTCCGGCCTTACCAGTGTCGGAACCAATGCCCTCTCGCAACTGCAGCGTAATATCCCCGGCTACCAGCGCATCAACCCGCTGCCGCGGCAGCCGGGTATGTTCGAGTACTACGAGTAGATCCCATGCGTATGCAATTTCGCGCGCCACTGTGGGCGCTGCTTCCTACTTTTCGTGACGGCCCTCGGCGCGCGCGCACAGCAACCGTCGGCCGCCGACGCGTTCCGTCCAGTGCCCGGTACGCCGGCAGCGGTGCAGACCGCTCCACCGCCGGCGGCACCGCTTCCGGGCACGACGACCCCGGCGTCGCGAACGCCGCGTCCCATTGACCGCATCGTCGCCGTCGTCAACGACGAGGTGATCACCGCCAACGAGCTGCGCTCCCGCACGCTGTCGGCGACGGCCCAGCTGGAGCAACAGAAGATCCAGCCGCCGCCGCAGGAGGTGCTGGAGCGGCAGGTGCTGGAACGCATGATCGTCGACCGCGCGCAACTGCAGCTGGCGCGCGAGACCGGCGTGCGTGTCGACGATGCGACCGTCAATGCCGCCATCGGCCGCATCGCCGAGGCGAACAACATGACCGTGCCGGCGCTGCGGCAGCGGCTCGAGGCCGAGGGCGTCTCGTTCAAGCAGTTCCGCGAAGACATCCGCCAGGACATCCTGCTCAACCGGCTGCGCGAGCGCGAAGTCGACGGACGGCTGCAGATTTCCGAGAGCGAGCTCGACAACTTCATTGCCGACCAGTCGGGCGTCACCGCCGACTCCGAAGAGATCAATCTCGCGCAGATCCTGCTGCGCGTACCGGAGAACGTCGACGGCACAGCGGATCGAGGAAACGCGCAAGCGCGCCGACGAACTCGTCGCCGCAGCTGAAAGGCGGCGCCGACTTCGCCCGGCTGGCGGCGAGCTACTCGAACGCGCCCGAGGCGCTGCAGGGCGGTGCGCTCGGCTGGCGCAACACCGACCGGCTGCCCACGCTGTTCCTCGACGCCGTCAAGGGCGTGAAGGTCCGGCGACATCGCGCCGCTCGTGCGCAGCCCGAACGGCTTTCACATCCTCAAGGTCCTGGGCCGCCGCAGCGCCGTTGAGGCCAAGCTCGCCGGCGGCCCGGTGCAGCAGACGCACGTGCGCCACATCCTGCTGCGCGTATCGGACGTTGCACCCGAGCAGGAAGTCAAGCGTCGCCTGGAGGAGTTCAAGGCTGCGCATCGAAGCCAAACAGATCGAATTCGGCACGCTGGCGCGACTGCATTCGCTCGACCCGAGCGGCAGCCGAGGCGGCGACCTTGGCTGGGTCTACCCCGGCGACACGGTGCCGGAGTTCGAGCGCGCGATGAATGCGCTGAAGATCAACGAGATCAGCGTGCCGGTGCAGTCGCCGTTCGGCTGGCACCTGATCCAGGTGCTCGAGCGCCGCACCGAGCCGGCCTCGACCGAGCGTGCGCGGCAGCAGGCGCGCCAGGCGCTGCGCGAGCGCAAGGGCGACGAGGCCTACCAGGACTGGTTGCGCCAGTTGCGCGACAAGACCTACGTCGAATACCGGTTCGAGGAGCGCGGCTAGCTGGTCCCGTCGGCGGCTGCAGGCATGCGTCCGCGACTCGCGCTGACCACCGGCGAACCGGCGGGCATCGGTCCCGAGATCGCGCTGGCCGCGCTCGATCCACCGCTGCCTGCCGACATCACCCTGATCGGCGATTCGGCCTGCTTGCCGAGCGGGCCGAGCTGGCCCGGGCGCAAGGCCCCGATCCGACTGAGATCCAGCACATACCGCTCGCGGCGCCGCGTCGCAGCCCGGCCACCTCGATGTGCGCAACGCGCCGCTACGTGCTGGCGACCCTCGATGTCGCGATCGACGGATGCCGCTCGGGTCGCTTCGACGCGATCGTCACCGCGCCGGTGCAGAAGAGCGTCATCAACGACGCCGGCATTGCCGTTTTCGGGACACACCGAGTACCTGGCCGAGCGCACCGGCACGCCGCAGGTCGTCATGATGCTGGCCGGCGCAACCGCCGCACGGGCCGCTGCGCGTAGCGCTCGCCACCACGCACCTGCCGCTCGCGCGCGTCAGCGCCGCGCTGACGATCGATGCATTGGCCGAGACCCTGCGCATCCTCGATCACGATCTGCGCCTTCGCTTCGGCCTGGCGCATCCGCGCATTGCAGTGGCCGGCCTCAATCCGCATGCCGGCGAGGGCGGTCACCTGGGGCGCGAGGAAATCGACGTCATCGCGCCGGCGATCGAGCGCGCTCACGCGAAGGGCATCGATGCCGCGGGGTCCGCTGCCGGCCGACACGCTGTTTCGTGCCGGCTCACTTGCAGCACTACGACGCGGTGCTCGCGATGTTCCACGACCAGGGACTGCCGGTGCTGAAGTACGCGACCTTCGGACACGGCGTCAACATCACGCTCGGCCTGCCGTTCGTGCGCACCTCGGTCGACCACGGTACCGCGCTGGACCTCGCCGGGACCGGACGCGCTCACGCCGGCAGCCTGCGCGCAGCGCTGGAGCTGGCGATCGAGCTGGTCGGGCGACAGCGGCTGAATGTGCCGCTGAGGCGCAGCGCAGTGCCGCCTGCGCTCGCGATGAGCGAGCCGGGCCGTCCGCAGCACCGCGCGCGCAAGCGCTTCGGCCAGAACTTCCTGCACGATCCGCGCGTCATCGAGCGCATCGTCGATGCGATCGACCCGCAGCCGGGCCAGACGATCGTCGAGATCGGGCCGGGCCAGGCGGCGCTGACGCGCGCACTGGTCGAGCGCGCCGGGCATATCACCGCGATCGAGATCGACCGCGATCTGGCGGCCTGGCTGCGCAGCGAATTCACGCCGCAGCAACTGACGCTGATCGAAGCCGACGCGCTCGAAGTTCGACTGGTGCAGCCTGCCGGGCCCGCTGCGCATCGTCGGAAACCTGCCCTACAACATCTCGTCGCCGCTGCTGTTCGCGCTGGTGCCGATCGCCGAACGCGTGGTCGACCAGCACTTCATGCTGCAGAAGGAAGTCGTCGATCGCATGGTCGCCGGCCCGGGCAGCCGCACCTACGGCCGGCTGTCGGTGATGCTGCAGTTCCGCTACCGCCTGACGAAGCTCTTCGACGTTCCGCGCGGCGCCTTCAATCCGCCGCCGAAGGTGACATCGAGCATCGTGCGCATGCAGCCGCTGCCGATCGGAGAGCTGCCCCGGATCGATCCTGCCGTCTTCGGTCGCGTGGTCGCTGCCGCCTTCGGTCAGCGTCGCAAGACCCTGCGCAACGCCCTCGCCGCGCTGATGGGCGCCGAGGACATATCCGCGCCGGTGTCGATCCGCAGGCGCGCGCGGAAGTGCTGTCCGTCGCTGACTTCGTGCGGCTCAGCTGCGCGTTCGCCGGTGCCCGATCCGCTCCTGTCACTGACGCGACTGGATGAGTTCGATCTTGTAGCCGTCCGGGTCCGTCACGAACGCGATCACCGTGGTTCCGCCCTTGCACCAGGCCGGCGGCCGCGTGTCACGTTGCCGCCGGATGCCCGGATGCGATCGCACGCGGCGTAGGCATCGGGCACCGCGATCGCGATATGGCCGTACGCCGTGCCCAGGTCGTAGCGATCGACGCCGTAGTTGTAGGTGAGTTCGAGCACCGCGTGCTCGCGTTCGTCGCCGTAGCCGACGAAAGCCAGCGTGTACTTCTGCTCCGGACGATCGGTGGTGCGCAGCAGCTTCATGCCGAGCACCTTCGTGTAGAAGTCGATCGACCGTTGCAGGTCGCCGACGCGCAGCATGGTGTGCAGGATTCGCATCGACTCTCCTTGGTTACAGAGGCAGCGCCGCCATGTCGACGCGCCGGATCTCGTCGCGCGCCGTCTCGAAACCGGGCAGCAGCTGTGCCACCGCACGCCAGAAGCGCGGACTGTGATTGAGCTCCTCGAGGTGCGCAAGTTCGTGCGCGACCACGTAGTCGATCACCGGCAGCGAGAAGTGGATCAGGCGCCAGCTCAGCCGGACACGCCCGTCGTGCGTGCACGATCCCCACTGCGACGCGTGCCGACGACAGCGCCCAGCCGGCATAGCGCGCAGCTGATGCGGTCGGCGAAGCGTTCGATGCGCTCGCCGAACACGCGCCGTGCCTCGGCCTGCAGCCACGCCTGCACCGTGTCGCGCACCTGCAGTTCGGTCGCATCCTGGGCAGCGCGACAGTCGCAGTTCGCCGTCAAGCGAGCCGTGTGCCGCGCTGCTGTCGCCGAGCCGCAGCATCGACGCTCACCGCCGAGATAAGGCAAGCGTCGCGCCGTCGACGAAACCGCACGTCGCGGCAGACGGCGCCGCGCGCGCCACTCCTGCCACTCACGTTGCTTGTGCGACGATCCAGCGGCGCTTTTCGACGATCGCCGCCTCGATCTCGCGCAGCGGCACCCAGCGCGGGGCGCTGACCGTCAGGCCCTGGTCGTCGATCTGGAAACCGATCGAGCGGCGACGTGCACGCCGCAGCCGGTACGACAGCAGCTGCGTGGTCCAGATCGGATACGCCGGCGCAACGCGAATTTCGTTCACCGGACGGCGCGGAGACCACGGGTGCAGGCGTCGTCGATTCCAGCACCAGCGACAAGCTGCTCGGACCGGGTGACCTTGAGCTTCTTCAAGCCGGACCCGGATCCGTCGCGGCGCGTGCCGCGCTGCCGGCAGCTCGGGCCGGCACGTACGGGCCGCTGTAGCGATGCGGTGCGAGTCGCCGCATCTCGGTTTCGATCCACGATTCGACGGCGGCGCCGACTTCATCGAGCGCTCTTGCCGTCGCGGATCGACCGGCGGGCCGATCGACACGGTGATGACGTCCCGGCCGCTTGATGAACGCGTTCCGCGGCCACAGTTCGCCGGAGTTCACCGCGATCGGCACCGCCACCGCGCCGGTGCGAACCGCGAGCCGCGCACCACCGGTCTTGTAGCGCTTGCGTCGAACCCGGCCGCGTGCGCGTGCCCTCCGGAAAGATCACGATCCACCAGCCGCGGCCCGAGGCGATCGATGCCCTGCTCGACCACCTGCTCGAAGGCATCCTGCCCCTTGCGGCGGTCGATGCTGATCATCTGCGCCGACGCCAGGCCCCAGCCGAAAAACGGCAGCCAGTTCAGTTCGCGCTTGTAGACGAAGGTCAGGTCGCGCGGCATCACCGACGGCAGCCACAGTGTCTCCCACGACGACTGGTGCTTGGGCAGCAGGATCGCCGGGCCGTCGGGCAGGTTGTCCCAGCCCTCGACCTTCCACTCGATGCCGCAGATGACGCGCGCGCCCCAGATCGCCATCTTCGTGTAGCAGGCGCACAGGAAGTAGCGCGTGTGCACCGGAAACAGCCACCCCGACAGCACGACGAAGGCCCACGGGATGACGACGACGATCAGGAAGAGCAGATACAGCGCCGAACGCAGGACCAGCATGTTCGACTCAGTCGGCGCCGGGCCGCTCCCAAGCCGACTGACGGCCCCCCGGGGGGCAGCGAACGCAGTGAGCGTGGGGCGTCATCAATTTAGCCGGCCGTGAGCTTCGAGATATCGGCCACGCGATTCATCGTCGCATGCAGTCCCTTGAGCAGGCCGAGGCGATTGGCGCGCAGCCGGGCATCGTCGACATTGACCATGACGTCGTCGAAGAAACGGTCGACCGGCAACTTCAGTGGCGCCAGCGAGCGCAGCATCGCCGTGTAATCGCCCTTCGCGCATAGAGCGCCTCGGCCGCCGGCTGCAGGTCGGCGAAGGCGGCGCCGAGCGCCTGCTCGGCCGGCTCGAGCAGCAGCGCGCGGTCGAACGTCTCGGGCACGCCATCGGCCTTCTTCAGGATGTTGCCGATGCGCTTGTTGGCCGCGGCCAGGCTGGTCGCCTCCGGCAGTTCCATGAAGGCGCGCACGGCCTCGAGCCGCTTGGGCACCTGATCGATGCGCAGTCGAGCCTTCGGCGAGCACGGCATCGATCTCGTGGGCGCCGTAGCCCTCGTCGCGCAGCAGGCCGGCGAGCCGATCGGAGAAAAACGCGATCAGCGCCGGTGCGGGCGCCTGCGTGTCCTTCAGCACGCCTGCCGGGAAGGCGGCGAGCGCCTGCGTCGATCAGCGTGCCGAGATCGAGCGGCAGGGCCGCCTTCCTTCAGCATGCGCAGCACGCCGAGCGCGTGGCGGCGCAGCGCATACGGATCGCGCTCGCCGGTCGGCTTTTCGCCGATGCCGAACAGACCTGCCAGCGTCTCCAGCTTGTCGGCCAGCGCGACACAGATGCCCGCGCGTGCTCGACGGCAACGCATCGCCGGCGAAGCGCGGCTGGTAGTGCTCGCGGATCGCGATGGCGACATCGCCGGACTCGCCGTCGTGGCGCGCGTAGTACTCGCCCATGATGCCCTGCAGTTCCGGAAACTCGCCGACCATCAGCGTGCGCAGGTCGGCCTTCGCCAGGCGCGCGGCGCGCTCGACGTGCGTGACGTCCAGCCCGAGTTGCCGCGCGATGCCCACCGCGATGCTCGGTGACGCGTTCGACGCGCTCGAGCTGCGAGCCGAGCTTGTTGTGATACACCACGTTCGCCAGGCCGCTGACGCGGCTTTCGAGCGTCTGCTTGCGATCCTGGTCGTAGAAGAACTTGGCGTCGGCCAGCCGGGCGCGCACCACGCGCGCGTTGCCGGCGACGATCGCCTCCGGATCGCTGGTGTCGAGGTTCGACACGAGCAGGAAGCGATTGAGCAGCGCGCCGCCGCGCATCGCGCAGCGCAAAGTACTTCTGGTTCTGCTGCATCGTCAGGATCAGGCACTCCTGCGGCACCGCGAGGAATTCCGGCTCGAAGCCCGACTCGTAGACCATCGGCCACTCGACCAGCGCCGTCACTTCATCGAGCAGGTCCTCGGGGCGCCACCACGGTCGCGCGCCGATGCGCGCCGCCTCGCGTGCAGCTGCTCCTCGATGCGCTGACGCCGCGCCGCGAACGACGGCACGACCTTGCCCTCGAACTCCATCTGCTCGACGTAGGAGTCGGCCGCATGGATCACCACCTCGCCCTTGCACATGAAGCGATGTCCGAGCGTCTTGGTGCCGGCCAGGTCAGGCCGAGCGCATGCACCGGCACGACCTCGTGTCCGTGCATCGCCACCAGCCGATGCGCCGGCCGCACGAACTGCACTGTCGTCACGGCCGTCGGCGAGCTGGTAGCTCATCACCTTGGGGATCGGCAGCCCCGCGATGGTCTCGTCGAGCGCGGCCTGCAGCGCCACGTGCAGGCTTCTGTCCCGCCGGTGACTCCGTGCAGGAACACCGCGTCCGCCTTGCCGTCGTTTTCGACCACCAGCGAATCCGGCCCCTGCTGCCGTGCCGATAGGCACCTGCGCAAGATGACCGCGCCCGATCCCTTCGAGCTTCTTCAGGAACGCGTGCGTCCAGTTGCGCGCGGCGTCGCGTGCGACGGCAAGCGGCATCAGCTTCTGCTTGAAGGGCTGGTCTGCCGAGCGCCGCCTGACACTGCGTGATGTGCACCGCCAGCCGGCGCGGCGCACCGAAGGCAGTGACGCGGCTTTCGGGCGTCAGGAACTGCCGGCCGTAGAGGTCCGCCTCGATGCCGGTGGCGAAGGCCTCCGACAATGACTTCAGCGCCTTGCGGCGGCAGTTCCTCCGTGTGCAGTTCGACCAGCAGCGACGCGGTTCGGCATCACGCCGCCGCCTGCTTCAGGTGCATCCAGCGGCCATCGGAAAGCCGAGACGCTCGCGCGAATCGTAGTAGCTCTGCGCCACGGCACGCGCCAGGTTGCGGATGCGGCCGATGTAGCCGGCGCGCTCGGTCACGCTGATCGCGCCGCGCGCATCGAGCAGGTTGAAGGTGTGGCTGCACTTCAGCACCATTTCGTAGGCGGGCAGCGCCAGCTGCGCGTCCATCAGGCGCTTGGCCTCGGCCTCGAAGAGCCGAACTGGCCGAGCAGGAAGTCCGGCGTCGCTCGCCTCGAAGTTGTAGGTGCTCTGCTCGACTTCGTTCTGGTGGAACACGTCGCCGTACGTCAGCACGCGCTCGACGCCGCGGTCCTTCCAGCGCGTGTAGACGAGATCGAAGACGTTGTCGACGTCCTGCAGGTACATCGTCAGCCGCTCGAGTCCGTAGGTGATCTCGCCGGTGATCGGCTTGCACTCGAGTCCGCCGACCTGCTGGAAGTACGTGAACTGCGTGATCTCCATGCCGTTCATCCACACTTCCCAGCCCAGACCCCAGCAGCCGAGCGTCGGGTTCTCCCAGTTGTCCTCGACGAAGCGGATGTCGTTCTTCTTCGTGTCGATGCCGAGCGCGTGCAGCGAGCCGACGTACAGATCCAGGATGTCGGGCGGCGACGGCTTCAGCACGACCTGGTACTGGTGGTGCTGGTGCAGTCGGTTCGGGTTCTCGCCGTAGCGCGCGTCCTTGGGACGGCGCGACGGCTGCACATAGGCTGCGCGCCATGGCTCGGGCCCGATCGCGCGCAGGAACGTCGCCGTATGCGACGTGCCGGCGCCGACCTCCAGGTCGATCGGCTGCAGCAGCGCGCAGCCCTGCTGGTTCCAGTAGGTCCTGCAGCCGCAGGATCGCTTCCTGAAACGTGATCATCGGTGAACTCGGTCCATCCCGGGCGGCGGCATTGAACGGCCGTCGAAGCCGTGGATTCTACTGAGCGCGACGCCCTGCCGTACGCGTGATCGCCCCCGCAAATGCGAGCATCAGCACACACAGCACCAGCGCCGGCACGTTTCCGTGTCGCAGGAACGGTGTCAAGCCTCCCTGCCCCTGCACGTTGCCGTCGAGTGCGCCTGCCGTGTTGTTCGGCAACTGTGCGGCCACGGTGCCGGCCGCATCGATGATCGCGGTGGCGCCGGTGTTGGTTGCCCGCAGCATCGGGTGTTGCGTCTCCAGCGCGCGCATGCGTGATATCTGCAGGTGCTGGGGCAGCGCGATGGAGTCCTCGAACCACGCCAGATTCGACAGATTGAGCATGATCGTCGGTTCCTGCTTCGGGTCGTGCCAGGCACGGCGAATCACGTGTCCGAACAGATCCTCGTAACAGATGTTGACGGAAATGCGCTGGCCGGCGAGTTCCATGGGCAGCTGGTCAGCACGGCCGCGCTGCTGGTCACCGATGGGCATCTGCATCAGGTCGACAAACCAGCGGAAACCCCACGGGTATGAATTCGCCGAACGGCACCAGCTGCTGTTTGCTGTAGCGCTGCCACTGCGTGGCGTCCGGCGCTCGCCCCACTGCGCTGTTGAAGAACGCCTGCCCCGGTTCCTCGATGAACACACCGAAGATCAGCGCGCTGCGGCGTTCGTCCATGTAGTTGCGCAATGCGTCGAGCGCCTCGGGCGGGACCAACTCCAGTGGAACCGGGAAGACCGACTCCGGCAGCGCGACCAGATCGGCGCGCGCACCCTGCATCAGCGACCAGTGGTCGTCGAAGGCCCGATTCAGCCCTTCGAAAGTGAACTTCGAGTCCTGCGGCAGATTGGCCTGCACCAGCTTCACGCGAATGGGCGCACCGACCGGAAGTGTCCAGCGCTGCTGTCCGAGAACCAGACCGCCGACCAGGGTTACCGCCGCCACCGCAGTGAACCAGACATAGCCGCGCACGCCGCGTTCGTTCAGCGGCAGTGCGAGGACCGCGAGCGCACCGGCGAACAGCGCGGCGGCCAGGGTGATTCCATAAACGCCCAGCAGTGGGGCGAACCCGGCGAGTGGCCCGTCCGTGTGTGCGTAGCCGCTGGCCAGCCACGGAAAGCCCGTGAAGAGCGTCCCTCGCAGCCATTCGGACACTGTCCAGGTCGCCGGCAGCGCCAGGGTCAGCCGCAGGAACGGCGACGCTGCCAAACGCTGCGCCACCGCCAGCGCAAGCGCCGGATACAAGGCCAGGAATGCACAGAACGCCGCAGTGGCCAACCCCGCGATCGCCGCAGGCATCAGCCCGTAGACGTGCATGCTGATGTAGACCCAGGACACGCCCACGCCGAACCAGCCGAGACCGAAGGCGAATCCAAGCGCCGCGGCCGAGCGCACCCGCTGGGTCCGCGCGGCCAGCATGAACAGCACAGCCAGCGCCAGCAGCTGCAGCCACGGGAGGTTCCACGGCGCAAATGACAGCGCGTGCAGAACACCCGCGCCAAGCGCAATCAGAATCCGGAGGCCGGGCCGGCGGAGGGAACGCATTGCAGTGGAGCGCCCTGAAAAGAAGGCGCGATGATGCCAGCCTCCGCGCTCGGGGCCGGCTCTCAATCCGACGTCTGGCCTTCGCTCGCCTCGAGGAACTCGCGCACCACGGTCTTAGGAACGCGGTTCACGAGGAACAGGTGCGCCTGCCGCGCGTCGGCGCGAAGCACTTCGAAGCGCATATCGCCGATCTCGATGAAATCGCCACGCTTGGGTACGCGCCCAAAATGGTCGGTCACCAGTCCTCCGATGGTGTCGAAGTCCTCGTCCGAATAGCGCGAACCGAAGTTTTCGTTGAACTGGCCGATGGCTGTCAGCGCCTTGACCCGGTACTTGCCGTCGTCTTCGGCAATGATGGCATCGTCGCTCTCGTCGAAGTCGTATTCGTCCTCGATGTCACCGACGATCTGCTCGAGCACGTCCTCGATCGTAATGAGGCCGGCGACACCGCCGTACTCGTCGACGACGATCGCGATGTGGTTACGGTTGGCGCGGAAGTCGCGCAACAGCACGTTGAGCGGCTTGCTCTCGGGAATGAACACCGCCGGGCGCAGGCTCGCGCGCACGTCGAAGTCGGTCTCGGTGTAGTAGCGCAGCAGGTCCTTGGCCAGCAGGATGCCGATCACGTGATCGCGATTGCCGTCGATCACCGGGAAGCGCGAATGCGCGGTTTCGATGACGAACGGAATCCACTTGGCCAGCGGTTCTGAAATGTCGACCACATCCATCTGCGGCCGCGGGATCATCAGTTCGCGTGCGCGCAGTTCCGAGACCTGCAGAACGCCCTCGATCATCGACATCGCGTCGGCGTCGAGCAGATTGCGCTCGTGCGCGTTGTGCAGCGCTTCGAGCAGTTCCTCGCGGTTCTCGGGCTCGCGGAAAATGAACGCGGTCAGGCGTTCGAGCAGTGACTTGTGCTTGTGGCGGGGGCCGGAGCCGCTAGGCGACGGTTCTGACATGGGTCGGGGGCAGGTCGGCGATCAGGCAGCCGGCACGGCCCTCAAGTAAAGACAAATTCAGAATACACGACGCCATTCGCGTGCGCGTGACGCGATCGCGCAAACCGGCCCTCTGCAGCACTCCGTATGTCAGCGGTCACTTTCAAATTTGACCGCCTCGGCTTGAGAACCGTCAATACGCTCGGGGTTGCACTGAGCACAGTGAAAGGGCGTTGATTGCCATTCGGAGTCACCATGCGTCGTCGCCTGTGGGTCCTGCTGCTGATTTCGGCTGTCATCGCCCTGGCGTCGTGTGCCGCGTACGAGAAGTCGAACAAGCAGCGGCAAGTCGCCTCGGTGGTGGCATTTCTCTACCCCGGGGCGCAGGAGGTGCCGCCGCCGCCGGACCAGGTAGCGGTCATCAAGGTCCCGTTCCGGATCGGCGTTGCCTTCGTGCCGGATACGGCCGACCCGACCTTCCGGCTCCCGGAAAGCGAGCGCCTGCGGCTGGCCGGGCTGGTGCGGGATGCGTTTGCAAAGTACCCCTTCATCAGCCAGATCGAACCGGTCCCGTCGCTGTACCTCGAACCCGGTGGCGGCTTCGCCAATCTGGACCGGATCGCGTCCCTGCTGCGACTGGATGTCATTGCACTGATTTCCTACGACCAGGTGCAGCATGCTGACGCGAATCAGTGGTCGATGCTCTACTGGACCCTGGTCGGCGCCTACGTGATCCAGGGCGATCGCTATGACGTCATGACGGCCGTCGAAACCGCCGTGTTCGACATCCGCAGCCGACAACTGTTGATGCGAGCGGCTGGCACATCGAACCTCAAGGGCAGCGCGACCATGGTCGGATTTTCCGAAGCATCCCGCACCGCGCGCAACCAGAGCTTCGAGCAGGCGCTGAACATGATGATCGGCAGCCTGCACGGCGAGGTGAAAGCGTTCCGCGAGCGCGCGCCCAAGGATCCGCGCATCCGGCTCGAACTGCCGCCCGGATACGACCCGAATGCCACGCGCCCTCCGTCGCCCGCGCAGCCGACCACGCCGCCAGCAACGCGTTAAGCCAGGTAGGGATTCCCGAACCCCAGCTGCGCCAGGATCGCAACCTCGCGCGCTTCCATCGCACGTGCCGCCGCGGGATTGATGTGATCCAGCCCCTGGGCGTGCAGCGTCCCATGCACGACGAGATGCGCGAGATGGTCGCGAAGCAGCCGTCGCCGCTCGCGCGCTGCGCGCTTCACCACCGGCAGGCACAGGATGATGTCCGCCCGAACCACGGGCGTGTGCGCATAGTCGAAGGTCAGCACGTCCGTGGCGTAATCCTTGCCGCGAAATTCGCGATTCAGCCTCCGACCCTCGCGCGCATCGACAAAGCGAAGGGCGATCTCGGCGTCGCGCTCGAGTGCCGCACCGATCCACCGCCTGAGCGTGGTCCGGGCCGGCAGGTCGTCGAATCGGGCGTGGCCCTGAATCGCCAGGTCGAGCGCGGACGTCACGTGCGGCGGCGGCGCGACGCGCTGTCGTCATCGCTGGCTTCGGCACGCGCCTCGGCCGCCTCGTAGGCCTCGACGATGCGTCCCACGAGCGGATGCCGCACCACGTCGGCCGCGGTGAAATACGTGAAGGCCATCCCGCGTACCTCGGGCAGGACATGTTGCGCCTCGATCAACCCGCTCGCCGTACCGCGCGGCAGGTCGATCTGCGTAACGTCACCGGTGACGACCGCCTTGGAGCCGAAGCCGATACGCGTCAGGAACATCTTCATCTGCTCACGCGTCGTGTTCTGCGCTTCGTCGAGGATGACGAAGGCCTGGTTCAGCGTGCGCCCCCGCATGTACGCGAGCGGCGCGATCTCGATCGTCTGGCGCTCGAGCAGGCGCTGTGTCTTGTCGAAGCCGAACAGGTCGAACAAGGCGTCGTACAGCGGTCGCAGGTACGGATCGACTTTCTGCGCCAGGTCGCCCGGCAGGAAGCCGAGTCGCTCGCCAGCTTCCACCGCCGGTCGCGTGAGCACGATGCGCTTGACGACATCGCGCTCGAGCGCATCGACGGCCGCAGCCACTGCGAGGTAGGTCTTACCGGTCCCTGCCGGGCCGATGCCGAAGGTGATGTCGTGCGCCAGCATGGCGGTGATGTAGTCGCGCTGGCGCGGCGTACGGCCATGCAGGTCGCTGCGGCGCGTGTGCAGCTGTGGCTGTCCGTCGGAATCATCGGCTGGTGGCACGCGTTCGCCACGCCGGCCACGCTGTTCGACGAAGTAAAGCTGGATGTCGTCGACCGATACCGGCCGCCCGGTGCGGCGTGCACGGTCGAGAAAGTATTCGAGCACGGTGACCGCCGCCTGCGCGCTTTCGGCGCTGCCTTCCACGCGGAACTGGTGACCGCGGCGGGCGATCGTCACATCGAGTTCGGTCTCGACCTGCCGCAGGTTCGCATCGAGCGGACCGGTGACGTTGGCGAGGTCGTCGTTGTCCACGTCCGAAGTGAACGTCAGGGCCTTTTTCGCGGAGGATGCGCTGCGGCGTGCCACGCGGTGAGTCTAGCCCTCGCGCACCACCGCGTCGCCGCGCAACGAATGCGGCAACGCCTCGGTCACGACGATGTCGACCATCTGGCCTATTAGTCGCGCGGGACCCTTGAAGTTCACAATGCGATTGTTCTCGGTGCGCCCCATCAGTTCCGCGCCATCCTTGCGCGACGGACCTTCGACCAGGATGCGCTGGGTCGTACCGATCATCACGCCGCTGAACCGTGCGACGTTTTCGTTCAGCAGCGCCTGCAGGCGCTGCAGTCGCGCCAGTTTGACGGACTGTGGAGTCTCGTCAGCCAGGTCCGCCGCCGGCGTGCCGGGGCGCCGGCTGTAGATGAACGAGAACGAGGCATCGAATGCCAGGTCGGCCACCAGCGCCATGGTCCGATCGAAATCGTCTTCGGTCTCGCCCGGAAAGCCGACGATGAAGTCCGACGACAGCGAAATCCCCGGCCGCATCTGGCGCACCCGGCGGATGATCGACTTGTACTCGAGCACCGTGTAGCCGCGCTTCATCGCCGCCAGCACGCGATCGCTGCCTGATTGCACCGGCAGGTGCAGGTGGCTTACCAGTTGCGGCACACGCGCGTAGACGTCAATCAGGCGCTGTGTGAACTCCTTCGGATGCGACGTGGTGTAGCGGATGCGCTCGATGCCCGGAATCTCGCCGATGTACTCCAGCAGTAGCGCAAAGTCGGCCGGTTCGCCGGTCCCGGCCATCGCACCTCGGTAGGCGTTCACGTTCTGTCCCAGCAGCGTGACTTCCTTCACGCCGCAATCGGCGAGATCGGCCACTTCGGTCAGCACATCGTCGAACGGGCGTGAGATCTCCTCGCCGCGCGTGTACGGCACGACGCAGAAGCTGCAGTACTTGCTGCAGCCTTCCATGATCGACACAAAGGCACTGGCGCCCGTTACCTTCGGCGCCGGCAGGTGATCGAACTTCTCAATCTCGGGAAACGAGATGTCGACCTGCGGGCGACCGGTGCGCCGGCGCGCATCGATCAACTGAGGCAGTCGATGCAGCGTCTGCGGACCGAACACCACGTCGACGTAGGGTGCGCGCGCCACGATGGCCGCGCCTTCCTGGCTGGCCACACAGCCGCCGACGCCGATCACCAGGTCCGGCTTCAGATGCTTGAGGTGTTTCACGCGCCCGAGGTCGGAGAAAACCTTTTCCTGGGCCTTTTCCCGCACTGAGCACGTGTTGAACAGGATGACATCCGCGTCCTCGATCGTGGAGGTGGGTGTCAGTCCGTCAGCGGCATGGAGTACGTCGGCCATTTTGTCCGAGTCGTACTCGTTCATCTGGCACCCGAACGTACGGATGTAGAGCTTGCGGGTTGTCATGGTCGCGAGCCGGTGTAGAGCCGGTGGCGAAAGGAAAGCGTGATTCTAGGGCGCGGTGTGCCCGCTCAGGCGGGGCCCAAGCAGCGGTTCAGCGCTCGGCCGGCAGGACCCAGACCTGATGCACCATCCCGGTCGCATCAGTCTTGTAGCGCACGCGCGAGTTCGAAGGCAGCTGGTTCGGCGTAATCGTCAAGTTGCTCGCGTTATAGATGCGGGCACCGGGCGCGAGGCGCAACGCCTTGCCGTCGATCGTCACCTCCGGCAATTGGCCAGTCGTCATCGTACCGACCCTGCTGCCATCGGGAAGCGAATCGTTCTTGGTGCCGCACGCAGCGACGAACGCCACAGTGGCCGCGATGAGGATCAGTGACAGCCGTTTGCGCATCGTCTGCTGTGAAAGTGGTGGCGGATCAGGGACTCGAACCCCGGACACAAGGATTATGATTCCTCTGCTCTAACCAGCTGAGCTAATCCGCCGCGGGCGCGAATTATCTGCGTTTCGCGCCGTCGGGGTCAAATCAGCTCTTTCGTTTGAAAACCGGCGGTAACGCGGTCAGATTCGCCTCTCCGCGCAATCCGTAGCGCGCGCTCGTCAGCCGGATACGAAGCGGAAACCCATCCTCGGCTCGAATCCACAATTCGACTTCGGCGTCTTTCGGGCCGATACGCCGGCTCACATATCGAACAGTTGGCACCGCTGTGCCACCTACCCGATGCTCGAAGATCACCGTGGGATCGATCGTCATCGTCCGCAGGAACCGGCCGTCCGTGTAAGCGAAGCTTACGGGTCCTGCCGGCCTTGGTCGGCCCAGAAATACGAAGGGAAGTGCCGCGGTATCCGAGGTCATGAACTTGATCGGTTCGACCTTCGTCGGTGACCCGGCCCACGCGTGAAGCGGGCCGTGCCGCTTCGGTAGTCAATCACGGCTGTCGCTGGCTCGGTGGACCCACGCTGCTCGTAGAAGCGCGTCGTCGCCTGAGCGCCGCCGACCCAGGACCCCTCCGACCGCCGAACAACGCGCAGGTTGTCGAAGAACTTCGAAAGGAACGCGGCTCCGGTCGCCGTCGACTCAACCACGTATTTTTCACCCGCCACGGTGACGCGCTCCTCGGTGCTGGCAAACGAAACACTTCCCGTCATCCGGGCCGCTCCAGCCATCCAACTCGGCACTTTTTCGCTGTCGATCTGCCCCGAGACTTCGTACTTCGCTGTTATTTGCTGCGCAATCGCCGGCTCGAAGAGCACAGTTCCGATCAATCCAAATGCAATGCGACACGCGATAGCCCTCACTCTTTTCATTCTTGGTCCATTGCCAAAATTGTTCTTACCGGGAGGTCAGATCAGGAGCGCCCGTTGACTGTGCTGCCCATAGCGAATGAAAGTGGTGCACAGGCCCGTGCCCTTTCCCGACGGCAAGCTCGTCCGCGTGCGCAAGCGCGTGGGTCAGATACGTCTTGGCGAGTCGTGCCGCTTGTGGAACATCCTGGGTTCCTGCCAGCAGGGTCGCGAGGGCCGCTGACAACGTGCAGCCCGTGCCATGTGTGTTCCGAGTGTCGATGCGAGACGCTCTCAGTTCGATCATGCGGTCGCCATCGTGCAGCAGATCCGTAGACTCAGCGCCCGGCAGGTGCCCGCCCTTCAACAGAGACCCACCGGTCACGATCGCCATGCATCAGTGCGCGCAGTTTCTCAGCAGCGCGGTACATCTCCTTCAACGTTTCCGCAGCACGCGAACCAAGCAGCACTCCCGCCTCAGGAAGATTCGGCGTGATGATCGTCGCCAGAGGCAGCAGCGCTTCGCGAAGGGCGCTCACCGCGGATCTGTCCAGCAACGAATCACCGCTCTTGGCGACCATGACCGGGTCGAGAACAACCGGCGCAACGCGCCAGCGCGACCAGCCGATCCGCCACCATTTCGATGACCGGCGCCTGCCCGACCATGCCGATCTTGGTGGCGTCGATGCGGACATCAGACAACAGCGTGTCGATCTGCTCGCCGACGAACGCAGGGACGATCGGCAGAACGCCGGTAACCGTACGCGTGTTCTGCGCCGTCAGCGCCGTGACCACTGCGCAGGCATAGCCGCCGAGCGCGCTGATCGTCTTGACATCGGCGAGGCTGCCGGCGCCTCCCGATGGATCGACACCGGCAATCGAGAGGATGTTCGGAATCACTGCGTGACGGTCGATAGCTTACGGACGCGACTCAGCAAGAGACAGTTGGCTCAAAGATGTGCGTCGGCGGTTGTCCGAAAGAAAAATCGGAATCAGGATGAAACATAGGCCGATCAGCACTCCAATGGCCGCGCCGATCAGTCCGAGCTTCAGCGGGCTTCTCGACGACCGCGTCGGTTCGAGTACCGGAGAACGAAAGCCGAAGCCGATCGAGAATTGATCCCGAAAACCCTTTAGAGCCAGGTCGAATCGATTGGAAATCTCCCGAGTCGCGTCGTCCGACAGGTCCAACGGCCCGAAGACCCGCTGCTTGATTGTGAGATAGCGATCCAGGAGCGTCCAGCCGCGGCGTGCCGTCATGGCTTCCAGCGCAGCCGCATCAAAGAATGCTGTTTCTATTTTCAGCTGTCGTGCCCGCCTCTCCATACGGCGCAGGGCCTCGTTCGATTCAGCAACGCCTGACTCCAATGCCACCACCTGAGCGATCGGCGCGAGATAGCGTGCGGAACCTGCGTCTGCGCTGACCACTTGCCGAGCTTCCATCCGCTGCGACTCCGGGTACTTGATCTGCAATGCCCTAATCTCGGAAATTCGCTGGCGGGTCTGCTCGACGGAGTAGCGAGTCTGCAGGACCTGGTTTTCTGCCTTCAGAAGTTCCGCATCGCTCGATGCCTGCCCGGTCGTAACCCAGTTCTGCAACGACGACAGAAGCAGAGTCTGCGTGAGGTAGTCGCCTAGAACGAGGACTGCGCTGCGCGCGGCCACTGGATCTCCTCCTTCGACCGAAAGGTCGAGGCCAATGATGGATGCAGACTCCTTGTCCTTGGTCGATTCGAAGATCTCTTTGGCGTCCCGCTTCGTGATCGGATACAGCGGCTTCACAGCCGCCTCCCAGAAGCGCGGGTCAAGCGAACGAGACAGCAGCAATTCGGCGCCGTCTCGGTCCTTCGAATCAGACTCCCTTAGAAATGCGGCCAAGACATCCGAGGAGCCGAACTCGCTTCGGAAACGCTTGAACTCTGCCAGTACCCACCCGGGTGTGTAGTAAAAGCCCACCGCTTCGTACTTCGGTCGGAGGATCGCGAAGCCTGCGGCGAGGATCGCGACCGCAATCATCGGTACGACGATGACATGCCATCTCTTCACGACTTGCAGCAGCGCGTTCCCGAACCGACTGCGTCGGCCCGTCGACGGAGAGGCGTCACCCACTCAGGATCCGGCTTGCTCATGATTGCGCCACGGTTCGGAGATAGCGTTTCAGGATCAGTTTCTGCCGAGGATGACCTCAGCCTGTTAATGATGCGTCAAGCTATTGCATCGAAAACAGGACTCGGATCGTTGGCGACATGTTTAGCCTGATCGCCGGCAGTTGTAGATTGGCCAACGGCAAGTCGCCGTTCAGTGTGACAACACCCACGGCGTTTCCGGCCACCGCACCTGTAACGCGGATAAGGTGATGACCGGATTGAAGCTTCCGGCGCCGTGGCAGCGGCGCTGTAACGTCAGAGCTTGCAGGCAACCGCGTAGCGCATCCCTGGAGAAGTGAGTCGCCGGCTGGCGATATTGACGGCAGTCTCGCAGTCACCTCGCGCGCCCAGTTTGATGGCGTCGAAGACAAACACGTGAACGGATTGACATCGTGTACCCAAGCTCGATATATTACTGACCAGTCAGTTATTTATAAGCTTGCCTGCGCAAAGGGTCCGCGAGTGCCGCGCCCCTCCCTCCGATCGGTGTTCGTGCCCTTTGCGCCGGCTCCTCCGCATGAGCAGTTCTCCCGAATCAACCGCGATTTCCAAACCCCGCTGGGAACGCCGCAAGGAAGCACGGCCCGCCGAACTCGTGGCCTCCGCGCTCGAACTCTTCGTCGAAAAGGGCTATGCCGGCACCCGCCTCGACGACGTCGCCGCGCACGCAGGCGTCTCCAAGGGGACGCTCTACCTCTACTTCGAGAACAAGGAAGACCTCTTCAAGGCGGTGGTGCGCGATAACGTCGTCGCACGCATCAGCGAGACCGCAGGCGAAGTAACGCGCTTCGATGGGTCGAGCAGCGAACTCCTGCACTTTCTCGTATCCGGCTGGTGGCGCGACTACGGTGACAGCAAGGCCGGCGGCCTCGGCAAGCTGATCATGGCCGAAAGCGGCAACTTCCCGGAGATCGCGCGCTTCTTTGTTGAGGAGGTCATCGAGCCCTGGCACGACGTGCTCGCCGCCGCGATCAGCCGCGGCATTGAGCGAGGCGAGTTCCGGCCGGTCGATCCCGCGATGTTCGTCCGCGTCATGTCGGCGCCGCTCGTGATGCTGTCCCTGTGGAAGCGTTCGTTTGGCCCTTGCAGCCAGCAACCGGTCGATGCCGAGGCCTATCTCGCCACCCACATCGACATGGTGCTGTCCGCGCTGCGCAAGAAAGGTTGAACGTGCCCGGCCGCGCCGAGTGCTCAAGTCGGGATGTGCAGCGGGACGAGGCCATGCGTTCCGGTGGAACTGCCCCACGTTCGGAAGCGCAAGCGCCGAACGACGATTCCGAGGTGAACGTGCGTTACATGCGACAGACCGCATGATTCGGGGGTCGAACCGTAGCGGAACAGCAAAGGTGCGCTGATAGACTTTCGCGCTGTTGTGCCGTGGCCAATCACCACGGTCACGCAATGGGACACGTAATGCAGTCGATGGATTTCGAAAAAGCACGCTTCAACATGGTCGAGCAGCAGGTGCGGCCGTGGGACGTGCTCGATCAGACCGTGCTGGACCTGCTCCTCGTGGTCAAGCGCGAGGACTTCGTTCCGCCGGAGTACCGTGCCCTGGCGTTTTCGGACATGGAGATCCCGCTGCGCGTCGACGGCGTCGACACCGGCGAGGCCATGTGGTCGCCGAAGCTGGAGGCCCGCATCCTGCAGGAAGTCGCACTCAAGCTGCACGAAAACGTCCTGGAGATCGGTACCGGCTCCGGGTACTTCGCCGCCCTGCTCGCCCACAAGGCGCGGCATGTGGTTTCGGTCGAAATCGATCCGCGCCTGCAGGCGTTCGGTGCCGGCAACCTGGCGCGATCCGGCGTGCACAACGTCAGGCTCGAATCCGGGGACGCCAGCCGCGGTTGGACCGGCCGCGCCCCTACGATGTCATCGTCGCGACGGGTTCGTTGCCGGTCGTGCCGGCAGCCATGCGCAACCAACTGAAGATCGGCGGACGGCTCGCTGCCGTGGTCGGAACCGACCCGGTGATGTCGGCAGTGATCATCACGCGCGTGTCGGAAACCGGCTTTGACACCGTCAAGCTCTTCGAGACCCGCCTTGCGCCCCTGCGCAATGCCGAGCGGCCGTCGAGCTTCCGGTTCTGATGAAGTCGGTGTCCGCGTCCGAACTGTCCGCATGGCTCGCCGACGAAGGTCGTGCGCCGCCCGTGCTGCTCGACGTGCGCGAGCCGTGGGAAACACAGATCTGCCGCATCGAGCGCTCCGAGCTGGTGCCGATGCGCGCGCTGCCCGCCAAGGTGCATGAGCTGGATGCCACACGCCCCATCGTCTGCATCTGCCATCACGGCGGCCGCAGCATGCACGTTGCGATGTTCCTGGCGCGGCAGGGCTTTGAGAACGTCTACAACCTGACCGGCGGCGTCGATGCCTGGGCACGCCAGGTCGATGCGGCGATGCCGACTTACTGAAGCTGGAGAAACCACCATGTCGCTTCCTTCCCGCCTGTTTGCACTGCGGCCGATCGCCGCGGCGCTGGCGAGTGCCGCCACCGTCATGCTGGTCACAAGCCAGCCGACCGTCGCGCAGACCCTGGATCCGGCCAAGGACACGCAACAGCTGCTCGAAGCGGCACGGCGTATGGCCAAGAACGACCTGCTGCAGATCTATCGCGAGGCAGTCTCCAACGATGCCGCCTTCGCCGCCGCCCGCTACCAGCAACAGGCGTCCCAGGAGCGGGTGCCGCAGGCGCGTTCGGCACTGCTGCCCAACCTCGGGCTCACCGGCCGCACGGATGCGAACAAGTACAGCACCAACGAGCCCGACATCAGCAACACCTACAGCGTGTACGGCGGCGGGGTGAACCTGTCCGTGCCGCTGTACCGCCCGCAGAACTGGGAAGCGCTCGAGCAGGCCAAGATTGCCGTGATGCAGGCCGACCTCACGCTGCAGCAGTCGGCCCAGGACCTGACACTGCGGGTAGCGACGGCCTACTTCAATGTGCTGGCAGCGCGAGACCAGTTGATCGCCCTGGACGCCGCGAAGCGCGCCACGCTCGAGCAGCTGCAGCAGGCTAAGCGTGAGTTCGAGGTCGGCACCAAGACCATCATCGACACCAACGAGGCGCAGGCGCGGTACGACCAGATCGTGGCGCAGGAGCAGGTGGCGCTCGGCACGCTGCTCGTGCGTCGCAGCGAGCTGCAGACCATCATCGGACGCGATCTCGGCACGCTGGCGCCGTTGCGTGACCGTCCCAACCTCACGCCGCCGCAGCCCAACGACATCATGCAATGGGTGCGCTCGGCCGAGGACGCCAGCTATTCGGTGCAGATCGCCCGCGCGAGCTACGAGATCGCGTCGCGCGAGGTGCAGCGCCAGCGCGATGGCCACAAGCCGACGGTCGACGTCGTCGGGGGTTACAACGTCAACAAGTTCAACGGCACGCAGACCAGCGACACCAATCCCCGCATCAATGCCGGCACCATCGGGCTGCAGCTGAATGTTCCGATCTACCAGGGTGGACTCATCCAGAGCCGTGTGCGCGAAGCCCTGTCGCTGCAGGACCGCTCGAATGCCGAACTTGAATCGGCCCGCCGCAATTCGGCGAATGCAGCGCGCGACGCCTACACCGGCGTGAACTACGGCCTGGCACAGGTCAAGGCGCTCGAATCGGCCGAGGTCTCGGCCCGCACGCAGCTCGATTCGACGCAGCTGGGCTACCAGGTCGGCGTCCGTATCCTGCTCGACGTGCTCAACGCCACGACGCAGCTGGTGCAGACACAGCGCGATCTCAAGCGGGCACGCTACGACTTCCTGCTCGCGGCATTGCGCCTGAAGGCCTCGACGGCCGCGCTCACGGACGAGGACGTCGCGGGCGTGAATGCACTGCTCGACGCGGCCGTGCCGCTGACCGTGCCGGATGTGCTCGCGCCGGAGCGAAGCCCCTCCACCACGGTGCCGCCCGCCAGCCCGCCCGCTCGGACCGCGCCGACCAGCGGCACCAGTGCCACGCCGATGAAAGTGAGCAGCGCCGGGTCATCGGGCACCGCTAAGCCGACACGGGCGAAGCGGCGCTGATCTCTTCCTAGCGCGGACGTGCCGCCGATTCCATCAGCGGCGCGATGTGCTCGACCGCGCGTGCTGTCGCGCCGCGATGCTGTCGCGCGAAACGCATTGCGGCCTCACTCATCCGCGACCGACGCTCGGGTTGGGTCGCGATGTCCCACATCGCGTCGACGGCTGAACGTGCATCGCCGACACGCTGGGCCGCACCGGCCGCTACGGCATCGTCGGTAGCCTGCGCAAAGTTGAAGGTGTGCGGTCCGACCACCACCGACACACCCACCGCGCAGGCTTCGATCAGGTTCTGGCCTCCCAGCGGCAAGAGGCTGCCGCCGATGCACGCGACGTCACAGGACGCGTAGTACATCGCCATCTCGCCCATCGAGTCGCCGAGCACGACCGACTTCCCTGACGCTTCTGGCGCAAGCCAGGCGGCCATCGAAGAGCGACGCGACACCGCGTAGCCGCGTGCCTCGATCAGCGCAGCGACTTCGTCAAAACGCTGCGGATGACGCGGCACGATGATCACCAGCGCGGCGGCGCGGGCGTCAGCCGTGCTCTGTGCAAGCGCGTCGAGCAGCAGTTCCTCTTCTCCCTCGCGGGTGACGGCGAAGAGCAGCACGGCCCGCCCGCCGGCGGATTGCCTGAACCCGCGGCCGCGCTCCACCAGAGCCTCGTCGAGCGCAATGTCGAACTTGAGGTTGCCGATGACTTCGATGCGCTCGGCCCCGACCTCGCGCATGCGCACCGCATCGGCCTCCGTCTGCGCGAGCACCATCGTGAAGCAACGTGCCGCCTCCCGCATCAGCCGGGGCGCACGACGCGCCTTGGCCAGCGATTTCTCCGACAGGCGCGCATTGACCAGCACCATCGGCAGGCCGGTATCGCGTGCGGCGGCGAGCAGGTTCGGCCACGTTTCGGTTTCCATCCCGATACCGATCACCGGCATGAACGCGCGCAGGAAACGGCGCACGGCAAACGGGAGGTCGTAGGGCAGGTAAACCTGCGTGATGCGTCCGGGCCAGCGCGCCGCGAGTTCGGCCCCGGTCGCACGTCCGGTCGGGGTCATGTGCGTCAGCAGGAACGCGTGGTGCGGATAGCGCGCGGCCAGGGCAGCCACCAGCGGTTCGGCCGCCCGCGTCTCGCCGACCGACACGGCGTGCACCCAGATCAGCGGACGACCGTCCTCCAGGCGAGGGTAGCGTGCCCAGCCGAAGCGTTCGCCCCAGTGTGCGCGGTAGGCCGCCTGTCGGCGCGAACGCCACAGCAGGTACAGCGCTGCAAACGGCACCGCGATCCAGACGACCACCGTGTAGGCCGCGCGCGCCAGGCTCATCGTGGCGTGCCCGTCATGTCGCGCCCATCACGTCGTGCACGGCCGCGATCACGTCCTCGCTGGATGGAGGTCGCCCGACGCCGCCCAGGCTGCGCACCGGGCCGTCGCCAACGAGTCCGACAAGCGACGGGTCGTAATCACAGTAGATGCCGACGGTGGGGCGTCCCAGCGCGGCGGCCAGGTGCGTGAGTCCCGTGTCGAGCCCGATGACGACTCGTGCGCCGGCCAGTGTCGCAGCGATCGCATCGATCGGTGACTTCGGTGCCACCTGGCCGCGCACCATCGACGAGACCAGCGTATGGACACGCTGCTCTTCATCCGGCGCGCCCCAGAAGAGCACGCTCGCCATGCCAGCTTCGGCCAGCCTCCGTTCCAGCATGATCCAGCGTTCGGTGTCCCAGAGCTTCGTCGCACGGCTGGCGTTGACCAGCAGCACCGCATAGGGGCCGGGCAGTTGCACGGCGGGCGCGGCAGCGACCGTCAGATCGAACCGCGCGGGTCCGTCGATCGCATAGCCGAGCACGGCCGCGCCGAGTCGACGGCAGCGCTCCACCGCATGCAGCTCGCGCGGAACGGCCACCCGGCGCGCATACAGCATCGACGCGACGCGCTCACGCGCCGAATCGGACGATGGACCGGCGACGCGTGCACCGGTCCACCGCGCCATCCAGGCGCTCTTCAGCAGTCCCTGCACGTCGAGAACCCGATCGAAGCCCTGTGCGCGCAGGCTCTGCCTGACGCGCGGCGATCTCGCGCCACGTCTGCGGCTGCAAGAGCGCCCTGCGCCAGCGGCGCAGGGCCACGCGATGCACGCGGCGCACATGGCGGCTCATCGCCGGTATCGCCGCGAAGCTCTCCTCGACCAGCCAGTCGATCTCGATGCCAGGTTGACGGGCGAGATCGGCCGCCAGCGGCAACGCATGCACGACATCGCCCATCGACGACGTCTTGACGATCAGGATCCGCACGATGGGGGATTGTGCCGCAGGCGGGCGAGCCGCACGAGCTTCAGACAGAACGAACGTTGCCCATGACGAAGCGCCGACGGCCCGCTCAGTGGCGATAGCCGTTCGGGTTGCCGCTCTGCCAGCGCCAGCCGTCCGCACACGCCTGCTCGATCGTGCGCGTCGCTTCCCAGCCGAGCAGCCGGCGGGCCAGCGCAGCGTCGGCCCAGCACGCCGCGACGTCGCCATCGCGCCGCGCCGCAAGGACATGGGGCACCGCGCGACCCGACGCGCGCTCGAACGCCTGCACCATGTCCAGCACGCTCGTGCCGCGCCCGGTGCCGAGATTGATCGGCGTGAAGCCCGCGTGCGACTGGGCGTAGGCGATGCCGGCCACATGGCCCAATGCGAGATCGACCACGTGCAGGTAGTCGCGCACGCCGGTGCCATCGGGCGTCGGCCAGTCGCCGCCCCAGACGTTGAGCCGGTCGCGCTTGCCGATCGCCACCTGCGCGATGAAGGGAAAGAGGTTGTTCGGGATGTCCTGCGGATCCTCGCCGATCGTTCCGCTCGGGTGCGCACCGATCGGGTTGAAGTAGCGCAGCGACACCGCGCTACGCGCCGCATCGGCCGCGCACCAGTCGCGCAGGATCTGCTCCACCATCGCCTTGGTATGCCCGTAGGGATTGACCGGGCGGATCGGCGCATCCTCGGTCAGCGGCAGGCTATCGGGCACGCCGTACACGGTCGCCGACGAGCTGAACACGATGCGATTCGACGCCCTTGCGGTCCATCGCCTCGAGCAGCGCCAGCGTTCCGCCGATGTTGTTGTCGTAGTACTCGACCGGACGCTGCACCGACTCGCCGACCGCCTTGAGCGCAGCGAAATGCACGACCGCGTCGATCGGGCGGTGGAACACGCGCGCCAGCACTTCGCGGTCGCGAACGTCGCCGTTGACCAGCGTCACCTGCCTGTGCGTGATCTTCTCGACGCGCTTGACCGCCTCGGGCGAACTGTTGCTGAAGTTGTCGAGGCAGATGACGTCGAAGCCCGCCGCCAGCAGTTCGACCATCGTGTGCGAACCGATGTAGCCGGCGCCGCCGGTGGCGAGAACCGCAGGCGTGTGATTCATCGTCCTTCGAGCTGCTGTGCGAGCAATTTGCCGAGCTCGACTCCGGGCTGGTCGAACGCATTGATACCGAGCAGTGTCGCCAGCATCGTCGTCTTGTGTTCGTACAGGGCCATCAGGCTGCCCAGCATTGCCGGGGTCAGCGCGTCGAGCTGCAGGACGCTGACGGCATTCAGGGACCTGGGAGTCGGGGTCCTGCGTGACCAGCGCCTCGGCCTGCGCGCGAGCGTTGGCGAGCAGCACCCGATGATGCTCGGGATAGGCGTGCTGCGCGCGATCGACCATGACGATGTCGATCGCCGTGCGCAGTGTTCCCTGCCGCAGTGCCTGAAAAAACGTGTGCTGCGCATCGGTGCCGACCCCGCCCCAGACGACCGGACTCGTCGGCACGGTAACGATGTCGCCGTTCAGGCTGCGACTCTTGCCCAGGCTTTCCATCTCGAGCTGCTGCAGCCAGGTCACCATGCCGCGCAAGCGATCGTCATACGGCAGCAGGCACAGGCTCGAAGTCTGCAGGACCACCGCATTCCACAACGCCAGCAGCGCCAGCGTCGCGGGCAGATTGGCTTCGAGCGGCGCATCGATCGAGTGCCGGTCCATGGCATGGCCGCCTGCCAGGAATTCATCGAACTTCTCCGGACCGATGGACAGCATGGCCGGCAGGCCGATCGCGCTCCACACCGAAAACCGTCCGCCGACCCAGTCCCACAGGAAGAACTGGCTGCTGGCAGGCAAGCCAAGACTCACCGCCGCGTCCGCCTTGGCTGAAACCACGACCATGTGGCGTGCCAGCACCGCACCGCGAAATCCGGCCGCTTCGATCCAGGACTGAACCGCCTGGGCGTTCAGCAGGGTCTCGCGCGTTGAAAGGCTCTTGCTCGACACGATGACCAGCGTCGTCGCCGGATCGAGCCGCGGCAACAGGCGTGCGACGGCGTGACCGTCGACATTGCTCAGGAAGTGGATGCGCGGTCCATCGGCCACGTCGGCCAGCGCATCGCACACGCAGCCGCGGTCCGCTATCGCTGCCACCGATGCCGATATTGATGACGTCGGCAATCGGACGCCCCGTCGCGCCCTTCCATGCGCCGGAACGTACGTTCTTCGCGAATGCCCGCAAGCGCTCGAGTTCGTCGTGCACGGCCTGGACCAAAGCGCCAGGAGCGCCGAACGCCTCGTCCACCGGCGCGCGCAAAGCGATGTGCAGTGCAGCCCGCTGCTCGGTGGCGTTGACCGCCTCGCCTTTCGCCATCGACCGGTGCGCACCAATGACATCACGATCCACCGCCAGGCGCCGCAGTTCGGCGAGACCATCGACGTCTAATCGCTGGCGCGAGTAGTCCAGTGCAATTCCGCAGGCCGACAGGAGCACGCCGCCGTCGGACGCGTCCCGAAACAGCGCGTGCGCGCCCCGCTCCCGGCGATGGAACAGGCCCGCGACGGCCTCCGATGGTTCAGGGGTATCCAGGCTCATGCCATTCTTCTTGTCGGGGCCACGGCGCGAGGGTCACGCCACAGTCTGCGCCCGCAGTTTGCACCCCTAGAACGGGAGTTGCGCGGCTGGCGCGACCGCCATGATCGCCCGGCGAAAGGCTGCCTGGATGCGCGCCAGCGCCTCGGGGGTGTCCCCTTCGAAGCGCAGCACGACGACCGGTGTCGTGTTCGACGGACGCGCCAGCCCAAAGCCATCCGACCACTCGGCGCGCACGCCGTCGATGGTGATCATCTGCTCGGCTCCATCGAATTTCGCCTGCGTCCTGAGACGTTCGACCAGCGCGAAGTTCTCGCCCTCGGCGGTATGGAGGTGCAGTTCCGGCGTCGACACCGCGCTCGGCAGTGCATTCAGCACGGCCGACGGGTCGGCCGACCGCGACAGGATCTCGAGCAGACGCGCCCCCGCATACAAGCCGTCGTCGAAGCCGGGCCAGCGGTCGTTGAAGAACAGGTGCCCGCTCATCTCCCCGGCAAACGGCGCGCCGCTGTCCTTGAGCTTGGCCTTGATCAGCGAGTGTCCGGTGCGCCACATCGTCGGGCGGCCGCCGTGCTCACGAATCCACGGCGCCAGTCGTCGCGTGCACTTCACGTCGAAGATGATCTCGCCGCCGGGATTCGCCGCCAGGATGTCCTGCGCGAACAGCATGATCTGGCGGTCCGGGATAGATGATCTGCCCGTCCTTGGTCACGACGCCGAGCCGGTCACCGTCGCCGTCGAAAGCCAGCCCCAGTTCGGCGTCGGTGTCGCGCAGTGCTCGGATCAGGTCCTCGAGATTCTCCGGATGCGCCGGGTCCGGATGGTGGTTGGGAAACGTGCCGTCGATGTCGGTGAAGAGCTCCACCACATCGCAGCCGAGCGCGCGGAACAGCGCGACGGCCGTCGGCCCGGCCACGCCATTGCCGCAGTCGATGGCGATCTTCATCGGACGCGCCAGCTTCACCGTCGTGCGTATGCGCTCGAGATACGCCGGCAGCACGTCGGCCATGCGCTCTTCGCCCGGCGTCTTCGCGCGAACCAGATTGCCGCTCTCGATGCGGCTGCGCAACGCCTGGATCGCTTCGCCGTGCAGCGTCGCGCCGGCCATCATCATCTTCAGGCCGTTGTACTCGGGTGGATTGTGGCTGCCGGTGATCTCCACACCGGAACCCGTCCCCAGATGCACCGTGGAGAAGTACAGCACCGGCGTCGGCACCATGCCGACATCGATGACGTCGGTGCCGGTGGAGGTGATTCCCGCCACCAGCGCATCGCGCAGCAGCGGCCCCGACAGGCGACCGTCGCGGCCGACACAGATCGCCGACTGGCCGAGCGCGACGGCCTCCGAGCCAAGCGCCGCACCGATCAGACGCACCGCGTCCGGCGTCAACGCCGTGTCGACGACGCCGCGGATGTCGTAGGCCTTGAACAGCGACGGAGCAACGTGGACTGCAGACATGGGCACCTTCGAATGAACTGCGCACTAAGCCGAAACGGTCACCCTCATGGCTTCGCTTCCGCAGTCGACGCCTTGAACATCCAGGCGAGGGTCTCGCGAAAGTCCCGAAACGGCAGGCTGCCGAGCGCGGACTCCATTCTGCTGGAACTGCCGACAAGACGATGCACTTCGCTCGCTCGGACGAACTCCGGATTGACGCGAACGTCGAGATCGTGGCCGGAAATCTCGCGCAACTGCTCGATTACCCAGCGCAGTGATCGGCCGACGCCGGAGCACAGGTTCGTCACACCCTCCGGAACATCCGCCGTCAGCAGTCGCACATACGCCTGCGCCACCGCTCGAACGTCGGAGAAATCGCGCACGACATCGAGATTGCCGAGTTCGACGTGCGGCCGCCGCTGCGCAAAGTGGGCCACCAGCTTGGGCACGAGAAAGCTCTCGGTCTGGCCCACCCCGGTGTAGTTGAATGGGCGCGTCATCACGATCGGGAGCCGGTCGGCATAGGCCCGCACCATCCATTCCATAGCCAGCTTGCTGGCGGCGTAGTGGTTGACCGGTGCCGGCGGGGTCGCCTCCGTGATCGGTTCGACCCGGGCGTTGCCGTAGACGTTCGCGCTGCTGGCGATCACGACCCGTCGCGGGACGATCCCCGCCGAAACCATCGACTCCAGCAGTTGTGCGGTTCCCACCGTGTTCACGGCATAAAAGGCGGTGGCGTCCCCGTGGCCAACGAAGCTCAGGGCCGCGAGATGGATCACGTAGTCGGGCCGCGCGGACTGCAGCACGGCCTCGATCGACGCGGGCTGGGTCAGGTCGAAAGGCGAGCCTGCAGCCTCTGCATCGAAGACCGCGTAACCGGCCTCGGCTAGCGCGGCCGCCACGTAGCGCCCGGTGAAGCCGGTACATCCGGTCACCAGCACACGGCCGGCGTCAGAACGAGACGCCACGGGTGTTCCGCCGAAGGTCCGCCTCCACCATCATCCGGCACAGCTCTTCCAGCGTTGTTCGCGGCTCCCACCCCAGCTTGGTCCTGGCCTTGGCCGGGTTGCCGATCAGAAGGTCGACTTCGGCTGGCCGATAGAACTTGGGATTGATCCGCACCAGCGTCTTGCCGCTGCGCCGATCCACGGCCTGCTCGTCAACTCCCTTCCCGCGGAAGTCGAGTTCGATATCCACTGCCCTGAACGCCATGCGGACGAAGTCACGGACGGTCTCCGTACGGTTCGTCGCCAGCACGAACGTCTCGGGCTCCGGCGCCTGCAGCATGCGATACATGCCTTCGACGTATTCCTTCGCGTAGCCCCAGTCGCGTTTGGCATCCAGATTGCCGAGTTCGAGGACGTCCAGTTTCCCCAGCTTGATCTTGGCTGCACCGTCGGTGATCTTCCGGGTAACGAACTCGAGGCCGCGCAACGGCGACTCGTGGTTGAAAAGGATCCCGCTGGCGCCGAAGATGCCGTAGCTCTCCCGGTAGTTCACCGTCATCCAGTGCGCGAACAGCTTGGCCACGCCGTACGGGCTGCGCGGATAGAACGGAGTCGATTCGTCCTGCGGCACCGCCTGCACCTTGCCGAACATTTCCGAGGTCGAGGCCTGATAAAAACGGATCTTCGGGTTGACCAACCGGATCGACTCGAGCAGATTCAGTGCGCCCAGGCCCGTGATGTGTGCGGTTGTCGTCGGCTGGTCGAACGACACCCCGACGAAACTCTGCGCGGCAAGGTTGTAGATCTCGTCCGGCTGCGTGCGTTGAACCAACGCAATGCTGGTGCCGATGTCGGTCAGGTCGTATTCGACGAGTTCTAGGTTGGGATGACCGTGGATGCCCAGTTCCTCGATGCGCCAGAAGTTCACCGAGCTCGTTCGGCGGTACGTGCCGTAGACCTTGTAGTCGCGCTCCAGCAGAACCTGGGCCAGGTAGGCGCCATCCTGGCCGGTGATGCCTGTTACGACTGCTGACTTGCGCTTGCTCATGGGTGAGTTCTTCTGAAATGGGCTCTGTTAGGTGGCCGGGCGACCAGATGTCGACCACGGCTCAGCAGGAGCTGCCTCAATGCCGAAAAACCCACGGTGCGCCAACGGCGACAACCGGGGCTGCTTGCATCGATAGAATGCCGGCTGAATCGGATTGTATAGAGCGCCGCCCTGACGCCTTGAGAGCAACAGGCTGCGCTGACCAGGGGAGCAGACCGCAGCATGTTGGCGATCATTCTATGTGGCGGATCCGGCACCCGGCTGTGGCCGGTTTCGCGCGAAGCCATGCCCAAGCCCTTCATGCGCATCGGCGACGGACCTTCGCTGCTTCAGCGCACGGCGCTGCGTTCCAAGCGGCTCGGCGCCGACTCGTGCCTGGTCGTGACCAATGGCGAGTACACCTTCAAGACGATCGAGGAGTTCACCGAGCTCGGAGACAAGGCGCCGGCTGATGTGCAGCTGCTGCTCGAGCCGGTCGGCCGCAACACGGCTCCCGCGATCGCTGCCGCCTGTTGCCAGCTCGAGAAACAGGGCCGCACCAGCGAGCCGCTGATCATCCTGCCGGCGGACCATCTGATCCAGGACGAGGCGCGCTTTGCGGAAGTCGCGGGACATGCCGCGCGGCTGGCCGCTGAGGGCCGCATCGTTCTGTTTGGCATCCACCCGACGCTGCCCGAAACCGGGTTCGGCTACATCGAATGTGCGGCAGTGCCTGTCGGCGATGCCGCGCAGGTCGTGCGCCGATTTGTCGAGAAGCCGTCGCCGGAAAAAGCGACCGAGTATGTCGCCGCCGGAAACTACCTCTGGAACAGCGGCATGTTCTGCTTCACGGCCAGCACGATGCTGGCCGCGCTGGAGCGGCACGCCCCGGCCGTGCTGACCGCCGCACGCGCCGCCGTCGAACAGGGAACGACTTCGACGCTGCAGCCACAGCGCCTGCAGCTCGACCGCGCCGCGTTCCAGTCGGCACCGGACATATCGATTGACTACGCCGTCATGGAACGCGAGTCGAACGTCGTTGTACTGGCCGGAGACTTCGGCTGGAGCGACATCGGATCCTGGAAGGCCGTCGCGGAGGAATTCGAGCGCGACGCGGGTGGCAACACGACCAGTGGTGAGGTCGTGCTCGCCGACTGCCGCAATGTGCACGCCCAGACCGAAGACCGGCTGGTGGCCGCGGTGGGCCTGAGGGATGTCGTCATCGTGGATACGCCCGACGCCGTGCTGGTCTGCGACCGGCATGCTTCGCAGAAGGTCAAGGACGTCGTCAACGAGCTAAAGCGGCGCGGTCACGATACGCACAAGCTTCACCGCACGGTTGCACGCCCGTGGGGCACCTACACGACCCTGCAGGAAGGGCCGAACTTCAAGATCAAGCGGATCGAAGTGAAGCCAGGCGCGTCACTTTCGCTGCAGATGCACCACCATCGCAGCGAACACTGGGTGGTGGTCAGCGGAACCGGCAAGGTGACGGTCGACGACAAGGTCGTGCTGCTGGCACCCAACGAATCGACGTACGTTCCGGTGGGTTCCAAGCATCGCCTGGAGAACCCCGGGCGCGTTCTGCTGACACTGATCGAGGTGCAATGCGGCGACTACGTTGGCGAGGATGACATCGTGCGCTTCGACGACATATATGGACGCGCCTCGCCGACGGGTGCGGCCCAGGCGTAACTTGTCCGCCGTCGCTGCCACCAAACTGACGCCATGGAGCCCACTCGAGAAGCCCTGTCCGCCTGCCGGGTGCTGGTCGTGGGTGACGCAATGCTCGATCAGTACTGGTTTGGCGACGTCGAGCGGATTTCGCCGGAAGCGCCGGTACCCGTAGTGCGGGTCCAGCGGCGCGAAGAGCGCCTCGGCGGCGCCGCCAACGTCGCGCGCAACGTGGCCGCCGTGGGTGTCGGGACGTCATTGCTGACCGTACTCGGCGATGACGATGCCGGACACAAAGTCAGCCGGCTGCTGTCCGAGGCCGGCATCGTGCCGCAGGTGCATCTCGACCCGAATCTGCCCACGACCGTGAAGCTGCGTGTGATTGGCCGCCGGCAGCAGATGCTGCGGGTGGATTTCGAGAACGTTCCGGAAGCGGAGATCCTTGCGGCGCTGCTCGACAACTACGTCTCGCTGCTGCCCAGTCACGACCTCGTGATCCTGTCGGACTACGGCAAGGGCGGGCTGGCCCACATCGCCGGCATGATCGAGAAGGCCCGGCACGCGGGAAAGCCCGTGCTGGTCGATCCCAAGGGTGACGATTACACGCGCTACAAGGGCGCGACGCTGCTGACACCGAACCGGACCGAGCTGACGCGAAGTCGTCGGGTCGCTGGAAGGACGAGGCCGATCTGACACGTCGTGCCCAGGCACTGCGAGGCGACCTTGGGCTTACTGCGCTGCTGCTCACGCGCAGCGAGGATGGCATGACGCTCTATACGGACGATGGCGCCTGGTCGGTGCCAGCGCAGGCGCGCGAAGTGTTCGACGTCTCGGGCGCCGGCGATACCGTCATCGCCGTGCTGGCCGCGATGCTGGCCGCCGGTACGCCGTTGCGGGATGCAGTCAGTATTGCCAACCGTGCCGGCGGTATCGTGGTTGGCAAGCTCGGCACGGCCACCGTCAGTTACGAAGAACTCTTCGGCGGGGGCCACGCATGATCATCGTCACCGGCGCGGCCGGCTTCGTCGGCTCCAACAACGTCAAGGCACTCAACGACCAGGGCCTGACGGACGTCATCGCCGTGGACAACCTGACCAAGGCGGACAAGTTCCGCAACCTGACCGACTGTGAAATCGCCGACTATCTCGACAAGCGCGATTTCCTCGAGCTGGTCCGCAGCGGCCGCCTGCCCCGCCCCGAAGTCGTTTTCCATCAGGGCGCCTGCTCGGACACGATGGAAACCGACGGCCGCTACATGCTGGACAACAACTATCGGTACTCAATGGCACTGCTGCGCTGGTGCCAGGATGAGGGCGTGCCGTTGGTGTATGCGTCGTCGGCAGCCGTTTATGGGCTCGGTCCCAAGTTCGTGGAGGGACGCGAGAACGAGCACCCGCTGAACATCTACGGCTACTCCAAGTTCCTCTTCGACCAGATCGTGCGGCGCGAGTTGCCCAGGTTCAAGGCGCCCGTGATCGGCCTTAGATACTTCAACGTGTACGGCCCGCGCGAAGCGCACAAGGGCCGCATGGCATCGGTGGCGTTTCATCACTTCAATCAGTTCCGTGCCGACGGCAAGGTGCGCCTGTTCGAAGGCAGTCACGGGTACGCCGACGGCGCGCAGCAACGCGACTTCATTCATGTCGACGATGTCATTCAGGCGAACCTGCACTTCTGGAACCGTCCTGTGTCCGGCATCTATAACCTCGGCAGCGGACGCGCACAGGCGTTCAACGACGTGGCACTGGCCGTGGTGAACACGCTGCGCGAACATGTCGGTCATTCGCCAATGCCGCTGGAGCACGCTGTTCGGGAGGAACTGATCGAGTACATCGCATTTCCCGAAGCACTCAAGGGCAAGTACCAGGCCTATACGCAGGCGGACCTCACGCAGCTGCGCGGCGCTGGGTACGATCAGTCGTTCAAGAGCGTCGAGCACGGCACAGGGAGCTATGTCCGCTGGCTGCTGCAGCACACGCCATGAGTTCGTCCGGCGCCGCCCTCCGACGTGCCGCGTTCCTTGACCGTGACGGCGTAATCAACTTCGACCG
>CAVRUR010000008.1:0-94154 GCA_963724365.1 uncultured beta proteobacterium | reverse complement strand
GTGAAGGTCACGAGGTCGACATCCGCGTGGGTCAGCAGTTCGTCGGCGATCTCGCGCGGATCGCCGGTCACCACCGAAAGCATCGGCGGCGGCAGCCCGGCTTCATACAGGATGTCGGCCAGCACGTAGGCGGCCAGCGGCGTCTTTTCGCTGGGCTTGAGCACCACGCGATTGTTGGTCGCCACCGCCGGCGCGACCTTATGGATCACCTGGTTCAGCGGGTGATTGAAGGGCGTGATGGCGGTGATGACACCCTGCAGCGGCTCGCGCAGCGTGTAGACCTTGCGGCTCTTGCCATGGGGCGTGAGGTCGCAGGAAAAGACCTGGCCATCGTCGATCAGCGCCTGGTTTGCGGCGAATAGCAGCACGTCCGAGGCACGGCCGACTTCGTACAGCGTGTCCTTCAGGCACAGGCCGGATTCGAGCGTGATCGTGCGCGCGATCTCGTCGCGGCGCGCAGCGATCAACTCGCCGGCACGCATCAGGATCCGGTAGCGCTTGTAACGCGTCAGCCGGGCCCGGTAGGCGCGCGCAGTCGCGATCGCCCGACGGACATCATCGACGGTTGCCTTCGGCACCGTGGCGATGACCTCGCCCGTGTACGGATAGCGCACTTCAAAGCTGCGCTCGGTAGGCACTCGTTCACCGGCGATTCTCAGCGTCTCGTGGCGCAGCGGATTTGTCGGTGCGTTCATCGCTACTGGGCGTGGTTGAGCGCGAGGTCGAAAACGTCGAAGTTGCGCCAGCGACGGTTCGAATCGAGGCCTGCGATGGGCCGGTTCAAAATGATCGGAACGCGCTGCTCGGAGATTCCCCCCCGTGCGAGCGCAACGGCAACTCGAGCTGCGACAGGTCGTGTCTGCCCGGCCGGTCCCCACACGACGCTCCGTTCGGAGACAACGACCAGGTCGCCGATGCGGTCGGCCGGCAGCTGAAAGCGTGCTGCGGCCTCGGCTCGGTTAAGCACGACTTCGATGCCGATCAGGCTCCTCAGCCTGAGCGCGACGTCTTCGACCATATCGCCTGGCAGGTAGACGGTTGCGAACGAACCCAGTGCCCCGTGGTGCACGACATACGGATCCGTGATCGGCAGGATCACGCGAGCGCGTTCACGGCCGAGCCATTCGTCAAGAAGGTCCTGCAGGAAGATCACGTTCGGGCTCGCGTCGAGCCTCGTCTTGGCGTTCATGCCATGGTCTGCCGTTACGCCGACCACCGCACCGAGCGCGTCCAGTCTGGCCAGGTTCCGGTCGAGCATTGCGTAGAAGCGGTTGGCGTCGGGATCGCCGGGCGCGTGCTTGTGCTGCACGTAGTCGGTGGTCGAGAGGTACGGTGCATCGGGGCCTGCGGGTCTCGAGCAGTCGCACGCCGGCGGCGAAGACGAACTCGGACAACTCGGCGCTGTAGACGTCAGGGAGGGCCATGCCGACCAGCGGAAGGACCGCGTCGATGCCGTTCTCCTGCTCGCTGACCTGGTCTGCCTTCTCCGATGAAAAACAGATTCCCTTCATGCCGTGGCCGAGCAGCTTCCTGAGCTTGTCCTTGGCCGTAACGACGGCCACGCTCGCACCGCGTTCCGCCAGTCCGGCGAGGATGCTGGGCGCACGCAGCCACTTCGGATCGTTCATCATGACTTCCGCACCGGTCGCGGTATCGAACAGGTAGTTGCCGCAGATGCCGTGCACCGACGGCGGAGCGCCGGTCACGATCGACAGGTTGTTCGGATTGGTGAAGCTCGGCACCACGCAATCGCCGATCAGGGCGGTGCCTTCGGCGAGCACGCGCTTCATGAACGGCATCTGGCCGCCGGCAACGGCCTGCGCGATGTAGTCCGGTTCGCAGCCGTCGACGCAGATGACGACGGTCGGCTGTTTCGGCAGGGCATATCGCCGGCCGTTGACTTCGAATCGGGTGCTCATCCCCGTCGTCCCGCGCGCGCGCGCGCCGGCGTGGCGAGTCCGGTGTTGTTGAGAGCGCGCACTTTGCTTTCCATCACGTGGTCGTACATCGCCTGGCCCGCCTGATCGGCGTCCCCGGTGGCGATGGCCTTGACGATGGCGCGGTGCTCGGCGGCCGATTGCGGCAGGACCGTGCGGTCGACCAGGTTGCGCCGCCGATAGAGCGCCAGTTCCTTGACCAGCTTGCTGTAGATCGTCGCCAGTTTCCGGTTGCCCGCGAACTCGACCAGACGGTCGTGAAACTGCAGGTTCAGCAGGTGATACGCGTCACGGTCGTCCGCGCGGACCGCCTGTTCCATGCGCTCGACGATTGCGCGCAGCGCTTTCATCTGGGCCGCAGTCACCGACTCGGCGAGCCGTCGGCCCACCAGTTGATCCATCACGGCACGCAAGTCGTAGATCTCGGCGGCTTCGTCGTGCGGAATGTCGCGCACGAACACGCCACGATTCTTCTCCTGGCGAACCAGTCCGGCTTCTTCGAGCATGCGGAAGGCCTCGCGGATCGGTCCGCGCGAGACGCCGAGGCGTTCTGACAGCCACGCCTCGGTGAGCTTGGCTCCCGGCGCGATCGAGCCGTCCAGGATCAGGCGCTCGATCTCCTCCTGTGCAGCGCTCGCGAGCGAGTTCGCGCGCAGCAGGGCTATGGTCGGATGCGGAACGACATTGGAAGCGGTGGATGAGGGCATGGGCGTCAGATTACACGAAATTGTAGACAATCTGCAAAAAACAATTGACACCGAATTTTCGGGCTGCGTAGACTGCCCTCGACTCGATCGGGGTTGCTTTGCAGGCGGTCGCAGAACCGTCACCGAAGCGTCAAGCAGGAACGCTAGTCTCGCCGGCTGTTCGTTTCCGTCCTGTGACGAACCGCCAAGATCTCACCGTACGGGGCTCTAAGGAGGAGTCGATGAAACTGCTATCCATCGCCGGCAAGGCGGTCGCCGCCGCTGCCCTGGCGGCTGCTGCGTTCGGTGTCAATGCGCAGAAGACCCAGCTGACGGTCTACACCGCGCTCGAAACCGACCAGCTCAAGGCGTATCAGGCTGCGTTCGAGAAGGCCAACCCGACGATCGAGATCGTCTGGGTGCGCGATTCGACCGGCATCATCACCGCCAAGCTGCTGGCCGAAAAAGCCAATCCCAAGGCCGACGTGATCATGGGTGTGGCCGCGACCAGCATGGCGATCTTCGACAAGGAGGGCATGCTGACGCCGTATGCGCCGGCGGGCCTGAACCGGATCGCGGCTCAGTACCGCGATCCGAAGAATCCTCCGGCCTGGGTCGGCATGGACGTGTGGGGCGCGACGATCTGCTTCAACACGGCCGAGGCGGCCAAGCGCAATATCCCGAAGCCCGAATCCTGGAAGGACCTGACCAAGCCCGTCTATAAAGGCCAGATCGTGATGCCGCATCCGGCGTCGTCAGGCACCGGCTTCTTCGACGTCAGCGCCTGGCTGCAGTTGTGGGGCGACAAGGAGGGCTGGGCGTTCATGGACGGCCTGCACGAAAACATCGCCCAGTACATGCACTCGGGCTCGCGTCCGTGCGCGGCCGCCGCGGCGGGCGAGTACACCGTCGGCATCTCGTTCGAGTACCGCGCAAACCGCGAGAAGGCGCGCGGCGCACCGATAGAACTCGTGTTCCCGAAGGAAGGCCTGGGCTGGGATCTGGAGGCGAGCGGCATCGTCAAGGGCACGAAGAACCTCGACGCCGCAAAGAAACTGATGGATTGGTCGGTCACGGATGAGGCGATGGGCCTGTACGCGAACAACTTCGCCATCGTCGCCGTGCCGGCGCTCAACAAGCCCTTGCCGAACGTACCTACCAACTATGCGAGCCTCCTGGTGAAGAATGATTTCGCCTGGGCTGCCGCCAATCGCGACAAGATTCTGGCCGAGTGGAGCAAGCGCTACGAGTCGAAGGCCGCACCGAAGTGACGTCATTCGGGCCGGCTCTGCCGCCCGAACAGCTCGCCGGGTTGAACGCAGGTGGCCGTTCAGCCCGGCGCTCTTTTTTGAGCGCATGAATGAGTATCGAACCGACGCCGGCTGAAGCCCTGCGGGTCGAGGGCGTGCACAAGGCCTTTGGAGACTTTGTTGCGCTCAAGTCGATCGACCTCGTCGTTCCGCCGGGTGAGCTGGTGTGCTTCCTCGGGCCCTCGGGCTGCGGCAAGACCACGCTGCTGCGGATCATCGCCGGGCTCGAACAGCAGAGCCGAGGCCGCATCCTGCAGAACGGACGCGATGTTTCCTTTGCACCGCCGGCGGCGCGCGACTACGGCATCGTGTTCCAGTCGTACGCGTTGTTCCCCAATCTCTCGATTGCGCAGAACGTTTCCTATGGGCTGGTCAACCGGCGCAAGGGGCGCGAAGAGATCGCGGCGCGCGTGCAGGAGCTGCTGACCCTCGTCGGACTTTCGGATGCCGGCAGCAAGTACCCCAGCCAGATGTCCGGTGGCCAGCAGCAGCGCGTTGCGCTCGCGCGGGCACTGGCCACGTCGCCGAGCCTGCTGCTGCTGGATGAGCCCTTGTCAGCGCTCGATGCCAAGGTGCGCGAGCGGTTGCGCGGCGAAATCCGGCAGCTGCAGCGCCGGCTTCGGGTGACCACCATCATGGTCACGCACGACCAGGAAGAGGCGCTGTCGATGGCCGATCGCGTCGTCGTGATGAATCAGGGCAACATCGAGCAGGTGGGTTCCCCCAGCGATGTCTACGAACGTCCGGCGACCCCGTTTGTGGCCGACTTCCTCGGCAAGGCCAACGTCCTCAAAGGGGTCGCGCTCGGCGCGGGACGCTATCGCGTCGGTTCGGCCGAACTGGCATTGACGGCCGATGAGCATCCGGTCGGCCGCAATGTGCGGATCTACGTCCGGCCCGAGGACCGGCACGTCGAAGGCGACATTGCATCGCTGCCGAACCGCCTGCGGGGCCGGATCGCGCGCATCGACTATCTCGGCACGTTCTGTCTGGCCGAACTGCGCTGCGAAGCGCTCGGCCAGCCGATGCTGATCTCCTACTCGCTCAATCAGCTGCACGATCTCGCCGTGCGTGAGGGCGGCGAAGTCGAGATAGCACTGCGCGTCGATCGCGTGCGCGTCTTTGCGGATGCCGTCGCTGCCGCCTGAGAACCCCCGGTGAGTGCCATTCCCGCCGACATGAACGTGAGCCGCGCGCCGTCGCGCGCGGCCCTCGCGGGCGAGGCACTGGCTGCGCGGGGCGGCCTGGTGCTGCTGGCCGTCGCGCTCTTCGTCTTTCTCACCGTGCCGCTGACGATGATCCTCGTGCGTGCGGTCGAGGGACGCGATGGCGGGTTCGTCGGCGTGGCGAACTTCGTCCAGTACGTTCAGTCACCCGCGCTGGCGCAATCGACGCTCAATACGCTCGTGTTCGCGCTGCTGACCACAGCGGTCACGGTGCCGGTGGCGTTCCTGTTCGCCTACGCGATCCAACGCAGCTGCATTCCCGGCAAGGGTCTGTGGCGCAACATTGCGATGATTCCGATCCTTGCGCCGTCACTGCTCGCGGCGATCTCGTTCATCTATCTCTTCGGCAACCAGGGCGCGTTCAGGTTCATGCTCGAATGGGTCGGGCTGAAGTCGATCTACGGCATGCCCGGCATGGTGCTGGCGATGACCTTTGCGTCGTTCCCGCACGCGGTGATGATCCTGATGGCCGCGCTGGCGCTCTCGGACGCGCGCCTGTACGAGGCGGCCGATTCGCTCGGAACAAACGAGCGCCGCAAGTTCTTCACGATCACGCTGCCGGGGGCGAAGTACGGACTTGTTTCCGCCTGCATGGTCGTGTTCACGATGGCGGTGTCGGAGTTCGGCGTGCCCAAGGTGATCGGCGGCAACACGAGCGTGCTCGCTGTCGATATCTACAAGCAGGTGATCGGTCAGCAGAACTTTTCGATGGGAGCGGTCGTCGGGCTGGTGCTGCTGCTGCCGGCAGTCGCGGCCTTTGTCATCGACAACCTGATGCAGCGCCGCCAGCAGGCGCTGCTGACCGCACGCAGCGTGCCGTACCAGGCGCGCCGGGCGCCGGCGCGCGATGGATTGCTGCTGGTGTTCGTGGTCCTGATCTCCGCGCTGCTGCTGCTGGTCGTCGGCATGGCGGCGTTCGGGTCGGTGGTCAAATTCTGGCCCTACAACCTGTCGCTCACGCTGAATCACTACACCTACGGCTTTGAAGAGGCCGGCATCGAGCACGCCTACCGCAACAGCCTGGTGATGGCGCTGTGGTGCGGCGTGCTCGGGGCTGCAATCACCTTTGCCGGCGCGTACTGGCTGGAAAAGACCCGGGGTTCCAATCTTTTGCGACCGCTGATCCGGTTCCAGGCCATGCTGCCAATGGCGGTTCCGGGCATGGTGCTGGGCATCGGCTACATCCTGTTTTTCAACCTGCCGACGAATCCACTGAACTTCCTGTACGGGAGCCTGGCGATCCTGGTGATCTCGACGATCGTGCACTTCTACTCGTCGAGCCACTTGACGGCCGTGACGGCGCTCAAGCAGATCGACAGTGAATTCGAGTCAGTCTCGGCCTCGTTGAAGGTTCCGTTCTACAAGACCTTCTGGCGCGTCACCGTGCCGGTGTGCCTGCCGTCGATCCTCGACATCGGTCGCTACTATTTCGTCAATGCGATGACGACGATCTCGGCGGTAGTGTTCCTGTATTCGCCGAAGTGCACGCTTGCGTCGATCTCGATCCTGCAACTGGATGAAGCGGGTGCGATCGGCTCGGCCGCCGCGATGGCGACGCTGATCGTCGTCACTTCCGCGGTGGTGACCGGCGTACTGTTTGCAATCGAGTGGTGGCTGATTCGACGTACGCAGTCCTGGCGCAACACAGCGCTGCAATAAGTGCTCAAGGAGACCCCGATGATTGTCGGCAACGATCCTATCCTGCTCACGCCCGGGCCACTGACGACTTCGCTTGCCACCAAGCAGGCCATGCTGCGCGACTGGGGCTCGTGGGATGCCGCGTTCAATGCGATCACGGCGAGCCTGCGGCGCGACCTGGTTGATATCGTCGGTGGCGGGAGCGAGTACACCTGCGTGCCGCTGCAGGGCAGCGGCACGTTTTCCGTCGAGGCGGCGATCGGTACGGTCGTGCCGCCCGCATCGAAAGGGGGCAAGGTGCTGGTGCCGAACAATGGCGCCTATTGCGCACGCATCGTCCGGATCTGCGGCTACCTCGGCCGCGGCGTCGTCGATCTTCCGGTGCCCGAGGACCAGCCGGCGACCGCGGCGATTGTCGAGGCCGCGTTGGCCGCCGATGCGTCGATCACGCATGTCGCGCAGGTTCACTGCGAGACCGGTGCCGGGGTGCTCAACGATCTCGCCGGCATCGCACAGGCCTGTGCGCGGCGTGGCAAGGGGCTCATCGTCGATGCGATGAGCTCATTCGCCGCGTTACCGATCGATGTCGCCACGGTTCCGTTCGACGCCCTGGTGGCCGCCAGCGGCAAGTGCCTGGAAGGTGTTCCCGGCATGGGATTTGTCATCGTCCGGAAGAAGGTGCTCGAAGCCTGCGCCGGCAACGCCCATTCGCTGGCGATGGATCTGCACGATCAGTACGTCTACATGGAGAAGACGACCCAATGGCGCTACACGCCGCCGACACACGTCGTGGCCGCGCTGCGCGCTGCGGTAGACCAGTACAAGGAGGCGGGCGGACAGCCGGCGCGCCTCGCGCGTTATGCAGGGAACTGCCGCACGCTGATCGAAGGCATGGCCACGCTCGGATTCCGTCCCTTCCTCAAGCCCGAGGTGCAGGCGCCCATCATCGTCACCTTCCACGCCCCAGCCGATCCGGCATACGACTTCAAGTCGTTCTACGCCAGGACGCGCGAGCGCGGCTACATCCTGTATCCCGGCAAGTTGACGCAGGTCGAGACGTTTCGCGTCGGCTGCATTGGTGCGATCGACGCCAACGAGATGCGCAATGTGGTCGCGGCGGTGGCGCAGACGCTCAACGACATGGGGATCACGACAGTTACTCCGGCAAGTCCACGCAAGGCAGCGTGACTTGTTTGGCAATGATCGCCTGACGTCCGGTCACGCAAGAGAGACTGCAGTCAGTCTGGGCCCGTCCGCACGCAGTGCAATCACTTCTTCGGCGCCGCCAGACGCTGCTTTGCGTCGTCGGCATATTGGGTCGGCAGTCCGATCGCGAGCGCCTTTTGGAAGGAATCCGTCGCCTTGGCCGCAGCGCCTTGTTCGCTTTGGACAATTCCAAGCCGATAGTGAAGGACTGCAGATTGCGGCGCGAGGGCAAGAGCCTGCTTGAGAGCAGTTTCGGCTTTTGGCAAATCCCCGCGCGCCCTCTCGACCGAGGCGAGCGTGTCGAAGTAGCCGGCCTCCTTGGGCTGCAGTTCGGTAGCGCGCTTGGCCCAACCAAGGGCTTTCGTGAGATCGCCCTTGGCGTCGACTTCCAGCCATGCGGCGTTGTTCAGTATCTGCGCATCAGTTTGCGAGAGTTCTAGCGATCGTGCGTAGGCCTGACGCGCACCCGGCTTGTCGCCGGTCGCAACGAGCAAATTGCCGAGACGCCCGTGAGCGCCAGCATCGCTTGGGTTCGCCTTGACGGCCGCTTGCGCTGTCGCGATGGCTCCCTTTGAATCGCCGCCGGCGAGAAGCAAGCTTGCGCGGTCCATCTGCAGCGCAGTCGACTTGGGCGCAATCTTGATGGCACGATCCAACGCCGCGAGAGCTTCGGGGTAGCGTTTGCGCTCTGCTTCGACGCGCGACAGCATCCGTAGGGGTTCAGGATCCTTGGGTGCGAGTCGGGCGGCCTTTTCAAAGGCCGCCGCAGCCTCTTCGGCCCGTTTGGCGCCTGCCAAGGCGACGCCAAGGCCAAACTGTGCCGCGGCGTCGTTGGGACGGACCTTTACAACCCTTTCATACTCCAGGACAGCGCGCGACGGTTCTCCCATGCGCAGGTAGACATCGGCGAGTTCCATTTGCGCTGGCGTCGATTCGGGTGACAGTCGCTTGGCCGTTTCGAACTCGGTCTTGGCACGGGTCAGATCCCCCCGGTTTCGGTAGAGGCGGCCGAGAGCAACGTGCACCGCTACGCTGTTGGGAGCGAGCTGCAGCGCCTGCTGCAACAGCGATTCGGCCGCGGCAGGATTGCCCTTCCGAACCTCAATGTCCGCCAGTGCGACCAGTGGCTCGGGAGACTTTGGTGCCAACTGATTCGCCTTGCGAAACGAACCTTCGGCGCCCTTGATGTCGCCATTGACCAGCTTCTGCATTCCGGCGCGGAACTCGGCTGCCGCAGGGGACTCCTTTTTCATCGTGAAGTCGATCGGCGGCGCCGACTCGCTGACTGCTGCATGCGCAGTCGGGCCGGACGCGATGATCATGGTCGCGGTGAAGACGAAGAGTGTCTGCCTCATGTGCGATCCGCGGGATAGTGAAGCTTCAGTTTAGCCATGGTTGAAGGACAACACCTTGTTCCTTTGGAAGCTATGGAGACAAAAAAAGACGGCGCCTGAGGCGCCGTCTCTTCAAGCTTAAAAGGACTTCTGACTATTTCTGGCGACGGCGACGCATTGCCGCAAGACCAGCCAGCCCCAACCCCGCCAATGCCAGCGTTGTCGGCTCAGGCACTTCGGTCGGATCCTCGATTTTAAAGGTCGACGTGATGAAAAGACCGAACACGTTGTCATCGTTGCTGGGGTTGCGCGTCAGCAGCCGCAGGAACGTATCCCCCGCAGCAATGAACGGCGATGCATTTGCAGAGTTGCCGAGTGCGAGGTTGTACAACTCGTCGTCATCATCGCCGTCAGTACAGGCCGGATTCGGGTTGTTCGGATTGTCACCCACGCCACCGGCCGTGATCAGCCGGCCATTGTCGGCGACGAACGGTGGGACAGCGTCATCGTTTCCACCGGCGCAGCTGGTCAGTCGACGCGAGGCGGGGTTGCTACTGGTCTGGACGTCAACCGTTGTGACCTGTCCCGTGGCGGGCGGGCCGTTGTAACTGAAGCTGGACGCCAGTGACATGACGAAGTCGCCGGAGACGTACGGGCCGGCGAAGTTCAGTGTCGTCGTGTCGCCCCCGGTGGCCAGTTCACCATCCAGGATGATCGCGGAGCCGCCGGTGGTCAATGCATTGCGGTACACGACAACCAGTACCGAGCCGTCGTTGTCTCCGTTTTCCTTCAGGTCGAAGTTGTAGATACCGCCAGGGCCGCCGTCGATAGTAGCTTTCACTAGAGCGGTAACGTCGTACCGGATCGTATTGGCCGGATTGGCGTTTGGCGTCAACAAGGTACCCATCGCCGGAGTCAGCAGCGTGCCATGGAAAATGACCGGGGACACTCCGCCACCCCACACATCTGGCGTGTAAAGGTATGCTCTCAGTACGGTTGACCCCGAGGCAACGTCCGCCTGAAGCTGACCCGATCCTGCGCCATCAACGCCGAGGGCGTCCACGCTCAAGTTGGCGTCGCCAAAGAATTCGTGCACGGCAAGCGTCGCCGAAGCTGTCGATGCGGCTGCGGTGAGCGCCACTGCCAGTGCAAGTTTCCTCAAACTCGGTTTCGTCATTTTTCCCCCTAGGGTGCTAAGCCACAGACCGACATGCGATCGGTGACTACGGACATAGCATCAGACGTGCCAGATCCGCAAATTCATTTAGATTCCTAGACTTAGAAATATATTGCGACGCACCAGTCTTGCCAAGTGCAAACAATTCCGACGCCCCGGCCAACGGCTGGCAGGGCGAGGGTTGCCGGCTGTAACGGGAGGAAATGATCGTGCGAGTTGCAAACGCGACGGTTGAGCGGGGCGGCTACGCCAGTTTGAGTGCTAGAACGCCTGCGATGACCGCTCCGACCCCCACCCAGCGGCGCGGAGTCAGATGTTCCTTGAGGACGCGCGCTCCGATAAGCGTGGCGAACAGCACGGAAGTCTCACGCAGGGAGGCCACCAGCGCGACTGGGGCCTTGGTCATCGCCCACACCGAGATCGCATAAGCCGCCGCCGACAAGCCCCCGCCGATCAGGCCGCGCATGCGGCGCTGCACCAATGCCTCGGCGAGCGTCGATCCGCGAGTCACCAGCATGTAGGCGGTGAAGGGCAAGGCGTCGAGCACGAAGAGCCACACGATGTAAGACCAGGCGTTGCCGGCGATGCGGGCGCCGCTGCCATCGATGATGGTGTAAAGCGCGATGACACCTGCGTTGGTGAGGGCAAAGCCGACGGCACGGCCATGACCGTGCAATGCCGCGCCAAGTGGTGCCGGTCGAAGTGCCAGCGCCACGACACCGAGCGAGATCATTGCCATGCCGGCCCAGCCGACGGTGCTCGGCCACTCACCCATCCAGAAGATCGCGATCACCCCGGTCAGCAGCGGCGCCACACCGCGCATCAGCGGATACACGAGTGACAGCTCGCCGGTGCGGTAGGCGTTGATCATCAGGTAGTAGTAAGCGACGTGGGTCGCTACCGATGCGCCGATGTACGGCCAGCTTGCAGGCGCCGGCAGCGGAACGAGGAACACGAACGGCAACGCAACCAGGCCGGCGCCGGCCACGATCGCGGCAGTGTCGAGCAGTACGTCGTTGCCGCCCTTGATCATCGCGTTCCAGCTGGCGTGCAGCAGCGCAGCCAGCAGAACAGCAAAGGAAACCGTCAGACTCAAGGTATGTCCTGCGGGACAGGGCCCCCTGCGCACATTCCGGGAAATTCGCGCGGAGGCGACCCGAGTTGCTGGCGGACGGCGGCGCCGCGTTGCAGCCGCGTGCGGAGCGACAGCCGGGGCAAACTCAAGCGATCACGGCATCGGCTGCCGTGTATCCGAGACCCAGAGCCTTCGCGACCGCCTTGTACGTGACCTTGCCGGCGGCAATGTTGAGGCCCGCCTTCAGATGCGGATCGTCGTGCAGCGCCTTGCGCCAGCCCTTGTCCGCGAGCGCCAGCGTGAAGGGCAGCGTGGCGTTGTTCAGCGCATACGTGGAAGTGCGGGGCACGGCGCCTGGCATGTTCGCCACCATGTAGTGCACGACGCCGTCGACGACATAGGTCGGCTCGGCGTGCGTGGTCGGCCGACTGGTCTCGACACTGCCGCCCTGGTCGATCGCAACGTCGACAATCACAGAGCCGGCCTTCATCTTCGGCAACATGGCCTTCGTGATCAGCTTGGGTGCTTCGGCGCCGGGGATCAGCACGCCGGAGATCACGAGATCCGCGCGCAGCACCTCGCGCTCGACATTGTCCTGGTTCGAGAACACGGTGATCACGCGGCCGTTGAACATCGCGTCGATGCGCCGCAGGGCATCGGTCGACTTGTCGATCACCACCACCTGTGCGCCGGTACCGACGGCCATCTGCGCAGAGTTCGTGCCGACCACGCCGGCGCCCAGGATGACGATGCGTCCCGGCGCCACGCCCGGCACGCCGCCGAGGAGCATGCCCATACCGCCGGCCGATTTTTCAAGGCAACGAGCGCCGGCCTGCACCGCGAGCCGTCCTGCCACTTCGCTCATCGGCGCAAGCAGCGGCAGGCCGCCGGAGGGCGACGTCACCGTTTCGTAGGCAATGCAGATCGCACCGCTGGCGACCAGGTCCCTGGCCTGCTCGGGATCCGGCGCCAGGTGGAGGTAAGTGAAAAGCACCTGGCCCTCGCGCAGCTGTCTGCGTTCGATTGCCTGCGGTTCCTTTACCTTGACCACCATGTCGGCGCGCTTGTAGACCTCGGAAGCGTTGCCGACGACATCGGCACCGGCCTTGCGGTAGTCGTCGTCGGCAGCGCCGATGCCCGCTCCGGCCTGAGTCTCGACGATAACCTGGTGTCCGTGCGCGACGGCCTCCCGCACCGACGATGGCGTCATGCCGACTCGGTACTCGTGGACCTTGACCTCCTTGGGTACGCCGATCAGCATCGCCGCCTCCGGATCGTTGTTCTGGGGCGGGATTGTGCCCGCTGTTCGACTTCGTCGCGACGGCGTATGTGGCTCAGTGAGACTGGAGCTTGCGCCGGACGATCTGCCAGGCGACGAGCCCGATGCACATCATGCCGAACGACGCCACGGCCAGGCCGAGGGTTGAATGCATCACCACCGGTGCGAGCGCTCCGGCCACCAGGGCGTTGGCCACGCTGCCGACAACGGCCTGCAGCGAAGAGGCCAGCCCGCGTCGTTCCGGCACCAGGTCGAGCACCATGATCGTGACGACCGGCACCATCAGCGACCAGCCGAATGCGAACAGTCCAATGATCGGCAGCGCCCACCAGGGCTGCGCGGTAAACAGTGCGTTGGCTGCGACATTGATGATCGACACGACCACCATGATGGTGAAGCCGTAGCGGATCTGCTTGCGCGGCCTGATGCGACCTGCCAGCCGTCCCGAGAGCCACGCGCCGCCCATGATGCCGCCGATGGTCATGCAGAAGAACCAGAAGAACTGAGTCGGTGCCAGGCCCAGCAGTTCGCCTAGGAAGGCGGGTGCAGACAGCACGTAGAGAAACATGCCGTTGAACGGTATGCCGCTGGCCAGCGCCAGCAGCATGAAATTGCGATGCCCGAGCAGCTGCGCATAGCCGCGGAAGAGGTTGCGCACATTGAACGGCTGGACGTCCCTCTTGTGCAGCGTCTCGGGCAGCACACGCCAGTTCGCCAGCCACAGGGCCAGCCCCACGACCGCGAGCAGCCAGAAGATCGAGCGCCAGCCGATGTTGACGTACAGGAGCCCACCGATCAGTGGCGCGACCGCGGGCGCGACGCCGAAGAAGATCGTCACCTGCGACATCACGCGTTGCGCCTGCGCCGGCTGAAACATGTCGCGGATGATCGCGCGCGACACCACGATTCCCGCACCGGTTGCCAGGCCCTGCATCGCGCGGAATGACACCAGCTGGCCGATCGTCTGCGAGAGCGCGCAACCGACCGAAGCGACAGTGAAAGCGGCTACACCCCACAGCACGACCGGTCGCCGCCCGTAGGCGTCCGCCAGCGCGCCGTGGAACAGGTTCATCGCTGCAAAACCAAAAAGATAGGCCGACAGCGTCTGTTGCATCTGCAGTGTCGTGGCGTCGAGCGATGTGCGGATCGTCGCGAAGGCCGGCAGGTAGGTGTCGATCGCGAATGGCCCGAGCATGCCGAGGCAGGCGAGCAGCAGCGAAAGCGCCCAGGCAGGAGCCTTCCAGAGATGGGCGGACTCGGGCTTCACCGGGGGAGGATGCAGGTCGACGTGACGATGACGGTTGCTGCCGTGGGCAACTTAAATTCCGACGTGCTGCGGAGTCGGTTCAAGCCCGTGTCGCCGTCGAATCGAGCGGCGCCTTTAGACCAACCTGTGCGGAGTAACGCTCGCCGGCGAGGTCGATCGTGAACGAGCCCGACTCGATCCATGCCTTGTCGGCCGGGCCGTGCGCGTTGGAAACGATGCCCAGCGCCACGGGCTTGCCGACCGTGTGCCCGAACGCGGCCGACGTGACCGAGCCGACCGGTACGTTGTTGCGCAGGACGAGCTCGCCACCCCACAGATTGGTGAGCGGAGCGTCGACGACCAGCGAAACGATGCGGCGCGCGACAGCAGCGGCACCGCCGGCCTCCCTGAGTGCCTGCAGCGCGCGTCCGCCGCGGAACTCGGCCGGTTTGTCGAGACTGACCGCAAAGAAAAGTCCGGCTTCAAAAGGATTGATGTCGGGAGTTAGCTCGCGGCCCCACGCGCGGTAGCCTTTTTCGAGCCGCAGCGAATCGATCGCGTAGTAGCCGGCATTGACGAGGCCGAGATCATGCCCGGCCGCCATCAGCCGTTCATGGACGCCGACGGCGAACTCGACCGGGGTGTAGAGCTCCCAGCCGAGTTCGCCGACATAGGTCAGACGTGTTGCGCGCACGGTCGCGTAGCCGAGATCGATCTCCTGCGAGGTGCCGAAGGGAAACGCGGCATTGGAAAGGTCGGCATTGGAGACACGCTGCAGCAGCTCGCGCGAACGCGGCCCCATGACCGCCAGCATCGCGAGCATCGGCGTGATGTCGGTCACCTGGACGTGCATCGATGCCGGCAAGGTGGCGATCGCGCGCCGGATCACGTCGCGATCGCGCACCGCCTGTGCGCTGCCGGTGACGATCAGGTACTCGTCATGATCGAGACAAGTGACCGTGAAGTCGCTCTCATAGCCACCGCGCTCGTTGAGCATGCCGGAATAGACCGTTCGGCCGGGCTCGCGCGGGACGTCGTTGGCGACCAGCCATTGCAGCACGGTGTGCGCGTCGCGACCCTGTACAAGCAGCTTCGCGAACGAACTCATGTCGAACACCGCCACCGCTTCGCGACAGGCACGATGTTCAGCGGCCACCCACGGATGCCAGTTCTGGTGACCCCAGCCGTAGTCGATCCGTGCCTGCGCGGGCGACGGCGCAAAGAAATTGGCGCGCTCCCATCCCATCTTCGAGCCGAAGCACGCGCCGGCATCGCGCAGCTGCGCATACAGCGGCGAGCGCCGGAACGGGCGGGCCGATTCCAGTTCCCGGTTCGGCCACGGCATCTTGTAGTGCATGCCGAGTACCTCGGCGATACGGTCGGGCAGCCAGGTCTCGTTGGCGTTGAAGATCGCGAAGCGGCGACTGTCGACCGGCCAGAGGTCCATGGCGGGCTCGCCCTGCATGATCCATTCGGCGAGGGCCTTGCCGGCCCCGCCGGCCGAGGCGATCCCCATCGAATTGAAGCCGCAGCCGACATACAGGTTGTCGATGCCCGGCGCCGGGCCGACGATGAAGTTGTTGTCCGCGGTGAACGATTCGGGGCCGTTGTAGAACTGCTTGACCTGTGCGTTCTCGAGCGCCGGCACGCGGATCATCGCGTTGTCGAGCAGGATCTGGAATGCATCCCAGTTGTCGGGCAGCAGCTGGAACTCGAAGTTCTCGGGAATGCCGCCGCGATGCCGAGCGCTCTGCAGCCACGGCGTCGCTTCCGGTTCGAAGCCACCCATCAGCAGGCCGCCGACCTCTTCTTTGAAGTAGATGTAGCCGTCCGGATCACGCATCACCGGCAGGTCGCGGTGCACCCCGGGGACCACGTCGGTGACGATGTAGTAGTGCTCGCACGAAAACAGCGGTACCGCCACGCCGAGCTGGCGCCCGAGTGCGCGCGACCACTGGCCGCCGCACAACACGACGATGTCGGCGGCAATGCGGCCGGATTCGCCGGCCTTGCTGCTCCATTCCAGATGTGAAATGCGCTTGCCCGATCCGGACTGCGTTGCCGCGCCAGTTACGCGCACACCTTCGCAGATGCGCACGCCGCGGTTGCGAGCACCTTTGGCGAGCGCGAGCGTCAGGTCGGCCGGATTCGCCTTGCCGTCGCCCGGCAGCCACACGGCGCCCCGGAGATCACTGGTTTCCATAATCGGATACAGCGCACCCGCCTCGCCGGGCGTGAGGATGTCGCAGTTGACCCCGTAGGCCTGCGCGACCGCCGCCGTGCGCTTGAGTTGAACCATGCGGTCGGCCGTGCGTGCCACCGCCAGCGAGCCGCACTGCTTCCAGCCAGTCGACAACCCCGTCTCGCCCTCGAGTCGCGCATACAGGTCGGTTGAGTAGCGAATAAGCCGCGTCATGCTCTCGTGCGTGCGCAGTTGCCCAACCAGCCCCGCCGCGTGCCACGTCGTTCCCGATGTCAGCCGCCCCTGTTCGAGCAGAACGACATCGGTTTCGCCGAACGAACTCAGGTGGTAGGCGACCGAGCAGCCCATGATCCCGCCGCCAATCACCACGATTCGCGCCGCCTGCGGTGGCCGAACCTGAGTCGTCAGTGCTTCGTCTGCCACTCGTGTCTCCCCGGTTGTTCTTGCTCTTGTGCAAGGGCGAGCGCCCGGCCGCTCCGAAGCGAGCCCTTCAAGTCAGTCTTGAGCGGCCGCTGCGCGGCCGTGCCGTGAAGGATGCACGTGCGACGCGCAGCGTCGCGTACATCCTTCACGCCCGCTTAAGGTGCCACGCCTTCAGCCGCGTGAAGGTTTCGATGCCGTAGGTCGACAGCGTCAGCCCGATCCCGGAGTGACCGACGCCGCTCCACGGCAAGCGCGGACTGACACGATCGCAGCAGTTCCAGTAAACGGAGCCGGCATGGACCTGCTCAAGGAGGCGGTGGGCCCGCGCCTCGTCCCTTGTGTAAACCCCCGCCGTCAGGCCGTACTCGGTGTGATTCATCAGCCGGACTGCTTCGCCGTCATCGGCCACTTTCTGGATGCCGATGACCGGGCCGAAGCTCTCCTCTCGCATCAGGTCCATGGAGTGATCGACATGACTGAACACCGTCGGCGCGAACCAGTTGCCTGGTCCCGTTAGTCGCTTCCCGCCCAGCAGCAGCGTCGCACCCTTTGCGGTTGCGTCGGCGACCTGGCGCTCGAGCACATCGAGCTGCGGTGCCCGCGTCAGCGGGCCGATGTAAGCCGCCTCGTCGGTCGGGTCACTGACTGTGAAACCGCGTACTTCATTGACGAATGCGTCGACGAAGGCATCGTGGATCGACGCATGCACATAGATGCGCTCGACCGAGCAGCAGCTTTGCCCGGTGTTGTACATCGCGCCATCGGCGAGCGAGGCCGCCGCGGTCGCGATGTCGACGTCCTCGCAGACGTAGATCGGATCCTTGCCGCCGAGTTCGAGCTGCAGCTTGATCATGCGCGGTCCGACCTTCTGCGCAATCTTCGCTCCTGTGGCATGCGAGCCGGTGAAGAACACGCCATCGACCGGCTGCACCAGCAGGGCCGAACCGACTGCACCGCCGCCGATCAGCACCTTGAACGCGTCCTGGGGAACGCCCGAGATGTGCAGCAGCTTGCCGATCTCGAGCCCCGTCAGCGTGGCGTATTCCGAGGGCTTGTACAGCACCGCGTTGCCGGCGATCAGTGCGGGCACGAAGACATTGGCGCCTACGAAGTACGGATAGTTCCACGCCGAGATGTTCGCGATCACGCCGAGCGGCTCGTGCGTGATCTCCTCGCGCATGCCGCTGTCGTCGAAGATCTGGCGCGGTGCCAGCGTACGTTCGGACTCGGCGAGGAAGAAATCGATGCGGCCGAGCACGCCATTGATTTCGTTGCGTGACTGCCGGATCGGCTTGCCGACTTCCGAGGTCAGGATCGCAGCGAGCCGATCGAGATCGCGCACCAGTTCGCCGCGGAAGCGGCGAATCGTCTCGATGCGTGCGGTCAGCGGCTGCGCGGCCCAGTCTGCCTGGGCGGCGCGCGCACTTCGGTAGGCGGAGGCGACCGCGTCGGCCGTGTCTTCGGAGAGTTCGGCAATGACGCGGCCGTTCGCGGGATTGATAACGGTCAGCATGTCGAGGTGGTGTCGCGTCGAGCGCTGCGCACAGCGGCGATGAAGTCGGTGAGCAAGGGGTCGCCGGAAAGCAACGATGTATTGGTCCAGTCGTGGAATTCCGGATGCCACTGCACTGCCGCGACATACGACTGGATCGGGCCGCGCGAGGTGTCGTAGCGGATCGCCTCGATCACGCCGTCGTTCGGGCAGCGGGCCTCAACACTGAAAAACGGTGCCAGTTCGCGGATGCCCTGGTGATGCACGCTGTTGACCACGAAGTGGGGGTGCGGCCGGTCAGGCGCCTTGAACCCCGGATGGGGATACAGGTCGGCCAGTCGCGTCCCCGGCACGAACTCGATCGTGTGGAAGTTCTGGTCGTAGAGCTTGGCATTGCGATGTTCAATGGCGCCTGGGAGCTGGGTCTGGATGTCCTGGAAAAGTGTTCCGCCGAACGCGACGTTGATCACCTGCAGGCCGCGGCAGATGCCGAGCACCGGCTTGCCCGCGTCGACGAAAGCGCGCAACAGCGCGATCTCGTATTCGTCGCGGATACGATCGCCACCCCACTGGGGTCGCAGCGGCTCCTCGCCGTAGCTGCCCGGCCACATGTCAGATCCGCCTTCGAGCACGAGTCCGTCGAGCAGTTCTGCGTAGTCGACGAGAGAGACATCGCCACGCTGTGTCGGCCCTTCGGGCGACGGAATCACGAGCGCCAACGCGCCGGACGACTGCACCCAGTGCACGATCGATTGCTCGACGTACTGCAACGTCTTGCCGGTGAAGATCGGGCGCGATGGATCGGCATGGAAGAAGCACGCCGAAATGCCGATGGTCGGCCGCTGGCTCATCAGAAGGCCTGCTCGAAGAAGCGCTCGAAATCGGCGGCGGTGCAGGGCCGCGGATTGGTCTGGTGGCAGACATCCTTGACCGCCAGCTCGACCAGCCGCGGGACGTGCTCACGTTTTACACCGACGTCGGCCAGCGTCGGCTGGATGCCGATCTCGCGTTTCAGCCGTGCGAGCCACGGCACGAAGTCTTCCGTGGAAGCAAGGCCGGCGACATGCGCCAGTTCCGCGAACCTGGTCGGCACTGCTTCGGCGTTGAAGCGCATCACTGGTTCGAGCATCAGCGCATTGGCCAGGCCATGGTGCAGGTCGCACACGGCACCGAGCGCATGCGCGCACGAGTGCACCGCGCCGAGGTCCTTCTGGAACGCGATCGCCCCCATCATCGAGGCCATCATCATGTCGGCGCGCGCCTGCAGGTTGCTGCCGTCGCGCACCGCGATCGGCAGCGCGCGTGCGGCGATGCGCACACCCTCGAGCGCGATGCCGTCGCACAGCGGGTGATAGGCCGGAGACAGATAGCTCTCGATGTTGTGCGTCAGCGCGTCCATGCCGGTGGCGGCGGTCACCGCCGGTGGCAGCCCGAGCGTGAGTTCCGGATCCGCAAACACTTCGCGCGCCAGCAGCTTGGGCGAGAAGATCACCCGCTTGACGTGTGTGTCGGTTTCGCTCACGACGCTCGAGCGGCCGACTTCCGAGCCGGTGCCGCTGGTGGTCGGCAGCGCGAAGAAGGGCGGTAATGGGTGCGACAGCGGCCGCACCCTGGGGTGGTCCCACGCGTACTCGATGACGTCGCCGTCGTGGACCGCCATGGCAGCCACCACCTTGGCGACATCGAGCGCCGCACCGCCCCCGAAGCCGACCACGCAATCGGCGCGGTGCTGCTTGTACGCAGTCACGCCCTCAGTCACCTGCGGCGCGGTCGGATTGCCGTGTACTCCCGAGTAGACCGAGGCATCCAGGCCCGATGCAAGATGCTGCATGAACTCCGCCAGCACCGGCAGCATGGCCAGTCCGCGGTCGGTCACCACCAGTGGCCGCCGCAGGCCGAGCTCGCGCAGGTGCGCGCCGACCAGCAGGCGCGCGCCGGGTCCGAAGTGGATCGTGGTCGGGAAGGAAAAGCGGGTGATAGTCATGAATAGTGACGATCCGGTTCAGTTGATGCGCGTCCAGCGCAGTTCGAGCACGTCGTTCGGCCACTGCGAGACGCTCATGGTGGGTCGCATCGCCCAGGCGAGCTTGCGCCGATACAGCGGTATCAGCGGCAAGTCGTCGTGCATCACGCGCAGCGCGTCGCCGACCATGCGTCGACGCGTGGCGAGGTCGGGTTCCACGCGGATGCCGTCGATGAGTTGATCGAGCTTCGGGTTCGAGTACCGGCCGCCGTTGAATTGGCCGCTGCCGGCACCGTCGTGCGTGCGCACGATCGAGTTCATCGAAGCCCACGGGTCGCCACCCGGCGTCCAGCCGAATTCGAAGAAGCTCGCGGTTGCCTGCGTCAGCTTGGGAAAGAAGGTTGCGCTCGGCGACGGCTGGAAAGTCACGCGGATCCCCACCTGCGCCAGCATCACGGCGATGGCCTGGCATACGGCGGCCCGGTACGTTACGTTGACGCAATCGAGCGTCACAGCGAAGCCGTCGGGATAGCCGGCCTGCTTCAGTTCGGCGCGCGCGGCGGCTGGATCGAAGGGCAGTCGCCTTTCCAGTTCCGGTACGTAGCCGTCGACCAGTTTCGACAGATGTGCACCAGCGGGTACGGCCTGCCCGCGCAGCACCTTCTGGATGATCAGATTGATGTCGATCGCCTGCGCAATGGCACGGCGCACGCGCAGGTCCTTGAACGGATTGCCGCGCGCCTCACCGAACTGCAGTTCAGCGCGGCTCTGGTCGAAGCCCAGGTACTGCGTGCCGATGTCGGTCGTCTCGACCAGCGTCAGTGACTTGTCCGCCTTCAGCCGAGCGACGTCCTGAAACGGTGGATCGATCACGAAATCGACCTGGCCGGACGCCAGCGCCGCCAGCCGCGTCGCGTCCGACTGGATCACCACGTACACGGCCTCCTGCACGTTGCCGGTGTCCTTCGCGGCGCGACCCCACCACTCCGGATTGCGCACCAGCACCGCGCGCTGGTCCGGGTCGTAGCTCTTCAGCCGGTAGGGGCCGGTGCCATTGGTATTGCGGACCGCATAGGTTTCCTGCTTGCCGTTGTAGTCCTGCGGCAGCAGGACGCCGTGCTTCTCGGCCCATGACTTGCTCATGATCGCGATCAGCCACATCTTTTCCGGCAGCACCGCGTCGGGCGCCGCCAGCGTGATGTCGACGGTCAGCGCGTCGACCTTCCGTGCGCCGGTGACGCCCCGCAGCTGGAAGGCGCGCTGTGACGTCTTGGCCAGCGCACGCTCGATCGAGAAGACCACGTCTTCGGCAGTCAAGGGCGTGCCGTCGTGAAACCTGACATCCGGACGCAACCTGAAGCGCCAGGTCTTCGGATCGAGCGGTTGCCAAGAGACGGCGAGTGAAGGCTCGAGCCTGAAGTCGCGGTCGCGGTTAACCAGGCCTTCGTAGATCTGCGTGACGATGCGCGTCTGGTACAGCAGTGCCAGCGCATGCGGGTCGAGCGAGTTGGGATCGAAGGCACTCGCGATCCGCACGGTCTGGGCGGCAGCGGGTGCCGGCCACGCTAACGCCAGGAGGAAACAGGCCAGCACGGCGCGGGCCAATGCCTGCAGGTGGCGATACGCGCGGTCGGGGCGCGCAGGCATCATGGGCAACGTTCGTGTCATCGGCAGAAGGCACTATAGGACAAGTGCGGTTCGACGCCGGCGCAACGGCGGCGGCTGGTCAATCGGGCGGGGCTGCAATATCCTGCAACTGCAGCAGTGCAGCGACTATGCTGACACGGACGTGCAGCAAATGGCGCGGGAGCGCACCGACGTGAAATCCGACTCTCAGGCAAATGTCATCCCGACACCGGCGGGGCGCCCGGAAGTGACCTTGCCCGCACCCGCCGGGAGCGAAGCCGAGCAACGTGTCGGCGTGTTTGTGGCGCTCGCCGGACTGCTGCAGGAGTTTCAGGTCGATCCTGTTCCGTTGCTCGCCGCGCATGGGCTAGAGCTCCAGTCGATGGCGAACCCTGATGCACGCGTCCCCTACGCCGCGGTCGGGTCCTTGCTCGCGAGCTGCGCCGAGCGCACCGGATGTGATTATTTCGGTCTGTTGCTGGGCCAGCGTGCTTCCCTGTCGTATCTGGGCATCCTGGCCGAGATCGCCCGAAATTCGGCGACGGTGGGCGAAGCGCTGTGCACGTTCTCCGTCAATCAGCACCTTTATAGCGGCGGCGGCGCGGTGTACCTGTTCCAGGACAATGACGAGATCACTTTCGGGTACGCGATCTACCACGCGGGGCTGCGCGGCTGCGAGCAGATCCACGACCTGGCGATGGCGCAGATGCTCAGCGGCGTGCGCGAATTGTGCGGGGGTCAGTTCCAGCCACGAGGCATTGAATTGTCCCGTCAAGCTCCGGCGGACATCGCGCCTTACCGGCGTACATTCCCGGCGCCTGTCGTGTTCGATTGCGTGAACAGCGCGATGCGCTTTGGCGCCGACGTGATGCAGCAGCCGATCGCGGGCGCAGACCCCGCGCGGCTGCGGGAACTCACGGCAATGCTCGAAGCGGCCGGGCGGCACAATCTGCTGAACCGACTGCGGCGGACGCTGCGGATCCAGTTGCTGCGCGGCGATACCACCGGGGATCACGCCGCACAGATGCTCGACATGCACCGACGCACATTGAACCGGCGCCTCATGCGCCGCGGTACCACGTTCCAGAATGTGCTGGACCATGTCCGCTTCGACGCGGCGCGACACCTGTTGCACCTGACCCGGATCCCCCTTCCGCGCATTGCCTCGTCGCTGGGCTATTCCAATGCGTCGTCGTTCACGCGCGCATTTCGCCGCTGGTCCGGCGACACGCCGGCCCGCTATCGCGCGGTGCCTGCCTTGGGCGCAGGGCCGTCGGCACACGGCCGATCCTAGGAAGGCCCCTATTCCGGACGGAACGCCACGTTCCGCCGCCGTGATGCTGTAAGGACTGCACGCGCCTGGCGACCAATCGCGGTAGGACCGATGGCGGGAACTGTCCCGCGCAATCGGGGTCCTTCAGATCCATGACCGAGGAAAGTCCATGATGTCACGACGCCATCTGCTGTCCCGTTTGTTCCTGGGTGGATTGTTTGCGCGAGCCGTTCCGGCCTTCGCCGCGCCGGGCGCTGCGTCCGAACGCACCGACAAGCTCGTCCTGACCGACGCGCAGTGGCGCCAGCGGCTGACTTCCGACCAGTACCGTGTCCTGCGCCGGGACGGCACCGAGCCCCCGTTCACCAGCCCGCTGAACACCGAGAAGCGGCGCGGGACGTTCAAGTGCGTGGCCTGCGACCTGCCACTGTTCACGAGTGCGATGAAGTACGACAGCGGCACCGGCTGGCCGAGTTTCTTCGAGACTTTGCCCGGGGCGTTCGAAGTCAGCACCGACTACACGCTGATTTTTCCACGCACCGAGTACCACTGCGCGCGTTGCGGCGGTCACCACGGCCATGTGTTCAATGACGGGCCGCGGCCGACCGGCAAACGCTACTGCAACAACGGCGTGTGCCTGAAGTTCGATGCCGGGGCCGCATGATGCGGACCCTGCGCTGGGCATGGATCCTGGCGGTCGTGTGGGCCTCTGCGGTGGGCGCGCAACCCAAGGCCGACGCGCCGCCACGGACGGAGACCGCAATTTTCGCCGGCGGCTGCTTCTGGTGTGTCGAGGCTGACTTCGACAAGGTCGACGGGGTACTCGAGACCACGTCGGGCTACATCGGCGGCCGCGTTCCGAACCCCACCTACAGCGCAGTATCGGCCGGCGGTACGGGCCACACCGAGGCCGTGAAAATCGTCTTCGATCCGGCCCGCGTCAGCTATGCGCAACTGCTCGAGAAGTTCTGGCCGACGATCGATCCGACGGTGAAGGATCAGCAGTTCTGCGATGTCGGATCGCAATACCGCTCCGGCATTTTTCCGCTCGATCAGAAGCAGTTGAAGGAAGCCGAAGCATCGAAGGCCGCACGGCAGATGAGCAAGCCGTTCAAGGCGCCGATCGTCACCGAGATCACGCTGGCGACGACGTTCTATCCGGCCGAGGAATACCACCAGGACTACTACCTGAAGAATCCGATCCGCTACCGCTACTACCGCACGGGCTGCGGCCGTGACGCGCGCCTCAAGGAACTGTGGGGCCGAACGCCGCAGTAGAAGTGAGCCAGACAGCGCACATGCCTTTGGCGCACGGCAGTAGCGACGCGAATGGGAACGCATCCCACGGCGCCGCGGTCGGCCACGGTCGACACCGTCCACATGGCCGATGTGAACCAACCCAAGTCAGGCGAGGTGCAGCGCTTCGCAGACCGCGAAAAGCCGATTAACTTGCGACAGACCATCCGATCACGGAGTTGATGCGCGATGCCCCGTGACCTGTCCGTTTCAACAAACCGTATCGCATCCCTCGCCCGCAATGCTTGAACTAGGATCCTTTGAAGATGCCCGGCGAAAGGTGCTCGCCAACTCGCAGCGGTTGCTGCTCGGCGTCAAGCGCGCCGTGGCGGAGCCGATCGACTCGGTGGACGCCGGCCTGGCCACGCTTGCGAGCCTGCGTCGTCAGGCGCATGACGGCCTCATCCATATCCAGCGCGATCAGATGATCATCTGCGCTGCCGAGTGGCTGGTGACTCACGGTGTGGCCAGTCCCACGACCTGTTGGCATTGGAATCCACGGACCTCCACCGAGCCTGCCGGGCCCGATCTTTTGGGCCGCGACGGTGATGTCGCAACGATTTGTGCCGAGGTGGCCGCATCCGAGGAGCCGGTCGGCGTGATCGACGCGCAGATGAGGCGGGCGTTGGCCAAACTGGCATCGATGGACGGGCGTAGGTTTTACTTCGTGCGCTCGGTGTCGATGAAACGTCGCGCCGCGACCAAGGTCATCAAGGCGGGCTGGGATATCGCGGTCGTGCAGATTGCGTTGCTGACCTCAACCCAGCCGACGCCGGCAGCCACGCCGATGACGTCGCTTGCCGCGATCGGCGCCGGCAGCCCGCGGTGATCCCGCACCGAGAACGGGCGAACCCTCAGGCCGCAAGCCGGCCCAGCACCGTGCCGGCAGCCAGCAGGGCCGCGTAGCCGAGTTCGAGCTTGAAGGTGCGCACCAGGATCGCGTTGTACGCGAGGCCGGGCGCGCTGCGGGCGAAGTCGCGTTGCAGTCTCAGCGCCACCGGCGCCAGCAGCAGTGGCGCCAGCAAGGCCGGGCTCGATAGCCACGCCATCGGAACGAGCAGGGCGAAGGCACCGAACACACTCAGTGCATACATGGCCCGCGACGTGGCATCGCCGAAGACCACGGCGAATGTACGCCGGCCGACACTGCGGTCATGCGCAACATCGCGATGGTTGTTGACGGCCAGGGCCGAGGCCGCCAGCGCGCCCAGTGCGATCGCGGCCAGCCATGTCGTCGTGCCGACACTGCCGGTCTGCACGTAATCGGAACCGGCCACCGCAACCAGGCCGAAGAACACGAACACCACCAGTTCGCCGTACGGCGTGTAGGCGACGGGGCGCGGCCCGCCCATATAGGCGAGCGCCGCCACCAGCGAGCCCAACCCCATCGCGAACACCGGCCAGCCATGAGCGAGCACGAGCGGCGCACCCAGGGCCAGGGTCAGTCCGCAGCAGACGACGATGGCCAACCGGACCTGCTGCACGCCGAGCCAGCCATTGGCGGTGGCGCGTGGCAGCCCGGTGCGATTGCCGAGTCGCTCGGCGCCCCGGACCGTGTAGCCGACGTCGTTCTGCAGGTTCGATATCACCTGCAGCAATACGGCACAGGCCAGCGCGAGCAGCATCGTGGCCGCGTCGAATCGACCGGTCCGCTCCCACGCCAGTGCTGCGCCCACCAACACCGGGCTGACGGCAACCAGCAGGCTCGGCAAGCGACAGGCGATGCTCCAGGCAGCGAGTGAACCCGGGACGACAACGGCTGTGGACGCGGTGGTTGAACTGGACATGCGGTGCGCGATTCCGGCAGAAACCTGCGCATTATCCCGAACACCCGGCGCATCGGGGGAACGGAAATCCGCCCGGATTCGGTGTTAGGTCAAATCACCGCGAGCCGCACGGCAAGCGGGTGTCAGTCGACTACTGCCGTCAGCGACGCTGGCGCAGGGGTTGAAGCTTGATCGCCAGTGTGGCGAGCGCGGTGCGATCGAGCTTGCCCGCCGGGGTGGCAGGCAGGCTCTGGACGAGGCCGATCCAGCGTGGCCGCTTGTGCGGCGCCAGTCGCGTGGCCAGGTAGTCGATCAGTTCGTCATCGCCCGGCGCCGGCGACCCGGTCACGAGGGCAGCGGCTACGACCTGTCCCCAGGTCTCGTCCGCCAGCCCGAACACGCCTGCCGCCTGAACGCCGGGACAGCCCTCCAACACACGCTCGACCTCGGCCGGGTAGACATTCTCGCCACCGCTAACGATCAGGTCGGCGCGCCGCGCTTGAATGTGCAGGAAGCCGTCCACGTCGAATTCGCCAAGGTCGCCTGTATCGAACCAGGAGTCCGGTTCGAGCGGCGGCTCGTCAAGGTATCCGGCCATGAGCATTGGGCCGCGCACCAGGATATGGCCGCCGTCGACGCGAATCTGTGCACCCGGAAGCGGCCGCCCGGCACCGCACGCGGCGGCATCGGAGCGCCGCCCATAAGGCGTGGCGACCACCTGCGAGCAGGTTTCGGTGCAGCCGTAGGTGATCACGATCGGGACACCATGACGTGCTGCGCCTTCGAGCAAGTGTGGCGAGGCCACGGCCCCGCCCAGCAGAAGCACACGCAGGTGCGCCGGTGGGCGCCAGTCGGGATGCGTATCCAGGACCTGTGCCAGCATCGTCGGCACCAGCGAGAGCAGCGTGACGCGGTGGTCCTCGAGCCATTGCGGCAACCGGGCGGCGTCGAACGCCGGTTCCAGCGCGACCGTGCGCCGAGCTGCAAGGCAGCGGGTGACAATCGATAGGCCGCCCACGCGCGCCAGCGGCATCGCCAGCAGCCAGCAGTCGTCGTCCTGCCAGCCGAGATTGACACTGCTCGCCTGCGCCGAAGCCACCAGTGCGCTGCGCGTGAGCACGGCGCCGCGCGCGCGCCCCGTGGTGCCCGAGGTGTAGAGGATCGCCGCGGCGTCGTTCGGCACCGAAGCGGACGCCCGCGCGGTCGCCGCCAGTTCGATCGCGCGCTCGGCGGCCGTGAGTTTCGGGTGCAGCAGCAGCGCCGGACGACGTGCCTCCAGCAGCGCGTACAGCATGACCAGCGTGTCGAGCGTGTTGGTGCCGACCAGCGGTACCGGCCCATGCCCGTGCGAGCCGAGTGCGCTCACGTGCGGCTCGGCGAGCCGTGCCAGGTCGGCATAGTGGTAACGCTGATCGCCGATGCGCAGCGCGACGGCGTCACCCGCTTCGCGCGCCGCGGCGCGGATCGACAGCAGTTCGCTCATGCGGTCAGATGCGCAAGGCTGGGCGGTCGGCGCTCAGCGATCGCGGCACGCCGTTGCGCGCGTCGTCTTCACGGCAGACGCGGGAACTTGCGGAAGTCGGGCTTGCGCTTTTCAAGATAGGCGTTCCGGCCCTCCTGGCCCTCCTCGGACAGGTAGAACAGCAGCGTCGCGTTGCCCGCAAGTTCCTGCAGACCCGCCTGTCCGTCACAGTCGGCGTTCAACGCCGCTTTCAGGCAGCGCAGGGCGATCGGACTGTTGGAGAGCATCTCACGGCACCATTGCACGGTCTCGGCCTCGAGCTGCTCGAAGGGCACAACGCAGTTGACCAGTCCCATGTCGAGCGCGGCTTTCGCGTCGTACTGGCGGCACAGGAACCAGATCTCGCGCGCCTTCTTCTGGCCGACGATGCGTGCCATATACGAGGCGCCGTAACCGCCGTCGAAGCTGCCGACCTTGGGTCCGGTCTGGCCGAAGCGCGCGTTGTCGGCCGCGATCGTCAGGTCGCAGATCATGTGCAGCACATGGCCTCCACCGATGGCGTAGCCGGCGACCATCGCGACCACCGGCTTGGGCAGCGTGCGGATCTGCCGTTGCAGATCGAGCACATTCAACCGCGGTACGCCGTCGCCGCCGACATATCCGCCCTTGCCGCGCACGCGCTGGTCGCCGCCGGAGCAGAACGCTTCCCTGCCCTGGCCGGTCAGGATGATGACGCCGATGTTTTCGTCGTCGCGCGCGTCGGTGAAGGCCGCCTGCATTTCCTTCACGGTCTCGGGCCGGAACGCATTGCGCACCTCCGGGCGGTTGATCGTGATCTTGGCGATGCCTTCGTCGGACTTCTCGTAGAGGATGTCCGAATAGCCGGCCACGGGCGTCCACGTCGGGATCGGCGGAAGGGTGGTGCGTTTCATCGTTCTCTCAGCGGGCAGGCGGGATGATTAGATCGCGTTCAATCGGGCTGCGTTCAATCGATCTTGGCGCCCGACGCGCGTACGGCCACCGCCCAGCGCTCGGCGCTGGCGGCAATGAAACGTGCGAAGGATTCGGACGTGCCCGGCACCGGCTGGGCGCCGCGCGCGAGCAGGGCGGCGACGAGTTCCGGATCGTCCAGGGCCTCGCGGATGGCGGCGTTCAGGAGCGCGACGACGTGTGCAGGCGTGCCCGCCGGCACGAAGATGCCGTCCCACGCGCTGGCCTCGAAGCCGGGCAGGCCGGACTCGTCGATGGTTGGAATGGCGGCATTCCCCGGGAAGCGGCGCGCAGTCGAGACCGCCAGCCCGCGCACCCGGCCGGCCTGCACCTGCGGCGCAGCGTTCGGCATCACCTCGATCATCATCTGCACCTGGCCACTGATCAGATCGGTCATCGCCAGGGCACCGCCGCGATAGGGAATGTGAACGATGTCGATCGCTGCCTGTGTCTTGAACAGCTCGCCGGCCAGGTGCGACGTGGTGCCATTGCCCGCCGAGGCGAAATTCAGTTTGCCCGGATGGGCTCGCGCGTACTTGATCAGTTCCGCCGTGGTCGTCACCGGCACCTGCGGATTGACGATCAGCATCGCCGCGATTTCTGTCATGCGCGACACCGGCGTGAAGTCCTTGACCGGGTCGAAGTTCAGGTTGCGGTACAGGCTGATGTTGATGGCATGCGTGCCGTTCGTGCCATAAAGCAGCGTGTAGCCGTCGGGGGCCGCACGCGCGACCAGTTCGGCGCCGACATTTCCGCCGGCACCGGCCTTGTTCTCGATCACGATCGGTTGGCCCAGCACCTTCGCGACCCTCGGCATGATCAGCCGTGCCAGATTGTCCGCGCCACCGCCAGCGGGAAACGGAACCACCAGGTGCAGCGGCCTGTTCGGATAGGACGGATCGGCGGCCGCGCCGACCTGGGGCAGGGTGCCGAAGGTCATCGCGACAGTGAGCGCACCGAACGCTCGAAAAAGCCAGGCAGGAAGTGTGGTCACGGCGTTCCCGGCGGTCATGCGCGCACCGGCGCCGTGTTCTCGGAGTTGGAATTCCGGCAGCGCATCAGGACCATGGTTTTCACCGTCATCACCGGCTCGCCGTGCTGATTGAAAACCTCGTTCGCGGTCCGGACCAGCCCGCGGTCGGGCTTGGAGCGCGAGCGTCGCGCCTCGGTCACGGTGATGCGCAGCGACAGTGAATCACCGGGCCGCACCGGCGCCAGCCAGCGAAGTTCGTCGACGCCCGGCGAGCCCATCCCGGCCGTGCGCGGCAGGAAGTGATCGACCAGAAGCCGCATCATCAGGCTCGCCGTGTGCCAGCCGCTCGCGACCACGCCGCCGAACGGGCCTGTGGACGCCAGCCCAGGATCGACGTGGAATGGCTGCGGATCGAACTCACGGCCGAAGGCAATGATCTGGGCCTCGTCGACCTGGATCGGACCGTAGTCGACGACCATTCCTGACGTGTAGTCCTCGAAGTGTCGCGCGCCGAGGTCGCTGGGAAGTTCGCAGTGTTTCAAGGTCGTGCGTTGCTTTAGGTCGGGCGTTGCCTTGAATGGTGCCGTCGGGCGGAATGGACCCGGTTCACGGGCGCCACCGCTCGCTCCCAGTCGGGGCGATCCGGCGCGCGAGTCGAAATTTACCGCACGCGAGTGCGCCGGCTCGTTGGCATGCCGGTGAATGTTCCCGCTGGCGAACCGCGTTCAATGCGCCAGGTCAGATGATTTCGAAATACCGCTTGAGCTCGAAGTCAGTGACCGCGTCCTGCCACTGCCGCCATTCCCACTCGCGGGTTGCGGCGAAATGATCGACGAACAGATCCCCGAACCAGTCACGTGCGAGGTCGGAGCGACGAAAGATCTCGGTGGTTTCCTTCAGCGAGCGCGGCGCGCGCGCAATGTTCTCCGCGCCCTGATTGGTGCCAGTGATCGGGGGAGCGGTGAGCTTGAGGTTCTTCTCGACGCCGTGCAGCCCCGCGGCCAGGAGCGCGGCAACAGCGAGGTAGGGGTTGATGTCGGCGCCGGGACAGCGCGTCTCGAGCCGGGTGCTTTTCGGTGATCCGGGAATGACGCGGAAACTCGCGGTGCGGTTGTCAATCGCCCAGGTTGGCTTGACCGGCGCCCAGAATCCGTCGACCAGACGTTTGTAGCTGTTGATGGTCGGCCAGAACATCGGTGCGAATTGCATCAGTGCGGCGATCTGTCCGGCCAGGAAACTCTCGAACATCTTGCTCATGCCGGCGCGCCCCTTGGCGTCGAAGAAGAGGTTGTTCCTGCCGTCGGACAGCGACTGGTGCACGTGACCACTGCAGCCGGGGTACTGTGCGCTCCATTTGGCCATGAAGCTCGGCATGATGCCGAACTGCGCGCCGATTTCCTTGGCGCCGGTCTTGAACAGAACGCCGCGGTCCGCGCATTCGAGGGCATCCGAAAACTGGATCGCGGCCTCGTAGACGCCGGGCCCCGTCTCGGTATGCAGCCCCTCGATGGGCACGCGGAACTCCAGCAACTGGTCCATCAACGCGTTGAAGTAGCCCCGGTTGGCATTCGCCCTCAGTAGTGAGTAGCCGAACATGCCCGGCGTCAGCGGCGTGGGGTCGACGCCTTTCTTCTGGGCCCAGCTGTAAGGCGTTTCGGCGAAGTTGAACCACTCGAACTCCAGACCACACATGGCCTGCACGCCCAGCTTCTCGGCGCGCTTGAGTACACGCCGTAGCGTCTGACGGGGACAGATCGGGTAGGGCTCGCCCTTCGCGGTGACGAACTCGCCGAGAAAGAAGGGAACGTGGTCGTCCCATGGCACGCGCCGACCGGTGGCGAGATCGAGCCGCACCATCGCATCCGGAAAGCCGTGTTGCCAGCCGGTGACGGTCGTGTTGTCGTAGACGCTGTCCATCATGTCCCAGCCGAACACGACATCGCAGAAGCCGAAGCCGCCGTCGACCGCGGACGTGAACTTGTCCTTGTGCAGGTACTTGCCGCGCAGCACGCCGTCGATGTCGGTGGCCGCAACCTTGACCTTGTCGGCCGTGGACGCATCGATGCCCTTCAACGCAGCTCGTGCGTCCGGCGTCGGCGCGAGCGCCATCTTCCTTGTGGCCATGCGTGTCTCCTCCTGGGGCGGGGCAGTGTGCAACAGCGGCGGGCAAAGTCCAAGGGGCAGGCCCGGCCCCTTGATACGCCGGGATTAAGCCCTCATCTCCCGTCGCGAGCCGCCGATGCGCTCCCTTACAATTCAGCCAATTAGCAAGCAATTAGCGATACGAGACCGCGAAGCGAGTCGTAGCCTATGCCGATTTATGCCTATCAGTGCGCCGAGTGCCGTCACGACGTCGAGGTGCTGCAGAAGATCTCCGACGCGCCGCTGACCGACTGTCCGTCCTGCCACCGCAGCAGCCTCGTGAAAAAGGTGACCGCGGCGGGATTTCAGCTTAAGGGCAGTGGCTGGTACGCGACCGACTTCCGCGGCAACGGCACCGCCAAGGCGAAGGACAGCAAGGCTGCCGACGGCACACCCAAGGAAGGGGAGGCGAAGTCCGACGCGGCAAAGCCTGCCGAGACTCCGGCCGCCGGCTCCAAGACCGCTGAAAGCACAGCGGCCTCTCCTGCTCCCGCCTCTGGCGGCAGCACCGGCGGGCCGGCAGCCGCCACGTCGTGATGGATTGATCGGCTATCCTCGATTGCAACGGAGCCGCGGCGGTACCGCGGCTTTTTTCTTTCTAAGGGCCACGCGCCGGCCGCCGTGGCGCAGTTGGGACCGCACATGTTTCGCAAGTATCTGATCACCGGCCTCCTGATCTGGGTGCCCCTCGGGATCACGCTGCTGATCCTCGAAACGATCATTGGCTGGATGGATCAGTCGCTGCTGCTGCTGCCGCCGGCCTGGCGGCCCGAAGCGCTGTTCGGCTTCCGCATCCCGGGCCTCGGGGCACTGCTCGCCGTAGCCGTGCTGCTGATCACCGGCGTTCTCGCGCGCAATATCGTCGGCCGGCGGCTGCTGCTCTGGTGGGAAGGGATGCTGGGACGGATTCCGATCGTGCGGTCGATCTACTCAAGCGTGAAACAGGTGTCGGACACGATGCTCTCGCCCAAGGGCAATGCGTTCCGCAAGGTCGTGCTGGTCGAGTTCCCGCAACCGGAGCAATGGACATTGGCGTTCATCGTCGGCGAGCCGGCCGGTGCGGTTGCGGAGCGGTTCGGAGAAGGCTGGGTCACCGTCTATGTGCCGACCGCGCCCAACCCGACATCCGGATATGTGCTGATGATGCCGCCGTCGCGGGTCCATGACGTGGATGTCAGCGTCGACGACGCGTTGAAGTTCCATGTCTCGCTCGGTGTGGTGGAACCCGGTGCGCGGCCGGTGCGGCCGGCCGTGCTGACGAGTGCGTCGCCGCCTCCGGCCTGACGCCGCGCGAGCCTCAGCCTTTGAGCCCCGCGCGGTCCCCTGCTAAGGTTCGGTCCATGACGACGAAACACCGGATGCAGGGTCACGGCGCCAGCAGGCGCGCCGGCGGATGTGCTCGTCCGGTGGTGCGGTCCGCGTCGTCCAATCAGCGAAACCGATAGGGTCGGGCAGGTAGCGCTGTTCGGCCCCACTGCTGCCGGATCCGTTGCGCGTCGTCATGGCGCCGGACCGGCCACCAAGCTGAAGACGAGCCCCTCGGGGATAATCACTGGTTTTGCGCAGTCGCGCCGAAGTGTCGAGCCGCGGACTGCCAGTCACAGCGGAGCTTTCCATGCGTACCGAATATGCCGGCCGGGTGGACGAGAAGTTCATCGGCCAGACCGTCACCCTCTTTGGCTGGGTGCATCGTCGCCGTGATCACGGCGGCGTCATCTTCATCGATCTGCGCGATCGCGAGGGCCTCGTGCAGGTCGTCTGCGACCCGGATCGTGCAAACGTGTTCGCCAACGCGGAGAAGGTCCGCAACGAGTACTGCCTGAAGGTCACCGGCCATGTGCGCAAGCGCCCGGAAGGCACGACCAACGAGGCGCTCGTGTCCGGCGGCATCGAAGTGCTGTGCACACAACTCGAGATCCTCAACGCCTCGGTGCCGGTGCCGTTCCAGCTCGACGACGAGAACCTCTCGGAGACGACGCGGCTGACGCATCGCGTGCTCGACCTGCGGCGCGCACCGATGCAGAGGAACATGATGCTGCGCTACAAGGTGGCGATGGCCGTGCGGCGCTATCTCGACGCGGCGGGCTTTGTCGACATCGAGACCCCGATGCTGACAAAGAGTACGCCGGAAGGTGCGCGCGACTACCTGGTGCCGTCGCGCGTGCACCCCGGCGAGTTCTTCGCGCTGCCGCAATCGCCGCAGCTCTTCAAGCAGTTGCTGATGGTCGCGGGATTCGACCGCTACTACCAGATCGTCAAGTGCTTCCGCGACGAGGATCTGCGGGCCGACCGGCAGCCCGAATTCACGCAGATCGACATCGAGACATCGTTCCTCGACGAGACCGAGATCCGCGCAATCATGGAAGAATTGATCCGTACCGTCTTTGCCGAGGTGATGAACGTCACGCTGCCGAAGCCGTTCCCGGTGATGACGTATGGCGACGCGATGAGGCTTTACGGCTCCGACAAGCCGGACCTGCGGGTCGCACTGCAACTGACCGACGCGACCGACATCATGCGCGACGTCGAGTTGAAGGTCTTCAAGGCCGCGACCGAGATGTCGGACGGCAAGGTGGTTGCGTTGCGCATCCCGCACGGTGGCGAGATGCCGCGCTCGGAGATCGACGGCTACACCGAGTTCGTCAAGATCTACGGCGCCAAGGGCCTGGCCTACATCAAGGTCAACGAGAGGGCCAAGGGTCGCGACGGCCTGCAAAGCCCGATCGTCAAGAACCTGAACGACGCGGCGCTTGCCGCGGTGCTCGAACTGACCGGCGCCGCCGACGGTGACGTGATCTTCTTTGGCGCCGATCGAGCCAAGATCGTCTACGACTCGCTGGGCGCCTTGCGCACGAAGATTGGCCACAGCGAATTCGGGCGTGCGCACGGCCTGTCTGCCGCGGGCTGGAAACCGCTTTGGGTGATCGACTTCCCGATGTTCGAGTTCGACGAGGATGAGCAGCGCTACGTCGCTGCGCACCACCCGTTCACGAGCCCGAAGGAAGGCCACGAGGACTTCCTGCAGACGGATCCCTCCAAGGCGCTGGCCAAGGCCTACGACATGGCGTTGAATGGCTGGGAGATCGGCGGCGGCTCGGTGCGGATCCACCGCGAGGAGGTGCAGAGCAAGGTCTTCCGCGCACTTAAGATTGGCGCCGAGGAAGCGCGCGAGAAATTCGGATTCCTCCTCGATGCGCTGCAGTACGGTGCGCCGCCGCACGGCGGGATCGCGTTCGGGCTCGACCGCATCGTCACGATGATGGCCGGCGCCGAATCGATCCGCGACGTGATCGCGTTCCCAAAGACGCAGCGGGCACAGTGCCTGCTGACGAAAGCGCCGTCACCCGTCGACGAGAAGCAGTTGCGAGAACTGCACATCCGCCTGCGCGGCGAAGCGCGCGCGGAGCCGGAAACGGGGAGATTCAACCTGCCGCAGCGCCATGCGGGCGAGTTGAATCAGAAGTAGGACGAAGGCCCGGGCCGGTGAGCGCCGTTGCGCGGCGGATGAAGGTCGCCGGCCGCCGGGTGGGAGAACCGGTTTCGTGACGCCGGTGGCCAAGATTCCCGAGTCGGTGCTGGTCGTGATCCATACTCCGGGACTCGAGGTGCTGTTGCTCGAGCGTACCGACCATCCCGGGTTCTGGCAGTCAGTGACCGGCAGCCTCGACTATTCCGGTGAAGATCTGCGGTGTGCCTGCGCCCGCGAGGTCGCCGAGGAAACTGGACTCGTTGCCGCGCCCGAACGGTTCGACGACTGGATCCTTGAACACCGTTACGAAATCTATTCCGAATGGCGTCATCGTTATGCGCCCGGCGTTACGCATAATACGGAGCATGTCTTCGGCCTCCGCGTGGTTGAGCGCTACAGCCCGCAGCTTGCACCGCGCGAGCATCGCGCCTGTCGATGGCTGCCCTGGCGCGACGCCGCGGATGCCTGCTTCTCCTGGACCAATGCCGCAGCCGTCCGTGAACTGGCGCAACGCACTCGCAGCTAGTCTTGCCGTCACGACGGCGCTGGGCGGGTGCGCGTCCCTGCCGGATCCCTATGCCGTGGCCCCCGCGAGCGTACAGCTTGCGCGTGCCGATGCGCTGGGCGACTGCATGCGTCGCCTGCGCGAGGTGGATGCGCGAATCGACGCCGCCGGTGTGCGCGATGCGCAGGCGGCGCGCGTCGACGGCTATCCGTTCCTTCGGGCTGATCGTTACACCGCCTCGCGGACGCCGGGCGACCGCGAGGCGCCGGCGGTGGCGCAGGCGAAGCTCGATCGTATGGCCGCGCTCGACGCCGAAGCGCGCAAGTACGAAAGCGCCAATGCGCGCATTGCAGACGTTGACCAGGCGGCGCTCGAGCGTTGCCGCACGGAACTCGTGGCCGCCACCCGCGGCGATGCCGAACGGGTGGCGAACCTCGCCAGCCCTCCGCACAGTTACGACGATGCGATGCGGGTCGTCGGCCTGTACCCGCTGACCAAGTTTCCCTTCGTCTGGGGGGTGGCCGCCTGGCAGCAGACCACGCGCGACCTGTACGCCACGCCGTTCCCCGAACTGACTGTGAAAGGCAAGCGCATCCGCTACGTGCCGGGGCCGGGAGTTTCGGAGCGTCTGGCCGGATTGCTCCCGACCGACAAGGCCGGCGCAGTCCCACTGCGGATGCCGGTGGTTACGCCTGCGCGTGCCTGGCAGCTACTGCAGCAGCATGCTCCGGTGCTGGTCGTTGACACAGTCGACGACGATGACCGCATCGGCCGGCTGGCATGGCGAAAGAGTGGTGACGACCTTTATGTCGCTGTCGACGTCAGCGAACCGGCCACTTACGTGCGCGCCGCCTGGACCGAGTTCGGCGGCACACCTACCCTGCAGCTTGTCTACACATTCTGGTTCCCGGCCCGGCCCGCCAGCCATCCGCTCGACATGGTGGCGGGGCGGCTCGACGCCGTCGTCTGGCGCGTCACGCTCGATGCCCAGGGCCGTCCGCTGGTCTATGACTCGATCCATGCCTGCGGCTGCTATCACATGTTCTTTCCGACCGAGCGTGTGCGCGAGCGCCCGGGACCTCACGAGCATGAGGGCATCTTTGACGAGACGATGTTCTCGCCGCAGGTCGTGCATTCGCCGGGACCGGACGAGCGTGTCATCGTCTACGTCGGATCCGGCGATCACAACATCCAGCGGGTGGCGGTCGATACGACGCAGCCCGCTCCTGGAGTGCCGTATCGGTTGAAGGATGAAAACGAACTGCGCGCACTCGCGCTGCCGGCGGTGGCTGGCGGTGGCACGCGCAGCATTTACGGGCCCGATGCCCTCGTGCCGGGCTCTGAGCGGCCGGAGCGTTTCATCTTCTGGCCGACGGGTGTGCCGTCAGCAGGCCAGATGCGGCAATGGGGTCATCATGCAACGGCGTTCGTCGGTCGTCGTCATTTTGATGATCCGCTGTTGTTCGACCGATATTTCACGCTTGCGCCAGGCGCAGACTGAGCAAGACTGGCTGCATGCAACTGCGCGTCGCGACGTACAACATCCACAAGGGCGTAATGGGGCTGCGCAAGCGCTCGCGCATCCACGACCTGCGCGTAGCGCTGCACACCATCGACGCCGACATCGTCTTCCTGCAGGAAGTGCAGGAGCGCAACGAACGCCTGGCGCGCCGGCCGGACCATCCGAACGGCACGCAGCTCGACGTGCTGTGCACGGGCGGCTACCTGCATCGTGCCTACGGCATGAACGCGGTCTATCCGCACGGCCACCATGGCAACGCCATCGTGTCGCGCCACACGATCGGCCAGTACTTGAATCACGACATCTCGGACCATGCCCTGGAAAGTCGCGGAATGCTGCACGCGATCTCGCACGTCGAGACGCGCCGTGGGGCCGTGGACATCCACCTGATCAACACGCACTTCGGCCTGATCAAGCGCAGCCGCGTGCGGCAGGCCGAGTTCCTGATCGACTTTGTCCGCAGCGAGGTTCCGCTTGCTGCGCCGCTGATCATCGCGGGCGACTTCAATGACTGGCAGCAGGGAGTCGACCAGGTTCTGCATCGCGAGCTGGAGGTCGTCGAGGCGGCGGCCGACTTCAATCGCCGACAGCCGCGGACCCGCCACCTCGAGCGCCTGATGCTCTGGCGCAGCGGCGCGCGGCCGCGGGTGGCGCGAACCTACCCCAGCGTGATGCCCTGGTTGCGGCTGGACCGCATCTACGTGCGCGGGTTCAAGGTCCACGACGTGAGCGTCCCCAAGGGTATCGAGTGGGCGCAACGTTCCGACCACATGCCCTTGATCGCCGATCTCGAGGTGGCGTGACGGAGCGCGTGCGACCGGCACTCCGGCGCCCGCGCTTCGAGATCACGACGCGTCCGCTGGTCTACGGCGGCAACCGCGTCCGCCTGCTGCAAAACGGAGACGAGTTCTTTCCTCATCTCCTGGCGGCGATCAACAGCGCCGCACGCTCCATTTATCTCGAGACGTACATCTTTGCCCAGGACAACATCGGCCTGCGGGTCAGCGACGCACTGGCGGCGGCGGCCGACCGTGGCGTAGCCGTGCGTCTGATTGTCGACGGCTTTGGCACCGCTGCCTTTGCCGTGGAGCTGAAGGCCCGTCTCGAAAGCGCTGGTGCGCAGGTAATCATCTTCCGTCGAACGCGCTGGTGGCGCCTGGAGCGACGACTCCTTCGTCGCATGCACCGCAAGCTCGTGCTGGTCGACGACCAGGTGGCCTTTGTGGGCGGCATCAACATCATCGACGATCACCACCATCCGGATCCTGAGCCGGCGCGGCTGGGTCCGCGCTTCGACTTCGCCGTGCAGTGCGAGGGCCCGATCGTGGCTTCGGTCGCTCTGGCGATGAAGCGGCTGTGGTGGACCCTTCAGTTGCTGCAGGGTCGCGGTCGCTCCGGGCCTGCACCAGCGCTGGCGCTGGAGTCGATCCCACCGCCCTTTGTCGATGGGGTACGCGCGGCGCTGCTGTTGCGAGACAACCTGCGCTACCGGCGGGCGATCGAAGCCGCCTACATGGAGGTGATCAGGACAGCACACAAGGAAGTGTTGATCGCCTGCGCCTACTTCCTGCCGGGGCGAACGTTTCGCAAGGCGCTGGTCGACTGCGTGCGGCGCGGCGTGCGGGTCCGGCTGCTCGTGCAGGGGCGTATCGAGTACGCGATCCAGCACTATGGGCAGGAGGCGCTTTATTCACAGTTCCTCGAGGCCGGCGTCGAGATCCATGAGTACGAGGCGAGTTACCTTCACGCCAAGGTCGCCGTCGTGGACGACTCCTGGGCCACGGTGGGATCGAGCAACATCGACCCCTACAGCCTATTGCTGGCGCGCGAAGCCAATGTCGCCGTCTACGACGCCGCCTTCGCGCACGACTTGCGGACTGCGCTGGAAAGCGCGATCGACGAACACTCGCGGCGCGTCCAGCCGCAGGAATTTGCTCACCGCAGGCTGCTGCGGCGGATGGTCAACTGGATCGCCTACGGCATCGTCCGCTTCGGTGCAGTCGTGCTGGCAGGAGGGCGGGATTACTAGCGAGTCTTTTCGCGAGTGAGATTGGACTGAGTTCGACCGAGGCTGTGCAAAAAGACGTGCCGACGTGGAGCTTGGCGCTGAACTCGACCTCTCAGATCGCTCTGTATTGAACGATCGCACCTTAGGGAATACCAAACCGACCACCGAAAACGCAGGAATTCGGAGTTTTTACGCAGCCGCGACCCAAAGGGGCCGTTGAGCATTCCAGAAAGCAGTCGCGCTTAAACCGCCTAGGAGCAGGCGCTTAGCCTTCGACGGGAGCGGCAGACTGCGAACCGGGTTTTGGGGTGGCCACTCGATAGAGCGTTAGGCGACGACCTCGTCGAACGCCAATGAGAGAGCCTGCTCCTCAGTCAACTCAGCGGCCGCAGCCGCTCTGCGCGCTCCGTCGGGTTCTCCAGATGCTGGTTGTGCGCGCGCCAGAATCTGGTCACGGATGTCTCGAAGCATTGGAAAAAGGATCACCCCCGTCCTGTTAAGCACAGCGTCGACATAGCCCAGCAGGCTCCCTGCGCGGTCTAGCGCGCCAGATTGGACATGGACAAGCGCGATACACAGCAACATCCAAACCACACTCCCCCCCCGTTGCAGGTACGGCACTGCTTCACGTCCGTAGGCCAAGGCCTCGGCGCGATCGCCGCGCAGCGCGTGAGCACTGGCGAGATATGCCAAGACTTGGCCAATTCCATACGGCGCGTTAGTCCGGCGTAGCGCTTCGAGCACAACAAGTAACTCAGCGATGGCCGAGTCGAATCGACCGATTGCGCATTCGTACCAAGCTGCGTTGGATTGTGCGAGGTACGCGCCCCAGTCGCGTCCTGCATCGCGGTAAAGTGCCGCCTGCTGCTGGCTGCTCGCAATCGCCTGCTCATACCGACCGAGGTATAAATGGTGCAGGGATCTGGCGAGCGCCAGACCCGCGACCAGCAAGTACGGCGTCTGCGGATCTATCAGGACCTCGGCCCCTGCGATGGCGTCGGAGGACTGACGCGCATTACCTAACCGCGAGCCGACAATGGCGGTCTGTAGCAGGGCATCGATCCGGCGCGGCGTATTGCCCATAGAGCGGTACAACTCCGACGCCCGCATTGCAGCATCGAAACACTCGCGCCGTGTAACTTTGTACCCGAGACTCGCCAGCGTCAGATTGAACGACGCTTCTATCTCGATTGGCAAATTGTCGGGCACGGGCAGAAGGCGTAGAGCGTGATCGATGCCTTCTTTTATCAGGTCATGAATCCACCAAACGCGGAGGCTGCAGCCCACCAGGGCGCAGGCAAGCGTCCGGTCGCCGGTCGGCGATGCGGCCCAGGCAAGCGCGGCCCGCAGGTTATCCAGTTCGTCCCCGTGGTGTATCCACTCGGCCTCCGTCGTCGATCCCCATAGATATCGTTGATTGAACTGCGGCAGGAGAATCTCGAGCAGCGCTTCGGCATGCCGCCGGAGCAGCGCTGAAGTCTCGCCGCTCGTCGCAAGCTGCTCCAGCGAAAACGCGCGCATCGTTTCGAGCATCCGATAGCGTGGCACTTCGTCGCCATCAACGACGATCAGTGATTTGTCGATCAGATGGCCAAGCAGGTCCAGAACCGTCCAACGGTCAATGCGCTCATCCGCAGCCACCGCTTGCGCCAGTTCGAGTGTGAATCCTCCGACGCAGACGCCAAGGCGGCGAAATACGGTTTGCTCGTCGGGTGACAACAAGCCGTAGCTCCATTCGAGCGCAGTGCGTAGCGTCTGATGACGTCTCAGTACTGCCCGCGTACCGCCGGTCAGGACGCGGAAGCGCTCGTCGAGGCGTGCATGCACACCGTCAATACCAAGCAAGCGCACGCGTGCGGCGGACAACTCAATCGCGAGTGGAAGGCCATCCAGCCGGCGACATATTTCGGCGATGGTTGCGCGACTCGATGCCGACAGTTGTAACTTGGGGTCAGCCGCCTGCGCCCGAGCCATGAACAGCGCAACAGCGGGTGCCGTGTCGCCATCGCTCGACAGCCCGCTCAATCGATACACGCACTCGTCGGGAATGTGAAGCGCTTCCTGGCTGGTAACTAACACGCGTAACCCTGGTGCTTGGGCGAGCAGCGTGCGGATGCAGCCAGCCGCGGCATCCAGAAGGTGCTCGCAATTGTCGAGCGCAAGCAGCACGTTCTGATTTCGCAACAGAGCGACGATCGTTTCGAGCACTGGCCGCTCATCGCTCGCCTGCACTTTGAGCGCTTGCGCGATGGCGTCGATCACCAATGCTTCGTTGTTCAGCGGCGCCAGCTCGACCCAGTAGATCTCGTTCGGGAAATTGTCACGTTGACGGGCAGCAATCACCTGCGCCAGCTGTGTCTTTCCAATTCCACTGGCGCCGACGATTGAAACCAACCGATGCCGCTGCATCAACGCGTCGATCGCCCGAAGATCCTCGTCCCGACCGTATAGCGGTCCCGACTCCGCCGGTGCTTGGCTGTGCGCTTTGGGAATCGGCGCAGCGGCGTCGTTGGGTGAAGCAGCAAGTTTTGCCGTGAAGCGGTACCCACGCCCCGGGATGGTCGCAATCGCCTGCGCCCCGAGCAACTTGCGCAGCGCGGAAATGTGCACCTGCAGGTTGCTTTCCTCGACGACGACATTCGGCCAGACCACTTGGAACAGCTCATTTCTGCCGACCACACGGTCTCGCCGCTCGATCAGGGCGACCAATATGTCGAACGCTCGCGCACCAAGCCGCGCCGGCACATCGTCGATCAGCAGTCGACGTTGAGCGAGGTCCAACCGGGCTGTGTCAAAGCAAAGCTCCGAAGTGGCGGTTTCCATCGACAGCTTCAAGTTCAAGTGCGCAAGCTTAATCGGCGAATCGGGCGTTGACACGCTGCACATTCAGAACGATTAACGCCAATTAAGGTGCGGCTCATAGCCCTGAAGCGGTCAAGCGCGGACGATGCATCCATCGTCAACCAACACCCGCGAGCCGCAGAAGAACCGCAAATCCGCAATGCACCGCACAGACTGGGCGCACGCCGAACCACTTCCAATGATCGAATCACAGGAGTCTGTATGAAGAACTTAACCCACTCGTACCCGATGGTTTTTTGCTGCAGTGTTCTCTTGACCACGGCCTTAGCGCCTGCGCGGGCGGAGTTCAAGTGCGACGGGCGCCCGCTCTCGCGGGTCGACTCCACTGCGTGCGCGCATGCCGCGCAGGGCCCGGATTCGCTGCGGCGCTTTATCACCCGCACGCAGTGGATCTACGGCCTCCAGATGCGCGACTACGTGCGCTTCGAGGGGGATGAACCGAACGCACTTCGCGCGCGAGCTACGCACGTGACCCAAAGAACCCGGTAGCAGGCGCGCCACCTCCCTCGCCGAGAAGGGAACGCGATTAGCGGCAAGAGCCCGCGCGGTACAAGCGGCGTTGCGCCTTACAAGGATTGCACGTCCCGTTATTTCACTAGCTTGAGGAAAATCGCGATGATCCGCATCACTAAGCAACAGCAGGTCGCATCTTTAGTTGTGGCTATTTCACTGCTTGCCTGGTCGGCGGCAAGGGCTGACGCCGTCTGCGAGTGGAACACCAAAGCCGGCGACATCGTTGTCAGCGCCAAAATGGGGCCACCACCGGCCAACCGCGCAATGGCTATCACAAATACGGCGGTCTACGAGGCAGTGAACGCCATTACGAAACGCTATCCGGCCGGTGCATTGAAACTTGAAGCTGCGCCTGGCGCTTCAGTAGACGCCGCAATCGCAGCTGCCAGTCGCACGGCACTCGCCAAGCTACTTCCATCTCAGCAGACCGCAATCGAAAACGCTTACCAAGCAGCACTGTCGAAGATAGCGGATGGTCCAGCCAAAACTTCCGGCGTTGCAGTGGGCGAGCAGGCCGCTGCGGCGGTCTTTGCGATTCGCGTCGACGACGGCGCCTCTGCGGGGGAAACTTACCGACCCCAGACGGCGCCTGGTGTCTACGTGGCCACCGTAATACCCGCGGTTCCGCACTGGCCGCAGCGCAAGCCATGGTTGATGACCAGTCCCTCGCAATTCCGCCCAGTCCCACCACCCGCGCTTACGACCGCGCTGTGGGCGCGCGATTACAACGAAGTCAAGACGCTCGGCGGCAAGAGCAATTCGCGACGCACAGCCGAGCAAACTCAAATCGCCGTCTTCTGGGAAGCCACGCTGCCGCCGATCTATAACGGGATCGCGCTCTCGATCGCCGATATCCCCGGCCGCGACGTTACGCAGAACGCTCGATTCCTTGCGGCGACGTGGCAGGCCGCAGACGATGCGTTGCTTGCCGTCTTCGACGCCAAGTATCACTACAACTTCTGGCGGCCAGTCACCGCGATCCGCAATGGCGACCTAGACGGCAACGACGTGACGGAGCGGGACGCCTCGTGGACGCCGTTCATCGAAACCCCGATGCACCCCGAATATCCGTGCGCGCACTGCACTGTTGCCGCCGCCGTCGGTACTGTGCTCCTGGCGGAGATCGGCACCGGCCCGACGCCGGCACTGACGACGACCAGCTATCTCGTCAAAGGTTCGGCACGGAACTGGAAAACCGTCGAAGACTTCGTGCTGGAAGTCGCGAACGCGCGTGTCTACGACGGAGTGCACTTTCGCAACTCGACCGAGGTCGGCACGGCCCTGGGCAAGCAAGTGGGCGCGCTCGCTGTGGCGAAGTTTCTGCAGCGGTCTGAGTAGCCAAACTAGGGCGGCGCGGAAAGTCAGTCATCATCGCCTGCAGCAACGTTTGAACTCTACGGCGTACTCAGTTGGACTGGAGACTTGGAGAGATCCAGTCCAGCGAGTGCTTTCTGGATTCAAACTTTCCCGTAAGAAGGTCGCTTCCGGCCGAGTTGGGACCGCGAGTTATGGGTCCAGGCGCCCTATCTCGCACGGAGCCAGTTGACGATGTAGCTGCCCTTCGCGAGGTCATGGGCGAGGTTCGCTCTTGGAATCTCCGAACACCATCCAACTTGGACAGCTTTCTATCGAGTGGTGAGAAGGGCCGGAACGGCCGATCATGGCCGTCAAGAGACTTCCAATTCGGCACCGCCTGCAGCGTTCGGCGGCGCTTGCCGCCGAACGTGCTGGCTTTTCGACTACGACGCTTCCTTCACCTCCGGAACCTTCCACGTTCCATCGAGGATCGAGGGCGGCTTCTCCTTCGGCCAGTACATGCGCAGCATCAGGATGAACGGGTCCTTCGGCGCTGGCAGCCAGTTCGATTCCTTGTCCTTGCCGGGTGACGCGTGCTGGATGTACAGGTCGATCGAGCCGTCCGGGTTGGCCTTCAGCTTGTTGCGCTGGCTCACGTTGTAGCGGTTGAGCGGGTTGTCGACGAAGAAGTAATCCTTGTCATACATTGTCAGCGACCAGAAGCCGTCCACCGGCGGCAGCTGGCCCTTGTCGAACCGCATGACGTACTTCTTCTCGCCGTTGTACTTCTTCAGGATGTCCGGTCCTTCGGAGGTGGGGTACACGGCATCCTGCGGCCGGTTGGCGCCCAGGCCGATCGCCGTCACGAGCGCCCGCTGCAGGTAATTGGTGTCGTAGAGACCGGTCTTGGTCGTGAAGATCCACCCGTTCTCGAGCCTCATGTCGCCGGCGGCGATGCCTGCCTTCATCCACCCCATGATCAAGTCCTGCGCGGACTTGGGCGCACCGGCAATTCCCTTGGCGACGGCGGGCTCGAGCTTGCTTGCGTCGAAATCCTGTCCGGGGACGATGCCGATCTTGGCGAGCTTGGCCACCATCGGCACATCCTCGGCCGCCGGCGGATTGGACTTCATCAACTTGCCGAAAAGCTTGAAATAGGTCGCACCATCCATGGCGTTGACCTGCTCGCGCACGGCAGTCTTCATGTCGAGGGCTGCGTCCACCTTGCCGGGCGCGGGCTGGTAGGGCTTGCCGTACGAAGACAGCGGCACCACCGACACTTTGTCCTGCAGCGCGTGCACTTCCTTGTAGTCCTGCGCCGTGCCAGTGCTGTAGATGCGCCCGAGGATCCAGACCAGACCTGTCGGCGACTTGTACTCGCTGACGCCGGCCGGCAGTGTGCCCGTCCAGCCCGGACCGGTGATGGCGACTTTCTGCGCCTTCGTGCCGGTCGTGCGCTTGCCCGGAACCTGAAACACGTTGGTCCAGCCATCGAGCATCGGGAACAGAAAGTAGCGGCCCTTCATGTCCGGGATGCTGAGGATCCAGGGCTCCTTCGCCACGTCGAGCCAGGTGGTCGTGTACAGCGTGTCTGCGTTCGGCGCCGTTACATCCCGGAACTTGGCGCTGGGGTATTCGCGCATGCGGACGAACCGGCCCATCGGGGCGCGCGTGCCTTCCGGTTTCTCGACGTTGGTCATCACGCGCCGGGTCATCTCCATGGTGACCAGCGGGTAGGCGTACACGTAGGCCTCGGTAGCGAGCGCCAGCGCTTCCGCTTCCCTGGCAGCGCTCTCCGCAGCCTTGGCCACGGCGTCGGCCTTCGCCTGGACTTCGGCCGCGGCCTTGTCCAAGGCCTTGTCCACCTTCGCGTCCTGCTGCTTGCCGCACGATGCGAGCAGAGTGATCAGCGCCGCCGTCCCGGCGACGGCGGCAAGTTGCTTCCAGCGCGGTTTCTTCATCTTTCCTTTCCCCAGGTTCTGACGGTTCGGACGCGACGTCTGTCACTTGCCGCCCTGCAGGAGCGCTGTGGCACTCGAGCAATTTCAATTGGGCATGGCGCTCACCGTCAGGCGAGTTCGCGGGCGGCCGACGCGCGCGCCGAAGATGTTAGCGGAGGTTGCGTAACGACCCGATTACATGCGCGATCTCGAGCACATCGAGTTGACCCGGATGCCAGTTGGCGGTGCCGCTACGGCCGTTGCGGTGGGGCCCCGGCACCGATTTCGGCGGTGATCGAGCGCAGGTTCTGCAACCGCTCGTCGTTATTCGGATGGCGCCTGACCGGTCCATCGACGATGTCGTGCACCGACCGCGCCAGCTTGCCTTCGTCGGTCGGTGACGGCGTCGGCCCGGTGGCCTGTTCTGGCGTGGGCAGGTCCTGCACAAAGGCATTGATCGACGCGGCGAGCGCCTGCTGGTCAGGCAGCGCGCGACTTAGCAGCCGCACCGCACACGAGTCGGCCTGCAGTTCCTGGTCGACGTGGTGCCGGGTGAAGCGGTTCTTCTCCACTTTCACGTAGGACAGGATCAGATTCGGATTGCCCTGGGAACCGGTCACGACTTTCATCAGATCATCCTTGGATGAGATCGAGTCGACGACGTTGCTTTGCAGCTCCTTGGTCTCGTGTCGCTGCAGCACGTGCCCCACTTCGTGTGCGACCGCAAAGTACGCTTTGGGCAGCTGTGCCGGATCGTCGATCAATCCCTGGTCCAGGTAGAGAAAGCCGCCGGGGCGCGCCGCGGCGTTGCGCGACGAGTTCTTCAGGATGAACAGCTTGAACTGGTAGTCGTGCGGTTGCCCGACGCTGGCGAGGACTTCCTCGAGCAGCTTGTCGGCAATCGGGTAGTACCTCTGGCCCAGCTTGCTGTCGCGTTCGAGGATGGCGACTTCGTCCTTATGCAGGCGTTCGCCATAGGCCACTTCGGCGGGCATCGGCAGCCAATTGAGCTGCTTCGCAGCCAGCTTGGTCGAAGCGGTGAGCTTGCTGGTCGAAGGAGCGAGTGAAGGCCGGTTACCCGCCAGGATGCTGCCGGCGTTGGCGAGCAGGCGGGCGCCGACATCCGATATCGCTTCCTTCGCTCCAAACATTGCCAATGAAGCAGTGTTATCGGCCAGGGTGTAGGGCTGGACGATGTCAGGACAGTTTCTGTCGAGCACCACCGAGGCCTTCGGCGACAGTCTGGTGATTTCCTTGGCCCGGATAACGTCGGCCTGCGCCAGCGCACACGGCGCAACGACGACAGTCGCCACGATCGACAGCAACATGCCAATGAAATAGCGCAAGTGTGTCGACATCATCGGCCCGCTTGCGTGCTCGACTCAGTTGAGTCGTTGCTGCAGCTGCTGGATCTTCAAGTCACGCGCGTCGTAATAGCCTTCTTCATCGAAGACTGCGGCCTCGTACGCGAGCAGCACGTTCTCGTCCTTGATCTCCACCCGCGCCTTGGCGACGCGTGCCTTGATCTCCGGATCCCTGAGGGCGGCGTCCAGATTGGCCTGCGCCTTCCTGACATCCAGGGGCTTATCCGGCTCGAGCTTGCGACCGCCGGTCTTTTCACGGCTGACGACGCGGCTCAGCACGACCTTGACCGAACCGCAGGCGGCGTTTGTATCGGAGAGACTCTTGATGAATGCCGTGAGCGCTGAGGATGCCGTTGCCGGAATGTCCAGCAGGCCGCGACAGTTCTGGGCGTCGGCCGATGGTGACCATGACCACGACGACACGACCCATGCCACCAGCACGAAAAGCCGCTTCATCCCCGCCTCTGCTCCTAGCGCAAGAACGCCACCGCGACCACGGTCACCCACACTCCCAGCCGCAAAGTCAGCAGCGCCGCCGACAGTGGTTTTCCCTTCCGCGACAAACTGACTATAGACCCGCCGAAGAACTTCTTGGCGCTCTCCCGGAAAGTCTGCCGCGAGGGTCGGCCGCCACCCTTGAGGCTGTCGGCTTCGCGAATCCCCTGGGCCACCGAGCCGGACACGAAGCTTTCGATCAGCATGCCTATCGCCATTGGAATGGGCGACGACCAGATGCCGAAGCGGGCGAGCAGCAGCCACGAGACGATGGTCAGCACGAAGGCGACGAGCGCCACGGAGACGCCCAGACCGCCCAGCACGACCGGTGCGATCAGGCGGCGGTCGGAATTGTCGCTCAGCCTCAACCTGAAGTACTGCTCCCAGAAAAATGCGATCACAAATCCAAAGACGAAACCGAAGACGATGTCCGCCAGCAGTTCGGCCAGGAGGTTGTCGGCACTGAGCGGATCGAGGAAAGACAGGAAACTCGCCGCGTGAATCTCGACGCCGTAGAGCTCGCCCAGCGGCGTGACAAACGTGTCGCCTTCGCCATACGCAGCGCCGAAGAACACCGCCTGAAAGTCGGCTCCGCCGGCGGCTGTGTTCGCCGACGGATCGGTTCCGAGCGCGCGATCGAGCTGGCCACTGAACCCGGGCTGCGCGCTCGCGGCGACCGGGACCACGCCGGAAAGGTAGCGCCGTGGATCGATGTGCTGGGACGCGCCCTTGGGATTCCGTGTCGCATCCCTCGACGTCTCGATGCACTCGTTGACCTCGTGCGCTTCGTTGTTGGCCCGCTTGCGTTGCGTCCACAGGTCATACGCGGTCACCGCCATCGCGTCCGGTGCACAGTACTGCTTGATCACCAGTCCGTACTCGACTGGCAGGACAGCGCGTCCGAAGGTCACGGAAGAGCCTTCCATGTCCTTCTTCCAGGTGGCTTTCGATGCCATGACCCCGGTATCGACCGACTCGAACGGGTTCATCAGCACCGTGCGGATGCGCCATTGACTGTGCGCCTGCGCAATCATCCGGTGCAGGTCGCGTTCGCACTGAGCTTCTGCCGTCTTCTTTCCCTCGTCGGTCGCGAGCCACGGCGCGGGTGACAAGTCGAGATCGACCACGAGCAGGTCCAGGCGCTGGGCGGAGGACGTCGGTGACTTCGCGCGCACGGCATCGCGCTGCTGATTGCGCCGGTCCATCGCCGAATAGACCGCGCCGAGATCGGCCAGCAGCTGGCAGCGGTCGAGTGGTGAACGGTCCAGGTATCTCGATTCGGCCGCGGCCTGGTCGATAACCACGACCAGTGCCTTGGCTTTCGCTGCGCCACTTTCCTGCGGTATCCCGGCGAGATTTCCGATGGCGACGAACGCGTGACCGTTGATCGCGTCCAGCCATCCGACATGGCTGTCCAGGATCGCAAAGAGAGCTGCCACGAAAACAGTGGCAGGCCAGTCATCGCGCATGTGCTGAATGAAATGGCTGAGCAGCCCACCCCGACCCTGCTCATGCGCCTGCTGACTGCCCTGCATTTCTTGACCTCGAGTGCGGCGGCGACGCCGCCAACTCTAAAGTGGATGGGGCGCAACGAGAAGCGTCCCACAGCGTTGAGCCCGGGCTTCCCTCGCTCAATTCAGTTCGTAAAGCACGTCGGGACAACGTTCCTCATTGGTCTGGCCATCCGAGAATTCAATCGTTCGGTAGCCGTGCCGCTCATAGAATCGGCGCGCTCCAGCATTCGCCTGAAACGTGTAGAGGCGAATCGGCCGAAGTAGCTGCCGATGGGCGTGCTCCAGCAATTGTGTTCCCACGCCTCGGCCAACCCATCCTGGCCGCACGTACATCTGATCGATCCAGGAGACGCCGTCGAGGTGGGAGGTCGCCACGACGCCGACGACGTCGCCTTGATGTTCCGCCACGGTAACGCCACCCGTCGGCACCAACTGGTTGGCAACCCAGGCGCGCACGTCGTCGGGAGGGTGGGCCGACGGTGCGAACGGCAGGTACTCGGCACGCGACCGGATCAGTACCTCGGCGACCGCACGTGCGTCGACCGATGTCGCGGGGCGCAGTACGAAGGCTGCTTTCACTGCCGTCTCATCAGGCATCGCTACGACCGCGACGCCTCGCCCCCGGTCGGGCTGGCGCTGTCATCCGTTCGGCCACGCCCGGTCTGTAGGGCGCAGTCACCTTGCGGATAACCGCGATCGCTGTTGACGGCATCAGGGTTGAGGGCGGTGCAGGAAGATGTCGATCGTGCGGACAAAGATGAATCCAAAGACAAAAAGGGCCCACGTCAGTGTCACGGCGTAGGGGCCGACGCTCGGCCGAAATGGAATCCCGGCAGCATTGAGCCAGAGACCGACGACGGCGACGAGCGAAATCGCGTAAACGACGATGACCCAGGCCGGAAACGGGCCCGGCTCGATCGCGCGGCGCCGGCGAAACTGGCTCAGTAGCAAGTAAGTGAAGATGGCCGCGGCGGCTGCGCTGGCCACCGGCCAAATGACGGAGTCGGAGATGTGAAGGAGGTTCAGGAGCGTGGGCATCAATGCCAGCGCGGTTACCAGGAGCCCTCCTTCGATATAAAGCCGCACCAGGCGGAGGTGTCGATCGGAGATCTCGCCGCGGAGCGCGCTTCGAAGAGTGACCACGACCACCGAGAAACCGACGAACGACAACGAGAGTGCTGCGAGGCTGAGGAGGAAGTCAGATTCTGCGGACGTCACGATGGCTTCCTCCGGGGCTTGTGCTTGAAATGGTTGCAGTCCACATGAAATGCAGCGACCTGCGTGCATGGTGCGCCGTTTGCGGACCCAGGCAATTCGCTTCGCTCGGGCGACCTTAAATGGATCATGGGTCGTGCAACGGTGTGAAGGCGGCGCGGCTCGCACTTCCATGATGTCTGCTTTGGCCGGCAATGGCGAGAACTTTGAGAAGTGCGGATCAGGGGCCGGGTTTCCGCGGCGGGCGGCACCACGCCCGCTACTTGACGTGGCCTGCTGCTCCAACGCAGCCACCCCAACGGATGATGGGCAAGGCGACGGTGAACCGATGAAATTCCGGTTGTCGACATCGTGGCGCGCGGCAAAAGTATGGGTTCGGTGCGTAAGGGTCTGCTCCAGTTGCGATCAACGCTACGGCTGCCGCCGCCACGGGACGGCGGTGCGGGTCATCGTGTCGCGAGTGCTCGATCGACGACGTCCGCAGCCGTGCCGCCCCGACGGTCCCGTGCAAAGGTCGACGGCCTGCAGCAGTTTCTTGCCCAGTCCCTGTGGCCGATGGTGGAGACCGCGTTTCAGGATGTCGAGGACCAGGTCGAGGTGCGCCATTTCCGGCTCAACGATCTGCAGGTGGTCATATCCCGCTCGCCGACGCGAGACACCGCCCATCGTGACGCCGGGCTGCGAGTGACTCTCGAACTGTGGCCGCCTGCCGGACCGCGCGTGCTCGTGGTCGAGTGGAGCGGCCGCCGGCCATACGTTGTGTATCGACGGGACGGTGACTGGCTCGAGTCCGTTGTCAACGTCCCGCGCCGGTTGAAGTGAACTGAGGATCTGCTGTGCTACAGGCCAGGAATTCGTCTGGCCTTGTTGCACGGTCGCCATCGTATTTCTCGAAAGCGGCGATCCGCCAGCCGACGCAGCAATCGATGAGCGCCATCTCGCGCATGGCGTGCGATACGCTCGCGGCGTGCGCGAGTTTTCGTTCAGTGCAGTGGTAGCAGGCTTCGTCGCGGTGCTGGTCGGATACACCAGTTCGGCGGTGATCGTGTTCGAGGCGGCGCGCGCGGCAGGCGCGACGCCGGCGCAGACGGCGTCGTGGATGTGGGCGCTCGGACTCGGCATGGGGCTCACGACGATCGTGCTGTCGTTGCGCTACCGGATGCCGGTGCTCACCGCCTGGTCGACGCCGGGCGCCGCACTGCTGATCACCGGCGTCGGCGGCCTGCCGATGGCCGAGATCGTCGGTGCATTCGTGCTGACCGGGCTTGCGATCGTTGCGATCGGGCTCAGCGGCGCCTTCGATCGACTGATGAAGCAGCTGCCGGCGGCCCTGGCGGCGGCGATGCTGGCGGGTGTGCTGCTGCGCTTCGGGCTCGACGCTTTCGGCGCGATGAAGAGCCAGTTTGCCCTCGTGTTCGCCATGTTCGCAACGTACCTGGTCGGACGACGCGTCTGGCCGCGCTTTGCCGTGCCGGTCGCGTTCGCCGTCGGCGCATCGATCGCCGGCGCGCTTGGATTGTTCGCTGAGCTCGAGTGGCCGACGGGGCTCACGCGGCCGGAGTTCGTTGCGCCGGAACTGTCATGGGCGGCCGCCATCGGTGTCGCGTTGCCACTGCTCGTCGTCACGATGGCTTCACAGAATGTGCCCGGTGTGGCGACGCTTCAGGCGCACGGATACACGCCACCGGTGTCGCCGATCATCACGACGACGGGTGTGGCAACAACACTGCTGGCGCCTTTCGGCGGCTACACATTCAACCTCGCGGCCATCACCGCAGCGATCTGCATGGGACATGACGCACACCACGATCCCGCACGTCGCTACACGGCGGCCGTGTCCGCCGGTGTGTTCTATCTGTTGATCGGATTGTTCGGCGGGGCGGTGGCGGGTCTGTTTGCCGCGTTTCCGCGCGAGCTGGTGCAGGCGATCGCGGGCCTGGCGCTGCTGGGAACCATAGGCAACGGCCTGGCGGCGGCACTGAAGGAAGAATCGACGCGCGATGCTGCCGTGATCACGTTTGTCGCGACCGCGTCGGGCGTGACGCTTTTTTCGATTGGATCGGCCTTCTGGGGTCTGGTGGCGGGGCTGTTGGCGCTGGCAGTGCGCGGCCGGCGTCGGCCCTGAGCGGTTCCAGAGATAGGTTTCGCAAGTTCGCCGGTCGACACTATCGATCGCATTGCCAAAACCAATTTGTTCGAATGACACCCAATCCCTAGACTGGGTCGTGCAGTCAAGCGCAGTCAAGTAACGGAGAGAACCATGCCAAACGAAATGACGTGCCCGTTCTCGGGCGCCGCAGTCAATCCCGCCGTGAGCGGCGGAGCCCAGACGAACGCCAACTGGTGGCCCGATCAGCTGAGGCTGAACATCCTGCATCAGCATTCCTCCAGGTCGGACCCGATGGGCGAGGCGTTCAACTATGCCGAGGAGTTCAAGAGCCTCGACCTGAATGCCGTGGTCAAGGATCTCCATGCGCTGATGACGGATTCGCAGGAGTGGTGGCCGGCTGACTGGGGTCATTACGGCGGCTTGATGATCCGCATGGCGTGGCACAGCGCCGGCACGTATCGCATCTCCGACGGTCGCGGCGGCGCCGGAACAGGCAACCAGCGCTTTGCTCCCGTCAACAGCTGGCCGGACAACGGCAACCTCGACAAGGCGCGCCGCCTGCTGTGGCCGATCAAGCAGAAATATGGCCGCAAGCTCTCCTGGGCCGACCTGATGATCCTTGCGGGCAACGTCGCGCTGGAATCGATGGGATTCAAGACGTTCGGGTTTGCCGGCGGCCGTCAGGACATCTGGGAACCGGAAGAAGACATCTCCTGGGGCACCGAGAACACCTGGCTGGGTGACAAGCGCTATTCCGGCGACCGTCAGCTGGCGAACCCGCTGGCCGCGGTGCAGATGGGCCTGATCTATGTGAACCCTGAGGGTCCGAACGGCAACCCGGATCCGGTGGCCTCGGGCCGTGATGTGCGCGAAACCTTTGCACGCATGGCCATGAACGACGAAGAGACCGTGGCGCTGGTGGCCGGCGGCCATACCTTCGGCAAAGCCCACGGCGCAGGAGACCCCAAGCTGGTCGGCCCCGAGCCCGAAGCAGCGCCGATCGAAGAGCAAGGCCTGGGCTGGATCAACAAGCTCGGTACGGGCAAGGGCGTGAACACCACGACCAGTGGCATCGAAGGCGCCTGGAAACCGCATCCGACCCGATGGGACAACGGCTATTTCGACATTTTGTTCGGCTACGAATGGGAACTGACCAAGAGTCCGGCTGGCGCCCATCAGTGGGTGGCGAAGAATTGCAAGCCGGAACACATGATTCCGGACGCGCACGATCCGTCGAAGAAGCATCCGCCGATGATGACCACGGCCGACCTGTCGCTGCGCCTGGAACCGGCCTACGAGAAGATCTCGCGCCGATTCCACCAGAACCCGAAGGAGTTCGCTGACGCCTTTGCCCGTGCCTGGTTCAAGCTGACGCACCGTGACCTAGGCCCGCGTTCCCGCTACCTCGGCGCGCTCGTGCCGCAGGAAACATTGATCTGGCAGGACCCCATTCCCGCCGTGGATCACAAGCTGGTCGACGAGCAGGACGTCGCCGCACTGAAGGCCAAGGTCCTCGCGTCAGGCCTGTCCATTTCCCAACTGGCGACAACCGCCTGGGCGTCGGCGACAACGTTCCGTGGCAGCGACAAGCGCGGCGGAGCGAACGGCGCACGTATTCGCCTGGCGCCGCAGAAGAATTGGGAAGTCAACCAGCCTGCCGAACTCGCGAAGGTTCTGTCGAAGCTGGAAGCGATCCAGAAGGAGTTCAACGGTGCGCAGTCTGGTGGCAAGAAGATCTCGCTGGCCGACCTGATCGTGCTGGGCGGCTGCGCGGCCGTCGAGGCTGCTGCAAAGAAGGCCGGCCAGGATGTGAAGGTCCCCTTCTCGCCAGGGCGCATGGACGCGTCGCAGGAGCAGACCGATGTGGACTCGTTCGCCGTGCTCGAGCCGGTGGCCGACGGTTTCCGCAACTACGCCCGCAAGGGACTCGAGGGCGTGGCGGCTGAGCTGCTGGTGGACAAGGCGCAGTTGCTGAAGCTGACCGCACCCGAGATGACGGTGCTGATCGGCGGACTGCGCGCCCTGAATGCGAACGTCGGCCAGTCCAGGCATGGCGTGTTCACCAAGCGACCGGAGACGCTGACCAATGACTTCTTCGTGAACCTGCTCGACATGGGCACGAAGTGGCAGAAGTCCGCCGCATCGGAGGGCGTGCTGGAGGGACGCGATCGGGCAACGGGCGAGGTCAGGTGGACCGGTACCGTCGTGGACCTGGTCTTCGGTTCGAACTCGCAGCTCCGCGCGCTGGCGGAAGTCTATGCATGCAGCGACGCGCAGCAGAAGTTCGTGCGTGACTTTGTGGCGGCCTGGAACAAGGTGATGAACCTGGATCGCTTCGATCTTGCGTGAACTCGAAGCAAGGGACTGAAGAGTCCTGCCTCGCATAGCCGCGAGCTGGCATCGGGTTGTCCCGGACCAGATCGCGGCTGCGCAAGACCCAGCCGGTCAATGGCGGCATTCGTCCGGGCCAGGCTGACTGGCTTCAAGGGCAAGGGAGCTTGCCAATGCGTACGTGCCAACGATGGAGCCGCAGTCACGCCGACTCCATGCCGCAACCTGAAATTCCAGGCCGTCTTTTCGCTGCCTTCACAGCCATCCGTCATCCGGATTGAATCGAGTCGTCGCGGTTCGTGGCGCCAGCACCAGGTACCCGACGACTTTGCCGATAATGACGCCTTTGCCCTCCTGAGGCGCTAAAGACGATGACGATCGCGCTGAATGAACTGTGGACCGGCATCGCGGCCCTGGCGACCATCCTGCTGGGCGTGCGCATCAACCGTTGGGTGCCGGTGCTGGCGGAGTACAGCATTCCGCCGGCCGTCACGGGCGGCCTGCTGATCGCGATCCTGCTCGCGGTCATCGGCGGAATCGCCGGCTTCAAGGTGACCTTCGGCGACACCTTGCGCAACGCGCTATTGCTGATCTTCTTCGCGTCGCTCGGACTGACGGCCAAGTTCCGGCGCTCTGTCGCGTGGCGGTGGAGCGGTGGCATTGCTGTGCGTGCTGATCGCGGTCCTCGCCATCGCGCAGTCGGCGATCGGCGTCGCCATCGCGAGTGCGTTCGGGCGTCCCGCGGCGCTGGGGGTCTTCCTGGGCAGCGTGCCCTTTCTCGGGGGTCACGGCACCACGGTCGCGTGGGCCGAGGCCGAGCAGGCCGCCAACCTGCCGCACGCGCTCGAAATTGGCATGGTCTGCGCGACGTTCGGGCTCGTGTCCGGGGCGATCGTCTCCGGGATTGTCGGGACGCGCCTCGCCGAACATGCGGCCCGTGCGCCGGACCAGGAGTGTCGCGCCGGTCGAGTCCGAGCCCGACTGGCCGCAAGGTCCGTTCGACTCGGATCGCTGGATCACCGTGCTGCTCTGGCTCGCATTGAGCATCGGCCTCGGCCTGGCTGCACGCCCGATCGTCGGCGAAGTGCTCGGCGTGACGATCCCGGCGTTCCTTGCCGTGCTGCTCGCCGCCGTGATCGTGACCAATGTCGCGGACCTGGCACGCATCCGTCTCGACCTCGTCGGGGCCGACCTGATCGGGACTCTGGCACTGCGCGTGTTCCTCGCGATCGCGATGTTGGGCCTGCAGCTCGCGGCCGTCGGTGACGCCGTGGGTCTGATTGCGGTGGCGGTACTCACCCAGATCGTGCTGACAACGCTGATTGCCGCGTTGCTGGTGTATCCGCTCCTCAAGGGCCGTGATGGTGCGATCGGCGCCGCCGGCTTCGTCGGCTTCGGCCTCGGTGCAATGCCGGTCGGACTCGCCGCGATGAAGCGGCTGGTGCTCAAGTACGGCGATGCGCCCAGAGCATTTCTCGTGATCACGCTTGCGGCATCGCTGTTCACCGATACGGCCAATGCGCTGATCGTCCAAGGGTTCCTGACCTGGTTCGGTCGTTAAGTCCGGAATGGAATGCTCACCGGCCTGACGCGTGAGGTGGTGCCGCCGCAAGCTTGGCGCGCAGCGCACAACGAGAGTGCAGGGTGACCCCGATTGGCAGTGAACCCGCCTCCGACTAAACCGCGGGATTGCTGCGGGTGGCTTGCAGAGTAGTTTTCGTCGCACTTGGGGACCGAGGATGGCCCCGATGGGACGATCAGAGTTCGGCCAAAACGAGGAGAGCGCCATGAACACGAGGAAGTGGCTGCTGGTGGGGTTGATCGGGGCGTCGCTGGCATTTAATGCCACCGCCGACGAGACCTGCAATTCGCCGTACATGTCCAAGCTGATCAAGGGCCAGGAGGCCTACGTCCATGTCTGGACGCTCGGCGTCGAAGGCCTGGGCGACGGTTTCGACAAGCTGGTAACGATCGACGTCAATCCGAAGTCGAAGTCCTTTGGCAAAGTGGTGAGCAGCGTGTCAGTTGGCGCGCGCGGCGAAGCCCACCACATGGGTTTTACCGATGACCGGCGCTATCTGTGGGCTGGCGGCCTGAGTAACAACCAGATCTACGTGTTCGACGTCGGTACCAGTCCCTCCAAGCCGAAGCTGGTGAAGACGATTAGCGACCTCGGCGCGAAGTCCGGCTACGTGGGTCCGCACACGTTCTACGCGATGCCCGGACGGATGCTTATCGGCACGCTGTCCAACGCCAAGGACAGCGGCGGCCAAACCGGCATGGTCGTCTACAACAACAAGGGTGAGTTCGTCGCCAAGTACGACCTTCCCACCGGCGAGATCGGCGGCGTGAAGGGCGACGGTTACGGCTATGACGTGGCGATCAATCCGTCGAAGAATGCGCTGCTGACCTCGAGCTTCACCGGCATCGACAACTATCGCCGCCCGCTCGGCGATGTGGTCAGTGACGCCGCGGCTATGAAGCGCTTCGGCAACACAATGGTGCTGTGGGACCTGAAGGCGATGAAGCCGCAGCAGATCTTCTCCGTGCCAGGTGCGCCGCTCGAGATCCGCTGGTCGCTGGTGCCCAAGGACAACTGGGCGATCACGGCGACCGCACTGACCTCGAAGCTCTGGTTGGTCAAGCAGGACGCTGCTGGCAAGTGGCAGGCGAAGGAAGTCGGCACGATCGGTGATCCAGCCAAGATCCCGCTGCCGGTGGACATCTCAATCCGCGCCGACGCGAAGGGGCTGTGGGTCAACACTTTCTCCGACGGCATGACCCGCTACTTCGATCTCACCAATCCCGAGCAGCCGAAACAGACCTACGCCAAACAGACCGGCAAGCAGGTCAACATGATTTCGCAGAGCTGGGACGGCAACCGCGTTTACATCACGTCGAGCCTGCTGGAGCGCTGGGACAAGGGCGGCGCGGACAACGAGCAGTTCCTGCGCGCGTTCCGCTGGGACGGCAAGGAGCTGCAGCCGATCTTCGAGGTGGACTTCACCAAGGAGAAGCTCGGCCGTGCGCACCACATGAAGTTCAGCTGAGCCGCAACGGCGGAACAACACGGGATGCGTGCGACCGCCATCGCACTCGCTCTCGGCGTGGCCGCCGGCGCAGCATGGGCCGCCGCCGATCCGATGCAGGCGCACGCGCCGAGCATGGAGTTCGTGCCGCCGGCGCCGGGCACCTACCAGTTGCAGCGCATCCAGCGCGTGCCCGATGCGCTGCTGCGCGATGCGCGTGACCGCCAGCGCCGGCTCGGCACGCTCACGCGTGGCAAGGTCACGCTGCTCACGTTCTTCTACACCTACTGCGTCGACGAATGGGGTTGCCCGTTTGCCTACCGAACAATGGTCGGGCTGCGCGACGAGTTGACGCGGCGCGGGCATGCGGGCAGCGTGCGCTTCGTCAGCATCAGCTTCGACCCGACCCACGACACGCCTGACGTCCTGAGGCGCTACGGCGGTGGCCTCAAGGCCGACTCCGGCCTGGCCTGGGAGTTCCTGACTGCGCGCAACATGGCCGAACTGGTGCCGCTGCTCGAGGACTTCGGCCAGGACGTGCGCGTCGAAAAGGACGCGAGCGGCCGGCCGATGCGCACGATCAATCACATGCTCAAGCTCTTCCTGATCGATCGTGACGGCGTCGTACGCGAGATCTATGCGCTCGACTACCTGCACCCGGCGATGATGATCAACGACATCGAGACGCTGCTGATGGAGCAGCGCGCCGGCCCCTTGGCCGGACCCTGAGGCGATTCAGGATGCAGCGCCGGGAAGGACGGCACCGGACCGGCCGGGCGGTGACACCACGCCGAGTGCGGGGTCTTCTGCATGCACCGGTTCCGGGGATGTGACCGTGCGGTCCTGGAGTTAGACTGCAGACCGCTTTGCCTTCGTGCAAGGCAAGAATTACCTTCCCTCCCAAGGAGATACACCGATGAAACGCATCCTGAGCGCCGCCGCGGCGCTGCTGTTCTCCGCCGCTGCACTGGCTTTCCACTGCCCCGCCGACATGGCGAAGATCGATGCCGCGATGGCCAAGAATCCAAAGCTGACCGAAGCCCAGATGGCCGAAGTCAAGAAGTACCGCGCCGAGGGCGAGGCGCTGCACAAGGCCGGCAAGCACCAGGAGTCGGTCGACACGCTGGCCAAGGCGATGAAGATCCTCAACATCTCGTAGTTGTTCCCCGCCGCAAGACGCCGCCTGCGGGCGGCGTTTCTATTTTCGGATCACACCACGGTTCCTGCTCAGTTCCTGCTCAGCACCAGCACCAACCGACTGACCGGCTGTGATGCGCTCCTTGCAGACTCGCTTCGCTGGACAGTGCCGTGATTGAGGAACGGCGCGGCCTGCCTCGAGGTTCCAATGTCGGCACTCAGCTGCGCGCGCGGCGCGCGAAGTTGGCGCGTGAACAGCGGGCACGCGAGGCCGAACCGACTGCCCGCGCAGCCGCTGCGGCGTCCGCATCCCGGGATGCGCAACTCGCACTGCCGAGTGCCGAGGGCTGGTTCGCGGCCCAGGGCTGGCAGGCGTTCCCGTTCCAGCGGGAGGTCTGGCAGCACGTCGCACAGGGCCGCTCTGGTCTACTGCATGCGACCACCGGCAGCGGCAAGACCTACGCCGTCTGGTTTGGGCTGCTGAATCGGGCACTGGCAGGCGAACTTCTCGGAGGCGGCCTGCGCCTACTGTGGATGACGCCCATGCGAGCGCTCGCGGCCGACATCGCGCGCGCGCTCGAAGCACCGCTGCTGCAACTCGGCCTCGACTGGAGCGTCGGGGTACGTACCGGCGATACCGAGTCGGGCGAGCGCGCCCGGCAGTCGCAGCGATTGCCCGAGGTGCTCGTCACAACGCCCGAGAGCCTGACACTGCTACTGGCGCGCGCCGATTCGCCGTCGTTGTTTGACGGCGTCGAACTCGTCGTGGTCGACGAGTGGCACGAACTGATGGGCACCAAGCGCGGCGTGCAACTGCAGCTCGCGCTGGCGAGACTTCGCAGGTTCGCGATCGCGCAGGTTCAGCGTGACGACGCTGCTTCCGCACCAACTGATGCACTGTTGACGACCGCGAGCGCCAGCGCGGCGCAAAGCGCCGCTGTCCCCCGCCCCGGGGCGGGGGCCGGGGGCGGGGGGCCAAATGAAGGGCAATGGTCCCATCCGTCGGCAAAGCCGACGGTATGGGGCCTGTCCGCGACGCTGGGCAACACCGAGCACGCGATGGAAGTGCTGCTGGCCGGCGCGCCCGGCGTGATGGTTCGCGGCGCCGTTCCCAAGGAGATCGTCGTCGACACGCTGCTCCCGGGCGAACCCGGGCGCTTCCCCTGGGGCGGACATCTCGGCATCCGGATGCTCGAGCCGGTCGTGCGCGAGATCGAGAGCGCCTCGACAACCCTCGTCTTCACCAACACGCGCTCGCAGGCGGAGATCTGGTACCAGTCGCTGCTCGAGGCGCGGCCGAAGTGGGCTGGCGTGATCGCGCTGCATCACGGTTCGCTCGACAGGGACGTGCGTGAGTGGGTGGAACGCGGGCTCAAGGAAGGGCGATTGAAGGCGGTGGTCGCCACCTCCAGCCTCGACCTCGGGGTCGACTTCCTGCCGGTTGAACGCGTACTGCAGATCGGTAGTCCGAAGGGCGTGGCGCGATTGCTTCAGCGTGCCGGCCGCAGCGGACACGCGCCCGGGCGCGCGTCGCGCGTGACGATCGTGCCGACCCATACGCTCGAACTTGTCGAAGCCGCGGCGGCGCGCGCGGCCGTCACGCAAGGCCGGGTCGAACCGCGCTTCGCGCCCGAGCGACCGCTCGATGTCCTGGTGCAGCATCTTGTGACTCTTGCCGTCGGCACCGGCTTCCGCGAAGACGAGGCCCTGGCGGAGGTCCGCACGGCCTGGAGCTACCGTGATCTCAGCGACGAGGAATTTGCATGGGCGCTCGACTTCGTCGGGCGGGGCGGCGAATCGCTGCGCGCCTATCCCGAGTACCACCGCGTCGTCCGCGATGCCGAGGGCGTCTTTCGCGTGCAGGACCGCCGTATCGCGCGCAGGCACCGCATGTCGGTCGGGACCATCGTGTCCGAGGCCTCGATGCTGGTGAAGATGCTCAACGGTCGCAACCTCGGCACCATCGAGGAGTCGTTCATTTCGCGGATGCGCAAGGGGGATGCCTTCGTCTTCGGCGGCCGCCTGCTCGAACTGGTGCGCAGTCATGAGATGACGGCGTACGTGCAGCCTGCCCGGCGGCGCAGCGGTACGGTGCCCCGATGGTCCGGCGGCAAGATGCCGCTGTCGACCGAGATGGCCGATGCGTCCCTGCGCGAACTCGAAGGGGCGATGGCCGGCCGCTACGACGCACCCGAGATGCAACTGGCGCGGCCGCTGATCGAACTGCAGGCCAAATGGTCGGCCGTGCCGACGCGAACGGCCCTCGTCGTCGAGTCGCTGAGGTCGCGCGAGGGTCGGCACCTTTTTGTCTATCCGTTCGCCGGGCGCCACGCGCACCTGGGCCTCGCGTCACTGCTGGCGTACCGGATCGGGCAGGGCACGCCGTCGACCTTCTCGATAGCGATCAACGACTACGGCTTCGAACTGGTCTCGCCGGTCGATATCGACTGGATGGGCGCGTGGCAACGCCGCTCCGGGGCGCTGCTCGGCGAAACGGGCCTGCTCGACGACGTCCTGGCGAGCCTGAACGCCGGCGAGCTCGCGCTGCGGCGGTTCCGCGAAGTGGCACGCATCGCCGGGCTGGTGTTCCAGGGATTTCCGGGTGCACCCAAATCGATGAAGCAGCTCCAGGCAAGCTCGGGACTGTTCTACGAGGTCTTCCGCAAGTACGACGCCGGCAACCGTCTGCTGGCCCAGGCCGAGCGCGAGGTGCTCGAGCAGGAGCTGGACATCGGGCGCCTGCGCACGGCGCTCGCGCGCATGCGGGGGCAGCGCATCGTCTACCGCCTGCTTGCGCGCCCGTCGCCGTTTGCGTTTCCGCTGATGGTCGAACGCCTGCGCGAGCAGGTGACGACGGAAAAACTGTCCGCACGAATCGAGCGCATGCTCGCCGAACTCGAAGAGGCGGCCCGCTAGGACCTACAAGATATTGTGTGACCATGTGCTGCTGGCCAACATCTAGTACACCAATCGTGGTGCCTGGCACAGTCGGTCGATGTGTTTTCAGAGGGAAAACGGCGTTGTTCACACGCAATTTCCCTCTGAAAAATTGATTTCTCCTCTTGTAATTCGTTGCGTTTCCTCTAGGATCGCGGTCACCCAACGAGAGCGCTCTTGCATTTCACTCGAGAACGCTGTCGCTGTGGCATTCAAAACCTCAGAGGAGAACTCGATGGCAACAAAGAAGGCAAAGAAAGCAACGAAGAAGACGGCGAAGAAGGCGGCGCCGAAGAAGGCTGCGAAGAAGACGGCGAAAAAGGCCGTAAAGAAGGTCGCGAAGAAGGCACCGGCCAAGAAGGCCGCCAAGCCGAAAGTCAAGCGCAAGCCGAACGCAGCGTTCATGAGACCGCTGATGCCGAGTGGCCCGCTGGCCGCGATCGTCGGCTCGGTGCCGATGCCGCGTACCGAAGTCACCAGCAAGATCTGGGCGTACATCAAGAAGAACAAGCTGCAGGACTCGGTCAATCGCCGCATGATCAATGCCGATGACAAGCTGAAAGCGCTGTTCGGCAAGGCGCAGGCCTCAATGTTCGAACTGACCAAGTACGTCAGCAAGCACCTGAAGTAGGCGCGCGCGGGCTCGTCCCGCAGACCGCGTCAATGATCGCCCGGTGGCCGCGAAGGTGCCGGGCGATTTTCTTTGATCAGTGACATCAGAATTCCGCCACGCTTTGCTCCACCGCAGTCTCGCCGATGGCGTAGCCGCTGCCCTGTGCGACCCACGAGCGGGCGAATCGCAGGTTGGAGGCAAACCCCGCATGCACACGGTACAGCGGTTCGCCGCGACGCACGGCCTCGCCCAGTTTCCTGAACAGGTCCAAGCCCGCACCGCGCACCTTCGGCGCCCCGGTCAGACGCGCCAGTCGCACCAGGCGCTCGTTGTCGATTGCGCTGACGATGCCATCGTGTGGCGCTTCGACCTCAAACGAGTGCGGTGCGAGCTCCGGCCGGTCGGGGTCGAAGTCGCGGCGCCCCTGTGCGTCGATGATCGCGCGCATCTTTGTCAGCGCCCGGCCGGAGTCGAGGATGTCGCGCGCGATCGGAAAACCTTCTCCACCGCGCACGTCGGGATCGAACTCGATGACACGGCCGGCCAGCCGAAGCGCCTTCTGGCGCAGGTCGGCAGGCGCGCGCGGGTCGCCGGTGAGAACGCGCACTACGTCGCGTGCCTCGAGCGACGGGCCGATCCCGTTGCCGACCGGCTGGCGACCATCAGTGATCACGACATCGAGCGTCAGGTTCAGTCGCTCGGCGACGTACTCGAAGAGCTTGCGCAGTCGCTGGGCCTCCGGCATCGAGCGCACTTTGGCGCTCGGCCCCAGCGGCAGGTCGAGCACCAGGTGCGTGGAGCCCGCCGCGATCTTCTTCGACAGGATGGACGCCACCATCTGTCCCGGTGAATCGAGTGACAGCGGGCGCTCGACGGCGATCAGCGCATCGTCGGCGGGCGACAGGTCGGCCGTTCCGCCCCAGGCGAGACAACCGCGCAGCTCGCGCACGATCTCCTGCATGCGTTCGAACGAAAGTTCGACGTTCGCCAGGCACTCCATCGTGTCGGCCGTGCCCGCCGGCGAAGTGATCGCGCGCGACGAGGTCTTCGGAATCAGCATGCCGTGCGCCGCGACGATCGGCACGATCAGCATCGATGTGCGGTTGCCCGGAATGCCGCCGATCGAATGCTTGTCGACCACCGGGCGCTCGTACCAGTCGAGGCGACGGCCAGCCGCGACCATTGCTTCGGTCAGGTACACGACCTCCTCGCGGTCGAGGTCGAAGTGCCCGGTGGCGACCACGAAGGCGGCGAGCTCGAGCTTGCTGTAGCGGTGCTGCGCGACGTCGCGCATGATCGCCAGGTAGTCGGCGCGCTCGAGCCGATCGCCGCCGATCTTGCGACGCAGCGCGCTCATCGAGTCCGGCGACGACGCGTGCTCCACCTGAACCGGTGTTCCCGCTGCCGCACCGAGCTGCCGATAGGCATCTTCGGACAGGCCGACCTCGGTCTCGGCGACGATCGCTGGATCATCGACGATGTTGAGCGTTGCCAGGATCGATCGCCCGTTTGCCCGCACCTCGATCCTCGACAGTGCCTGGAAGCCTTCGGTCAGATAAAGGGGGCACTTGCGGTGCAGATACGCCACGTTCTCGCGATAGGTGTCGATGCCGACGCGGCGGACGCGCAGCGCAGTTCCCGCATCGCTGGAGGCGAGCGGCTCAGATCTTCATAGCGTGTGGCCGGCGCGGCAAGGGTCGTCGGCCATTTCAGTTCCCGTGCGATGCGCGCGGAGAGCATGTGCGAGGCCTCGGGTTCGCCGTGCACCAGATAGGTCATCTTCGGCTTGCGTTGCGCGCCTTCCAGCCAGCCCATCAGCGAGTCCTGGCCGGCATGCGCCGACAGCCCGCCGAGCGTATGGATCGAGGCGCGTACCGGAACCAGTTCATTGAACAGGTTCACCGAGCGCGCACCATCGACGATGCGTCGGCCGAGCGTGCCTGCAGCCTGAAAGCCGGTGAAGAGCACGCCGCATTCGCGCCGCGGCAGGTTGTGCCGCAGATGATGGCGAATCCGTCCTGCCTCGCACATGCCGCTCGCGGCGATGATCACCGCACCGGTGCGGATCGAGTTGAGGAACATCGAATCATCGACGTTCTCGGTGTAACGCAATGCGAACGGCAGTTTGCGGGCGCGTTCGGCGCGGTGGAACTCGTGCGCCAGTTCATCCAGCGCTTCGAGGTGGCGGAAAGTGACGTCACTTGCCTGCGCCGCCAGCGGCGAATCGACGAACACGAGCGGCACGTGCACGCGATGCGCCTTGGCCAGCCGGTACAGCAGAACCAGGAGTTCCTGGGTCCGCCCGAGCGCGAAGGCGGGCACTATGACGTTGCCACGGCGCATCTGCAGCACGTCGTGCATGACGTCGACCAGTTCGGTTTCCGTGTCCTCCATCGAGCGGTGATTGCGATCACCGTAGGTGGACTCCAGCACCAGTACGTCTGCCTCGCCGAGCGGATCACGATCGCGCACGACCAGCGGCGAGGCTTCGCCGAGGTCACCCGACACGACAAGCAGGCGAGTGCGCCCGCCGTCACGGAGGCGGATCTCCGCGAAAGCCGCGCCGACGATATGCCCGGCACTGCGCAGCCGTACCGAGACGTCGGGGTGCGGCTTGAACTCCACGTCATAAGGCACGCCGATCAGGCGTATCGCCAGTCGATCGACATCCTCGGCGGTGTACAGCGGCGCCTCGGTGACGGGCGTGCGGCGACCGTGCGGGTGGCGGGTCACGCCACGTGTCTGCACATGCGCGCTGTCCTTCAGCATGACCGGGACCAGGTCGGCGGTCGGCTTGGTGCAGTAAATCTGTGGCGCGTGCCCGCCCCGGACGGCGAAGCGGGGTAGCAGTCCGCAGTGATCGACGTGGGCATGCGTCAGCAGCACGAAGTCGAGGCGGCCGAGGTCACGCGCATACGCCTCGCGGTTCCTGCGGGGCGCCTCGCGACCGCCCTGGAACATGCCGCAGTCGACCAGGAAGCGCGCATCGCCGGCCTCGACCAGCAGGCTCGACCCGGTCACTTCGCCGGCGGCACCGTGGAATGTCAGGCGCACGTCTCCACTTCCCTCTCGGTAGGACGATTCCAGTCTAGCGACCGATCGGCCCGCCGCAGCGCAACGCTATGCTTCCTTGAGTTATGCCAAGCATCGTGCTCGCCACGCTCAATGCCCGATACGCACACGCGTCGCTCGGGCTGCGCTGCCTGCGCGCCAACATGGGAGACCTGCGCGACGACACCGTCATCCGCGAGTTCGTGATTCGCACGCCGCCCGAGCAGATCGTCGCCGACCTGCTCGCGCTGCAGCCGAGAGTCGTCGGTCTAGGCGTCTACATCTGGAATGTCCGGCAGACGAGCCGCGTCGTCGAACTGCTGAAGGCCGCCGCGCCGCACATCGTCGTGGTCCTGGGTGGACCGGAGGTCAGTCACGAGATCGAAGCCCAGCCGATCTGCCGGCGGGCGGATCACATCGTCACCGGCTGGGGCGATGTGACCTTTCCGCGGCTCGCGCGCCAGCTGCTCCTGGGTCCACAGCCGCTCGCGAAGGTTCATCCGGGTGAGCAACCGCCGCTCGCGGACCTTGCGCTGCCCTACGCCGAATACACGTCCGCGGATCTGCAGCATCGGCATGCTCTATGTGGAGGCGTCGCGCGGCTGCCCGTTCAAGTGCGAGTTCTGCCTCTCGGCGCTCGACCGGACCGCGTGGCCGTTTCCACGCGAGCCTTTCCTGAAAGAACTCGACAGCCTGTGGCAGCGCGGTGCGCGCCGCTTCAAGTTCGTCGACCGCACATTCAACCTGCGGACCGAGACATCGGTCGCGATTCTCGATTTTTTCCTGCAGCGCCTGCAGCACGCACCGGACGATCCGCCGTTCCTGCACTTCGAGCTGATCCCGGATCACCTGCCGGCAGCGTTGCGGGCACCGCTGGCGCGCTTCCCGCGCGGTTCGCTGCAACTCGAGATCGGCATCCAGACCTTCAATGCCGAGGTGCAGGCGCTGATCTCGCGGCGACAGGACAACGCTGCAGCCGAGGCCAACCTGCGCTGGCTGCGCGAACACACGGCGGCACATTTGCACGTCGACCTGATCGCCGGGTTGCCGGACGAAGGCATCGATTCGCTGGCGGCGGGATTCGATCGCCTGGTCGGCCTGGGTCCGCACGAGATCCAGCTCGGGATCCTGAAGCGCCTGCGCGGCACGCCGATCGTCCGCCACAGCGAACGCTGCGCCATGCGTTACAGCGACGAAGCACCGTATGAAGTGCTGTCGACCGACCGGATCGACGCGGCGACGATGCTGCGGATCAAGCGATTTGCCCGCTACTGGGACCTGGTCGCCAACTCCGGACGCTTTCCGCGGACCCTTCCGCGCCTGCTGGGTGACGCGCCATTCATCCGGTTCATGGCTTTTGCCGACACCATGTTTGAGTCGACTGGACGTACGCACAGCTTCGCCGTCGAGGAATTGTATGCGCAGGTGCATGCGGGACTGACACGGACTGGAATGCCTGAAGACGAAGCAGCGATGCTGCTGGCGCTGGACTACCGCGACAGCGGGGCGCGCGGCAAACTGCCGTTCGCGACACCGACACCGAGCGCCGCACCGTCAGCGCAGCGCCGACACACGCTCGGTCACGCTGGAGCGGCAGCGACGCCACCTGCGCGCCTGAGCCATTCGGCACCGGCTTTGTCGTCGGTTCCGTGCATCGGCTGAATGGGCGCCGCAGTCGCGGTCGATTCGGCCTTTCGACACCGGCATTCAAGCGCTAGCATCGTCGGCAGGAGCTTCGGTATCGACCATGGCCTGGAAAGCGATCGAGACGATTCCGATACGCATCGACGCGCCGATTTCTGCGGAGCGCGCCGAGGCCGTGCGTGCCGCGCTGCTGACGCGGGCCTTGCCGCTGGCCCGACTAGTGCACGGCCGCGCCGAGCCGCTGGCCACGGCCTCGCTCGTGGCCGAAGGCTCCAAACTCGCGCTGCTGACCGCCGCACACATCTTCGACCACGTTGCCGCCGGCGACCTCGTCGTGCCGCTGCCGCGTGAAGCGGCGTGGGCATGTCTGCGGTCGGTGCGCCTGCGCGTCATCGTTCATCCGGAACGCGATCTCGCCATGGTGTTGCTCGACGATCCCGCACTGGCACGCCGCCTGCGAGCCAACTGGATGCCGGTGTCCACCGCGCATCTGCACCTCGACGACGGCGACGGCCGCGCACCGTGCATCTACGCGGTGGCCGGCTATCCGGTGTCGCAGGCACGGCGTCACGAGGGCTCCGTCTACATGAAGCCGGTCGTGGTGTTCACCAATGCGCTCGACGCTGAACGACTGGCCTACGCGCGCACCGCCGAGCGCATGGACGGCCTGTCGATCCATACGCCGGAACTGGACGGCGTTTCGGGTGCGCTGGTCTGGGCCATCCACGAGGACGAGTCTTCGGACGACTGCCTTTTAAGTGCCGCGGCTGTGCAAGTCGGCTTCGCGCACGATCGCTACGTGCGTACCGAGTCGCTACGCTCGGCGCCGGCGCTGTTCAGCCGGTTCCGCTAGCGCAGCTGCGTGCGTCGCTCGACGCCCTTGCCCACTGGCCCCGCCGCAGTGGCCCGCCGAGGCTCAGGCAGGCACTTCGTCTTTCAACTGCAGTCCCGGATCGTCGTAACGGCGGGGAGTCGGCGCGAGGGCGTGAACGTTACCTTTGGGTTCAAAGGCGGGTCGAGGCGACCCGTCGAACATCTCGGCTGCCGCCAGCGTTTCGGGGATGTCCGACAACTGCCGCGGACTGTCCGAGACGGCTGTGGCGCCAAGCAGGACGAGAAAGGTTGCTGACGCGCCGAACACGGCACCGGTAAGTGTGCGGCGGACGCGGCGCCGGGTCTTGCGGGACTTCGCGGGAGTTGTCGGGGTCGGCATGTCGGATCTCCAGTGACGGGCCGCGTGCGCCATGGCGCCGCGTCGATGCGAGCTGCATCGGATGGCTCGGACAGTAGGGCCATGCTGGCGCGACGACGACCGACAAAGCGGCGCGCCCGACGCGGACTATTCGACAGTCGCGTGCAAGCGGGACACGCAGGGGTGCAAAAGCTGGTGCCGGCGATCAGCCGTGCGCCCAGCGCGAGTGCCGTGGCAGCGACGCCTGCAGGAACACCATCTGATCGGCGAGGATGCGGCGATTGCTGAGGATGAAGCCTTCATTGCGGCAGACCGCATAGGGCACGTAGAGCAGGGGCATGTTCGCTTCTTCGGGGCGTCGGCTGCCCTTGCGCGTGTTGCACGAGCGGCAGGCGGTGACGACGTTGGTCCACTCATGCCGGCCGCCGCGCGACACCGGCAGGATGTGTTCCACGGTGAGGTCGAGTTCCACGAAGTGACCGCCGCAGTAGGCGCAGACCTGCCGGTCGCGGGCGAACAGCCGATGCTTGGTGAGGCCGACATGCGCGTGACCGAACGGGATGCGGTGGCGCCCGCGGATCATCACGATCGAGCTCGTGACGAATTCGGAGCGCAGGCCCGTGGCCTCCTGCAGTCCACCGGCCATGCCGAAGAGGTTTTCGCCGAGATCGGTGACGACCTTGCCTGACGCGTAGTAGCGCGCAGCACGCTGCATCAACGCCCAACGGACCGGCTGGCCCTGGGAGTCGATGATCAGGATCTTCGGTACGTACTCCGGCACATAAGCCATGATGCCGCAGATTGTGCCACGCGGATGGCTCGTGCGGCGTGACGGCGAATCAGGGCAAAGGCCGACCCCAGTCAGCCGCGCGGAAGGCGATTTGCGTGCCGTCGTCGAGCTGCACCACTGGCTGCGGCTCGCCCGCCGTGCGCAGCACGATCACGCGCCCGTGCGAACCGTCGGCCCGATGCCGCACGTCGTCGCCGTCGTGCAGCCCGTGACGCATCAGCTCCCGCAGGATCTCCAGGACCTTGCGGTCGTGCGTAATGCAGTCGAGCTTGTCCTGCAGGGACAGTGGCGGCGAGTTGCGTGGTACCTGGGAATCCATTGCGCGGTCGGAACAGCGTGACGCGGCATTCTGGGCGGGCCTCGCTTCCGGCGGAATTCGGTCTTACCCGGGGCAGGCACTTCAACGGCGATCGCCGTCGCGGATCCGCCACGGGTCCATGCCGGTTTCGGTCCGATCCACGACGCCCGCCTTGTCGAAGTAGATGAACATCGCCGCGTAGAACCCGCCCTGGATGAAATAGCGATACATGAAAGCCGTCTCGTCCTTCAGGAAAAACGTGAACGTTTCGGCAGGTGGGCCGAAATCGCGCAGGATGTCGGCGCGGGTGTCACGGCCGCTCTTGATGCGTGCGAACACCTCGTCGCTCATCATCTGTTCGTTGCGCACGACGCGCCCCTGAGCATCGAAGTCGATGTTCCATACGAATTGGCTGTTCGGCTGAGTGGAGTACTGCCAGCGCGTGCCGCCGCCAGGCAGTGGCATCGTGGCGGTCGGGGTGCCTGCGGTCGAGCGTACTGAAGATTCGTCGGCACCGGGCCGGACCGAGCCCGGCAGGCCGCAGGCGGCCAGGGCGGATGCCAGGAGGAGTCCCGGCAGAATGTGACGAAGCATATGCACAATCCTTTCGTGCGCGGCTACGCTGCGCACCTGGCTTAGGTCAAGGAGGCGACCATGAAATGGCTCAAGCGCATCGTGGTGGCAGTTGTGGCGGTCATCGCACTGCTGCTGGTCATCGGGATGCTGTTGCCGTCGGGCTTCAAGGTACAGCGATCGGTACAGGTCGCTGCACCACCTTCCAAGATATACCCATTGATCGCCGATCCGCGGCAATGGAAGAACTGGACCGTCTGGAACCAACGCGACCCGGCGATGCAGGTGCAGTACTCGGGCGCGGAAAGTGGCGCCGGCGCGAAGTGGAGCTGGCAGAGCAAGACCGAGGGCAACGGCGTGATGGAGTTCACGGCGGCGGTGCCGAACGAGCGGATTGTCTATGCGCTGTCGTTTCCGGACATGGGCATGTCGTCGCGCGGCGAACTGCAGTTGGTGCCCGACGGCGCAGGAACGCGCGTCACCGTGGACCAACGAGGGCGACATGGGCAGCAGTCCCGTCAACCGCTACTTCGGCGTGATGATGGACTCGCTCGTCGGCCCCGACTTCGAGGGTGGACTGAAGAACCTGAAGGCGCGGCCGAGCGCGGCTAGGAAGGCATCCCACTTCGCGCCCGGACGCACGCCGGCAGCGCGGCGAGGCCGGCTTGAGCACGCTGGCCACTCGCGCCCTGGTCGCGACGACGGGGATCCAGGCCGCGGCAGCGTGTGCGGCGCTCACGATCCCGTCGATCTCGCCGGTGATCGCCGCGCAACTGGACGTGCCGGCGTCCATGGTCGGCACGTACATCTCGTTGCTGTACATCGGTGCGTCGACAGCCGCGCTGGCGGGCGGTGGCGTCGTGCTGCGCTACGGCGCGATGCGACTGTCGCAGGCCTGCCTGCTGGTCTGTGCGGTCGGCCTGCTGCTGACGCTGTTTCTCGGCTTGGGCGCAGGACCTTTGGCGCTCGTGTCGATCGCAGTGTCGTCGGTGGCGATAGGCGTGGGCTACGGCCCGATCACACCTGCCTCGAGCCACGTGCTGGCGAAGACGACGCCGCGCGAACGCATGGCGCTGATGTTCTCGATCAAGCAGACCGGCGTGCCGGCGGGAACGGCCCTGGCGGGGTTGCTCGTCCCGCCGCTGACCATCGCTTTCGGGTGGCAGGTCGCGGTGGTCCTGATCGCCCTGGGGTGCATCGTCGTTGCCGTGGCATCGCAACCGCTGCGGGCGCCGCTGGATGATGATCGCAATCGCTCCGCGCGACTGTCGGCGCAATCGCTGATCGGGGGCCTCTCGCTGGTGGCGCACTCACCGGTCGCTGCGGACGATGTCGCTGGTGTCGTTCGTCTATGCGGGCATGCAGATGTCGGTGGCGGGATTCATCGTCGCCTATCTGCACACCGAAATCGGGTTCGGGCTGGTGGCGGCGGGAACCGCACTGACCACCGCGAGCGTGGCCGGCGTGGTGGCCCGCATCAGCTGGGGCTCGATCTCGGATCGCACCGGGGCGCCGCGCGCGGTCCTGGCCGTGATCGGCTTCCTGATGGCGGGCGCGTCGGTCGCTGCGGCCCTGTTCACGGCAGCCTGGCCGATGCTGGCGATACTGGCGGTCTCCGCCGCGCTTGGCGCCACGGCGATCGGCTGGAACGGTGTCTTCCTCTCGGAAGTGGCGCGGCTGGCTCCGGCAGGAGAGGCCGGTCGCGCGACCGGCGGGTGCCTGTTCTTTACGTATGTCGGTGTCGTGATCCTGCCGTTCCTGTTCGGCTGGTTGCAGCGCGCCAGTGGCAGCTACGCGCTGTGCTTTGTCGTGGCGGCCGGCGTGTGCGCCGCGGTCGCGGTACTCCTGCTCTGGACGGGACGCCGGGCGGGCGCGCAAGCCTGACACGGCCTCGGTCCGCGCCGCGGATTCGCTTCCTCGGGCCGCATGCGATCATCCCTGCATGCGACGCCGTGCGTTACTGATTACCCTGCTGATACCCGCCCTCGCGCTGGCGACGACGGCCGCCCTGGGGCCGTTCGGACTGGAGGTGCCGGCGCGCGGCTTTGAAGAGCACTGCATTCGGCTCGACGCCGGCGAGCACATCCGTTACCGGTATCGCGCGAACGGCGAGGTGGACTTCAATATTCACTACCACCGCGGCAGCGAGGTCTACTACCCGGTCAAGACGGCTGCGAGCCGATCGGCCGATGCGACGTTCACCGCACCGCACGCCGACACGTACTGCCTGATGTGGGAGCGCAAGGGTGACGGTGCGGTGCGGGTCGACGGATCGGTCGAGCTCGCGCGCTAGCGCGGTGTCACCGAAAGTCGCGGTCCGCGGCCGATAGACTGCAGCGATGCCGCCGCACGACCCACGCACGACCCGCGCGCGAAGCCGCGGACGAGATCGAGCTCAAGCTGCACTTGCCGGAAGGTGCCGCCGAGGCACTGCCACTCGCCCCGCGCTGACGGACTCTGAAGCCCGTACCACGCGGCTCCACGCGACCTACTTCGACACCGCGGATGGGCTGCTGCAGCGGCATTGCATGGCACTGCGACTGCGCCGCTCCGGCCGACAGTGGGTGCAGACGCTGAAGGCCGCCGGCACGGCGCGGGCGGACTCAGTACCCGGCCCGAGTGGGAGTCGCCCGCGAAGCTCTCCGGGGGCAGCCGCGAATCGACCTGGACTTGCTGCAAGACTCGCCGCTACCCGCCTTGCTGGCGAGGCACGCTCCGGGCCGCTGCGGCCGGTGTTCCGACCCGCGTCGTGCGCACGGTGTGGGATGTCACCTTCAAGGGCAGTCGAATCGAAGTGGCGATAGATCGCGGCAGAATCGAGTCGCTGCGGAAGGTGCCGCGTTTCCGAACCGATCCGAACTGGAACTGGAACTGCAGGAGGGACGGGTCGAAGACTTGAGCGCGCTCGCGCTGCGCCTTGTGGGACGCGGCCCGGAGGCGCTGGCACTGGTGCCGCTGACAGCGAGCAAGGCAGAGCGGGGCTATCGCCTGGCCGCCGACGAGCACGCCGCGCCGGCGAAGGCCGCGGCACGCGGCTTTGTGGCGATGCTCACGCCCGGCGACTCGGTGGGTGCGGCGCTGCGCGCGATCATGGCGCACGGGTTGTCGGTGCTGCTGGCCAACACCGATGCCATGCGCAGCCACGGCGATGTCGAGTACGTTCATCAGGCGCGCGTCGCGCTGCGCCGGATGCGTTCCGCGCTGCGGCTGCTCGATCGCCGGCACGAGGATTTTCCGCAAGCGCTGGTGGACGAACTGCGCTGGGCGGGACGACTGCTGGGAGCATCGCGCGACTGGGACGTGCTGGCGGAGCAGACCCTGCCCACACTTGCGGGCGCGGCCGGGATCGATGCTGCAACGCTGGCGCCGGTGCTGGCCGACGCAAACGCGAAGCGTGACGCCGCGCGTGCGGACGCCCTCGCAGCGGCGGCGACACCGCGCTACGCGCAACTTGCGCTGCGCCTGCAGTCGTGGACCCTGACGCCGGCGGCCAAGGGGCCGTCGCTCGAGAAGCTCGCCGCGCGCAAGCTCGATCGCGCGCGGCGACGGCTGTTGCAGGCGGCGAGTTTCTTCGCCGCGCTGTCACCCGAGCGCCGTCACCAGGTCCGCATCAAGGCCAAGAGGCTGCGCTATGCGCTGGACGTGATGTCGGTCTCCCTGCCGAACGCCGCGAGCGAGCGTTATTCGGAAACCGTGGCCGACTTGCAGGACGTGCTCGGAGAACTCAACGACATCGCGGTGGCGAAGACGAAGCTGAGTGCGCTGGCTGGGCGACAGCCGATCGCGACGACGCTGCTCGAGTGGTCCGCACGCCGCGAGCAGAAGCTGCTGATGGACGCCGAAGTGCGGATGCTTGCGCTCTCCGAAAGCAAAGTGCCGTGGAACTGAGCAGGTGCGTCAGCGCATCCGTTGGGCCCCGATATCGACGTTGACGGTGCCGCGTACCGGGACCTCGAATTCGGTGCGGCCGTCGTTGACCAGTTTCCACGGCAGCGGAACGTTGTCCGGCAGCACCGACAGCGTGTGAGGCCGGCCGCGACCGCCGGAAACTCGAACCGGCCCTGACCGTCAGTACGCGCCGAGTAGCGGCCGTCGAGGATCACCGTCACGTTCGCGGCGCCCTGTTCGCCGGCGGCGTAGCGGCCGTCTTCGTTCGCATCGAGGAACACGACTCCCGCGATCCGCCCGGCACCGGTGCCGGGCATGCCGCCGAGGGGGGCCGCCATGCTGCCGGCGCGCGTCTCGTAACGCAGGATCACGAACGCGCCGCGATCGTTGACGCGTTCTTCCGTCGGTGTGGCGAGCGACGATCGGCGAGAGGATCTGCAGCGGCCGTGCGCTGCGGTCTGGCTCCGGTACAGCGTAGTGATCAGCTGCAGATCCGGGCAGGAAGCGCCAGGTGAAGCCCACGTTGCCGATCAGCGTAGTCGGTTGCGCGTCGCCGGTGCTGTGGAGCCACTGCACGTTGGCATCGAGCGACAAATTGGTGGCGATGTCACCGCCGCCGAACACCGCGAGTCCGAACTGGTTGTGAGCTGGCAGCGCGATCCGTCGTATCGTCCGACCAGTGCGTGGTGCTGAGTCGGGTACCCGCCGGCACGTTCCAGGTCTGACTGGCGGTCAGCGCGATCGCGCTTGGCGTCGTTGCGCGCGGCGTAGATCTGCGTGCGATTGATCAGCACGGGAAGGTGTTCTCGACAAAGCGTACGCGGACCACGCGTCGCTCCGTCGAAAGCGAGCATTGCCACCGCCGCCGACCCCGAGGTCCTGCCAGACCTGGTAGCGCGTGCTGCCCGAAACGAAGGTCGTGGCGTATCGAATCGCTGTCGGCCAGCGGTGCGGTGTAGTCGATCGTGTGCATCCCACAGCCACTGGCGGCTGCCGTAGTTGACGCGGTAATAAGCGCCGCGCGCGTCGCTGCCGACCGGCTGATTGCCCCAGGCGAGCGACGACCCAAGGTAGAAGACGCCGAAGCCGTGCCCAACGCGACCGTCCTGGATGTAGCGCATCGGCCCAGGCGCCCTGGTGCGTTGCCATCGAAAGCTGTTGTGGCTGTCGAGCGCATTGAGCTGAACGCGGTCGTTGCGTCCTGCCACGCGGTCGAACCGAACCACGAGCGCGACGAAAACTGCTGTGCGTCGTCCTCGGGCTGCAGCGGACTCGTCACGTCGTGGGCGCCGTAGTACTGAAGTCCGGCCGACCAGTTGCGGTTCAACGCCCATTGACCACCCGCGGTGGTCATGGTGCCGCCCAGCCGCCGGAACCCCGGTACGTAGATGCCGGTGTAGACGCCCGGCTCGCCGACACCGGCCGTCAATTGCGTGCCGAACGGGTCGCGCCATTCGGTGAGCGCGCCCACCATCGGCGAGCTCGGCAGGATACCAGCGCGGCTGGAAGCGCGCGCAGATCGATCGACGGCGAGTTCAGGTTGCCGGCGCCGTTGGTGGCGCGCCAGCCGTCGTCAAACGGCATGTCGCGCTGCCATAGCGTCGCGATCGACGTCTCGTCGTGTTGCCGAACACGCCGTCGAGCGTCCACGCGCCATAAAGTGGCGTCGCGAGAAAGGCGCCGACGCCGATACCGTAGCGTCGAATCCGAGTGCCGTTGCGGCGTCACCTGCGAGTAGATGCCATCGAGGCGAAGCCCGCGCGGCAGTCCGTCGGCGTCGCGCTCCGGAATGTCACCGGTCCAGATGTCGGGCTCGAGTTGTCCGCCGTCGATCAGCTGATCCTCGTAGGCTGGCGCGTCGTTCGTGCCGTTCTTTCCGTTCTTTGCCGGTCCGGACTCGACGCCCCGGTGGTCCATTCTGAGCAGCCGCAGCCACAGCGAATGCGCCGACGCCGGCGATCACGAGCAGCCAGGCTGCCGCGCGCGCCGCATCGCGCGATCACTCGAATCGATGCTCGAACGGCACGCGTGCGCCCGTCCATTCGAGCGTGCCGCTGCACCGTGACCGGCAGCGCCAGCATCGATCGGCTCGTTGGGCCCGGTCTGCGCCGCAAGCGTCAGCGCACGAGTTTCGCCTGGAAGGATCGGGAATGTCGACGGCGCGAACTCGAGTTCGCGACCCTTGGCGTCGGTGCCGGTCAGAAATCCGCCGAGGCGGCCGTGTGCATTGCCGCGTATTGCGAACCCACAGTGTCGGAACCCGCTTGCCGGCGGACGTGTCGACGCCGACCTTGACGATTTCGAGCTTCGGAGCCGCGTCGCCGACCGCGGCGTAGACGATGACGCCGAGGCGGCCGCGCACCGGGATGCGGAACGCGTCGCCGCTCGGCACCGCCGGCTCGTCGCCCTCGATCATCAGCGCGAACCGGCACTCGCCGGCCGGTGCATCGGCGGGCACGGTGATTTCGAACCGGAAGCGAGCCCGTCGCGCCGCCCGGTATCGTCAGTTCGTTGCGTTCAATCGCCACCCACGGCCGGCAGCTGCCCGGCCGCAGCTCGTCGTGGAATGTCACGCTCGCATCCGGTGCGAACGTCCAGTCCGCCGTGCGGATCCGATACTTCGCGGGCTGCGCGCCGGCATTGGTGATTTCGACGACGTGGCGCGAGCGGCTGCCCGGCGCCGCGGTGAGCTCGAAGCGGGGCGGCGACGCGACCGCGCTGAATCCCTGCGCAGCTGCTCGTTCCGGAGCACCAAGGAGCGATGCACCGGCGAGCAGCGCCAGTGCGACGGAAGAAGTAGAACGAATCAGCGAATCAGTCAACGTCGATCTCGAAGTGAAAGTTCAGTCGGTAGGTGCTGTTCAGCCGGGTGCCGTCGGTCTCGATCCGCAGCATCAGCGTCTCGTCGAGCATCGGCGTCGTGATCGGTCCGGCGTAGACCAGCGCGCGCTGGCCCGACAGCGAGTTGCCCCGGCAGCAGCCGCCCCTGGGTCGTCCAGCGCACGCCGACCGTCCGGGCGGTTGCTCGGGCAGGACCAGGAACAGGCGTCCATTGCGCTTCAGCCACGGCGCGAGGTTGAGCCGCACCTGCACCGTCGTCGCACCTTCGACCGTGTTGTCGCCGCCGCGCGACGGCGCGAACTGGCGCCAGCGCAGAGCGGACGACTCCGGCGGAATCGTCGCGCTGTCGTCGACGCGATAGGTCGCGGCGCGGCGCAGTGACCGGCGATCAGCCGGACGCAGCACGCCGGCCGCGAGCAGGCGCGGATCTTCATGGTGCGGTCAACGTGTAGGTCACGGTTCCGGTGAACGTGCCAGCGGCAACGATCGCGGTGTTGCGATACGAGAAGGTCATGCAGCTCTCGGCCCACTGGTTGCGCGTGATGGTGCCGATCGTCTGTGTGCCGCCGGTGAAAGTGCCCGCCGGGAAACGGCTGCGCGCCGCTGTCGCCGTTGCCGCTGCTGGTCCACTGGATCTGCGTGAACGGAATGGTCTCGCCGGTCGCGTTGGTCAGGGGGGCCGACGAATTGGCCGTCAGCGTCGCGCCCGCGCCGCTGTTGTTGTTGTTGAATCGATAGAACCCGCCGACGTACAGTTGCCCTGCGCTGCAGAACGCGAAGTTGTCGTAGAAGCTGCTCGTCGCCCCGGTGTTCGACGCCATCGCCTGCGCCGTTCCGCTGCCGACTGCGGCAGCCGGAACGGTGACCGAGACGACGTTGACGGTCGGGTTGGCCTGCGGAGTGCCGCCGCGAGTTGTAGAGTCCGCTGAACGACCCGACGCCGACCTGAAGATAGATAGCACGCGGATTGCCGGAGCTGATGGTGACGGTGAACGCGTGCGCCGACGCGCAGAGAAGCAGGCTGCGGCGACGGCGATCAGCGCAATTGATAAGTCCGCGATCGATGCATGCCGTCCCCGAGTCCCCGATCGGCCCCGCACCCGGTGTGCCGGCGGTGCGGTCGCGCCGCGTGTCTACGGCGTCGTCGCCGTGTACAGCACCTGGCCGGTGTACGTACCCGACGCCGGAGTGACCGTGTTCAGGTAGCCGTAGACCCAGGTGCCGTTGACGTTGACGACCTTGTTGGTCGCCGTGTATGTTGCATTGGCGCCGTTGATCGTCGGATGGGTTGCGCCGCCCGTGATCGCGGTCGAGATCTGCGTCCACGGAATCGTGTCGGTGCCACTGATCAGGTTCGCGCCCGCCGTTGCCCCGAGTGTCATGTTGCCGTTGTTGCCGATGACGCGGACCGTCACGCCGCCATTGCCCAGGTTGCCGCTGCCCGCAGTCGCGGCCTGCGCCGTGCTGTTGCCGACGGTCGCGGCCGGGACACTGAATGTGATGGTGTCGATCGTCGCGTTGGCCGCCAGAAACGTGCCGGTGCCGACCTGCAGAAAGACGAACTTCGGAATGACGACGCTGAAATTGACGCGCGCGGTGGCGGTGATGTTTGCGCCGCCGCCGGTCGTGAAATTCGATTCCGCCTGAACGGCAAACGGCAGCGCGAGCGCCGCCGCAACGGTCGTCAGCCTTGCAGCTCTGGTGAGCGTCATGGTCGGGCTCCTGGCAAAGTAGGGTTCGCGACCGGCCAACCGCCGCTGCGACCCCGTAGTTTGCCAGCAAGCTTACGGAGTCGTCGCCGTGTACAGCACCTGACCGGCGTACGTGCCCGACGCTACGGCGCACGCTGTTGACGTAGCGTGTAGGTCCAGGTGCCGTTGACGTTGACGACCTTGTTGGCCGCCGGTGAACGTCGCATTCGCCCCGTTGACGGCCGGGTGCGTCGGCGCCGCCGGTGATCGCGGTGGCGATCTGTGTCCAGCAAGCGTGTCAGTTCCGCTGGTCAGCGTCGCTGGGCCCGTCGCGGCAAGCGTCATATTGCCGTTGTTGCCGATGACGCGTACCGTGACTGCCGCCGTTGCCGAGGTTGCCGCTGCCGGCCGTTGCCGTTGACCACGGAGTGCCGTCGCCGACGTTCGCCGCGGGAACGTTGAACGCGATCGTGTCGATGGTCCCGTTGCCGCGAGAAAGTGCCGGTGCCGACCTGCAGGAAGACGAATCTTCGGAATCGACGACGCTTGAAGTTGACGCGCGCCGTCGCCGTGATGTTGCGCCGCCGCCGGTCTTGATAGTTCGACTCCGCGTTGACGGCAAAAGGCATCGTCAAGCGCCAATAGCCGCTGCGAGCGTCCTCAGCTTCATTGCATTCATGTGTGTCCTCGGTTGGGTTGCAATCGTTCAGATCGCTTTGCGCTTCACTTCGTAGTCAACGCGCTATCTTTTGCGATCAATTCCCGACCAGGCAAACACGTCGGGCTTTCATCACTTATGGGATCGCAGCGTACCGAGTAGACGGTATTCAGAACGCGCGAATTGCGCTCGGGCCACGCGGCAATTCGGCATTGCGTCGAAGTCATTGGCGCAGGCGATTCCGGCACATGTCCGATGTGAACCCGCACTTCTTGTCGGATTTTTTCTAACGCGCGTGTAGGGGCCGACGAACGGTTTGCCGCTTGTCGGGCGCCGCATGCCTCGCGCGTCTGCTTGCTCAAGAAAAGCGGCCGGGAATCCGTTACCTCGAGAGACTGCGGGCCGCGTGATTGCGGTGTCATTGCCTCGCCTAACTGTATGGATTCGACGCTACTCAATATGTTGCACGCCGTACCCACCGCACCCTCGCGCGGCTTCACGCTGATCGAAGCGCTGGTCGTGATGACGATCCTGGCGATCCTGACCACGATCGCTATTCCGAACTACACGCGCTACGTGACGCGCGGCAACCTGGTCGAGGCGACCAACGCGCTGTCGGAGTATCGCGTACGGATGGAGCAGTTCTATCAGGACAACCGCTCCTACCAGAATGTCGCGGGTGACTGCGGCGTCGCGGTTCCGGCCAATCTGCAGAACTTCGGCATCGCTTGTGCCATTGCCGCAGCCGGACAGGCATACACCGCGACCGCCACTGGCGCAGGTACTACAGCTGGCTTTGTCTACACCATCAACCAGGCCAACGTCCGTGCAACGACGTCGCTCCCGACACATTGGAGCAGTCTGCCGGCCGACGCCGCGACACGGTGGGTGACGCGATGACGCGGAACAGGAAACACCAGCGCGGTGTGACCATGATCGAGGTCGCCGTCGTCATGACCATCGCAGCGGTGCTTTATACGCAGGCCGCGCCGATGTTCACGAACTGGATCGGAAATGCGCAGACGCGCACCGCGGCGGAATCCGTGCTCAATGGCCTGCAGCTGGCGCGCACCGAGGCGATCCGGCGCAACCGCATGGTTCAGTTTGTCGTGACCGATGGCGCCTCGTCGTCTTGGCTGGTGGGCTGCTCGAATCCGGTCGACATTGGTACGCCCGATGTCGACGATCCGGGCGACTGCCTGGGCGTGATTCAGGCACGTGCATCGCTTGAGGCATCCGCCCAGCCGCAACTGGCGCTCGCGCCCGCCGCGGCAACAACGATCACATTCGACTCGCTCGGCCGAATAGCCGGCAACGTCGATGGTTCACCGTCGGCGAACAGCATCGACATTTCGAATCCGGGCATTGCCACGAATGATCGGCGCGTCCTTCGACTGGCACTGGGCGCAGCCGGCGATGTCCGGATGTGCGATCCGTCGCTTTCGCACAGCGATCCACGCGGGTGCTGACCATGGAGGGTCGCATTTGCCGTCAGCGAAAGCCGGTCCAGTTGCGTGGGCGCCTGCGCGGCATGTCGCTGATCGAAGTGCTGGTCTCGATGACGATCTTTGCGGTCGGTGTGCTTGGGCTGTTCAGCACGCACGCCACCGCATTCAACTCGTATTCGGACGCCAAGTTTCGGGTCGACGCCTCACTGCTGGCGGACCGCCTGATTGGAGAAATGTGGGTCGATCGCGCCAACGCTGCCGACTATGCCTATGCCGGGCACAACAGTGTGACTCCGATCCGGTTGGCGGCATGGCTCGCGCAGCTGCAGCAGACACTGCCGACGGCCGATGCCGTCGTGCAGATCAACGGCAATCAGGTACAGGTGACGGTCAACTGGCAGCCACGCGGCGGTGACCTCAGGACGCACAGCGCCGTTGCCACGCTGCAGGAGCCGTAAGTGCGGCGCCGGCCGGTCGCCTCGAGAGGCATGACCCTCATCGAGGTCATGATTGCGATAGCCATCTCACTTCTCGTGACGCTGGCGGTCTATCAGACATTTGCTGCGTCCGAGGGATATCGCCGTTCTGCGACGGCCGGCGGAGATGCGACGTTCAATGGCTCGATGGCCATGTATTCCATGCAACGTGACTTGCGCATGGCAGGGTTCGGACTGAACTCGACGACTCTGCTGGGCTGCCGAGTGCTTGCGTATGACGGCGGCACGGATCCCGTTCGCGAATTCGAGTTCCCACTGGCGCCGGTGTCGATCACCCAGGGCGCAGGGACGGCACCCGACACGATCGACCTCACGTTCAGCAATACCGAGGCGGTGCCGGCTCCGGTGCGGCTGACACAGGCAACGCCCACCACTGTCGCGGACCTCCGAATCGACAACGGCTTCGGGATTCAGTCGGGGCAACTGCTCATCGTCGGCGAGCCCGGAGCCGACTGCACGCTGCAGCAGGCGACCAATACGCCGACGCTCGAGCCCGCCGGGCAGCAGGATCTGCTCAAGCGGGTGAGCGGGATGTACCGCACGCCGTTCAACACATGGGCTTCGTCACGCTACAACAAGCCCGGCGGTCTGGGTCCGCTCTACACATTGGCGGGCGTGGTGTTTCCCATTGGCGCGGCGCCGGGTGTCAACCGTTACTACATCCAGAACGGCAACCTGGTGATGGACCAGGTACTGCAGGGAAGCATCGGCCTTCCTGTCGCTGCATCGATTGTTCAGTTGCAGGCGCAGTACGGCAAAGACAACGATGCCGATGGCGCGATCGACGTGTGGGACGAGATCACGCCCAACTCGGCCAATGGTTGGGCCGCAGTCGTGGCCATCCGCCTGGCGTTGGTCGCCCGGAGCGCATTGCCGGAGCGCCCCGACCCGGTGACCGGGAACTGCACAACGACGACCGTCGCTCCAAGCTGGTCAGTCGGCGAACTGGACGTGAGCGCCGACCCGAACTGGCGTTGCCATCGATATCGGGTCTTTGAATCGTCGATCAGCCTGCGCAACATGATCTGGAGGCCGATGTGATGCGGCGGCGAAGCCACCGAACACAGCGTGGCACCGTGTTAATGGTCGTGCTGGTCGCACTGGTCGCGATGATGATATCGGTCATCGCCCTGTCGCGCTCGTCCGATACGAATCAGCTGGTGGCGGGAAACCTGGCGTTCCGCAACGCGGCCGTGCACTCGTCGGACGCCGGCATCCAGAACGCGGTCCAGTGGCTCCAGTCCACGGTGGGAACGCCAGTTCTGAACAACAACGCGGCAAATCGCGGCTACTACGCCAGCATGATCGAGCCCAACTGGGACGATCCGGCTCTCTGGCAAACGTGTGGTGGCTGCCAGATCGCAGGTGACGCCGCCGGTAACACCGTCCAATGGATCACGCATCGGATGTGCTCGGCGCCTGGCAATCCAAATGATCCGGGCGTGTCCTGTTCGCTCCTGACGGCGGGCTCGGCCGCCGCTTCGGGCGGCAGCTATGCCGGGGATGCCACCAACTTCACCGGCAACGCGCTGAACTATTACCGCATCACGGTCCGCGTCCTGGGGCCGCGCAACACCAGCACTCTCGTGCAGGCCTTCGTTTCACTCTAGGTGACACCATGCGATTCGCACTCCGCTGCCTGCTGCTGATCGTTCCGGTGCTGTTGTCGGCCCCGGTCGGTGCGCAACTGACCGACGTTACGAGCACGCCGCTGACGTACTCATTGGCGACCCAAGTCAAGCCGAACGTCATGTTCATCCTCGACGACTCGGGCAGCATGGCCTCGCGCTTCATGCCGGAAGCCGTCAACGACAGCAATATCGACAAGACACGCTGCAGCAACAGCAGTTGTTCGTCGACGACAACGAACGGCCTGGAAGGCAATCCGCCCTGGAACGCGTACCAGCTGAACACGATCTACTACAACCCTCAGATCACCTATTACCCGGCCATCGACGGCAGCGGCAACCTGATGGCGAGCTACGGCTCGCCGTGGACCAGTGTCAAGGTCAATGCTTTCGTCGGGTCGTCGACGATCAATCTGGTCAGCGGCTATCCGGAAATCGTCTACTGCAAGAACTCGAACGACAGCCCGACCGACACCAACAACTGCCGACGCAACGGCATCGACAGTGGCAATCCGTTCACCTACAACAGCACGTCGACGAACGGCTATCCGAACGGCACGTCGAACGGTTCGTTCCGCTATCCGATCGTCCGCGGCGGCGGTCCCTTCTTTTACGACATGCTGCCGCGCGAGCACTGCAGCGACGTTGCGCTGACGACGTGCACGCTGTCGGCCACGCCTACGGGCAACTTCGTCTACCCGGCGCCGGTGCGCTTCTGCCAGAACTCGACCGACGCCAACAGCAACAGCGCGGTGACCGGTTCGACCAGCGGACGTCCGCGCTGCCAGGAGTCCTGGTCGACCAACCACACGCGCGCCCGTTACGGCCGCTTCCAGCGCGTCGACATCGTGCCGACCCAGACCACCTATGGCGGTCGGCCGAATCGCACCGACTGCAAGAACGCGCCGACCTGCACCTATGCCGAGGAGATGACCAACTTCGCCAACTGGTACGCGTACTACAGCACGCGCATGCAGTTGATGAAGACCGCCGTTGGCTATGCCTTCCTCGAACTCGATGGCCGTTACCGGGTCGGATTCGTCACGATCAACCCCGGCTCGCCGGTCAGTTCGAACAGGTACACGCCGATCGATACCTTTTCCGGCGCCCATCGCTCGTCCTGGTACTCGAAGCTTTACTCGATCAACCCGAGCGGCGGCACGCCGCTGAGGGAAGCGCTGTCGCGTGTCGGCCGTCACTACGCCGGCATCACAAGCGGCATCAACTCCGGTATGAACCAGGACCCGGTCCAGTATTCCTGCCAGGCCAACGTGGCGATCCTGAGCACCGACGGCTACTGGAACGGGAACGGTGGGGACAAGCTGGACGGCTCTTCCATGGGCAACACCGACAACGTCGACGCCGGCTACTCGACGCGCGCCTCGGGTGCCTATGACGGCAATCTCGGCGCGAGCGGCACCCTGGCCGATGTCGCGATGTACTACTACAGCGCGGATCTCCGCTCCAACGGCTCGACCGGGGCGCTCGGCACGGACGTGGGCGAGAACAACGTGCCGACGACTACGCGCGACATGAATAGCGGTCAGCACATGATGACCTTCACGCTGGGCCTGGGGCTCGGTGGATTCATGCGCTACCTGTCGAACTACGAGGCGGCGACCTTTGGAGACTTCTACAACATTCGCACCGGGAACACTGGGTGCGCCTGGCAGACCTCGAGCGCGACCTGCAACTGGCCGATACCGCCGAACAACGACAACGACGATCCTTCCAAGCTGGACGACCTGTGGCATGCCGCCGTCAATGGCCGCGGTCGATTCGTCAGCGCGAGTGATGCGGCCACGCTGTACGACGGGCTGGTGACAGCACTATCGGATCTGCGCGTGCTGGTCGGATCGGCTGCCGCGTCGGCGACGAGCAGCCCGAACATCACGACGACCGACAACGCCATCTACAGCTCGACGTACCGCACGACGCGCTGGGATGGCGAACTCGTGTCGCAGCGCATCGATGCGTCCACCGGCAACGTCGTGCCGACGATCGAGTGGTCGGCGCGCGATCGGCTGAACGCCAAGACCAGTGCCGCCGCGGACACGCGCACGATCTACGCCGGCAACGGCGGTGTCCTCGCGCCATTTTCGTGGGGATCGATGGACGGTGCGACACGGGCGCTGTTCAGTGGCAAGTGCTCGGTGCTGTCGCAGTGCGCCACGCTCACCGCGACCGAGCGCACCACTGTGGACAACGGCGACAACATGGTCAACTTCCTGCGCGGCCAGCGCCAGCACGAGCCAATCTATCGCGAGCGCGAATACATCCTCGGTGACCTGGTGGGGTCGCGGCCCGCCTTCGTGCGCGATCCGCGTCGCAGCTACGGCGATGCCGATGTCCCCTCGTACTTTGACTTCAAGAACGCCAACGCATCGCGACGCCCGACGGTCTACATTGGCGGCAATGACGGCATGCTGCACGCGATCGATGCGGCGAACGGAGATGAACTGTGGGCGTTCGTGCCGCGGTCGATCATGTCCAAGATGTACCGGCTGGCCGAGACCGCCTATGCGACGTCGCATGAATACTTCGTCGACGGCTCACCGACGGTCGGCGACGCGTTCATCAACGGTCAATGGCGCACGATTTTGATCGGCGGACTGAACGCCGGCGGGCGTGGGTTCTACGCGCTGGACGTGACCAACCCGTTGAGCCCGCAGCTGCTGTGGGAATTCTGTTCGAGTTCCGCGCTCTGCGCGCGTAGTGACTCCGATCTCGGAATGTCGTTCGGGAATCCGGTCATCACCAAGCGTTCGAGTGACAATCGCTGGGTGGCACTGCTGACGTCCGGGTACAACAACGTCAGTCCCGGCGACGGGCGTGGTTATCTGTACGTGCTTGATCTGGCGACCGGTGCGGTGCTGCACAAGGTGAGCACGGGCGTCGGCACGACCACGGATCCATCCGGGCTGGCTCGCATGTCGAACTGGGTGAAAGACCCCGACACCGACAACACGGCACAGTACGTGTACGGCGGCGATCTGGAGGGAAACCTGTGGCGTTTCGACCTCGACGTCTCACCTCCGGCCGTGCTGCGCATGGCCGCCCTGACTGATTCAGCCGGCAAGCCGCAGCCGATCACGACCCGACCGGAGCTGGGCCTGATCGAAAGCAGGCGAGTCATTTTTGTCGGGACTGGTCGCTATCTCGGATCTTCCGATTTACAGGATCCGACGACGCTCTCGCCGGCAGGAGACTGGTCCTACCGAGGCTCGCTGTACGCGATCAAGGACACCGGTGCCGCCATCGGTAGCCCCCGCTCGACCGGGACGTTCCAGGCGCAGACAATCGTCGAGGCCGGCAGTGGCCGCCGGACGATCACCGGGAACACGACGAACTGGAGCACGGATGGTGGCTGGTACATCGACTTCCCGTCCACCGGCGAACGCGTCAACCTCGACCCGCAGCTCGTGCTCGGCACGCTGGTGGTCACCACCAACGTACCGAACAACAATGCCTGTACAGCCGGTGGTGACAGCTGGATCTATCAGTTCAACTACCGCAGCGGACAGGCCGTGAGCAGCGCGTCCGGCGGTGAAGTCGGACTGTTCCGGTCGGGCACGTTGACCGTCGGCAATGCCATCGTGCGCCTGCAGGGTCTGTCGCTCAAGATCATCACGACCGGCGCCTCCGGAGTGAAGGAGACGCGAGGCCTGAACGTCGGCGGCGGTGCGACCAACGCCCGCCGTGTCGGCTGGCGGGAAGTCGCGCGGTAGGCGCCTCGCGTGTACGCGATCGGCGCATCCGATCGCGTACACGTTTGACGCCGCTACCGCGGCCGCATCACCCGCGGCGGGAAGTACGGTTTCTTCAGCGCGCGCCCCTGACCGAGCACGAAGCCGGTCTGCTTGGCGAGTCGCAGCTGTTCCTCGCGCTCGATACCGGCCAGCACGAAGGTCTCGCGCGTCAGTCCGAGCGCGTTCACTTCGCGCGACATCTCGAACCAGGTTTCCTCGCGCACCGAGATCGGTGCCAGCATTTTGGCGAAGTCGGGCGCGACGAAGTCGATCGCACTCATCTCCATGCTGGCGCGTGGTTCGGCAAAGCGATAGCCGACCGGGATCTGGTAGCTGCGCAGCAGGTCGATGAACTCGCGCACGCGATACGGCCAGCGCAGCCGTTCCATCGCGCCGCGCAGCAGGATCGACAGCCGGTGCGTAGTCAGCCGGTGTGAATCGAGTGTGCGCACCAGCGCTTCCAGCGACCGCTCGATCGAACCGAATGACACGGTGACCGCGATGCGCTCGACGCGCTCGTGCTCGATCATCGAAAACGCGTGTTCGAGCGCCGCCAGCTGGATCTGCGCCCGCAGCGACCGGTCGGGCTCGAAGTCGGCGGTCCAGACATACAACTCGTCGAACCAGCGCTCCGAGCCCACCAGCGTTCGCGTCGGCCAGACCAGCGCGCGCACGCGCGAACCGAATCGGCTGAGCGGGTCTGATGTCGGGTCGAGTTCGACCTGGTTCGAGCCGAGTGAGTGTCGGTGTTCGGAGTTGGCCATGGCGGGTTCGCGATTCTGCGCCGCGAACGTGCGCAGATTCTCTGCCAAATCGGTTGCTACAGCCAATCCTAGCTTTTCGTCGGCAGCGCTGGCGGAGGGTAGGGCAGCCGCACGGCACGGCCCTGGCCGAGCTCAAAACCAGCCTGCACTGCGCTGTCGCGCTGCTGCCGCGTTTCGATCGCGCCGACGATGGTCGACTTCGTGTCGAGCCCGAGCGCGCGGATCTCGAGGGCAAGGTCGCCCCAGGCCTCGGGCCGTGTCGCAGTCGGCGCAAGCACCTTGGCGAAGATCGGCTGAACCAGATCGACGCCCGAGATTTCCATGCTGACGCGCGGTGCAGTCAGGCGGTAACCGACGGCGACCTTCAGGCCGCGCAGCATGTCCGCAAACGCACGCAGGCGGTAGCGCGAACGCAGGCGCTGCGGCGTGCCGCGCAGGAGGACAAACATGCGGTGGGCAACGAGCACATTGCTTTCGAACAGCGCTGTCAGTGGATCGAGCGCGCGCTCGATCGTGCCGAACGAGACCGTCACGCCGACCTTCTCGACGAGGTCGTATTCGAGCCATCGGAACGCTTCACCCATCGCCTCGATCTGGAAGCGGGCACGCTGCGTCGTCGATGCGGTTCCGCCCTCGGTCCAGACATAGAGTTCGTCGAACCAGCGTTCGGTCGAAACGAGCGAGCGAGTCGGCCATAACGTTGCCCGCACGGCGCCACGGAAGTTCCGGGCCAGTTCGGCGGGACCCGATTCCGAGCTGCTTTGAGGCGTCATTGCGGAAGGATGCCATCAATGCGGGATGTGTAGCGCAATTGTGACGGCCGTCCGGCAGCCGGGATCGGCCGAAAACCGGCCGCGGTCCGAAGCAGGCGGCGCGACAAGCCAACTGGACTAGCTGCCCAAGCGGGCGGACGCGGCGGAACCGTAGCTTTCGAACCGCTGCAGCACGCGCTCCATCTCGGCCGCGTCGAGCCGCGGCGGCTCGCCCAGCGTGCACGCGGCCAGGTAGGTCCGCGCCAGTTGCTCGACCTCGATAGCCAGCGCAAGCGCGTAATCCAGTGTGTCGCCGCAGGCGACGACTCCGTGATGCGCCAGCAGGCAGGCACGTCGGCCCGCGAGCGCGTCGACCGCGTGATCGGACAGTTCCTGCGTGCCAAATGTCGCATAGGGCGCGCAGCGGATATCGGCTCCACCGGCCAGCGCCACCATGTAGTGAAAGGCCGGCAACCCGCGGCCGTGGCACGCGAGCGCGGTGGCGTGCGCCGAGTGGGTGTGGACGACCGCCGAGAACTCGGGCCGGGCTGCGTAGATGTCGCGGTGGAAGCGCCACTCAGACGAGGGTTCTTTCGTACCCGCAGCCGCGCCGGCAAATGTCACGAACACGAGGTCGTCCAGGTCGAGTTCGCGATAGGGCACGCCGGTCGGGGTGACGATGAACCCGCCCTGCACTCCGCGGGCGCAGCGTGCCGAGACGTTGCCGGACTTGTTGACGTTGATGCCGGCGTCGTTCATTGCACGGGCGGTGTCGATCACCGCACGCCGCAGTTCGGGGCCGTCCTCCGCAGGGTTTGTCATGCGGCCGACGGTGCTCGGGAAACAGGTCGGCCAGGCGCGTGGGCGCCGCGACTCCGCGTTCGGTGATGATGCCGGTCATGAGCCGGCCCGGCGTCACGTCGAAGGCAGGATTGGCCACCGCCGTTCCGGCCGGCAACAACTGCACGCTGGCAGGAACACCGTGTGGGTCGAGGCCGGCCACTACCAGCACTTCGCTGCCGGCGCGATCCTCGATCGGGATCGCGTGCAGGCCGTCGGTGATGCGCCAGTCGATCGTTGGTGACGGCACTGCGGCGTAGAACGGCACGCGATTGTCGTGCGCGGCAAGCGCCTTGAGGTACGTGCCGATCTTGTTCGCGACATCGCCCTGGGCCGAGACGCGGTCGGCGCCGACCAGCGCGATGTCGACCTGGCCGTGCTGCATCAGGTGACCCCCGGCGTTGTCAACGATCAGCGTATGCGGCACGCCGTGCGCGGCGAGTTCCCAGGCCGTGAGCAGCCCCTGATTGCGCGGCCGAGTCTCGTCGACCCACACATGAACAGGGATGCCTTCGTCGTGGGCGGCGTAGATCACCGACAGTGCGGTGCCGTGGTCGACGGCGGCCAGCCAACCGGTGTTGCAGTGGGTCAGCACATTGACCGGGCGCGCCAGCCGGACGTGCAGCGCACGCAGCAGCGCAGCGCCGTGCCGGCCGATGGCGCGGTTCAGTTCCACGTCTTCCTCGGCGATGCGGTCGGCCGCGGCCCACGCCGCGGGCGCTCGATCGCCGGGAGCAAGGGCGGCCACCTCGGCGTGCAGGCGTTCGAGCGCCCAGCGCAGGTTGACCGCGGTCGGCCGCGCGGCCAGCAGCTGATTGCGCGCGGTGGCGAGGGCGGCGTCGGACGGATCGGCGCGCAGCGCCAGCGCGAGTCCATACGCACCAGTCACGCCGATCAGTGGCGCGCCGCGCACCACCATTGTGCGGATCGCATGCTCGACCGCGGCCGCGGATTCCAGCAAGCGGGTTTCGAAGCGGTGCGGCAGCAGGGTCTGGTCGATCACGCCCACGGCTGCTTCGCCGACCGGCCAGATCGATCGCATCGGTGTGCCGTTGACTTTCATTGTCTGACCGGAATCCGCATGAAGTTCATTCTACGGTCCGAGCGTGACCGGCTGGCGGCGTGTCGACAGACGTTCCACCTGACCGCTCCTGGAGTGATTGCTCGCCGTCCGCCGGCACGGCCACCTCAAGAGCATGAACGGGCGACCCCTCGATCATCCTCCTGAGTTGGGGCATCGCCTTTTTCGATAAACCCAGGGTGCCGGCCAACCGGATCGGCATCCACGGATTCCAACCTCGCCCAGTTGAAGGTAATCCAGGAGATCATCACGATGATCGTTTTCGCCGGTTTTGCCTTTTTTTACATGCGGCAGCCGCTGAAGCTCGATTATCTTGGGCGGGGCTCTGCCTTGTCGGCGCGGCCTACTTCATGTTCCGGGGGACCTGCCGAATGCCTGAGACAAACAGGATCGTCAATACCGCGAAAATGCCTGATTCCTGGCGATCCGGGAGGCGGTCGGCAGGCTTGTCCGCGCGACCCGGGGCTTCTTCTCCAGGAGGAGGCCTCGATCGCCGAGGAGCTTGTCTACGAGCGCATGGCGAAGGGCGAGGCGAGCGGGTACTTCTTCCTCTTCGCCGAAGAGGCAGGGCGTCTCCTAGGTTACACCTGTTTTGGCCCGATCCCCGTTCGGCTCACAGTTTCGACCTCTACTGGATAGCCGGTGGCGCCGGAAGCGCAGGGACGGGGTCTCGGAAAAAAAAAACTCATGGCCGAATCGGAACGGATCATGACAGCGCGCGGGGCCAAACGTGTCTATGCGGACACCTCCTCCCGCCCGCAGTACGAACCGACCCGTGTCTTTTACCGTTCCTGCGGATATACGCGGGAAGCTCTCCTGGCCGACTTCTATGCCGACGGCGACGGAAAGGCGATCTTCGTCAAAATTCTATCCGTAAAGTGACCTGCTCACCGCATTGAAGCTGTCCGCGGCCAGCCGCGGACACTTCGATTCCTAAGGAATGAAACCTTTCAGTATTCGCTTGCTTACCCCGTAGCAAGAAGCTACGGGGAATGCGCTCGCTGCCGAATTCATCCTTGCTTCGTTTCATGAAAAATGGTAAGATATATTATTCCCTCAGGTTAGAGAAGACATGTGCACGTCCCGGACCGCAGGGAAGGAAAACTATCCCTCGCAAGGATGCAGTTGCTTTGATTCCCCTCCACTTGTTTGCATGGAAACGACCGATGACGAGGAAGGATCATCCCGATGAGATTTATTCCCAGAGAAGAAAAATTCTTTGATCTCTTCGAGGAGCTGGCCGATAAGATTGAGGCCGGGGGCAAGCTCTTCCTGGAGATGGCGGAGGGCGGCGTCTTACAGCGAGCCGCAGGTGGCAAGGCTCAAAGAGATCGAACACGAGGCGGACGTCATCACCCACCGGACCTACGAGAAGATGCACACGACCTTCCTGACCCCCCTCGATCGCGAAGACATCTACGACCTCGTCAACAAGATGGACAGCATCCTGGACATGACCGAGGCCTCCGCTGTCCGGATGGTCCTCTACAAGGTCAAGGAGCCGTCAGCCGAACGATCATCGAGCAGGCCAAGATTCTCAACGAGGCCATCGCAAAGGTCAAAATGATCGTCCACGGCCTCAGGGACATGAAAAACGCCAGAAGATCCTCCAGGCCTGCGTCGAGATCAATACCCTGGAAAACGACGGCGATATGATCCTGCGAACGGCGATGGCCAAGCTGTTCGAAAACGAAAAGGAGTCCTCGAATTGATCAAGTGGAAGGAGATCTTCGAACGGATCGAAGAGGCCATCGACGTCTGCGAAGATGTCTCCAACATCGTCGAAGGTATCGTCCTGAAAAATGGTTGATCTGGCTGTGGTCATCTTCCTCGTCCTGGTGGCGCTGGTCTTCGATTTCATCAACGGCTTTCACGACTCGGCCAACTCCATCTCCACCGTCGTCTCGACCCGGGTCCTCTCCCCCCGACAGCCGTCCTCTGGGCGGCCTTCTTCAATTTTGTCGCCTTCTTTCTCGTCGGCGTCCACGTCGCCAAGACGATCGGCACCGGCATCATCCATCCCGATATCATCAGGACTGCGTCATCTTCTGCGGCCCTCGGCGGGGCCATCGTCTGGAACCTGATCACCTGGTATTTCGGGCCTGCCCAGCAGCTCCTCCCACGCCCTGATCGGCGGCCTGATCGGCGCCGGCCTCGTGAAAGGCGGGGAGCGTGAGGTCCTGGTCTGGGCGGGATCATCAAGACGGCGCTTTTCATCGTTCTCTCCCCCACGATCGGCCTGGTCCTCGGGCTTGTGTTGATGATCCTCGTTCTGAATCTCTGCCGACACTCCAACGTCGACAGGGCGGATCGCATCTTCCGGAAGACTCCAACTTGTTTCCGCCGCCATCTTCAGCATGGGTCACGGCATGAACGACGCCCAGAAGACCATGGGCATCATCGCCATGGTCCTCTTCAGCCGGGGACTGATGGGTCCGGTCTTTCATATCCCTCTCTGGATGGAAATTCTCTGCTACACCGTCATCGCCCTGGGAACGATGGCGGGCGGCTGGCGGATCGTCAAGACGATGGGGACCAAGATCACCAAGCTCCAGCCGATGGGCGGCTTCTGCGCGGAGACGGCGGCCGCGGTTGCCATCATCGGGGCCTCCCTCGCCGGAATTCCCGTGAGCACGACCCACACCATCACCGGCGCCATCATGGGCGTCGGGGCCACGCAGCGCCTCACCGCCGTGCGCTGGGGGGTGGCCGGCACGATCATCTGGGCCTGGGTTCTGACGATTCCTCTTTCCGCCTCGATCGCCGCCGCGATCTATGCAGCGCTGATCTTGGGATGAACAGCCTGTCGATAACTACTGCGCCCGATTCAATTTTTTTACTCAGCGACAAGGTCTTTCCGGAAGAATTCGTCGTACATTTCCCAGATCGCCAGGAGCAGCGACGCGATCGGACCGATGACGAAGCCGGAAAAGCCGAAGACGACGATCCCTCCCAGCGTAGAGAGGAAGATCAAAGGGGATGCATCTCCACGTCCTTTCCAAGTAGGACGGGGCGCAACAGGTTGTCGATTGTGCTTATGACAAGGACACCGGTGGCAAGGATCAATACCCCCTCCCAGATGTGTCCCGTAAGGAGCATGATGATTCCGGCAGGCACCCAGATAATGGGAACAGCCGACCACGGGGACGACGGCCATGATGATCATCAGGAGCCCCCAGATCAACGCCCCCTCGATGCCCGTGATTAAGAAAACGATCCCCCCCATCGCCCCCTGGATGCCTCCGTGGCCGCCTCCGAAAGCGTGGCGCTCACGAACATGGGGTTTGAGAACGTTACCGACGTTGAGCCAGGGCAGATGGTATGGGTGGACGCGGAAACTCGCACCGTGCGTTTGGATAGGTTCTCGGAAGCACGCGATCACCGGCACTGTTTTTTTGAGTGGATCTATTTCGCCCACGTGACATCGGTTATGGAAAAGCAGGCGGTGTACGATGTCCGGCGGCGGCTAGGCGAATCCCTCGCGAAGCGCGAACATCTTCAGATGGACGAGGATTGCGTCGTCGTTGCCGTGCCGGATACTGCCAAGCCGATTGGAGACGCTTTCGCGTTCAATCTGAAGATCCCATCTCTGGAAGGGATAGTCCGAAACCGGTATGTCGGGCGAACGTTCATCGAAGGCGAAGACAGAGCAGCAAAAGTGCGTCGCAAATACACACTTGTCAACAGCGTAATCCGTGGTCGCCGGGTTTTTCTCGTAGAGGACAGCCTGGTCCGTTCAACGACGCTGCGCGATCTTGTTGAGCGAACACGCGCGCAAGGCGGAGCGAAGGAGGTTCATCTTCGTATCGGTTCGCCGCCGGTGATAGCGCCGTGCTGCTACGGTATCGACATGTCCACCCTGGGCGAGCTTTTCGCGCCGAAATTCATTCAGAGATATTACACACAGGAAAACCTAGAAACGGTGTGCAAGGAAATGGCGCGCCAACTCGGAGCAGATTCGCTACGGTATTTGCCGGTCTCCGATCTCTCCGGGTGTGTTGGATTACCCGACAAACACCTTTGCACGGCTTGTGTATCGGGCGAATACCCGACTCCAGCCGGTGAGCGAATCTACCAGCACGAGCAGCAGAGGCGGGACGGGGGCTGTGAGGGGCGCGGGTACGACAGCGAGGTGTTGGGCGAAGGGAACGCATCGCTCGGGAGCGCCTGAAAAAACGCGAAGAAG
>CAVRUR010000007.1:0-83992 GCA_963724365.1 uncultured beta proteobacterium | reverse complement strand
CACTGACTGGCGGCGGGCTGGCCTTGTCGGTCAACGAGAGTGCGCCGATGAATCCGGCGTCGACGATGAAACTCGTCACCACGCTGGCCGGTCTCGAGATTCTCGGTCCCCAGTTCACCTGGCGAACCGAGGCGATGGCCGTCGCGCCGCTGAACGCGGGCACGCTCGAAGGCGATCTTTATCTGCGCGGCAGCGGCGATCCGCGCTTTGTCGTCGAACACCTGTGGCTCCTCATCCAGCGTCTGCGGGGACTCGGACTGCGTGAAATCCGGGGTGACCTGCTGCTCGATCGCGGATCGTTCGAGGCGGCAGCGCACGATCCCGGAGCCTTCGACGGCGAAAACCTGCGGCCCTACAACGCAGGAGCCGACGCCCTGCTGCTCAACTACAAGACGGTCACCTTTCACTTCGTGCCGGATCCTGCGGCAAAGCAGGTTCGTGTGTACGCGGTGCCTGCGCTGGCAGGAATGGCGCTGCCCTCGACGGTACGGGCGGTCGAGGGGCCCTGCAACGACTGGCGCGCCCGCTTGGGCGGTGACTTCACCGATCCGATGCGACCGCAATTCCGCGGCGCGTTTCCGTTGTCGTGCGGCGATCGTGCCTGGCATGTCAGTCTGCTCAACCCCACTTCGTATCTCGACGCCGTGTTCCGCACGCTGTGGACGGACAGTGGCGGAACGCTGGCGCGGACGTGCCCGCGACGGTGTCGCGCCGGCGGATGCGCGGCGGCTCGCGCAGCATGAATCCGAATCCCTCGCGGAGGTCATTCGCGACATCAACAAGTTCAGCAACAACGTGATGGCGCGACAGCTGTTCCTGACGATCGGCGGCGAAGTGGCGAAGCAGCCGGCGAATGCCGATCGTGCGCAGCGCGCCGTCGGCGACTGGCTGGTGGGCAAGGGGCTCGAGCGACGGGATTTCGTGCTCGAAAATGGTGCCGGACTTTCGCGCGTCGAGCGGCTGACGCCGGCTGGCCTGTCGCGCCTGCTCGCCGGTGCTTTCGCCAGCCCGCTGATGCCCGAATTCATTGCTTCGTTGCCGCTCGTCGGCGTTGACGGCACGATGCGCAAACGGACGGGTGCCGCCGGTTCGGCTCACATCAAGACCGGCCTGTTGGCGGACACGCGTGCCATCGCAGGTTACGTGCTGGCGGTGAGCGGCCGTCGATATGCCGTGGTTGCGTTCGTCAACCACCCGAATGCCGGTGCGTCGCAAGGCGCACTCGATGAGCTGCTGAACTGGGTCTACGTCAACGGCTAAGGGAATTTGCGGGATTCGATCTGCATCATGCCGCCGGCATGATGATTGTCTAGCCTGAGGATGCGGGCTGCTGATTTCAAGGAGAAGCCATGGAACAGACCAAGAAGGAACGTCTCATGACGGATGTCAATACCGTGCTGGTCGATGCGGAAGAACTGCTGCGCCAGGCGGCCCAGGCCAGCGGCGAACAGGCCGCCGATTTGCGTCGCCGTGCGCAGTCCGCAATCTCCAATGCGAAGACACGCCTGGTTGAAGTCGAGCATCGGGTGGTCGATCAGGCCAAGGTGGCGGCCAAGGCTTCCGACGCCTGGGTACACGAACACCCGTGGTCAGCCATCGGCGTCGCAGCGGGCATTGGCCTGCTGGTCGGCCTCGTGATCAACCGTCGCTGATCATTGCGTTGTCTCGGCGCTAGGCGCGCCCACGGTGGAATCAGCGATGTCGGATGAAACGGAGTCTCCGCCCGGCCTGATCGCATCGATACGGGCGATGATCTCCAATGCGATCAGCCTGCTGGCGACACGCGGTGAACTGGCCGCGCTAGAGCTCGGAGAAACACGCGACCGGGCGCTACGCTGGGCCGCGCTCGGAGTCGTAGCTGCCGTGTTGCTGCTCGCGGCACTGATGACATTGTCACTTTGGGTGGCGGCCGTTTTCTGGGATGGCCCCCGGGTACTCGCCCTCGGGGTACTGACGGTGGCGTATGCCCTCGCCGCTTTCGCGACGGTGCGCGTCGTACGGCGCGAGATCGCGGCTGCACCGCCGTTGTTGGCGCAGACCCGTGCCGAGCTGCAGAAGGACCGCGACGCCTTGTGCGGTCGCCCTGACGACACCCCCGATGACAACAGCTGATCGCGAACTCCAAGCGCTGAGGCGCGATCTGCTGCTGGTGCGCGCCGCGGCGGAACGCGCGCAGCTCGCGCATCAGCTCGATCGAATCCAGGGACGCACTCGTGGCGTGCGACGCGTTGCCGGAGTCCTGGCGGGTTCACGACGGTTGGCAGGCACTCCGCTGCTCGGTGCCGCGGCGAATGCGCTCAGATTTGCTCGGCGCCAGCCGTGGGTGGTCCCGGCGGTCGTGACCGGTGTTTCGAAACTTTCCCGATCGCGCGCGCTGCGCTGGGCGCTGCTGGCAGGCGTCGTCGTGACGGCAGCGTGGTGGATCAGCCGGACACCAGATCCGGGCGCCGCTGCAGGCGATGACGACGGCTCGCCGCAGGCAAACGACAGCCCGCTGGATTGACGGGGCTCGACCCGTCTGCAACTCGCAGCCGTTCCGGGTCGAACCGCTGCAAAGCCAACCTGCCATTGCGGACACCCGCTGTCGACCATGTCCCGCTCGATGATCCAGCGGCCCCCTACAATTCCGCTCCGGGGGAACACATGCCGCAACCATCGACTTTTCACGCAAAACTGTCGGCACGCTGGCGCGCCGCCAACTCACTGCTGTGCGTTGGTCTCGATCCGGACCCTGAGCGCTTTCCGGCCCAGCTTCGCGGCAGCAGTGACGCCATTTTTCGGTTCTGCCGCGATATCGTCGACGCGACGGCTGAACTCGCCTGCGCGTTCAAGCCGCAGATTGCGTACTTTGCCGCCGCGCGCGCAGAAAACCAGCTCGAGCAGCTGATCGCGCACATTCACCGCGAACATCCGCAGGTGCCGGTGATCCTCGACGCCAAGCGCGGCGACATCGGGGCCACGGCCGAGCACTATGCGCGCGAGGCATTCGAGCGCTACGGCGCGGACGCGGTCACGTTATCGCCCTACATGGGCAAGGACTCGATCGACCCCTTTCTTGCGTATGCGGACCGCGGCGCCTTCCTGCTTTGCCGCACGAGTAACGCGGGCGGCGCCGACCTGCAGATGCTCGATGTCGCCGGAGTACCCCTCTACCAGCGCGTGGCGACGATGGCTGCCGATGAGTGGAACACGGGCGGCCAGCTGGGCCTGGTCGTCGGCGCAACTTATCCGGCCGAACTGGCACGGGTTCGTTCGCTCGTCGGTGATATGCCGCTGCTGGTGCCCGGCATCGGCGTACAGGGGGGCGATGTTGCCGCCAGTGTCGCCGCCGGTCAGACGGCGGATGGCACCGGCATGGTGATCAACTCATCGCGCGCGATCCTGTATGCGGGCGACGGGCCCGACTACGCCGAGCGCGCACGCGACGTGGCCCGCGCCACGCGCGACGAGATCAACCGTCACCGTCGCCGCTGAAGCGGCCCGCCTCACTTGCCGGCGGCGCCATTGGCCATGTCGGCAGCGCGCGGCGTCTGCGAGGCCAGCACCTTGTCGATGCGGTGTTTGTCCATGTCGACGATCTCGAAGCGCCAGCCATGCCACTCCACGACGTCGCCGGTGGCCGGGACCCGTCCAAGCAGCAGCATTACCATGCCCGACAGCGTGTTGTAGCGGCCCAGTTCCTCCTCGGGCGCTGAGCCGAAGTTCAAGCGGTCCTTGAGTTCGGGAATCGGGATCAGTCCATCGAGCAGCCACGAGCCGTCGGCGCGCTGCACCGCCCAGGCGTCCTCGGTACGCTGCGGCTTGAATTCGCCGGCGATGGCCTCGAACAGGTCCTGCGAGGTCACGAGCCCCTGGATCTCGCCGTACTCGTCGACCACCAGCGCCATATGTCCGGCGCTGGCCCGAAAGTTTTCCAGCAGTTCCATGCCCGTCAGCGACTCGGGCACGTAGACCACCGCCTCGGCCGCGCGCTCGAGGTTGAGGACATCGCCGCGGATAGCCTGCTGCAGCAGCCGGCGCGCACTCGCCACGCCGACGACGTCGCGCAGGCCGCCACGGCATACCGGAAAACGCGAGTGCTCGATGTCGAGTACCCGGTGCAGGTTGTCCTTCAGATCGTCTTCAAGATCCAGGTACACGATTTCCGAACGTGGTGTCATCAGCGATGCGATCTGCCGGTCGTCGAGCCGGAACACGTTGCGCACCATCGCGCGTTCCTGTTCGTCGATCACGCCGGTTTCCGAGCCTTCCTTGATCAGAGCGTGGATCTCCTCCTCGGTGACGGCGCTGGATCCGTCCGAACGCGCGCCGATCACCCGCAGCATCAGATCGGTCGACGCCGTCAGCAGCCGTACGAACGGCTTCGCGGCCAGCGCCAGCCAGGCGATCGGTCGCGCCACGCGGCGTGCAATCGCCTCGGCCGAGATCTGACCCAGCCGCTTTGGCACCAGTTCACCGAGCACGATCGAGAAGTACGTGACGACCACCACGACCACTGCCGTTGCGCCGAGTTGGGCAACTCTCGGCTCGGCGCCGAGCGCGATCAGCCATCGCGCGAGAGGCTCTGCGAAGGCGGCCTCGCCCACGATGCCGCTCAGGATTCCGATCGACGTAATGCCGACCTGGATCGTCGACAGGAAGCGCGTGGGCTCGTCGTTCAACGCCAGTGCGGCTGCCGCTCCGATGTCACCCTGTTCGACCAACGCCTGCAGCCGCGCACGGCGCGCGGTCACCAACGCGATTTCGGACATGGCAAAGGCGCCATTGAGAAGAATCAATCCAAACAGCAGCAGGACTTCGGTCGGCATGGCAATCCGTGGAAAGAGTGCAGATCAGACTGACATCGCTACCAGGCTCTAGGGCACCGGCAACGGAACATCGGCATGGTCCCATGCCGATCGGGCCTGGACTAGCAGTGCGTCGGCACCGGCAGCGTTGCCCAGGCGGCGTTCAGACTCGGCGCGCCCGGCCAGCGCGACGGCATTCGCCGGGTGACGTTCAAGGTCGGCCTCGAACACTGCCAGCGCTGCACGCGGTTGGCCCGCCTGTAACAACGCCTGTCCAAGCCGATGCCGCGCCGGTATCTGCCACGCCTGCGGTTCGTCGATGGCAAGTCGATCTTCACGCGCGACGGCGATCCGTGCATGCCGCACGGCTTCGGCTCGTGACCCGCGCGCAGCCGCGATATCGGCGCGAAGCAGAGCCTCGGCCACGGCCAGCAGGTCACCGGCACGGTTGGTCTGCTTGATCTTGAGCTTCTGCGCACTGGCCTGCCGTCGCGCACCCCGTAGCGCCGTCCGCTCCTGCTCGGCGCGCGCCCACTTGCCCTGCTGCGCATAGGCCGTGCCGCGGGCATACGCCGCCACGCCGCGCAGGTACGGTCCCGCATTGGAGTCCATCGTGGCGAGGAGGATGTCATTCCAGCGCCCAAAGCGCACCAGGGTGAACCAGGGTGTTGCCGTCACGTGCTGGCGTGTCCCGGCGTCCATTTGCAGGTCGGGCCAGTCGGCGACGGTCGCTGCCATCGCCATCGCGGTGTCCAGTGCCACCTGTGACTCGCCGCTCCACAGGGCCGAAGCCCAGAGGAAATGCTGGTTGTGCAATGCGTATCCGGCGGCGTACGCACGGTCGGCGATCGTGGCCGTCGCATAGCGTTGATCCGCCGTCACCGCAGCCTGGTTCGCCAGCACGGCATCGTGGTAGCGCCCCAACCGCTGATAGGCATGGGCCGGCATGTGCACGAGGTGACCAACGCCCGGCGCGATCGCCGGCAGGCGCTGGGCCGACACCAGCGCCGCTGCCGGCGTGCGCGATTCGTCGTACAGGTGGATGCGATAGTGATGCGCGCCGGGATGGTCGGGCGCGAGCACAAGTGCACGGTCGAGCAGGGCGGCAATCCGTGGCGTCCAGGGTTGGGCCGTGCCGTCGGCACGCCACCAGTCGTACGCATGCGCCGTCATAAGGGCCTCGGCGGCAAACACGGCGATGTCGGCATCGTTCGATCGACGACCGGCCAGGGCCACCATCGCCTCGGCATAGCGGATTGCAGCGGCATCATTGACGCTGGTGGCGCCCCCCGCATAGCGCACGGCCATCGCCTCGACGAGCTCGCGTGTGCGGGGATCAGCCGCATACACGCGCGCCTGCACGATCGCATCGCGTGCAATCGGCATGTCCGCTGCCTCCATGTCGTGGTTGATGCTCGGTCCCACGGTCCAGGCAATGCCCCAGCGACACATCGCACAGTCCGGATCGCGCACGGTTGCGGCACGGAACGAGCGGGCGGCCTCGGCGAAATTGAAGCCCCAGCCGAATACAAGACCCTGCTCGAAGTAGCGCTGCGCCTCGGGATTTTCGGAAACACGCGGCGCGCGATACGAGCCAACGCCGTCGAAGAGACGCGCCTCCGCGACCTTCAGGCCACGCGCGTCCGACAGGCAGAGTTCATTGGCCGGCCGGGCGCCCGCCGCCAGTGACGGCAGCAGCAAGAAGACAACCAGCCACCTGCGGCGCATCAGGCGGCGATGAAGAAGGCAGCCGCCTCGTCGACGAAGGCATCCGGCTCCTCTTCGGGGATGAAATGTCCGCACGGCAATGTGCGGCCGGTCACCGCGCCGGTCGCCTTGTCACGCCAGTCGGCCAGTGGCGTGAACAATCGGTGCACCACGCCGCGCTCTCCCCACAACACATGCACCGGGCACCCGATCCGATGCGCTTCGTCGGCGCGGTCATGCTCGAGGTCGATGCCGGCGGCGGCGCGGTAGTCCTCGCACATCGCATGTATCGCAGGCGGAGTGAAGCACCGCTGGTACTCGGCCAGCGCACGCGCATCGAACGCCGACGTCCCGCTCGACGACCAGGCGCCGAGCTTCGTCCGAAGGTAGAAACCAGGGTCGGCACCGATCAGCGTTTCCGGGAGCGGCGCCGGCTGGATAAGGAAGAACCAGTGGTAGTACAGGCGCGCGAACTCCATCGTCGTGCGTTCGTACATCGTGCGCGTCGGTGAGATGTCGAGCACCATCAGCCGCATGACATCGCGCGGGTGGTCGAGCGCGAGCCGGTGTGCGACGCGCCCGCCGCGATCGTGGCCGCACACGAAGTAACGCTCATGACCGAGGGAGTGCATCAGTTCAACCATGTCACGCGCCATCTCTCGCTTGCTGTACGGCGCGTGGTCAGCGTCGCTTGGCGGCTTGGCGGAGTCACCGTAGCCGCGCAGGTCCGGCATGACGATGCGGAATCGTTGCGCCAGTCGCGACGCCACGCGATGCCAGATGGCGTGCGTCTGCGGGAAACCGTGCAGAAGGAGCAACGGCAGGGCCGCTGCCGCACTGCCGGAAGCAGATGTCCACGCCATTGACGTGACGTTGTTCGGGCGCGAAATCCGGAAACAGTTCCGAGGGTGTCATATGGGCACGGCGCCGCGACGGCGGGCGGCTAGATGTCCTGCCGCTGCTTCAGCAGGCCGACCAGAGTTTCCAGTGCCGTGATGATGCTCTGTGTCCGCACGGCGCCGCGATCGCCGTCGAAGCGCCGTGTTTCCGTTTTTACCCAGGCGGCCTGGCTTGCATCGCGGCGTATCGCCCACGCGAAACTGACCGTGCCGACCGGCTTCGCCGGCGTGGCTCCGCTCGGACCTGCCACCCCCGTCACCGCGACCGCCACCTGGGCACTGCTGTGCGACAGGGCGCCCAGCGCCATCGCGCGCGCGACGGGTTCACTGACCGCGCCGAAGTCGCGCAGGTAGGCCGGCGCAACCCCGAGCACCTGCATCTTCGATTCGTTCGTGTAGGTAATGAAGCCGCGGTCGAACCACTGGCTCGATCCCGGGCTCAGCGTCACCGCGTACGCGACGCCTCCCGCCGTGCAGGACTCGGCTGTGGTCAGCGACAGGTGCTGTGCACGCAACGCCCGTCCGAGTTCGGCGGACAGGTGTTCGAGGCGCTCGGCCGCCGAACTCATTGCCCTGCCTCCCGCGCTGCGCGCCTCTGGATGAGCGCTTCGGATCGGCCGTGCGCGTGTCTGAAAACCGTCCGCGCTGCGCGCTGCGGGATAAGCGCTTCGGATCGGCCGTGCGCGCTCATGGCATCACTCTCACGACGATCGCCGCCAGCACCACGGTGTAAAACGCCGCAACGAGGTCGTCCACCATGACGCCGACGCCATTTTTCCAGCGCCGGTCGAGCGCCCGTATGGGCGGTGGCTTCACGATGTCGAACAGGCGAAACGCCAGAAAGCCACATGCCTGCGCGATCAGCGTGGAAGGCAACAACAGCAGCACGATCCAGATGGCCACGATTTCGTCGATGACGATCGCGCCGTGATCCGGGCGCCCCAGCGCGGCACCGGTGCGCTGGGCACTGGCACAACCGAGCAGGAAGGTGACGGCGATCACGACGCCCCAGGCCACAGGAGACAGCCACCCGTCCAGTGCGATGAACGCCCCCCAACCCGCCAGCGTGCCCCACGTGCCCGGCGCCGGCCGCAGCAAGCCGCTGCCGAATCCGAGTGCGACGCCGTGGGCCGGATGCGCGAGCATGAACCGCAGCGTCGGCTCGGCACCGCCGTCGTCGGTAGCGGCCGCCATGGGTTGGACGGGAGAGGACATTACGGGCGGCGTGGGCGCGTTCATGGACGGAAATGATCGAACGCCCGCGGTTCTATGTCCATCGCCCGACCGTCGGCATCGACGACCGTCAGTCCGCTGCCCGCCCGGACCGCCCCGATCCGCGTAAGCGCGATATCGGCGGCCAACCCCGCCGCGCGGACCGCCTCGGCCGCCGAGGGCGGCGCCGTGAACAGCAGTTCGTAGTCATCGCCCCCGGTGAACACGAAGCGCCGCTGCACAAGGACATCGAGGCCCCGGAGCGCGTCCGACCGCGGGACCGCGGCCCACTCGACCGTTGCCGCCGCCCGGGATCGCTTCAGGATGTGGCCGAGATCGCCCGCCAGGCCGTCCGAGACGTCGATCGCACTGGTCGCGATTCCGCGCAGGCGCTGGCCCAGCGCCACGCGCGGCACCGGCCGCTCCAGCCGTTCGATGACAGCCCGGGCGGCAGCGGCAGGGAGCACGATGTCGCCACGCCGGCATGCCAGCCCCAGGGCCCCGTCGCCGAGCACGCCGGAGACCCACACGTCATCGTCCGGCGCCGCGCCCGAGCGCAGCAGCGCAGTGCCGCGGGCCAGGTCTCCGAGCGCAGTGATCGACAGGGTCACGCCCCCGGTCGAGCGCGTCGTGTCGCCGCCGGCGAGTAAACATTCGTGGGCGTCCGCCAGGGCAAAGATTCCGCGCGTGAACGCAGCGAGCCACGCTTCGTCCGGCCGCGGTAGCGCCAGTGCCAGGAAGAAACAGCGTGGAGTCGCGCCACAGGCGGCGAGATCCGACAGGTTGACCGCGAGCGCCTTGTGACCCAGCGCTTCCGGATCGACAGCCGCAAGGAAGTGCACGCCTTCGACCAGCATGTCGGTGCTCACGGCCCATTGCATTGTCGGGCCGCCGTCGATCAGGGCACAGTCGTCTCCGATACCGAGATCAACTCGCGATGCGGTCGCCCCGGCGCGCTCGAAGTAGCGTGAGATCAGCTCGAATTCACCGGCCGGCTGTCGGGTAGACGCCATGGCGTGGCCCCGCGCCCGCCGGTCAGGCGCGCGCGGCGACTTCGGCCGACCGCAGCTGTGCGGCCACCTTGTCCAGCACGCCATTGACGTACTTGAATCCCTCGGTGCCGCCGAAGCTCTTGGCGAGTTCCACCGCCTCGTTGATAACGACGCGATACGGGATCTCGGTTCGATGCTTCAGCTCGTAGGTGGCCAGCAGCAGGATGCCGTGCTCCACTGGCGACAGTGCCTCGACACCGCGATCGAGGTGCGGCGCGAAGTCGGCCCGCAGCGCACCGGCACCACCGATCGCTCCATTGAGCAATTCACGATAGTGCTGCATGTCGGTTCGAGCCGTCAGCTCTTCGAGGCCGTCGGCGCCGCGGGTTTCCGCCAGATGCCCTTCAATGGCCGCGGCGTCCTGACCGCCGACCAGCCATTCGTACAGGCCCTGAACCGCCAGTTCACGCGCACGACGCCGGGCGCTGCGGCTGCCGCCACGAGGGGCAGCCGTCGGCTGATCAGTCGACGACGGTTTCGTCGCCATTTTCATCCAGTGCCCAGAGCAGATTCGCCATCTCGACGGCAACGCGCGCAGCGTCACGGCCCTTCTCGCCGACTCGTGCGCGCGCCTGCTCATCGCTTTCTGCAGTGATGATTCCGTTGGCAACCGGGACGCCGTAGGTCAACGCGACCTGGGCAACTCCACGCGCCGACTCGTTGGACACGACCTCGAAGTGGAAAGTCTCACCGCGGATCACGCATCCGAGCGCGATCAGTGCATCGAAGTCCTCGGTGGAGGCGAGCTTGGCCAGGGCCACCGGGATCTCCAGCGATCCGGGCACGGTCAGGTGCGTGACGTCATCCTCGTCGACGCCGAGTGTGACCAGCTCGCTGACGCAGGCCTCCAGCAGCGCCCGCCCGGCCCACTCGTTGAAGCGCGCCTGGACGATTCCGATCCTCAGATCGGCGCCGTCGAAGTCGGGCGCGAGATAGTCGATCGCCATGTGTCCTCCAGGCGATGCAGTGTACGCGAGCGGTTTCGCACGACGCCTGCGGCGACGCGCGAGTTCAGCTCTGAGTTCAGCTTTCTATGAACGCCGTCGTGTGCAGCCCGAAGCCGGCCATCGACGGCATCTTGCGCGGACGCGCCAGCAGCTTCATCTGGCCGACATTGAGATCGCGCAGGATCTGCGCACCGATGCCGTAGGTGCGCAGGTCCATGCGGGCCTGGCGCGCTCCCTCGTCGCCGGACTCCGAAGTCGCCAGAGCATCGAACTTGGCGAAGAGCCGGTCGGACGGCTCGGCGCAGTTGAGCAGCACCAGCACGCCGGCCTCGGCCCGCGCAATGGCGGCCAGCGCCTTCGGGATCGGCCAGGAGTGCGTGCTCGCCGTGGCGTCGAGGAAGTCGAGCACCGACACCGGCTCGTGCACACGCACCAGCGATTCACGCTCCGGATCAATGACTCCCTTGACGAGCGCCAGGTGCGGCGCGCCGCTCGGCTTGTCGCGATAGACGACAAGCTCGAACTCGCCGGCCGGCAACTGCACGCGCCGGCTGCCGCAACGCTCGATGATCGACTCGGTCGCCGCACGGTAGTGGATGAGATCGGCAATCGTGCCGACCTTCAGTCCGTGCGTCTGGGCGAACGGGATCAGGTCGGGCAGGCGTGCCATCGTGCCGTCGTCGTTCATGATTTCGCAGATCACGGCGGCGGGCGTCAGTCCGGCCAGCTGCGTCAGGTCGCAGCCGGCCTCGGTGTGTCCGGCGCGCATCAGCACGCCACCCGCCTGCGCGACCACGGGGAAGATGTGCCCCGGCTGCACGATGTCCGCCGGTTTCGCATTCGTGCGGGTCGCCACCCAGACCGTGCGCGCGCGATCGGCCGCGGAGATTCCGGTCGTCACGCCCTCGGCGGCCTCGATCGAGACCGTGAAGTTCGTGCCATGCACGGTGCCATTGGCACGTGCCATCGGTGGCAGCGCGAGCTGCCGCGCGTGGGCCTCGGTCAGCGTCAGGCAGACCAGCCCGCGCGCATGCTTGGCCATGAAATTGATCTTTTCCGGCGTGACGAAGTCCGCCGCGAAGACGAGATCGCCTTCGTTCTCGCGATCCTCGTCGTCGACCAGCACGACGATGTTGCCCTTGCGCAGTTCGTCGAGGATCTCGGGCACGCCCGCAATCGACCCGGACGACTCCGAACGGCCGGTGACCAGCGACAGTGCGTTCATGCGACCTCCCGGGGACACGCCCAGAAGTGGCGATTCTAGTCGTCCATGCTCCGTCGGCCGCCCTGTGCGGCTCGTGCGGTACCGAACGCGCCGTCAGCGCTGGCCGAACGTCAGTGGACCGAAGACGGCGCCGGCCTCGCGTGGCAGCGATCGCCAGTACTGCCGTGGGCCTGCGACCACACCGCCGAGTTCGATTGCGGCCCGCCATGGCCAGCGCGGATCGAAAAGCATTCCGCGCGCCAGCGCGACCAGGTCGGCACGGCCCTCGGCGACGATGGCTTCGGCCTGACGCGGCTCGGTGATCATGCCGACGGCCATGGTCGTCAGGCCGATCTCGTTGCGGATGATCTCGGCGAACGGCACCTGGTAGCCCGGTGCCGGCTTGATGCGCTGTTGCGGCGACACGCCCCCGCTGGACACGTCGATCCAGTCGCAGCCGCGCGCCTTGAGCTCGCGCGCCAGGGCCAGCGACTGCTCCAGTGTCCAACTCGGCGGCGTCGGCTCGAGTTCCTCCAGCCAGTCCGTCGCGGAAATGCGCATGCCGACCGGCCGATCGGCGGGAAAGGCGGCGCGCACGGCATCGAATACCTCGAGCGGAAAACGCATGCGGTTCTCGAGCGATCCGCCATAGCGGTCGGTGCGTCGGTTCGCCACCGGTGACAGGAATTCGTGCAACAGGTAGCCGTGCGCGGCATGAATCTCGATCCCTTCGATGCCCAGGCGTGCCGCGCGCGTGGCCGCTTCGGCGAAGGCAGTGCACAGGCGTGCAAGGTCACCTTCGTCGAGAGCGCGCGGCGGCGATTCGTCGAGTCCGTGCGCCAGGGCCGACGGCGCCTCCGGCAGCCATCCTCCCTGATCGCGCGGCAACAGCTTGCCTCCGTTCCACGGTTCGCGGCTCGACGCCTTGCGCCCGGCATGTGCCAGCTGGACAGCAACCCGGATCGGTGCCACCGCACGGATCATCCGCAGCACGCCGGCCAGCGCCTCTTCGTTCGCATCGCTGTACAGGCCGAGGTCCCCAAGCGTGATACGACCGGCCGCCGTCACCGCCGTCGCCTCGATGGTGAGCAGCCCGGCTCCGGACAACGCGAGCGATCCCAGGTGGGCCCAGTGCCAATCAGTGGCGCTGCCGTCGTGGGCCGAGTACTGGCACATCGGCGAGACGACGATGCGATTCGGCAGTTCTAGCGACCGCAGAGCATGGGGAGTGAAGAGTTTGGACATGGGCGGAAGCGGGCCGGAGAGTGATTCGGGCAGTTTTGGTTGGAGCGGGACTCGATCAAGTGTCAGCGATGCATGAGCAGTACCGACAGGTTCCACAGCACATGCGCGGCGATGGGTGCGATCAGGCTGCCGGTGCGTGCACGCAGCCAAAGATAGAGGATCGCCGCCGGCACCACGCCCAGCAGCAGGCCGGGCCGAACGCCATGCAGTGCCACGAACGCGGCCGTCACGGCCAGGCCGCCGATGCCGATCGGTGCGCCCCAGAAGTTCCAGCGTGGCGGATGCGCCCGATCGGCCAGTGCCAGGATCACGCCGCGAAACACCAGTTCCTCGACCATCGCCGCCAGCACGACGGCGAGCATCAGCGGACCCGCCACACTCATCGCCGTCGGCCCACGCATGCCGACGATGATTGCGTTCAGCACCAGTGCGATGGCCGTGGCCATGAACGCCGGTCGTGCACTGCCCGGGCGCGGCGGCACCAGGCCGACCTCTGCGGGCGTTAGTCGGCCAATAGCCAGCAGCGGGTGGAATGCGAGCCACACGGCCGCGGCCGCGATGGCCGGCGCCCACGCGCGCCAGTCCGGATCGAGCAGCCAACCGGCAACCGCGAGCGCAACGACGTAGAGCAGCAGCAGTGCGAAGGCGCCGACCGCGGCCGGGCGCTGCTCGTGCCGGCTCCATGGAATCAGCGCGCCGCTGATCGCCAGCGCAAGCAGCCAGCCGGCGATCCCGTTGTTCATGGGCAGTCAGGGCTTGACCACGCCCTCGTTCATTCCGGGAAGCATGCGCTCCACGTAACGCGCGATCAGGTCGGCTTCGAGGTTGACGCGCGCACCGGGACGCAGCCGATGCAGCGTCGTCACGGCCTGGGTGTGCGGGATGATGTTGAGCGAGAACTCGCAGCCCGCCGGCGTATCGGTGACGCGGTTCACCGTCAGGCTCACGCCGTTGACGGCGATCGATCCCTTCACGGCGAGATACTTGCCGAGTTCGGGCGGCGCGACGATCACCAATTCCCACGATTCGCCCACCGCGGCATGGCGTGTCACCTCGCCGACACCGTCGACATGGCCCGCGACGAGGTGGCCGCCGATGGCGTCGCCCAACCGCAACGAGGTCTCGATGTTCACTTCACCCGGCGCGTCGAGCCCAGCGGTCCGGGCCAGGCTCTCCCCGGACACATCGGCCGTGAAGCGCATCCCGTCGACCGTCGTGGCCGTCATGCAGGCGCCGTTGAGCGCAATGCTGTCGCCGACCTGCACGACGAAACCGGGCACGCGCGAGGCGTCGACCGTGATGCGAACTCCAGCACCGTCGGCAAAGGGTTCCGTCCGCTCGATCCGTCCGATGCCCTGCACGAGACCCGTGAACATGCGTACCCCTCAGACCAGACGAGCACGAATGCGCACGTCGCCACCCACCGGCGCAACCTCGAGAAACTCGAGCTTTTGCGCCTGCGCGAGATCGGAAAGTGCCGGCAGGTGCAGCATCCCCTGCGCCTCCCCGATCAGCATCGGCGCGAGGTAGACCAGCAGCTCGTCGACGATGCCCGCCTTGACCAGCGACCCGTTCAGCCGGAACCCCGCTTCCACATGCACCTCGTTGACGTGTCGACGCGCGAGCTCACGCATCAGCGCAGCCAGGTCGACCTTGCCCTGAGCGTCCGGCAGTTCGAGCAATTCGACTCCGCGGGCCTGCAGTGCTGCCGCGCGCTCCGGCAGGGAAGTCGCCGTAGCGACCAGCACCTTGCCCGCACCATCGAAGAGGCGCGCACCGGGATCGACCTCGAGACGGCTGTCGACCAGCACGCGCAGCGGCTGGCGCGGTGTCTCGACCAGGCGCACATCGAGCTGTGGATTGTCCGCTCGTACCGTGCCGATGCCGGTCAGCAGCACACAGGCCCGCGCGCGCCAGGCATGGCCATCGCGGCGCGCCTCCTCGGATGTGATCCACTTCGACACGCCGCTTTCCAGCGCCGTCTTGCCGTCCAGGCTGGCCGCGATCTTCATGCGGACCCATGGCCTCCCGCGCTGCATGCGCGAGAAAAAACCGATGTTCATTTCGGCCGCTTCCTGCTCCAGCAGGCCGCAGCGCACGTCGATGTCCGCACTGCGCAGCATCTCGAGTCCGGTGCCAGCGACCAGGGGATTCGGGTCCTCGACGGCGGCGATGACGCGGCCGACATGCGCCTCGATCAACGCCGTGGAACACGGCGGCGTGCGGCCAAAATGGCTGCACGGCTCGAGCGTCACATAGACCGTCGCGCCGCGTACGTCGTGACCGTTGCGACGTGCGTCGAGCAGCGCCTCGATCTCTGCGTGGTTGGATCCCGGCGGCTGGGTCCAGCCTTCGCCGATGACCCTGCCCTCGCGCACGATGACGCAGCCGACGCGCGGATTTGGCGCCGCGTCGTTCATCGCACGGGCCGGCCAGCCCCAGCGCGCGGGACATGAACTCGCGGTCGGCGGCGTCGTACATCAGGATGCCGGCGCCGCTGGCGTGGCCGAGACCACCTCGATCTGCAGCGGTCGCGCGGCGGCGAGGTGGATGTCCCGTTGCGGAAACGCGATCGAAATGCCGGCATCGGTCAGGCGCTTCTCCAGCATGAAACGCAGGTCGCTCTGCACCTGCATGCCGCTGTTCTTTGCCACGTCGACCCAGAAGTACAGTGCGAACACGAGCGCGTTGTCGCCAAAGTCCTCGAAGATCACGAGCGGCACCGGGTCCTTCATGACCAGGCCGTGTTCGGCGGCAGCCTGCTGCAGGATATCCGCCACCTGGCGCGTCGACGATCCGTAGGCGACGCCAACCTTGACCACGCGCCGCATGGTCGGCGATTCGCCGGTCCAGTTGGTGACCTTGTTCTCGAGCAGCATCGCGTTCGGGACCATGGTCTCGATGCCGTCGAACTGCCGCACGGTCGTCGAACGGATGTCGACCGCGGTGACGATGCCCTGGACGCCCTCGACGTCAACGATGTCGCCCACACGTACCTTGCGCTCGAACAGCACGATGATGCCGCTGATGAGGTTCTTGAGCAGCGTCTGTGTGCCGAAGCCGATGCCGATCGCAAGCGCACCGCCCATGAAGGCAAATACCGTCAGCGGTATGCGCGCCAGGTTGAGCGTGAGCACCAGCAGCACGAAGCCCGTCAGCATCATCGCCCAGCGCCGCAGCACCTTGGCCTGCGAGTCCGCCATGGAAAAGCGGGTCACCATCAAGTGCTGGGCGCGGCGCGCCAGCGCTCCGGCAATCGAGAAGCCGACAACAAAGATCAGCAGGGCGCCGATGCTCTTGCCGATTGTCACTCCGCGTGACACCGTCGTCGAACGGCCACCGATGTCGATCGTGTCCTCGACGGCGAAGAGTTCGAAATTCCAGACGTCGCGGGCGACATCCTTCGTATCGACCCAGACCTCAGTCAGCCGCTCCTCGACGGTGCGATCGGCTGCTGCCGACGCGAACTCTCGGTTCCAGTGCGTAGCCGCGGCGCGAACCTTCACCGCCGCGACCTGCAGTTCGCCGACCACCTCGTCGGCGTGCCGGATCGCCGCCAGCGCAGCCTCTTCATAGCGCCGCACGGGGGATTTCGGGTCCAGACCGTCGACGCGACGCTGCTGCTCCTGTACCGCCGTGTCGATCAGGATGCCCAGGTCGCTCGCATACGACTGCAAGGACCGCACCCGACTGAAGGTGGTATTCAGCGCCGCAATGGCTGTCCGCCGCGCTTCCGGATCCTTGCTGTTGATCGCCGTGTAACGCTGGTTCCAGAGCTCGACCGCGAGCGGAGACATGCCGCGCAGCGAGGTCAGCGCACTTTGCTGTGCCCGCAGCGCATCGAGGGTGACGGCGGCGGCATGCAGCCGTGCGTCGGCCTCCGCGCGCAGGCGCACTTCGCCGGCAGTCGTGGGATTGGGCAGCGCGTCGATTGCCTGGCGTGCCCGGTCGCGCTCGCTGGTCGCCGTCGCGCGCGCCGCGTTCGTGGCCTCCAGCTGCTGTTCAATGACGGCGATCCTGGCCTGGATCGCCTTGGTCACACGCTCGAGCTCTTCCGGGCTGAAGCGGTAGTTGCGATTCATCGCTGCCGCACCGCGTTCGAGCAGGGCAATCCGCTGCCGGGAAGCGAGCGCCAGTTCGTCGTTCAGTCGGCCCTGCAGGCTGAGCAGTTCGATTGCCTCGGCGATGCGTCGCGTGCGCAGCTTGGCAACCTCGAGGGCAGCCGACTGACCGCGAGCTGCCTGATCGAGCGCCAGACGCTCCTCGGACTGCCGTTCCTTGTAGATCGCCTCGAGGCGCTCGATCTCTTCCTTGTTGAGCTTCGCGACCGACTCGAAAGAGCTGAGCCGGGTGCGTTCGGCATCGAGTTGCCCGTACAGGTCGTCCAGCTGGGTCACGGTGTAGGGACCTGGCTCAGGGGCGGGCGCTGCCTTGGCCACCCGTTCGGATTCCTCTCTCGCGGTGCGGGCGGACTCGATCTCGCGCAGGACATCGAGCTGACTCTGGAGCAGTGCCGCAATGCGCTGCAGCAGCCAGCCGACCTCACTCACCTGACTCGGTGTAGCACCGGCGGCCACCGGGCGCTGGCCGGACCGCTCTGCCTCGACGTCGCGCTGCGCCTGGTCCAGGCGCGCTTCGAGTGCGGGGATCGTATCTTCGGCGGAGGGTGACGCCGTCGCCTTGGGAGCCGCGCCGGACGAAGCACCCTTCAGTAGCGTGCTGAGCGGAGTGCCCTGTGCCGCTGCCGCGGCGGCGACGGAAAGTAGGAGGATCGCGGCTGCGCCAGCCAGGGCAGTGCGAGTGAAATCATTCAGCTTGCAGAGCATCCGGTGGATTCTACGGACCTTCACTTGCCGGCTCGGGTTCGCTCTTCGCCGACAAAAAACGGCCGCTGCGGGAGCAGCGGCCGTGGCGCCGGCGACACAGTATTGCGCTGCGCCGCCCTGGAGGCGCCCCACTGGAGTCAGTTGATCGTCAGCTTCCTGCTCGCCAACGGTGCGCGCTTGGGCAAAGTGAGCGTCAGGACACCGTTCTCATAGTGTGCCTCGGCACCCGCTTCAGTGACGTCAGCCGGCAGTTCAAACGTCCGCGCATACATCGCGGCGAATCGCTCGGTGTGGAGCACGCGCTCGCCTTCCTTCTCTTCCTTCGTGCTTTGCGTCTCCGCCCGGATCGCCACGCGCGATCCTTCGATCGATACGTCGATGTCTTCCTTCTTCACGCCCGGCATGTCGACCTTGATTTCGAAGTGGTCGTTCTTGTCGACCACATCCATCAGTGCGCGCTCGACACCCGGCATGTCGGCGTAGCGCGGCATCGTTGCAATTCCGGTGCGGTTCCACAGATCGTCCATCCAGTCGCCGAACAGCGGCGTGAACGGATCATTGCGACGTCGTACCAGGAGATTTGCCATAGGACCTCCTCTACTGGACCTGGCCCGGAAGACGCTCCGGACCTCCACTTTCAACATAGTCCGGCCCCGACCCGCTTCAAGGCCGGCCCATGGCAGCACTTGACGTTCGTCAACGGCCGCACAGGAACGCGGCTCGACTTTGCCGACACGGGGCCGACTCGGGACCGATGCGGGGCCGGGCGGCCCGGCGGCGTCCGCCGGGCTCACTTTCCCTCAGCGAACGGCGAGTCGCTTGCTGGTGACCGCCACGCGCTTCGGCAGCGCCAGGGTCAGCACACCATTCTCGAAGCTGGCATCGGCGCCGTCCTCGCTGACCTCAACCGGTAGCTCGAAGCTGCGCGCATAGCTGGTGATCGTGCGCTCGCTGTGCAGCACGCGCTCGCCGTCCTTGGCGGCGCGATGCTTGCGGCTCTCGGCCTGCAGCGTTATCCGGGCACCTTCCACGGTGACATTGATGTCCTCCTTGCTGACGCCCGGAAGATCGACCGTGATTTCAAACTTGTCGCCCTTGTCGAGGACATCCATGCGAGCGCGCGCGACCGATGGTGCGTCCGGGCTGCGTCCCGGAGCGACACCGGAACGCTGGAAGAAATCGTTGAAGACGTCATCGACCAACGAACTGAAAGGGTCGCTGCGACGCACAGAAAGCTGATTCATAGGGACCTCCGGTTGGGTTGACAACAGGTCGTTGCCTGCGGTGTCTCCCAATTCGGGACGGCGGCCCGGAGTTTCAAGGCCCTCCGGGCTCTGGAATCTAGGACCCCCCTCGTCCTGTGCGCTTGCGCGGCCGCTTGCCCGGCCGGATCTCCCTGACGACTTCGGCAAATTCGTCGACGTCCTCGAAGCTGCGGTAGACCGAGGCAAAGCGGATGTACGCGACCTTGTCGAGGCGCTTGAGTTCGCGCATCACCAGTTCGCCCAGCTTTTCACTCTTGACCTCGCGTTGGGCCGACGACAGCAGCTTGTCCTCGATGCGGGCGATGGCTTCATCCACCGCCTCGCGTGGCACGGGCCGCTTGCGCAGGGACAGCTGCATCGAGGCACGCAGCTTGTCGCGGTCGTAGTCGGCCCGCCCACCTCCGCGCTTGATGATGGTCGGCATGGCCAGCTCGACCCGTTCGTAGGTCGTGAAACGCTTGTCGCAGGACAGGCACTTGCGCCGGCGGCGAATGGTCGCGCCCTCGTCCGACGCGCGCGAGTCGATGACCTGCGTGTCGGCGTGCTGGCAGAAGGGACAACGCATCAGGGCGCGCGCTCGGTGTACGCGACCCTGCGGGTCGCACGTGCACCTCGCGCGATCCAGTTAGCGGGCCGCTCTTCGGAGCGGCCGGGCGAGCGGCCCGATGACAACTGCAGGAGGGCGGGCTGGGTCATCGTGCTGTCGACTCGCTGTCAGCGCAACAGTGGTGCTCAGGCGCCGTAGACCGGGAAGCGCGCGGTCAGCGTTTCGACTTCGCCGCGCACGCGGGCGACGGTGGCGGGGTCCTTCGGATTGTCGAGGACGTCGGCGATCAGGTTGGCGGTCTGCTCGGCTTCGGCTTCCTTGAAGCCGCGCGTCGTCATGGCCGGGCTGCCGAGGCGGATACCGCTGGTGACCATCGGCTTTTCCGGGTCCTTCGGGATCGCGTTCTTGTTGATCGTGATGTGCGCCTGTCCAAGCACGGCTTCCGCATCCTTGCCGGTGATCTGCTTGGCGCGCAGATCGACCAGCATCAGGTGGCTCTCGGTGCGGCCCGAGACGATGCGCAGGCCACGTTTGACCAGCGTCTCCGCCATCACCCGGGCATTGGTGAGGACCTGCTGCTGGTAGCTCTTGAACTCAGGCGCCAGCGCCTCCTTGAATGCGACCGCCTTGGCCGCGATCACGTGCATCAACGGGCCGCCTTGAATGCCGGGGAACACCGCGCTGTTGATCGGTTTCTCGAGTGCCGGCTTCATCAGGATCAGGCCGCCGCGCGGGCCGCGCAGCGTCTTGTGCGTGGTGCTGGTCACGACATCGGCGTGCGGGATCGGGCTCGGGTAGATACCGGCGGCGATCAGGCCCGCGTAGTGCGCCATGTCGACCATGAAGTACGCGCCAACCTCCTTGGCCACTTTCGCAAAACGCGCCCAGTCGAAACGCAGCGAATAGGCCGAGGCGCCGGCGATGATCAGCTTCGGCTTGTGCAGATGCGCCAGATGCTCCATCGCGTCGTAGTCGATCTCCTCGCGCTCGTCCAGTCCGTAGCTCACGACCTTGAACCACTTGCCGGAGATGTTGAGTGCCATGCCGTGGGTCAGGTGCCCGCCCTCGGCCAGCGACAGCCCCATGATCGTGTCGCCGGGGTTGAGCAACGCGAGGAAGACCGCCGTGTTGGCCTGCGCACCGGAGTGCGGCTGCACGTTGGCGGCGAGTTCGATCGTCGGATAGCCGAAGATCTGCTTCAGCCGATCGAGCGCAAGCGTTTCGGCGACGTCGACGTACTCGCAGCCGCCGTAGTAGCGCTTGCCCGGATAGCCTTCCGCGTACTTGTTGGTGAGCTGGCTTCCCTGCGCGGCCATGACGGCGGGGCTGGTGTAGTTCTCGGAGGCGATCAGCTCGATATGCTGTTCCTGCCGGACGTTTTCGTGCCGGATGGCGGCCCAGAGTTCGGGGTCGATCGCTTCGACCGTGTATGCGCTTCGCTTGAACATAGTTCCTCGCGTCGGGTTGCAAGTGGTTCGTCACTTGCCATCTGCCCAGGCGAACGGCAGCTACGCGGGTAGCAGGTAGGTCCGCGCTCCCCGGGTGTACTCACCCTTTCGCCAGTCACGCGGAACGGGATGGCGGCGAAATTATGCCAGTGAGTGCAGGGCCCACATTCCTGCCGTCAGCGCCAGCAGCGGACCGCTGAAAGCGCGCAGCACCGCCCAGCGCATCAGTGGCCCGCCCGCAGAGGCCGCCACGAGCGCCTTGAACACCAGGTTGGAACCCACCGCAACACCGACTGCGGCGAGCGCGTTCGCCTCCGACAGAGCACCGTTATCGAGCAGTTGCAGCGACGACAGCGTGATCGCGTCGACATCGGTCAGACCGGACAGCGCGGCCAGCGCCATGAGCCCGCGCGAGCCCAGCAGGTCGTTGGCCCAGGCAGCAAGCAGCAGGATGACCGCATAGATCGCGCCGAATCCGAGTGCGGTTCGCAACTGGGTCGGATTCCGGAAGGCCGCCTCGCCGGCCGGCGGGACCGTCGACGCGGAGGCCCAGCGCCAGGCAACCCCGGCGACCGCGACCAGCAGCGCCGGCACGATGACCAGCAAAGCCCGCGGCAAGGAGGTTGGCGCGACCACGCCGACCAGGATGAGCACACGCACCAGCATCGTTGCGTTTGCCAGCAGAATCACCAGCAACGCCGCTCTAAGCGGCTGGACACCGGCGGCCGCGTGGCGCGCGTAGACCAGCGTCGTCGCCGTGCTCGACGCCACACCGCCAAGCACCCCGGTGAGCAGCAAGCCATGGCGGCCCAGCGTCAGGCGCCAGGCGACGTAGCCCGCGAGGCTGACGGCGGCCACCAGTACGACCATCAGCCAGATCTGAAACGGGTTCAGGACACCGTACGGCCCGAACGAACGGTCCGGCAACAAGGGCAGGATGACGGCAGTCAGCACGGCAAACTGCAGCATCGACCGGATGTCCTGCCCGGTGAGCTTCTGGCTGAAACCTTCGAGTTCGGCCTTGAAGTAGAGCAGCGCGGTCATGCCGATGCCGAGCGCCACGGCGAGCGTGCGATAGCCGTAGTAGTTGGCCGCGCCGAGGAAGAACACCGCGATGGCAGCCACGACGGTCGTCGTGCCCGCATCGTCATGGATCGATCCCCGATCCTGCAGATAGGCAGCTACCAGTGCTGCGGTCACGCACACTGCTCCAGCAGCGAGCGCCCAGGCCGACCCGGTCGCCTCCGCGAGAAGTGCGGCCAGGGTGCCCAGTATCGCGATCAGCGCGAAGGTGCGCACCCCGGCTTTCGCCGAGGGCTTGCGTTCGCGCTCGAGGCCGACCAGCAGACCGATCCCGGCACTCACAGCGAACGACACGACCTGCGTCAGCGTCGAGTCCATGTCTGCACTGTATCGGGCGGGCCGGTTGCCGTCATGGCGGCGGTCAAGCGCGTGACAAGCTTCAGGTCAGCGACTCGTCACGCGCCTCGACAAGATGGGCGATGTCGCCCCAGCCCAGGATGCTGAGAGTCAGTGGTGCTGCCTGGGCTGTCAGGCGATTGATGCTCGCATTCAGCATCTGATGCTCCCGCGGGGCGCTCCAGTGCAGGCCGCGCGCCACGCGATAGACGACATCGAGCACGCCGCCATGGGTGACGACGGCCACCGACTCGTCCGGATGCCGCAGCGTGATGTCGTGCAGCGCCGACAGCACGCGGTCGATCAATTGCTGGCCGCTTTCACCTTCGTTTATGGCCCAGGCCGGGTCGCGCTCGCGCCAGCGCCGGAAGCCCTCCGGGTGGCGGGCCGAGACCTCGTCCGCCGTGAGCCCTTCGAACACCCCGAACGAGCGCTCGCGCAGGCGCGTGTCCAGAGTGATCTCCAGTCCGAGCCGCGCCGCGAACGGTTCGGCCGTCAGCCGGGCGCGTGTCAGTTCGCTCGAATAGACGGCATCGATCGTTTCCTGCGCCAGGCGGTTCGCCAGCAGCGCGGCCTGCCGAATACCTGTTGCCGACAACGGGATGTCGAGGTGGCCCTGGATCCGGTGCTCGGCATTCCACGCCGTCTCGCCGTGGCGGATCAGCAGCAGCGCGGTCGAACTCACACGAGCCGCGGATTCAGCGTGAAGGTACCCTGCAGCGCCGCCTTGGCGAGCACATGGCCATCGATCGCCTTGAGGATGTCAGGCGCCGTGAATTTCCCGTCGACCGGTACACGATCAAGGTCGAGTGCATAAACCGTGAACACGTAGTGGTGCAGGATCGAATCGTTCCATGGCGGACATGGACCGTCATAGCCGAAGTAGTCGCCGCTCATGTCATGGTCGGTCGCAAACCAGCCCGTGTAGTCATTGATGCCCTGGCGCGTCCCGTTGATCGCCGCCGGACCGTTCTTGCCACGAGGCGTCACTTCCTTCGAATAGCTGCCGGACTCGATTGCGCGTGTCGCAGCCGGAATGTCGACAAGCGCCCAGTGGAAGAAATCCACCCGAGGCAGGGATGACGGGATTTCCCGATCCTCCTTGAACAGATCGTCGGGCTTGCTCGGCACATCGGGATCGTGGCAGATAAGCACGAACGACTGCGTCCCCGCCGGCACGTCCGCCCACGCAAGATGCGGATTGCGGTTCGACGAGAGCTTGACGTGGTGCGCCGGGTCGATCACGCAGAACGCGTATTCGCCCGGTATCGCACTGCCCTCGGTAAACGATTCGCTCCAGAGTTTCATGCCTTCGCCTCCTGCCTCGACCGGACCTGCAACCAGAACGTCACTGGTCCATCGTTGATCAACTCGACCTGCATGTGCGCGCCGAAGCGCCCCGCCTCCACCGGCGCGTACTGTGCCCGGGCACGCTCGACGAACCTGTCGAACAGCTTCCGTCCCGGTTCCGGCGCGGCGGCCGGGGTGAAGCTCGGCCGGGTCCCGCTGGCCGTGTCGGCCGCCAGCGTGAACTGCGGCACCAGCAGCAGGCCACCACCGACATCGCGCACGCTGAGATTCATCTTTCCGGCGGCATCGCCGAAGACACGATACCCGAGGAGCTTGTCGACCAGCGCATCGGCTTCGGCCTCACCGTCATCGCGCACGGCGCAGACCAGCGCCACCAGTCCCGGCCCGATCGCCCCCACGGTCGCGCCATCGACCGTCACCCGGCCCCGCGTCACCCGCTGAATCAGCGCAATCATCAGGGCCGATTCTAGTGGGGCCTTTCCGGCACCAGGTACCGGTCCAAGTCATCGATACGACGCGCCTGGGCGAGGAATTGCGCTGGTATCTGCGCGGCACCGCCGCCGATGTCGGCCCATTACGGGTCGCCGCAGCGGCCCGGACTTCGCGAGTCAGTCAGGTGACAGTCACCCGTGCCCACTTGCGCTTGCCAACCTGCGCCACGTAGGTGCCGCTACCGAGGTGCAAGCCGCGATCGCTGACCTTCTGGCCGTCTATCCTGACACCGCCCTGCTCGATGTTGCGCACGGCTTCGCTGGTCGACGAAGCCAGGCCTGCCTGCTTGAGCAACGCGCAGATCCCCAGACCGCCGGGCTGCTCGGCTGCGAAGGTGAACTCCGGCATGTCGTCGGGAACCGCGCCGGCACGGAAACGCGCCATGAACTCCTGCTCGGAGGCGTCGGCTGCCCCGGCGGAGTGGAAGCGCGTGACGATCTCCTTGGCCAGCATGACCTTGATGTCGCGCGGATTGCGTCCCTCGTCCGCTTCGTGCCTGAGGGCTGCGATCTCGTCCGCGGCGCGCGTCGACACGAGGTCGTACCAGCGCCACATGAGCCCGTCGGAAATCGACATCACTTTGCCGAACATCTCGAACGGAGCCTCGGTGATGCCAATGTAGTTGTTCTTGCTCTTCGACATTTTCTCGACGCCATCCAGCCCTTCCAGCAGCGGCATCGTCAGCACGCACTGCGGCTCCTGGCCGTAGTGCCGCTGCAGCTCACGTCCGACCAGCAGGTTGAATTTCTGGTCTGTGCCGCCGAGTTCGATGTCCGACCGCAACGCGACCGAGTCGTAGCCCTGCATCAGCGGGTACAGCAGCTCGTGCATTGCAATCGGCGTGTTGTCGCGGAAGCGCTTGGAAAAATCGTCCCGTTCAAGCAATCGCGCCAGCGTGTACTTCGCCGCCAGCTTGATCAGGCCGGCGGCGCCCAGAGGCTCGGACCATTCGGAGTTGTAGCGGATCTCGGTACGGTCGCGGTCCAGAACGAGCGCAGCCTGATCGAAGTAGGTCTTCGCGTTGGCTTCAATCTCTTCGCGCGACAGCGGCGGCCGCATGGCGTTGCGACCCGAGGGGTCGCCGATCATCCCGGTGAAGTCACCGATCAGGAAGATCACGGTATGGCCGAGGTCCTGCAGCTGTCGCAGCTTGTTCAGAACGACTGTGTGGCCCAGATGGATGTCCGGCGCCGTCGGATCGAGCCCCAGCTTGCAGCGCAACGCCTGTCGCGTCGCCTGCGCGCGCGCGAGCTTCTGCGCGAACTCCGCCTCGATCAGCAGTTCGTCACAGCCACGCTTGACCAGGGCCAGCGTCTGTTCGATTTCCCGAGTAATCGGGTAGGTCTTTGTCGCGCCCGGTTCCATGGCAATCATTGACGGCGCACCCGGTCCCGCTGGGCTGCCGCGATATACTTCGCCCTTCGAAAAAAAGCGCACCGAGCGGTGCGCTTTTTCCTGCCGGGCCGGTCGATGCCTTTAGCAATTCTATCCAAACAGCTCCAAAGCCTCACTTCGGACGTCCGTCTGGGTGCGCGGCTGGTCCTGCACCGCTGGAAGCGGCTCGATCGCGCGACCCGCAGCCGCATCGAACTGACCGCCGTTTTCTCGCTGCTGCCGCTGTCCGCCGCGATCGCCGCGATCGCCGCCGCGCCGTCGGCGCTCGACCTCGACTCGATCCAGTCGCGGCCCATTGTCGAGGCCATCGCCACGCCGTCGATCAGTGACCAGTTGCAGGTCATCTCCGAACGTCGCGAGTTCTTCATTCGCGAGGCGCGCATCCAGCGTGGCGAACCGATCGCGGCGCTGCTGGTCCGCCTGGGCATCGACGACGATGCGGCCGCGCGTTTTCTGCGGTCGAATCCTTCGGCGCGGCCGCTGGTTCAGGCCGCTCCAGGCCGGTTCATCCAGGCCAATGTTGGGGCCGATGGCCGGCTCAACTGGCTGCGCGCATTCAACGATGCGGAAGACTCCGTCATCTCTTCAGGCACGCGGGTGCTGACCCTCACCCGTGACGACGCAGTCGCGGGCGGCTTCTGGGTCTCCGAGTCTCAGGTCACGTTCGAGCGTCGGGTGGAACTGCGCAACGGCGAGGTGCAGTCCTCGTTGTTTGCCGCGGCCGATGCCGCCGACATCCCGGACTCGATCGCGCAGCAGATCATCGACGCGCTCGAAAGCGAGATCGACTTTCATCGAAGCCTGCGCCGCGGTGACAGCTTCCGTGCGATTTACGAAACCCTGTATGCGGCCGGCGAGTACCTGCGTCCGGGGCGGCTGCTGGCGGTCGAGTTCATCAGCCAGGGCAAGTCGGTCGAGGCGTTCTGGTTCGACGACGGAAGCAGGCACGGCGGCTACTACGGGCTCGGCGGACGCAACATGAAGCGCACCTTCCTGCGTTCACCGCTCGAGTACACGCGCATGAGTTCCGGATTCAGCAACAATCGGACGCATCCGGTGTTCGGATACGACGCGGCGCACCGGGGGGTCGATTATTCCGCTCCGACCGGCACGAAGGTGCGTACGGTTGCCGGCGGCACGGTCGAGTTCGCCGGCTGGCAACGCGGCTACGGCAACATCGTAGAAGTGCGCCACGACGTGAAGCATTCGACCTTGTACGCGCATCTGCAGGGCTTCAGGCCCGGGGTCGTCAAGGGCGCGCACGTCGCCCAGGGGGATCTCGTCGGATTTGTCGGCACTACCGGATGGTCGACCGGGCCCCATCTGCACTTTGAAGTGAAGATCAAGGGCAACCCGGTCAATCCGCATACGGCAGAGCTCCCGGGTTCCGAGCCGCTGGCCGAGTCGCAGCGCGACGCACTGGCCGCCGTTGCAGCGCCGCTGCGCGACCAGCTCGCCCTGCTCGAACGTATTCGAGTCGCGGCCGCCAACCGCTGACGGCCGTATGGCCGCAGCGCCTGCGCGTCAGGACCACTCCGAGCTTTACATCGGCCTGATGTCCGGCACCAGCCTCGACGGCGTCGACGCCGTCCTGGCGGATTTCGTCACTGCGATGCCCCGGGTTCTCGCGCATGTGCATCGCCCGTTCCCGCCTTCACTGCGCGAGGAACTCCTTGCGCTGACTGCCTCGGGAGCTGACGAGATCGAACGGTCAGGGGCGGCGGCGGTGACGCTTGCCGACCTGTTTGCCGAGTGCGTCGCTGCGACGCTGGCCGCGGCGCATGTCTCACCCGATGACGTCTGCGCGATCGGCGCTCACGGTCAGACCATCCGCCACCGCCCGCGCGCCGGCTTCACGGTCCAGCTGAATGCTCCGGCTCGACTGGCCGAAGGCACCGGTATCGATGTCGTGGCCGACTTTCGTAGTCGCGATCTCGCCGCCGGCGGCCAGGGCGCGCCCTTGGTGTCCGCCTTCCACGCGGCGGTGTTCGCCGCGCCCGAGGCGCGCGCCGTCGTGAACATCGGTGGCATCAGCAACATCACCTTCCTTCCCGCTGGCGATGCCACACCGCTTGGGTTCGACTGCGGCCCCGGCAACGTGCTGCTCGATCTGCACGCAGCGCGGCATCTCCCTGAAGCATTCGACCGCGACGGCGCATTCGCACTCGGCGGACAGGTTAACCAGACTCTGCTCGGTCGCCTTCTGGCGGAACCGTTCCTGGCCATGCCACCACCCAAGAGCACCGGACGCGAACTCTTTTCAGTGGCCTGGCTCGATGCTTTGCTGAGAGGGGTTACCGCGCCGCCGCGCGACGTGCAACGCACGTTGACCGAGTTCACCGCCCGATGTATTGCCGATGCGTTGAAGAGTTGGTGTGCCTCGGCCCAGCGACGTCGTGGTCTGCGGTGGCGGTACGCGCAACCGGGCATTGATGGACGCCCTGGAAGCGGCGGTCGCGCCCCGGCCTGTCATGAACAGCGACGCACTCGGCATTCCGCCTGACCAGGTGGAGGCGCTGGCGTTTGCATGGCTGGCGCGCCGCTGCATGCGGCGCGAAACGGGAAGCCTGCCGACGGTCACCGGCGCGCGCGGTGCGCGGGTGCTGGGCGCGATCTACCCGCGTTGAAACGTCCCCGGGAGCGCAACAGAAAGGGGCGCACCTGGCGCCCCTTGCTTAGCGATGGTTCGAGACGGATCTAGGCGGAGAACGACGATCCGCAACCACAGGTCGTGGTCGCATTCGGATTCTTGATGACGAACTGCGCGCCCTCGAGGTCTTCCTTGTAATCGATTTCGGCGCCTACCAGATACTGGTAGCTCATCGAATCGATCAGGAGCATGACGCCATTTTTCTCCATCGTCGCGTCATCCTCGTTGATGACTTCGTCGAAGGTGAAGCCGTACTGAAAGCCCGAGCATCCGCCGCCCTGGACGAATACGCGCAGCTTCAGGCCCGGATTGCCTTCCTCGTCGATCAGCGCCTTGACCTTCGACGCTGCCGCATCGGAAAAAATCAGCGGGGCGGGCATCTCAACAGCAGCGTTCATGGGTCTCTCCACGCAGAATTGTCGGTTCCATTATATGCGCAGGCCCCGAGGCGGGGTCGCATTCACTCAGCTTCGGAAGTGGTACCACCTGCCGCCAGTTTCAATGCCGGTCGGGCGTCCGGAATGTCGTGGATCAAGCGGCCTTCAACCACGGCGCCATGATGGATTTCGAGCGCCCGATAGTGGACGTCGCCTTGCACCTGTGCCTTGGGCTGCAATTCCAGGATATCGGTGACGTAGAGCGGCCCGGCGACCTTGCCCGAAACGACGAGGTGTGCGGCATGAACCTCGCCAATCACGTTGCCCTGTTCGCTGATAATCACCATGCCCTGCTCGCCGTTGACGCTCCTGACATCGCCCTTCACGGTGCCGTCGATCCTCAGCCCGCCGGTGTAAGACAGCGTTCCTTCGATAGTCGTTCCGGCTCCCACCAGGGTACCGATCGTCTTTGGGCTCGCGCGCTTGGGTCCGAACATCCTGCCTCCCTACATCGAAAACGTCTGCTGGGCCCGCGTCTCGCCGCCGGCATTGATCGTCACCTGCACCGACCGGACCGTCGCCCCGGCCGGGACCGCGAACGTGCCCTCGAGACGCTGGTAGTGCCGGAACGCGAGCGGGGCGGGACCTGCCGCCGGGTGGCCGGCATCGGGCAACTGCAGCACATCGGCACGTCCATCGTGCATCAGGTTCACCTTGATCACCACGGCACCCACGAAGTCACGGTCGGGCCGTCCGCTTTGCTGCACCAGGAGCCGGTAGCGCACGGTGTTGTCATCGACATCGGGCTGCAGCTTGAAACTTCGAATCACCACGCCACGCGCGGCAGACGCCGTCGGCAGCAGGCTTTCGAAGAACGCCAGATCGCCCTTGAGTCGTGCGTTGTCCCCTTCGAGCGTCTTCATCTGCAGGGCAATCTGCTCCTGCATCACACGTTCCACCTTGAGCTGATTCTCGGCCTGCACTGCCCGCGCGGCGAAGCGCTCGCGTTCCGCCGCTGCCTGCCGAAACTGCTCGCGCGCTGTTTCGAGTTCGCCGAGGATCTCGCTGCGGTCCGGAGTACTGAGGTTGCGCGCATAGTGATACATCGCCCCAAGACCCGCGGCCGCCAGGGCGGCAACGATCAGCGCCAGAAGCGCGCGCAGCGCCCATGGCAGCTGAGTGCGCACAGCGACGCGGGGCGCGCTGACGGACAAATTGCGCAACCACAACTTCCACTTCATCGGCGGGTGGCCAGTGCGTTATCGGCGACGCGAAGTGCACGCCGCGAAACAAAAGAGCCGCCAGCCTCGCTTGGTCAGCGGCTCTTCCTGTTGTTGGTGCAGAAAGTATATGAGGGGCACATCGCCGCGATGCGCGGAAATGCGCCGCAGACATCCCATGAAACGGGGCCCTCGGAAGGCCGAGTTGACGGCCTTCTGCCCGATTCGATCATTGCCTCAAGGGACGGCAGCCACTGGCACGGGAGCGGCCCGCGCCGGTTGAGACGCGATCGCGGAACGCGCGACCGCGCTTGCCTCGCTTGCCTTAGCGCTTGGAGAACTGCTTGCGGCGACGTGCCTTGCGGAAACCGACCTTCTTGCGCTCGACTTCGCGCGAATCGCGCGTAACCAGGCCTGCGCTGGAAAGCGCGGGCTTCAGCGTCGCGTCGTAATCGATGAGGGCGCGGGTTATTCCGTGGCGCACGGCACCAGCCTGGCCCGACTCGCCACCGCCATCGACGTTGACAGTGATGTCGAACGTCTCGGCATGGTTCGTCAGTTCCAGCGGCTGGCGCACGATCATGCGACCTGTCTCGCGGAAGAAGTATTGCTCGATGGGACGGCCGTTGATCACGATGGCGCCCTTGCCGCGCTTCAGGAAGACGCGCGCCACCGAACTCTTGCGGCGGCCGGTTCCGTAGTTGTAATTGCCGATCATGTGAGCCTCAGATGTCTAGCGCTTTGGGTTGCTGCGCGCTGTGCGGGTGCTGCTGGTCGGCGTAGACCTTCAGCTTCTTGATCATGGCGTAGCCCAGCGGGCCCTTGGGCAGCATGCCCTTGACCGCCAGTTGCAGCGCGCGCCCAGGAAAGCGCTCCTGCATCTTCCGGAAGTTGGTCTCGTACACGCCGCCCGGATAGCCGGTATGGCGGTAGTACTTCTTGTCTTCGAACTTCGCCCCGGTGACCTTCAGACCGGCGGCGTTCACGACGACGATGAAGTCACCGGTGTCGACGTGCGGCGTGTACTCCGGCTTGTGCTTGCCTCGCAGGCGCAACGCGATCTGGCTCGCGAGCCGACCGAGCACTTTGTCATTGGCGTCGACCAGAAGCCAGTCGCGCTTGACCTCGTGGGACTTGGCAGAAAAGGTTTTCATTGACGATCCATCCTGAAACTTGGTCACATCGCCGTAGCGCCCGTCGTTCAACTCCCGGGCAATCACGGCGGAAAAAATCCGTCGGCATGTCTGGCGGCGGCTCGATCGCCTCGGACTCCGCATCGCATTCGGTGGAATCCGCTACCGACCATCCGCAGCCGCCGTTCGCGAGTCCAAAAGCAGCTTTGGTAGCGTTTCACTTGTTCGCAAACTCCGATGTCGAGTTCGCGCTGCAGAAAATCAAAGCAGGCCGATCGCGGAAAGCCTTAAATTTTAAGCGTTTTTGGACACCTTCCGCAAGCGAACAAAAAATTGGCCCAAGGCGTGAGCCTTGGGCCGAATCCACCAATGAGGGTGGAGGAGACAGAGGTCGAGAGACAACAATCTCTCGTTGCAGCCAGTCTGCCCGCAACAATGCTGCATTGCAAGCAAACAAGCACGATCGGAACAGCACCAACCGACAAATTCTGTCTGAACATGTTTGTTATCAGATACTTATACTGATCAGAAGCGACTTTGAAGAACCCTTCAAACTTGTTGCGGTGCACTTGGCTGGATAGGAGCTTGTGATGGACTGCGAAGTACGTTGGACGGGCGAAGGCATGAGTTTCGTGGCCGAGTCTGGCAGCGGGCACCTGGTCACCATGGACGGTTCCCCCGACGGGGGCGGGCGGAATCTCGCACCCCGGCCCATGGAGATGGTCCTGATCGGCACCGGGGGTTGCACCGCCTACGACGTGGTGCTGATCCTGAAGCGCGGCCGCCACGACATCCGCTCCTGCAGCGTGAAGTTGCATGCCGAGCGGGCGTCTACCGATCCCAAGGTGTTCACGTCCATCGTCATGCGATTCACCGTTCGAGGGCACAACCTCGATCCGGCTATCGTCGAACGCGCTGTCGCCTTGTCGCATGAAAAATACTGCTCCGCGACTGCCATGCTGGCGAAGACCGCCACGATCCGGATCGAAACGGTCGTCGAGCCCGCCTGATTCGCGAGCCCGGCTGCGCTGATAATCAAACCGACTGCTCTGCGCGCCGGTTCGATGGCTTTGCCGGCCACAGTCAGAATCGCGCCGAAACCTTCACTCAGAGGTAATGCGCGGTGGTCGTCATGACCTTGGCCGCAAGCCGCATCGCCCACCGCGCCGGCAGCGGCAAGGTCGCCCCGCCGTGTCCGATGGCACTCTCGGCGTGGTGCACTTCGTCTTCTTTCATCTGCTCGACGACCGCACGGGACAGGTGATCGTCGGCCGGCAATCGCTCGAGATGGGAGTCGAGATGTTGTTCGACCTGCCGTTCGGTCTCGGCCATGAAGCCCAGGCTCATCCGATCACCCGCACGGGCCGCGATCAGCCCGATCGCAAAGGCGCCGGTGTACCAGAGAGGATTAAGCAGGCTGGTGCGCCCACCCAGTTGCTCGATGCGCAACTGCGTCCAGGCCAGATGGTCGGTTTCCTCACTCGCGGCACGCTCGAACAAAGCCCGCATCGCCGGATCGCGCGTCGCCAGGGCCTGGGCATCGTAAAGCGCCTGGGCACAGACCTCGCCGACATGGTTCACCCGCATCAATGCTGCTGCGTCGCGCCGTTCGAGGTCGGACAACTCCGGCACCGGCAATGCGGATTGCTGAGTCGGACTCGCGCGTGACGCGACCGGCGGCGCCGCCACGGTCCTCAGCGCGCGATCGGCCGCGGCGAGTAGCCGGTCTGCAAGGGACAGTGTTCGGGTCATGATGTTGCGGAAATGTAACGCGTCAGCACCGGGGTTGCGAAACGATCAATGTGCTGCGTGGGGCAGCGGTATTCTCCCACCCGAGCAGCGGCCGGCGGATCGGCTGCGACGATCTCGATCGAAAACACAAAAAGGGCAGGAGACACCATCATGCGGAAGAGCCTGGTAGCCATTGCGCTTGCGTGCGCATTCCCGGCGGCCTTTGCACAAAGCAGCCTCACGCTGTACGGCATTCTCGACACCGGTTTCGAAATGCTCGATGCCGGCAGCGAGACCGCCACCCGGCTGCAGGGCAGTGGGATGTGGTCAGGCAACCGCTTCGGCATCCGCGGCAGCGAGACCCTCGGCGCCGGATACAGCGTGATGTTCACTCTCGAAGGTCGCTTCTCGATCGATACGGGATCGGTGACCTACAACGAGTCGGTGTTCCTGTGCCGCCTGAGCGGTGCGACCACGGCAGCATCCTGTCCGGGCGTCGTAGTCGTGCCGGGCACCGCGATCGCGACGCTGCCCCCGACGTCAGCCACGTACCAGGCCGTGCTCGGCGGGATGAACGCAGTCAACCAGGCCATCCTGCAGGGCAACAGCACCGTCAACGGCGCCGGCGCGCTGTTCGACCGGCAGTCCTTCCTCGGCGTGATCACGCCCTTTGGCGCCGTTCTGGCCGGCCGTATGTACACCCCCGGCTACGAGATCCTGAACAAGTTCAACGTGATGGGAGATGCTTCGGCACTGTCGTTCGGCCAGGGCTATTCGATCCCGGCGATCCGCATGAGCAATGCGCTGCAGTACCGCGCCGAACTGAAGGGCATCACCGCATCGCTGTTCTATAGCTTCGGCGGCTCCGAACTGCTGCGCAACGAGCGCGTTACGCCGCCGGTAGGCGGTGACGACATGTACGGCGCGCAGCTGCAGTACAACGCAGCGAACTGGGGCGTCGGTATCGGTTACAACCAGAACAAGGTCGTGCCCTACGCGACCACTGCGGCGGGCACACCCGAGAGCAAGGACGGGCTGGAAACCATCAATGCAGGCGGTTACATCGGCTTTGGCGGTGTCAAGGTCTACGGACAGTACATCCAGCGGAAGAACGACAACCCGATGCTCACGCCGCTCGACATCCAGAACATCGTGGTGTCCACCGGTGGCAATACAGCGGCGATCCAGGCAACTCTGGGCGGCATCCAGTTCCAGCAGTTCGACGTCGACGGGATGCGCGGCCTGGTCGGGCCGATCGACGCCAAGGCCTACCACCTCGGCGTGTCATGGCAGTTCATGCCTAAGAACACGCTGTATGGCGTATACAACTACGCCAAGGACGAGGCGCGCTCGGCCTGGGCGACGCAGGATGCGGTGGTCAACCACTTCGGCGTGGCGTACCAGTACGAGTTCTCGATGAGGACCTCGCTCTACGCCACCGTTGCGTTCATGAAGAACAGCGACCAGGGTCGGGTAGCGCCGAGCTCCGCCGGTTACACGTCCGGCTTCGCCACAGCCTTTGGCGAGGACACGGCGGCGTACCAGCTGGGTCTGAGGCACGCGTTCTGATTTTTCCACATCGTGGAATCCAAGGGGCGCTGCGGCGCCCCTTTTCTTGTTGCTGTGGGGCAACAAATCTGGACACTTTCGACAGGTTTTTGCTCTGGAAGCTTTGCCTCGCCTGCCCCCTCTGAAACAATCCTCTCAGCTTCCTCCGGGGAAGTGATTCAACGGCCAGCGGTGCTGTCCAAAGCCGGCGCGCCAAAGAATTTCAAACACTAGCTAGGAGAGCTTGGAATGAAAAAAAGTCTAATGGCACTCGCAGTTCTCGGCGCGATGTCCAGCGTCGCGACTGCGCAGTCGAGCGTCACGGTGTACGGCATCGTCGACATCGGCGTGCAGTGGAATGAGCAAGGCGTGGCCCCCACGACCACCGGCGGGACCTACACGCAGGAAAGCGTCTTCCAGGTCCAGAGTGGCTACCAGTCGGGCAGCCGTCTTCGGCTTCCGCGGCTCGGAAGCGCTGGGTGAAAAACTGGAACGCGATCTTCACCCTTGAGGCCGGCTTCAACGTTGACACCGGCACGTCCGGCCAGAACGGCCAGCTGTTCGGTCGTCAGGCCTGGGGCGGCCTGCAGCACAACGCTTCGGTTCGCTCGTCCTCGGACGCATCGCCACGCCGTCGTCGGGCACCGGCTCGTTCGACCTGTGGGGCGCCGTCGATCCGTTCGCGACCGGCTGGGGCATCGCCGGTCTGCAACCGACCTTCATTCCGTCGAACGCGCTGCGCGAAGACAACTCGATCCTGTGGGCGTCGCCGACCTGGGCCGGCTTCAAGTTCGCGGCGCAGTATTCGTTCAACGTCCTGGGTCAGGAAGTCGCGCCGTCCGGCAACAACACCAAGGGCATGACGCCTGGCGGCTAACTGGACCTGGGGTCCGCTGTTCCTGGCGGCCACCTATGACGTCATCTCGCCGTCGAACGCGCTCAATAGCCCGGCCGGAAACCCGGACCAGAAGATGACGCAGTTGGGCGGAACGTTCGACTTCAAAATCGTGAAGATCCACGCCGCGTATGGCATCCAGGACAACATCCGACTGGTTCAGAACAGTTCGGGCGGACTCGGCGTTTTCCAGCCGACCGGCGTTATCGCGTATGACAACAATCCCTGGATGCTGGGTGTGACGGTTCCGTTGTTCGGCGGCCAGATCCTGGGTTCGTACCAGTACTCGGATGCGGACAACGTCACTGGCACGAACGCTGCGGGCGCCTACTCGTTCGAGCCGGACTACTCGGTCTGGGGCATCGGCTACTCGTATCCGTTCTCGCGTCGTACCAACATGTACATCGGTTACGCGCAGCAGGAATGGGACGGCAACGTATCGCAGTCAGGGGTGGCTGCCGCTCCTGCGCAGCGCTTCGACCGCAAGCAGTTCGCGCTGGGTATCCGTCACCTGTTCTAGACCCAGGCAAGACGTAGTTCTCGAAGGCCGCTGCTTGCAGCGGCCTTTTTTTCGTCCTCGTTGTTCGCCTTATTCCAGGACGCGGGAACAATCCTCGGCCGCGCGACGGTCGATCAGTCCGATCCGCAGCCGCCGAGTCAGCAGATCATCCGACGTCCGCGCCTGCTCGCAGGCGCGCGCCAGGTCGCGATACCGAAGCAACGCGGCCGCATCGCGCGCACCGGCCGACTCGGCGCCGCGTGCGCCGCTTCGAGCGCGGCATCGACGTCGATGCGCAGCGTCTCGGTCACACACGCGCGCGGCTCGAGCAGTCCGCGGCGCATCGCCTGTTCGAGCGCGTCGATGCGCCATGCGACGGTAGGTGGTCCACTTGCCGCCGGTGATCGTGACCAGGTTGCCCTGCTCGATGACGATCGAGTGCTCGCGCGAAAGCGTCTTGGTGGCACCGGTTGTCGCCCTTGGCGACCAGCGGACGCAGGCCGGCGAAGGTCTGCGTGATGTCGTCCGACCCGATCGGATCGCGCAGGTAGCCGCGCGCGGTCTCGACGATGAAGTCGATCTCCTGCGGTGTCGGCTGGGGCTCCCACGCCGCAGCATCGGTCGGCACGTCGGTGGTGCCGACGATCAGGTGCCCGAGCCAGGGAATCGCGAAGAGCACGCGGCCATCGGCAGTCTTCGGAATCATCAGCGCCCGCTCGCCGGGCAGGAAGCGTGCGTCGACGACGATGTGCGAGCCACGGCTGAGCGCGACGATCGGCCGCACCGTCGCATCGGCCATCGCGCGAATGCGATCGACCCAGACGCCGGTGGCGTTGTAGACGACCTTGGCGCGCAGTTCGAAGCGCTCGTCGGTCTCCGCATCGATTGCCGTGCACGGCCTCGATGCGATCCTGCATTCACACGCAGTGAGTCGGCACGGACATAGTTGATCGCGGTGGCGCCGAGCCGGCAGGCGGTGCGCATCAGCGCGATCGCGAGCCGCGCATCGTCGAACTGGGCGTCCCAGTAGGACACGCCGCCGGCAGGCCTTCGGTGCCGCACGGTCGGCAGCCGCGCGAGCGTTTCGGCGCGCGAGAGCCACCGCGTCGGGCCGATGCCGCGCGTGCCAGCCAGTCCGTCGTACAGGCCGAGGCCGACGCGCATGAACTCGCGCTCGAGCGGCCGGTAGCACGGCACGATGAACTCCATCGGACGCACGAGCGCCGGCGCGTTGGCGAGCAGCAGCGCACGCTCGATCAGCGCTTCGCGCACCAGCTTGACGTTGCCCTGCGCGAGATAGCGCACGCCGCCGTGGATCAGCTTGGTGCTGCGGCTCGACGTGCCGCTCGAAAAGTCGCGCGCTTCGATCAGCGCGGTGCGCAGGCCGCGCGATGCCGCATCGACCGCGATGCCGAGTCCGGTCGCACCGCCGCCGATGACGAGCACGTCCCAGGGCCGCGAATCGCGCAGCGCCGCCAGCAGCGCGGCGCGCTCGATGACCGGCGCCCGCACCTCGTCGCCTATTCCACCCACTGTCGCGACCGTTCCACCGCGCGCCGCCACTGCGTCCATCAGCGCTTCAGCGCTCGTCGGCACTGCATCATCGGCTCGAAGCGGCGCTCGGCGCGCCACAGTTGCGTCGAGTTCGTCCGTTGCCGACCACACGCCGGTCGCCAGCCCGGCGAGATAGGCCGCGCCGAGCGCGGTCGTTTCCGTCACTTCCGGCCGCACGACCGGCACGCCCATGACGATCGGCCTGGAACTGCATCAGCAGGTCGTTGCGCGCAGCGCCGCCGTCGACGCGCAAGTTCGGTCAGCGGCCGGTGGGCATCGCGCTGCATCGCCGTCCAGCACATCGCACGACTGGAACGCGATCGATTCGAGCGCGGCGCGTGCCACGTGCGCGCGCGAGGTGCCACGCGTCACGCCGATCAGCAAGCCACGTGCATCGGGATCCCAGTGCGGCGCGCCGAGCCCGACGAACGCCGGCACCAGATACGACGCCGCCGCTGTCCGGTCGCCTGCCGCGCCAGGGCCTCGACATGCTCCGAACGCTCGATGAGTCCCAGCCCGTCGCGCAGCCACTGCACGACGGCGCCGGCGACGAAGACGCTGCCCTCGAGCATGTAGGTGGCGGTGCCGGGCCCGGCCCCGATGCGCCAGCCGGCGGTCGCCAGCAAGCGATTGTACGAAGCCTGCGGCGGCGTGCCGACATTCATCAGCATGAAGGCGCCGGTGCCATAGGTGTTCTTCGCCATGCCCGGCGTGAAGCAGGCCTGGCCGAACGTCGCGGCCTGCTGGTCGCCGGCGTTGCCGGCGATCGGTATCGGCGCGCCGAAGAGTTCGGGCTGCGACTCCCCGACGACCTCGCTCGACGATGTGATCCGAGGCAGCAACGCGCGCGGCACGTTGAAGAGCTGCAGCAGTTCGTCGTCCCAGTCGAGTGTCGCGAGATTGACCAGCAGTGTGCGCGATGCATTGCTGACGTCGGTGACGTGGACCGAGCCCCCGGTCAGGTTCCAGATCAGCCAGCTGTCGACGGTGCCGAAGGCCAGTTCGCCGCGCTCGGCCCGCGCACGCGCGCCGGGCACATGGTCGAGCAGCCACTCGATCTTGGTCGCGGAGAAATACGGGTCGAGCACCAGGCCCGGTCTTCGCCCGCAACGCGATCCTCGAGGCCGCGTTCGCGCAATGCCGGCGCAACGCTCGCTGGTGCGCCGATCCTGCCAGACGATGGCATTGGCAATCGGCGCGCCGGTGGCACGGTCCCACAGCACCGTCGTCTCGCGCTGGTTGGTGATGCCGATGCCCGCCACGTCCTGGGCGCGGATACCGGCCTGCCGCAGCGCCGACTGCGCGCAGGCCAGCTGCGTCGACCAGATCTCGCTGGCGTCATGCTCGACCCAGCCGGGCTGCGGATAGATCTGGCGGAACTCCTTCTGCGCCGACGTCACGATCCGCCCGGTCCGGTCGAAGACGATGGCGCGCGAACTCGTCGTGCCCTGGTCGAGCGCCAGCACGTAGCGCTGGCACGTGTCGTTGCGTCGCCGTCACCGGTGTTCCTCCGCTGCGGCCAGCATAGACGAACGCGATCGCACACGGCAGACTTGCCGCACAACCTAGATCAAAGGAGACGTCATGTTCGGTCGCCTGCTCGCCGTCGTCGCATTCGCCGTGATCGCGCTTGCGCCCGCGCAGGCCCAGACGTGGCCGACCAAGGCGGTGCGCATCGTCGTGCCCTTCCCGCCCGGCGGCACGACCGACATCGTGGCGCGCTCGCTCGGCGTCGAACTGCAGCGCATGTGGCAGCACCCGGTCGTCATCGAGAACCGGCCCGGGCGCCGGCGGCAACATCGGCGCCGACCTGGTCGCCAAGAGCGCTCCCGACGGCTACACGCTGCTGATGGGCACCGTCGGCACGCATGCGATCAACAAGGCGCTGTTCGCGCAGAGCGGCGCGAAGATGCCGTTCGATCCGGCGAAGGACTTCGTTCCGATCACGCTGGCCGCGGGCGTGCCGAACGTGATGGTCGTCAATTCCGAAGCTGCCGGTGAACACGGTCGCCGAATTCATCGAGTACGCCAAGGCGCGGCCGGGACAGCTCAACATGGCCTCGAGCGGCAACGGCACGTCGATCCACCTGTCGGGCGAACTCTTCAAGACGGTGACCGGCGTCTACATGGTGCACTTTCCGTATCGCGGCTCGGCGCCGGCCATCACCGACCTGATCGCCGGCAACATGAACGTGATGTTCGACAACCTGCCGTCGGCGCTGCCGCACATCAAGAGCGGCCGGCTCAAGGCGCTGGCGGTCACGTCGCGCACCCGCTCGCCGGCCCTGCCCGAACGTACCGACGATCGAAGAGGCTGCCGGGCTGAAGGGCTTCGATGCCAGTTCCTGGTTCGGACTGTTTGCGCCCGCCGGCACGCCCGCGCGCCATCGTCGACAAGATCCAGGCCGACGTCGCGAAGGCCCTGGCGCTGCCCGAGGTGCGCGAGCGATTCCTCGCGCAGGGCGCCGATCCCGGCGGCAACACGCCGGAACAGTTCGCCGCGTTCATCCGCGCCGAGACCGACAAGTGGACGCGGGTCGTGAAGTTCTCCAACGCCAAGGTCGACTGAGCGCAGCGCCGGGCCGCCCCAAGCCAGCTCGCGCCGCAGCGCGCAGCGCGGAGGCTCCACTGAGAACCGGCAGGACCATATCGACTTCCTTCAGAGTGAGCGGAAGCGCGGCCGCCTATCGGGAACGCGTCGCGGCAACGATCGTTGCGATGTTGCGCGACGACCCGGCCATCGCGGCGATCGGTGAAGGTGGCGCGGCTGCCCGTGGCCGTGCCGACGAGTACTCCGATCTCGATCTGATGATCGTGGCGCCGGTGGCTGGCGCCACGGCAATCTTCGCGATCGTCGAGGCAGCGCTGCGGACCCTCGCACCGATCACCCACACCTGGCGCGTCGATCCGCCCGGCTTTCCGGACATGGTTCAGCGGTTCTACTTCCTCGCCGACGCGCCTCGTCATTTCGCGGTCGATTGCTCGGTGATCACGCCGGCGGGCATCGTCGCGTTCCTCGAACGGGAGCGGCATGGCGAGACGATCGTCTGGTTCGACCGCGATGCCTCGTTGACGCCGCGTCCGATGGACGGAGACGCGCTGGCGCGTCGGCGTGCGCATCGACTCGCGCAGTTGCGCGGCGCCGTGCCGGTGTATTCGATGCTGGTGGACAAGGAACTGGAGCGCGGACACGCGCTCGAGGCGTATGGCTTCTATCAGGTCCTGGTCCGCGCGCTGGTCGAACTGCTCGGCATGCAGCACCGGCCGGACCGCTTCGACTTCGGCTGGCGCTATGTCGAGCGCGAGTTGCCGCCCTCCGCGCAGGCGCTGATCGCTCGACACGCGTTCGTGCCGGACGGCCAGTCCGCTGGCGCCACTCAGCGCATCGCTGGTCGACGAAGTCACCGGACTGCTGGACGCGTTGACCGCGGCCGAGGCCACGGCAGCTGCTGCTGCGGCGGTCAGCGCGGCTGCGCCAGGCGATCGATCATCGCCATGATGGCCTGGACCTGCACGCCGGTCTTCACGGCGTAGTCGGTACCGGTGTAGCCCCACCAGTCCCAGCAGCCGTTCGGGTTGAACGGCAGCCACCACGCCATCATCGTGGGCTGGCTGGCCTGCGCCTGCGGATAGAGCACGATCACGTCATGCGCCGCGGCCCAGGCGTTGTAGCCGGCATCGCGCACGAAGACCTCGCCGATCGCCGTCACGTCCTGCTTGCAGCCGTGCAGGGCCACATGCACGCGGCACTTCGTGTTCTTCTCGCACTGCGGCGGCACGAAGGCGTAACCGGTCGGGCCGAACGACGACATCGACCACCAGCGTCGCCACGTCGGCACGAACTCGGCCTGGTCGAACGCGACGATGCGCCCCTGCGATGGACCATGGCCAGACTGCCCGGAAGCAGTGAGGTCAGCATCTCACCGACGAGATCGACGCCGCAGCGGTTGATGAACGGGCTCTCGCTGGCATCGCACGCGACGCCCTGCGTCGGTGTCGGCAGGCCATGGCCCAGCCCGGGCTGCAACCGGAACTGCGCGCCGGTCGCGTTGTAGTGGGCGAAGAATTCGTAGTTCGCGCGCACCACCGGGGTCACCACCCGGCTGTCAGCTTCCCCGGCAAGTAGCCAGGCCTTCATGCTGCGCAGGTTCTGCGTCGAATCGATCAGTCGCAAGTTCGCAAGTCGTTCAGCATCCTTGATCGAGCCGCCGGCACCCGGACTGCCCTGCATGCAGACGCTTTCCGCACGGGTCGGATTGATGCCGACGCAGTAGTACGGACCGCCGGCAAAGACGCCGACGCCGTTGACACGAGCGGAATGCGCGACTGCGAGCTGTACCGCCATGAACGCCCCGGAAGACAGGCCGGAAACCGTGATGCGGTCGCCGTGCGCGTCGAGCGCCGGCAACCGCTGCGCCGCGGCGGCGATAGTCATCCACGCTGCAGCTGCAGCGATAATCAGGAACCGTCCACCGCACCACCGCATGATGATCTCCGACCGCCGCACGTCGCTGCTCGCTGTACTGCTCATGGTCACGATCATCGCACTGGTCGTGTCGGGCTGGCGGCCGTACGACCGCATCACCTGGTTCCTGGAAGTCGCGCCGGTGCTGATCGCCATCCCGCTGCTGCTGGCCACGCGCGAACGCTATCCGCTGACCACGCTGCTGTACGTGCTGATCTGCGCGCACGCGCTGGTGCTGATCCTGGGCGGTGCCTACACCTACGCGAGGGTCCCGCTCGGGCACTGGGTGCAGGAAGCCTTCGGGCTGTCGCGCAATCCGTACGACAAGCTCGGGCACTTCATGCAGGGTTTCGTGCCGGCCATGATCGCCCGCGAGATCCTCGTGCGCGGCGACTATGTGCGCGGCCGTCGCATGCTGGCATTCCTGTGCGTCTGCGTCGCGCTCGCCATCAGCGCAGCCTACGAGCTGATCGAGTGGTGGTCCGCGCTGGCGCTGGGCCAGGGTGCCGACGAGTTCCTCGGCACGCAGGGCGATCCGTGGGACACGCAGTCGGACATGCTGATGGCACTGATCGGTGCCACCGTGGCTCTCGTCATCCTCTCCGGATTGCATGACCGGCAGATTCGGCCAGCTTGGCGCGGAACGCAGCCAGGCACGACGCTAGCGAAGGTCGCGCTATCGCTGCGAGTGTAAGCCGTTCGCGGCGTGCTTGAGCCGGGGCAATACCCCGGCCCTCACTTGGCATAAAAGTAAAAATGGTATTGGGTTTGTTGTTAGCTCAGCAAAGTCCCGAGCTGCTCTCGTCCTGTGTGTCGCAACGGTTTGAACGCAGGACCGCACGGCGCCGGCAGCCTGACCTCGATGGAGGCACACATGAGAAAAAGTCTTATCGCGCTGGCCGTGTTCGGCGCCATCTCCGGTGCCGCTGGCGCGCAATCGAGCGTGACGCTCTACGGCATCGTCGACCTCGGCGTTCAGTGGAACGAGTCCGGCGTCAATGTCGGCACGAGCGCCGTGCCGAACTGGTCGCAGGAAAGCATCTGGGGCATCGACAGCGGCTACCAGTCGGGCAGCCGTTTCGGCATTCGGGGGTCGGAAGCGCTGGGCCGCAGCTGGAGTGCCGTCTTCACGCTCGAGGGCGGTTTTGACGCGTCGACCGGAACGTCGAGTCAGGGCGGACGGATCTTTGGGCGTCAGGCCTGGGCCGGACTGCAGCAGGCGGCCTTCGGCACGATCGCGCTGGGGCGCATTGCGACACCCTCGTCGGGCACCGGCTCGTTCGACCTGTGGAGCCCGGTGGATCCTTTCTCGGCAGGCTGGGGCCTCGCAACGCTGGGGTCGACGTTCATACCGACTGCCGGCCTGCGTGAAGACAACTCGATCATCTGGGCGTCACCGTCGTGGGCCGGCCTCAAGTTCGCCGCGCAGTATTCGGGAAACATCGATCTCGCCGAGACCGCTCCGCAGGGTAGCAACACCTCGGCGTACAACTTCGGCGCCAACTGGGCCTGGGGTCCGTTGTTCGTCTCGGCTACCTATGACGTCATCGCCTACGCCGACGCGGGCTCTGCCGGGCGCCCCGGTGCCGGCAACCCCGACCAGAAGATGCTGCAGCTGGGCGGCACGTTCGACTTCAAGTTCCTGAAACTGCACGGCGGCTGGGCCGACCAGAGCAACATCAGCACCACTATCACGGTAAGCGGTGTCGGGAACGGCCTGCCTTCGGCCATAGTGCCGACCGGCATCGGTTACTACGACAACAACGCTTGGATTCTTGGCGTGACGGTCCCGCTGTTCGGCGGCAACCTCCGCGGCTCGTACCAGTACTCCGACGCCAAGAACATCATCAACGGGCTGGCGCAGTTCGAGCCCGACTACTCCGTCTGGGGAATCGGCTACGACTACCCGTTCTCGCGCCGCACCAACTTGTACCTGGGCTACGCGCAGCGCGAGTGGGACGGGCGAGTGACGCAAGCGAGCGGCAGTGCACTGCCGCAGGCCTCGCAGATCTTCGACAGGTCACAGTTTGCCGTCGGGTTACGCCATCTGTTCTAGGGCGTCGACGCACGCGCCGCGGCAACCGGCGATCAAGCGCCGGTTGCACTGCACCTTTAGGCGCTGAGGCTGCCGAATAGTCGGCACGCGACTTGCCTAATCCGCCATACGGCGGATTGTCGATGTGGCACAACAATCCCACTGTCACATTGCGCGCTGAAAATGCGCTGCGGAGGCGGTCATGTTGATGCGGGTGCGGGAGCGGAACAACGAGGTCGAGATCCAGTTCAGCGGTCTCGGCGGCCGTCAGCATGCGGTCCTGACTGCCTTCAGTGGCTCGGCGGACGGTGACGATACGCCTGTTCGACCGCACCAAGCTCGAGTCGTTGAAAGTGCGCGCGCGTGCCGACGCGATGAACATCCGGCTGCGCGCCAAGTCCGGCGAGACCTTCGACGTTTCACACCTGTATCGCAGCCTGCGTCGCGCGCTGGTCGAAGGCGAACGCACCGCCTTCGGCAGCCTGGCCGGCTGACCGCGCGAGGTCAAGTCAGGTCAGAAGCGCAGGCCGACGCCGAACGACATCATCGGCGCGAAGCGCGCGTCGTCCAGTCCGGAAGGGGCGTCCAACGCGCGCGCATCCGGTCCGCAGAGCGCCGTCGGGATACCCGCCGGACAGCCCCAGGTCGACAGGCCGCCGCGCTGATACATCACCCCAAGATCGGCGCTGACGTACAGACGGCTGCGTGAGCCGATGCCCTGGCCCCAGCCCAGGCCAAGGTAGGGATTGCCGCGCGCCAGCCATGAACGGGGATCCAGACCCGCGGCACTCGACCCCGGATCCCGCAGGTACCGTTCCGATCCAAACCCCGAGGTCGCCAAGGGTTCAAGTCGCAGCGAACCGTAAGCCAGTCCGCCCGACAGGCGAAATCCGTTGGCCAAGGGATGCCAGTCGGCCAGAACCATCGAGCTTGCGACCAGGCCGTCGCTGGCAAGCAGTCCGGGGCGGCCGCCGATCCAGCCGCGCAGTCCGATGCCCGGACTCAGTTCGACCGCATGCTCCGCGTCAAGCGGCACGCTCAACCCGGGCCCCTGAAGCTGTGCCAGGGCCGAGCCGGTTGTCAGCATCAATGCCAGTCCGCCGATCCGCCAGTGCTTCATGCCCACCTCCGCAATGCCTCTGCAGCCCCCACGAAAAAGGTAGGCCAATTTGAACGCTGTCGCAAAGCCGAAGATTCACGCAAATGCGGCGTCAATTCCCTGCGGCCGCATGATCACGGGATAGAGACTTGTCCCGCGGCAACGAAGTGAACACTCGCGCGTCGCGAAATTGCGACGCTACTCCTCGAAGCGCGGCTTGCGCGGTCCTTGCGGGCGATCACCTCGTTCGGCGCGGCGCGGTGGTCCGGGAGCGCGTTCACGAAAGGCCGGCGGGCGATCGCGCGGCGGACCGGAGGGCCGTGCCGCTGGCGAAGCGTGCCAGGCGCATCACCATGCGCAGCGCTTCGTTGACAGTTTCGGAATCGCGGAAGACCCGAGCGACATCCGGATCGAGCCGGATCGCGCCCGATACCGGAGCATGCATCCGCTCGCGGGGTGCCTCGCCGCGCGCCGGTCGCTCGGCCCGCTTGAAGGGATCGCCGAAGGTGCGCGCCTGAGCCGCACGTGCGCGCGGACCCGTCCGCGTGCCCGTGGGCGGGCCGCGGCGGTCCTTCTTCTCTCGTTCTTTCATCGGTGCCTCCTCGAAGCAGGGGTGAGTCAATGGTTTCCAGCGCGTCGGAAGCACGCAGTCAAGGCATGCACCAACAAAGAAGGCCGCCCGTGGCGGCCTTCGCTTGTACGACCTCGAACTCAGGCCGCCTTCTTTTCGTCCCGCAACTCGCGGCGCAGGATCTTGCCGACGTTGGTCTTCGGCAGGTCGCTGCGGAACTCGATGTACTTCGGCTTCTTGTAGCCGGTCAGCTGCTCCTTGCAGTACTCCATCAGTTCCTTCTCGGTCAGCGCCGGGTCCTTCTTGACGACGAAGAGCTTCACCGCCTCGCCCGAGTTCTCGTCGGGCACGCCGACGGCGGCGCACTCGAGCACGCCGGGATGCGCGGCGACCACGCCCTCGACCTCGTTCGGGTACACGTTGAAGCCCGACACCAGGATCATGTCCTTCTTGCGGTCGACGATCTTCGTGTAGCCGTCGGCATCCATCACGCCGATATCGCCGGACTTGAAGAAGCCGTCGGCCGTCATGACCTTGGCGGTCTCGTCGGACTGCTTCCAGTAGCCCACCATGACCTGCGGGCCGCGGATTGCGATCTCGCCGACCGCGCCGATGGGCAGGACACCGCCGGCGTCGTCGAGGATCGCGATCTCGGTCGACGGCATCGGCAGCCCGATCGTGCCGGTGTAGCGTCGGTGTCGGTCGGGTTGCAGGTGGCGCCGGGCGAGGTCTCCGACAGGCCGTAGCCTTCGCAGATCGGGCAGCCCGTCAGCTTGAGCCACTTCTCGGCCACTGCCTGCTGCACGGCCATGCCGCCGCCCGAGCGACAGCAGCAGCCGCGAGAAGTCGAGCTTGCGGAAGTCCTCGTTGTTCAGCAGACCGTTGAACAGGGTGTTGACCGCCGGGAAGCACGTTGTAGCTGTACCTTCTGCAGCTCCTTGACGAAGCCCGGAATGTCGCGCGGGTTCGGGATCAGCACGCAATGGCCGCCGACGCGCGCCGACAGCATCGCGCACGCCGTCAGCGCGAAGATGTGATACAGCGGCAGCGCAGTGATGACGGTCAGCTGCTCGCCCGGCTTGAGCTTCTTCAGCGCCGGCTGGTACCAGGCTTCGGACTGCAGCACGTTGGCGACGATGTTCCGGTGCAGCAGTTGCGCGCCCTTGCTGACGCCCGGTCGTGCCGCCGGTGTACTGCAGGAAGGCCGTGTCATTCGAGCGTCACGTCGACCGGCTTCAGCGTCATGCGCAGGCCGTCGGCGAGCACCTCGTTCCAGCGCAGCGCATTGGCGAGCGTGTACTCGGGCACCATCTTCTTGACGTTGCGCACGACGAAATTGACCAGCAGGCCCTTGGCGAAGCCCAGCATGTCGCCCATGGCGCAGACGACGACAGTGCCTGGTCGGCACCTTGCCGATCACCTGCTGCAGCGTCGTCGCGAAGTTCTCGAGGATGAAGATCGCCTCGGCGCCGGAGTCCTTGAGCTGGTGCTCGAGCTCCCGCGGCGTGTACAGCGGATTGACGTTGACGACCGTGCAACCGGCACGCAGCACGCCAGCCAGCACCACCGGATACTGCAGCACGTTCGGCATCATGATCGCGACGCGCTTGCCCTTGGTGAAGCCCGCGGCTCTGCAGCCAGGCGCCGATCGCTGCCGACTGCTCGTCGAGCTCGCCGAAGGTCAGCGGCTTGCCCATGCAGCTGTACGCGGTCTGGCCGCTGTACTTCTTGAACGCTTCTTCCAGCAGCTGCACCAGCGACTTGTACTGGTGGTAGTCGATGTCGGCGGGCACGCCCTTCGGATAGTTCTTCAGCCAGAACCGGTCCATCCGATGTCTCCTCGTTTCGCACGTCGCACGCGGCGTCTTTTTGGAATGGGTCGTGCCGCCCGCGCGGACGGATCAACCTTGATCAGATCATAGCCGCTCGCCTCTGCGAGCCCGGGCCTCGCTAGCGAGACGACGGCTGCAGTCGATTCAGTGCGGCATCGCGTTCGGCCTTGGGCAACGCGGCGATGCGCTTCACTTCGGAATAGAACGCCGGCATGTTCCCGTTCGACTGCGCCAGCAGTGCATCGAATGCCGGCACGAGATCGTTGTAAGCCCCGACCGCCGCCAGATGGGCGTTGGTCAGGTCCTGCGCGAAGTAGCGGTCATAGCCGGAATACCCGCCCCAGCTTTCCTTGAGTCGCACGTACTCCTGCTTCAGTTCCGCAAACAGCTGCTGCTTGCGCGCGCGTTTCGCTTCGTTCGGCGACGGCGCTGGCAGTAATTCTCCTGCAGCAGGTTGCGGTACTTCAGCAGGAGATCCAGAAACTGCGAGCGGCGCTGCGCGAACTCGGCGTAGGCCCGGCGCGTCGAGTCGTCGCCCCGCGCATCCAGCCAGCGCTTGCACGCCCTCGCGCTCGACCGCCGTCGCAAACGACTCGTTGAAGGTCGTGTCGCCGCCGACGAATACGACCTGATGTGCCAGTTCATGGAAGACCAGCCCGGCCACCTGGCCCTCGGTGCCGCCGATGAAGGTGTTGAGCAGCGGATCCGAAAACCATCCCAGCGTCGAATAGGCCGGCACGCCGGCGACGTTGACCTCGAGGCCGGTTGCACGCAGTTCGGCCGCCGCCGCTTCGGCCGCCGCCGGGTCGAAGTAGCCCCGATAACCGGCGCAGCCCACGACCGGATAGCACCACTGCTTGAGCTGCAGCGACAGTTCCGGCGCCGCGAACACGTTCCAGACCACGTAGGGGCGCTTCAGGTCGGCATAGCGCGTGTAGCTGCTGTTGTCGGGGAGTCGCCAGGTCGGATCGACGCGTAGGCGCGGATCTGCTGCACGCGCTCGAGTCGCTGCTTGAGCGGCGCCGCGGCGTTTGGATCGTCGATGACTTCGGGAATCGGCCGCGCCGCCTCCATGACGGCCATGTGGCCCTGGATCGATTGCGCGTAGTAACCGAGCGTCGAACAGCCTGCGCCCAAGCCCCACCAGCAACACGGCCGCGCCGACGAGCCACAGCACGGGATGACGACGGAACCAGCCGAAAGGGAACGCGCAAGACCATGCTGCGGATTGTGCCCAACCCGCGATCGGCGGCGAAATCCCTCAGTGCGCCAGCCGACAGATGACCCGGCGCAGCTTGCCGCTGGCCGGTTCGCGCGTCGGTGCGCGGCGCGAGATCAGAATTTCCACCGGACCGACGTCGCAAGTCTCGAAGTACCGGCGCAGTGCGGCGCGGACCGGCCCGCGCCGACGCTGCTCCTGCGCGCCGAGATGAATCGTCAGGGCGCCGTCCGCGCGCTGCACGACCTGGAATTCATGGGCGCCGGCACCCTCCTCCAGCACCGTTTCGAGCGCGAGCGGAACCAGCGGTGACTTCGCCGCCGCGCCGACCCGGCAGCCGCAGCGTGTCGTCGCAGCGGCCCTCGACCGACACCGACGGAAAATGGCTGCCGCAGGCGCAGCGGTCCGGATGCACGGTCACGGCGTCGCCGAGGTCGTAGCGGATCAGTGGCTGCACGCGGTTCGCCAGGTTGGTCAGCAGCACCGAATGCGAACGCGTGCCGGGCTCGACCGGCCGGCCCTGCCGGTCGACCGGTTCCAGCACGACCCAGTCGGCGTTGACGTGCAGCCGGCGGTGCAGGCAATCCCAGGCGATCGGCAGGAACTCCGACGCGCCGTAGGCGCTGCGCACACGGCAGCCGAAGGCCCGCTGCACGCGCAGTCGCGTCGGTTCCGACAGCACCTCGCCGCCGGTCCAGATTTCGCGCGGTCGCAATCGCAACCGCCCGGCCTCCTGTTCCTCGGCCAGCATCTCGGCGGCCGTGGGATAGGTGGCCAGTATCGTCGGCCGGTACGCATTCAGCTGCAGCACCAGTTGCGAGCACGGCTGCAGCAACGCAAACGCCCGCACGGCGTCGGCCATCCACGGCGCCCAATGGCGCATCCGCTCGACGGTCGCGACCCCCGCGTAGTGACCGTCGGTGGCGGCCACCATCGCATAGCGATCGCCTTCCATCAGCTGCCGCACGAGATCCGTGGGCGAGCGCACGCCGCGGAAGCGCTGCCCCTCGAGCGCGTCGTACACGGCCATCGCATCCGGATCATGGACGAAGTAACCGGGCATGCCGGTGGTGCCCGAACTCGTCCAGACGCCAAAGCGGCCATTGAGCACGTGCCCGATGCGCTCGGGCTCGGCGATGAATTCCTCGACGGCGCGCCGCGTCACACCGTCCTGCGTGACGACGGCGTCGAAGTCGTCCATCAGCTCGCGCTTGGTGACTGGCGGCAGGTCGGCAAGGGAGACCCCGGCGGCAGGCAGCCGACGATAGCGCTTCGCGTAAAACGGAGAAGCGGCGCGCACGTAGTCGATCAGGCCGCGCGTGCGGCGCTCGGCCGCATGTGTGATGGCGCTGCGCGAGAGGTATGAACCCTGCCAGACGTCGAAAGCCGCTTCGGCCCAGCGCGCCGGGTCATAGGCCGACGAACTCGGCAGCTTGAACAGTGAACGTCCCTCGCGGAGCATCGACCGGATCTTCGCGTCAGCAGCAACAGCTTCATTGTCGACGATCTATCCGACCGCGCCATGACGCAAACGGGATCGTCAGTGTGACCGCTCGACCTCGACCAGGCAGTCGTAGAAGGTCGGGCCGCGCCCGATGTCGGTCAGCGCCGGGCTCGTGACCTCGTTGGCGTTGCGCGCCGTCTGCAGCCAGCTTCTTCCACCAGATCGACAGTGCCACAACGCAGCCGCGGCGCGCCCGGTCGGTGACTCGGGCGCGCAGTTCGTACGATCCGCGCTCGTTGAACACGCGCACCGTATCGCCGTCGGTGATATTCCGATCGGCCGCATCAACGGGATGGACTTCGAGCGACGGTTCGCCTTCGGTCGCACGCAGGCTGGTGACATTGACGAAACTCGAGTTGAGGAAGTTGCGGGCCGGCGGCGAGATCATTGCCAGCGGGAACCGCTCGGCCAGCGCCGGGTTCGAAGTCGGACCTTCGTTGGGCGGAACATAGGCCGGCAGCGGATCGACGCCGATGCTCGCGAGCGACTCGGACTGGAACTCGCACTTGCCCGAGGGCGTCGGGAAGTTGCCCTGCGGCGAACGGCGCATGGCGTCGCGGGCAGGTCGAGTCGCTCCCATCCGGCTTGCTTCAACCGTGGCCAGTTGTACTTCGCCGTCGGGCCGTGCGGGGCGAAGGCCTGCACTGCAAGCTCGTCGTCGGTTTCACGGAACGCCGGCTCGAGGTAGCCCATCTTCGCCGCCAGGCGGCGGAAGATTTCGCTGTTCGGCAACGCCTCGCCGAGCGGATCGATCGCGGGATTGTTGGCCAGCAGGTAAAGATGGCCGTACGACTTGTGCACGTCGACGTGCTCGAGCTGCGTCGTGGCGGGCAGCACGATATCGGCGTAGTCGGCGGTATCGGTCTGGAAGTGTTCGAGCACGACGGTGAAGAGATCCTCGCGCGCGAAGCCGGTCGCGACTTCGCGCGACTGCGGCGCGACGGCGACCGGGTTGCTGTTGTAGACGATCAGCGCATCGATCGGCGGATCGGCGTGCAGCAGGTCGTGGCCGATTGTCGACATGTTGATCGTGCGCGGCGTGCGGCCATCCAGAAGCTCGGGACGGTAGAGCCGCGCCGCGTCGACCGGATAGTTGCCGCTGGTCGACAGCAGCACCCCGCCGGCCGGATCACGCCAGTGGCCCGCCAGCGCGGGCAGGCAGGCCACGGCTCGCACCGCGTTTCCGCCGCCGGCCGCTCGCTGCATGCCGTAGTTCAGTCGGATTGCTGCCGGGCGGATCTCCCAGTAGTCGCGTGCGAACTGCTCGACCTCTGCTGCGGTGATGCCACAGATCGAAGCGACGTGGGCGGGATCGAACTCGCGCGCGCGTTCTGCCAGTGCGTCGAAACCCAGCGTGTAGCGCTCGATGTAGTCACGGTCGAGCCAGCCTTCGCGCACCAGCACGTGCATGACGCCGAGCGCGAAGGCGCCGTCGGTCCCCGGCAGCAGCGCGATGTGCTGGTGGCACTTTTCGGCCGTCAGCGAACGGTACGGATCGATCGCGATCAGCTTCGCGCCATTGCGCTTGGCCTCCTGCGCGCGGCTCCACAGGTGCAGGTTGGACGCGATCGCATTCGTCCCCCAGAACACGATCAGCTTCGCGTTCTGGAACTGCTCGATGTCGGTGCCGTCGCGCGTGCCGATCGTGGCGGTGAGCGCTTCGCCGCCGGCGGTGGCGCAGATCGTGCGATCGAGGAAGCTCGCGCCCAGCTTGTGGAAGAAGCGGCTCGCCATCGCTTCGCCCTGGACCATGCCCATCGTGCCGGCGTAGCTGTAGGGCACGATGCGCTGCGGATCGACCGCGGCGATTTCTGCAGGCGCGTCGCGATCTCGTCGAGCGCGTCGTCCCAGCTGATGCGTTCGAAGCGACCGTCACCCTTGCGCCCGACCCGCCTGAGCGGATGCAGCAGGCGATCAGGATGGTAGGTGCGCTCGAGGTAACGGCTGACCTTGGTGCACAGCGTTCCGGCAGTGGTCGGATGCGTCGGGTCCCCGGCCACCTTGATCGCAACGCGTTTCCCCTGCTCCAGCTTTACCGTCACCAGCATTGCGCAGGTGTCGGGACAGTCGTGTGGGCAAGCCGCCCGGACGATCGTCTCGGTCATGAGACGACCCTCCGCGCTGCGCGCTGCGGGATGAGCGCTTCGGAGCGGCCGTGCACGCTCATGGCAGAAAACGCAGCGGCAGTTCGACGGACTCGCCGCCGTGCTCGAGCTTCAATGCGCGCGGGGCCGACGTGAGCGGCACGACGAACTGCACGCGCTCGAGCATCGAGTCGCTGCGCGGATCCACCAGCACATTGAGTCCGCCGTTGGCCGGGATCACGGCGTCGTGCGTGATCAGCCGGAAGTTTGCGTCCCACAGGTTGACGCCATAGGCGGACCGATTGTTCATCCGCACCAGCAGCACCAGCCGCACCGATTCGGGGTTGCGCGGTTCGATCGAAGCGCCCTGGATCACGAACGACACGTCGTCCGACTTGCCGACCGCCACCGTGCGCGGAATCGGGAAGTCGAGCGCAGGCGGCTTGCCGTCGGCCTTCGATGCCTTCGGATCCACTCCGGCGCCGGCAACGATGCCTTTCATCGGCGCCGTCGGGACCGGCGCAGGCGTGGCGGCTGCGTTTGTCGTCGGCGCTGCGTCGTACTCGCTGGCAACCGGACCTGACGGCGCCGACTTGTCCGGCGCGCTCGGCTTGCAGCCCGCGCCCAGTGCAACGGCAAGCGCACAGGCCACTGACGCGATCGCGACGGCGATCGGGCGCCCGGCGGATGTCTGCGGATTCTTCACTGGGGCGTCCAAGGCTCGGCAATCATGCGCTCAAACAATAGCTCGCACGCAGCAACCTGCGCGTAGCTGATGTACTCGTCGGGCTTGTGTGCCTGCTCGATCGAGCCTGGCCCCAGCACCACCGTCGGAATGCCGGCCTCGGAAAAGATGCTCGCTTCGGTGCCGAAGCTGACCGCGCCGGCACCTCGATCCGCTGACCGCGCGACCTGTTGCGCCCAGCGGACCAGCGGCGCATCGGGCGCGATGCCGAACGCCGGCACGTTCATGCCGAGTTCGAAGTCGATGCCGGAACCGGCCGCAACGGCGTGCATCTCGGGAACGAGGTGGTGTTCGGCGAAGGCCATGATCTCCCGGCTCAGTGTGTCCTGCGACGTCGCCGGCAGATTGCGCATCTCGAACCTAAACTCGCAATCGCGCGGCACCACGTTGACCGCAATGCCACCGTTGATCACACCGGTCTGCAACGTGCTGTACGGCACCGCGAAGCGCACATCGCGCGGCTCGTCGCGCGACAGGCGATCGGCCAGGTTGCGGATGAAGGTGATCAGGCGTGCCGCAAACTCGATCGCATTGACACCCTCCGGCGTCAGCGCCGAGTGCGATTCGCGCCCTCGCACCCTGCAACAGAAATCGCGCTTGCCCTTGTGCGCCACGATCGCCTGCATGTCGGTCGGTTCGCCGATCAGGCAACCCGCCGGCCGGAAGCCGCGCTCGGCCAGATCCGCCACCAGTCCGCGCACGCCGAGAAAGGTGGTTTCCTCGTCATAGGTCAGCGACAGGTGCACCGGCAAGCGATCCTGCGCCGCCAGAAAACGCGACGCCCAAGCGAGCGCGATCGCGATGAAGCCCTTCATGTCGGCTGTGCCGCGGCCGTGGATGCGGCCGTCGCGATGGGCGGCCACAAACGGGTCGCTCGTCCAGTCCTGGCCATCGACCGGCACCGTGTCGGTGTGGCCGGACAGCACGAGTCCACCGGTTTTCAGACGGTCTGGTTCCGACGACAACGTCGCAAAGAGATTCGCCTTCTTCTTCGAGACGTCGTAGATCAGTTGCGAGCCGACGCCGAGCCGGGCCAGCTCGTCGCGCGCGAATTCGATGAGCCCGAGGTTGGAGTCGCGGCTGACCGTCGGGAACCCGATCAGCCGGTCGATCATCGCGAGCGCCGCAGGCGACGGCACGCGCAAGTCACCGTTCACAACCGCTTCGGCTGCGCTGGACTGGGCGGTCGCGGAAAGATCCACGACCGCAGTCTAGCGTTCGTCCGGACCTCGGCAACTCAGCGCGCCAGTTCACCCGGCGCAAACAGCTTGCCGCGCTCCGACAGACTGGGGCGGCGAAACTGCTGCGGGTTGCGGCACGGATCATCGATCCGCCCCTGCGGCTGCGGGTTGCGTTCGTAACCCCAGATGCCGGTCTGCACATCGAGCCAGTAGCGCCCGTTCGGTATCGGCAGGCAGCGCAAAACTTCGAGACGCTCGATCTGCGGTTCTGACAAGCGCTGACCGTTGACGACGACATAGCGCTCCGCAAGTGCTGGCGATGCCAGCAATGACCATGCGATCGCACTCGGAAGGATATGGCTCCGCTTCATGAGGACCTCCAACGAGAGGTAGCTACCACCTCAGTGTCCTTCGAAACACGTTCGACCTTCGGTGAATCCTCCGTTCAATACTCACCGAAAGTCCGATTGACGGGTTCGAATCACGGCGCATAGCGCCAGACCGAAAGCTGGTACTGCCCGCCAACGAGCTGAACACCGGCGACGATCGGATCGCTCGCAGCCGCCATCCGTAATGACAGGGCCTCGAGCGCAACGCCGGTGGCTCGCGGTGCGACCCGCACCCACCCGAACGGTGCGTTGTTGCACTGCCCGCGCAGCACCTGGAAACCCGTGCTCTCGCTGATCGCGTAGCCGAAAGCTCGGGACGATGTCTGTTCCACACGTGACACGGAACTCGCGAGGGTCGAACGAGGTGGCCTTCGGGCTGCCGACGGCGAAAGTCGGCGCATAGGTACTCCAGGTTGGCGTTGGGGCGATCAGTCCGAGTTGCCCGTTCGTGAAGTCCGCCGACGCAAAGCGGGTGGAATCGATCGAGTAGCTCACGGACCCGGTGATCCACGCCGTGACCGGAAGGCGGCCGACGCGGTCCTCGCCCATGCCGACGCCACCGAGCATCAGCGCCGTGCCGTTCGGGATCAGCGGCGAGGGCGCCGCACCGATGGCACGCCACCCGCCGCGATTGGTCGACGCGCTCACCGTGCGGCGACTCGCCGGCACCGGCGCGTTCATCGCAATTACAGGTGGTGAAGTCAGATTCGGCTCCTCGATGTCCAGTGTCAGCGCTATCTCGGTCACACCATTGCCGCCCGGTCCGGAACCGCCGATGTAGAACTGCCAGTCGGCGCCATTCCAGAACTTGGCCTTCACTTGCCCGTTCTCGATCCAAGCGAGCGCGGAATACTGCGGCAGTTGCCCGATCGTTGGCCGAAGGGGATCAGTCGTCGGCAGCGCGGTGTTCACTCGCAGGACCGGCTTGCTCGCCGTGCTGCCGCTGTTCTGATTCAATGGGTTGCCCGCGGTCGCAGGGGCGGACACGGTGACCCAGTTCAAACCGTTCCAGCGCTTTACATACACATTGCGGGCGGCTCCCGCACCTTCGGTCCAGGCCACGACCGGCTGGCCATCGACACAGTCGAGCGTCGGCTCCGCCGCGCTGTCGCCGTAGTACTGATTGAGAATGCCACCGAGCATTAACCACGCCGCGCCGTCGAAACGCCATACGGCAAGTTGGCCGGAGGCACCCGCGGACCTCGTATCGATCCACGCCGCCGTCGGCTGCCCGCACAGCGCCAAGGACGGCTGCTGCGACGCCGGCGAGCTGTCCAGCGCACGACCGCCGATCTGCGCCCACCCGGCATTGATCACGTTCAACGCGACCTTGTTGCTTATGATCGAGCCCGTGCTGTCGGATACCGTTACCGAATAGTTGCCGGCATCGCTCGTCGCCGCTGCGGGGATCGCGTGCGTGGCCGAGGTTGCGCCAGGAATCGGACCTCTCGGTCCTCTCCACTGGTATAGCAACGTCCCGCCATTCGTAGCGGCGGCGGCGCTGACAGCAAAGCTCACGCCACTGCCACTGGCGACCGTCGCGCCGGTTGGCTGCACCAGAATCCTGAGCACGACAGGGCCGCTCGCGGTGGCCCGCGCACTGCCAACCGTCGGTTCGGCCACAGCGGTGGCTGCCGGCTCCGCGGCCACGGCGGCGTCAGGTTCCGGAACATCGGCCGAGCCCCCACACCCGGCGAGGGCAAGCACGATGCAGAGCGACGCCCCAGTGCGGACAATGATTTTCAAAGGACTTGGCGACTTCTTCATGGCGTGCTCCTCAGTTGCGGCTCAGTTGCGGGTCAGTACCAGTGAAATGTCATCGGCGTAATGCCCCGCGAATTCCGGGGTAGTGCCGTCGTTGAGCACGTCTTCGAACGCATAGATCTCCACCAGCAACAACCTCGTACCGGCGGGCAGGATCATGTTCAGCGCCGCCTGTTGCCAGACGTTGCCGACGGTCTGGATGCTGGCGGCCTGCACCGCGAGCTGGGTGCCGGCGACATAGGCAGCGGGCAGATCGACAGCGGCCACGTTAAACGCCAGCAGGCGGATGTCGAATCGTCGGTCGGTCGTGGAGTCGCCGACCACTCGGTTGAACCAGGCACTGGCGTCAGCGCGCACACGACCGGCGGCGATGTCGGCCGCCAATGTGCTGACGTCGATAATCTGCCACTGCTGGCTCGCGAGCGTGTTGGTGCTGCCGACGTCACCGGTGGCGTCGAAGCGCAGCATGTTCGGTGCGCTACGCGGAGTGATGCCACGGTCTGCGCCCACCGACACCGCCACATCGCCCCGCCAGTTGCCGGGCGCGTTCGGCAAGAAGCCCACGAGCACCGGCGACTCGAAGGCCGGATTGATGGGCAAGTTGATGCCGTAGAGCGAACTCGCACCGACGACGACGTCCTTGAACGCTTCGGACACCAGCCCTGAGTTGTCGGTCACCACCAGCTTCACCCGATAGGTTCCGGCCTGGGTGAACACATGGTTGAGGATCGAGCTCACGTTGACGGCGTCGGGCACGCCATCGCCCGTGTAGTCCCAGTCGTAGCGGGCAATCGAACCCCCGGGGTCACTGCTGGCCGTGGCGTCGAAGACAACGGTAACGTTCACCTGGGCCGGATCAGGGCTGCTGCTGAAGCGCGCGACTGGCGCACCGATGATCGCTGTGGCGATGCGCGTGTCGAGCGGATCAGGCGTCGCGGTGATCACCTGCTCCCAAACCACCAGAGCACGGCCGTTGTCGTCCATCGCCACATCGGCGACACCCTGCTGAACCAGGTCGGCGCCGATTTCCTGCTGCGGTTGCCAGCCGCTGCCGCGGATGAATCGCGTCGCGAACACCTTGCCGTCGCCGCTCGAGACCATGACGGCATTGCCCAGCGAGTCTCCGACCAATCTCGCATTGGGGCTGCCGCCCGCGATACTTTCCGCGGCGCCCCAGGCGCGGCCGATGGCGCGATTGGCCAAGGTACCGCCGAGCCTTACTTTCCAGATGACCGTGGTTTCTTCGTTCGCTCCCATCACCACTTGCGGTTCGGTCCCGTTGTCGCTGCCCGGAATCTTCTGGCCAGTGGGAAACTCCGGCCCGTTCAGCGTGATGCGATTGAAATAGATGCCGTCGGGCTGAGCCCAGACGACCACCGTGCTGCCGAGAGGCGCATCGCGGTGAACCGCGAGCCGCGGCAGGCCGACACCGCCTCCAAAGTTGGATACCAGGCGGATTGGCGCACCCCAGACGTAGCTCTCGAGCTGTGCAATGACGAGGTTGAAGGCCGCGTCGCTGTACAGTACGAACGCTTGATTGGGTCGCATCGCAACGTCGTACAACCCTTCCTCGGCAGCGCTGATCGGGGCCAGCGGCGGCAGCCACCCCTGCGCGGGAACGTAGATGCGGGTGCGTATCAGGTCATCGCCCTCGGACCAGGCGACCAGAGCGCCGCCCCGACCATCCATCGCGACGCGCTCCGCGGACAGACCCAGCCGACCGAGCGTGGCAATCAGAAAGCGCGGTCCCCAGCCGCCCACGGTGGCCGAGAACTGGCTGGCATATAGCTCGGGCGTGCCGGCATTGCTCGCCTCCCACATGGCAGTCGCATTCCCCGAGGCATCCGCCGCGAGCGTTGTGTTGTGGCCCGCCAGATCAGGGCGGCGCGAAGCGATGAAAGTCTGACCGGTGGGGCCCGCCAGTGCGGCCCCTTGACCCAGCGCCGGCGGCACAAAGGTGAATGTGCTGCCGAACTTCTGCACCGGCCGCTGTGGGTCGTCGTTCTCGCGTTCGGTGGACATGATCGCAGCGCGCGCGCCGACGCTGGAAACCGCTACGACGGGAAAGCGCTTGGACTGCGCTACCGGCGGTGCGGAGGGACCCGGAGGTGCCGCCCGAAAGCAACTTTCTGCAGTAAGGGCGAAGTACCCACAATCTTGGTCGCTGGTGACATCGCCACCCCCGCTGGCAACGAGCGACACCACGCCAAACACGATGACCGGCACCACCGCCGTGATTCGCTTCCATTGTTCAATCCGTTGCATGGTGTGCTCCCAATGTGATCGGTCGGTCACGTACGGCGCGCGCATACGGCAAAAGCGACAAGACAGCCGGCGCATGCCGCGACAAGATCTAGCGGATCGAACGTTCCGTGCGTTACGTACGAGCGCCACAGACCGCCGATGCCGCCCACCATTGGCAAAGCGGTCACAGAGCCGAGAAGCAGGGCCGCGACAACGGTGTGCTGCGCAAATTCGAAGGCGAACTCGACCGCACACACGGCGGCACAGCAGGCGCCGCGGCCGCGCGGAGTTGCCGCCTGGGTCGCAACCACTACCAGAAGCGACATGGCGAGCGCGTGCAGAAACGTCGGCGCCCCACCGATGAGCGCGGACGCAAGCGGCAGCTTCGAACTCGCGAGCACAGGGTGATGCCACCCCGAAGGAAGAAATGCGGCAGCGTGTGTCCGCATGAGCGCATAGATCAGCGCGCCGAACGCCAGCGCGCCAAAGGCAGTCGCGATCCGGACGGTGTGCACGCGACTGCCCCTGCATGCGGAGAATGCGCCCCCTAACTTCATGGTGCTTCCCTCAACGACGGCAGCCGTGGGTTAGAGGCGTCTTCTACTGGCGGCTCACCCTGCTCCAGAAAACGCGTCACCTGGGCGGCCGCAGTGAAGTGATGGGGTTGTTCCTCGTCGACTCGCCGAACGGTTGCGCGAAAGCCACCGGCCAGCTGGCGCCAGATGCGCACAATGAAGATCTCGGGGTCGGTCATCGATGGCCTCGTTCATGTCCGTCGTGGACACAAACTAGGCGCGCGACCGTTTCGCGACCGTTTCGCGAGTGGACTTACATTGTCCGGGACCCGAGGGGTCGCGCTGTGCCGCCCACGCAGACCGCGACTGCAGCCGCGTTCGCTAGCGAATACGAGGCGGCGATGACCGCGGACTACTTTGGAAGAACCACAAAGCGCTACTGTCCAGCGCCCTGTGGCACCGGGGTCGCGTCACTCAACAGTTGTGCGGTCAGCACTTCCAGTGTCAACACCGATGCATCGCGTCGCATTTGTTCGGTGCGCTCCGGCCCGAGCCGCCGCTCGATCAAGGCGAGCTCGCGGACGGCAACGTCGCGATCGGGCCCGTCAATCTCCGAGTTGCTGGAGGCAAATGCAAGAATGCCGACCGCACGCACAACGTCGCCCTGCGCAGCTACCAGTCGCCCCCAGTGCATCAACGTGCCAACCGCCAGGCTGATGCGCCGTTCCGCCAGAGACAACCGCAGCGCAAGTGCCAGATGTTCGCGTGCTTCGGCAAATCGCCCGATTCCGGTCAGCGCGCGGGCGAGTACCTGCCGGATCGACGCTTCAAGGCCTGGTTCCCCTCCCTTGCACTGCAATGCCTCAGAGGCTTCGGCGTGCGCCAACGCCTGTTCGTATTCGCCCAGGTCGGCATGTGCCAGGGCCAGATTGCACAGGACAAAGATCTTGGTCGAGAGTCGTGCGTGCTGATCTGCCCGCGCCAGTGCTTCGGTCAGAACGACGATCGCCTGCCGCGGCTGCTGAAGCGCGCGATAGAGATTGCCGAGGTTGTTCAGTGTTGTCAGGATGCTGACCCTGTTGTCGCGGGCGCGATGCACGACCAGCGCCGCTTCGTTCATCCGGAGTGCGGCCTGATAGTTGCCCTGCGCCTTGGCAACAAGGGCGGAATTGCCAAGAAATATCGCTTCGCCTTCCGCATCGCCATCGGCACGGGCCTCTTCGACGGCCTGTGCAAAGTTGCCTTCAGCCTCGGCGAGGTGGCCCAGTTGCCAATGGGCGAGACCGAGGTTGTTCAGATTGCCCTTGATGCCCTTGCGAATGGACAGCTCACGGCACAAGCGCAGAGACCGTTCGGCGCGTTCGATGCAGCGCGCGCGCTGGCCGGCGCGAAAATCGAGCGTCGCCAGTGCACGCCAGATATTGGCGCGCGCCGACTTCGCGGTGTAATCGTCGCTCGTGTGGATGGCCAGCGCGTCGACCGCCTCGCCGAGCAACTGTTCCCCTTCGACCCAGCGACTCCTCAGTTCGAAGAAGCGCATCAAGGGCACGGCAGTCGCGGCCAAGGTATCGCAGGCCATGGTGGCCACGGCGTGACGCCACATCAGGCGGAGGTTCTCCAGGTCGACCTCGATCAGCGTGTTCGCCTTGGGTTCTTCGGCGCGCGGCACATCGGTGATGCGCCGAACCCACTGGTCGAAGTAACGAAGATGCGCGGCGCGGGCGGACAACTCCGCCTCGACATTCACGCCGAGCTTTTCGGCCGAGAATTGCCGGATCAGCGGATGCAGTGAATAACGGCCATCACGATCGATCTGCACGAGTGACTTGTCGATCAGTGCCCCCAGCACCGGCCATGGTGCCTCTGACACCTCGTGAACCGCCGCACGTGCAAACGTTCCCGCGAACACCGAGAGCACCATCAGCAACTTCTGCTCAGCCGGTGAGAGCAGTCGCCAAGATTGCTCGAAGGTCGCGCGCACGCTGCGATGCTCCGGCCGCTCATCGCCCTCCTCGGTCTGCTCAAGCACATCCAGCAAGTGCGTGAGGTCCGACACCATGTCGCTCACCGGCAGCAGTCGGATCCAGCTCGCAGCCAGGAGGATCGCGAGCGGCATCCCGCCCAGCGCGCGAACCAGACCGGCCACGCTCTGGGTGTTGCTGACAGGGTCGAAGCGCGGCTGCGCCAACCTCGCTTGCGCAACAAACAGGCGGGCTGCATCCGACTGCAGCACGGCATCGCCCGTGTCGACCGTCGGAACTACCAGGCCGCGCAAGGTCACGAGCCATTCACTCCTGACGCCGATTCGAGCGCGCGAGGTCGCGAGGATCTTGAGCCGGGGAGCAACCGTCAGCCACCGCTCAATCAGATCGCTGAGGCTCGGGAGGTGCTCGGTGTTGTCGAACACCAGGATGGCAGTCATCGGCGCCAAGTGCGTCGCCACGACGTCGATCGGATTCTGCAGCGCAGTGAGTTCAATCTTGAGTTCTTGCGCGACGCGCGGCGCCACCTGGGCGACATCGCTTAGGTCGTCTAGCGCGATCCAGCAAACCGTCTCTTCAGCACGTGACGAGCGTCGGTGAAGCAGCTCCTTGACCAGTCGGCTCTTGCCCATGCCACCCGGACCCGTTACGGTGATCAACCGGCATTGCGTATCCGCCAACAGCGCCTGTAACTCGGCCAGCTCGGCGTCGCGGCCGATGAAACCATCCGAGCCTTCGATCGACGTTGCGGCAGTCGCTCCCGTCGGTGCCAACGCCTTGTCGAGCTGCAGCTCGCGGGCAAGATTGCGCGTCTCGATCGCAACATCGACGCCGAGTTCTTCGGTCACCCGTTCGGCAAACGTCCGGTAGATCCGCGCGACATCGGTGGTGCGCCCGAGCGTTGCGAACGCTCGCATCTGCATGCGCACGGCGTCTTCGTCGTAAGGATCGTCGTCCAGCAAGCGCTGGGAGTGATCGACCGCGATTTGCGGGGCCACGTCGCGCGCAGTGGCGAGCACCGATTCGCGCCACATTGTTCGCAATCGCAGTCGCTCGCTGCGCATCCAGGCTGCGAAGGCCGGGCTGTCGCCACCATCCAGTCCGTGCAGCGGCATGCCGCGGTACAGGTTCAACACGGATTGATGATCGTTCTGAGCATGAGCCTTCGCAAGGTCTGCCGCATCGTGCTCAACCTGCCAGCGCAACGCATGGCGCGAGTCGTCAAGCGCGGGCACGCCGAGTGCGCGCACCTCAAGCAGCAGCTTGCGCAGATTGTTGCGGGCTGCTTCTTGAGTTCGGTCCGGCCAGAAAAGATGGGCCAGCTGGTCGCGCGCGACCCACGCCCCGTTCAATGCGAGGTAGGCCAGCAGGCGGAAGCGGCGCTCAGGCAGGAAACGCAGACTGACCGGGCCATCGAGCTCGATCGAACCCAGCAGGCGCAGCCTCGGGGGACCGTCGCGCACCGGATTGAGCGTTCCGCCCGTCGTGGATACCATGTTCGGCTCCCGATCCGCCTGTCGACGCGGCGTAAGCTTCCGTCCCTCCGCCGATCGTGACCCGACGATGAATCTAATCGACCGCGTTGTCCAGTTCCGCGCCGAGATCCAGCAGATCCGGCGCGACATCCACGCCCATCCCGAATTGCGCTTTGAGGAAAATCGTACGGCGGACCTGGTGGCCGCCAAGCTCACCGAATGGGGCATCGCAGTCACCCGCGGGCTGGGCGGCACGGGCGTGGTCGGGACACTGCGTCACGGCACGTCCACGCGCTCGGTCGGTCTGCGCGCCGACATGGACGCGTTGCCGATCCAGGAACTGAACGAGTTCGCGCATCGTTCGACGCATGCGGGAAAGATGCATGCCTGCGGCCATGATGGCCATACGGCGATGCTGCTGGCGGCCGCCCGTTATCTGGCGGAGACCCGGCCCTTCGACGGGACCGTGCACCTGATCTTCCAGCCAGCCGAGGAAGGCGGCGCGGGAGCGCAGCGCATGATCGACGACGGCCTGTTCGAGCGCTTCCCGTGCGATGCGGTGTTCGGCATGCACAACTGGCCGAACCTGAAGGTCGGACAGTTCGGTGTTGCGCCCGGGCCCGGCGATGGCGTCGGCCAACGAATTCGAGATCACGATCAAGGGCAAGGGCGCGCACGCGGCGATGCCGCACCTCGGCGTCGACCCGGTGTTCGTCGCCGTGCAGGTGGTCAACGGACTGCAGGCCATCATCACCCGCGTCAAGAAACCGATCGATGCGGCGGTGCTGTCCGTGACGATCATTCGTGCGGGCGATGCGACCAATGTGGTGCCGGACAGCGCCTTCATTTCCGGCACCGTGCGCACCTTCAGCGATGCGGTGACCGCGCAGGTCGAGGAACACATGCGTCGCATCGTGCAGATGACTGCGGCGGCGCACGGAGCGGAGTCGCATGTCGACTTCAAATGGAACTACCCGCCGACGGTCAACCACGCGACCGAGGCCGAGTTCGCCGCCACGGTGATGGACGACATCGTCGGGGCCGACAACGTCATGCGGGGGATCGAGCCGACCATGGGCTCGGAGGACTTCGCCTTCATGCTCAAGGTCCGGCCCGGCGCCTACGTGTTCATCGGCAACGGCGATGGCACGCATCGCGCATCCGGCCATGGGCTCGGACCGTGCATGCTGCACAACCCCAGCTATGACTTCAACGACGAGCTGATTCCGCTGGGTGCGACCTACTGGATCCGGCTGGTCGAGAAGTATCTCGGCCGCTAGGAAGTCACTTCATCGGCCGAGGCCGTAACGCTCCCGCAGCGCGCGTGCACGGAACACCAGGGCGCTGGCCAGCGTGGCCAGCGCGACTGCGCCGAGGATCAGGCTCATCCGGGTGTACGGCTGACCGAGGGCCATCCGAGCCGCCGCCAGTGCCGCCAGTGTGCGTAGCCATTCGATCGTCCCGAGCATCAGCGCGGTCTGCACCAGCCGCGCCACCCAGGGTCGGGGCAGCGCAAGCAGTCCCACCAGGGCAATACAGACCGCCGCCAGCGCCCACCATTGGGCGCGCCAGAAATGGGCCGCCAGCACCAGCAAGGCGATGGCAGGGGCAAGCAGACGAAGCGCGTTCACGGTGGCATCTCCGGCGCGGATCGTCCGTGATCCGGGCCGCCAAACGCTTGATTCGTATCAGTGGCGAACCTCGTCTACCCCGAAAGGGGGTGCTGAAGCCCGCTGCCGGCTAATCCGTTCGCTGGAGGGTGTCGGCCTTGTGCCCCCGGTACGCTGGCCCGCACCGTCCCCTGCAACCGACGTCCCGACCGACAGGCTCCACCCGATGATCCGTTTGCTTTGCCGTCCACTGCTTGCCGCGCTCGTGCTCGGCCTGCTGTCGGGCTGCGCGACGCTCAGCGGCGAGCCGACGCAGAAGGTCAACATCCAGACCGTCGATGCCGAAGGCAAGACGATCGACGGCATGAGCTGCCGCGCCAGCAACTCCTCGGCGAAGTACGTCGGCGTCACGCCGATGTTCGACATGCATGTGCGCCGCTCGTCGTCACCGCTGGTCGTCGAATGCCGTCGCGACGGCTACCCGCTGTCGCGCGCTGTCGTGGTTTCGCGGGCCGTCAACATGCAGTTGATGCAGATGCTGCTGCCCGGCGGCTCCAGCCTGATGGTGATAGACCACCTGACCGGCTACATGTACGCCTATCCGCGCTGGGTTCGGCTTCAGGTTGGCACCGACATGGTGTTCGACCGCCGCGATGAGGTCGATCGCGGGCCGACTCCGGGCCTGATTACCCGCCAGTTCGACGACTTCGTCCGCTACGCATCGACTCCGTAGCGCCGGTCAGGACTGACGGGGCCACCTGAGCGACCGGCCACTCGTACACCGCTCAGCCGCCGCGCACCACGCGCACGCGTCGGCCGTCCTGCAAGCTGTCACTCGGATAGACGATCACGCGCTCGCCGGCACGCAGCCCTGCGTCGACCCACGCCACTTCGGCATTGCGGCCGCCGATCCCGACCGTCCGCAGCCGCGCCCGATCTCCCTCCAGTGCGAACACGGCCCAGTCATTGCCACGGCGAAACAGTGCCGCCACCGGAACGACCGTGACATCAGCGCGCCCGAAGGTGACGATGCGCACATCGACGCGATAGCCGTCGCCGAGCCCGGAAACCTTTCCGGACGCGCCGTCGAAGTCGATGACGACGTTCACCCGTTGCTCATCAACGCCCAAGGCCGAGACTTTCGTAAAGGGGGCCGGCTCAATGCGGCGTACTCGGCCCGGCACCAGTACGCCTGAGCCTGCGTCGATCCGAGCCGGTGCACCAACGTGAATGCGCGTGGCCTCGGTCGAGAGGAGGTCCACCACGATCTCGAGGTCGTCGGCGTTGGCCACTTCCACGAGCGGCGTGCCGACCGCGACCGCGGCCTCGCTTTCCCGCAGCACCCGCAGCACGCGCCCATTGACGGGCGAAATGATCGGCCAGGCCGCTTCCGGCCGCTTGACGGCAGCGCCCTCCTGCGCGCGCATCAGCGCTGCGCGCGCCTGCGCCAGGTCGTGCGCGGCGCCTTCGCGCGCAAAGCGGGCCGCCTCCAGCGATTTCGCCTGCATCCGCACCGCGAGTTCGGCCTGATCGAGCGCCGACAGCGATAGGAATCCCTCGCCCTGCAGCCTCTTGTGTCGGGCAAGGTCAACCTGCGCCTTCTCGAGCGCAGCCCTTTCCCGCGCGATATTGGCGCGGGCCTGATCGACCGCGGCTTCCGCGGCTCTCGCACGCTCACTCAACTCGCGATGTGACCGGGCGTCGATCATTGCCGGCGTAGAAGGCCACAGCATGGCAACGACCGTGCCCGCCTGCACGACATCGCCCGCCTTCAGTTGCACGCGCGCAAGCCTTCCGGCGAGCGGTGCCGACACGACGTAGCGCTCACGCACACGCGTCTTGCCGTCTTCCTCGACCAGATCCTCGAACAGCGCCGTGCGCGCCTCCGCGACCTCGACCCGCACCGGCTGCGGGCGGAAGGCCCAGAGCAACACGCCGGCCAGGGCCAGCATTGCCCCCGCCAGGAGAATCCAGTGTGTGCGCTTCATCAGTGTGTGCGCTTCATGTCAGAGTGTGCGCTTCATGTCTGATCTCACCGCTTCCCTACTGCCGACCGTCTCACATGACTCCCGCGTTTTCAGCACGGCCACCCGATCGAGGCGGTCGACCTGGCGTCGCACGATCAGTGCGCTGGCCCTGCCGGGCACAAGCACGACCCGCGCAGCGCTTCGCACCCACGTCCGCCTTTTTCATCACGCACGAACGAAATACTGTGTTTTTTCACAGTATCCGGCTAGTATTGCCCTTGCCTTCCGTTGAACCCTGTCCCAATAACCCGCGGTGCAACCGGCACGCCGCAAGGCCCGAGTAACATCAACCGACGACGGCGCTGCCCTGCCCGCGCCCATTCCACCCATGGCCGAAGACTCCAAGCCCGTGTCCGCTGACACGCGGCGAGCGATCCGCATTCGCGGCGCTCGCCAGAACAACCTCGCCAATCTCGATCTCGACATCCCGACGGGTGAGCTGGTCGTGGTCACCGGCGTGTCCGGCTCCGGCAAGAGCTCGCTGGTATTCGACACCCTCTATGCCGAGGGGCAACGGCGCTACGTCGAGACGTTTTCGCCCTACGCACGCCAGTTCCTCGACCGTATGGACCGGCCCGCGGTGGACCGGATCGAGGGCGTGCCGCCTGCGATCGCGATCGACCAGACCAATCCGGTACGCACCTCGCGCAGCACGGTCGGCACGATGACCGAGCTGAACGATCACCTGAAGCTGCTGTTCGCTCGCGCGGCCCGGCTCTACTGCCGCGGCTGTGGGCAGCCGGTCCGACGCGACGCGGCCGAGTCGATCGTCGCAACGATCACCGAGCGGGCAGCGGCGGCCGGCAATCCGCGCCTTCTGGTCACTTTCCCGGTGCGCGTGCCGAAGAATTTCAGCGAGGACGAAGTCCGCGCCCATCTCGAGGCCCAGGGCTATACCCAAGTCCACGGCGAGCGCATGCAGGCCGACGCCAAGGTGCTCGATGTCATTGCCGACCGGTTGCGCGCAACGACGGAGCGTTCCCGCATTGCCGACGCGGTCGAGCGTTCCTTGCGGCTGGGCGGAGGGCGCGTCGATGTCCGTGCGCTCGACGATGCGGGCGCAACGGCTGCGACCTGGCGCTTCTCGACCGACCTGCACTGTGCTGACTGTGACATCCACTATGAGACGCCGCACCCGTCGACCTTCTCGTTCAACTCCCCGCTCGGCGCCTGTGAAACCTGCCGCGGCTTCGGCCGCGTGATCGGTGTCGACTACGGCCTGGTAATTCCCGACGAGCGCAAGACGCTGCGCGACGGCGCGATCAAGCCGTTCCAGACCAAGTCGTTCATCGAGAGCCAGCGTGACCTCGAAAAGTGCGCGGCGAAGGATGGCATCCCGCTCGACGTGCCGTTCCGCGAGCTCACCGACGCCCAGAAGAAGTGGGTCATCGACGGCGGCGCCGGCTGGAAGAGCTGGAAGAAAAGCTGGCCGGGCATCTGGTACGGCATCAAGCGCTTCTTCGAGTGGCTCGAGAGCAAGGCCTACAAGATGCACATCCGGGTGCTGCTCTCGCGCTATCGCTCGTACACCCCCTGCCCCGTGTGCGCGGGCAGCCGGCTGCGGCCGGATGCAACTCTCTGGCGGGTCGGTGCGAACGCGGAAGCACAGGTGGCGATTCCGTCCCACGGACGCTACGCGCGGTTTCGGCCGGTGCATGCGTCGTGGTCGGAACAACAACTCACGTCCTTGCCAGGTCTCTCACTTCACGACCTGATGTTGCTGCCGATCGAGCGCGTAAAGGGGTTCTTCGATGCGATCACCCTGCCGCCCCCGCTCGACGAGGCGACCGAGATGCTGCTCGACGAACTGCGCGCGCGGCTCGCCTTCCTGGTCGATGTGGGCGTCGGCTATCTGACGCTGGACCGGCAAAGCCGCACGCTGTCGGGCGGCGAGGTCCAGCGCATCAACCTGACCACGGCGCTTGGCACCTCGCTGGTCAACACGCTGTTCGTGCTCGACGAGCCGTCGATCGGACTGCACCCGCGCGACATGCACCGCGTGGTCGAAGTCATGCACCGGCTGCGCAGCGCGGGCAATTCACTGGTGGTGGTCGAGCACGATCCACAGGTGATGCTTGCAGCCGATCGCGTGATCGACATGGGGCCCGGGCCGGGAGAACGCGGCGGCCGCATCGTCTTTAACGGCACACCCGACGAATTGACTCATGCGGAAACGCTGACCGGGCGCTATCTCGGCGGGCGGCAGTCGGTCGATGCGACGGCACCGATGCTCGTGCCCTCGAATGCGCCGCGCCTGATCCTGCAAGGCGCACGTGAGCACAATCTTAAGTCGATCGATGTCGAGATTCCGCTGAAGCGGCTCGTGTGCGTGACCGGCGTGTCGGGCAGCGGCAAGTCGACGCTGATCCAGGACGTGCTGTATCCGGCGCTGGCGAAGGCCAAGGGCAAGAGCACAGAAACACCGGGCGCACACGACCGGCTGCTCGGCGACGACTGGCTCGACGACGTCGCCTTCGTCGACCAGTCGCCGATCGGCAAGACGACGCGCTCGAACCCGGCCAGCTACGTCGGCGCCTTTGATGCCATCCGCGCCATCTTCGCGAGGTCGCGCCTGGCGAAAGAGCGCAACTACACCGCCGGCACGTTCTCGTTCAACTCGGGCGACGGGCGCTGTCCCACCTGCGGCGGCAACGGCTTCGAACATGTCGAAATGCAATTCCTTTCTGACGTGTACCTGCGCTGTGCCGACTGCGACGGCAAACGCTTCCGACCCGAAACGCTCGAAGTGACGGTGGCCAGAGGCGGGCGAAGCGCGAGCATCGCCGACGTGCTCGCCATGACGGTCAGCGAGGCGCTGGCGTTTTTCCGTGACGACGCGGAAGTCACGCGTGTGCTTACGCCGCTTGTCGACGTCGGGCTCGAGTACGTGAAGCTCGGCCAGCCGGTGCCGACGCTGTCCGGCGGCGAGGCGCAGCGGCTGAAGCTCGCGGGATTCCTCGCCGAGGCCGCACGCGGCAAGCCGCCGACCCGCGGGACGCTCTTCATGTTCGACGAGCCGACCACCGGCCTGCACTTCGACGATGTCGCCAAGCTGATGCGGGCCTTGCGCAAGCTGCTGGCCGCCGGCCACTCACTGGTCGTCATCGAACACAATCTCGACGTGATCTCGGCCGCCGACTGGCTGATCGACCTCGGGCCGGAGGGCGGCGACGCCGGCGGAGAAGTTGTGGCGGCCGGTCCGCCGGATGCACTGATTGCAGAACACCGCTCGCACACCGGTCGTGAACTGAAAGCCTACCGCGAGGCGCTGCTTCGCCACGCCACGCGCGTGAATGAGCCTCGCTCTAATTACGCCGTCGGCCGGCCGCTGCAGACGCTGATGAGCGAGCGGCGTCGCGGCCAGCGCGACGTCATCGAAGTGCGCAATGCACGCGAACACAATCTCAAGTCGATCAATGTCGACATCCCGCGTGATACGTTCACAGTGATCACTGGCGTATCGGGGTCCGGCAAGTCGACCCTGGCGTTCGACATCCTGTTCAACGAAGGCCAGCGCCGCTATCTCGAATCGCTGAACGCCTATGCACGCTCGATCGTGCAGCCGGCGGGGCGTCCCGACGTCGACGCGATCTACGGCATTCCGCCGACGGTCGCGATCGAGCAGCGCACTTCACGCGGGGGCCGCAAGTCGACCGTGGCGACGCTCACCGAGGTCTATCACTTCCTGCGGCTGATCTACGTGAAGCTCGGCGTGCAGCATTGTCCGGATTGCGGCGTGCCGGTGACGCCGCAGTCGTTCGACGCCATCGTCGCGCAGGTCATGCGCGAGTCGAAGGGACAGCACATCGGCGTGCTCGCGCCACTGGTCGTCAATCGCAAGGGCGTCTACACCGACATGGCCAAGTGGGCGGCGGCGCGAGGACACTCGCACCTGCGCGTCGACGGCGTGTTCCTGCCGACCGCCAAATTTCCGCGCATCGAACGATTCAAGGAGCACACGATCGAGCTGCCGGTGGCCGACCTGGTCGTCGCGCCGGACAACGAAGCCCGGTTGCGAGGTGCGCTGGCGACGGCACTCGAGCACGGCCACGGTGTGGTGACCGTCATTGCACCGCTGCAATCCCTGCAGGAGTCCATCGCGCGCGGCAACTGGGGTCCGACGCTCGGACATAAGAGTTTTTCGACCAAGCGCGCCTGCCCGTCGTGCGGCACGAGCTTCCCCGAGCCGGACCCGCGGCTGTTCTCCTACAACAGCAAGCACGGCTGGTGCGCGTCGTGCTTCGGGACCGGACTCAAGCTGAGTGGCTTCGATGCGGAGCAGAGCGGCGAAGAAGTCTGGTGGAACGCGTGGTTCGAAGGTGAAGCGGCCCCTTGCGAATCGTGTCACGGTGCGCGCCTCAATCCGACCGCGCTGGCCGTGCGCTTCCGCGGACAGTCGATCGCCGAGCTCACCCACGGGGCGGTCGCCGATGCGCGCGCATTCTTCGACGCGCTCGCTCTGAACGGCCGCGAGGCGGAGATCGCGCGCGATGCACTCGCGGAGATCCGCTCGAGGTTGTCGTTCCTGGAAGAAGTCGGACTCGGCTACCTGGCGCTCGATCGCGCGGCGCCAACGCTGTCGGGAGGCGAAGCGCAGCGCATCCGGCTGGCGGCGCAACTCGGTTCCAACCTGCAGGGCGTCGCCTACATTCTCGACGAGCCGACGATCGGCCTGCATCCGCGTGACAACCGGATCCTGCTCGACGCGCTGCAGAAGCTCGAGGCCAAGGGCAACACGCTGGTGGTCGTCGAGCATGACGAGGACACGATCCGGCGCGCGGCGCACCTGATCGACATCGGCCCGGCCGCCGGCGTACGCGGTGGCCGCGTCGTCGCCCAGGGCAGCGTCGATGACCTGATGGCGGCCCCGGAATCTGCCACCGGTGCGTTTCTCAGGATGCCGCTCGCGCATCCGCTGCACGCCCGCCGCCCGGTAACTCGCGCGACACCCCGTCTCACCGTGAGCGATGCGCGCATGCACAACCTGCGGCGCGTCGACGCCAGCTTTCCGCTCGGTCGCCTGACGGTCGTGACGGGCGTGTCCGGCAGCGGCAAATCCACGCTCGCGCGTGACGTGCTGCTTGCCAACCTGCAGGGCGTCGTCGGGCAGCGCAAGCCGAAGGAACAGTGGTCGGGCTGCGCCGTGATCGAAGGCTGGCAGGCGCTCGACCGCGTGCTCGAAGTCGACCAGACGCCGATCGGCAAGACGCCGCGCTCGTGCCCGGCCACGTATGTCGGATTCTGGGATGCCGTTCGGCGGCTCTTCGCGGAGACGCTGGAAGCACGCACGCGTGGCTACGGTGCCAGCCGTTTCTCCTTCAACACCGCGGGCGGCCGTTGCGATGCCTGCGAGGGCCAGGGCGTGCGGACGATCGAGATGAGCTTCCTGCCGGACGTGAAGGTGCTGTGCGACGTCTGCGGCGGCGCGCGCTTCAACGAGGAAACACTCGCGGTTCGCTGGCGCGAACGCTCCATCGGCGACGTGCTGCGGATGGACATCGACGATGCCGCCGCTTTCTTCGAACAGCATCGCTCGATCGCACATCCGCTGAAGCTGCTGCAGGACGTCGGACTCGGCTACCTGACACTGGGCCAGCCGTCGCCGACGCTGTCCGGCGGCGAAGCCCAGCGCATCAAGCTCGTCACCGAACTGTCGAAGGTGCGCGACGACGTCACGCGGCGCGGCCAGATTCCGCCGAAGACCCTGTATGTGCTCGACGAACCGACCGTGGGCCTGCACATGGCGGACGTCGAGAAGCTGATCCATGTGCTGCACCGGCTCGTCGATGCCGGCAACACGGTGGTCGTCATCGAGCACAACCTCGATGTCATTGCCGAGGCCGACTGGATCATGGACCTTGGCCCCGAAGGGGGTGCCGGCGGCGGCTTGATCGTGGCGCAGTGCCCGCCCGAAGCGCTGACGGCAAAGTCGACGCCCACGGCGCGCGCTCTGGCGGAGTTCATGGCCAGCCGGTCTCCGAGTGCGTCCACCAAGATCGCGCCGCGGGAGGCCGAGTCATCAGTCGACGTCACGGCCACCATCCCGTAGTGCAACTCGTGAACTCAGGCAACCGACTTCGTCGTCGATAGCGAGCGTCGTCAGGTTGCCATCGTCGCGGGCAGCAGCCGCTCGTATTCCGTCTTGACGACGGCATAGCACTCGCACGTGCGCTGCTCGAGGCCCGCGCGGTCGAGCACCGCGATGCGTCCACGTCGATAACGGATGAGACCATCCTTCTGCAAGTTGCCCGCCGCCTCGGTTACGCCTTCGCGGCGAACACCCAGCATGTTGGCAATCAGCTCCTGGGTCATCACAAGTTCGGCGGAATGCAGGCGATCGAGGCTCAGCAAGAGCCAGCGGCACAGTTGCTGATCCAGCGAGTGGTGGCGGTTGCACACTGCCGTCTGCGCCATCTGAGTAATGAGGGCCTGTGTGTAGCGCAGCAGCAGGTGCAGGGCCGGCCCTCCCCGGTTGAACTCCTGCATCATCAGGCTGGACTTCAATCGATACCCATGGCCGGCACTCTGCACGACCGCGCGGCTCGTCGTCGACTCGCCCCCCATGAAGAGCGATACGCCGACGACACCGTCATGTCCGACCACCGCGATCTCGGCCGACGCTCCGTCTTCCATGACGTAGAGCAGCGACACGATCGCCGTCGTCGGGAAGTACACGTGACCCAGCTTGCCGCCGGACTCGTACAGCACCTTGCCGAGCGGCATGTTGACCAACTCAAGGTGGGGTTGCCAGCGTGCCCACTCGGCGTCAGGCAAAGCCGCGAGTAGTCGGTTTTGACGAGGGTCAGCAGACTGTACCAAGCGCCTCTCCTCAAAGGGTCGGCCGGCGGGACTGGGCCCTTGTGGGATCGTCGGCACAGTCGCCGTGTACAAGTGACAGTTTACCCGCTTGGTGCGCCACCGCACGGACGTCCAAGCGCTGCTGCGCGCAGCATGCATGAATGCCGTCGCGCAGCCGTGTCCATTTTTCCCCTGCCGACGGCGAGACATTCTTGGCATCACACTTTCCGCGCCTAGCGCGCGGGCACTTCAGCAGGACAGCGAGGCAACGATGAAAACTACTTCGCGCAAACGCGCACCAAAGGTTCTCCCCCCGGCCGTGAGCAATCTGGTCGCCGAAGGCGGAAACGTTCTTGCGTCCGACGATGCGGCGGTTATGACCGTCGCCCCGGCTGCTGTGGCTAAAGAACGCACCACGCCGAGCGCGAAGCCGCGAACTTTTCGTGCCAAGCAACGCAAGGTGGCAACGATCTGATGTCCGGTTCGATCCACCGCAGCAAACGTCCGCCGAACGGCATTCAGGTTCGTGGATTTCGAAACGCCGTTCGATTCGATGCCTGCCTTCGCCACACGAGGTAACGCTGCATCAGCTGCTGGGCGGTCGGGCCGTGGGCAATGATCGAGGCGGCGACCGTCCAGAGCGTCAGTGACACAAGGGTATCGGCGATGTTTCCGTCGACACCATGGCGCAGCGCAAGCAAGAGGTAGAAGACCGACCCGATGCCGCGTATGCCGAACCACCGGTGTGTGCGCTGTCGCACCGACGACGGAGCGCCCCGCGGCTAGCCTATGAACTCAGTCACCGATCGCGCTCTTAGAAGGCGGTTCCTGGCAGTCTTCCTCACCGCTTGCATATCGCTCTTGCCAGGGATGTCCTGATACCGGCGATCCAACCGAGAGCATGACTATGAAACACGTACTACGTAATGGATTGATGGTGTTGGGTTTGGCGATCGGCTCAATCACCGCGGCGACGGCCCAGGTGAGCGTCGGCATCGGACTGCCAGGCGTCTCCATCGGGATCAACCTGCCCGTTTACCCGCAACTCGTTCCAGTGCCGGGATACCCCGTCTACTACGCGCCGCGAGTGGAATCCAACTACTTCTTCTACGACGGCATGTACTGGGTCTATCAGTCGGACAACTGGTACGCGAGCTCCTGGTACAACGGACCGTGGGGCCACGTCGCCCCGGAAATCGTTCCGCTTTACGTATTGCGTGTCCCGGTTCGCTACTACCGCCGACCGCCTCCTTACTTCCATGGATGGAAGGCAGATGCGCCCCCCCGCTGGGATGATCACTGGGGCAAGGAATGGAAGCAGCGTCGGGGCGATTGGGACCACTGGGATCGTCGGTCAGCACCCCCTCGTGCGCCGCTGCCCACATATCAGAAGCCGTACTCCGGAAATCGATATCCGCCCCCGGAGCAGCAGCCCGTCCTTCAAGGACAGAAGTACAAGTACCGGCCGCATGACCCGGTAGTACAGCAGCACTATCAAATGCAGCGGACGCAGGGCGCTCCGTCGAATGCGCAGCAGGGCGGACCGAACGCTCAGCGCCAGGAGCAGGCACAGCAGCAAGGGGCGCGCGGTCCCGACCAGCAGCCACCGAAACCAACCGGCCAGGACAAAGGATCCCAGGGCAAGGGGTCTGCTTCACAGTCCAGCCAGGGGCAGGACAAGGGCGGCGGCAAGGGTGGATAGCAAGGCGGCGAGCACAAAACGTGAGACCTCGTGGTCGCAGCGCCCTGCATCTTCAACGAAGCACAGCTACAACGTTGCAGGACGGGTGTCGCCTTCAAGTAGTCGAACATCTTCCCAACGAAATCCTACCTATCGGATATCGCCAACGCGCCGCAGGCGCGCTCTGATAGCCACCAAGTCAAAAGTCGTTTGACGACGCACCATGCCTAATGCTGTCGCCCCCGCCCATATCGCCAGCGCTGAGCCGCCAATTTCAGTGGAGCACGTCGGCCACGAAGTCGCCGAGTCTCACGTGACTCTGCCGGCAACGCGCTTGCCGGTGGAGGCGCGCGGCCTGGCCCTTGGGATACTGGCGACACTCGCAACGGTGTTTGCCTTGTCGTGGGCGCAAGCCTTTCTGGTGCCGCTCCTGCTGGGCATCGTCATCGCCTACACGCTGAACCCTGTCGTCGCCTGGCTTGAAGGGGTCAGGATCCCGCGCGCTGCCGGGACTGTCGTCGTCATGGCAGGCGTGACCGCTGCAATGGTTCTCTGCGTCTACTCGCTGCGCGGTCAGATGCAGACCATCATCGAGCAATTGCCCGAAGCAGCGTCCAAGTTCTCGACTGCGCTGTCTCGTGTTCGCAAAAGTCAGAACGACACCCTGCAGAAAATACAAAAAGCTGCGACCGAGGTTGAGACCGCGACGACTCATGCCGTCGGTGGCGCCGTGGCTCCGCGCCAGCCCGCCACTCACGTCATCATGGACTCGCCCAAATTCAGGCTGAGCGACTACCTCTGGGCCAGCTCGATGGGCGCGGTCGGAGCCATTGGACAGGCGACGCTGGTCGTCTTCCTGGTGTTCTTCCTGCTGCTCGGTGGCGATACCTTCAAGCGGAAGCTTGTGCGGATCACAGGGCCGTCGCTTTCGAATCGGAAGATCACGGTCCACATCCTCGACGACATCAATGGTTCAATCCAGAAGTACATGTTGATGCTTTTGGCGACAAACCTGCTTGTCGTCGTTCTCAGCTGGATCGCGTTCAGCCTCATTGGACTCGAGAATGCCGGAGCCTGGGCCGTGGCGGCCGGCATCTTCCACATCGTTCCCTATCTTGGTCCCGCGATTGCCGCCGTGGCTACTTCTATGGCCGCTTTCATGCAGTTCGACTCGTTTGCCATGGCGTTTGTGACGGGCGGCACGGTGTTGGCGGTCGCCACTTTCGTCGGAACATTTGTCACCACCTGGATGACCGGACGAATTGCCCACATGAACTCAGCAGCCGTGTTCGTTTCCCTCCTGTTCTGGGGCTGGCTGTGGGGCATCTGGGGCATGCTGCTAAGCATCCCAATCATCGTCATCGTCAAAGTCGTGTCGCAGCATGTTGAACCGTTGCACCCCCTGGCCGAACTCTTGGGGAAATGACTCAGGTAACGCCAGAAAGACCTATTGCTCACGATATTGGTCGCGCCAGCTACGTAATGATCGGCGGCCATGCGGCGATGGCCCAGTGAATCTGTGGAGGTGCACCCTTGCCCGAACCAATGCGGGTACGATTCCGTTGCCCCAATGAGCAGATCGAATACCGGCAAAGCGGCGTGGATCATCCGCATCGGCGCGATGCAGCGCCTCGCGGTGGTGATCGCCGTCGGCATCGCCGCTTACCTCGCGCAACCGAGTTCCATCTCATGGCACACGCGCGCGGTGGTGAGCTGGGATCTCAGCGTTTTGATCTATCTTGGTCTGGCGTGGTGGCTCATCGCGAGCACTGACGCCGCCATGACGCGCGACCACGCGTTGGGCCAGGATCAGAGCGGCTTCGTCATCTTCCTGTTCGTCGTCGTTGCCGCCTTCGCCAGTGTTATCGCGATCGGCTTTGTCGTCAGCACCATTCGGGAACTCGATACCTGGCCCAAGGCGTGGCATCTCGCCCTGACTATCGGCGCCTTGATTTCATCATGGCTGCTCATTCAGACCGTCTTTGCGTTTCACTACGCTCGACGCTACTACGCGATCCTGCACCGGGAACACACGGCAACACCGGAACTGCTGTTCCCTGGCGGCAAAGAACCCGACTACCTGGACTTCGCCTACTACGCGTTCGTGGTCGGCATGACCTCGCAGGTTTCCGACGTCGCGGTGACAGCGCGACGAATGCGCAGGCTCACGCTGGTACACAGTGTGTTGGCCTTCGTATTCAACATCGCGGTGCTGGCTCTCAGCATCAACACCATCGCCAGCGTGATCTAGTCCCCTTCGCCAGCCGCCAGGTGCCAGGCAACAGACGAACCGCGCTTACAGCGACTACTTCTTGGTGTCGCCCTTGGCAGCGTCCTGAATACTTTCGCCGGCCTTCTCCACCTGCTGTCCAGCCTTCTCGACCGCCTGATCGACAACCTTGCCGGCCTGCTCGGCCGGGCCTTCCTTCTTCTGACAGCCCGAAAGCGCTCCAAGCAACGCGCCCATGATCAGGGCCGTGCTGACGGTCTTGCCGATCTTCATCATCTCTCTATTCCCTTAGCCGATTGAAACGTGCGCAAGTTTGAATGCGCCGGACCGATCGGCCCGACGTCTCGCGCGTCGATCATTTCTTGTCTTTACTGACTTCGTGACCGATGACGCCGCCGACTACCGCTCCGCCAACGGTTCCGATCGCACTGCCGCCCGTGAGGACGGCCCCTCCGACCGCGCCTGCACCGGCACCGATCGCCGTGTTCTTGTCCTGCGTCGACATGCCGGCGCAGCCCACCAATCCGATCAACGCAACGGCCGACATCGCACTCAGGGTCCAGCTCTGCATCGTCTTCATCGAACAACTCCTAGGTTCTGTTGAATTTCTGGTGTTGCCATGCGGGGATTCTCAAGACTTACCGAAGCGCACCTTCGCGCGATCCCGGCAAACATCCTTCGCCCCGCCCGCATAGACATCGCACTCTTCATCACCGACCTCATACTGGGCATCGTTCGAGACTGTCGCGGAATCCTCGCGTGCAGCCGCGGCTTGCGCTTTGGCAGTCGTCAGTTGCGCCTTGGCGTCGGCCTTGACGGCCTTCTATACCGCCGTCGCTTCCTTGATGCAGACCTCCTTCGTTGCAGGCCAGGTCGTCGCATCGTTGCCGGGCCACCGCTTGATCGGCCTCGGCGTTGACGACGCGTACCTCGTTGCGCGATTTCAACGTAGGCTCGTCTCCGCGTGCGATCGCTCGAACGGCGGCAGCTCTGTCCTTAGCAGAGTTAGCTGCCGTTTGAGAACACGCGCGTCCGCTGCCTTGCCGCGAGCAGTGCCAACTCGCTCATGGAGAACGTGCAGCAGGGTGTGATGCACCGACCGCGCTTAGCGATCGCCTACTTGATCCGCATGTCGTTCTTGACGGACTTCACGCCGCCGACTCCACGAGTCACCTCAACGGCTTTCGTCGCTGCGGCCTGCGAACTGACGAATCCACTCAACTGGACCGCGCCCTTGAACGTCTCGACATTGATTTCGGCGACTTTCAGGGTGGGTTCATCCAGGATGGCCGTCTTCACCTTGCCGGTGATGACCGAGTCGTCCACGTACTCTCCTGTGCTTTCCTTCGTAGGCGTGGATGCGCAACCGACCACCGACACCTATGCAACAGCAACGAACAGGGGAGGAAGATACTTGCCAAGATTGTTCATTCTTCGTACTCCGGTTGAATTCGACAGTTGCTGCCAAAAAACCAAAGACGCACTCTGGGCGAAGTGGAATACGCCGTCGGTACGGTGCCGCACATTCGCGACGCGAGATAACGGGACCAATGCTCGGCGGCCACCGCGCCTGTGCTACGCGGGCAACCTCGTTGAAAGGCACGCTGCAGTAAGGAAAACCTCCCTACTGCGTGCGCTGGCGAACAAACAGCTCGCCGGAACGGGCTTACCCTTCATACCGTTTCTTGTGGCTGATCTGGCCATCGTTCAGTGACGTGCGCCGTTGCTGGTGCACCCACGGCCCACCCGAGGTTTGTCGACCCTCATGTCAACACATCGCCACGCTGCGCCGCCGAACCGACTGCTTGCCGCGCTGCCGCCGCGTCTGTCAGCGCGGCTGATCGCAGCCAGCGATGGCGTCGACCTCAAGCTCGGCACCGTTCTGAACGAGGCCGATGCACGCATTGCGCACGTGTATTTTCCGACCGAAGGCTTCATTTCGCTCATGATCCCGGTCGACGGCGCGTCCAATCTCGAAGTCGGACTGGTGGGCAACGAGGGAATGCTGGGGACGCCGCTGATCCTGGGCATGGATCGGTCGCCACTGCGCGCGCTAGTGCAAGGTGCGGGTCCCGCATGGCGGATGGGCGCACGGACGTTTTCACGCGAGCTTGGATTGAGTGCAGCGCTGCGCACCTTGCTGCATCGGTATATGCAGGTTCGGATCCGTCAACTGGCACAGAACGCCGCATGCACCCGCTTTCACCTGGTCGAGGCACGGCTGGCCCGCTGGCTGCTGATGACGCAGGACCGCGCGCATGACGACGAGTTTCATGTGACGCACGAGTTTCTCGCCTTCATGCTCGGCGTCCGACGCGTGGGGGTCACGCGGGCCGCTAGCGCACTGCAGAAGCGCAACCTGATTCGTTACCACCGCGGTGATGTCACTATCCTCAACCGCCCTGGCATGGAGGCCGCGTCCTGCAGCTGCTACCGGGCAGATCGAGACAGCTACGCGAGCCTGCTGGCCGGCGTTTGACTCATCCAGCGCTGCAATCAATTTGGCGCGGCAGGCGAAGTCCGCATGCAAATGATCGCTTACCGGCCCCATGCACGTAGCTGTGTGCGCCTGCGCACAGACTGCTGCGGCCAACGGATCCGAGAATTGATGCATCTCATTAATGAATCTCTTTCGGACTGTGCTTGCGGCACGGCAACTTCAATCTTGGAGAACACACAATGAATCTCATCATCTGGCTGGCCATCGGCGGCATCATCGGCTGGGTCGCCAGTATCTTCATGAAGACTGATGGGCAACAAGGGATCATCCTGAACGTCGTCGTCGGCATCGTCGGCGCCATGCTCGCCGGCTGGTTCCTCAGCCCACTGGTAGGCGTAGGCACGATCAATCAAAGCAACTTCAGCCTGCCCGCCCTGATCGTTTCGTTCGCGGGCGCGGTCATGTTGCTCGCGCTGATGGGCGTCCTTCGGCGCGGCAGCACTCGATGATCTCGCTCAAGGTTTGCTATCGGGATCCAAGGTAACCGTGTCTTGTGGCGGCAATCCGGGGTTCGGATCCACGAGCGTAGCGACTCAACGGGGATCATTCGGAATTTGAGTCGCTGGAGCGGAATTGACACGAGCGCGCAGGAATCAGCTTGTCATCACGTGTGAACACGGGGGGCGAGTGGTCCCGCGCACCTACGCCGCGCTCTTTTCGGGGCGCGAGGCGCTGCTCGACAGCCACGGCGGCTGGGACGCGGGCGCACTCGAATTGGGCAGTGAGATTGCAAGAGAGTTCGGTGCACCGCTACACGCCGCCACCACAACGCGGCTACTGGTCGACCTGAACCGGTCGATCGGACATCGGCAACTGTTCTCGGAAGTAACGCGCCCACTGCCGCGAGCGCGCCGCCAATACATCCTCGATCGCTACTACCGGCCGCATCGTCAGGCGGTCGAAAGTGAAATTGCGCGACAGATTGCGCAGGGCCACCGGGTGATCCATGTCGCGTCGCACAGCTTCACGCCAATGCTTGGCGGCGTGCCGAGGCAAGCCGATGTCGCCTGGCTCTATGACCCGCGGCGTCCCGGTGAGGCAGCCTTCGCGCAAGCCTGGATGCTGGCGCTCGCAAAGCTGGCACCCGAGCTGCGTCTTCGAAGAAACTACCCGTACCAGGGGCGCGCCGACGGACTCACGGCAATGCTGCGCAAACACCATCCGGACGTGGCCTACGTGGGTATCGAACTCGAGGTCAATCAGCGCTTTGTCGAGCGTCGCGGTGCGCCCTGGCACAGCCTGGTGGCGGTGCTGGTCGACTCCCTGAAGGAAGCCCTAGCGAACTGAGCTTCCTCTATTGATTACCTCGCGACTGCGCTTTGACGCCTACCACTGCAGCGACGGCAGCTCGTGAAAGACCCGGCGCGTGCCTTCGAGCCACTGCTGCGTCAGCGCGTCGAAGTAGTTGTCGCCTTCCTCGAACCGGCGCCTCATCGTCACCTGCAGGCTGTCCCGCGAGTAACACAGCAGGTCAATCGGCATCCCCACCGAGAGATTGCTGATCATCGTCGAGTCGAAGGACACCAACACGCATTTGGTGGCATCTTCCAGCGTCGCGCTCGAGGTCACCGCGAGGTCGAGGATCGGCTTGCCGTACTTGGCCTCGCCGGTCTGCAGGAAGGGCGTATCGGTTCCAGCTTCGATGAAGTTGCCCTCGGCATACAAACGGAACAGACGCATGTCTTCACCGGCGATCTGGCCGCCGAGAATGAACGACGCATTGAACTTCAGGTCACTGGCTTCCAGGAACGGACCGTCGCGGCGCTCTATGGCACGCATCGCGTCCGATACGAGATTGGCCACGTCGAACATCGAGCTAGCGCTCCAGATGTGCGGCGGTTCGGCCGCGGCCTGCTGACGCAGGACGTTGATCACCGCCTGAGTCGCGGCCAGGCCCCCCGAACTGAGCAGCACCAGCACTCGGTCGCCGGCGCGCTCGAACACCGTCATCTTGCAGAACTTGGCGTAGTTATCCACGCCCGCATGCGTGCGCGAATCGCTGGCCAGTATCAGGCCTTCTTCGAGTTTGACGCCGACACAGTAGGTCATGGGGCGCGCCTGCTCGATCGGCGCGCCAGATGATCAGAAACAACGCGCCGCACTCAGACCACCTTCACTTCGTCGGCCCAGACCTTGAACCGTTCCAACGCATTCGGCCCGAAGGTGCTGGAAAGCGCCACGTCGCAGGCGTCGCGGCCGCGGGCGATCAGAACGCGACCGATGCGTGGCGTGTTGTTGCGCGCATCGAAGATGTACCAACGGTCGCCCAGGTAGGCCTCGAACCAGCCAGCAAAATCCATCGTCCCGTACGGCGGCTCGGTGCCCATGTCACCAAGGTATCCAGTGCAATAGCGCGCGGGAATGTTCATGCAGCGGCAGAAGGCGACCGCGAGATGGGCGTAGTCGCGGCAGACGCCACGCCCCTCTCTGGTAGGCCTCCCACGCAGTGCGCGTGTTGCGCGCATGCGGGTAACCGAACTCGATATGCCGGTGAACGAAGTCGCAGATCGCCTGCACCCGAGCCCAGCCCGTCGGGCCATTGCCGAACTGCCTCCATGCGATGTCGGACAGCAGTTCCGTCTCGCAGTAGCGGCTGCCCAGCAGATAAACCAGCGTGGACTCGGGCAGGTGTTCGACCGGGATCTGTGTTCGCTTCTGTCGCCACGACGTCGGGCAGGCCGCTGTCGTTGACCACCGCATCCGTTCTAAGCACGAACCGACCGGGCGGCGCCACCAGGCGGCTGCACCAGTTGCCGAAGAGATCCCGGTACGCAGTGACTGGCACTGCCGGGCTCGTGACGAGATAGTCCGGGCGCACCAGGTCCGACGCCCGCGAATAGTGGATGCTCAGTGCGAGCACCATCGGCGTCGGGTCCCGACACTGGTACTCCATTTCAAAACCGACACGAATCTGCATTTTTGTCGTCGCCAGATTGAATCTGCTCTAGGGTACTGCACGTCAGGGTCAAGGAGCCGCTCGCCGGCCGGGATCACCCCAGTAGAGCACGCGCAGCTACTTCTGCTTCTCGACAACCACCCGTCCCGCCGCATTCAGGTAGACGCGATACTTGTTGCCGTCCTTGCACGAGCAGGCGTAGTCGTTCTCGGCCATTGACCTTGACGGCGACGACCTGCCCGCACGGCAATCCCTGCAGCGCGATCACCGCCGTCATGTCCTTCTTGAGCGCCTCGTCGTCGGCAGCGAACGACGGCACGGCAAAGAGACGCTGCCACGACAAGGATTGGGCGAAGACTGCACTGCGTTGATCATGGGTTCTCCGGCGTTCAGCCTTCGAGAGTGGCAAATTTCTTCGGGTCCGCGAGCAGCGCCCAGATCGCCTCGCGCGAGGACACGATGGCTGCCGCGAGCTTCTGGTCGGCGTCCTGCAGCAGCGAGAGCACCTTCATCAGCAACAGGTCGTACGAGCGGCGCAACTGCGCCATGGTGATCTTCGCCTTGCCCTGGTAGTAGTCGCGGAACTGCTCCAGCAGGTCGTCGACCTGGTTCTTGAGCGTGATCTTGGTGAAGACGCCGATGGCCTTGGTTTCCTTGAGCTGTTCCTTCAGCGCGGCCAGGTCCAGCGTCGGCGGGCAACGGGCGTGGACGTTGCGGCCGCGGGCGGCGGCGCGGGCTTTGCTGCCGTCGACCGCGACGGTGGAGCCGGCGGCTTTCGTTCCAGGCGCCGGATGTTTCGTTCCGGGCGCGGAGCCCTATCTTCGGCCCGAGGCGCCGAAGTCGGCGCGACAGGTGCTGGCGTCACGGCGGGAGCGGGCTGAGGTGTCGGCGCCGTCAACGGCTTGGCCGCGTGCGGAGACGTGACCGGTTGCGATGCAACTGCCTCGGGCGGCGGCGCGTGGGGGGTCCGGTGCAATCGCGGCGCACCCCGCGGCGGAAGCAACGGGGAAGGGCCGCCTGGACCAGGTGCATAGAGGGTGCCTTGTCGTGGTCCAGCCTCGGCCGCCATTCCTCATCGTCCGCTCTCGCACGCGCGCGAGACTTAGCTATGAACCCGGGCTTGCCCGGGCATTCGACCGCAGCCGAGCTAACGCCTCTTGACTCCGAACGCCAGAAGCGCGCCGCCAATCACGATGGCGCCCACGCCTGCCCAAAGAGGAACATTGACCGTTTGCTTTCCAGTGATCGATAACTCGATCGGCCCATTTTCCAAATCAGTTTCCTTCGTATAGCTGAACCCGCCGTCAGGCCACCCCAGGGACCGGTCGCGATTAGGGCGATGGCCGCAATCTTGAGTGCATTCATTAAGTCTCCTCCTGCCTCCGAGCCCCGGAACGGGGCACTCACGCTCGACACGAAATGAATGCCACGCCCATGGGGCACGACGGCCAGCCACTCTCGCAACGCTCCCACGCCCCCAACCGTCTCACGGGCTCCCACTCTCGACCTGAATAACTTAAATCAGAAACACGACGATCGCAAGAACCAGAAGGACGTGAATCAATCCGCCCAGCGTATACGAGCTAACCAGCCCCAACAGCCACAGACGAGCAATACGACGGCAATGGTCCACAGCATTTTGAATCTCCTATTTCCATGACTTGGTGGCTCGAAAGTCTTGACGACCTACGCCCTGCAAACCTCTTGACCTTCGGTTGGCACCCGGTGGCGAGGACGCCGCGCGGCGTGGCTCGACACTCCACGCAATCAACTGTGCTTTTCA
>CAVRUR010000006.1:0-87726 GCA_963724365.1 uncultured beta proteobacterium | reverse complement strand
ACGACCACCTGGGCGGTCACCATCCGCGGAAACCCGGTCCACCTGATTCCGGACTCATCGGCCCCGGGGCGCGACCCCGCGCATCCGTGGCCGATGATGACATGCGTCCGGCGGCGATCGCTCCCAGCTGCTCGGAGTAGTCCTGGCGCTGGGCAGCATCCATTGATCCATCGCCGGCCGTGATGCCGACGACGGCATCGCCCTTGGCCACGAACAGTGTCGCCGAGTTCGAGTCCCAGGGCCTGGTCCCCGACGCCGGAGACCTCGGTCACCCCGCTGGTGCCCCCGAATGCGGCCATGATGTCGTTCGCATTCGAGGCGTTGAACGAGGTCGCGACGACCGCAGCGGAATCGGCCCCGGAGTAGATGCAATACGAGGTTTCGCCGGCCGGTCGACTCGCTGGTCAGGCCGTCCACACCCATCACCGAGGATGCCTCATCGGCCGTGATCAGGTCGCAGGCCGCTGCCGCTCCACCACCACCGCCACCGCCTGTGGAAGCCGCGGCGCTCGGTTCCGGGCCGTTGCTCGAACCCCCGCCTCTGTTGCTGGGTCGACGCCGGCCGGGGCGGAGCCGGAACAGGCCGCAATGACCAGGACGACCGTTGACAGCGCGAGAACTCTGCGGCGAAACATGGGACGACAATCCTCCGTGCGCTCTTCTGCTTCTGGGCAGAATACGCGCCGGCTCCAAATCCCTAGTCGAATCGAGCGAGATTGATGAGTGATCGGCTGGTGGCCGTTGTCCGGCTCCGAGACGTAACGCTCGCTGACGCCGACATGCTCGATGAATGGGCGGCCTCGCCCGAGATCCGCGGCGAGTTCAACGATTTCGGGCTCGGGCCCGGTGATCGGTCCGCCATGCGCGACGCCCTGGCCGAAGGACCGCTCCGCAACGAGCGGACGGAAGCCGTCCTCCGCGAGTCGGATGGGGCGCCGATCGGCACCGTTGGCTGGCACGCCGTCGACTACGGTCCACCCCCCAAGTCCCGGGCCTGGAACATCGGCATCTCGCTCATCCCCGAGGCGCGGGGACAGGGTTTCGGACCGATCGCCCAACGACAGCTGGCCGACTACCTGTTCGAAACGACCGACGCGAACCGGGTCGAGGCTCAGACCGATGTCGAGAACGTGGCCGAGCAGCGGGCCCTCGAGAAGGCCGGCTTCGTCCGGGAAGGGACCGCCCGCCAGTCCCAGTTCCGTGCTGGCGCCTATCACGACCTGGTCACCTTCGCGATCATCCGCGGCGACGCCTGACGCGAGGTGGTCCACTGACAGCACGGGCGTATACTCAAACGCGATTCTCGACCCGGGACGGGCGCACCCGTCCGGCGCCGATCAGCAGTGACTGAGGAGGCGCGATCGTGAACATCCATCCGGCCCCGTCCGATCCTTCGGCTGCGCGCGGAACCCTGCACGTCGGCGAGCAGTCGTATCGGTATTACGACCTCCGCTCGCTCGACATTCCCGAGTTCGAGCGACTCCCGTACACGCTCAAGGTCCTGATCGAGAACGCGCTGCGTCACGCGGCGAGCGGGCTCGTCACGCCCGACGACCTCGCGGTCCTCGCGTCGTGGCGACCGGATGCACCGACCGCCACGATCGAGCTGCCGTTCCTCCCCGCGCGGGTCCTGCTCCAGGACTTCACTGGCGTCCCGGTGGTGGTGGACCTGGCCGCCATGCGCGACGCGATTACAGAGATGGGTGGCGACCCCGCGAAGATCAATCCGCTCGTTCCCGCGGACCTGGTGATTGACCACTCCGTCCAGGTGGACCAGTACGGGTCGACGCGGCGTTCCTGATCAACGTCGAGCGCGAGTACGAGCGCAACGGGGAGCGGTACGCGCTCCTCCGCTGGGCCCAGGAGGCGTTCGCGAACTTCCGGGTCGTCCCGCCCGGGACGGGCATCGTCCACCAGGTCAACCTCGAGTACCTCGCGGACGTCGTCTCGGCCCGCCCGGAGCCCGGACGGCACCCTCTACCGCCTTCCCGACACGGTGGTCGGAACCGACTCCCACACGACCATGGTCAATGGGCTGGGCGTGGTGGGTTGGGGCGTGGGCGGGATCGAGGCCGAGGCCGCGCTCCTCGGCCAGCCCCTCTACCAGCCCCTCCCCATCGTGGTCGGCTTCCGCCTGGACGGCGCGCTCCCCGCGGGCACGACCGCCACCGACCTGGTGCTCACGGTGACCGAGATGCTGCGGGCGCACGGCGTGGTGGGCAAGTTCGTCGAGTTCCACGGCGCGGGCCTGTCGCGGCTGGGACTGGCCGACCGGGCGACCATCAGCAATATGAGCCCCGAGTTCGGGGCTACCGCCACCCTGTTTCCCATCGACGACGAGACGCTCCGCTACCTGCGCATGACCGGTCGTTCCGACGACGCCGTGGCCCGCGTCGAGGCCTACGCCAAGGCCGCGACGACGCGGCGCGCGTGACTCTTCAGCTTGAGGACGGCTCGACGTATGCGCACGAGGGAACCTTGCAGTTCTCGGAATGTCACGGTCGACCCTTCGACGGGGGCCATCACGCTGCGCGCACTGTTCCCGAATCCCGACGGCATCCTGCTGCCCAACATGTATGTTCGGGCTGCGATCGAGGAAGGCATTCGCGAGAATGCCATCCTCGTGCCACAGCAGGCAGTGACGCGCGACAACAAGGGTCAGGCCATCGCACTCGTGGTCGGCGCGGACAACATGGTCGAAACGCGACCATTGAAGACTGCCCGCACGCTCGGCAGCGACTGGCTGATCGATTCCGGCGTGCGGCCGGGCGAACGCGTCATCGTCGAAGGTTGACAGCGCGCACGTCCGGGCGCGCCGGTGCAGGCGAGCGAGGCCAGCGCCGTGAACAAGGGGCTGCTCCGCCGGCCGCCACGGCTGCGCCGACGTCTGCCCCGCGTTCGGCCGACGGCAAGTCGCCGCGATCCTGACTGCGTCCCCGTAACGACTCGACAGACTCCATCGCGTGTCGCGCTTCTTCATTGAAAGACCCATCTTTGCCTGGGTCATTGCGCTGGTGATCATGCTGGCCGGCGCGCTGTCGATCAGCCGCCTGCCGATTTCACAGTATCCGAACATCGCTCCGCCGACGATCACCATCAGCGCAACGTATCCGGGTGCATCGGCAAAGACGGTGGAAGACACGGTCACCCAGATCATCGAACAGCGGATGACCGGTCTGGATGGCCTGCGATACATCACATCGACCAGCGACAGCACCGGGGCGGCAACGATCACCCTCACTTCGATGCAGCCGTCAATCCCGACATCGCACAGGTGCAGGTACAGAACAAGGCGCAGCTGGCCGTACCCCTGCTTCCACAGGAAGTGCAACAGCAGGGCCTTCGCATCGCCAAGCCGATTCGCAACTTCATCATGGTCATTGGCTTCTTCTCGAAAGACGGCTCGATGACCGGAGCGACATCGCCGACTTCGTCGCCGCCAATGTGCAGGAATCGCTGAGTCGCGTGCCCGGCGTGGGCGAACTGACGCTGTTCGGCTCGCAGTACGCGATGCGGATCTGGCTCGATCCGAACAAGCTGATCAACTACAAGCTCACCCCCGGCGACGTGGCGGCCGCGATCCGCGCGCAGAACGTCCAGCTCGCGGCGGGCCAGCTCGGCGGGCTGCCCGCCGTCCCGGGCCAGCAGTTGAACGCGACCATCTCGGCGCAGGGTCGGCTGCAGACCCCGGAACAGTTCGGGGACATTGTCCTGCGCACCGGCCGTTCCGGCGCGACGGTCCGGCTGCGCGACGTCGCGCGCGTCGAACTCGGCGGCGAAACACGGCACGCTGTCCTTGTACAACGGCAAGCCGGCGTCGGGCCTGGCCGTGCGGCTCGCCACCGGGGCCAACGCACTCTCGACGCGGATGCGGTGAAGGCCAAGGTGGCGCGACTCTGCAGCGCTATTTCCCGCCGGGACTCGAGGCCGTCGTCGCCTACGACACCACGCCCTTCGTCCGCATCTCGATCAGAGGAGGTGGTCAAGACGCTGCTCGAGGCAATCACGCTGGTCGTTCATCGTGATGTACCTGTTCCTGCAGAACCTGCGCGCCACGCTGATCCCGACGATTGCCGTGCCCATCGTGCTGCTCGGCACCTTTGGCGTGATGGCGGCCTTTGGCTACTCGATCAACACGCTGACCATGTTTGGCCTGGCGCTTTCCATCGGCCTGCTGGTGGACGACGCGATCGTCGTCGTCGAGAACGTCGAGCGCTGATGGCCGAGGAGGGCCTGTCGCCCAAGGAAGCGACGCGCAAGTCCATGCGCCAGATCACCGGCGCGCTGGTCGGCATCGCTCTCGTGCTCGCGGCCGTGTTCGTGCCGATGGCGTTTTTCGGCGGCTCCATCGGCGTGATCTACCGCCAGTTTTCCATCACCATGGTGTCGGCGATGCTGCTGTCGGTGCTCGACGGCGCTGATCCTTACGCCGGCGCTGTGCGCCACGCATGCTCAAGCCGCTCCCGACGGGGTCGCACGTGCGGCAGGCATATTCGCCTGGTTCAACCGCGCCTTTGGTCGCGGCAGCGCCGCGATACCAGGGCATCGTGAAGGGCGCTGAAGCGTCGGGCCGCTGGCTCGTGGTGTACGCGGTCATGATCCTTCGCGGTGATCCTGCTGCTGCGGCTTCCGACCTCGTTCCTGCCGGATGAAGACGTGGGTTTCCTATTTCGGCCAGGTGCAGACGCCGCGGGTGCCACCAAGGAGCGCACGCTGGGCGGTGCTGCGCACCGTCGAACACCATTTCCTGAAGCAGGAGAAGGACTGGTGTCGAGGCGCGTATTCACCGTGGCCGGCTTCAACTTTGCCGGCACCGGACAGAACTCGGGCCTGCTGTTCATCCAGCTGCAGCAACTGGGACGAGCGGCCGGGAGCGCAGGCCAGCCTAAAGGCGCTTGCGACGCGTGCCAGCGCGATGCCTCGCGTCCGTAAAGGATTCGCGAGATGTCTTGCGTGTGGCCGCCGGCGGTCATGGAGCTGGGCAATGCCACGGGCTTCGACATGCAACTGCAGAATCGCGGCGGCCTGAGCCATGAGGCATTTCTCGCAGCGCGCAACCAGCTGCTGGGCGATGCGGGCAAGAATCCGGTGCTGGTGGGCGTGCGCCCCAATGGCTGGAGGACGCGCCGCAATTTCGCCTCGATATCGACCGGAGAAGGCCGGTGCGCTGGGCCTGTCCATCACGGACATCAACAGACGCTGGCGACGGCCTGGGCCTCGAGCTACGTCAACGACTTCATCGACAAGGGCCGCGTGAAGAGCGTCTACGTGCAGGCGGACCCGCCTTCCGCATGGTCCCGGAGGACCTGGACCTGTGGTACGTGCGCAATGCGCAGGGGGGCATGGTGCCGTTCTCGACGTTCGCCAGGGCAGCTGGACCTATGGCTCGCCGCAACTCACGCGTTTCAATGGCGTTCCGGCTGTACAGATCCAGGGCCAGGCCGCGCCCGGTCGCAGTTCGGGTGAAGCCATGGAAGTGATGGAAGGGCTCGCCGAGCAACTACCCCCCGGATTCGGAGTGGCGTGGACCGGACTCTCCTACGAAGAGCGGCTGTCGGGTGCGCAAGCGCCGCTGCTCTATGGACTGTCACTCCTGGTGGTGTTTCTGTGCCTCGCGGCGCTGTACGAAAGCTGGTCGATTCCGATCGCGGTGCTGCTGATCGTCCCGCTCGGTGTGCTGGGTGCGCTGGTGGCGGCATCGGGTCGGGGACTGTCCGACGATGTGTACTTCCAGGTCGGACTGCTGACGACCATCGGATTGTCCGCCAAGAACGCGATCCTGATCATCCAGTTCGCGATGGCGCAGATGGCAGAAGGCGTAGCGGCTGGTGCCGGCGACCCTCGAAGCCGTGCGACTTCGGCTGCGTCCGATCCTGATGACCTCGCTGGCATTCGGCGGTGGCGTCCTGCCGCTGGCACTGGCCAGCGGTGCCGGCTCGGGCAGCCAGAACGCCATCGGCACGGGCGTCTTTGGAGGCATGGTCGCGGCGACCTTCCTGGGCCTGCTCTTCGTGCCGTTGTTCTTCGTGGTCGTGAAGCGGCTGTTCGGCCAGGACGTCGCGCGCGACCACCGGTCATCTCGCTCCGACGAGTCGGCCGCCATCCCTGCAGGCGTGGCCTCGACGGACGACTGATCCAGGACCGGTCAGTGATTGCATCGATGCCACAGCGGCGTCGCGCCCGACGACCGGATGTGGATGGCCGACGTCTAGATGAGCTGCTTGGCCAGCACCCGGTTCTCGTGCACTTCATCACCCATGCGGAAGTCGGTGTTACCCAGATCGACGTAGGCGTGGGTCGCGTAGAAACGAAGCGCCCGATCGTTGTGGACCCAGGCCTGCAGCCACAGTATGTCAATCCCTTGTGATCGGACCGCCCGTTCCGCAGATTGCAGCAGCAGAGTTCCGACACCTCGCCCCGCGGCGCGCTGCTGGACGTAGAGCCGGTCGAGCTCGCGGGCTCACGCCATCGACCAGCGATGACCGGCTCCCGCCGTCCACTGGACGAAACCGATCAGGTCGGCGCGTTGTTCTCGCGAGCAAGAAAGTGACCGCGGGCTCGGCAATCAGCGCACCGATCGCTCCGTGGAGAGAAGAACTGATGAACATCGGCGGCGATGGTTTCCCGGATACCATCGGAGGCGTAGGTGTCGAGCAGACCTGGTTGCCAGCACCGCCATGCAGTTCGGCATCGGCAGCCGAAGCGCGCGCGCAAGCTGACAGGATACTGCTTCATTGGTCCGGGTTACTGTGTTCACGCCGCCCTCCCCCTCAACTCTCTACCGCGCCTTTGAACGCGCCCACTTTCACGAACTGGCACCAATTTGGTTCACGATTTAGCCTTACGGATCCCATTATTCGTCGGTGCCTGCGTTGTCGAAAGGGTGTCACGAGAAAGTGATTGCGCAGGCCTCGGTCGCCAGCTTACCCTCGGCGTCCCGCAGAGTTCGGCAAGGTCGGACACGCCGACGGAGTGGTCGCAATGCGGGACGACGACATCAGAGAATTGCCAACAGGAGGAACTCCCATGGTTCGAACTTTCGCCGCTGTGCTGGCGATGATGCTATTGCCCGGGCTTGCGGCCGCGCAGTCCCGTTGTAACCAGGTCCTTGCGCAGCTCAGTGGCCTGCTGGTCGATGCAGCGTGCTTCGAAGCACGACCTGACGACGACCAATCCTGACACGCCCGCGAACAACTCACTCCCGAACCTGCCTGCGTTCGCGTTCACGCCGCAGACCGACCGCGCCACGATCGCTCCGAGCGCAGCCAAACGACCGCCGATCACGAAGGTCGTTCCTGGCCTGCAGATCCAGGCGCGGTTTGCGAATGACCCGACCAATCAGGGCCGATTCCTGTTGCGCCTGCCTAACGACTGGAACGGCAAGCTCGTCGTCGCCGGCGCATCCGGCACGCGAAGCGAGTTCAACGGCGACTTCGCGTGGAGCGACTTCGTAGTCCAGCAGGGGTATGCCTACGCATCGCAGAACAAGGGCGTGCTGAATCTGCAGTTTTCTGTGCAGACGGATCCGCTCGCATGCCGGCTGAATCCGGCCTCGCCGCTGTGGGTCCGCTTCTACGACAATGAAGCCAATCAGCCCTTCACGCGCTGGCAGGAGTTCATGGTGCGAGCGGCGAAAGTGGCAAGGGTTGGCGTGAAGGCGCGATACGGCCACTGGCCGCGTCACACCTATGCGGTCGGTACATCCAACGGCGGCTACCAAGTTCGGCGCGCCGTCGAGACCGCGCCTGAGCTCTTTGACGGAGGTGTGGATTGGGAAGGCACTTACGTCGATGAACGCGACCCGGGCGTGCTTGCCGATCTTCCGCCGGCAGTGCTGAACTGGCCCGACTATGTCGCGTCAGGATTCTCCGCAACCAGCACGGCCGCCGAAAACATCCAGGCCAACAGCTACCCGCCCGACATCGTCATTCCGAGCGCGACACCGACTGCGCCCACTGCCTCGTTCTGGCTGAACCATTGGAATTCGTTCTGGGAAGTCACGCAGTGCCAGTGGCAGAAACGACTCGATCCCAAATACGACACCTACGGCGGCAATCCTGTCCCGCCCGTCCCGGGCACGGCGACCTATAACTACTACGCTCGACTGTCGGAGTCGGACGTCGGGGCCAACATGGCCGACTTTGCGACGACCGGACAAATCCAGCGCCCGTTGATTACGGTGGCGGGCACGATGGATGCGCTGTTGCCGATCAACCACCATGCGCGCGCCTATGCACGGCGCGTCGAAGCCCAGCAGGACGATCATCCGGGCAAGGGCAGGCCCACGCTGGGGACGCTGGAACAAGGAACCGGCGTATCGACTATATGAAGTGCAGAACGGCAACCATCTCGAGACCTACCAGGACACGTTCCCGCAGCTCGAACTCATAATGCCGCATGCGCAGAAAGCTTTCGGATCTGCTGGTGCGACATGTCGAGCAGCGCACGCCGCTGCCGCCTGACCAGTGCATTGGCCGCGGCGGCGTAATTGTCGATGCGCCGGCGGTCACCGGACATTGCGCGCAGCTGTTCGTGCCCTGATTCAGCTGGAAAGAAACGAAGCGGCCCGGCTCATGCCGGGCCTTTTTACATTTGTTTTGTAGGCAGCCGCATCTATTGGAATTTCCATCAAAGCCGGCGAAATTGCAAATGAAACATACTGAGAATTCCCTACAGAATCCCTAGTAGCCACAAGACTCCCCAGCCGACCAGTAGCCGCCATCACTCGAACTGGGCAGAATCACCGCCACATCGACCAAATCTCGCTCTTGTTCCAGGCGAGTGCCCCACGTGATCACCTACCGCGAAGCAACGAGCAACGAGCAACGACCTGCAAGCGATCTGTGTTTTAGCGGCAGGAGATCAATGCGATTCACCATGCTGCCTTTCCCGACGTGTTTGCCCCGTCCGGGGACCCTCGACGTGACGAAGAACTCTGGCGCCAGATGATCGGCGTTCCGGATGCGGTCACGTTTGTCGCGGAGACGGCGGAAGGGGTGATCGGTTTCGCGAATGTCGCCTTTGTCGAAAGAGACGTGAACCCGTTGGTGCAGCCGGTCTCCTTCGCCCGAGTGGGATCGGTCGGAGTACGCGGAACGCCACCGCGACCGCGGCGTCGGAACGGAATTGATGCGGCGAGTCGAAGCGTGGGCAGCAGCAAAAGGCGCCCAGCGCGTCTCATTGAATGTGTGGGCCTTCAACGAGCAGGCCGTTCAGCTGTACAAGGAGCTGGGCTACGAAGTTCGCTCCCACACAATGGGGAAGCGCCTAAGTGCAGCTGGGTCCTAGCGGCCAGTAGCCGCCGCGTGCGCAACGGACTAGATTGACCGCAGAGCAGACGTTGCGAGACCCCGTTTTCCTTACGATAGCGGACGCGTGTGGCAACCTATCGAGCTGCCTCAAGTGCCTTCTTGACACTGGTTGACGCAAGCCTTTGATCGTCAGGCCACGCTCAGTTCTTCGGTAGGACGCTTGCGCAACTCGCGATCCGGCGCCTCCCCGGAGACGATCGCGCGCAAGCCGTCGGGATTCACGATCCGGACGTGCTTCTGATTGACCTCCAGAAGCCCGTCTTGCGCGAAGCGCGACAAGGTGCGGCTGACCGTTTCGAGTTTCAGGCCGAGGAGGCTGCCGATTTCCGCGCGCGTCATCCGCAACACGAACTCGGTGCGCGAGTAATGGCGCGCCTCGAAGCGCAGCGAAAGGTTGAGCAGGAACACGGCCAACCGCTCGTCTGCGTTCATTGTTCCGAGCAACAGCATCGCGCCATGTTCGCGCACGATTTCTCGGCTCATCACCTTGTGGAAGTGGTTGCGCAGCTTCGGCACCGCGCTGGCGACTGCTTCAATTCCGGCGTACGGAATGACGCAGACGTCGCTGTCCTCCAGGGCCACCGCTTCGCACGTGTGCGTCCCGTCGCTGATTCCATCCAGGCCAACGAGCTCGCCGGCCATGTGAAATCCCATGACCTGCTCGTGACCATCGGGCGACACCGCCGTGCTCTTCAGGAATCCAGTTCGAACCGCGTACAAGGATTCGAACGTATCGCCGGCACGGAACAGCCTTTCTCCGCGTCTGAGGCGCTTGCTCGCAGCGACGAGTTTTTCCAGTCTTTCGATGTCTGGAAGCGACAGTCCGAGCGGAAGACACGACTCGCGCAGACTACAGGTGGAGCACGCGACCTTCGGGTGCGTGATGGAGAGACTCGGAGCATTCATGAGCCGTACTCCCATGCAACCAGCGGCGTGCCCATCGCGCATGCCGGCTTGGCCGCCTGTCGACTTACTCACGAGCGCGGAGGTTTCGCTGTAAACGTGGACAGCGCATGAATTCGGACTGGGAGCGCGCGGCTGGAGTTCATGCAAGAGGCCGCGCCGAAAGGTCAGTGCACTGTAACAGAGTCCGTTACAGGCAATATCCCGGTTAGCCGACCGGTCCCTACCTGTCGGCGTCAGGAGCCGAAAGCCACTTGGCCTGGAGGAATTGCGCTTGCAGGAGAACTCACCCGACGGTGTAACGCGATGACCGCGAGCGAAGCATTTGCCAACTGGCGAACGGAAGGACCGTGTTCGTTGAGCACCGAAGGTCACCTTCGAGGCGCGGCGCGACAGCGGTTAGATAGACCCAATGCGGCCAAGACCGGCCATTCGGGCGTTGGCAGGCCTAACTTAAAAGCGGACGACCGAGGAGCGCACGCCAGAATGGACTCACACCGCCCCGATGCGTGAGCCCTTGAGAGAGCGGAAGTGCCGCGCTACCTTCGCGGTGCGCTCTTAAGCGCTCCTCAAGACCCGCGGAATACGCTCAGTCGAGCGATCAATGGCTCTGATGCCGTTGATTTCGAGCAGCCAGGAGGCCGGGATGGGATACGACCCGTTTGTACGTGGTTCCGCCGCAGTGGGTGTCACCACGATCGAACTCCACGACCCGTCACTCGGCCGAGCATCGGTGCCGATGGAGCTTTCGTGCCCCGCGATAGAGGCCTACCGCGGATGCGATTTCGACGATGCCAACCGCGATCGCTTCCGGATCGCACCCGGGCTTCCTGAAACGGCGCAGCATGCGGTGCGTAACGCCACTGCCGCACCCGAGGTGTTTCCGCTCTTCATGTACTTTCATGGCGGATACGGCGACCGCCGCGAATGCACGCACCTCTGCACTCACCTCGCGAGTCACGGATACCTCGTCGCGGCTGCCAGCTTCCCGGGCGATAGCATCACGGACCTGATGCCCAGCGGCGATGGCTCACACGGCAACGGTCGCGCAAACGCCGATCGACGAGTCGGCAAAGAAACGGCCCGCACAAGCGTCGGCCTTTATCGAGCAAGTCCTTTCGGCAAAGCTGCCGACCGGCGTGCGTATCGATCAGGACAGGATCGGAACCGGCGGCTTCTCGATCGGTGGATACACAGCGCTCGCGGTGAATTCGATCAATCGAAGGCCATCGGCTACGTTTGCGATGTGTCCGATGTACGGCGAGCGAAGCATGGTCCCGCAGGTCCGCCGCCTTCAGGCGCTCCTTCGTGTCGACAACTGGGCGCATCCAGTGGCGACCTTTGTTCTCAGCGGAGAACTTGATCCGATGGTCAACGCCAACGACATGCGGACCCTCTATCCGACAGCTGACAGCACCTAAGGGCATGGCGCTGATGGGCCGAGCCGGTCACTTGCATTGGGCCGATGGGGCCAAGGCGGCGCACGAGCAGTATCGCCTTCGTTATCTGAGCGGTTCGTTTCCAGATCCCGAGATCGATGCCATCGCCCTTGGAATAGCAATGCGGCCGTTCTCGGAGCTGTACAGCGAAGAGCAGGCAGGCGACACTGCGCGCTCGCTGTGTCTCGCACATATGGACACTTACCTCAAAGGCGACGCAAAGGCACGCTTCTTCCTTGAAGACGATCTCGCGCGTGAGTACGCGAAGCGTGGGGTTGACCTGGTTGTGAGTCAGCAACCGGTCGCGCTGTAACGTGGCCAAAGGCGCGAAGCGGCCATGAACAGAGGTTAGTGCGAGCTCGACAAAAGAAGGGAAAGCAGACGTTCTTGTGGGTGGGGCTGCAGTGCTGGCTACTGCGGCCTCTTACGCTGGGACGAGTTTCTTCTTTTACGCTTGACTGATCGCGTCGGCTCCAGATCGGGTGCACGGCACGGGTAGCATTCGATTTCATTTCGCCCATCACCGATCACAAGGATTCGTCATGCGGTTTTTTCGCTGCATAGCTCTCTTCTTTGCTCTTTCAGTGGCTATTACCGCGCATGCCTACGATGCAGCCAAATGGCACGAAGACTTCGCCCAGGCCCGCCGGGAATTAGCGCGGAGTTACGCCAACCTTGACTGGGTCGTGGCGGAACGCAAGATTGATTTGCAGGCGCTGGTGGAGCGCACGGAACAGGGCATCGCCACTGCAAAAAGCGACGAAGAAGCAGTGAAGGTGCTGGAACAGTTTCTGGACACCTTTGGTGACGGACATGTGCACCTGTTGCCGCCCAAGCGCGCTGAGGCGGCTGCCGCTGCGCACCGCCCCCACCGCTACGGCCACCGATGTGAAGACCTGCCGCGACATGGGTTATCAACCGATGCGCAGGGACAGGGAGGGGATCGACTTCGGCAGCACTGGTCGGTACGAGGCGCTGGCCAACGAGGATGCTGCAATCCTGCCTGCGGGTGTACTGAAGGCCGGCGGCAAGATGCTTGGCGTGATCCGCATCGGCCTTTTTGCCGAACAGGCGTTCCCAATACTTTGCGAGCGCGAGCATCCCGCGCCGGCCCCGTGCGCCTCGGCTTGCGAGCAGAAAATCTTCACCCGCGTTGGGAAGACGCTCACCCGTACCCTCGTGCGCCAGGTGCAGGTACTCGCGGCGAAAAATGTCGACGCGATCGTGATTGATATCACCGGTAACCGGGGCGGCACCGATTGGGCGGAAGCCGCCGCGCGCCTGGTAACCAAGCCGGGCGTTGCCGCGCCGCGGATCTCATTTATCAAACACCCGCATTGGGTGAAAGGCATGGACAATCGTCTGAACGACATCGATCTGGACCTGAAGCGAACCACCATTGGTGCGGCGCAACGCGCATGGCTGCTGGCGGCGCGCGCCGAGCTCATCAAGAGCCGCGCACTGGCAGCCGAGCCCTGCAAGGAGCGCGACGCTATCTGGAAGAATCAGCGCGTTTGCGCACTGCTGGTGCCTGGGCGTCTCCACTCCACCGGCCTTGAGGCAACGCCACAGAGCTTCGATTTTGCCGGCTACGAAGCGGAATGGGTGCATGACAACCCGGCACGCTACGAATCAAGTACTGCCTGGCAAGGCAAGCTGGCCATTCTGGTCGACAACAACACGGTATCTGCCGCGGAGCTGTTCGCCGCGACCTTGAAGGACAACGACCGCGCCACGCTGATTGGCGCACCGACACGTGGCGCCGGGTGCGGTTATACGGACGGAGGCATACCCATAACCCTCGAACATTCGGGCGTGCAGATCAATGTGCCGGATTGCACACGACTGCGCGCTAATGGTGAGAACGAAGTCGCCGGGCTTGTGCCTGATGTACTGGTTCCATGGCGAGGCAACGATTCACCTTATCAGCGCGCGGCACGCGCCCTCGCGGCGCTGGAAAGCTGGACGAAAAAACTCAAATAGGAAGAGCTGCCGCGGCAACGGGTCATTTCGCTTCTGCCTTCTGGACGAACGTCCGCCCCGGGCGTGAATTCGACGGCGGCTTTCGGGCGACGCTGATGTCAGCATTGGGTCGAGGCTTTGTGAAAACTCGAAAACGTCGCGTTTTCGGGGATCGCTTTGGTTTTCCCGAAGGAGCGATCGTTGATCCTGGACCGTTCTGAGAGGTCGACCTCAAGGTTTTGTTCTTCCGCGGAGAGTTTTCACACAATCTCGGACGACAGCGGTAAAGTCGCGCTCCCCGGCAGCTGACGCTAGGCTCGCGGAGGCGGCGTCCGCGGACTCAGTAGCTCTGATCAAGGATTGGGCACGCAACCATTGTTCTGACGCAGGCCCTGAACGTAGAGTGACGCTTCGATCGCCGCGTTGCTGTTTCCCCGCGAGCCGCGTTGCTCGAAGTCTGACGCCCGACATGCTTCAAGGGATGCCTGCGAAAGCCGAAAGCCGCGCTGCTAGGAAGGCAGGAAATCCACCGGCCAGGTGACCGTGATGGCGTCCACGTCCTTCGCGCCGAAATCAAACTGCTTGATCCGCGCCAGGAGCTTGCGCTCCAGGTCCGCCGCCTTCAGCTCGCTCGAAATGACCCGCAGGTCGACCACCTGACCCTCGGGCGCGATCTTCAGCTCGAGCACGACCCGGCCCTGCAATGAGGGCTCTTCGCGCAGCGCACGGTTGTAGATCGCATAGATAGCGCCCTTATTGCGTTCGAACACGAGCTTGATCTCCTCGATCGAGCGCGATGCCTTGCCACTCGCGCCTCGCTGCAGCGTGCCGCCCGCGCCACCACCACCGACGCCGCCGCGACCGACACCGCCCTGCGTCGTACCGCCGGGGCCGCCGCCACCGCGTCCACCCGCCACGCCCTCGACCAGGGTCGTCGAGCGCCCGGCGAGTCCGCCGCCGCCGGTATCTCGGCTGTAGGCCGCGGTATTGATGCCGCCGCTGCCTCCGGTTGCATTCGATGTGATCAGCGAACGGGTCGGAACACCAGGCCCGACCCCGGCGCCGACACCGGGGCCGACACCGGAACCCACACCGGCACCTGGCTTGATGTCCTTGTTCAACTGCACCGCGGCGGGGGCCGCGTGCATTTCTGCAAGTTCGTTCTTCATCGCGAGCAGGCCGACACCGGACGCGCGGGCGCGCGCATTCTCGAGCTTCTCACCCGGCGGCTTATTGGCCTCCGGCCGGCGCGCTTCGACGATGGCGACCTTCGGCTCTGCCTTCGCCACGGTCGGCGTCGTCGCCTTGGCCTCGTCCTTCGGCACGGGCTTGTCGACCTTCGGCAGGGGCGCCGGTGGCGGCGCCTCGCGGTCGAGCAACAACTTCGCCAGACGCGGCGGCAGCGGTTCGACTGCCGCACGATCGGGTTCACGCACAGGCAACCACGGCATCACGAGCGCTGCCAGCAGGCAGACCACCAAGACCTGCCTGAGGATGCGCTTGAAGCGCTCCTCGTCTTCGGCCGAAACCGACCACGCCAGGATCGGCGTGTGCAGATAAGTTGCAGCAGCAGTCATCAGCCGCCCTTCTTCTGCACCGCGAACGAGACGTCGGTGAAATCGGCGCGCGCGCAGGTGACCATGACCTTGCGCAGCAGGCGGTACGGAATCTCCTTGTCGCCCATGATCGTGATCGCGCGTTTGGACGCCTCGTTTTCGGCACGGATCACCTGACGGCCGGCCAGCACGTCCAGCTCCGCCTTCAGCGTCGGAATGAGATCGCTTTCGGCATTGATGACGTCGCTCACCGCGGCGACCTTGCGGCCATCGACGATGATGTCGTTCTGACTGACCATCACGACGACCGTCTCGCGGGGCAGCTTCTCTGCCGTTGACTCCGGCAGCTTGATCGACTTCGAATTGGGCAGGATCTCGGCGACACCCATGTTGAACAGCAGGAAAAAGATCAGGATCGTGAAGATGTCGATCAGCGACACGAGGTTGAGGTCGACCGTCGAGGTGTTCCGATTGCGGCGCGCCGCGCGCCTCTGGATTCCGCTCTTCTTCATCGTGCGGCCGCCTGCCGGATCGGCGCATCGCCGATCGAGATGTCCGGAAAAATCGCCACTTCCACCACCTTCGCGCCCTGGACCTGGCGTCCGGCACGTAGTGCGTCCATCACCTGCACCAGCACGTCGTACGGGACGTTGGGCTCGGGCAGCACCGTGGCATCGGTCTTGTCGGGGAAGCGCTCCTTGATCGTCCGCGCCACCGTGCCGAGCATGGCAATGTCATGGTGGCCCGCCGACGTCTTAGGAATGCTCTGGATCAGGCCGCCGATGCGGTCACCGACCTCGATCGACTCAGCTCGGATCACGATCTCGAGGTTGAGTTTGTCGGCCGAGAGCTTCTCCAGCGCACCGGTCGACTGTGCAGGCAACGACAGGTCGAGCACCGACAGGTGCGTGAACACCGCCGTGCTGAGCAGGAACGGCACCAGCACGACGATCAGGTTGATGAACGCCGTGACGTCGAGCCCGGTGGGCTCGCGGCGCAGGCGACGCACGCGCATGCTGTGCTCCTCGGCTCTCGATCGGCTAGGCAGCCGCGCGCCGGACTTCGGCGGTCATGCGCTGCGCGAGATTCAGGAAGCTGATCTTCGCCGCCTCCAGGCTGTCGACGATCTCGGTGGCGCGCGCCTGCAGGAAAGCATGGATCAGCAGGAACGGGATCGCGACCATCAGCGCGAACGCGGTGTTGTTCATCGCGATCGAGATCGACGCGGCCAGAAGTTCGGCCTTCTCGGCCGGGTTGACGTTGGCCACCGCAGTGAACGCCTTGATCAGGCCGATGATGGTGCCGAGCAGGCCCACGAGCGTGATGACGTTGGCAAAGGTCGCGATGTAGTGCGTGCGCTTTTCCAGCCGCGGCACGATTTCCATCATGCCCTCCTCCATCGCGGCGTCGATGTCCTCGCGCCGGTGTGGCGTGCGCAGCCGTTCGATGCCGTAGGTGACGATCTTGCCGATCGCCACGTCGCCGCCGCCGGCCACGGCCTGAGCCTTGTCGAACTTGCCGTTCTGCAGCAGCGGCAGCATCTGGTCCCACATCTTGCGGTTCTCCGCGCGCGCCCGATTCAGGAAGATGAATCGTTCGATCGCGACCGCGACGCCGAGCGCCATGATGAGAATGCTGGGATAGATGAACATCCCGCTGTCCTGGAAGAACTTGACGACGGTACTGAAGGTATTCATGACTCGATCTCCAAAAACACTTCGATGACTGCTGAACTCACTTCCGCTCCGGCGCCGCCTTGGGTGCAGGGGCCGTTGCTTCTGCGGTGCGCGACTGGATCAATGCGTCGTAGCGCACCTGCCGGCGAAACACATCGCGATCGACCGGCGCCAGCGCCTCGTCAAGCACGCTATCCAGCGGACGACTGGAAAGATCCCCCGGCAGGGGCTTCTTCCACGGCACGATGTAGAGCACTTTGGGCAACTCGCGGTTGCCGATGATCTGGGTACGGTCGATTTCCGCGCGGTCCTGCGCCAGAGCCCCGCACGAGGCCAGCACTCCCACAATGGCGATGGTCGCGCGCAACGAATCGCGCCGATGCCCGAAGAAGCGCCGCTTCATCCCTGCTCCTTGCGTTGAGGTGCGCTCTTCTGTGCGCTGCGATTCCGGAGGTCGCTGATCCAGCGCTTGACCTGCTCGTCACCGGCCGGCGTCAGCTGCAGGTAGCGATCGTAGAGTTCGAGCGCACGCACGCCATCCCATAGATACAAGTCATACAGAATGCCGAGGTTCAGCACGGCCGGCGCGTAGGTGGCATCCAGCGAGATCGACTGTTCGTATGAGGCTTTCGCCTTGGGGAAGTCACCGGCCATTCGATAGGCAATGCCCAGCTGGTTGTGCAGCTCGGCATGTTGCGGGCTCAACTGGACCGCCTTTTCGAGCCTGGCAACGGCGTCCGCGGTCCTGCCGGCCTGGCGATCGATGAGGCCGAGATTGGCGTACGGGCCCGCCAGTTCCGGATTCGATTTCGTCAGCGCGACAAACGCGCGCTCCGCCTCGGCCGTGCGTCCGGCCGCGAGCGCCTGCCGCGCGCCATCGAAGGCGCGCTGCGCGGTCGGGCTGACCGGAATCTCTGGCTTCGCGGTCGCCGGTCCGGACGCGTCTTTGGCGGGCTTGGCTGCCGTTGCGGTCTTCACGTCGGCAGGCGCAGCAGCGTCGGGCGAAGCCGGTTTGTCGCCCAGCATCGCGCACGCCGCCAGCATCGTGCTCGCTGCGACGATGCCCCCGGTCTGGAACAGGCGTTCAACGAATCGCATCGACCGTCCTTTCCGCGCGTTCCACCTTGTTGTAGCGCGCCGGGCGCAATTGCCCGAGCGCCGTGATGCTTTCGCGTACCGAGCTGTCGTAGATGCCGACCGCGGTGCGCTTCGCGTTGACCTCATGTACCTCGATCGCCTTTTCCTCGAACGGGAAGGCCTGCTCCTCGAGCATCACGTTGTATTGCTCGAGTTCGTCCTTCTTCAGGCCCTTCGGCCGCTGCGATGTCATCAGCGCCTTGCCGAAGTCGCGATACAGCTCGGCGGTCTGGAACGTCGCCGCCGTCGACACCTCGGCGATGCCGTAGTCCGCCGCCGTCGCATAGGCTTTCAGCGCCAGCTCCATCTTGTCCTTCTTGACCTTTAACTGGCGCTTCAGCGGCTCGACCAGCGCGACCTTGCGGTAGTCGTCGGCCAGCGGCTTCGCCAATGCGAGCGTGGCCATGCCGCCGAGGTAGCGTGTGCGGTCGGTGCGCGCAGCGCCGGCGGTCAGATCGGTCCGCTGCACTTCCTTCATCAGAGCCTGTTCGCGCGCCCCATTGCCGTCCTCGCGCGCGACCCGAGCCAGCCGATAGCGGGCCTCCAGCGCAGGTTCCAGCGGCTCGGGGTACTGCTTGACGTAGCGCTCGTAGGCGCGAGCCGCCGAAGCGCGCGCTCCGGCCTTCTCGTACATCTCGGCCGCCTGCCACAGACCCGCGCGCGCCAGTTGCGGATTCGTGTTCGCGGCCGAAAGTCGTTCGAACTCGGCCGCGGCCTGTGTCCAGCTGCCCTTCTCCACGTAGGCCACCGCGAGCTTGCCGGACACTTCGTCCTGCAGCGGGTGTTTCGGATAGCGCGTGCGGAAGTCCTCCAGCAGGCGCGCCGCACCGTCCCAGTCCTTCAGCGCCAGCATGGCCGCAGCCGCGTCGTACTGTGCGGTGGCGCGCACCGGCGAGGCCGGCGCCACGGTCGCCACCCGAGTGTAGTGCCCGATCGCTTCGGGCAGCTGACCCTTCTCCCGCGCTGACTCGCCCTGCTTGTAGACCGAGGCGGCAAGTCGCTCCGTTAACGCGGTGCGCGCAACGTCCTTCTCGGGCGTCAATGCGAGAACCTCGCCGTAGGCGCGCTCCGAGTCGACAAACGAGCCCTTCTCGAACGACGTGTGCGCCACGACGGTCCAGGCCACGCGCCGTTGCTCGGCCGGTGGCGGCGGCTGCAGGGCCAGCACCTGGCGCGCGACCGCGCTGGCGCGCTCGCCGTCGTTCAGCGCATACAGTTTCTCGGCAGCGTTGGTCAGCACCGGCGCGCCGCGGGGGTCCTGCGGGAACGACTTCGAAAACCGCAGCGCGCTGTCGACCGCGGCCAGCTGGACCTTCTGCACGTCGGGCGCGCCAAGCCGCTTTTCCTGCTGCGCGTACGACAGCAGCGCGGCGTATCCGGCATCGGCGCTCTTTGCGTGCTGCGGATAGCCGTAGGCGGACTTCTCGTACTCGACCGCCGCCTCGGAGTAGCGCGCATCCTCGTACAGCAGCTCGGCCAGCAGGAAATTGTTCTGCGCGGCCTGCGGGTCCTGCGGGAACGAGGTCAGGTAGCTGCGGTACCAGCGCACCGCCTCCTGGTAATCCTCGCTCTTCTTCGACTTCTGTGCGCCGGCGTGATGAAAGCGTGCCAGTTCTTCCAGGTGGGTCTTGACCAGTGGTTCGGCGTTGCGGGACCAGCCTTCCGGGTTGCTACGCTGGTAGTCGCTGCCCACGCCGTAGTGAGTCACATACTGCTTTTTCGCTTCCAGTGCCTGCGTCGGAAAACCTCCGGTCGCATAGATATCGATCACGCGCGCCTGCAGCACCGGTGCTTCCGGATGCGACGGGGATCTCTGTGCAAAGGCGCCGAAGGTGTCAGCTGCATCCTTGACACGGTCCTGCCGGATGTAGAGCTCGCCCAGCTGCTGGTACACACGGAACTCATACTCGCGGCGCACATCAGAATTGATGTACGGCGGGATCGATGCCGGCCCCTGCAGGTTGGCGAGTGAGATGCTCGTCACGCGAAACGTGTCCTCGACCAGCTCACGATCGGCGCGCGTCAGTCCAGGCACCTTATCGAGATCACTTTCGTTGCCACGGCCGGCCAGCTTCAGGTCCAGCACGCCGAAGAACGACTGCAACGAATCCTCGAGCTTGGCCTGCTTGAACTGCGACCAGCCATGCATGTAGAGCGCCCGCTCGTAGTACGGCGAGCCCTTGGCGCCTCGCACCGTCACCAGGTACGCCGCCTCCGCTTTCGGATACTCGCGCAACGCAAACATCAGTTCGCCACGACGGAACTGCGCCTCGTCGCGGTAGCGGGTCGTCGGATACAGCAGCACCAGCTTGTCGAGCGTCGCGAGCGACGTCTCCAGGTTGCCGCCCAGCTCGTAGGCGCGTGCCAGCTGGTAGAGCACGCGGTCATTGCCCGAGTCGTTGGGGTAGGTCTTCAGGAAGTCCTGGTAGCGCGTGATGGCCGCCTTGTAGTCGGCAGCGGACCCGGTCGTTTCGCCCGTCGCCATGCGCGAGTCGACGAGGTCCATCTCAAGGTCGCCGAGGCGACGAAGTGCCTCCTGCCGTTGCGGCTCGCGCGGCGACGCGGCCAGGAAGTCGCGATAGGCGCGTGCTGCATCCTCCTCATTGGCCTTGATGCCGGCATCCGGATTGACTGTCACCTGGCGCGACGCGAGCGACTTCAGCGTCGGCGGCTCGGGCGGCGTCCGCTTGAACGGACTCGAACATGCCGCGAGCAGCATCAACGCGATGATGGCAGTCGCACGCACGGCAGCCAGGCTAGTTCGCGGGCGCACGGCCACCCTCCCTTAGCCAGGCTGGCGCGGTCGACGATCTGTGCTACTGCAAAGCGCGCCTGCGTCCCGTAAGCCGCCAGCCGCTCCTTCTGCCGCAGGAGTTCCGCCACGGCGAGTTCCTGCACCGCGGCCTGCTGCTCCTGCGTGAGCGCCGCAACGCGCGGAACCATCGTGTCGACGCGCGCCGACAGCGCATCGATGCGGCCGGCAAACGCATCGAGCCGTGCTGGCTCGTCACGTTGCGCCAGGACGAGCGCGGCATCGCGCTGCTGCGCCTGAGCCAGGTTGCGCTGCAGTTCCTGCATGCCCTTCTTCGCATTCCACAGGCGCGCCGCGAACTGATCGCTCTGCTGCCACAGCAATGCGCCGGCGACGCGCCGATAGCGTTCACGCGCCTGCGCCAGTTCTGCCGGTGTGATCCCGGACTCCTTTCCAGCACTTCCCAGCACTTCCCGCACGCCGTCGAGCCTTGTCTGCAGCTCGCGTTCGCGCACTGTCGCGAATGCCGCCGCGTCCCCGTCGCGTTCGACGCGCTCGAGCTCGGCCTGCAGCGACTCAAAGCGCTGCTCGAAGCCGGCGAGATTCAATGCGCGCTCCTTCTCCTGAACCTGCGGCAGGCGCTCCGCAAAGGCCTGGCGACGATTGGCGAGCATGTCGCGCAGCACGCCCAGGCTTTCCTGCCACTGCTGCAGATTTCGGGAGAGGTACAGCAGGTCGCGGTAGTTCTTGAACGCTTCCTGGAAGGGGTGTGTGGCCATCAGCAGAGCGAAGTGACTGCCGAGCGGCAGGTCCTGCGACTCCGGCAGCTCCGAGATGCTCCAGAACCAGCCCATCTCTTCGCCCGGATTGCTGGCCATCAATCCGTCGAGCAGCTTGCCGCTGCGGATCACGGCCACGGATTTGTCGAGGTTGGCGCTCTCGCGGTCGAACACGACGATGGCGTCCTGGTACTGCTCGAGCGCCTGGGCGCTGGCGCCCAGATCGGCGAATGCATACGGTACGGCCAGCTTGGCCTCGAGGACGGCCGCATCGCTCGGGTCGCGCGTGGCCAGTTCGCTCCACGGCACCAGCGCCGACTTCATCTGACCCTGGGCGGCGGCGGCCCAGCCGAAGCCGAGCAGCGCCTTGTTCGAGTACATCCCTGACAGCCGCACCCGTTCCAGGTAGGCGCGTGCCGGCTCGCTACGGCCTTCCTGCAGCGACGCGAAGCCGAGCGCGACATTCGCCTTGTCGCGCAGGCTGCGGTACTCGTCGCTCGTGGCCGGCAGTTTGCCGACCTCGTCGAGCAGCTTCGTACCGCGCGCCAGGTCACCGCTACGTACCAGGGCCACGCCGAGGTTGTAGCGGACATAACTCGTTGCACCGGGGCCCTTGGCGAGCACATCCAGCACCTTGATCGCTTCGGTGTACTTGCCGCGCGCCATCAGGACGTTGGCCTGCAGCAGCGCACGGTCCTCTTCCAGCGCGCCCGCCAGCGGTTTGTCGATGCGTCCCAGTGCGTCCTCGGACTCCGCATACAGGCCACGCTGGTAGCGGATCTTGGCGAGGTAGTACCAGGCGCGGTCGCGCACCGGCGGCGGCGCCCCGCGCTCGATCAGCTTGGCGAATACCTCGCCGGCTTCACGGTGCATGCCGTACGACAGGAACAGCCCGCCGCGCAGGATCTCGGCCTCGTCGTCATGCGGCACCATGCGGCCGAACTGCTGTGACGCCATCAGCCGGGTGACCGACGTGAAGTAGCGCCCCTGGTAGAAGTAGAACAGGCTGTCGCCGTAATGCGGGGATTCGACGCCGCCTGGCGGTGGTGGAGTCGTATCGCTCCACGGCCACCAGTTCAGCCAGTTCGACATGTCCATCCAGCTGAACGGCAGCGACGCCCCCGCCGGCTTGGCACCACCCGACGCCTGTGCCTGCACGGCCGACGCCATGCACGCGCACACGGCCGACCAGCGCCGCGGCGCGCGCGCAGCGACCAGTGAGTCGGTTCAGGGACAGCAACGCTCGCCATGCAGCGGTTACTGCCAGACCTTGACGTCGAACTCCGGCTGCAACTTGCCGGTCGAATCCTTGATCTGGAGCTCGATGTATTTCGGATCGGCGCCCTTCTCGATCTTGATCGTGGCGCCGCGTTTGTAGTCGCGCTCGTGCGGTCCCTTGCCGGTGAAGAAGGCCACGAGCTCGTGCGTGCCCGACTTCAGGTTGCCCAGATAGAGTCGCTGCACGCCGCCGCGGTGCAGCGCCTGGACCTCGGCCGGCGTGTAGAGATAGCCGGCGACATCCTTGCCGTCGAGCTTCACCCGCACCGAGTCGAGCAAGAACATCTTGCCGACATCCATCGACACGAAGATGGCGACCTGGGTGTTGGCGGGGAACAGCAGTTCCTCCTCGAGCACCATCAGGTCGCGATTGAGCCGGATCACATCGGCCTTGGCATCCTGGATGCGGTCATCCAGGCTGCCGGTCGACGTCGGTGCGGCAGCGGGCGCGGGTGTGGACGCAGGCGCGGGCGTGGAAGCCGTCGCGTTGGAAGACGCGGGTGCGGGTGTCGGCTGCGCCGAGGCGTTGGCAAGCACCGTGAGGGCCAGGAAGACGGCCAAGAGCAGGCTGCGGTTCGACATGCTGCGTCCCTTACTCAAAAGATCAGAAAAGCGCAGTCACGTACACCTGCAGCACGGTCGCGTTGTACGAGTACAAGCTGCCGGTCCGCACGTCCGTGAAATCGCTGTAATCGGTCATCCAGAACTCGACCGCACCGTTCAGGAAGATCTCGTACCGGCCCGGCTCGCGCTTCAGCGCGTAGGTCGCCTTCGTACCGATCGTCCACGAGTTGTAGTTGCTCAACTGCCGGTTGCGCGTCACATACAGCGTTTCGCTGGTCGCGTTGTTGGAGTAGAAGAGCGCGCCATCCTGGCGATAGCCGCGCGCATAGGCGTCGACCAGCCACCTCTCGCCGAAGCGGGTCGACGCGCCGATTCCGAAGGTGTGCGCGGCGATGTCCCAGGTATCCCAGAAGTAGCGATACTCGCCGCGGACCGCCCAGCCGGGAGCAACCTCTCCGACCAGGCGGAACTGGACGGTTCGGCTGGTACGCGTGCGCGGCATGCGCTCCGGAACCGCGGCGCCGAAGACGAGCGCCATGCGATACGGACTGCCAAGGAAACCGTCGTCCGACACGACCTCGAAGTTCGCGTTGGCATACCAGCGCGACGACAGGATCTGCGTCACGCCGACCCGGTAGCGCCAGTGCTTCGCGGTGTCGAAGAACCCTTCGCCGACCTTGCCAACGTCGTCCGAACCGTAGGTGTATCCAAGACCGACCGTTGTCATGCCGGAGAAGACATCCGTCGCGACATCGATATTGAAAGCGGTCGCGGTGTAATCGGGCTCGGTGCTGTACGAACCGGCCACGGTAATCAGCGAGTCGCGCACGGCGTAGTCGAAGCCGAACCCGTACTCGTGGCGCGTTTCGTCGTACGGGCTGGCAGTGGTGACCACGTCGATCGACGCGTTGCTGACGATGTCGGCGTAGTAGGTCGCAAAGAGCGACGCCTTGTTCAGCAGGTTCTTGCGCACCAGCAGCGCCGGACCCCAGGCGGTCACCCCACCACCGTCGAAGCTGTGCAGCATCAGGTCGGCGCGGTCCTGCGGCAGTTCAGCTGCGTGCGCGTTGCCCGTCGCGAGCAACCCGCCCAGCGACCCGAGCAGATGTGCAGTCGCCACGAACGGCAGCCGGCGCGCGCCGCCGCGGCGTTCGCCGAGCGTCAGCAACGCCATCTGCATCCTTCGCAATGCGCGCCGGCAGCGATGGGTTGCGGCTTCGACGGCCGCCTTAATTGCAGCCACAACCGCCTCCCTGCACTCCCGTGCCACCGCGCGAGCCCTCGCGCACCTCGTGCACGTGCTCGAAGTGCTTGGCGGACAGCGGGTCACGCGGGAACTTCATCAAGGGGTCGGCCAGCCGCTCGCGCTCATACGGCTTGACCCAGGGCTCCGGCATCGCGCATGCGCCCAGCGCAGCCGCGGCAAAGAGTCCGAGCAACGCGCTGCGCAGCACGGTCCGCAGGTTTCGACGAGCGGGCTTCATTCGCGCAGCAACTCCCGGATCTGCTTGTCGTAGGTGTCTTCGTAGCCGTCGCGGTAGCCGCGATGTACGAACCGAACCCGCCCGTCGCGATCGACCAGGACCGTCGACGGCATCGTGCTGAGGTCGTACAGCCGGCTCACCTTCTTCTCGGTATCCAGCAGCACAGGGAAGCGCATGCCGAGCTGCTTCGCCAGGCTCGCGGCCTTGTGCGGATCCTCGTCGATGTTGACAGCCAGCACCGTGAATCCGGAGCCGCGGTACTTCTCGTACAGCTTCGAGAGGTGCGGCATCTCCACTCGACACGGTCCGCACCACGTCGCCCAGAAGTTGATCATCACCACGCGCCCGCGCTGCTCCTGCAGCCGCAGGTTCGGACCGTCGAGGCTGGGAAGCGTGAAGTCGGGCGCGCCGGCCGATGGCGTGACGGCGGCGCCGGCTCCGCTGCCGACGACTGCGAGCGCGGCCACCACAAGCAGCCGCACAGTCTGGAAAACTCGGGCGATCAATGTCATGTCGTGCCTGGGTCGGAAGGTCAGAAGAAGAACGTGATGCCGGCCGTCAGCTCGAGGTTCTGCGTGGATTTGCTCTGACCGAGCAGATCGAGCGTGTACAGGTGATCCCGAAAGTCGACCTGGATGGCCGCCCAGTCCTTCAGGAATACGCGGTAGCCAAGACCGAAGTTGATGGTCTGCTTGCTCTGCTCGAGAAACTTGGTACTGCCCACGCCGGCAATCAGGTACAGCGCGGAGGCCATTGCGTAGCGGCTGCCAAAGAAGACCTCGCCCGGCAGGATGTTGTAGCCGACGGACAGGTTGTAGTACGAGAGCGTTTCTTCCTTTTCGGGGAAGACGCCGCCCGGGAGGATCTGCCGGTAGTTCTCGTCACTCACACTGGTCGTGCCGTAGACGGCCTCGACGAAGAAGTCCTCGGTGATGTGATAGCCGAGGCGCGCGCCGTACACGAAGCTCGCTCCGAAGTCCTCGCTCGAATAGGTGCCCAGGTAGGCGCCGGCGATGATGTCCCGGCGGGGAATCTTCGGCACGCGAACATCGCGTCGCGGCACCGTCGGCTCGATCACCTGCTCGTTCGGCGGCTGGTTCGGTGCCCCAGCGGCCGGTGCCGTGCTCTGTGCGAGCGACGGCGTCGCGGCGATCGCGAGGCCGGCAGCAAGGGGTAGCGCAAGAAGTCGTTTTCGCATGGGTGGATGTCGCGCTCAGAAGAAGAATGCGATGCCGAGGGTCACGGCCCGGTATTCAGCGCTGTCGCCGTCCGAGACGTAGGCCGTGTAGATCGAGTAGTCGAGCTTCGCCACGAAGCGTTCGGCGATGTAATAGCGCAGCCCGACGGCCGCATTGGCCAGGTTGGCATTGGTGACGACCGCGTTGACGAGGCTCGCGTTCGGAATGTTCTTGAAGTGGCCGAGCCCGACGCCGAAAAACGGCGAGAACCGCTGATCCGACCACGGTTCCACATTGAGGTTGATGTTCCAGAATTCCGTGCCCGAAAATGTGCCCTGCACCTGGCCGATCGTGGCTTCGATGCTCAGCGCGTCCGCGAACCGGTACGCGGTCCATACCTTCAGCATCGGCTCGCTGTCGAACATCCCCCAGGCGGCGCCGAGTTCGAGCTTGCGCCGCAGGTAGTCGTCGAGCAGGACATCGCGGAAGGCCTTGGTGGTGCCGGCCTCGGTCAGCGTGGTCTCGAGCTGCGAGCGGTTGACCCAGCCTTCCTGGCCGCTCGGCCGTACGCACCTTGAACCAGTCGGTCCGGCGCAGCAGGATCTCGATCCATTCGTCGCGCGCAGCGACGTGGAAGATCGGATAGCCGCGACCCGGCCCGGTGCGCAGATCGATGTACGGATCGGTGATCTGCACCTTCTCCTGAGCCGATGCCGTCGGCACTGCGACTCCCAGCGGTCAGCAGCAGCAACGCGCAGGCCGCCGCGCGCGTCAGCGCCCGTCGCCACCGGGTCTGCGGGCTGCCGGCCGTCATTGGGTGTTGCAGGCGCCGACATTCGGGTCAGCAGGCGTGAACATGCTGTTGGCCGCGGAACTGAACTCGTCATGGCCCTGTGGCATCGGGCGGCTGATCCAGTAGCGGATCAGCATGACGTTGGGATCACTCTCGCTCAGGAAGATGAGCCCGCCGCCGTGCAGGACGTTGAGCGTGAGCGGCTTGGTCAGCAGCCGGCTCGACAGCGGTGCGCCAAACACCACCTCGCCCTGCGACGAGTAGAAGTTCTTGTACATGTCCGTGGTGCGGACCACATCGGACGTGTTGGCCGGGTTCGACAGATCGACGGGCTGCGCATTGCCCAGCAGCCGGAAGGCTCCGCCGGTACCGGTCACGTTGTCGTGGCAGCCCGCGGCGGCGCAGGTGTTGGTAGAGATCACGCCGTTCTGGTTGATCTGCAGCTGCTTCAGGAAGACCGGCTGGACGCACTTCTGGAAGTAGACGAAGGACAGCTTCTGGCCGCTCGTCGTGGTCGGGTTCGCCACCGTCGGGGGGTTGTCGAGCGGATTTCCGCCATCGCCCCCGCAGGCAACCAGCGTGAGTGCGACCAGGCTGGCGGCCGCCAGTCTGGTTCGACATGCTCCTTTGAAGGCCCCCGCCTGCTCCAGGATCATGGAGTGCTGCACCCCGTGCTGATCCAGGTCGCGATCGCGTTGTAGCCGGCACTGCCGGTCGGAAGCACCGCGGTGGCCTGACCGACGGCGCCGGCCGGATGGGGCACGGTCGACGGCCGCTGCAGCAGCGCATTCGAAGCGACAGTGCTCGCACTGCAGGCATTGGAGACCATCGTCAGTGTGACGTTGTAGTCGCCTTCCGCATCGCCGGTCAGGACATAGCGGTTGCGCAGGTACGACTGTCCGGTCTGGCCGGCGCCGGAGTTGCCGGTCGGCTGATGGCAGATCACGCAATTGGCCTTGATCACCGGATAGACGTTCGCATCGAACGCGCTGCGCGACAGTGCCGTCGCGGTTCGCACCGGGCTGTTGCTGGCCGATACGTTGTTGAAGTACTGCCCACCGAGGTCCATCCACTCGGTGATCAGCCGCTTCTCGGCGGCATTGAGCAGCGTCGAGTGATCGGGTGCGCTGGCCGGCGGGTTCGGATGCGCGGTGCGCGCCGCAGCCGAGGCCTTCAGCGACTCGCCGAACATGATTTCGCCCAGGCGGCTTGCACGCGTCATGCCGAGCGCATTGCCGGCCATGTTGTCCACCAGCGGCGAATTGCGAACGATGACCGGGACGCCATCCTCGAGCCGCGTGACTGGCTGCCCCGTGGCCTGGTCGATCACCGGGTCGCCGACCAGCAGTTCCTCATAGGACACCAGTCGCCCGGTACCGGAGACCGTGGCGCGCAGGTCCAGCTTCGCGGTATCGCTGTGGCAGGTCGGTGCAGGTGTTGGCGCCGTTGGCGCCGCGGCTGCGCGTCCACAGCGGCTGGATGTGATCGGGGTAGTTGATGATGCCGTTGGTCGGCACCGCGGTGGCGAGATCGTCCGCGGCGTTGGTATTTCCGGTGTAGCGCACGATGATGCCGGGCGCGCGGTGACGCCGGCCTTGCTCGTGTCTGCCCAGTTGTCGGCATGGACGAGATCCGTGCCGAGGTTGAGTGCCGTTGCGTCCATGCGCGTGCGCGTGGAAGCCATCGTCTCGCCGGACTGGTGCGCGGCAGCCATCGCCGGCATCAGCGCCGACGGCAGCGAATTGACGATCGCGCCCGAGTTCAGCGAAGCGCCGCGCCGCGGGCTGTGGCAGCCGTCGCAGGTGCGTCGTTCGCCGGGCCGAACCTGGATCCAGTTCAGGTGCGTCTGGATCGCGCGCCCTTTGGAGTCGAGGATCGCCAGACCCAGCGGCGTGTCGGCCGGCACCAGCAGCTTGAACGAACCGTCCGGCTCCACCGGCGCATAGCCGAGGATCTGCTGCGGCTCGAACTCGGTCTCACCGATCGCCTCGCGCATGCCCATCGCGTTCGCCTGCGGCGCGACCGCGCGGAATGCGCGCACGAAGTACGCCGGTGCGCAGCGGTAGGCGGAATCGGCCGGATCCTTCATCCTGACGATATGCGGCACCTGCGAGCGAGTATCGGCCGCGTCAACGGGCGCGGTCTTGGCGATCGCCGTGCTGCATCCGGCAGGAAGATCGACCGGTGCCAGCATCGAGTCGCCCATGCGATCGAGCCCGTCCGTGTCGTACACGCTGCGCACCTCGATCAGCGCCAGGTTCTGCGCCTTGAGCGCCTCGTCGACGACGGTCGGCTGCGAAGCATTCGGTTCCGGGCGCGCCTGGATGGCGACCGGGTCCGTGTACATGAAACCCGGCGGGGGTGACGCGACGATCAGGAAAGTCTGCTTGGCCGGATCGACCATGTAGATCGAGTAGACCGCCGGCGCGTTGTCCTGCACCGGCTGCAGTGCCTGCTGGGCGCGCGACATCGTGTCGTCGGCGAGCATCGCGCGTTCCGCGTCGGTCAACGTGACGCAGGGCACGACCACGCCATTGCGTGTCACCTCACAAGGGCGATAGGCAACCAGCACGCGGTTGGTGCCATCCCACAGCGGGTACGGCGCCGAGATGCGGCCGAACTCCGACAGGCCGCGGCCGAGATCGATTTCCTTCGCGGTCCACTGCGCCTGACCGCCCGGCCCGATCACCTGGGCGTTGGCCGGCGTGTTCTGCTCGGAATAGTTGGCGGCGTCGATCAGCATCAGCGCCCCACCCTCCTGCGTACCCGACAGCGGCATCAGCGAGGACACCACCTTGCCTGCGTACGCGCCGCGCGTATCCATGTCGCGCGGGTGCAGGAAACTGTTGCCACCGCTGTGCGCGCCGTAGAGCACGAACATGTCGGTGCCGTCGGGCTTGACGCGGAAAATGGCGAAGCGGTTGCGCGGGCCGACGTGCTCCCAGCGCGAGAACATGATGTCGCCGTTGGGCCGCACCACCGGATTGCGGTCATGGCTCTGGTTGGACGAGATCTGCGTGATCGCGCCGCCGTTGCGGTCGACCGTGTGCAGGTTGAGCACCCGCTCGCGCTCGTACTCGTCGACGGCGAAATAGGTCTGGCCGAGCGCCTGGGTCTTGGTGGTGGTCTGGCGATTCGAGGCGAACACGAATCCGCGGTCGGCCGGCAAGTAGGCCGGATCGACGTCGTCATCGGTCGTCGAACTGGTGATGCGGCGGAAGCGTGCCGGTCGTCAGGCCGGCGTTCATGTCGTATTCCCAGATGTTCCAGCGACCGGTACAGGCCGCCACGCCGCCGACGCTCGACGTATTGCTGGTCGGGCAGCGCATCGCGAACACGATCTTCTTGCCGTCGTACGAGACCTCTGGATCGGACACGTCGCCCTTGCCCTGCGTGATCGCCGCGGTGACGTTGACCTCGGGCGCGCTCGGCGAGGACTTCTCGCGGATCATCAAGTCCCCGCCGGCGGCGAACGGAGCACCGTTGGTAGGGTTCATGTTCAACGCCGTCGAGCGCTTGGCGTAGGCGATCGGAGCGTCGCCGGCCACGGTGAGCGTGCTCTCCGCGTCCTTGCTCGAGCCGGAGCAACCGGCAATGCCGATGACGGCCGCGAGCGCAAACGCAACTTTCCAACTTCCAGCCTGGACGTCCCTCATGATGGCCTCCATGGAACCTCGCGGATGCGGGACGCAGGAATTGTCCCGAGACATGCGCGTGTTGATTGGGTGATGTAGTGGCTGATTCATGGTTTGATCGATCCTGCGAGTGATGGCGCTAGGCCATAGTCATGAGGCCGACATGCAACTTCCGGGACCCTCGGCTGCGAGGAGACCCGCCGAAAAATGCAGCTTTCCAGCCGCGTCGATGACCACGGCGTCCGCTTCCGGTACCGACTCGACGATCCGCATTCCCTGTTCGACGCCCAGCACGAAAACCGTCTTTGACAGCGCCTCGCTGGTCAGCCCATCGGACGCGATCACGGTCACGCTTTGCACCTCGTGCGGCGACTTGCCGGTACGCGGATCGATCAGGTGATGGCAGCGCTCGTCGCCGTCGTCGAAATAGCGCTCGTAGTCGCCTGAAGTGGAGACCGCGACGTCCTCGAGCGGCAGCAACGCGACGATTTCACCGTCTCGGCGCGGATCACGCACGCCGACGGTCCACGGTCGGCCGCAACGATCGCCCAGCATCCGGCTGTCGCCGCCTGCTGCCACCACCGCATGGCGCACGCCATGACGCGCGAGGATCGTGGCCCCGTTGTCGACCGCGTATCCCTTAGCGAAACCGCCTAGGTCGATGCGCACGCCCTCGCGACCAAACCGTACGCTGCGAGTTTCACGATCCAGCTGCAGATGGCGATAGCCGATCGCATTGCGGCCGACGGTCAACTGCTCCTCCGTCGGCCGGATGTGCCTGCGATAGTCGTACAGATGGCCTGCACTCGCGTAAGTGATGTCGAACGCTCCGTCCGACAACTCGGAAAACGCGATCGATCGCGACAGCAGGTCGAACAGTTCGGCGCTGACCTGGACTGGCTGCCGGGCCGCGTCGCGGTTGACGCGCGACAGCTCCGACGAGTCCTTGTAGTGACTCATCAGCGCATCAATCCGGTGCATCTCGTGCATCACCGCGTCGATGGCTGCAGTGGCCGCGACGCGATCTACACCCCAGAGCTCGACGTGGATCGCCGTGCCCATGATCGCCTCGTCGCGGCTGAACCAGCGCCCCGTGCGTCCGATTGCCTCGGATGGGCGCCGCGCCAGGCCGCGCAGCGGCCCTAGCACGGAAGCCCCCTTGCCAGACGCAGGGAAGGGGCGACAGCGCTGGTCAGCGCGCACGGACTTAGGAAAGGATGTAGGTGTGTCTTCAATACGATGGCGACGCGGCGCACAGGCAGTGAACCCGAGAGGCTCGGACTGCAATGTCCGCGCGTGTGACAGTGAGAACTGGCCTGATCGACTCTATCGTGTGCCGCGGCCTGCGACAGTCAGGAAGCTGATTCCTTTGGGGGAGTCCGTTCGGCCGACCTTAGGCACGATCAGTCCATAAGGTGACATGGACGATGCGAGGTTGCAGATTGGTACCCGGCCGGACAGACAGCAGCAAAGGACTGAACCCGCCAGCGATTCTCGATCGTCGAGTCCAGGTCCGATCTTGGCCGGCTTGTGCCGGCAACCTCAAGTGACGCGCGCAAGAATGAAATCGCACCGTTGCTGAACCGTTCCGCGCGGTACCTCGACCAGATCGTAGCCGCACCTCGTGTACCAGGCAGAGACTTCCCTGTGCACCGCAACCCCGTGGGCGAACGGGTGATCGCGTTCTGTGTCCGTCGTATAGATTTCCTCCCATGGCGGAAAGATAAACGCGGTGCGAAAGTACACGTACTCCTCAAGAAGCTTTTCCAGTTCGAGTAGCGATGCCAGACCGCCGAGTTGATTGATCATTCCCAGGGCGTCCACAACGCAGCGATCGAAGAACACCAAGCCCGGAATGCTCGCCATGCGCTGGCATTGCACCCTGTCGCGCTTCAGGATCTCATCGGCGAACTCACGTGGTGATGGCCGCGGACTAAGCGAGAGCTTCAATCTTTCCCGGATGATGGCCCGGGCCGTATCCGGAACGCATTCGTAACCGCGCGCGTGGAGCGCGTCCAGGACAGTCGACTTGCCGGCCCCCGGTCCACCCGTTAGCGCAATCGCACGCACGCAACGTCCGCGAAGCGATAAGTCATCACCAGGTTAGGCACGACAGCTCATGGCGGAGCACGGCCGGCTAACAAAGAGAACGCGCCCAAATCTCACAAGCACCGAATTCATCATGGTAGGTGCGATCAAATGTCATTCCGACCCTCTGGGCTACGCATATCGACGCCAAGTTGCCCGGCATGATGAGGCAGATCAGCCGCTTCAATCCCAGTCGATCCCGCGCATATTCAATGATGCCTGTGGCGGCCTCCGTCGCGAAGCCTTCGCCCCAACGGCGCTTGTCGATCAGAAACGCAAGCTCGACTTCCTGATTTCCGTCGATCGTCCAGGGCAGCAGTCCACAGCGTCCTAGAAACATTCCAGTCGGCTTTTCGATCGTGGCCCAGAGGCCAATCTGAGGATTCTTTGGATGCCCTTCGAGAAACCACTCCAATTCGTCGCGCGTTTGCTCGAGTGTCAGCGTCTTCTCAGGAAAGTACCTGCGGATATCGGGGTCCCGATAGAGCGCAAACAGCGGCGCAAGGTCGTCTCGCTGAAGGCGCCGCAGCGTAAGCCGCTCAGTAGAAACAACGACCACAGGATCTCCCCAAGCGTGTCCGCTTCAGGGTGATTCTGCACTCGACTGCCCGCGTCGGCTTCTGGCCGCTCAGAGTCAGGGCCATCATGTTTCAGTAAAGGAGTATTCGTCGAAGTCGCACACCGGCTGATAGCCAATTCGTTGGTAGACGCTGTTCGAGGTCGGATTCGCAAGGTCGGTGTACAGGCAGCAGTATCGGCTGCCTTCATCAAGCAGGCGTCGTGTGAGTGCAGCCACGGCGGCCGTTGCATAGCCTTGGCGACGGAAGTCCGGCGGTGTGTACACGAGGTTGATTCGCGCGATCGACTGCGCGACGCCGGCGCTTGAGCACATCGCAACCGGCGCGCCTATGTCCCAGAAGCACAGAGCGCCCGACTTCAAATGGCGGTCAGCCGCCTCCTCTGCGTCATGCGGGTGATTTGGGATCGCCTCGAGCTCGAAGGCCCTGATCCACTCCACGACCAATGCGCGCTCGCCCGCTATCACCTTGCGCAGCTGGCCCGGCGTCACCGGCAGATCGGTGTTGACATGCTGAATCCGGTGCAGGCGCTGCCTCATGCTGATCGTTGCTCGGCCGCCGGCCCGTGCGCGCCAGGCCTCGGCAAAGGCCTCCGCCGCCTGGCGGGGTCCAATCACGCCAGGCAGTCGCCCAAATGCCTCGAACGCATCCGCTGCGAGTGCGGCAATGCCGTCAGGAGTTCCATGGGTAACCAGCATGCTCCACGGTGGCGTTCGCATGGCGCAACAAGCGATCTGTTCGCCTTCGATCGTCGCCGCGAAGTATGGTGGCTGCTTAAGTACCCGGCTGCCGTCCGCAACGGACCCTGCTGTGGTCAGAATGATTGTGTTTTCAACTTCGGCCGCCATCAGCCAAGGCCTGGTGGCCGTCAAGAAAGCGCCGGCATCCGTGTACCGATCGACTTTCAATCCTCTTCCTCCTAGCAGCGGCTCGGTCAGCATTAAGGGGACTCTCGTCCGTTGCCGAACCCGCAGCAATGGCTGCTCCTGGGCGATTCTCCGGTAAGAGGAGCGAGGCCGCAATTGGCCGAGCCCTGTCTTAGCCCCCGAGAAAGCTAAGCCGCCGCTCGCAGGGTGAAGTCCACGTGGACCGCTTCGTATGGGAACTCAAAGGCTCCGGATTCCGTCCGATTGAGGACCCCCGCATTCAGAAGTGCATGAACGTCCGTATGGACTCCCTTCACGTCGCGGCCGACGCGCCGCGCAATCTCTCGCAGAGCAAGCGGCCCGGCGCCGGTCATCGCTTCCAGTACCGCCCAGCGATTGGGAGTGAGAACTCGCCACATGAGTGCGTGCGAAGCAAAAGTCAGTCGTGGCCCGCCTTGGGGGCGCCCCGAAAACGCGCCCGCGAGTCGCTCCCGCACCTGCACTTTTGTTCCGACCCCAATCGTCACCGTAGCCACTGTCACTCCTTTACCCGGGCTACATCCGCCCAGAAATCCGCCTGCAATTTGTCGAGCGATGTGAACTCGTACGGCCGCTCACGTTTGCCGACATGCCGATGGTCACCCTTGCCAGCCTCGTTGTCGTATCGCACAACGCAATTGCCACGAAGCACATACGCCAAGCGGTACTTGAAGCGGTGCTCACAGCCTTCCAATGGACGATCCAATCGCCACACCACCAGCTCGACGAAGGCCTCTTCCTCAAGAGTCAGGCGCTCGTCCAGCAACGGCGTAGCTCGCATGTTGTAAATTGTGACAACATTGAGTGATGTTGTCAACGCTTACAACACAGTCCGTTCGAGGCAGGCTCCTCTGGAGGGCGTGCCAGGTCGTCGGTCCGGCTATGTCGGGTTCGCGGCCACGAAACAGCTCGGAAACGTCCGCTCCTGGGCGAACCAGCCTCAAGGTGCCCAGGTCAGCTCGTGGCCGCGCCCAGACGCAAGAGGCAGCGGCCACCCCTTGCAAGGAGTTCAACAGTTTCATCAAACAAAGTCCAGAGTGGGCAATCCTGTGAAGCCTTTGATGCAGTGCCAAACGTAAACCGCGAGGCCCGCATCCCCAGTCCAAAGCGTGTGCCGTCCTTGGCCATACCGTTCGCGCAGCTGCTGTCGCTGTTCGATCGAATGCATTGCAAAAGAACGAGCGCGCTCAAGCCAGATCGGATCGCCAGTACGTTCGTACAGCTTGAGAAACGCGTAGCCGTTGCCTGCCGTGCCATGGCATAGCCCATATCCCTTGGTAAGCGGCCCGGCCTTCCAGATTGCTTCGCCGGCCCCCAGGAGCATGGACTCCATTTCGGCTGATCGCTGCCGTGGGAAATCCGCCATTGAGGTGACGACACCCGGTGCTCCATGGCACCACTGCATCAGCATGCTCGGCCCACCCGGCCGAGGCTGGTAGGTCCCTGGCGGCCAATTGACGGCGCCGTCAGCGTCAACCACTCGCGTTGCACGCAGGGTCGCGACGCATCGGTCATAGAGCTCGTCGCGTCGTTCCGCATCGAGTAGGTTGGCGCCCTTCAGCAACGCAAACGCATTCCCCGCGAAACCATGGCCGGCCCCGAGGTACTGAACGGTTTTGCCATACAGATCCTGCGTCCAGAGATAGCACTGCGCCGTTGGGTCGAGGATCCATGTCTGCCACAGCTGCTCAACGTTCTCCAGGAACAGGTCGCGCCACCGTTGCTCTCCGGTCGCCTCCCATAGATGCCAGGCCGCAAGCATGGTTCCGGGAGCGGCCCACAGCGCTTCGTTAGTCGTATTGGGGATGTTGGCCTTGACCGAGACATAGATCAGGTCGGCCACCGCTCGTGATTGCGTCAACAGCCAGGTCGCGAGCAGGACGCCGACCTCGCCAAGGAAATAGGACGGGACAACGCTTCCAGTGTCGGGATCAGCCCGATACGCGGCCGTGACGCGTTCGATGGCGATTGTCGGATCGAGAGTTAAGTCGACCGCACCTTCGCGCTGGAGGTACGACAGGGCCCACAGCACGCCCGCACTCCCAAGGTACAAGGCCTTGAACCCGGACCGTGGCTCGTCGCCTTCATCGTCGAGCGGATGCAACGGCCAGTTGTCGTTGGAACCGCGCGCCCGCTCAGCGTCGCCAACGATCGATTGGATTACTTCCCGCACTCGGGGCCCATCCCATGCGGTACGGACGAGCGGCTCATGACGATTGAGTTCGAAGAGCACGACACTGCCTTTGATGGATGCCTGCGTGGCCCACTCTAGTCGGAGAGCGGGGGGCTGTCCGCTTTTGGGCGAGCTACGCCCTTACTCAGGATGTCGGAAAGTGGCCGAATGCGCCGGTTCTTGTGCGCTCACCTGGTCACCCGCCCAGATAGCGCACCTTGAGCGGCACTTGTTCCACTTCGCCCCTCCTGAGATGAACTCGGTACGCGAGAGCCTTCTGTCGTGAACTGACTGCCTGCTTCAGTCGTCTTCCTTCGAAATGCAAAGCCACGCCGTCGTCGGCGGCATAGCCTGCTGGGGCGCCGCGCGCAATCAGTCGACGGAACGCCGCTTGTCGCTGCGGCTCGCCGTCGTAGTGCGGGCAGGCTGTTCCGCGCAGCAGGCCGAGACCGTCCTGCAGAGCACGAAAGCCGCCGAACGAATCGGTGATTCCACCCTGGAACCAGCACAGCATCCCGGCGCTGATGCCACCTAGTACCGCGCCGCTTAGCCAGGCGCGACGCAGCAGCCGGTCGAGCCCGTGTGTCCGCCACACGGCGAGCAGGTTCGCGGTGTTACCGCCGCCGACGTAGAAGATGTCCTGTGCGGCCACGAAGCGGGCAAGGTCGCCCGTCAGCGCGGGATGCCGCGGCAGGCCCTGGGTGTCGAACAGTGTCAGGTCCGTCGGCACGCAGCGCCCGCTGAAGGCGCGGTAGAACCTCGTAATCGCGGTCGGGGAATCGCCGCTCGCCGTCGGAATGAAGCACACCCGCGCCGGCTTGCGCCGACTCAGCGAAAGGATGAAGTCGTCCAGCAGTGGGTTGTCGGGCTCCATCAAGAAGCCGCCACCACCCAGCGCCACGATGTGACCCGCCATCTGCCGTCCAATGGGCTCGTGGCGCGAGGCCACGGCCGGAATGTCTGCTCAAGGGCGATTCTCGCCGCCTGGCTGCGACTTCGGCTACTGGCCGCGTCGAGTCTATCGAGACGCGGGCCCGGCGCGACCCTAGGCGGACGGTTCGATACACGAAAAGCGGCCGCATTGACGATGTCCGGAATGACATCAACGTCCCGGTTTTGCCGCGCGGTGCGCGCGGCGTAGCTGCAAGCCTAACGCGTCGGTCAAGAACCGGTGGTTAGGCGGCATGATCGGCGCTCCGAAGTCTCAGGCTTCCGGATACACGGTGTAGCGAACGAAGTCGCTATGCGGCGTGAACTTGTCGTACAGGCCGCGGGCGCGGTAGTTGTTCAGTCTGGTGTGCCAATAGAGCCTGGACCAGCCCTCACGCTTCATTTCGGCCATCAGCCAGCCGATCAGCTGCTCGCCGACCCCGGCCGCGCGTCGCGCGGGATCGACGAACAAGTCCCCCAGGTAGCAGACCGGGGTGAGCCCCAGCGTGTGTTCGTGGACGACGTAGTTGGCGATGCCGATTACGCCGTCCTTTCGATTTTCGGCGACGATCGCATAGACGGGCGACGCGTCATCCAAGATGCGCGCCCACGTATGGCGGGTGAGCGACTCCGAGAGGGGGCGCTTGTAGAACAGGCAGTAGCCGTCGAACAACTCGCGCCAGCGCTTCTCGTCGCGCCGTGCGGCCCGGCGAACTGCCACCTTGGGAGGAAGAGATTTCGGCATAAGTTCTTAGGCAACTAATCCGTTTTCAACTTGCTCTTTCTCGCGGAACGGTTCGGTCTTCATGGCGATGAGCGCATCCGCGGGGCAGCTACCTGGCCCGGCGCGCAATTGAAGAACGCGTCCACTTCGAAGTCAAACAGCCCGCCGTCTGACCGGTCCGCTTCTGGCCGCAATTCGCCTCCTTCGTCGCGACGTTCAGTGCCGAGCTTTGCTCTGCACAAGTGAGCCTCGGCCGTTCTCAAACTCAACTGTGGCGACCGCGCCGTTGATGATCGTGAACTGGGGCGGTTGATGACCGATATCCGCGTCGTAGATCACCGGAAGCGGCAAAACTCCGAGGACGGCGCGGAGAGCGTCGGCGTAGGAAAGCGAGTCCTCTGAATCCGGCGCTGGGCCGGCGCTTCTTCCAATCAGCAGACCAGCGAGCCCGTCGAACCAGTGGTGACGTCGAAGGGAGAGCAACGCTCGGACCAGGGCCGGAGGGCCCATTTCAGCGTTCTCGAAGTAGAGGATCGTTCCCACGGCGCCCGACTCCCGAATGAATTTCGGAATGTCGCCGTACTTGGATCCGGCCAGCCACCCGATCGTGTCGAGACAACCGCCGATGATCCGGCCTTCAACTGAGAGCGACTCCCGCGACTCGTCCAGCCGCTTCCATTCGACTCGTTCCGTGAGGTTAAGTGGCGCCGCTACAGACTTCGCGTAGTCGATCCACGTCCGCTGAAACATCGTCGATGACTGTTGCGCAACGGACTTTGCAAGGTCGGCCGCGAGTACCGTGAGAACCGAACTGGTCAATGGGTCGGTTTGGCTCGGCGCCAGGTCCATGAGGTTCGACCCATGTGCGGTCGCCCATCCGGAAATGAGCGTCAACGGAAACTGCAAGGTGGTCAGATCCGAGTATCCGAGCAACCATTTCGGTTCAACTGAGCGCAGTGCCTCAAAGTCCATTGACTCCAACAATTCGCTGGCGAGCTCACCACCCCACGGCGGAAAGATCGCTGAAATCTTGGGATCGAGCAGAAAGCGGTTGAATTCTGCGGCGCGCTGCTCACGTGGCGCGCTCGCGTCTTTGTACTGCGCTCGCAGACAGTCGCCTTCGACAACGTCGAAGCCCTGGCTGCGAATGTGGCCGAGCACAAGGTCGAGCCTTGCTAGGTCTGGTCCAGAGACCCCAGACGATGGTGCCGTTATCGCGACGCGATCACCCGCACGAAGCGGCTTCGGAAAGCGGATCACAAATGCAACCTTCAACATGCCTGCAGGATGAACGGCAGCCTAGCCGAACGACCGCTAACGGGCGAATCGTGGGGTTCCTTGCGATGTCGGCATTTGGCCGACTTGAGACTGAGAATCAGGCCGCATGCAGCTCTTCCCTAAGAATCTTGCGCAAAGCCGCCGCCGTCAGCGGCTTGTCGTCTGTCATCTTTGTTTTCGCCCTAGACGCTGCTTCACGCAGCGCAGCGTTGATCATTGTCTGATAACCCTTGCCTTCGGCCTCGGCACGAGCACGAAAGTGCTCGAGGATGTCGTCGTCAAGCATGATCGTGATTCTTGTCTTACCCTTCGAAGGAATGACCGCTGCGCGCCGCCCCTTACTGAAGTCGTACTCCTTACGCATGGTATTGCTCCGCTTCGCCTTTGCTGGCTTTCCTTGCTGAAATGAGGCGCACTCGATCACCCCTGGGAGTATGGACAACGACCAACACACGCCCCAATGTGTCCATTCCCAAGGTGACGAAGCGCTGCTCGCCTTCCGATTCGGGATCGTCGATGGTTACGGCAAGCGGATCTCGCAGTGCCTGCTCTGCGTCCGCAAAACTGACGCGGTGCTTGCGTAGGTTGGACCGCGCCTTTCCCGGATCAAATTCGACGTCTACACGGCTATTATGCATATCCAATGCATATAGTCAAGTCGAGTACTAGTCGATCAGTCGCCCACCCTCGCGGAACGGATACGGGCCTGCAAAGTCGCCGATGTACGCCGTATGGGTCACCAGGCCGCTGTCGGTCTGCACGTGCAATTGAAAGCCGGGCGGCTCCATCACGAAGTTGTCCGGTGCCTCGGTCGACAGGTCTAGCGCCACCAGGTGCGCGGTGCTAGGGCAAACGCTTGCCACGGTTCCGCCGAACTGACAGAGGATGGGCCGGTGCAGGTGGCCCGCGATGACGCGCGCCACCTGGGGATGGCGCGACAACACCTGGGCCAGTGCATCGGTGTTGGTGAGGCACACGCGATCCATGTGGCCGATCCCGGTCATGAACGGCGGGTGATGCAGCGCGACCACCGTTGGACGATCGCTCTGCGCTAGTGTGCGGTCGAGCCAGGCGAGTCGCGCCGGGCAGAGCTCACCACCGCCCTGGCCCGGTATCACCGTATCCAGGCCGACGATGCGCAACGCGTAATCCTCGATCGCGTACTGCACGAAGGGCTCCCATTGGCGCAGGTAGTCGTGATCCGGAAAGGACGCGCGCAGCGCACCGCGCTCATCATGGTTGCCGGGCAACAGGTACAACGGCATCGATGACAGCGGAGCGAGGATCTCCCGCAGCAGTCCGTATTCCTCCGGCCGTCCAAGATCCACCAGATCCCCGGTGGCGATGACGGCATCCGGACGCTGCTTGAGCTTCAGGATCGCCGCGACGCATTGCTCCAGCATCGCGGCGGTATCGACCACGCCGTAGGCAAGCCGCCGCTGCGGCTTGATGTGCATGTCGGAAATCTGGGCGAGCAGCATGGTGGACGGTCTCGGGCTTACGGCATCCGGATGGCAGGCGTCGACAGCGTAAATGACAGGCGCTCGCCAATCACGAAGTCGCGCCGCTGGGCGATGCGCGCCACGATCGGCTTGCCCGTTCCGATGTCGACTTCCAGCCGCGTGTGGTCGCCCTGGAAGAGGCTCGCCAGCACCTGGCCGTCGAACTGCGTCGGGCCATCTGCCGTGGCGAGCAGCAAGTCCTCCGGACGGAACATCGCTTCACCGCTGCCTGAGCTGGCACCCTCCCGCAGAGGCAGGACCCCGCCTGCGAAATGCAGCGCGCCGCCGCGAATGTCGCCATGCACGATATTCATCGTGCCGATGAACTCGGCCACGTAACGCGTACTCGGTGCTTCGTAGATCTGGCGGGGCGTGCCGATCTGCGCAATGAGCCCGTGATCCATTACCACGATGCGATCGCCCAGCGCCATCGCTTCGGCCTGGTCGTGCGTCACATACACGGTCGTGATTCCCAGCCCGCGCAGCAGCCGGTTGATTTCCACGCGCAGCGTGTCGCGCAGGCGGGCGTCCAGCGCAGTCAGGGGCTCGTCGAGTAGCAGCGCACGCGGGCGTGGTGCAAGCGCACGCGCCAGGGCCACCCGCTGACGCTGGCCACCGGACAGCTGATCGATGCTGCGGGCCGCCAGAGGCGCGATCTGCATCATCGCCAGCATCTCGCGTGCACGCTGGTCGCGTTCGACCGCCGGCATGCCGCGCACCTTGAGGCCGTAGGCGACGTTCTCCTCGACCGACATGTTGGGGAACAAGGCATAGCTCTGGAACACCATGCCGACATTGCGTCGCTCGATCGGTACTGCGGTAACGTCGGCGCCGTCGAACAGGACTCGGCCTCCGGCATCCGGCAACTCCAGCCCCGCCACGATGCGCAGCGTGGTGGTCTTGCCGCAGCCGCTGGGGCCTAGCAGCACGACGGTTTCCCCTGCGGTGAACTCCAGGTCCACCGGATCGAGGGCGCGCGTGCCGTCGGCGAAGGTCTTGCCGCAGCGTTCGAGTCGTATCGCGGTGCCGCTCATTGCCTATCCTCAACGGGCCGGCGCCGCACCGGTGGCGCGGCGGCCCATTGCATGGCGATCAGCAGGGGAATGATGATGATGAAGAAGATCAGCGTGTAGGCGCTGCCGACCTCCAGCCGCAGCGACGCGTAGGTGTCGGCCAGTCCGACGGGCAGCGTCTGCGTGAGCGGGGTGTGAAGCAGCAGAGTCATGTTGAACTCGCCCAGCGAGAGCGTGACCACCATCAGCGATCCGGCGAGGATGCCGCCGCGACAGTTGGGCAGAACGATGCCGAAGAAGCGCTGCACGAAGCTCGCTCCGAGGCTGCGCGCGCCCTCCTCCAGTGTCCTGAGGTCGATCGAGCTCAGCACCGCCAGCACGCTGCGCACCATGAAAGGCAGCGTGAACAGCACATGGCCGACCAGGATGAAAACCCAGCTGCGCCGGAAATCACCCCAGCCGCCGTAGGTGACGATCAGTGCCAGTGCCGTGGCCAGGCCGGGCACGGCCACCGGCATCACCAGCAGTTCCTCCACGGCACGCGTAAACGCGTTCTGTCGCCGCGCCAGCACGTAGGCCGCGGGTACGCCCAGGACCAGAGTGCATGCCAGGCACGCCAGTGCGATCTGGATCGACAGGAAAACAGTTTGCCGATAGTCGGTCCAGACCTTGACCAGCCATTGCAGCGTCACGCCGCTGGCGATTCCGATGAACATGTCCTTGGTCACACCGGCCATGATCGACAGGCCCACTGGCACGATCAGGAACGCGCACACGAGCAAGGTGAAAGCGAGTTGCAGCCAGAATGCAGTACTTCGACGGTAGATCGCCGCACTCATTGCTGCCCTCAGCCCGCTGCCGCCACGGTGCTTCCAGCCGCTGTGCGCGCCAGCGCCAGCGCGGCCCAGGTGATCGCGCCCAGGACGAATGACAAGGCCGCTGCCATCGCAAGATTGGCCTGCAGCGTGAACTCCGTGTAGATCACCATCGGCAGCACGTTGATGCGCGTGGCGAGCGTGAAAGCCGTGCCGAAGGCGCCCATCGCGGTGGCGAAGCAGATGGCGCCGGCCGACAGGAAAGCCGGTTTGAGCGCCGGCACGATCACGTCGCGCACGACGCGCCACCGACCGGCGCCGAGCGAGCGGGCGGCCTCTTCGATGCGCGGGTCGAGCTTCTCGGCGGCGGCCATTACGGTGAGGATCGTGCGCGGGATCGAGAAGTACACGTAGCCCATGAAGAGGCCCGCCATCGAATAGGCGAACACCAGTCGCTCTCCGACCAGTGCATCGGTGATATCCGGAATCAGTCCCTGTCGACCCGCCAGCATGATGACCATGAAGCCGATGACGACACCGGGAAAGGCGAGCGGAAGCGTCAGCAACGCGGTCACGAGTGCACGACCGCTGAAGCGATTGCGCTGCAGGAACACGCCGGCCAGTCCGCTGACGGCGAGCGTGACCGCAGTCACGCCGGCCGACAGCAGCACGGTGGATACCAGACTCTTCAGGTAGCGCGCCTCGGTGAATGCCGCTGCGTAGGCGCTCCAGCCCATGGGACCGCTGCCGCCGATCAGGAACAGGCGGGCCAGCGGCAGCAGGAAGAAGGCAATGAAGACGATCGCCGCCGGCGCCAGCAGCGCTACCAGCCAGAGGCGATCGTCGCGCACCCCGCTCAACCGGATGACCGGGTCAGCTCAGCCGACTTCCTTCTGGTATCGCTCGCCGATCATCTTGCTCGCCGCGGACAGCTTGAAAACGTCAAGCGGCTTGGCCCGCGCGTAGTCGGCGTCCGACAGGAAGCGGCTCTTCATCTCCGGCGTCAACACAGAGGCGAACACCGGGCGCAGGAAGGCGCTGGCCCAGTGGCGTTGACCGTCGTCGGACAGCAGGAAGTCGAGAAGCTTCTTGCCCTGCTCGGGGTTGGGCCCCTTGGCTACCAGGCCCATGATGTAGGGCAGTTGCTGCGTGCCTTCGGTCGGGATCGTGAACGCCACCGGAGCGTTGTCCTTGTACTTGGCGCGATAGGCGTTGAAGTCGTAGTCGAACAGGATCGGAATCTCGCCCGACAGCACGCGCGCGTACGAGGTCTGGGTAGGCACGATCGGCTGGTTTGCCTGCAACTGCTTGAAGAAGGCGATGCCGGGATCGAGGTTCTCGTAGGTGCCACCCAGCGCGAGATTCACTGCGATCACTCCCACCTGCCCGACCGCGGCGCTGGCCGGATTCAGATACCCGATCATCCCTTTGTATTCGGGCTTCAGTAGATCGCGCCACGACTGCGGAACCGGCTTGCCGCGCAGCGCGGCGGTATTGACGAACAGTCCCAGCGTGCCAGAGTGAATCGTGAACCAGTAGCCATCCGGGTCCTTCATGCCGGCCGGAATGTCACCAAAGCGCGTTGGCTTGTATGGCGCCAGCACGTCGGCCGCGCGTGCCTGCGGACCGAACTGGCCGCCGAAGTAGGCAATGTCGGCGACTGGGTTGGCCTTCTCGGCGATCAGCGCCGCCAGCGTCTGACCCGAGTTCTTGTTGTCCGGCGGAACGGCAATGTTGAGCTTCTGATTGACAAGCTTCAGCATGCCGCCCCAGTCGGCCCACTCGGGCGGACAGTTGTAGCAAATGGCGCGCGCTGCCTGCGCCTGTGCCCAACCGGGCAGGCCGACAGCGGCAAGCGCGCCAGCAGTAGCGATGAACTCACGACGAAACATGGGTCTCCTCCCGAATGTTGTCAGACTGGGGCCAGCGTACTGCCGGAACGCGAACTTTCTGAACGATAAGCCGCTACTTCCTCATAGCGGTACTGCCTCCCTTGCTCAGGGCGTTTCCAAGGCTCCCGGCCTTAGCTTGCGCTCGCCCGCATGACACGCAACGATAGGTCCGTTGCGTTACATCCAGACTACGATGCCGCCGCGCACATTAACGCTATGGGGAGCGTGCCGCAACGTCAGCCCGGGAAACAAGCGTCGCCAGGCGCGGCGTGCCCAGCACGACCGCGAACAACGCCGCCGCGGGCACCACATCGACAGGATCGTCCGACGTGCGACGATCCCGTGGAATGTCAGCTCACCATCCGAGGAGTCGGCCCATGCCCCGCATCAATCCTGACCGCCTGCTTGCCGACCTGCGCGCACTGCGCGCCATCGGCGCACAGGGCCATGGCGTGGTGAGACCCGCCTTCAGCGCGGCTGACATGGAAGCGCGGCACTGGCTCAGACAGCGCTACGAACAGGCCGGCCTCGACGCGACGCTCGATGGCGTGGGCAATGTGCTCGGCCGCTCCCGGCACCCCGGCAAGGCGCTGCTCACTGGCTCGCACTCCGACACCCAGCCTACCGGTGGATGGCTGGATGGTGCACTCGGCGTGATCCATGCGCTCGAAGTGGTGCGCGCGTTCGCCGAAAGCGAATCGACACGCAGGCTGCCGGTGGACGCCGTGTCGTTCCAGGACGAGGAATCGCGGTTTGTCGGCTGTCTCGGCAGCCGCTCTCTCATCGGCGCCCTGACACCCGCGGTCGAGCAAGGAGCGACAGACAGTCACGGCGTGACGCTGGTCGATGCGTTGCGCGAAGCAGGCCTCGCGAATGTGCCGCGGCTGCGACTCGAGCGCGAGCGTTACGTCGGTTTCATCGAGGCGCACATCGAACAGGGCCCGCATCTGGAGGACGCCGGTCGACGGATCGGCGTGGTGACGGGCATTGTCGGCTTGCGCGGCATCCGCTTCGTCTTTCGCGGCCAGCAGAACCATGCCGGCACGACGATGATGTCGCGCCGGCGCGATGCCGCCACAGCGCTGTACGAACTGGCACACCGGATCAACCTGGAGTTTCCGAAAGTGGCAGCCGAGCGCAGCGTCTGGACCATGGGGCGCTTGCGCGTCGAGCCGAACGCGGCGTCGATCGTTCCGGGCTACGCCGAGCTCGACCTGCAGTTCCGGGACCCGTCGGATACGCCCCTCGACGCCTTTGAGGCCGTTGTCCTTCGTCTGGTGACGGAGATGAACGCACGCGGCGGTGTCACGATCGAAGCCATCCCGACGCGTGCGCCGATCCCGCCGACGCGCATGGATCCGGGCCTGCAGGCACATCTGGAGTCCGCCGCCGAGCGCCATGCGCCCGGCAACTGGCAGCGCATGCCGAGCGGCGCATTCCACGATGCCGGCATCATCTCGTCACGGATCCCGTCGGCGATGCTCTTCATTCCATCGATCGGCGGCATCAGCCACGACTTTGCCGAGGACAGTCGCGACGAGGATATCGTCCTCGGCTGCCAGGTGCTGGCGGACGCTGCGTCCACGATCCTTGCCGCGGCCAACACCCAGGCTTAGGCAGAATTCCACTCCGCGCTCGGACCCAGGGCTCGACTGAAGGACCCTACTGCTGTGACTTCGATTCGTAGAGCCGGCATCGTGCTGGCGATCTGTTGTGTGCTCGTCCTCGTCGCTCTCTTCGCATGGCAGGCATTGGACCGGATCGGTTCGGATTCAACGTCGTCCGATCGTCCCGGCAGTGTCGAGCTCTGCGGCTATGGCAGTACCCAGCCGATCCGAATTACTGGCGACTATCCCGCGGAGGTGATCAAGGCTGCGGACGTCGCGTTTTCATCCGTTGCCGATGCCCTGGCGTCCCAGTCCGATCCGAAAATCCAGGCTGTGGGACTCTACGCAAAGCTGGTCGTGGCGATGCGCCGTGCCGGCGATGAGTACGGGCGACTGACGGGCGAGTGCACTGACGAGCCGTGCGTGCAGCGTCGCTGGAAAGTCGCCAGCGAAGCAGCAGGCCCGCGCGCGCAGACTCTGGCGCGCCTGGCCGTGGCCTCGCAGGACCCGGGCGCCTATGCCCTAGCGCTCTACGGCTGCCGGCTCAACAGGAACGATGGTGCGTGCGCGCAGTTGTCTGCCGCGCACTGGTCAGAGCTCGAACCGGACAACGCCGTGCCGTGGTTCTACCTGGCGGACGAAGCCGCGTCGAGAAAGGATGAGGCTGCACTAAGCGAGGCACTGTCTCGTGCATCGCGCGCGAAGACATCCGATTATCACTGGTCAACGGTTCTGGCGATGGCGGAACAGCCCGCCGCACGCGAACTGGCCTCCGCGCCACGGCTGGTCTACCTGTCGCAACTCCTCGGCATTTATGCAGCGCTTCCCATCCCGACGTATCTGGCGGTGAGCAACGCCTGCTCTGCTGGCCGAATGGCGGATTCGACGCGCGGGCAACTGTGCCTCGACCTGGCGACGATGATGACCGAGCGTAGCAAGTCCCTGTTGGAGTTTTCGCTCGGCACGGCGATCGGCGAACGCGGTGGATGGCCGGCCGATCGGGTGCAGCGGTTGCGCGACGAGATTGACGCGATCTCCTACATCGGCCAGACCGAACTTCTGGCCGACGATGTGCACAGTTGCCGCTTCCTGGAACTGCTGGAAGCCCGCACGGGTGAGCTCCATTCGCCCGGTGAGTTGCCTTCGGCGCGGCGGAAAGTCTCAAATAGCGGCCGTTCCGCGGCCGTCCTGGCGCAGGGATGGCGCGACCTGAAGCAGCAGAGCAGCAAATCGCTAGACCCGGTATCCACGCCAAAGTAGGCGATGAGCGGCGATCCGCGGAGCAGCTGACCGGGCCAGCATGGCCTATCGAGCGGAGCCCGGCTGCGAGCCACCACGGCGAACCGGCCTGGCGGCCGCGCGCATCCGAGGCCACAACTTGGTAGGCTCGCGGTCTTGACCCAACCGGAGTACCGATGAAATCGCCGCACCGCCTGCTTTGCGCCCTCCTCGCCTGCCTGCCGCTCTATGTCGCAGCCCAGCCGGCACCGAAAATCTTCGTCGTCGACATGTCGAAGGTCTTTGAAGCTCACCCTCTGACACAGCCCCAGCAGGCGGCACTGAAGGCCGACGAACAGAAGGCGACCACCCGTCTGCAGGGGACCGAGCGCGAGATACGCGCAATGGCCGACAAGCTCAAGGATCTCCAGGCCAAGCTCGATGATCCGACGCTGTCAACCTCCCAGCGCGATGCAGTCCGCGCCGAGGGCCAGAAGGTCGCCCAGGAGATGCAGGCGAAGCAAGCCGAGGGCCAGCAGTTCATGACGAAGACGCAGGGCGAATTACAGCAGCGTGCCCAGAAGCTGCGCGCGCAGGTTTTTGCCGATGGTTCCAAGGCCGCTGCGGATGTCGCACGCCGCAAGGGCGGAACACTCGTCTACGACCGCGGCACGCTGGTCTACGCGGATCCCGCGTTCGACATCACGAACGAAGTGGTCACCGAGATCGCCAAGTTCGGCAAGTCGGCCGCGTCGAAGTAGGCGCTGTCGTTGCGTCGCCGGCGATCGGCCGCCGCGTCCCGAGTGCGGCGGCGAATCGCAGCGCGTCGATTAGGCGACCCAGCGCCGTGCATTGCGGAACATCCGCATCCACGGCGAGTCTTCCCCGAGGCCCGGCGGCTGCCACGACATCTGCACCGTCCGGAATACGCGCTCGGGATGCGGCATCACGATCGTGAATCGGCCATCGGACGTGGTGAGCCCTGTGATGCCGCCCACCGAGCCGTTCGGGTTGTACGGATAGCTTTCCGTCGGTCGCCCCTGCGAATCGACATAGCGCATGACGACCCGGGCACGATCCGGCTCCTCACGCGAATCGAACACGGCGCGTCCTTCACCATGGGCATTGGCGATCGGGATGCGGCTGCCCGCCATGTCCGCGAAGAACAGCGAAGGTGAATCGGAAACCTCGACCTGAACGAGTCGCCCTTCGAACTGCTCGGACACATTGCGCTCGAAACGCGGCCAGTCGCGCGCGCCGGGAATGATCGAACGCAGGTGGCTCATCATCTGGCAGCCGTTGCACACTCCGAGCGCGAAGCTGTCGCTGCGCGCGAAGAACGTAACGAACATCTCCGCGAGCGCGGGGTTGTAGAGGATCGTCTTGGCCCAGCCGCCGCCCGCACCCAGCACGTCGCCATACGAGAATCCGCCGCAGGCGACGAGGCCCTTGAACTCGGCAAGCGTCTGCCGCGCATCGATCAGGTCGGTCATGTGTACGTCCACCGCCGCGAACCCGGCCCGGTGGAATGCGTAAGCCATCTCGGTCTGGCTATTGACGCCCTGCTCGCGCAGGATCGCGATTCGCGGCCGTGCGCCGCGGGCGATGAACGGAGCCGCAACATCCTCACCAGGATCGAAACTGAGCGTCATTGACAGGCCCCGATCGTCGCCGTCGTTCGTCCGCGCATATTCGGCGTCGGCGCAGTCCGGGTTGTCGCGCAGTCGCGCGATGCGCCACGAGGTCTCGCTCCAGATCTTCTGCAGGTCACTGCGCGGCCGCGCGAACACCGCTTTGGCATCGCACCAGAACTCGACCACGTCGCGAGTGTTCGGCTTGCCGATGATCTGGCTCGCGCTGCCGAGACCCGCCGCACGCAGCTCGTTCATCACCGCCGTCGTATCGGCCGATCGAATCTGCAGAACCGCGCCGAGTTCCTCGGCAAACAGCGCCTTGAGCATCAGTTCGCCGCGACGAACGCTGACCTGCTCGGTGCGAATCTTGAAGTCCCCCCAGTCGGCTGCGACCGGGTCGACTGCCAGCACGTCGAGATTGACGGTCACACCGCCGTGCCCGGCGAAGGCCATCTCGGCGAGCGTGGCGAAAAGCCCGCCATCCGAACGGTCGTGATAGGCCAGCACGAAGCCGGCGCGCTGCAGCGTGCGCAAGGCGCCGACGAATGCCGCGAGCTGCCCGGGTTCATCGGCGTCAGGCGCCTCATTGCCGATCTGACGCGTGACCTGTGCAAGGATCGAACCGCCCATGCGGTTACGTCCACCGCCCAGGTCGACCAGCACCAGTACGGTGTCTGTATCGACGACGAGCTGCGGCGTGAGCGTCCGGCGCACGTCATTGACGCGCGCCGCCGCGCTCGCGATCAGCGACACCGGTGCGGTGACGAGCTTGTTCTCGCCGCCGTCGCTCCAGGCCGTCTTCATCGACAAGGAGTCCTTGCCGACGGGCACGCTGATGCCGAGCTGCTGGCTGAACTCGCTCGCCGCGCTCACGGCATCGAAGAGCTTGGCGTCCTCGCCCGGCTGGCCACAGGCAGCCATCCAGTTGCACGAGAGCTTCACGTCCACCAGTTCGACGTCTGCCGCAGCGATGTTGGTGATGGCCTCGCCGATCGCCATGCGCGAGGCAGCGGCAGCATCGATGACCGCCAGTGGCGTGCGCTCGCCGATAGCCATCGCTTCCCCGGCGTAGCCGTCGAAACTCATCATCGTCACCGCGCAGTCGGCCACCGGGACCTGCCAGGGTCCGACCATCGGATCACGCGAGTTCATGCCGCCGACCGTGCGATCGCCGATCGTCACCAGGAACGACTTGCTCGCCACCGTCGGGTGCCGCAGCACATCGAGCGCACATTGCTCGATCGACAGTCCGGTCGCATCGAACGCCGGCAGCTTCGCAGCCACGCGTCGCACGTCACGGTGCATACGCGGCGGCTTGCCGAGCAGCACGTTCATCGGCATGTCGACCGCGGGAACCGCGTCGGGACGGCCGACCACGAGGTTGCCGTCGCCTGCAATGTGACCGACGACTGCGTAGGGCGCACGTTCACGCCGGCAGATCCACTCGAACGCGGGAAGGCTGCCGGGCGCAACGGCCAGCGCATACCGCTCCTGCGACTCGTTGCACCAGATTTCGAGCGGGCTCATGCCGCTTTCCTCGACCGGGATCTTCGCCAGGTCGATGCGCGCGCCCCGATGCGACTGGTCCGCCAGTTCAGGCAGCGCATTGGACAGCCCGCCGGCGCCGACATCGTGGATCGATAGCACCGGGTTGCCGTCGCCCAGTGCCCAGCAGCGGTCGATGACTTCCTGTGCGCGCCGCTGGATTTCCGGGTTACCGCGCTGGACCGAGTCGAAGTCCAATGACTCCGTGTTCGTGCCGGCTCCCATGCTCGATGCCGCGCCTCCGCCCAGCCCGATGCGCATGCCAGGCCCGCCGAGTTGCACCAGCAGCGTTCCCGGCGGGAGGTCATGTTTGCGCACCTGGTCGTCACGAATGCTGCCGATGCCGCCCGCAATCATGATCGGCTTGTGATAGCCGTAACGTCGTCCGGCCACGTTTTGCTCATACGCGCGGAAGTAGCCGAGCAGGTTCGGCCGGCCGAATTCATTGTTGAACGCTGCGGCTCCGATCGGCCCTTCGATCATGATCGCCAGCGCATCCGCGATGCGACCGGGAAAGCCGTAGTCCGGCACCTCGCCCGCAACACCTGCGGACGCCTGCGTAACGTCGCGGTCGGTTCTCCCACGCATGCGACATCTCCGGCATGCGAAGACTGGAGACCGAGAAGCCGCACAGTCCCGCCTTCGGCTTTGCGCCGCGTCCGGTGGCTCCTTCGTCGCGGATCTCGCCGCCGGCCCCGGTCGCCGCGCCCGGGAACGGGGCAATGGCGGTCGGATGATTGTGCGTTTCGACCTTGAAGAGCGTGTGCGTCAGTTCATCGCGCGCGGCGTAGTCGACGCCGATCGCACCCGCCCCGTTCACGCCCCGGAAGTCGCTGCGCGGATAGAAACGACTGACCGCGCGGCCCTCGAGCACGGCTGCGTTGTCGCTGTAGGCAACGATGGTGCCCGCCGGTGCGGCAGCATGCGTCGCCCGGATCATGCCGAAGAGCGTTGCGTCCTGCCGGATGCCGTCGATGGTCCAGTCCGCGTTGAAGATCTTGTGGCGGCAGTGTTCGGAGTTCGCCTGTGCGAACATCATCAGTTCGACGTCAGTCGGATCGCGGCGGAGCTGTGTGAAGGCATCGACGAGGTAGTCGACCTCGTCGTCGGACAGCGCCAGACCCAGCTCGCCATTGGCGCGCACGAGGGCAGCCCGGCCCTCGGCCAGCACCGGGACGTTCTGCACCGGCTTGCCGGCCAGTTCCGTGAAAAGTTGCGCCGGGTCGGTCGACGGCGCGATCACGCTTTCCGTCATTCGGTCGTGCAGCACGGCCCTGATGCGATCCTCGAGTGCGGCATCGAGTCCCTTGCCACGGAACAAACCACGCTTCAGTTCCAGCGTGTAGATCGTGCCGCGCTCGATCCGATGCACGGCCGCCAGGCCGGTATTGCGGGCGATGTCGGTGGCCTTGCTGGCCCACGGCGAGATGGTGCCGAGTCGAGGCACGACGAGAACGTCGATGCCGTCCGGTTTCGGGCCGCCCGGCTCGCCGTAGTCGAGCAGGGCCTTCAGACGCGATTCCTCGCCGTCGTCCAGCGCACGGATGGCATGGACGAAATGCACGAAGCGTCCAGACACGGCCGCCACATTGGGCTCAACGGCCTGGAGGCGCCGGAGCAGCCGTGCCGCGCGAAATGCGGACAGCGCACCCGGACCGGCGAGCGCGTAGTACCTACCGTGAGGAGTCATCGAGGAGATGGAAACGCGCAGGACGCGCGCGTCAGGCGTGATCGGCGACGCGGATTATACCGGCGCGAACACCATTTCCTCGGGTCGTGCGTCCTGCTCGGCGTCGAGTCGCTGCGTGGCCGCGAGTGCGCGCAGCAACGCCTGGTTGCAATCGAAGATCGGGATCGACAGACGTGTCGGTGTGGCGGCGGATCGCCATCGGGTCGCTGCGCTCGATCGCCTCGATCAGCGCGAGGTACGGCGCATACGGTCCGCGGCGATTGACGATCGCTTCGGTGACGTTGCTGCCCATCGCGACCGGACCCATCAGGCGCGGAATCGGTGCACCGGTGATGCGGTCGAGCAGCGAGAAGGCGCCCGTGACGAAGAGTTCGTCGCGCATGTTGTCATCCACTTCGGGCAGCCCGGCGGCGAGATGTTCGAGGAACAGACCCCGCAGCGTCGCCGCGCGCATGAGTGGCAGCGCGTTGACATGCTCGCCCGCGGACTCGAGTGAAAGCGACAGCCAGCGTAGCGTCTTCTCGCGTCCGAGCACCTGGATCGCACGCTGGATCGAAGCCACCGGCGCGCCCGTCTCGAACGCCTCGGAGTTGACCATGCGCAGCAGCTTGAAGGCGAGCACCGGGTCGCGGCGAATCCGGTGGGCGATCACTACCGTGTCCGGATTTTCGCTGGCGACGCGCAGCAGCTCCATCAGGTTGCCTTGATCGGGCTTCAGGCGGCAGTTGGGTCGCTGTTCGGTATCGTCGATCGGCCAGCCGACACTTGCCATGGCGCCGCGCTGATAGGCCTCGTCGAGGTCGACGACGCGGCGCACTCCCGTCGTCACGAACGGCATGCGTCGCACCGCGTTCGGCGGTGCGGGCCGGGTCCGTCCATCCTTCAGGCGGCGCCGATCTTCGCTGATGTGGATCAGCGAGTATTCGAAGCAGGCGGTGAGCGCCGGCGGCAGCGGCACGTCCGGTCGACCGCGCAGCACCATGCGGATGCCTTGCCGGAACGCACGCTGAGCCAGTCGCTGCATGTCGGGATCGCGCAACGAGATCGTCGCGATTTCGAGCAGCGCGTTGGCCGGGGGCGACCAGGTCAGCAGCGAGTCGTCAAAGGTGGCATCGAGCGGTGCAATCAGCACCGAGGCATCGCCTTCAGGCCAGATGTGATTGAGCTGGTCGAGGATGTGGCCGACCGGGAGGTACCCAGGAGCCTTGGCCGACAGCATCGTCAGGCGCGTTCCGATTGCCCGCCGGTGCTTGTCGATCAGCGGCGCATAGCAGATCGACAGCGTGGCCAGCGCGTCGGGCAGTCCTATGCGTTCGGGAGCGTTCATCGTGCAGCGTCTGGATGTCCAGCCAATGAGCTGCAACGATTATGGGCAGCCGCATCCCCTGTCCTTGGGGTGATATCGGTGCCCCGATCACGCTATTTGGGCCTCAAGTTTTCCGGCGGACTGCCGTAGCCGCCGCCGCCGGGCGTCTCGATCACAAAGACATCGCCCGGCGCCATCTCGGCCGAACCGATGTGACGCAGTTCCTCGCGCGCGCCGTCGACCCGTTCGACCCAGTTCCGCCCCTTTTCGCCTGCTGCCCCACCGGCCATGCCGAAAGGGGCGATCGAGCGATTGTTGGCCAGGATCGAAGCGGTCATCGCCTCGAGAAAGCGGACGCGGCGCGTCCCGCCGTTGCCACCGCGCCAGCGTCCGGCACCGCCCGAGCCGGCCCGGATCGCATAGCTCTCCAGCAGCACCGGATAGCGGAACTCGAGCACTTCAGGATCGGTCAGCCGCGAGTTCGTCATGTGCGTCTGGACGACGTCGGTCCCGTCGAAGCCCTGCTCCCCGCCGCGCGCGACATCGTCGACACCCGCACCGGAGCCGCCGGAGATGGTTTCGTAATACTGGTGGCGCTCGTTGCCGAAGGTGAAGTTGTTCATCGTTCCCTGGGCCGAGGCCATCACGCCGAGCGCGCCGTACAGGGCGTTCGTGATGCACGATGACGTCTCGACGTTGCCGGCAACCACCGCCGCCGGATAGTCCGGGTTCAGCATCGACCCCTGCGGAATGATGATTTCGAGCGGCTTCAGGCAACCCGCGTTCAGTGGAATCTCGTCGTCGACCAGCGTGCGGAACACATAAAGCACGGCCGCAACACACACCGCGCTCGGCGCATTGAAGTTGTTTGGCAATTGCGCCGACGTGCCGGTGAAGTCGATCATGGCCGAGCGATGCTTGCGGTCGACCGTGACGCGGACGTGGATCACCGCGCCGTTGTCCAGCCGATACTCGAACTGGCCGTCCCTCAGCCGGGTGATCACCCGCCGCACCGACTCCTCGGCGTTGTCCTGCACATGCCGCATGTAAGCCTGCACGACATCGAGTCCGAACTGGTCGACCATGCGCAGCAGCTCTTCGCGGCCCTTCTCGTTGGCGGCGATCTGTGCGCGCAGGTCGGCGACGTTCTGCGCCGGGTTACGTGCGGGGTGCGTCCCGCCGGTCAGAAGCTGCATCAGTTCGGCTTCGCGGAAGCGTGCAGGCCGATCGACGCCCTGCCCTTCGATCAGCCGGAAGTTGATGAAGCGCACGCCTTCGTCGTCGAGCGTGCAAGAGAACGGCGGCATCGAGCCCGGCGAGATGCCGCCGATGTCGGCGTGATGGCCCCGCGAGCCGACGTAGAACAGGATCTCGCGACCGTCACGGTCGAACACCGGCGTGATGACGGTGACGTCCGGCAGGTGCGTGCCGCCGTGGTACGGATCGTTGATCACGTAGGCATCGCCGGGAACCATGCGCCCGGCGTTCTCGCGCATCACGGTCTTGATCGACTCGCTCATCGATCCCAGGTGCACCGGCATGTGCGGGGCGTTGGCGATCAGGTTGCCCGGTCGCATCGAACAGCGCGCACGAGAAGTCGAGTCGCTCCTTGATGTTGACCGAGTACGCCGTGTTCTGCAGACGCAGCCCCATCTGCTCGGCGATCGACATGAACAGGTTGTTGAAGATCTCGAGCATGACCGGATCGACCGTCGTGCCGATCGCGCGGCGCGCGGCCCGCGGCACGACCCGATGCAGCACCAGATGGTCGAGCGGCGTCACCTCGGCCCGCCACCCGGGTTCGATGACCGTCGTGGCGTTGGCCTCGGCAACGATCGCGGGGCCGTCGATGCGATCGCCGGGCTGCGTGTCGTCGCGCCGGTACAGCGGCGTCGCATGCCACGCATTGTCGAAATACGCCTGAACTGTGGTCGAGGCCTTCAGCGCTCCGCCTCGCGCCGGCCGCCGTGCCGACCCCAGCGAGGCTGAGGCGTCGCCGCCTCCGATGGCTTCGACCGAGACCGTTTCTGCGATCAGGCGGCGGTCGGGCATCAGGAAGGAAAAGCGCTGCCGGTAGGCCGCATCGAACTGCGCCCGCATCGCGGCGATCGTTCCGTAGCCGACCGCCAGCGCCGTATCGGTGCCCTCGTATTTCACGTGCACACGCCGCACCAGCTCGATACGCTCGCGCTCCACCCCCTGGGATTGCAGCGACTCCATGGCTTGCGACGCCAGCGTTGCAAGGCTCGCTTCCAGCTGCGGCAGTGACTCGTCGGACAGCGTCCGCTCGATCGTCACTTCACGCATCGCCGTCTGGTCGGCCAGGCCCATACCGTAGGCCGACAGCACGCCAGCCAGCGGATGCGCAAAGACCGTGGTCATTGCCAGTGCATCGGCGACGGCGCAGGCGTGCTGGCCGCCCGCGCCGCCGAAGACGGTCAGCGTGTAGCGCGTGACATCGTGTCCGCGCTGCACTGAGATGCGCTTGATCGCCTCGGCCATGTTTCCGACGGCAATCTCGACGAAGCCGGCCGCGACCTGCTCCGGGGTCTGTGTCCGGCCGGTGGCCGCCCCGATTTCCCGGGCGAGTTCGCTGAAATGCCGACCCACCACGTCGCGGTCGAGCGGTTCGCGCCCGCTCGGACCGAAGACGTGCGGGAAATACTCGGGCTGAACACGTCCGAGCATGACGTTGGCATCCGTCACCGCCAGCGGACCGCCGCGCCGATAGCAGGCCGGGCCGGGATTGGCTCCGGCCGAATCCGGTCCGACCCGCAGTCGGGCACCGTCGAAGTGCAGGATCGATCCACCGCCTGCCGCCACGGTATGAATGCTCATCATCGGAGCGCGCATGCGCACGCCAGCCACCAGCGTCTCGAACTCGCGCTCGTACTCGCCGGCGTAGTGCGACACGTCGGTCGACGTGCCGCCCATGTCGAACCCGATCACGCGATCGAAGCCGGCGTGCCGGCTCGCGCGCGCCATGCCGACGATGCCGCCGGCCGGGCCGGAGAGGATTGCGTCCTTGCCCTGGAAGCGCCAGGCGTCGGTCAGGCCGCCGTTGCTCTGCATGAAGAGCAGCCGGGCACCGGGCAGGTCGGTTGCCACCTGTTCCACGTAGCGTCGCAGGATCGGCGAGAGGTAGGCATCGACGACTGTCGTATCGCCGCGCGCGACGAGCTTCATCAGCGGACTGACCTCGTGCGACACCGACACTTGCGGGAATCCAGCCTCGCGTGCGAGGCGGGCCGCCGCCTGCTCGTGCGCCGTGTAGCGGTAACCGTGCATCAGCACGATTGCGCAGCTGCGCAGGCCAGCCTCATAGGCCGCGCGCAGTTCACCGCTTAGCGCAGCCTCGTCGAGCGGCTGCAGGATGTCGCCGTGGGCCCCGATGCGCTCGTCGGCCTCGATCACGCGTGCATAGAGCAGTTCCGGCAGCACGATGTGCCGTTCGAACAGGCGCGGCCGGTTCTGGTAGGCGATGCGCAGTGCGTCGCGAAATCCACGGGTGATGACCAGCACCGTCGGTTCGCCCTTGCGCTCGAGCAGCGCGTTGGTCGCCACCGTCGTACCCATTTTCACGGCGGCGATCCGTCTCGACCGGGATGGATGCATCGGCGGCCACGCCGAGCAGGCGGCGGATACCGGCCACCGCAGCGTCGCGGTACTGCTCCGGGTTTTCCGACAGTAGCTTGTGCGTGACGAGCTCGCCGTCCGGGCGCCTCGCGACGATGTCCGTGAAGGTGCCGCCCCGATCGATCCAGAATTCCCAGTGTTCGTGGGCCACGCGTTTGTCTCCGGTTGGCGCGTATCCTAGCCGCCGAACGTCGCTCCCGCTAACCTAGCGTACTTTTCGCACCCGCCCTTTCCGCAACCAACCCCGCACGAGAGGACTGCATGAACCGTCGTCTGCTGTTGCTTGGCGCCAGCGCCACAGCCTCCTTCCTACTGGCGCTGCCCGCCGCAGCCCAGACCAAGTGGGATCTGCCGGCCGGCTACCCCGCCGGCAATCCCCACACGCAGAACCTGACCCAGTTCGCCGCGGACGTCGCCAAGGCGACCGGCGGCAAGCTGAACATCACCGTGCATGCCGGCGGAGCGCTCTTCAAGGCGCCCGAGATCAAGCGAGCGGTGCAGACCGGCCAGGCGCAGGTCGGCGAAGTGCTGATGAGCCTGCTCGAAAACGAGAACCCCGTGTTCGGTGCGGATGCCGTCCCGTTCGTCGCGACTGGCTTTGACGCCTCGTGGAAGCTGTGGCAGGCGCAACGCCCGGTCGTGGAGAAGATTCTCGCGGCCCAGGGCATCAAGGTGCTCTATGCCGTGGCCTGGCCGCCGCAGGGCATCTACACCAAGAAGCAGCTCAACTCGGTGGCCGACATGAAGGGCCTGAAGTGGCGCGCCTACAACCCGGCGACGACGCGCATCGCCGCCATGGTCGGCGCCCAGCCGCTGACGATCCAGGCGGCCGAGCTGTCGCAGGCGCTCGCCACCGGTGTCGTCGATTCGTTCATGTCCTCCGGCGCCACCGGCGTGGACTCGAAAGTGTGGGAAAGCCTGTCGCACTTCGCGACTGCCGATGCCTGGCTGCCGAAGAACATGGTGATCGTCAACCAGAAGGAATTCGACAAGCTCGACAAGGCGACCCAGGACGCCGTGCTCGCGGCGGCCAAGGCGGCCGAGGAACGCGGCTGGAAGCGCATGCGCGAATACACCGGCGAGTCGCTGGCAACGCTGAAGGCGAACAAGATGACCGTGTACGAGCCGAACGCGGCGTTCAAGGCCGAACTGAACAAGCTCGGCGACACGCTGCTGACCGAGTGGCTCGCCAAGGCCGGCCCGGACGGCCAGGCCATCATCACGCAGTTCCGCAAGTAGACCTGCGAAGGCCGCCGCTCAGGCGGCCTTCTTCTGTTCAACGCGAGCGACGGTGCGCTCTTTCCTCGATCCGCTGTTCAAGCTGCTGGGCGGCCTGGGCGCATTCTTCATCTTCGCCACGCTGGCGATCGAGGTCGTCAACATCGCCGGTCGCCAGCTCGGCTTTTCCATGGCCGGGATGGACGCCTATGCCGGTTACTTCCTGGCAGCTGGCTCGTTTCTCGCCATGGGTTATGCGCTACGCCAGGGTGACCACATCCGCGTCACCCTGATCCTGCAGCGCCTGCACGGTCGTGCACGCTGGTGGATGGAAGTGCTGTGCCTCGTCATCGCCACGCTGCTGTCGGGCTACTTCGCGTGGTTTGCGGCACGCCTGGTCTGGGGCTCGTACTCGTTCAACGACATCTCCCAGAACGTCGACGCGACACCGCTGTGGATACCGCAGCTGTCGATGGCCATCGGCCTGGCCGGACTCGCACTCGCGTTCGCCGAGCAACTGGTCTACGTGCTGCGCTTCCGGTCGCTGCCGCCGCAGCCGAACGAAGCCGCGAACATCGAGTAGCCGACGATGGGGACACTGACCGCGCTGGCGCTGATCGTTGCGATGTTCGTGATCCTCGGCGCCGGCGTCTGGATCGGCATCGCCGTGCTCGGCGTGGCGTGGCTCGGCATGGAGCTATTCACCACGCGGCCCGGCGGCGATGCGCTCGCGCTGACCGTGTGGGGCTCGCTGTCGAGCTGGACCCTGACGGCGCTGCCGCTCTTCATCTGGATGGGCGAGATCCTGCTGAAGTCACGCCTGTCCGAGGGCATGTTTCGCGGCCTGGCGCCGTGGCTGCAATGGCTGCCGGGCCGTCTGCTGCATACCAACATCATCGGCTGCACGATCTTCGCCGCGGTGTCGGGTTCGTCTGCGGCCACCTGCGCGACGGTCGGCAAGATCACATTGCCGGAACTGAAGAAGCGCGGCTACCCCGAGCAGATCTCGATCGGATCGCTGGCCGGCGCGGGCACGCTCGGACTGCTGATTCCGCCTTCGATCATCATGATCGTCTACGGCGTGGCCGCCGATGTCTCGATCGGCAAGCTCTTCATCGGCGGCGTGATACCGGGCCTCATGCTGGCAGTGCTTTTCATGGGGTACACGATCGTCTGGGCGCTGCGCCATCGTGACGCCATTCCGCCGGCGGACATCCGCCTCGACTTCCGCCAGAAGCTGGCCGAGTCGCGTCACCTGATTCCGGTCGTGCTGCTGATCGCGGTGGTGCTGGGATCGATCTATGCCGGCATCGCCACCGCGACCGAGGCCGCCGCGCTCGGCGTGGTGGGGGCGCTGGTCCTGTCCGCGGCGCAGCGCACACTGACCTGGGCGACCTTCCGCGACTCGCTGATGGCCGCCACGAAGCTGTACTGCATGATCGCGCTGATCCTGGCGGGATCGGCCTTCCTGTCGCTGTCGATGGGCTTCATCGGCCTGCCGCGCCAGCTGGCCGAGACCGTCGGCGCGCTGCAGCTGTCGCCGTTCGGACTGATCATGCTGCTGATGGTGTTCTTCATCGTGCTCGGCTGCTTCCTCGACGGCATCTCGATGGTCGTATTGACGATGGCAGTGCTGCTGCCGACGCTGCAGGTCGCCCGGATCGACCTCCTGTGGTTCGGCATCTTCATCGTGCTCGTGGTCGAGATGGCGCAGGTCACGCCGCCGGTCGGCTTCAACCTGTTCGTCCTGCAGGGCATGACGAAGCACCAGATCAACACGATCGCGATGGCGGCGTTCCCCTACTTCCTGATGATGGTGGTCGCGGTGCTGCTGATCTGGTTCTTCCCGGAACTGGTCACGTTCCTGCCATCGCAGATGAAGCTGTAGCGCATTCCGCCCCGGCGCGCAGCTACAATGCGCGCCGCCCGAATTCGAAGAAGTCATCTCAATGCGCGTCGTCGTGGTAGGTGCCGGCATCATCGGCGTCTGCACTGCTTATGCCCTTCGTCGCGCAGGCTTCGATGTCACCGTGCTGGAGCGCCGCTCTGGTGTCGCGCAGGAAGCGAGCTTCGCCAACGCAGGCGTGATGGCACCGGGCTATGTCGGCCCGTGGGCTGCGCCCGGCATGCCGCGCAAGGTGCTGTCGTACCTGCTGCGACCCGAGGCGCCGGTCGTTTTCCGCCCCTCCATGAGTCCTGCTCTATGGGGCTGGCTCCGCCGCTGGCTGCGCGAGTGCGATCTCGAGACGATATCGGCGCAATCGCGCCCGGATGCAGCGCCTGGCGTTCTACAGCCAGTCGGAACTGCGCGCTCTTGCGAACACTGCACGCGATGGAGTACGAGCAGGCCACGGGCTACCTGCAGCTGTTCCGCACCGAGAAGGAAGTCGAGGCGTCGGTCACGACGCGCGCACTGCTCGGCGAGCTAGGTGTGCGGAACACGCTGATGGACGCTGCACAGTGCCGCGCGCTCGAGCCGGCACTGCATGCGGCAACTCCGCTGGCCGGCGGCCTGCATCTGCCCGACGACGAGACCGGCAACTGCGCTTACTTCGCGCATCAGTTGAAGGACATTGCCATACGCGAAGGAGTGGACTTTCGCTTCGGTGTCGACGTCCAGACCTTTGAACTGGCGCCGGGTCGCATCGAAAGCGTTCAGACCGCGGCCGGGCCGGTGCGCGGCGATGCCTATGTCCTTGCCGGCGGTGTCGACAGCGCGCCCCTGTTGCACCGTATCGGTATCCGCCTGCCGTTGCTGGCTGTCAAGGGCTACTCTGCCACCGCCACCATCACCGCCTTCGAGCACGCGCCGTTCATCAGTGTGATGGACGAAACGTACAAGGTCGCGATCACGCGCCTGGGCAACCGCCTGCGCGTCGCGGGAACCGCCGAGCTCGGAACCCGCGGCATGGAGCTGCGCGACAGCGCATTGCGGACCTTGCTCAAAGTGGCGCAGGACTGGTTTCCTTACGCGACGAGCTTTCGACAGGGGAAATTCTGGATTGGTGCGCGGCCGATGCTTCCGGACGGGCCGCCGGTACTCGGCCGCACACCGATCGGCAACCTCTACCTGAACACCGGTCACGGATCCAGTGGGTGGGTCATGGCGATGGGTTCGGCACGCATCGTCGCCGACGTCATCGCGGCACGCGAGCCCGCCATCGATCTCGATGGATTGACGCTGGACAGGTACCTGGCCGGTGCGGCCGCCTAGCCTACGCGCATGGGCACCCCGCTTTACCTGATCGACGAGTTGCGAGCGATCGAGCGCGCTGCACAGGCGCAACTTGAACCCGGAACGCTGATGGCACGCGCCGGCCGGGCTGCGGCCGACTGGATCGCCGCGCGCCACGCCGGCACCCCCGTGCCGATCTGTATCGTCTGCGGCCCGGGCAACAACGGCGGTGATGGCTTCGTGATTGCGGCCGAACTGCGTGCGCGCGGTCACGACGTGCAGTGCATCCTGCCGGGATCGAGTCCGCCCACCACGGAAGACGCACGCGCGGCGTTCGGGCGCTGGACGGCTGCGGGAGGTCCGACCCATCACCAAATCCCGACGGAATCGCGCTTCGGCGCCGTTGTCGACGCGCTGTTCGGCATCGGCCTCGCGCGTCCGCTGTCGGGACCTCATCTCGATGCGGTCGCATGGATGAACCAGCAGCAGTCGGTCTACGCGATCGACGTGCCGAGTGGCCTGAACCCTGACACGGGAGCCTGGGTGGGCGATGTGCCCGGCGTCAGTGCGACGGCGACGATCACATTCATCGGAGACAAACCGGGCCTGCACACCGCCTCGGGCATCGATGCCGCAGGCATCGTCACCGTCGACACCATCGGCACGGTAGCCGGTTCGAGCGACGGCATGCTCAGCACGGCAGCCGACCTGCGCGCCGTGCTGGCGCCGCGCCGCCACGACTCGCACAAGGGCACCTACGGCAACGTGGCCGTGGTGGGCGGCGGTCGCGGCATGGTCGGCGCGGTCCTGCTGGCCGGACGCGCGGCACTCCGGCTCGGTGCGGGCCGTGTCTACGTCGACGCGATCGGCGCACCCGATTTGCGCGTTGACCCGTTGCAGCCCGAACTCATGTTCCGCAGCCTGCGCGATCTGACCGAGTTGCAGGCGCTCGTCGTCGGCTGCGGGCTTGGCACCCAGTCCGAGGCTCGCGCGGCGTTGACCCATGCACTCGAGCGCGAGACTGCCATCGTGCTCGATGCCGACGCCCTGAACCTGGTTGCCGCCGACCAGGACCTGAAGGAGCGTGTCCGCCGGCGGTCCGCCGCGACCATCCTCACGCCCCACCCGCTCGAAGCTGCGCGGCTGCTTGCATGCAGCGCATTGGAGGTGCAGCTCGATCGCATTTCGGCGGCGCGGCGACTGTCGCGGGAATTCGATGCGATCACGATCCTCAAGGGCGCCGGCAGCGTGATCGCCGGCACCGACGGCCGCTACGCCGTCAACTCCACCGGATCGCCGGCGCTTGCAACCGCGGGCACGGGCGACGTGCTGGCCGGAATGCTTGGCGCGTTGCTGGCGCAGGGAGTCGCGGCGTGGGACGTGGCCGTCGCAGCGGTGTGGCTGCATGGACGCGCTGCCGATGGCGCAGGCGACGTAGGCATGGTGGCCAGTGACGTCGCCGCTCGTGCGGCGGAGGTCCTGAGCCAAATGCGCGTGTCGGCTGCGGCGTCGCCGCGCGTGCGCGCCGACTGAACGTCCTCGTCCGGACTTGCGGCCGGATTTGCGGCCGATCTGCGTCCGCCATCGCTGCGTCAGTGCGCGACGACGCGTCCCGCGGCGAGTTCGACCCGGCGCCCGCAACGGCCGGCGATGTCCGCGTCGTGGGTCACAAGCACCAGCGTCGACCCGCGCTCGCGGTTCAGTTCGAACATGAGGTCGATCACCGCTTCGCCCGTGCGCGCGTCGAGGCTGCCCGTGGGCTCATCGGCCAGCAGCAGGGGCGGCCGCAACACGAAGGCGCGCGCCAGCGCAACCCGCTGCTGTTCGCCGCCACTGAGGTATTTCGGGTAGTGCGAGAGCCGTTCGGCGAGGCCGACACGCGCCAGCAGCGCGCGGGACGCGGCAACCGGTTCCTCGCCTTCGGGCGATCGACCGGTAAGTTCCAGTGGCAGCAGCACGTTCTCGAGCGCCGTCAGGTGCGGCAGCAACTGGAACGACTGGAATACGAAGCCGATCGAACGTGCCCGCAGTGCCGCCCGCCCGTCTTCGTCGAGCGCGAACATATCCTCGCCGAAGATGCGCACCCGGCCGGACGTCGGGACATCGAGTCCCGCAAGCAGGCCAAGCAGGGTCGACTTGCCCGATCCGGAGGCGCCGACAATCGCCGCCGTCTCGCCGGCACCGATGGTCAGATTGATATCATCAAGAATCGTCAGGCTGCCCGTGGCATCCTGAACGACTTTGCCGAGGCCCTGGGCCTCCACCGCGATGTTTGTCACCTGCTCCTCTGCCTCGCGCAGAAACTTCCTCGCCGTCCTTCGCTCGCTGCTCCCGGCACTCGCGCTGGCGGTTGCACTTTGTCCGGCCTTCGCGCAGCGACCGGACGCGCCTGGCCGCACGGCGGCACGTCCGGTGATACTGGTCGTGGGGGACAGCCTGTCGGCGGAATATGGGCTGCCACGCGGGAGCGGCTGGGTTCAGTTGCTGTCCGAGCGCATGCGAAGCAGCGGGCCGGATTATACGGTCGTCAACGCGAGCATCAGCGGTGAAACCACGAGCGGAGGCCGCACTCGTTTACCCGAACTGCTGAAACAGCATCGACCGGCCGTCGTGATCCTCGAACTCGGTGCGAACGACGGCCTCCGAGGATTGCCGCTGACGACGATGCGCGACAACCTAGCGGTCATGGTGAAGGCCAGCCAGGCAGCCGGCGCTGCCGTCCTGCTGGTCGGCGTGAGGGTGCCGCCCAACTATGGGCGCGACTACTCGGAGAAGTTCTTCCAGGCCTTTCCGACAGTGGCGCGCGAGTCGCGCGCCACACTTGCGCCGTTCCTGCTCGACGGCTTCGCGGAATCCCTCGAGTACTTTCAGACGGATCGGATCCACCCGAACGAGGCAGCACAAGCACGAATTCTTGACAACGTCTGGCCGCATCTTCGTCCGTTGCTGCGCCCGTCTGCGAAACCGCGATGAAGCGCGAGCACGATGTCATCGCGGCGGCGGACGCATTGCGCGACCTTGACCGCTTCGACACGATCATCGACGTGCGAAGCGAAAGCGAGTTCGCCGAGGATCACGTGCCGGGCGCGCTCAACTGCCCCGTGCTGTCAGACGCCGAACGCAAGGAAGTTGGCACCATGGATCGCCAGCAATCGTCCTTCGAGGCACGGCGTCGAGGAGCCGCACTGGTCTCGCGCAACATTGCGGGGCACCTCGAGGCGAGCTTCGCGGACAAGCCGCGTGACTGGCATCCGCTGGTGTACTGCTGGCGCGGCGGCAACCGCAGCGGCGCGATGACGCACATCCTCGGCCGCGTCGGATGGCGGGCTCAGCAGCTCGAGGGCGGCTACCGCGCATATCGGCGCGCCGTAATGGTCGAACTCGACGCCCTGCCGCAGCGCCTGCAGTTCCAGGTGATCTGCGGCCCGACCGGCAGCGGCAAGAGCCGCCTGCTGCAGCAACTCGCTCTGCAGGGTGCACAGGTGCTCGACCTCGAGGCGCTGGCCTGCCACCGGGGCTCCGTGCTGGGAGGATTGCCCTCGCAACCGCAGCCTGGCCAGAAGTATTTCGAGACCCGGGTGTGGGACACGCTGCGTCGATGCGATCCAGCGCGTCCTGTCTTCGTCGAATCCGAGAGCCGCAAGGTCGGCAGCCTGCGCGTGCCGGATGCCCTGCTGGCACGAATGCGCGAATCGCCCTGCATCACGCTGGAGGTGCCGCGTGAAGCGCGCGTGCGACTGCTGCGCGACGAGTACTCGCACTTCGAGCGTGATCCGGACACCCTGATGAGCCAGCTCGACTGCCTGGTCGAACTGCACGGGCACGCGCGGATCGCAGGGTGGAAATCGCTGGCGCAGACACGCGACTGGGACGGCATGGTCGAGCAACTGCTGCTCGAGCACTACGATCCCGCGTACCTGAAGTCGATCACTCGCAACTTCAAGCAGGCTTCCAGTGCGCGCGTCCTCGCCATTTCATCGGACGCGGTCACGGCATTCGATGCCGCGGCACGCGAACTGGCGGCCTGAGGTACTCCCTCAGTCCGCCTGTCGTTCGCCTGTTGTCCGCCAGCGCCGCTACTTTGTTGCCGCCTTGGTGTCGGCGGTGACGGCCTTGGCGGCTTCGCGCTGGAATTCGGGCTTCAGGACCTTCGCCTTGTGACGGGCGCGTAGTCCCTCTGCGTAGGCAATTTCATCGGCGGCTGCGGCCTGGCGCGCGAGTGCGCGCCGCTCGGCATCCCGCTGAGCCGGATCCTGCGCGGCACCTTCCTTGGCCGACAGCACGTGCGCAATCAGGAATCCGGCACCGTCGATTTCGGCGCCGACAAAGATCGGCAGCTTGTCGGACTGCGTACGCAGCACTTCATTCAGAAGTTTCGGCGGCAATCCCTGCGGCGTGCGACGCGAGACCGTCAGTACCGGCGAAAAGCCCGTATCCGTCGGCTGCTTGGTCAGTTCGACGATGCGTTCTTCACCGGCCTTGCGCGCGAGCTTGAGCCGCCTCCTGCCGTTCGAGCCGCTGCCGGATCGCCGCCTTGACCTCGTCCAGCGGGCGTACCGCGGCCGGCCGATGGTCGACCACCCGCGCAGCCACCAGCGTATTCGGGGCAATCTCGATGGCCTGCGTGTTGCGCCGGTTCTTCAGCGAGTCTTCCGAGAACAGCGCCTCGATCACACGCGGCGTGAAGACCTGCGGCTGGTCCTTGGTCGACCGGCATGCCGGCGCGGGTCACGTTGTCCTGCGTTGCGACCTTGAGGCCGAGCTTGTCGGCCGCGGGCTGCAGCGAATCGGCCTGCTCATAGACCAGGTTGGTGAACTGCTCGGCGGCCTCGGCGAATCGCTTCTGCGCCTGCTGGGTGCGCAGTTCCTTCTCGATTTCGGCGCGCACCTCGGCGAGCGGCTTGGCCTGTGCCGGCTTGATCTCGGTGACGCGAATGATGTGAAAGCCGAAGTCGGTCTCGACGACCTCGCTGGTTTCGCCCGGCTTCAGACCGAAGGCCGCGTCTTCGAAGGGCTTGACCATCATGCCCTTGCCGAAGAAACCGAGATCGCCACCCTGGGCGGCTGACCCCGGATCCTTCGACTGCTCCTTGGCAATCTTCGCGAAGTCACCCGGTTCGGCCTTGAGCGCAGCCAGGATGCCCTCGGCCTTCTTGCGTGCCGCCGCCTTGTCGCCGCCGTCGGGCGTGATCAGGATGTGGCTCGCGCGCCGCTGCTCCTCGACTGCCGTAGCGGCCCTTGTTCTGCTCGTAGTACGCCATGACGTCGGCCTCGGCCACCGGTGACGCCCCGGCGATGGCGTCCGCGCTGAGCAGCAGGTACTCGACCTTGACGTTCTCGGGCGTCTCGAAGTCCTTGCGGTTCTTCTCATAGAACTCCGCGACCTGCGCGTCCGCGACCGCGACCTTCGCCAGGTACGCGTCGGCGCGGATCGGCAGGACCCGGACTTCGCGGGTCTCCAGCAGCACGCGGTCGATGCGCTCGGCCACCTGCGCTCGGCACGATCGCCGATTCGAGCACCGCCTGCACCAGCATCTGCTTGCGCAGGTCCGCCCGCACGCGCTCCTCGAACTGAGGCTCGGTCATCCCCTGTGCCGTGACGTAGGCGCGATAGCGCTCGATGCTGAACTTGTCGTCTTCCTGGAAAGCCGGGATGCCGGCGATGACCTCGCGCAACCGATCGTTGGTCACGACCAGGTTGCCCTGCTCGACCTCGCGCGTGAGCGCCCGGTCGATCATCGAGTCCGTCGAGAATGGAGGCGCGGCCTTCCTGCGTGTCGAGCACCTTCGGATCGAAGTCGGCACCGAACTGCTGCCGCAGTCGTTCTACCCGATCGCGTTGCGCGACCTCGAAGTCCGCTGCGTGATCGACTTGCCGTCGACCGTGGCGAGCGCGCCTTCCCGCTCGATGAAGCTGTTGTACCCCTGGATGCCGAAGAAGACGAACGACGGGAAGATCAGCACCAGCATGAAGAACATCAGCCAGCGACGATGCGAACGGATCGAATCGAACATGGGTGGACTCGTGCCTCAGTCGTGCTTCATTGGAACTTCAACAGTCCGATGTGCTGGACGGACAACAAAAAAGGCGAACTCGCGTTCGCCTTCGTCGTGTGGCGGAGTGGACGGGACTCGAACCCGCGACCCCCGGCGTGACAGGCCGGTATTCTAACCAACTGAACTACCACTCCCGCGCGAACTGCCATTGCTTCGCATTTTCACCAAGTCGCTCGGTGGTGGGTGCTGAGAGGCTCGAACTCCCGACCTACGCCTTGTAAGGGCGCCGCTCTACCAACTGAGCTAAGCACCCCAGCGCGCCCGTACTTCCACACTCCGATGGAGCGAAACCCTGCTCCGGCAATGACGGTGGTTTCTGGCTGCTACTAATGACACTGCGCTGACTGCGACGACGGCTGCTTGGCTGCGAAGCCCGCTAGTTTAGCGAATCTTTCAGGGCCTTGCCAGGACGGAACTTCGGCACTTTCGCAGCCTTGATCTTGATGGAGTCACCGGTGCGCGGATTGCGGCCGGTGCGCGCAGCGCGCTTGCCGACCGTGAACGTCCCGAAGCCGACCAGCGTCACCGAGTTGCCCTTCCGGAGGCTGCCGCGGATGCCACCGACGATCGCTTCGAGGGCTCGACCTGCCGCGGCCTTTGAAATGTCTGCTTGTTTGGCGATGTGGTCGATCAGTTCTGTCTTGTTCACTTAAACCCCCTCTTTCAACTGGTCTTCGGGATGTCCGCGCGTGGCAGCCGTCGCAGCGATGTTTTTCTTTTTGTCGGCCGAGGGCGCGCTTCAGAAAAGTGGAAGGCTATTCAACATCGCTCGCTATGGCAGTGTCAAGCAGAAGCAAACGATTTTTTGCTCAGAGCCGAGCAATGCGATGAACAGTGTGCGCCCGCGCTGCGGGCGCACGACTGCACCTGCGTCAATGCTTGACGACTTCGCGTGCCGGTTCCCGCGTCGGCAGGCTTCGGCGGAGCCGGCGCAGCCTCGTCGTCGGTGAGCGGGACCGGCTGCCGTTCGAGGGCCACCTCGAGGACCTTGTCGATCCACTTGACAGGGACGATTTCAAGCCGGTTCTTCACGTTGTCCGGGATCTCCGCGAGATCCTTGACGTTTTCCTCCGGGATCATCACCGTCTTGATGCCGCCGCGATGGGCTGCAAGCAGCTTTTCCTTCAGTCCGCCGATGGCGAGCACCTCGCCGCGCAGCGTGATCTCGCCCGTCATCGCGACGTCGGCCCGCACCGGGAATCCCGCTCAGGGCCGACACGATCGAAGTCGTGATCGCGATGCCGGCCGATGGGCCGTCCTTGGGCGTCGCGCCCTCGGGAAAGTGCACGTGCAGATCGATCTTCTCGAACTGGTCGTCGCGCAGGCCGAGCCGGCGTGCCCGCGCGCGCACGACCGAGCGCGCAGCCTCGACCGACTCCTTCATGACATCACCGATCGAGCCCGTGCGCTGCACGTTGCCCTTGCCCGGCATCGTCGCCACCTCGATCGTCAGCAGGTCGCCGCCGACTTCGGTCCATGCCAGTCCGGTGACCTGGCCGACCTGGTTCTGCTTCTCGGCCACGCCGAAGCTGTAGCGCCGCACGCCGAGGAACTTGTCGAGGTTCTTGGCCGCGACCTGGACCTTGTGGTCCTGCTTCTTCAGCAGCAGCTGCTTGACCACCTTGCGGCAGATCTTGCTGATCTCGCGCTCGAGCGAGCGCACGCCGGCCTCGCGCGTGTAGTAGCGGATGATGTCGCGGATCGCGCTTTCGGCCACCCCCAGTTCGCCCGACTTCAGCCCGTTGGTCTTCATCTGCTTCGGCAGCAGGTGCTGCAGCGCGATGTGGACCTTTTCCTCTTCCGTGTAGCCGGACAGGCGGATGACTTCCATCCGGTCGAGCAGCGCCGGCGGGATGTTCATCGTGTTGCTGGTGGCGACGAACATCACGTCCGAGAGGTCGAAGTCGACCTCGACGTAGTGATCCTGGAACGTGTGGTTCTGCTCCGGATCGAGCACCTCGAGCAATGCCGAAGCCGGGTCGCCGCGAAAGTCCATGCCCATCTTGTCGACTTCGTCGAGCAGGAACAGCGGATTGCGCACGCCGGCCTTGCCGAGGTTCTGCAGGATCTTGCCCGGCATTGAGCCGATATAGGTGCGGCGATGGCCGCGGATCTCGGCCTCGTCGCGCACGCCGCCGAGCGCCATGCGGATGAACTTGCGGTTGGTCGCGCGCGCGATCGACTGGCCGAGCGAGGTCTTGCCGACACCCGGAGGGCCGACCAGGCACAGGATCGGCGCCTTGACCTTGTCAACGCGCTGCTGCACGGCGAGGTACTCGAGGATGCGGTCCTTGACCTTCTCGAGTCCGTAATGATCGTCGTTCAGGACCTTTTCGGCGTTCGTCAGGTCGTTGTTGATGCGGCTGCGCTTCTTCCACGGCAGACCGACCAGCGTGTCCAGGTAGTTGCGCACGACGGTGGCTTCGGCCGACATCGGCGACATCAGCTTGAGCTTCTTCAGCTCCGAGTTCGCCTTGTCGCGTGCAGCCTTGGGCATGCGGGCAGCGCGGATCTTCTTCTCGAGTTCCTCGAGATCGGCACCTTCCTCGCCTTCGCCCAGTTCCTTCTGGATCGCCTTGACCTGCTCGTTCAGGTAGTACTCGCGCTGGCTCTTCTCCATCTGCCGCTTGACGCGGCCGCGGATGCGCTTTTCGACCTGCAGGATGTCGATCTCGGTCTCGAGCTGCGCCAGCAGATGCTCGAGGCGCTCGTTCAGCCCGTGCATCTCCAGGATCTTCTGCTTCTGCTCGAGCTTCAGCGGCAGATGAGCCGCGATCGTGTCGGCCAGGCGGCCGGCTTCGTCGATGCCGGCGATCGAGGTCAGGATCTCGGCCGGGATCTTCTTGTTCAGCTTCACGTACTGGTCGAACTGGCTGACGATCGCGCGGCGCAGCGCCTCGGCCTCCGCGGTCGGCTGCAGATCGGGCACGATCGGCACGACGTCAGCGGTGAAGTGGCTGGCGCCTTCCTCGATACGTTCGATGCGCGCACGCTGCGCGCCCTCGACCAGCACCTTCACGGTGCCGTCGGGCAGCTTCAGCATCTGCAGGATGTTGGCCACGCAGCCGATCTCGTAGATGTCCTCGGCGGTCGGCTCGTCCTTGGCCGCGTTCTTCTGGGCCACCAGCATGATGCTCTTGCCGGCCTCCATCGCCGCCTCGAGCGCCTTGATCGACTTCGGCCGCCCGACGAACAGCGGAATGACCATGTGCGGAAACACCACGACGTCGCGCAGCGGCAACAGCGGCAGTGTGGTGCGTTCCGGCGGCAGAATCTGGGTCGACATAGGGATTTGTCCCTCAATATAGGAAGATTCAGCGAGGCATATGGGTCCGTGCCGGAGCAAAGCAAGCCCGCTGAATCTTCAGTGCGTTTCAATCTAGCACGCGACGAGCATCGTCGCGGACCGCGGACGCCTGACGGCGCCGGACTAGCGCGGCGCCCCGGCAACCTTGGGCTGGTCGGCGTACATCAGCAGCGGCTTGCCGCCGCCGATCGTGTTGTCGTCGACCACCACCTTGACGACGTTCTTGGTGCTCGGCAGGTCGTACATGACGTCGAGCAGGATGCCCTCGACGATCGAACGCAGGCCGCGCGCACCGGTCTTGCGCTTGATCGCCTTGCGAGCGATCGACTTCAGCGCATCGGGCCGCACCTCGAGTTCGACGCCCTCCATGAGGAACAGCCGCTGGAACTGCTTGATCAGCGCATTCTTGGGCGCAACAAGGATCTCGACCAGCGCATCCTCGCCCAGTTCGTCGAGGGTGGCGACCACCGGCAGCCGTCCGACCAGTTCGGGGATCAGCCCGAACTTGATCAGGTCCTCCGGCTCGACGTCGCGCAGCAGGTCGCCGACCGCGCGCTCGCTGGCGCTCGTGACGGTCGCGGCAAAGCCGATGCCGCTCTTCTCCGAGCGGCTGCGGATGATCTTCTCGAGACCGTCGAAGGCGCCGCCGCAGACGAACAGGATATTGGTCGTGTCGATCTGCACGAAGTCCTGGTTCGGATGCTTGCGACCGCCCTGCGGCGGCACCGAGGCGATCGTGCCCTCGATCAGCTTGAGCAACGCCTGCTGCACGCCCTCGCCGGAGACATCGCGCGTGATCGAGGGGTTGTCGCTCTTGCGCGAGATCTTGTCGATCTCGTCGATGTAGACGATGCCCTTCTGCGCCTTCTCGACTTCGTAATTGCAGTTCTGCAGCAGCTTCTGGATGATGTTCTCGACGTCCTCGCCGACGTATCCCGCTTCGGTCAGCGTCGTCGCGTCCGCAATCACGAACGGGACGTTGAGCAGCCGCGCCAGCGTCTGCGCCAGCAGCGTCTTGCCCGACCCGGTCGGCCCGATCAGCAGGATGTTGCTCTTGGCGAGCTCGATGTCGTCCTTCGAGCCGAGGTGCTTGAGCCGCTTGTAATGGTTGTAGACGGCGACCGACAGGATGCGCTTGGCCTTGTCCTGGCCGATCACGTACTGGTCGAGAATGGCGCCGATCTCGCGCGGTGTCGGCAGGTCCGACTTGGCGCCGGCGGTACCGGCGTCCGACGTCGTCTCGTCACGGATGATGTCGTTGCAGAGGTCGATGCACTCGTCGCAGATGAACACCGACGGGCCGGCGATCAGCTTCTTGACCTCGTGCTGACTCTTCCCGCAGAAGGAGCAGTACAGAAGCTTTTCGCTGGAACCCTTCTTGTCCGACATAAGTCTGGGAAGTTTCTCCGGACCGCGCGGACTACGGCTGCTCGCCGCGCTTGACGAAGATCTTGTCGATCAATCCGTAGCTTACTGCATCGTCAGCCGACATAAAGTTGTCGCGATCGGTGTCTTTGGCGATCTTTTCGATCGGCTTGGCCGGTCCGTTCCGCGAGGATCTTGTTCAGCCGCTCGCGCGTCTTCAGGATCTCCTGCGCGTGGATCTCGATGTCGCTGGCCTGGCCCTGCGCACCGCCGGACGGCTGGTGAATCATGATGCGTGAGTTGGGCAGCGAGTAGCGCTTGCCCTTGGCGCCCGGCGGCCAGCAGGAACGCCCCCATGCTCGCCGCCATGCCGACGCAGATGGTCGACACGTCCGGCTTGATGAACTGCATCGTGTCGTAGATCGCGAGCCCGGCATAGACCGAGCCACCCGGCGAATTGATGTAGAGCGAGATGTCCTTGTCCGGATTCTCGGACTCCAGGAACAGCATCTGGGCGACGACCAGATTGGCGGTCTGGTCGTTGACCGGCCCGACCAGGAACACGACGCGGTCGCGCAGCAGGCGCGAGTAGATGTCGTAGGCGCGCTCGCCGCGACCGCTCTGCTCGATGACGATCGGCACCATGCCGAGGCCCTGCGGTTCGATCGCCTGGGCCATGGCCTGCGGGCTGGTGTGGCTTTTCATCCGGTTGTCTCCTGGCGGCACGCCTTAGCGCTGCGTGTGTCCCATCAGTTCGTCGAAGGCAACCGGCGCATCGACGACCTTCGCGTGTCTCCAGCACCCAGCGTGTCACATTTTCCTCGAGCGCGGTGCCTTCCAGTTCGGCCAGCCGCTTGCGGTCCGACAGATACCAGTTGATCACGTCCTGCGGCTTCTCGTAACTCTGCGCCATTTCCTCGACCAGCTTGCGGATCTGGTCCGGGACGCGGCTGCAGGCCGTGCGTGCGCACGACTTCGCCCACCAGCAGTCCGAGCCGCACGCGGCGCTCGGCCTGCGCAGCAAACAGATCCAGCGGCAGCGGCGCCTCTCGACTGTCGGCCTGAACGCCGCGCTGCGCCAGGTCGCGCCGCGCCATGTCGGCGAGACGCTGCTTCTCCTCCTCGACCACGGACTTGGGCACGTCGAAGCTCGTCGAACTCAGCAGCGCCGTCATCGCGCTGTCCCTGGTTCGCGATTTCAGCCGCCCGCCGACCTCACGCTCCAGGTTGCTCCGGACCTCGGCGCGCATCTTGTCGAGGTCGCCATCGGCGACGCCGAGCGACTTCGCGAACTCGGCGTCGATCGGCGGCAGCACCGGCTGCTGCACCTTCTTCACCGTGACGGCGAACTCGGCCGCCTTCCCGGCCAGGCTGGCGGCCGTGTAGTCCGCCGGAAAGGTCAGCGGGAAGGTCTTGGTCGAACCGGCCGTCATGCCGACGACCGCGGCCTCGAACTCCGGCAGCATGCGACCCTGGCCGACGGTGAACGCAAAGTCCGTGGCACTGCCGCCCTCGAACGGCACACCGTCGATCGTGCCCTTGAAGTCGACGACGACGATGTCGCCATCCGCCGCGCCACGCGCCACGTCCTCATAGGTGGCGCGCTGCTTGCGCATGATCTCCAGCGTGCTGTCGATTTCGGCGTCCGCCGACCGCGCACACCGCGCGCTGCACCTCGACGCCAGACAGGTCGCCGACAGCGATCTCCGGAAAGACCTCGAAGGTCGCCGAAAACGCCAGGTCGCTCGACCCTTCGACGGCGCGCGGCTCGAGCCGCGGCGAGCCGGCGACGCGCAGCTTGCTCGCCGTGACCGCGGAGTTGAACGCCTCGCCGACCTTGTCGTTCAGCACTTCGGCCTGCACCTGGGCGCCGTAGGTCGCCGCGATCATCTTCATCGGCACCTTGCCCGGCCGGAAGCCCGGCATCTTGACGTTGCGTGCCAGCTTGGCGAGCCGCGTCTGCACTTCCTTCTCGATCGCCGCCGCCGGAACGGTCAGGTCGATCCGGCGCTCGAGCGCGCCCGGGGTATCCATCGTCTGCTGCATGGTCTGGTTCTTCTCGAGAGCCGCGTCCGTGCGGCGGGTCAGAATCTGTTGGTGCGAAGGGGGGGACTCGAACCCCCACGCCGGTGAAGGCGTCAGGACCTAAACCTGGTGCGTCTACCAATTTCGCCACCTTCGCGCCGCGGCCGCATGTCGACTCGGCGCGGAACGAGCGGCGAATTCTAGCGGAATGCGCCCCGCGCACCGCGGCATGCAAACGCTGTGCTAGCGTCGATTCGCATGGGCGTGGGCCACTACGAGAATTTTCCGGTCGCATCGCTGCTCGCGCCGGCGCGCCTGCGACCGGCGATTCGTGCGATCTACCGCTTTGCCCGCACCGCCGATGACATCGCCGACGAAGGCGACGCGACTCCGGCCGAGCGCCTGCGCGAGCTTGACGCGCTGCGTGAGGAACTCGACGCGATCGACGCGGTGATGCCGGCGAATGGCCGGACCTCGCCGCAGCAGTGCAGCGACACGCACTGCCGTCGGCCCACTTCCGCGACCTGCTGTCGGCATTTGAGCAGGACGTCGTCACCGATGCGCTACGCGACGTTTGCCGACGCTGCGCGACTACTGCCGCCGCTCCGCCGACCCGATCGGCCGCCTGCTGCTCGTCCTCTACAGACGAACCGACGCCGAATCGACCGCCTGGTCGGATGCGATCTGCACCGGGCTGCAGCTGACCAACTTCTGGCAGGACGTCGCCGTCGACTGGGACAAGGGCCGCGTCTATCTGCCGCGCGAGGACCTGGAGCGCTTCGACGTCAGCGAGGCGCACATCGCCCAGCAGCGTGTCGACGACCGCTGGACCGCACTGATGCGCTTCGAGGTCGAACGCGCGCGTCGACTGCTACACTTCGGCGCGCCGCTGACACGCGCGCTGCCGGGGCGCATCGGCCTCGAACTGCGCCTCGTCGTCCAGGGCGGACTGCGCATCCTCGAGCGCATCGACCTGTGCGACGGCGATGTGTTCCGGCGGCGTCCGCTGCTGGCCGCGCGCGACTGGCTGCTGATGGGATGGCGCAGCCTGCAGGGCGCTCCCACGTGACTGCCGCACCCACCGTGCTCGCCGCCACGTGACGCCATCGACTGGACCATGACTCCGGACGACTACTGCCAGCAGAAGGCGGCCGCCAGCGGTTCGAGCTTCTATTACTCGTTCCTGTTCCTTCCGCCGGAGCGCCGTCGGGCGATCACGGCCGTCTACGCCTACTGCCGCGAAGTCGACGATGTCGTCGACGAAGTCAGCGACGCGACGGTCGCCGCTGCCAAGCTCGCCTGGTGGCGCGACGAGATCGACGCCCTGTTCCGCGGGCAGCCGAGTCATCCGGTCACGCGCGCGCTGCAGCCGTTCATCGACGGGCCGTACGGTATCACGCGCGAGCGGCTGCACGCCGTGCTCGACGGCATGGAAATGGACCTGCGCCAGAACCGCTATCTCGACTTCGCGTCGCTGCAGCGCTATGCGCACCTCGTGGCCGGAGTCGTCGGCGAGATGTCGGCATCGATCTTCGGATACCGCCAACCGGCAACGCTCGACTATGCGGCGCGGCTCGGCCTCGCGCTGCAGCTGATCAACATCATCCGCGATGTCGGCGACGATGCGCGCCGCGGCCGTCATCTACCTGCCGCTCGACGAACTGCAGCGCTTCGGCGTCAAGGCGGCCGACGTGCTGAACGCGCGCTACGTCGACGGCTTCGTGCCGCTGATGCGCTTCCAGGCGGAGCGCGCGCGCGACGTCTACCGCGAGGCGCTGGCGCTGCTGCCGGCCGAGGATCGCAAGGCGCAACGCACCGGGCTGATCATGGGCGCGATCTACGCCACCCTGCTCGACGAGATCGAGCGCGCGAACTTCCAGCGTGCTGCACCAGCGCATCGCACTGACGCCGCTGCGCAAGCTCTGGATCGCGTGGAAGACCTGGGTCTCCGCGTGACACGGCCGCTGCGTGTGGCCGTCATCGGCGCCGGCTGGGCCGGCTGCGCCGCCGCCGCGGAGTGCGCGCGCGCCGGTCACCGCGTGCATCTGCTCGAAGCGAGCAGCGAACTCGGCGGACGCGCGCGACGGGTGGTGCTCGATCTCGACGGGCAACGGCACACGCTCGACAACGGCCAGCACCTGCTGATCGGCGCCTACACCGCCATCGGCCAGCTGCTGGGAGCAGATCGGCGTGGCGCTGGATGAGGCCTTCGAGCGCCGCCCGTTTCAACTGCTCTATCCCGACGGCATGCGGTTGCGCGCGGCGCGCCTGCCGGCCCCGTGGCATCTGGCCGTTGCACTGCTCACCGCGCGCGGCCTGTCGTGGACGGACCGTGTCGCCCTCGCCGCCTTTCTGCCGCGTCTGCGTGGACAGGACTGGAACGTCACCCCCGATCGGCCGGCCGCTGCCTGGCTGCAGCAGATGGGACAGTCGCCGCGGCTGATCGAGCGGCTCTGGCGCCCGCTGACGCTGGCGGCTCTCAACACGCCGCTCGCCGCCGCCTCGGCGCAGATTCTCGCGACCGTACTGCGCGACAGCCTCGGCGCGGACGCCGCGCGCATCCGACATGTGGCTGCCGCGCTCCGACCTGTCGGCGGCCCTGCCAGACGCGGTCGAGCGCCACGTCATCGCACACGGCGGCGACGTGCGCCGCAATCACCGCGTCGATCTCGCGCGCTGCTCCGAGCGCGGCTGGTCCCTGGCGATCCGCAGCGGCGGCGATCACACCTCGCTCGACGTCGATGCCGTGGTCTACGCGGCACCGCCGTCGCAGCTGCAGCGCGTCTTCGGGCTGCACGCCGACGCCCTGCGCGCGCAGCTGCGCATGATCGAACGCTTTCGCTATGAGCCGATCACGACCGTCTACCTCAAGTACGAACCCGACGAACCGCGGCTGCCGCCGCTGTTCCACGCGCTGGTCGAGGATCCGGCGCGACGGCATCACGGCCAGTGGGCGTTCAACCGCGGCGTCCTCGACAGCGCCAACCGGGGCGTGCTGGCGCTCGTCATCAGCACCGGCGGCATCCACGAGGAACCGACACTCGATGCGCTGTGCGACGCAGCTGCCGGCCAGGTGAGCGATATCTATGGACTGCCATCGCCGCGCGCCGCACGCGCCATCATCGAGCGGCGCGCAACGCTGGCCTGCGTGCCGGATCTCGAGCGTCCTGCCACGTCAACCGGCCTGACTCGCCTTGCGTTGGCGGGCGACTGGACGGCCTCGGAGTATCCCTGCACGCTCGAAACGGCGGTGCGATCGGGGCTGGCGGCAGCACGCTCCGTCGGCGCCGCACCTGCAGCTTGACGTCAAGGAGCTGGAGCCTGGCGCCGGTCGGAGCTACACGGATTGGACAGCATCGCCCTGCCGCCCCGAACGTACGGCGCGCTCGTAGCGCCCCTCGCTCCTGTTGAGTGTTTCCCCGGGCACCAAACAGTCGATGATTGAAACAGCCACCGGCATGGGCCAAAGCTAGTCCTGATCTCCTCGCCAGCGTTTGGCCTCCCTACCGCCTTACGAGTGACCAGAAGGCGGCCAGCTGTTTGAACGCACGCGACCAGGGTGCAGTTGACATTTGTATCCATTCGAATACAATTGACCCATGTTTACGGTCCGCCAAACTGAAGAATTCGCCAGTTGGCTTGACGGCCTGAAAGACAAGAGCGCCCAGATTCGCATCGTTGCGCGGCTGCGGCGCATATAAGCCGGGAACTTCGGCGACTGGCGACCGATTGAAGGTAAGGTGGCCGAACTGAGGATCGACCATGGTCCGGGGTATCGGTTGTATTTCACTCGCAGGGGCACGATCGTCGTCGTGATCCTCAATGCTGGAGTCAAGGCAGGCCAGAAGCGTGACATCCGTCGCGCTCTCAAACTTGTCGCCGAACTTGGAGATGACGCGTGACCAAAGCCAAGACACCACTGAAACTCGTCGCCTTCGACGCCGCTCGCTACCTTAGCGATGATGGAGCCATCGCTGAGTACATGACCGCAGTCCTTGAGGAAAACGATCCGGACCTGCTGCTGCTTGCACTAGCCGACGTGGCTCGCGCCAAAGGCATGGCCCAGATTGCCAAGGATGCCGGCCTGGGTCGGGAGAGTCTCTATAAGGCGCTAGCGCCTGGCGCCAAGCCTCGCCTCGAAACTGTTATGAAGGTCGCGCGGGCACTGGGAGTCAAGTTCACGGCGCAGCCGATCTGAACTACTGGGCTCGAGCGGGCTTGATCCCGACTTCGAACCGAGCGTTGCCGATCGCGAAATGGAGGATCAGGCGTTCTTTGGCCAGAGTCAGCGCTGCATTCGACAAAGTACAGGTGGGACGCGGCGAGAGCTCATCAAGGCAACTGCAAGTGATTACGCGGATTTAATCGCGTACGCGCGCTAGTGCCTGCACCAGTCGGTCGACCGCGACGATCTCCAACCCCTCGATCCTGTGCTTCGGCGCATTGGCGCGCGGGATCAGCGCGAGCGAGAAGCCGAGCTTGGCCGCCTCGCGCAGTCGTTCCTGTCCGCGCGGTGCCGGGCGGATCTCGCCGGCCAGCCCGACTTCGCCGAAGGCGACGAGTCCGCGCGGCAGCGGCCGGTTGCGCATCGACGAGACGATGGCCAGCAGCACTGCCAGGTCGGCGGCCGGCTCGGCAATGCGGACGCCGCCGACTGCATTGACGAATACATCCTGGTCGAAGGCCGCGATGCCGGCGTGCCGGTGCAGCACCGCCAGCAGCATGGCAAGCCGTTGCGGATCGAGTCCGACGCTGAGGCGGCGCGGATTCGGCACATGCGCGGTGTCTACCAGCGCCTGGATCTCGACCAGCAGAGGCCGCGTTCCCTCCTGCGTGACGAGCACGCACGAGCCTGGCACCTCGCCACCGTGGCCATCCGGCCCGTGCTGTGACAGAAAGAGTGCCGACGGGTTGGTCACGCCCTTCAGTCCCCGGTCGGTCATCGCGAACACGCCAAGCTCATTGACCGCACCGAAGCGATTCTTGAAGGCGCGCACCAGGCGGAACGAGGAGTGCGTGTCGCCTTCGAAGTACAGCACGGTGTCGACCATGTGCTCGAGCACGCGCGGGCCGGCAAGCGCGCCCTCCTTCGTCACGTGGCCGATCATGATCAGTATGAATCCTGCCTGCTTGGCCAGGCGCGTCAGATGCGCCGCGCACTCGCGCACCTGCGACACCGATCCCGGCGCCGACGTGAGGTCACCCGTGTACAGCGTCTGGATCGAATCGATGACCACGACGGCCGGTTTCTCCGCACGGATCGTCGCAACGACACGATCGAGTGCGATCTCGGACAGCAGCCGCACGCGGGTGGCGTCCACGCCGAGCCGGCGTGCCCGCAGCGCCACCTGGGCCGGCGACTCTTCACCGCTGACATACAGGACCGGCGTGCGTGACGACAGCGCGGCGAGCGACTGCAGCAGCAGCGTCGACTTGCCGATACCCGGGTCGCCGCCGATCAGGACCACGCCACCCTCGACGAATCCGCCGCCGAGTACGCGATCGAACTCGTCGACACCGCTGGACAGGCGCGGCACTTCGCGCGCCTGGACCTCGCCCAGCGACTGCACCGGTGCGGTCGGGGCCAGCGCCGCATAGCGATGCTCGCTCGCTGGTTCGACACGGCTTTCGGCCAGCGATGTTCCAGGCATTGCAGTGCGGGCACTGTCCCTGCCACTTCGGCGCCGTGCCACCGCATTCGGCGCAGACATACTGGGTGCGTACCTTGGCCATGTCAGCGCATGACCGGCAAGGCGGCACCGCGTTCGGATAAAACGCCGCAGGCGCCAGGAATCGCTGCGCGACGATGCGTCATCTCAGTTCACTGTTTCCAGCGCGACACGCGGCGCAAGCGCGCACATCAGCTCGTAGCCGACGGTGCCCGACACGGTGGCGACCTCATCGATCGGCACCTGGCTGCCCCACAGCTCGACCGGACTGCCGACGTCGGCCTGCGGTGCCGCAGTCAGATCGACGGTGATCATGTCCATCGACACGCGTCCGGCCATCGGCACGCGGACGCCGGAAACGACCACCGGCGTGCCATCGGGCGCATGGCGCGGATAGCCGTCCGCATAGCCACAGGCAACCACGCCGATGCGCGTCGGTCGTTGCGCCACGAAGCGCGAGCCGTACCCCACCGCGTCGCCGGGCCGCAACGAGCGCACGCCGATCAGGCGTGTCGACAGGATCATGGCCGGACGCAGACCCAGCTGCAGGCCGTGTGGCCACCATCCGGCGTCGCGCCGTAGAGGGCGATGCCGGGGCGCACCCACGCTTCTTCGATCGGCGGGTGCAGGAACAGCGCCGCCGAGTTCGACAGGCACCGCGCGACCTCGAAGCCGCGACACGCGGCCTCGAAGCGTTGCAGCTGGTCGTTCATCGACACCGGACCGGTATCCGGATCGGCCCGATCGGCATTTGCGAAGTGCATCGAGAGACCGGCGATGCGCACCGCCGGCGCGCGCGCGAGTCGCTCGAACACGCGCGGCAATTCGTCCGGAACAAATCCCAGGCGATTCATGCCGGTATTGAGCTTGATGTAGACGTCGACCGCGTCGCCGGCGGACGCAGTTTCAAGCATCCGCACCTGGTCCTCGTGATGCACGACAACGGTCAGTCCCAGTTCCCGACACGTCGACACGTCGCGCGGCACGAAGATTCCTTCGAGCAGCAGCATCGGCTTTGCCCAGCCGGCCGCACGTGCGCGCTGGGCCTCGTTCAGGTCGATCAGCGCGAGGCCATCGGCCGCCTCGAATCCGCGCACTGCATTTTCGATGCCGTGGCCGTAGGCGTTGGCCTTGACGACCGCCCAGACCTTGCGACCGGCTGCACGCGTGCGTGCTGCCGCGAGGTTGTGACGCATTGCGGCAAGGTCGATCTGGGCGCGGATGGGACGGGGCACGGAACGCGTTGCGAGAGTGGCGTACGGCCGTAGCATAGCGATCCGTCGAACTGATTATCGGCAAGGTCGCGTGCTATAACGCCGCGCGGACTGCAGTTCGCGCCCGCGTCCATCGCGCCCCCACTCCTTGCCTCTCCCGTTCGCATTGCGCGCCCGAACCGGCCGATGAATCGCGGCTTCTACACGATCATGGCGGCGCAGTTCCTGTCGTCACTCGCCGACAACGCCCTGCTGATCACCGCGATCGCCCTGCTGCGCGAGATGGGGGCGGCGAGCTGGATGACGCCGATGCTGAAGCTCTTCTTCGTCATCTCGTATGTGCTGCTCGCGGCCTTCGTCGGCGCCTTCGCCGACTCGTTTCCCAAGGGCCGTGTGATGTTGATCACCAACACGATCAAGATTGGCGGCTGCATGCTGATGTTCATCGGCGTGCATCCGTTGCTCGCCTATGCCGTCGTCGGGTTTGGCGCGGCAGCCTACTCGCCCGCCAAATACGGCATCGTCACCGAGCTGCTGCCACCGGAGAAGCTGGTCGTCGCCAATGGCTGGATCGAGGGTCTCACGGTGACCTCGATCATCCTCGGCTTCCTGCTTGGCGGTGTGCTGATCAGCCCGAAGGTGGCGTCGTGGCTGTTCACGTTCGACATGCCGCTGGTGGACATGGAGATCGATCACCCGGCCGAGTCGGCGATCGCCGTCATTGCGGGCATCTACGTACTGGCCGCGCTGGTGAACATCGTGATTCCCGATACCGGTGCACGCTACGCAAAGCAGCACGTGCACCCGTGGAAGCTGTTCGTCGGATTTGCGCACTGCTGCAACGTGCTGTGGCGCGACAAGCTCGGGCAGATCTCGCTTGCGGTGACGACGCTGTTCTGGGGGGCGGGGGCGACGCTCCAGTTCATCGTGCTGAAATGGGCCGAGCAGGTGCTGGAGCTGGACCTGAGCCGCGCCGCGATCCTGCAGGCCATCGTCGCGGTCGGCATCGCCGTGGGTGCGGTCTACGCGGCTGCCAGCGTGTCGCTGAAGCGCTCCCTTGGCGTGCTGCCTGTCGGCGTCGCGATGGGAGTGATCGTCGCCTTCGCCTCGCTCTATCGCCGCGACCTTGTCCCGGACGGCGCGGTGCAGCTGGGCGCGCTGTCGGCCAGCTACTTCCTCATCATCGCGTGCGCAATCCTCGTGCTGATCGGCGCACTCGCCGGATACTTCGTCGTACCGATGAACGCATTGCTGCAGCACCGTGGACATGTGCTGCTGTCGGCGGGTCACTCGATCGCCGTACAGAACTTCAACGAAAACCTGAGCATCCTCGTCATGCTGGGCCTGTACGCGCTGCTGATCTGGCTGAACCTGTCGATCCAGGCCGTGATGCTGCTGTTCGGCCTGTTCGTCGCGCTGTCGATGATCCTGGTGATGCTGAGACACCGCTACAACCAGCGCCAGTTCGACTCCGTGGCGCTGATCGGCGAAGACCGGCACTAGCCGCCGCGTTCGACGACGTCGCGCGCAAAGCAGAGGTCGGCCCATGACTTGGCCTTGTCGGCCAAACTGCGCAGCAAGTAGGCCGGGTGGTAGGTGACGATCACTGCAATCCTGCGACCGGCAACCTCGATGTGATGGACCTTGCCGCGCAGGCTCGCGATGCTGGCATCGGTCCCCAGCAGCGACTGTGCGGCGAAGCGACCCATGACCAGCACCAGCTTCGGGTTGACGAGTTCGATCTGCCGCTTGAGGAACGGATCGCACGATGCCACCTCACCCGGCGCCGGGTTGCGATTGCCCGGCGGGCGGCACTTCAGGACATTGGCGATGTAGACCGACTGCGGTGTCGTGCCCGCGCGTGTCAGTCCGATCGCGGCAAGCATGTTGTCGAGCAGCCGGCCTGCCTGGCCCACGAACGGCTCGCCGCGCGCGTCCTCTTCCATGCCCGGCGCCTCGCCGACCAGCATCCACTCCGCAGCTCGGTGCCCCGTGCCGAACACCGTGCGGGTGCGCGTCGTGCTGAGCTCGCAGGCCGTACAGGCTGAAACTGTCTGTTCCAGTTCGTCCCAGTCCATCTGCGCGATGCGATCGGACCGGGACAGTTCGCCGGCGGGTGCCTGCGACGCTGCCGCGTCGGGGACGGCTACGCGCAACGACCAGACGGGGCCGAGTCCCATCGCCGACCATAGCCTGGCGCGGCGCGCGTCGAGTGTCACAGTGAAATCCTCATGACGATCGCGTCCTCGCGTCCTTCACGTGCCGGGTAGTAGCCGCGACGCATGCCGATGCGCTCGAAGCCGTAGCGTTGATAGAGCCGCATGGCGGCGGGATTGCTCGGCCGCACCTCGAGCAGCAGCGTGCGCGCGCCGTGCCCCCGCGCGACATCGGCAACCCATTCGAGCGTGCGCCATCCCAGCCCCAGCTCGCTGGGCCTCATGCGCGACGCTGAGGTTGAGCAGGTGCGCTTCGTCCAGCGCGAGCATCACGATGGCGTAGGCCTGCAGGCGTCCGTCCGGATCGCGCAACACCCAGCAGCTGTATCCCGATCGCAGCGAGTCGGCAAAGTTGCCGTGCGTCCATGGAAAGGGATAGATGTGCCGTTCGACCTCGACCACATCGTCGAGATCGCCCGCGGTCATCGGCGCGAAGCGTTCCGCCTCGGGACGCAGTTGGGCACTCATGTCGCCACCGAGGAGGCTGCCGAGGATGCCAACGCGCGGGCGCGCCGCTCATCGGTCGTCAGCGCCACGTGATCGCGGACGTACAGCGGTGCCGCATCCTCCGCTGCAACGGCACGCGCCCGCATGGCGGGCGTCGATGCGACACGCGCGATGTCGGCTGCATCCGCGCGCAGCGAGGGAAAGCGGCGCAGATCCCCGCTGTGGGGCCAGGCCTCCGGGAAGACCGTCAGTGCATCTCCCGCGACGGCGTCGACTCCGCCGGCAAGTTCGGTCAGTACGTGCGGCTTCACCAGCGAAGGTGCACTGACTTCGATGATCCCGCTTCCCCGCTGGTAGACCGCGCAATACGCCTCATGCATGCGCGCATCGATGGCGCACAGGACCGTCCGGCAATCAGGTGCCTCCGCCAGCGCGCGTGCTGCAAGTGCCAGCAGGTTGCCGACCGGAATCACGGGCCTGCCGCTGCCCCAGGCCAGGCCCTGCACCAGGCCGCACGCGATGCGCAGTCCGGTGAACGATCCGGGGCCTGCGCCAAAGGCAAGGAAGTCGAGGTCCTTCAGCGTGATGCCCGCCTCCTGCAGGACCTCATCGACCATGGGCAGCGCGCGCTCCGAGTGACGCTGACCCACGGGCTCCGCACGGCAGATGACGCCGGCCGGCGTCAGCAGTGCCACCGAACAGGTCTCGGTCGCGGTATCGAGGGCGAGAATCGAAGGGATAGTCATGCGGCAGCAGCCGATGCCGATTGCACGGATGCGCGGATTCTAGACACGCGCTTGCGCTGGAGCGCGTCGCCGGGTGCTCACGATGTCAGAACCGCGAGCCGGGACGACTTAGGAACTCGGTTTCCTCGGACGTCGAAGTGCGTCCGAGGATGGCGTTGCGATGGGGGAATCGGCCGAACCGGCGAATGACCTCAAAGTGCTTTCGTGCCCATTCCAGCGGGGCACTTTCGCCGTCGTCCGCCAGGGCTGCAAACAGCCGAACTGACTCGTACTGGTCCACGAGATTCTCAGAATGCTCGAACGGCATGTAGATGAACCACCGCTGCAGCGTGCCGTAGTGCCGGTCGGCGCCCGAGTAAACAAGGTGCCGGGCGCGGCCCAGCGCGGCCGCATCGCCGGCGAATGCGCGCGGAGTGTCTCGGAAGACATTGCGTGTGAACTGGTCGAGCACCAGGATGAGCGCCAGCGTCCCATCTACCGACAGGGCCCAGTGATCGAGTTCTTCTCGGAGGGCGGCGGCGATGGTCGCGCCAAAGCGCTCGCGAATCTCCGCATCCGTCGCCTCGGACTTGGTGAACCACAGTTCACGCACCGTTCCCGATGCGGGCGCTCCTTCGGCGCCGAACCAGAAGTCGAGAACCGGCTTGGGATCCATGGGTTACCTGGGGCGCGCGACTTGATCCGCAATGCGCAGATCGAACTGACCCCAGATCCGGTGCCTAACAAACGACGCGAGGCGCCGGGGCGCCTCGCGTCTTGGGGCCGGACCGGGGGTGATCAGGCGGCGGCGTACATCGTCGCGCGCTTGCGCACGACTTCGAGCAGGCCCTGGCAGGCGTCCTCGACATAATCGAGCACCGTGCCAAAACCCTCGGGACCGCCGTAGTACGGGTCCGGCACCGTGGCGGCATCGAATTCGCCGGCAAAGCGCATCAGCAGGTGGAGCTTGTGCTTGTTCCCGCGCGGGCACTGCTGCTGCATCAGGGTGAGGTTTTCCCAGTCCATCGCGAGTATCAGGTCGAACTCACGGAAGTCGTCCTGCGTCACCTGGCGGGCGCGGAACTCGCCGAGGTCATAACCGCGCTTGCGAGCCGCCTGCTGCGCGCGAACGTCAGCGGGTTCGCCGACGTGGTAGGCGTGGGTGCCGGCCGAGGCGATGTGCACGCTGTCGTCCAGGCCGGCGTCGGTCACCATCTTGCGGAAAACGCCCTCGGCCGTGGGCGAGCGGCAGATATTGCCCATGCAAACAAAGAGGATCTTGGTCATAGCCTCGTTCACCTTTCCCGGTGGGCAGGTTCGCCGCCCCTATTTTCAATGCGCACCCCTGACAGCAGGTACGTCCTTTCCTTAAACCGTCAACGCGCCAGTGCAACGACTGGACGACACCAATTACCGCAGACTCGCGAAAATCCGAAAAGTTCGCGCATGACCACACCATCGGGCGGGGCCACGGAATCCTTGCTGGGTTCGAAGGCCTCCATCAGGCTGCCTTCTCGCCCGGAACCAGGGGCACGACATTGGTCGATCCTCCGGCACCAAAGACCTGTTCCTTGAGAAGTGCCAGCTGGTCGCGCACCCGCGCCGCCTTCTCGAACTCGAGGTTCTTCGCGTGCTCGAACATCTGCTTCTCGAGCCGCTTGAGCTCCTTCGAGACCTGCTTTTCCGACATCACTTCGTATTCCGCAGTCGCGGCGGCCGCCTTGCGCTCCTCGCGTTGCGACGACGGGTCGTACACGCCGTCGATCAACTCGCGCACTTCCTTGATGACGCCGCGCGGGACGATGCCGTGCGTGGCGTTGAATGCTTCCTGGCGTCCGCGTCGCCGGTTGGTCTCGTCCAGCGCCCGTTTCATGGAGTCCGTCACCGAGTCCGCATACAGAATGGCCGTGCCGTTGATATTGCGTGCGGCACGACCGATCGTCTGGATCAGGGATCGCTCCGATCGCAGGAATCCTTCCTTGTCGGCGTCCAGGATCGCCACCAGAGACACTTCCGGCAGGTCCAGGCCTTCGCGCAGCAGATTGATGCCGACCAGCACGTCGAATGTGCCAGTGCGCAGGTCACGGATGATCTCGACGCGCTCGACCGTATCGACGTCCGAATGCAGGTAGCGCACCTTGACGCCGTGCTCCGAGAGAAACTCGGTGAGATCCTCGGCCATCCGCTTGGTCAGCGTGGTGATGAGTACGCGCTCCTTCTTTGCCACACGCAGCGCAATCTCGGACAGCACGTCATCCACCTGTGTGCGCGCCGGACGCACCTCCACCGCCGGATCGATGAGCCCGGTGGGTCGCACGACCTGCTCCACGATCTGGGACGAATGCTCCATCTCGTAGCCGGACGGCGTGGCACTGACGAAGACGCAACGGCGCATCTTCCGCTCGAACTCGTCGAATCGCAGCGGTCGGTTGTCCAGAGCCGACGGCAGCCGGAAACCGAACTCGACCAGCGTCTCCTTGCGTGCGCGGTCGCCGCGGTACATCCCGCCGAGCTGCGGCACGGTGACATGCGACTCGTCGATGATCAGCATGGCGTCGGGCGGCAGGTAGTCGACCAGCGTCGGCGGCGGTTCGCCCGGAGCGGCGCCGGAGATGTGGCGCGTGTAGTTCTCGATGCCCTTGCAGAACCCGAGCTCGTTGAGCATCTCGATATCGAAACGCGTGCGCTGCTCGATGCGCTGGGCCTCGACCAGCTTGCCGTTGGCCACGAACTGCCCGATGCGCTCCTTCAGCTCGACCTTGATGCCGTCGAGCGCGCGCAGGACGTTGTCCCGCGGCGTCACGTAGTGCGACGACGGATAGAGCGTGAAGCGCGGGATCTTCTGCCGCACACGGCCCGTCAGGGGATCGAAGAGCTGGATCGAATCGACTTCGTCGTCATACAGTTCGACGCGCACGGCCAGCTCGGCGTGCTCAGCCGGGAAGATGTCGATGGTGTCACCGCGCACGCGGAACGTTCCGCGCGAGAACTCGAGCTCGCTGCGCTTGTACTGCATCTGCGTCAGCCGGACGATGATGTCGCGCTGGCTCAGGCGATCCTTGTGCCGCAGCGTCAGCACCATCGAGTGGTAGTCCGAGGGATTGCCGATGCCGTAAATGGCCGACACGGACGCAATGATCACCACGTCGCGCCGCTCGAGCAGTGATTTCGTCGCCGACAGCCGCATCTGCTCGATGTGCTCGTTGATCGACGAATCCTTCTCGATGTACAGGTCGCGCGAGGGAACGTAGGCCTCGGGCTGGTAGTAGTCGTAGTAGGAAACGAAATACTCGACCGCGTTGTTCGGGAAAAACTCGCGCATTTCCG
>CAVRUR010000005.1:0-128750 GCA_963724365.1 uncultured beta proteobacterium | reverse complement strand
CCTGAGTCGCCGGCGATCCCTTTCAGCGTGCGCCTCGTAAGGCTCTCGGTCTGGCAGCGGCGTTCATCTCATCGCCTCGGCCATCGCGATATGCCCCTCGAAGCCAAGCGATGTCGCGATCGCGCGATAGCGGTCGGCGAGACCACGGTAGGCAGCCTCATCACCGTGCGCACGCGCAAGCAACGCTCGCAGCCGCCCCAGCGGCACCTCGTAGAGCACGAACCCGGGTTCGGTCGGCACCGCGGCCAGTTGGTCGATGGCCGCCCGCGCTTCCTGCAGGTCCGTTTCGGCGCCGCGACGCAGCAGCGACTCGACCAGAACGGTGGTCGTCGGACCTCGCAAGAGCATCTCACCGCTGTCGAACAGATGGCTCAGGATCGCTCGGGACATCGCGATAGCACCGTCGATATCACCGATTTGCGCCTTTGTATTCCGCAGTCGCAACGTCGGCTATTGTCGCGGTGAGCAGGTCACCGTGCCGCTTGTGCTTGTTCCCGTCCCTTCTCCAGGAGTTCTAAGCCGGCATCCTGATCCGCATCACCCAGACGGGTCAGAATCATGCCTCGCGCGATTCGCGCCCACGCCAACGACACGTCGTCACCGAACCGCTCCGCATTTTCCAGAGCGTCACACGTGTCCCGAACGATGCCAGCGTCCGGGCAGAAGCGCACCGTTCAGGACGGATACTGCGTAACCGTATGTGGTGACGGCGGATTGGGTTATCCCGCCCACGGTGCGAGCCATCGCGAGTCCGGCCTGTAGATCATCGCGCCATCCTGGATCTCCTCGGCTGCACCGAGCCAGGCCACGAAGGGTGATCCCCCACGCCAGGGGTGATTCGAAGAAGAAGTTGCCTTTAGTGGTGTCGCCATCGGCCAATTCGATGACCCGCTCGGCTAACCGGAGCGCCTCGGCTATTTCGCCCGCGACGAGTTTGGGATGGCCCGCCGTGTTCATCAGTCCGACGATCAATGCGGGGTCGCCAATTGACTCGAGCAGGTGGGCGTATTCGTTGGCCAGTGCCGCCAATTCGTGAAGTCGCTGGTTAAGGGTCAGCGACACCAGCAACCCGGACATGCCCATTGCCAGTGAGATCTGGTCGCCAGCGGCATCAGCAGAGTGCCCGCAGTTCGTCGAAACCGGTGTCGGCGACCGCACCGCCGATACGGTATGCGGTGCCCCACAGCAGGGTGCGCGGCGCGATCCGCATCGACACGCGGTCTGGATCCTCCTCCGGCAGACCCGTCGGCGAGCCGTTGCGCACGCTGCCAACTCGATCGGCGCCGCACCGATGTCGCGGTTGGCCAGCCACGCTGCCGGCGCGCATGTGCCACCCGTAGGCGCCGCGTACATCGCCCGCGCCTCCAGATGCTCGGCGATAAGCGCCGCGTTCGCATCGACCGCGCCCGGAGCACGCTGCTCGATCGCCGCGGCGACTCGCTGGTGCAGTTGACCGCGCGATCGGATTTCAGTTGGGACTCGTAGGCCACCGCGCGGATCAACGGATGGTGGAACACATAGGCGGGATCTCCAGTGACGGTGATCTGATCCAGGAACTGAGCCCCCACCAGGTCGTCGAGGACGAGGTCATCACCCAGGGTGTCGAGGAGGTTCCGGCTGAATTTCGAGCCGATGACCGCCGCTGCATTCAGTGTGCGTTTCGCTTTGGCGTCCAGGCGGTCGATCCGGGCGGCGATGGTTGCCTGGACTGTGGCGGGCATGCTGACCTCGGCCACATTCACCGTGGACGCGTAGGTGCCGCGGGTGCCGCGCAGGACACCGCGCTCGGCCAACTCCCGCACCATCTCCTCGGCGAAAAACGGGTTCCCTCCGGCCTTCTCGACGATCAGGGTGGCCACCCCGGCGATCGAAGCTGGCACTTGGCCGGAGACCGCCTGTGGGTCATGTTATCGGCACGCCGATCGGCCAGCGGTGGGCGAGGATCGTTTTCCGCGGATAGAAATGCTCTCGAACTTGCTCGAGTTGATTTCCTCCGAGCAAGTACACATTCTCGGCATCGTGGCGAAGGTAGTAGCCGACGTGGCCTTTCCAGCTCGTTGGATCCTCCCGCCACAGAACGGTGATACATCCCACAACGGGCTCCTCCAGTGGCTGACCCCAGTCCAGCCACGATCGCGCCAACGCCGAGCCGGTGCCGGTGATGCCAACCTGAGCGAGAGACCAGTTGATGAACGACGAGCACCAGGACACCTTGTCGTCGTAGCCGGGGATGCCGGCATGCTCGTGATACTCGCCGATTCGGGGATGGCTTGAGCCATGCGGATGCACGCACACACCGATCTCTGCGCGCGCGATCTCCAGCCAAGGCGGTGCCGTTCATCAACTGCCGGGCTCGTCACGGAAGCGAATTGGTCTTCAATCTATCGCGAAGAGAGAGATCCGGGAAGCGTCCGGTTTCGGGTCAAATGGACCTTGTGTCACCACGGCCGGTCATGGCCGAAGACCCCGGTCCGGGTCGACCGAGAAGTCCTATGGGCCGGCACTCGCGATTGCTGGTCCAGCCCCAGCTAAACCTTGTTCGCCACTGTCTGGGCGACGCTACGCAAGGAGTCTTTGGTTACGGACTTGTTCTGCTTCTCGCCTCCGACTCCGACTCCAACAACCTTGTTCTTCTTGAGGAACACGAACATCGAGCCCCTTCCGGAAATGCCGTAGTACGACTTCTCGCCCAGTCCGGGTTCTTCGCTGACCTTGGCGTCCTCGGCGTCCATTCGTTCGCGCACCAAGTTGGACGTCAATTGTTTGCGTGCCTCAGCTCCAGAGGTGAACTCGACCACTGAAACGATCAGCGCGGATGAGGCACCTCGATAGGTGCAGTACGTCAAGTGCCCGCTGGAGTCCTCGTCGCGCTGGGGACCTGCTGGTGTGACCTGCGCTATCGGCTGTCCAAGAACAGCGGCTGCGTCAGTCTGTGACAGAAGTGAGCACGCGTTTGCCGCGAACGCTGGGGGTGCGAGCGCTGCCACGAGACCTGAGACGAAAGCCACAGAGAGCCTGTGCATCGCAAACCTCCTCGTCACCGAGAGTAAGTGGACTGTGACAACGCCTTGCCGGACGCGTCCGCTTGCGGGCGATTGTGGCGCCCGTTGAACTCGGCTGCAATTGGCCGACTACGGCGCTACCGAAGCTTCTGCCGCGCCGGCTTTGCGATTCCCCGGAGAATATCTAAGCGGTTCGCCGGCGCATCGGGGGCAAAGAAGCATGGGATTGTTGTCTTGGTTCGCCTCGGTCGACTGAGCCATTCCACTCTCCACTCCGCCACGCGGGCCTTCTTGATATGCACGAATACTCCCGGTTCGGGTTCGTCGATGTATTCCCATTGTCTGACCAATGCCAGTGGCTCCTCTGCTCCCTTCGTCCGTCGCGCAAAGGCAAGTGCTTTTGGATAGGTTGCAAAGGAACGGAAGTAATCACTGCCATCGGCAAGGTCGGGCGCACCTCCCTCCGGACGGCACCACACTCGGTACTCCAGAAGTTCATCCCAAACAAACCCTCCGCCTGCCTTAGCGAGCGCCGAGTACCTTCCGACTCGAGCGGGATTAGCTGCAGTCGGGAAACGCTGGCGAGCTTTCACGTCGTGCCGATTCAATTCGGAGCTATGGTGGTTGGTAGCTTACGACCGCTACTGTGCCTTACAGATAACAACGCCGAAGGTCGACTGCTGGCCGGATACGGCCTTGGCCTACTCAAAACTGTACGCGGGGCATTGCGCGGCCGAAATCTGTTGGCACCCATCGAGCGCAATTCCAAAGTACGGCTCTCCGCCCACACCGTCAATTGCGACTCTGTCTACCCTTCGACGCGGTAACGATCTCCTAGGCGCCCTTTTGCGTCGACCCACCAGAACTCTGCACGATGCGGTCTAAATCGCCGTTAGCCAACCCGACCGCGACCCCCGACGACCACGCCCACTGGAAGTTGTACCCACCCAGCCACCCGGTCACGTCGACCACTTCGCCGATGAAGTGCAGCCCCGGCGCCTTGCGCGCTTCGAGCGTTGACTGCGAGAGCTCGTCGGTGGCGACGCCGCCGCGCGTGACTTCGGCCTTGCGATAGCCCTCGGTGCCGGTCGGCACGAGGCTCCACTGCTTCAGCGAGATCGCGAGCGTGCGCAGGTCGGCGTCGGAGACGTCGGCGATGCGGTGGTCGGCGGCGTGGCCCTGCAGCGCGGCCCATCGTTCCGCGAGACGGCGCGGCAGCCAGGTCGCGAGTGCGTTCGCCACGGTCTGATGGCTCGAGCGCTTCAGCCCGAGCAGTGCGTCCTCGGCTTCGGACTGGCGCAGGCCGGGCAGCAGGTCGATCGTGATCGGCTCGCGCGGGTTCCAGTGGCTGGAGATCTGCAGGATCGCCGGGCCCGAGAGGCCGCGATGCGTGAACAGCAGGTCCTCGTCGAAGCGGCCGTCGTTGCAGCGCACGTGCACTTGCAGTGAAACGCCGGCGAGCTCGGCAAACGGCTGCCAGGCGCGCGTGTCGAAGGTCAGCGGCACCAGCGCCGGGCGCGGCTCGACGATGCGCAGGCCGAACTGGCGCGCAATGCGGTAGCCGAAGTCGGTCGCGCCGATCTTCGGGATCGAGAGTCCGCCGGTGGCGATCACCACGCGCGTCGCACGCAGCACGCCCGCATCGGTGTCGAGTTCGTAGCCTTCCGAGTTGCGCCGCACGGCGCTCACCGCGCACGGCATGCGCCACTGCACGTTGCCGGCGCCGCATTCGGCCTGCAGCATCGCGATGATCTGCTCGGCGCTGTCGTCGCAGAAGAGTTGCCCCTTGTGCTTCTCGTGGAAGGCGATGCGATGGCGCTTCACCAGCGCGATGAAGTCGGCCGGCGTGTAGCGCGCCAGTGCGGAGCGGGCGAAGTTCGGGTTCTCGGAGAGGTAGCGGTCGTGGCGGCCGGCATCGACGTTGGTGAAGTTGCAGCGGCCGCCGCCGGAGATGCGGATCTTTTCTCCGAGCTTCGCGGCGTGTTCGATCAGCACCACGCGCGCGCCGCGTTGTCCGGCGACGGCAGCGCACATCATGCCGGCGGCCCCGGCACCGATGACGGCGATGTCGAAGCGATCGGGGTGTGCGTGCGCCAAGGTGTCCGGTCAGCCCTGTGGGGAACCGGAGTATCGCCCGAAGCGTCGCGCCGTCTACGGCGCGGACTGCAGCGCGCCGATGAGGCGTTGGCCGGACGCGAGCGCGCGCAGCTGGAACGGCTGCGGTGAATCCGACGTGTACTGCGGGTCAGGCACCGTGGCCAGCACCAGTTGCGGCTGGATCGCGGCGATCGGCCAGAACTGCCCGGTCGCGGCGCCGGGGACATTGCCTTCGCCCGTCATGAAGTTGTTCTGCTGGACCAGCGTAGGCGCTGCAATCCCGCTCGCGAGCGCCGCGTTGCCGGCAAAGAGGTTCGCCGTGAGCGTGGCCTGCTGCGTATAGCCGGCGAAGGAAATGAACGTTCCCCGGCCCATCGTCGTGACGACGGTGTTGTGTGTCAGCGTGACGGTGTTGGTGGTCCACATGTTCCGCTCGGCACCGTAGGCCACCGCGGTCGTGTTGTCGGCCATCGGGCCCTTGTGCAGCAGGTTGCCGCGCATGAAGACGATGCCGCCGTCGGGAAAATCGAGCAGGTAGCTGGAGGTGCCGGTCGGCCCGTCCATGAAGTAGCTGTTCTCGACGATGTTTTCCTTCGCGCGGCTCTTCAGGTTGTGGCCGATCTTCGCTTCGTGGAACCAGCTCGCCACGACGCGCAGGCGGTCGACATTGCCGATGTAGATGTTGTGCGAAAAACCGTCGCCGTAACCGTTGCGCGCAAACTCGGAGCGCTCGATCGTGACGGTGACCGGGCCACCGCCGCCGAGGATGCCGTTCTCGTTGTCGAAGAAGCCGGTGTTGCGCAGGACCAAGTTGCCGCTCTCGTGCCGTATGCCGGCACCGTTCTTGTCCGGCACCTTGGAGTCGTGAAACTGCACGTTGACGATCGTCGTCGTCGCGCTGTTCGGCACGGCAATCACCCAGGTGCCCTTGCCCTGCGCATTCTTGCCATCGGCGTACAGCCGCGCACGGCCGCCATCGCCGCAGATCGTCAGGTTCGCTGCACTCCAGGTGGCCACGTCGCCGCGGTAGTCAACCGGATCGATCAGCACGCGGTCACCGCTCTGCGCCACCGCGGCGGCGGCACTGGGCGTGGTGTAGGTCTTGCCCGGACCGACCTGCAAGGTGCGCCCCGTCGTCGTCGGGCACGCGTCCGCGGTGGGCGGCGCGGGGGCCGGTGACGGCGGCACAGGCGGCGCCGGCGTGGGGCTGGGCGCCGGAGGCGGCAGGAACGCCGGCGGAGGAGTCGGGGTCGGAGTCGGTGACGGACCGGGCGCAGGCGCCTGCGCTAAAGGGGCCGGCGCATCCGATCCGCCGCAGCCGGCACTCAGGCCGCAAGCCACTGCCGCAAGAAACAACGCGGCGCGTCGACGTGTATCCATGGTCATTCGCAATCTTCCTGATGCAGGCCCACGCTCAGGTGGGCGACGAGCCGCCATTGTCCCAGCGCACGCTGGCACATCGCGGGCAATGCATCCCCTACTTGGGCGAGTGCTGTCGGACGTCGCGCGTTACGTCGGCAAGGCGATGCCGGCACGCCGAATGCCCAGGCGGGTCACGGCAGCGCTACTCGGCGGTGAAGAAGCCCTTCATGCGATCGACGAAGCTCTTCTCCTGCGGCGAATGCTTCTGGCCGCCGGCCTTCAGCGACTCGTCGAACTCGCGCAGCAGCTTCTTCTGCTTTTCAGTGAGCCGCACCGGCGTTTCCACCGTGACATGGCAGTACAGGTCGCCCGGGTAGCTCGAACGCACGCCCTTGATGCCCTTGCCGCGCAGCCGGAACGTCTTGCCCGACTGCGTGCCATCGGCAATGCTGAGACTGGCCTTGCCGTTCAGCGTCGGCACGTCGACGTCGCCGCCGAGTGCAGCGGTCGTGAAGCCGACCGGGATCTCGCAGTGCAGGTCGTCGCCGTCGCGCTGGAACACGTCGTGCTGCTTGATGTGGATCTCGACATACAGGTCGCCCGGCGGTCCGCCGTTCATGCCGGGCTCGCCCTTGCCGGACAGGCGGATGCGCTGGCCTTCGTCGATGCCCTGCGGGATCGCCACCTCGAGCGTCTTGTTCTTCTTGACGCGACCGGCGCCGCTGCAGGTCGTGCAGGGATCGGGGATCACCTTGCCGGAACCGCGGCAGGTCGGGCAGGTCTGCTGGATCGAGAAGAAGCCCTGCGACATGCGCACGTTGCCGGAGCCGGCACAGGTGCCGCAGGTCTTTGCACTGGTGCCCGGCTTGGCGCCCGAGCCGCCGCAGGTCTCGCAGCTGTCCCAGCTCGGCACGCGGATCTCGGTGGCAAAACCTTCCGCGGCCTGTTCGAGCGTGATCTCCATGCTGTAGCGCAGGTCGGCACCGCGATACACCGCATTGCGGCCGCCGCGCGCGCCGCCGCCGAAGATGTCGCTGAAGATGTCGCCGAACGCATCGGCAAAGCCGCCGAAACCCTCCGGCCCGCCACCTCCGAATCCGCCCGCGCCCTGGCCGAGCCCCGCATGACCGAAGCGGTCGTAGGCCGCGCGCTTGCTGGCGTCGGACAGCACTTCGTAGGCTTCCTTCGCTTCCTTGAACTTCTCTTCGGATACCTTGGCGTCGCCGTCCGTGTTGCGGTCCGGGTGGTGCTTCATCGCGAGCTTGCGATAGGCCTTGGTGATGTCCTGATCGGACGCGTCCTTCGCTATGCCGAGGACTTCGTAGTAATCGCGCTTAGACATGGACTCCCAATCCCATCGTGTTCATCGTCATTGCCCCGCATCCATCCACTACGGCCGGCGCGCGGAAAAGTCCCGCAGTTTACGAGCCGGGTCACGCCTCCGGACTCGGCCCGCTCGCGTTTCAGCGTCGCGTCGAGCTGGCGATACAGCTCCTTCTGCTCCGCCGTCAGGTGCGTGGGTGTTTCGACCTGCACCTGCACGTACAGATCGCCGAATTCGCCCGACTTCATGCCCTTGATGCCCTTGCCACGCAGGCGAAAGCGCCGGCTCGGCTGCGTGCCCGGCGGGATCGTCATCGTCACGTGGCCGTCGAGCGTCGTGCACCTCGATCTCGCCACCCAGCGCCGCCGTCGGCTGGCTGATCGTTGCGCGCGTGACGAGGTCATCGCCCTCGCGCTCGAAGCGCGGGTGCGGCTCGATGTGGATCTGCACCAGCACATCGCCGGCCGGCCCGCCATGCTGGCCGGCATGACCACGACCGGCCACACGCACCTTCTGGCCGTCGCGGATGCCCGCCGGAATCTTCACTTCGAGCGTGCGGCTTTCTGCACCGTCCTCGCCGGGCACCGTGATCATCGTCTCGAATCCGTGTGCGGCCTGTTCGAGCGAGACGTTCATCCGATAGCCGACGTCCGCCCCCTTGCGCGATCGCGGTGCCGACTGCCGCGTCTTCCGCCGCGCGCACCGCCGAACAGGCCCTCGAACAGATCTTCCGGATTGCCTTCGAAGTGGAATCCTTCGAAGCCGCCGCCGGGTGCCTGGCCGCCGCGCGACTGGCGGAACATTTCGTTGAAGTCGAAGCCGCCTGCTCCTGGACCAGCGCGCCCGCACCGGCCGCGCCCGCCATCGACGGATCGACGCCGGCATGACCGAAGCGGTCGTAGGCCGCGCGCTTGTCCTTGTCGGACAGCATCTCGTAGGCCTCCTTGGCCTCCTTGAAGCGCGCCTCGGCGTCCTTCCGGCCCTTGTTGCGGTCCGGGTGGTACTTCATCGCGAGCTTGCGATACGCCTTCTTGATGTCCTCTTCGGACGCGCCCTTGGGCACGCCGAGGATCTCGTAGAAGTCGCGTTTGCTCATTCGTAATTCGTCAGGTCTTCAATGCAAAAAGCCGGGTGCGGCGTTGCGGCCTGCACCCGGCGTTCCGGGCACAGGCCCGGTGCTCACACCTGCGATCGCAGGCCTAGCCGCGCTTCACTTCCTTGAACTCGGCGTCGACGACGCCTTCGTCCTCGGCCTTCGCTCCGCCCGGCGCCGCGCCGGCATCAGCCGACTGGGCGCCCTGCGCCTGCACCGCCGCCATCAACTGCTGATGCGCTTCGGTCAGCGACTTGAGCTTGGCTTCGATCACCGACTTGTCGTCGCCCTTGATCGCGTCCTCGAGTTCCTTGGCGGCCGACTCGACGCGCTCCTTGGTCGCCGCACCGGCCTTGTCGCCGGCCTCGGTCGCCGCCTTGCGTGCCTCGTGCACCGCCGCGTCGGCCGTGTTGCGCGTCTGCGCGAGTTCGAAGCGCTTGTGGTCCTCGGCCTTGTTGGCTTCGGCGTCCTTCACCATGCGCTGGATCTCGTCTTCGGTCAGGCCCGAATTCGCCTTGATCGTGATCTTGTTTTCCTTGCCGGTCGCCTTGTCCTTGGCGCTCACGTGCAGGATGCCGTTGGCGTCGATGTCGAACGTGACCTCGATCTGCGGCATGCCGCGCGCCGACGGCGCAATGCCTTCCAGGTTGAACTCGCCGAGCAGCTTGTTGCCGCCCGCCATCTCGCGCTCGCCCTGGTAGACCTTGATCGTCACCGCCGGCTGGTTGTCCTCGGCCGTCGAGAAGGTCTGCGCGAACTTGGTCGGGATCGTCGTGTTCTTGTGGATCATCTTCGTCATCACGCCGCCGAGCGTCTCGATGCCGAGCGACAGCGGCGTGACGTCGAGCAGCAGCACGTCCTTCTTGTCCCCCGCGAGCACCGAGCCCTGGATCGCCGCACCGACAGCGACAGCTTCGTCCGGGTTGACGTCCTTGCGCGGCTCCTTGCCGAAGAGGTCTTTCACAACCTCCTGCACCTTCGGCATGCGCGTCTGGCCGCCGACCAGGATCACGTCCTGGATGTCGGTGACCTTCACCCCGGCGTCCTTCAGCGCGGTCTTGACCGGCTCGATCGTGCGCTGGATCAGTTCCTCGACCAGCGACTCGAGCTTGGAGCGCGTGAGCTTGATGTTCAGGTGCTTCGGGCCTGACGCGTCGGCCGTGATGTACGGCAGGTTGATCTCGGTCTGCGTGGCCGACGACAGTTCGATCTTCGCCTTCTCGGCCGCGTCCTTCAGTCGCTGCAGCGCGAGCACGTCCTTCGACAGGTCGGCGCCCTGCTCTTTCTTGAACTCGGCCACGACGTAATCGATGATGCGCTGGTCGAAGTCCTCGCCGCCGAGGAACGTGTCGCCGTTGGTCGACAGCACTTCGAACTGCTTCTCGCCTTCGACATCGGCGATCTCGATGATCGAGATGTCGAACGTGCCGCCGCCGAGGTCGTAGACCGCGATCTTGCGGTCGCCCTTGCCGGCCTTGTCCATGCCGAACGCAAGCGCGGCCGCGGTCGGCTCGTTGATGATGCGCTTGACCTCGAGGCCGGCGATGCGGCCCGCGTCCTTGGTCGCCTGGCGCTGCGAGTCGTTGAAGTAGGCCGGGACCGTGATGACGGCTTCCGTCACTTCATGGCCGAGGTAGTCCTCGGCGGTCTTCTTCATCTTGCGCAGCACTTCGGCCGACACCTGCTGGGCCGCCAGGTCCTTGCCCTGCGCACGCACCCAGGCGTCGCCGTTGGGCGCCTTGACGATCGCGAAGGGCATCAGCTTGATGTCCTTCTGCACTTCAGCGTCCTCGAACTTGCGCCCGATCAGCCGCTTGACTGCGTACAGCGTGTTCTTCGCGTTGGTCACGGCCTGCCGCTTGGCCGGCGCGCCGACGAGGATCTCGCCGTCGTCCAGGTAGGCGATGACCGACGGCGTCGTGCGCGTGCCCTCGGCGTTTTCAATGACCTTGACCTGGTCGCCTTCCATCACCGCCACGGCGGAGTTGGTGGTGCCCAGGTCGATTCCGATGATCTTTGCCATGTAATGCTCCCCTCAGATGTCTGTCGGCGGCCCATGGCCGTCGAAATCTTCACTGCACGCTATATGCGCGCCATCCCTGTTGTTTCAACGCTCCTGACGCCGGAATTCATTTCGCAATGACGACCAGCGCCGGTCGCAGCACGCGGTCGGCAATGGTCCAGCCCTTCTGCAGGACGGTCACGACCTGGTTCGGTGCGTGCTCGGCGGAGGCCGGCACCGACGAGATCGCCTGATGAAAGTGCGGATCGAACTTCTGCCCGGCCGGATCGATCTGGGCCAGCGCATTCTTCTCGAATGCCGAACGCAACTGGCGCAGGGTCAGTTCGACGCCTTCCCGCATCTGCGGCGCAGTGGCGTCCTTGATTTCGAGAGCCTTTTCAAGGCTGTCGACGACCGGAACAAGCGCCTCGGCGAACGACTCGATCGCAAACTTGTGGGCCTTGGCGACCTCGTCCATGCCGCGCCGGCGGATGTTCTCGGCGTCGGCTTTCGCGCGCAGATAAGAGCTCGTAGTTTTCGTTGGCCTTGGCCAGCGCCGTGTCGAGTTCCTTCTCGACATCGGTGACGGTGGCCGAACCGAGCGACGGTTGCGCCGCCGCTTCGACCGTTTCCGTGGCTTCCTGCCCCGCGACAGTGGCGCCGGCCGCCGCGTCGGGATCCGGGTGTTGCATCGCTCCTCCAGGCTTTCTGTTTTGATTTCAGCTACTTAGCTGATCTGTGGGCGACAGGAGGGAAATCAAGCCGCACCCGGGACAATGTTTTGGCCCGCGCCGGCGATTGCGAGGAGAAAGCTGCCTTGATCGACACTCGGCCGCATAGCGCCACTGCGCTATGCGCCTCCTTTGCCCACGTTGAAGCGTTGCGACGTGACCACGGGCCGGGCGCGTCATCCGCATGAACCGTAGATGGGCGGCCGCGCGGTTATCGGCTCTAGCGCACCGCCTGGCGCCAGCCTCGCGCCGCGATTCATCGCTTTGGATGAGAGGTCGGCCGAGCGCACTCGCGGTAACGTGGGATCGGATGATCTTCCGTCGCCACAGCGCGATCAGTACAAAGACGGCAACGAGACCCCCGGATCTCACGACGAGCATGACGGCACTCAAGCAGGAAACTTCGAGCCACGCAGGCGAAAGCTTTGGGGCGCAGGCGCCGATCGCGCTGCTGGGCCTCGCCGCGATCGCGATCATCGCGCTGATCAACGCCAATTCGCGTCCGGCCCCGGTCGTTCAGCCGCAGGTCATCGCATCGGCTTGCGCCAGTTGCGGCACCGTCGTGGCGGTGCGACGCTCGGCGCACTCCTCGCCCGTTTTCTTCGTCGAGATCCAGATGCTCGATGGCTCGACCCGCGTGGTCCAGCAGCTGGCGGCCGGCTTCAAGGTCGGCGACGTCGTGCTGGTCAACGGCAACGCCTTGTCATTGCGCCCGCAGCCGTCCTGACGGACGCGTCGGCACGACGCCGACGATTGCGAGGGCGGCTCCCTCACAGCAATTGCCCTACCGGTCTGCTCCCAGCGCCAGCGCGCGCGCGCCGCTCTTCTCTGCCTCGTCGGCTCGCGCCGCAGTATCGGCCCGCGCCACCGGCCAGCCCTGCATATGCCCAGCGCAAAGATCGACCAGCGCGGAGATGAAAGCGGGCGTGCCGTTCAGGCATGGGATGTAGCGGAACTCCTTGCCTCCGGCCGCGATGAACGAGTCGCGCCCTTCGATCGCGATCTCCTCCAGCGTCTCGAGGCAGTCGGCGGGAAACCCCGGGCAGATCACGTCGACATGCGACACGCCTGCGCGCGCCAGGGCCTCCAGGGTGGGTGCGGTGTAAGGCTGCAGCCACTCGGCGCGGCCGAAACGCGACTGGAACGTCAGCACGTACTGATCCGGCGCCAGGCCGAGCGATTCGGCCAGCAGTCGACCGGTCTTCTGGCACTCGCAGTGATAGGGATCGCCAAGCCGCAGGGTGCGCTTAGGCACCCCGTGGAAGCTCATCACCAGCTTGCCGCCGCGGTCCTGCGCCCGCCCGTGGCGCTGCCAATGGTCCAGCACCGACTGGCGCAATGCTGCGATGTAGCCTGGTTGATCGTGAAAGTGCTTGACCCAGCGCACCTCCGGCACGTTTCGGGTTCGCCCCAGCACGTCGAAGACGGCATCGAGCACCGATGCGGTCGTGGTGGCCGAGTACTGCGGGTACATCGGCACGATCAGAACGCGCTCGGTGCGGTTTTCCGCCAGCGTTTGCAGCGCCGAGCCGATCGAGGGGTCGCCATAGCGCATCGCCAGTACCACGTCGGCGTCGATCCCGCGGTCGCCAAGGTAGCCCCGGAGCAGCACGGCCTGTTGCTTCGAATGAACCAGCAGCGGCGAGCCGGCATCGGTCCAGATCGATGCGTACTTGACCGCCGACTTGCGCGGCCGCAGCCGCAGGATCACGCCATGCAAAATCGGCCACCACAACAGCGGCGGGATCTCGACCACGCGCGGATCGGACAGGAATTCCCGTAGATAGGCCCGAACCGCCCCGGGGGCCGGCGCCGCCGGCGTGCCCAGATTGACCAGCAGGACCGCCGTTCGATCCGGCCTGCCATGCTGAAACGGGGGTTCGGGCAAAAAAGGCATGTTTTCGGGGGCTTTTGATGCGATCCCGCGGACCGCTACGCGCCGCATTCTAGGGGCCCGAACTTCGGGGTCCGGACGGGCTTTAATCCGGGTGGTCTAACGAGAAGCCGTGAGGGGTGGGGCCCGCGGCCAGTCGCAAGCATCGGGAGCGAGGGAAATAATCCCACGCTGGGGACCCGGTTTCGCATCGCAGATAAGAAGTCATTGTGTGAACACAGAGAAGCCTGACGTTCCCTCCCCCGCCGACGCTTTGCTCGAAGAGAGTGCGGCCCTGCTGGCCCCGCTGGTGCAGTTGCTGGTCGCCAGTGGCGTGACCTATCCCCAGTTCACGGCAGCGCTGAAAACGAGCTTCCTGCGGGCTGCCCACTCGGAACTGGAGCGCAACAGCAAGCGCGTCACCGATTCCGCGGTCAGCCTGCTGTCCGGAATACACCGCAAGGATGTGCGGGCACTGACCTCCGACGGAGTGCTCAAGGCGCGCAGCTTTGACCGCATGCAGTCGCTGCCCGACGAAGTGTTCACGCGCTGGACCAACGATCCGAACTACATTGATGTCGACGGCCTGCCTAAGGTGCTGCCGATGCGCAGTCGCACGCCGGACGAGGCGTCCTTCGAGCAGCTCGCCCAGTCGATCTCGCGCGACTTTCACCCGAGGTCGATCCTCGACGAACTCGTGCGCCTCGGCCTGGCGGATGTGCAGGCCGAAACCGTACGGCTTCGGTCCGGTATCTATGTACCCCGCGAAGACTTCACGAAGACATTGGGTTATGTCCGCACCAACCTGGCCGATCACGTCGCCGCGGCCGCGGTCAACCTGCGCGCTGCCCAGGAGGGGGCGACGGGTCCGTTCCTGGAACAGAGCATTTACGCCGACGAGCTCTCCACCGAATCCGTGATGGAGCTGCAGCGGCTGTCGCGCCGCATCTGGGAGTCGGCGCTGCGCCGCATGTTCGCGCTGGCCAACGAGCGCGCGCAGATCGATGAACAGCGCCCGCCGGGATCACAGACGATGCGGATGCGGTTCGGTACCTACTTTTACTCGGAAGCGGCCACGCCGCTGTCCGGGATGCAGGACCTTCCGCTCGAAAACGCGAAGGATCCGAACCCATGAACACACCGGATCGCACCCGCGGCACCGACCGGGGTCGTCAGTACGAAGGCACGCGCATGAGGGCAATGGGATTCCTACTTGCATGGATGGCGGCCATCGGGTTGGTCGCATGCGGTGGTGGCGGCGAAATGGTTGCCCGCATCGGCAGCGGTGGCAGCGGCGCTCCGGTCACTGTCGGCGTCGGCACGGTCGGCGGCTTTGGCAGCCTGGTCATCAATGGCCAGCACTTCGACGAGACCGCGGCCCAGTTCCGCATCGATGAGCGCCCGGACCAGCCCACAGACGCGAGCGTCGACTCGATCCGGCTCGGCATGCAGATCCAGTTCGAGCATCAGTCAAACCGCATCTCCCAGGCCACCGTCGCGGCGGAAGTGATCGGTCCGGTGGCATCCGTGTCGGCGGCCGGCCTGCTGGTGTTGGGGCAGACCGTGCTCGTCAATGCCGATCCGGCCGCGCCGACGGCGTTCGATGGCATCAGTGCGCTGTCCGAGCTCACTCCGGGTGCGATGGTCGAGGTCCACGGCCAGCGCAATACGGCAGGCGAGATCCTGGCCTCCCGGATCGAACAACGACCTGCAGGCAGCGTCCTGCGCGTGGCCGGTACGGTGGGTAACCTGGCGAATGGCGTCTTCCGTGTCGGCGCCCTGACGGTCCGAGCGACGCAGGCGGCGATCGTTCCTGCCGGGCAGAGCCTGGCAAACGGGCAGCGGATCGCGGCCTGGACCGACCTGGCGCTGGTCAATGGCGAACTGGTGGCACGGGTCGTCCGCATCGGCGGTTTCGTCGTGCCGAACAATGCGGCGCTCACGATCGACGGGGTGATCACCGATTACCAGAACGCCGCCAGCCTGCGCATCGGCGGCATTGCTGTCGACGCGAGCAGCGCCCAGTTCGTCGGCGGCGCGATAGCGGATCTGCGCAACGGGCGATCCGTTCGCGCCAGTGGAACCGTCGGCTCGAATGTCCTGCGCGCCACACGGATCGAGTTCCTGTCCGTCTCGGCCGCCGCGCAGATCGAACTCAGTGGCGCCTTGACGGCGTTTGTCGACGCCGGCACTGCATTCCGCATACGCAATGCGGCGGCCCGCGTCACCCCGCAGACCACGTACGTCCGCGGTGATGCGAGCAATCTCGGCGGGGGCGTGCTCGTCAAGGCCGAAGGGCCGATGGTCAACGGCGTGGTCGAAGTCGCGCGACTGGAGTTCCAGCAACCGTCCGCCAGCATCGCGCGCGTGCTGTTCGGGACCATCGCTGCGCCGGTCACGGTCGCCAATGACGGCACCCGGACATTCCGCGTGACCTCGTTGCCATTCGACTTCAAGACCACGACGACGACGCGTTTCCGCAAGGGAGTGGTCACCGACATCGCAGTGGGGCGCAGCGTCAAGGTCAATGGCAACTACGACGGGCTCAGCTTCATCGCCGATGATGTCCAGTTCATGGACAACGCACAGGATCCGCCGACCGTTGCGATCGACGGCATCGCGAGCAACGTTCGGCCGACGTCGGTGGTGGTCAACGGCTCCACGGTGATGCTGACGACGACGACGGTGTACCGCAAGAACTCGGCCCAGGCCGCCTTTGCAGACCTGCAGAACGGCGCGAGTGTCTCGATTGAAGCCGTCAGGCTCAACGGCCAGCTCATTGCGAACACTGTCGATATCAGCGCACCGGCCGCCGGCACAGCGACGGTGCGAGGACTGGTCAGTGGCCGGGCGTCATCGACATCGCCCGAATTCCTGGTCGGCTCGCAGCGTGTCAGCGTTGCGGGCAGTCCGCAGATCATTCCGGGCAATCGCACGCTGGCGGACATCCGCAACGGCACCGACCTCGAAGTCGAAGGCACGATTGCCGGCGGCCTGCTGACCGCGAGCCGGGTGAAGTTCCGCTAGGGCGTCGCTCGTGGTCGCGACCCGCTGCGCGGGTCGCACGTGCACTCAGGCGAATCGCGGAAAGAGCACGTTGTTTTCCAGATGCACGTGGTCGTGCACGTCATCGACGAGCTTGCGCAGGCCGGTGTACAGCGCGCGCCACGTCGGGCAGGCGTCCTCGGGCACTTCCAGGCCATGCGTGAGGGTCTCGAGCCGCGCCAGGCGTTCGCCATGCTCGTCGTGTTCAAAGCGCATGCGTGCGATCGGCGACGTGATCATCGGGTGGCCGCCCTGCATCATCAGCGGGAACAGAATCTGTTCCTCCTTCGCCATGTGCTCGTCGAGCGCGCTCGCCAGTTCCTGAAGATTCCCATGCAGCCCGGCCGGTACCTGCGCATGGCCGACATGGCGCTGCTCCACACGGGTGGCCAACCGCAGCAGTTCGGGCAGTTCGCGCCGGTGGGTGTCGTGATAGCGCGCCCGGATGTGCCCGATCAGGGCGTTCGTTTCCATCGGCGCCTCGCGCGGGGCATCCGGCGAAAGCCGCGCAAGTTCGGCCTCGATCTGCTCGAGCGGCACCGCACGCGCCGCCGCGGCCTCGGCCAGCGGACTCCCGCCGCCGCAGCAGTAGTCGATACGGTGGGCGCGGAACACTGCGGTTGCGCCCGGAAGCGAGGTGGCAATCTCCGCCACGGTCTGATCTGCGTAACTCATCGAGGCATCCTCCGACATGGATCGTGCGGAAAGTGTCGGGGGCCGTCGCCGCAGGGGATTTGACGCGCGACAAGTCGGTCGGGCCGAGGTAGATCGAACTACCCCTTTGGCAGCAGCCGAGCGGCCGCGGACTACTCCTGTAGCGCCGCCCGCGCAGCGCCAGGGACTCGCGCGCGCGGCTGCCGGCTCAACCCTGCGAGAGTGCGTTCGACAGCAGCCTGGCGGTGATGTCGACAATCGGGATCACGCGCTCGTAGGCCATGCGCGTCGGGCCGACCACACCGAGCGTGCCGACCACCTGGCCGTCGACGGCGTATGGCGCCACCACCATGCTCATCTCGTCCATCGGCACCAGCTGCGATTCGCCGCCAATGTAGATCTGCACGCCCTGCGCACCGATCGATGTGTCGAGCAGGTGGATCAGGCGGGTCTTGTGCTCGAACAGATCAAACAGACGACGCAGCGTTTCGACGTCGGTGGCGAGATCGCTGATGCCCAGCAGGTTGCGCTCGCCGGACACCACAACCGGATCGGACTCCGCCTCGGCCTCGGCTTCGCTGCCGGCCTGCACGGCAGCTTCCATCAACGCCGAGATGTCCGCGCTGAGTTGCCGCAGCTCAGTATGCAGCCGGGCGCGCGCCTGGTTGAAGCTCAGACCGGCGAAGTGCTCGTTCAGCATGTTCGCGGCCTCGGTCAATTGCGACTGTGTGAAGGCCGTCTGCGTCATCAGCACGCGGTTCTGGACGTCGCCTTCCGGGGTGACGATGATCAGCAGCACACGCCGGTCCGACAGGCGAACGAACTCGAGCTGCTTGAACGACGACGAGCGGCGCGGCGTCAGCACCACGCCGGCAAACTGCGAAAGGCTCGATAACAGCTGCGCCGCGTTCTGCATCGCGCGCTGCGGATCGCCGACGCGCAGCTGCCCTTCGATGATGCTGGCCTGCTGCTCCCCGAGCGGCCTGAGCGTCAGCAGCGTGTCGACGAAGAAGCGATAGCCGCGAGGCGTCGGTATCCGGCCGGCCGACGTATGCGGGCTCGAGATGAAGCCGAGGTCCTCGAGATCCGCCATCACGTTGCGGATCGTTGCCGGGGAAAGCTCCAGGCCTGACAGGCGAGACAATGCGCGCGACCCGACCGGTTGGCCGTCGACGACGTAGTGCTCGATCAAGGCCTTGAGCAGTGTCCGGGCGCGTTCATCCAGCATGGGGAAATTCTACGGCGGTTGTCCCGGCCTCAAAGGGCCGAACGGTCGTCCAAATGGTTGGACACTGCCGGCTGGACAGTGTCCTGCATAATCGAATCATGTCCCAGGCCTTTCGGAATGTCGCGATCTTCGGCAAGCCGCGCGCGGAGAACATACGCGAGCCGCTGCTTGCCATCGCCCGAACCGTGGAGGCCGCCGGTGCCCGGGTGCTGTTCGACCTGGCCACGGCCGAGCAGGTCGGTCTCGACGGCGTCGAACGCCAGACGGTCCACGCGATCGGCAAGCAGGCGGATGTTGCGGTCGTGCTCGGCGGCGACGGCACGATGCTCGGCATTGCGCGCGAACTGGCACCGTTCCGGGTGCCGCTGATCGGCATCAACCATGGCCGGCTCGGGTTCATGACCGATATCGCCCTGGACCAGATGGCCGAGACGCTGCCATCCATGCTGGGCGGCCGCTACGAAACCGACCGCCGGCTCGTGCTCGATGCCGAAGTGCGCCGCGCCGGGCAGGTGGCGTATCACGCGATGGCGGTCAACGACGTCGTCGTTTCGCGCGGCGTGACCGGCGGCATGGTCGAGTACACGGTGCGGGTGGACGGCGTCACGATGTACAACCAGCGCGCCGACGGCGTGATCCTCGCCACGCCGACCGGATCGACCGCCTACGCGCTGTCGGCCGACGGTCCGATCCTCTACCCCAGCCTGGCAGGGCTGCTGCTGGTGCCGGTCGCTCCGCAGACGCTGTCGAACCGGCCGATCGTGCTGCCGGACGACGTCGTCGTCGAGATCGAGATCACCGACGTGCGCGACGCAAGTGCGCACTTCGACATGCAGGCGTACTCGAGCCTGGTCCCGGGCGACATCGTGCGCGCTCGCCGCAGCCACGACCTGGTCACGCTGCTGCATCCGATCGGCTACAACTTCTTCGCCACCCTGCGCCAGAAACTGCACTGGAGCGTGATGCCGAGCGAGTCGCACTCGCGCGGCTGACCTCAGCCCGTCGTCCGAGCATGCTGGTCTCGCTCTCGATCCGCAACTTCGTGATCGTCGACGAACTCGAACTCGAGTTCGCACCCGGCTTCACCGTCCTGACCGGCGAGACCGGCGCCGGCAAGTCGATCCTGATCGACGCGCTGCTGCTGGCCCTGGGTGAGCGCGGCGACGCCGATGTGGTGCGCGAGGGCGCGACGCGGGCCGATATCGCGGCCGAGTTCCGGCCCGGTCCTGCCGTCGCGCGCTGGCTCGTCGACAACGAACTGAATGGCGACGATGCCGGATTGCTCCTGCTCCGGCGCACGATCGACGCGAACGGCCGCAGCCGCGCCTTCGTCAACGGCGCCGCCGTCACGCTGGCACAGCTGCGTGAACTCGGCGAACAGCTGGTCGACGTGCACGGCCAGCATGCGCACCAGTCGCTGCTGCGCCCGGCCGCTCAGCTCGAACTGCTGGACGAGCGCGGAGCCCTCGGCGAGGACCGTGTCGCAGTCGCTGCGGCCCATGCGGAGTGGAAGCGCGAGCAGCGCGAACGCGAGCAAGCCGAGTCGATGGCCGCCAGCGCGACCGCCGAACAGGAACGCCTGCGCTGGCTCGTGGAGGAACTCGGCACGCTCGCGCCCGAGGCCGGCGAGTGGGAGCGCGTCGAATCCGAGCACAAGCGCCTCTCGCATGCCGCGAGTCTGCTCGAGGGTGCACGCGCCGCGGTCGATGCCCTGAGCGACGCCGATACCGCGGCGCTGACCCAGGTCGCGGCGACCGGTAGCCGTCTGACGCAGCTGGCGACCTATGACGAGCGACTGAAGCCGGTGATCGAACTGATCGACGGCGCCCAGGTGCAGCTCGAAGAGGCGGTCAGCGCGCTGCAGCGCTATGCGGACCGGTCCGACCTCGATGCGTCGCGCCTGGCCGATGTCGAAGCCCGCGTCACTGCATTGCACAGCGCCGCACGCCGCTTTCGCGTGGCACCGGAAGACCTGGCCGGCCTGCTCGCGGAAGCACGCGACAAGCTTGCCGCGCTGTCGGCCGCCGGCGATCTCGACGCGCTGCGCGGGCGCGAAGCCGCGGCTCGCCAAGCGCTACGACGCGGCCGCCGCACAGACTGTCGAAGGCCCGTGCCACGGCCGCGCGCCGGATGTCGACCGAGGTCAGTCGCGCGATGCAGGACCTGTCCATGGCCGGCGGACGATTCGAGGTGCAACTTGTCGAGTCCGGCCCGTCGGCACATGGCAACGAAAAGGCTGAATTCCTGGTCGCCGCCCACGCCGGCGTAACCGTGAAGCCGCTTGCACGTGTCGCCTCGGGCGGCGAGCTGGCGCGCATCTCGCTCGCGATCGCGGTCATCGCAGCGACGGCAACGCCGGTGCCGACTCTGATCTTCGACGAGGTCGACGCCGGCATCGGCGGAGCTGTTGCCGAAACCGTCGGTCGCCTGCTCAAGCAGCTCGGACAGAGTCGCCAGGTGCTGTGCGTGACCCATCTGCCGCAGGTGGCGGCGCGCGGTGACCAGCACTACGCGGTCACCAAGGAGCTCGCAGCAGACCAGCGGCCGGTGTCGCAAATGGCTCAGCTGGAGCGGCGCGCCCGCGTCGAGGAACTGGCGCGGATGCTCGGCGGCCAGGAGATCACTGAGACCACGCGCAAGCATGCGCGCGAGATGCTCGCGAGCTAGGCGCGCCGCGTCAGGAGGCGAGTTCGACCAGCATGCAGGCGGCGGCGAGGTCGGCCATCGCAGTACCGACCGACTTGAACAGCGTGATCTCGCTCACCCCGGTCCGGCCCGGTCGGCCGGCCACCAGTTCCGCCAGTTCGGCGACGATCGCCGAACGCTCGATGACGCCACGCTCGAGCGGCTCGACGATGTCCGCCGCTTCGGCCAGCGCCCCCGCGTAGGTATCGACGACGATGCGCGCACGCGCGATCGCCTCGTCGTCGGCCTCTCGCATGCCGCGGCGGAATCCGCCCACGAGGTCGAGGTGCGTGCCAGGCGTGATCCACGCACCACGCACGATTGGCTGGGTTGAGGTCGTCGCACAACTGATCACATCGGCACCGCGAACGGCTGCTTCGAGGTCCTCGACCGCCTGCGCCGGCAGTCCCTCGTCGCGCAGTCGCTGCGCCAGCGTCTGCGCGCCCTCGCCGCGCCGACCCCAGATCCACAGGCGCTCGAGTCGGCACGCCCGCGCATGCGCATGCGCCATGTATGGCGCCAGCGTGCCGGTCCCGATGATCAACGCGTTGCGCGCGTCCGGCCGCGCCAGATGGCGCGCCGCGAGCAGCGATGTCGCCGCCGTGCGTCGCAGCGTCAATGCCTCGCCGTCGATCACGGCAGCAGCGGCGCCGGTCGCGCGATCGAACACGACGTAGATGGCATTGACCGTCGCCGCTCCGACGGCGCGATTGCCGGGCATGACCGTCACCAGCTTCACTCCAAGCGCCTGTGCGGACCACGCCGGCATCAGCAGCAACGAGTCGGTGTCGTTCAGCGCATGGGCGTGGCGCAGGGGGGCTACCGGCGCGTTCGCCAGGACGGCGGCGATCGCATCAGCCAGTCGATCGAGATCGAGCGCCGCATGGACGTCCTGCGCGGTGAAAAAACGCATCAGGCCGGATCGGCAACAAAGCTGCCCGAGCGGCCGCCGTGCTTCTCGAGCAGGCGGACGTCGCCGATGATCATGCCGCGATCGGCCGCCTTGCACATGTCGTAGATCGTCAGCAGGCCGACCTGCACCGCCGTCAGCGCCTCCATCTCGACGCCGGTCGGGCCGTGCGTCTCCACGCGCGCGTGGCATTCGACGAAATGGGCGGCGGTGTCGATGTCGAAGTCCACGGCGATGCGCGTGATCGCGATCGGATGGCATAGCGGGATCAGTTCCGACGTGCGCTTGGCTGCCTGGATCGCCGCGATGCGTGCCACCCCAAGCACGTCGCCCTTCTTGGCATGGCCCGCCTGAACCAGCGCCAGCGTCTCCGGCTGCATCGTGATGCGTCCGGTCGCCAAAGCCACGCGATGGGTCGCTGGCTTGTCGCCCACGTCGACCATATGGGCCTGTCCGGCAGCATCAAAGTGCGTCAATGGCTTCATATTTCAGCAACTCGGCAGCAACACTTCCAGTAGGGAACGAAACACCCGACTGGCTATCATACGGACGATATGGGACCGTCTGTGAGCCCCCGTGGCTCCTCTGACCTGAATTGACCTGGCGTGACCCCACGGGGGTCGCGACCATTGCGCACCGAGTTCGCAACTTGACCCGGATCCTGCACACACTTCGTTTCGGCATCGTATTGATCGTTGCCTTCGTCCTCTGCGCCCCGATGACGCTGCCGGCGCGCGCGCAGTCGGTCGACTTGCCGACGCTGGGAGAGGCCGGAGCCGAAGAGCTGTCGCCCGCCCTCGAGCGCAAGATCGGCGAGCAGATCATGCTGCAGATCCGGCGTGACCCCGCCTATCTGCCCGATACCGAGTCGACGGAGTATCTCAACCACCTCGGCTATCAGCTCGTGTCGGTCAGCGCGGCGCGCACGATGGACTTCTCGTTCTTCCTGGTGCGCGATCCGATGCTCAACGCATTCGCGCTGCCTGGCGGCTTCATCGGTGTCCACAGCGGCCTGCTGATCGCTGCGCAGAACGAGTCCGAACTGGCCGGCGTGCTCGCCCACGAAATCGGCCATGTTTCGCAGCGGCACATCGCCCGCATGCTCGGAAATCAGAAGGACTCGCTGGCGATCCAGATCGGCGCGCTGCTGCTGGCCATACTGGCCTCGCGCGCCGGTGGAAACTCGGGCGGCGACCTGGCGCAGGCGGCCATCATGGGCGGCCAGGCAGCGGCGATACAGCAGCAGCTCAACTTCTCGCGCGAGGCCGAACGCGAGGCCGATCGGGTCGGCTTCGTCACGTTGGTGAACGCCAATTTCGATGGCCGCGGCATCGAGCAGTTCTTCGGTCGCCTGCAGCAGGGCTCGCGCCTGTATGAAGGCACGGCGCCCGCGTATCTGCGGACGCACCCGCTCACCGTGGAGCGGATCTCCGACATGCAGAACCGCTCGCGCTCGCTGCAGTTCAAGCAGCGAGCCGACCCCATCGACTTCCAACTGGTCCGCGCCCGACTGCGTGTGCTGCAGGAGACCAGCGTGCAGGGCTGGCGGGATCAGCTCGATTACTTCAACAGTCAGCTGAAGAATCGCACCGCCGCGTCGGAGGCGGCTGCGCGCTATGGCGCAGGATTCGCAGCGCTCAAGCTCAACATGCCCGACCTGGCCCTGGAAAACGCGCTCGCTGCGCGCCGCGCCACCACCGCGTCATCGGCCATTCTCGACAAGCTCGTATCCGAGACGCGCTTCGCCGCCGCCAAGTCGGACGCTGAGCGCACGGAAGCGCTCGAGATGGCGCGCGACGGTGCAGCGCGCTATCCGCTGTCGACGGTCGCCGTAGCCCATTACATCGACCTGCTGAACAAGTCGAACCAGCACCAGCAGGCCATCGAAGTACTACGCGCCCAGGTCGCGATCACGCGTACGCAGGCGGGCTACTACGCGCTGCTGGGCCGCAGCTACGAGTCGCTGGGCAAGAAGTCCCTGCACCACCAGGCGATGGGCGAGATGTATGCGCTGCTCGGGGTCAAGCCGGCGGCGCTGCAGCAGCTGGAGCAGGCCCGGCGCGCAAACGATGGGGACTTTTACACAATGTCGGAAATCGACGCGCGCGTGCGCGAACTTCAAGCCGACATCAAGCGCGAACAGGACGCGGCGCGCGAAAGTGGCCGCGGCGCGCCGCCCGAGGCTCGGAAGTTGCACTGAACAGCGGTTCGATCAACCGTCCTGCCGGAACGGCGCCCGGCCGCGAAGCCCCGACCGGGAATCCGTACAATTGCGCGCCCGCGACGGACTTGCCTGGTCCGATGGCCCCACCGGTCGCGCTGGCAACGGATGCACGCCACGATGAACTCACTGTCGCCCCCCGAAAACCAGCAATTGAGCGCTCCCGTTGATGCAACCGGCGCCATCGAGACCGATGCAGTGGTCGTCGGTGCCGGTCCGGTCGGCCTGTTCCAGGTCTTCGAACTCGGCCTGCTGGAGATCAAGGCCCACGTCATCGATTCGCTCAAGGACGTGGGCGGCCAGTGCATCGAGCTGTATCCGGACAAGCCCATCTACGACATCCCCGCGGTCCCGGTGTGCACCGGCAAGGAACTCACGGACAGCCTTCTCAGGCAGATCGAGCCGTTCGGTGCGACGTTTCACCTCGGCCAGGAAGTCAGTGTCGTGCAGAAGCAGGATGACGGGCGCTTCTACGTCGAAACCATCAAGGGCGCGCGTTTTCTTACCAAAGTCGTCATCGTTGCGGCCGGCGTCGGTTCATTCCAGCCGCGCACGCTGAAGGTGCCCGACATCGAGCGGTTCCTCGGCTCGCAATTGCATTACCGGGTCAAGGATCCGGCGCAGTTCCAAGGCAAGAGCCTCGTCATCGCCGGCGGCGGCGACTCGGCGCTCGACTGGGCGATCGACCTCGCTGGCAAGGCGGAGAGCGTCGTCCTGGTGCACCGGCGCGACGGCTTCCGCGCCGCTCCGGCGTCGGTCGCCAAGATGAAGGACATGTGCGAGCGCCACGAGATGCAGTTCCTCGTCGGGCAAATCACAGGTTTCGAGGAGTCGGCCGGGCGCATGACGGATCTACGCGTCACCTCGCTCGACGGACTGACGCGCCGCGTGCCACTCGACGCACTGTTGGTGTTCTTCGGTCTGTCGCCCAAGCTCGGTCCGATCGCCGACTGGGGCCTCGACCTGGAGCGCAAGCAGATCGTGGTCGATACCGAGAAGTTCGAGACCAACGTCCCGGGCATCTTCGCGGTCGGCGACATCAACCTCTATCCCGGCAAGAAGAAGCTGATCCTGTCCGGCTTCCACGAGGCCGCGCTCGCCGCCTTTGGCGCGACCAGGTACATCTTTCCCACCCGCAAGGTCCACCTGCAGTACACGACCACCAGCCCGAAGCTGCACAAGATCCTCGGCGTCGAGTCGCCGGTGTTCGACTGAATCCGGTGATTCATTCGAGCGGCGGCGCGCCGTCGAGTCCGGCGACTTGAGAGCTGGCCGCGTCTTCGGTCGGCTCGCGCACGAAGTTCCAGCGGCGCTCCAGCAGGTCGGACGACACACGCTCGAATCGCGCCGCAGGTCCACTTAGCGATAGCCGCTCCGGCACGAGGTAGCCGTCGTCGGCCCCGAGCAACCAACGTTCACAGCTCTGCGTGTCAAGAGTCCGGCCGGCCGCATCGCTCACATGGCGCAGGAATCTGGACGCGTCGCGATCATCGATGGCGCCGGGTCCGAGTTCAGTAACGAGCACGACCCGATCGTTGTCGAGCAATGCAGCACCGGTGCAGAGCTTTGGCGCAACGCCGGTGTGCGTCGTGACCGATCCGGCCGTGTCCAGCCGGTAAACCCACGGCGCCAATTCCAGCGAAACGTAGACCCGCTGCGGTCCGTTCTGGAAGTACCAGCGTCCACGATCATCGCCAGCGTAGTTGCGACCGATGAACTCGCAGATCGCTGCATTGCCGATCGGCTCTCCCCGCAGGCGCCAATGCCCGCGCGCCGTCAGCGAAAGCCAGCCGAAGACGGCTGGCACATCCGGCCACTTGGCGAGTGCGGCGATGACGGAGTCGTCCATCGGCAGAAGCATAGGCAAAGTCGGGGTCCTGCGGATCGACTGCGAACGCGACTGGCGAACGATCGGCGACGCGACGGGGAATTCGACGATCGAGCGTCCGCGTATCCCGGCGCAAAGTTCAGTCGCCGCGCGTGAAGAACTCGTGCAGTCGCTGCGGCAGAAAGTCGAGCCGACCGGGCAGTGATCCGCGCGCGAAACCGATGTGTCCACCTTCGTCCGGCTGCTCAAGCCTTACGTCACGCGAAACACCGGACCGATTCGGCAGGCTGTCGGCGGGCACGAACGGATCGTTCTTCGCGTTGAGCACGAGGTGCGGCACTCGCACGCCGCCGAGCCAGGGCTTGCCCGATGCGCGATTCCAGTAGTCCTCGGTATTGCGGAAGCCGTGCACCGGCGCGGTGTAGGCGTTGTCGAATTCGTACAGATTGCGGCACGCGCGCAGCCGTTCGACATGCGCCACACCCGGGAATCGTTCCACCTTGGCCAGCGCCTTCGGCTTGAGCGTGGCAAGAAAAATCTGCGTGTAAATGCGATTGAAGCCGCGCGCCAGCGCCGCGCCGCCGGCGGCGAGGTCGAGCGGCGCGCCGATCGACGCGGCGGCGGTGACGAAACGGGCATCCTCGGCGCGCTCGCCGAGCCATTTGGCCAACATGTTGCCGCCGAGGGAGATTCCGACTGCATAGAGTGGAGCCAGCGGCCACTGTGCATGCACCCGCCGCAGGATCCAGTCGCCCTCGTCGGAGTCGCCCGAGTGGTAGGCCCGCGGCAGCCGGTTCGCTTCGCCCGAGCAGCCGCGGAAGTGCGCAACCACGCCACGCCAGCCACGGTCCGCCGCGTCGCGCATGATCGAACGGGAGTAGTGGCTCTGTGAGCAGCCTTCCAGTCCGTGAAACAGCACCAGCACCGGCGCCATCGGGTCAGCGGGCTCCGGGATCGAGAGGTCGAGGTCGACGAAATCGCCGTCAGGTGTGTCCCAGCGCTCGCGGCGATAGTCGACGCGCGGCAGCGGCACCAGTCGTGCCGGGACGATAGTCTGCAGGTGGCCGCCCGGCAGCCAGCCGGGCGCGACGTACTGCGTGGCGGCGAGTTCACTCAATGCAGCTCAATGCAGTATCGCGTTCGGCTCCGGGGTGCTGACCACTTCGCCTCCACTGGCCTGCGATCCATGGTGCAGCACCATTTTCCAGCCGGCCGATGTCTTGACGTACACGTTGGTGGCCAGGACGCTGACGACCTGCTGGGCGGTGCCCTGGCCGACCAGGACCTCTTCGATCACGTTGTGCACGGCGACCGTCGGCGTATCGAGCGACTTGCGCAAGGTGCCGCGCACATGCAGCGGCCCGTTGGCAAGTATCGCCGCCCACGACGAACGCACCGCAGCGAATCCGAGCAGACGCGGACCGTTCGGATGGATGCACACGACATCGTCGTCCTCGAGCCAGAGATCGACGACGGCATCGACGTCGGCCGCTTCGAGCGCCTCGTAAAATGCGTGCTCGCACTCCTCGGGCGAAGCGAACAGCAGTGGCCTGGTCAGGCGGGACATGACGGCCCGGTCGCGGCGACGGTTAGTGGCCCTTGACGATCTCGCCGGCCTTCAGGCGGTACACCGTGCCGCAGTAAGGGCACATCGCCTCGCCGGTGCTGGCGACGTCAAGGAACACGCGCGGGTGATGGTTCCAGACCGGCATCGCCGGATTGGGGCAGAACGCGGGCAGCTCGCGCGCCACCAGTTCGACAACCGGCGCCTCCGTGCGGCCGGTCTTCACGGCGGGTTCGGCGGGGCTCATACGAGCGTCAACCAGCGGCTGAACTTCGGTGCGCGACCGTTCACAACGTCGAAGAACAGCGACTGGATCCGCTCGGTCACCGGACCGCGCTGTCCGGCACCGAGAACGCGGCCATCGAGTTCGCGGATCGGCGTGACCTCGGCGGCCGTGCCGGTGAAGAACGCTTCATCGGCCAGGTAGACGTCGTCGCGCGTCATCGGACGCGACTGGACGGTGTAGCCGAGATCGCGCGCCAGTTCGATGACCGTCGCGCGTGTAATGCCGGTCAGGCCGGACACCATCTCGGGCTCGATGATCTGCCCATCCTTGACGATGAAGAGATTCTCGCCGGCCCCCTCGGCCACGAAGCCCTGCGTGTCGAGCAACAGGGCCTCGTCGTACCCGTCGCGCACCGCCTCCTGGTTGGCGAGGATCGAGTTCACGTAGTGGCCCGCCGTCTTGCTGCGAACCATCGACACGTTGATGTGATGCCGCTGGAACGACGAGGTCTTCACGCGGATGCCGCGCTGCAGCCCTTCCTCGCCGAGATAGGCGCCCCACGGCCAGGCCGCGATCGCCACGTGCACCGCCGCGCCTTTCGGGCTGACTCCCATTTTCTCGGAGCCGTAGAACGCCAGCGGACGCAGGTAGCACGACTCGAGCTTGTTCGCGCGTACGACTTCGCGCTGGGCTTCGAAGAGCTGCTCGCGGCTGTACGGGATCTCCATCATGAAGATCTTGGCCGAGTTGAACAGGCGATCGGTGTGCTCCTTCAACCGGAATATCGCCGTGCCGCCCGCCGTCTTGTAGGCGCGCACGCCTTCGAACACCGCCAGCCCGTAGTGCAGTGAGTGCGTCAGCACGTGGGTCGTGGCATCGCGCCACGGCACCAGTTTGCCGTCATACCAGATGAAGCCGTCGCGATCGGCCATCGACATCGCCGTTCTCCCGTCGTACTGCCTGATTCGTCGTACTGCCTGATTCGTCGTATTGCCTGATTCGTTGCATCGCCTGTTGCGGGCCGATTCTAGCGAACAGAGCGCAGTGGCCGCGGCAGCGGCCATCCACGGCCGCTTGCCAGCGTGTCGTTCATATAATCGCCCTTTACCGGAGTTCGTCTTGCCAACGTCGTCCGCGGGACGGCAGATCGCGCTGCTTGCGCTCTGCCAGGCCCTGCTCTACATCAACAACGTCACGCTGATCGCGATCAACGGGCTCGCCGGGCTGGCGCTCGCGCCAACGCCGCTGTTGGCGACCCTCCCGGTGACGACCTACATCATCGGATCGGCGCTGACGACCGTTCCCGCCTCGCTGGCGATGGGTCGCTGGGGACGTCGCGCCGGCTTCATGTTCGGCGCGGCGACCGGCCTCGTCGGCACGGCGATCGCCGCGTGGTCGGTGATCGAGGGAAGCTTTCTCGGACTCGTCTTCGGCACCTTCATCGTGGGGCTCTACAACGCCTTCGGTCAGTATCTCCGGTTTGCCGCCGCCGAAGTCGCGGACGCGATGCAGCTCGGCCTCAAGGACCGCGCGATTTCCTGGGTGCTGGCCGGCGGCATCGCGGGCGGCATCGCCGGCCCCGAGCTGTCCAAGCTGACGCGTGAGCTGCTGCCGACTGCCTTCGCCGGCAGCTATGCCGCGCTGTCGATCGTCGCACTGGTGGCGTTGCTGGTCACGAGCCGACTGCACATCCCGCTGCCGCACCACACCACCCGCGACGGACCCGCGCGATCGCTGACCGAAATCGCAGGCCAGCCGATGTTCATCGCCGCGGTGGCCATCGGTGCGATCAGCTACGGCTCGATGAGCCTGCTGATGACCGCCACCCCGCTGGCGATGCAGGTCTGCGGCTTCGGCTATCCCGACGCCGCCGACGTGATCAAGTGGCATGTCGTCGCGATGTTCGCGCCGGGGCTCATCACCGGGCAACTGCTGCAACGGTACGGACGACCCCAGGTCATGTTTGCCGGCTGCGTGCTGATGTTCGTGTCGGTCGCCATCGCGCATGCAGGCCTCACGTACTGGCACTTCTGGGGCGCGCTGGTTGCCTTGGGCTCCGGCTGGAACTTCATGTTCGTCGGCGCGACCGCCCTGCTGACGACGACTTACCGCGCTTCCGAGCGCGCGAAAGCGCAGGGGCTGAACGATCTGGCCGTTTTCGTCACAATGATCACGTCGTCCGCCGCGTCGGGCGCCCTGCTCTCATCGAGCGGCTGGACCGATCTGAACCTGATCGCCTTGCCGGCGCTGCTGATCGCTACGGCGGCCGTGTTCTACGCCTGGCGTGGCCGAGTGGTCGCAGCGAGTGCGCCGGCATGATCGGTCGGATCGTCTTCGGCAACGATCCGAACGCAGCTCGTGAACGGCGCGAAGCATTCGTGCGCGGTGCCCGCGCGGCGACGCCGGCGCTGATGCCAACGGCCATCTGGGGACTCGTCGCCGGCGTCGCCATGATCAAGACCGGGCTCACGACATGGCAGGCGCTGGCGATGACTCTGTTCGTGTACTCGGGCAGTGCGCAGATGGCCTCGCTGCCACTGATCGCCGCCGGCGCACCGGTGTGGATCGCACTGCTGACCGCCGGCGTCGTCAACCTGCGCTTCGTGATCTTCTCGGCGACGCTGTGGCCGTACTTCGGCCGGCTGCCGCTGGGCAAGCGCCTCGCGCTGGGCTACCTGTCGGCCGACATTGGCCTGGCGATCTTCATGGCCCGCTATGCCAACGCGCCGGCCGAGCAGCGTGGCAATCTCGAGCAGCGCTGGTTCTTCTTCGGAACCGTCGCGGCGACCTGGCTGTCGTGGCAGCCGATGTCGATACTCGGCATCCTGCTCGCGGGCGTGATTCCTGGACAGTGGGGCCTGGAGTTCGCCGCGATCCTCGCGCTGATCGCCATCACGACACCGATGTTTCAGGGACGGCCGGCCGTGGCCGGGTGCCTTACGGCCGGCTGCGTGGCCGTCATCGCGGCCGGATTGCCTCTCAAGCTCGGATTGCTGCTCGCCGTCGTTGCCGGCGTCGTGGTCGCGATGGGCATGGACATGCTCGCCGAGCGCTCTCGTAACGGTGGTGCCGCATGATGTCAAACGCCGAAATCTGGCTGACCATCGCCGGCCTGACGCTGCTCACCATCGTGACGCGAAATGCGTTCCTGATCCTCGGCCACCGCGTCGCGCTGCCGGAGCGCGTTCAACACGCGCTGCGCTATGCGCCGGCCTGCGCGTTGGTCGCGCTGATCGTGCCGGAAGTGGTGCTGCAATCCGGCACGCTTGCACTCGGCCTGTCCAACCCGAAGCTGATTGCGACCATCGTGACAATTGCCGTCATCGTGTTCACCCGCCGTGCGGTCGCAGCGATCGCACTCGGCATGCTGGCCTACACCCTGGTGCGCGTTCTCTAGGTGCACATCGACCCGATGCGTCAGCTGCGTCGACCGGCGCGTCGATGCGCGTTGAACCCGGGCAGCACCCATAGCGCCAGCACGATCGTTGCGGTCGCCACCAGGGCCGCGGCCGTGAGGAATGCTGTCGCGGCATCCCGTGCAAACCAGATCCAGCCGAAGGCCGCCGAAGCCGGCAACAGCAGCAGCCCTTTCGTCAGGTAGTACCAGCCATAGGCCGTGCCCAGACTGTCGGGCACGACGAGATCCGCGATGAGCGCGCGCTCCGCACCTTCGGTCGCCGCCATGTAGATGCCGAGCAGCACCGCGATGGCCCACAGCAGCGCTGGTTCAGACACCAGCGCAAGCGCGATGAACAGCAACGCGTGCAGGCTCCAGCCGCCGACCAGCAGGGGTACGCGCCCGATGCGGTCTGACCACGCCGACAGCGGCACCGCCAGCAGCGTCGACGTGGCGGACACGACCGCCCACAGCAGCGCCACCTGCGTTGCAGCCATGCCGAGTTCGGTGGCGCGCAGAAGGATGAAGGCGTTCGACGCCTGGCCGAGCGTGAAAAGCGCCAGCGCAACCAGCATGCGCCGGAAAGCCTGCGGCAGCGTGCGCCAGGCCCAGTCGGCCCGACGGGCGTGCGCAACGTGAACGTCCACCGGCTCGCGGATAGACAGCGCGAGGGCAACGCACAGCACCCCCGGCAGTGCCGCCCATAGCAGGATGTCGCGGATCGGCAGGTGCAGTGCCAGCAGGACCGCCGCCAGCAGCGGCCCGACCACGGCGCCGGCGTTGTCGAAAGCGCGATGCAGGCCGAACGCGAGTCCGCGCTGTTCGGCCGGAACCGAATGCGCCAGCAGGGCATCGCGCGGCGAAGAGCGCAGCCCCTTGCCGAGCCGGTCGAGCACGCGCAACAGCAGGAGGCCGGGCCAGGCCGTCACCACGGCGATCAGCGGTCGAGCGATCGCGGCAAGGCCGTAGCCGACGACGACGAATCCCTTGGCGCGCCGTACGCGGTCGTACCAGACGCCGGAGACAAGCTTGAGCAGCGCCGCGGTCGCTTCGGCCGCGCCCTCGATGAAACCGAGTGCGCGCGGTCCAGCCGAAAGCACCGTCGCGAGATACAGCGGGATCAGTGGATAGACGAGTTCCGACGCCGCATCGTTCAGCAGGCTGATCGCTCCGAGCAGCCAGACTGTCGACGGCAGGGCGCGGAGTGTCGCCCGCATGCACTAGCTCTCGAATACCTGATGCCAGAGGCGGCGCACCGCATCGGCGTCACCAGCGACCTCCTCGCGTTCGACGCGCGCCCGCTCGGCACCATTGAGCCGCAGGCGATGCTGGAGCAGCCTGAACGTCCGGTACGCGTCGGCCACCCGATGGGCCAGCGACGAATCGATGAGGCCGATCGTGCCGGCCATCAGGAGCAGCGCGATGTTGCCAGCATTGCGGATCAGTTCGGGGCGCGCATGTGCATGGGCGAGCACCATGTACTGCACGATGAACTCGATATCGACCATGCCGCCGCGGTCATGCTTGAGGTCGAACAGAGCGCTCGTGTTGGGATGGCCGTCGAGCATCTTCCTGCGCATCTCCAGGACGTCGGTTCGTAGCGTCGGCAGGTCGCGGACGCGCGCCAGGATCCGGGCGCGCTCTTCCTCGAATCGCTGGCCAAGCACAGCGTCGCCGCACGAATGACGGGCGCGTGTGAGCGCCTGAGTCTCCCAGACCCAGGCGCCGAGTCCGTCCTCGTTGCGCTGGTAGCGCGAGAAGGCGTCGAACGACGACACCATCAGTCCGGCGTTGCCGTTCGGTCGAAGGCGCAGGTCGATGTCGAACAGGATGCCGGACGACGTCTGCGTGGTCAGCCAGGTGACCAGCCGCCGCGCAAGCGTCGAATAGTTCTCCGGTGCGTCCGCATGTGCATCGTCATACAGGAAAATGAGGTCCAGGTCGGAGGCGTAGCCGAGTTCCTTGCCGCCGAGCTTGCCGTAGGCGATGACGGCAAACGCGGGCACGTCGCGGTGCCGCCGCGCCACGGCCTTCCAGGCGCACTCGAGCGTGAGTGCCAGCGTGGCGTCGGCCAGTGCCGACAGGTGATCGGCAAGCCGCTCGACCGTCAGCCGTCCATCGAGGTCAGCCACGAGCAGACGGAAAACCTGCGCATGATGCACATCGCGCAGCAGGTTCATCTGCTCTTCCTGGTCGCCGTCGGCCTCGGCCAGCTGCGCGCGCACGCCGATCGCCCAGGCGCTCCAGTCGGGCGTGTGTTCGTTGTCGAACAGTTCCACCCGCTCGTCGAGCAGTTCGTCCAGCAGGATGGGGTGGCGCACCAGGTAGTCGGTTGCCCAGCGGCTGGCCGCGAGCAGGCGCATCACGCGCTCGAGTGCCGGCGGAAACTGGTTCAGCAGCGCGATGTAGGTGCTCCGACCGGCTATCACGTCCACCAGCTGCGCGAAGCGCGCAAAGAGTTCGTCCGGGCCGATGTCATGCGACGCACCGATCCCGCGGGCACGAGCGGTCACCGCCTGCAGGCCTGACTTCAGCAGTCGCTCGATGCGCGAGCGCGTGGCCTCACTGGTGACCTGGACCCGGCGCGAAGCGAGTACGCCGCGCAGTCGCTGTGCCGTGGCGTCGGAATCGGCAAATCCCATGGCCTGCAGGTGTTCCCGCAGTTCCGCGTCGTCGACCCCGCCGTCGGCGGGCCCGGCGCGCATGGGGAGCTGCGAGCGCTCCGCCGCCGGTTCGACGAAGACCGCGTCGAACGTGCCTGCCACGCAGTCCTGCACCGCGCGATATTCGGCCACCATCGCGTCGGCACTGCGAGCGCCGAGCAGCGCCGCGACGCGTGCCCGCGCCGAGGGGTCGAGGGGCAGCAGGTGCGTCTGGGCATCGTCGACATACTGCAGCGCATGCTCGAGATCGCGCAGGAATTCATAGCTGGCCGCGAGCCTCCTGCTGGTGTCTCGCGGCAGCAATCCGAGGTCGGCCAGGCAGGCAAGTGTCGCGAGCGTAGAACGCGAACGCAGGCGCGGCTCGCGCCCACCGCGGATCACCTGGAAGGTCTGCGCGAGGAACTCGATCTCGCGTATGCCACCGCGCCCGAGCTTGACGTTGTCGTCACGATCATCGCGTCCTGCGCTGCGCCGGCCGGTTTCAGCGCGGATCAAGGCATGCAAGTCACGCAGCGAGGCGATCGCGCCAAAGTCCAGGTACTTGCGAAACACGAAAGGCCGCACGATCTCCTCGAGCGACGCGCACTGCGCGGCGAACGCCGCCGCCGTGGCAAAGACCGGCGCCGAAACGATGCGCCCCTTCAGCCAGGCGAAACGCTCCCACTCCCGGCCCAGCGCCACCAGGTACTCCTCGAGCATCGCGGTCGACACAGCCAGCGGCCCCGCGTCGCCGTTGGGTCGCAGGCGCATGTCGACGCGGAACACGAAACCATCGCCCGTAGTGTCCGACAGCGCCGCGATGATGCGGCGACCGAGGCGCTCGAAGAATTCGTGGTTCGTCAGCGGGCGCGCTGCCTCGGCGTAGCGGCCGGTCGCACGCGTCGACCCATCCTCGTCGTAGACGAATACCAGGTCAATGTCGGACGACACATTTAGTTCGACGCCGCCCAGCTTGCCCATGCCGACGATCAGCAGGTCCTGCGGCGACCCGTCGTCACTGCAGGGAATTCCGTGCACCAGCGCCAGTTCGTGCGCATGCAGTGCTAGCGCTGACTGCAACGCGACCTCGGCCAGCGCAGTGGTCGTCTGCACGACCTCGGCCAGACCCGCGGCCCCTGTGACGTCGCGCGCGATCAGCGACAGCATCACACGGCGACGCAGTTTTCGCAGGTCGGTTGCAAGCTTCCTCGCGTCCCGCGCGGCTGGCTTGCCGTGGTCGAGCGCGGCTCGCATGCGTTCCGCCGTCCAGGGGGCCGCCGCAAGGTCCTCTAGCAGGGCGAGCCGCGCAGCGGCCGGACTGTCGTGGCCGGCCTCGAGATCGAGTGCGCGCCGTGCGTAGTGCGACAGGTCGGCGACGCCGGCCAGCGTGGCCGGAACGCCGCGCCAGTCCGGGACTGCATCTTCAAGGCTCTGGGTCACAACGGGAGCAGGGTGTCGGGGCAGGTCATGGCGGGGGATGGCGCGAGCGAAGGAGGGAAGCTTCAGAGTGGGATGCGCACTCGGCGCACTGCGCCTCTGTGATAGAGTGACTTTGCCTTATCAGGGCGGCTGCCGCCGTATGCGATTGCCTCCTGCGAATTGCGGTCGACGGCGAACCACTGCGGGCGACAGCGAAACATTGCGGGCAACAGCGAACCGATTGTAGTTTCTTCGACGAAGAGCCGCTTCGTCTGCACCCCGCGGTCATCGAACCTCGCTCCATTTTCCCCTGCCTTGTCGTCCGGACATACTGACGGCCTCAACCGATGACGCCTCCCTCGGATCGACCGCCTACGCTGGCGCGTGAACTGAGCGCGCGCGCCCAAGCGTTCGAGCACGCGCTCGAGGAGGCCGTCGGCGAGCGTCTGGAACACGGCCTGCACGTCGCCGAAGAATCCATCAGCCGCCGCTACGGTGCGCACGCACTGCGCTCGGTCCGGTTGACCGTGCGCGTGCTGGGCTGGCTGCTCGTGACCACGTTCTTCGCGTTTGGACTCCTGTTGCTGGCCCTGCGCTACTGGCTGCTCCCTGACATCAATGCGATGCGACCCCGCATCGAAGCCATCGCCAGCTCGGCCTTGAAGGCACCGGTGACCATCGGCCGTATACAGGCCAGCTGGCATGGCCTCAATCCGGTGCTTGCGATGGACGACGTGAAGCTCAGCGGCGCCAGCGGAGGCGCCGTGCTCGCTCTGCCGCGGATCGAAGGAACATTGTCGTGGACGAGCGTACCGACCCTGGCGCCTCGTTTCACGCGGCTGCGGATTCACGCGCCTGAACTCGAGGTTGCCCTGCTTGAAGGGGGCGCCGTCTCGATCGCGGGTATCGTGATCGACCCGCAGGAAACGGGCAGCGGCGGCAACCGGACACTGGACTTTCTGCTGGCCCAGCGGCAGCTGCTGATCCGCGATGCACGCGTGCATCTGCGCGACATGCGCGTTGTGCCGGCGCGCGACGTCGTGTTCTCGGACGCCGATTTCCTGCTGGAGTCGGGTTTCGGTACACACCGCTTCGGCCTGCGACTTGCCCCGCCGCCTGCATTTGCTGCCCCGGTCGACCTGCGTGGTGAGTTCCGTCCCCCGGCATTCGGACGCAAGTCCGACTTCCGGCGCTGGAGCGGCGAACTGTTTGCACAGGTTGACTATGTCGACCTGGCGCAGCTCAACCAGTGGATCCGGGCGCCAATCGAGGTGCAGCGCGCCAACGGGGCGCTGCGTGCGTGGGTACGGTTCGATGCAGCGGAGGTGATCGGCGCCACGGCCGACCTCGCGCTCAAGGATGTCGATGCCCGACTGGCGAAGGACCTGCAACCACTGAAGATGAGCTCGTTTCAGGGCCGCGTGGCACAGAGCCGCTGGGGTGACGAGGCGCAGGGCGGGCAGGAGGTGGAGCTTGACGACGTCACCTTCGTGATGGCCAACGGCGCGCAGTTTCCGCCGCTCGACCTGAGCTACCGCTATACGCGAGCGAATCGGGAGCGCCCGCAGCAGTTCGAGGTCGAGGGTTCGCGCATCGATCTGCCGAGCCTGGCGGGAATCGCTGTCCATCTTCCGCTCGGTCGTTCGCTGCGTGAAACCATAGAACGCTACGCACCCCAAGGACGATTGTCGGAATTCTCGATGCACTGGGAAGGGCCGGAGCCGGAGTGGCGGACGATGACGGCGAAGGCGAAGTTCGACGGACTGTCGATCGCCGCGCAGCCGGCCACCGAGACGGACGCCAAGGTCGGGACGCCGGGATTCGAACGCCTGAGCGGCACCGTGCAGCTCGACCGCGGGGCCGGCGCACTGAAGTTGTCGTCGAGCAATGCCGCGCTGGTGTTTCCCGGCGTTTTCGAGGAACCGCGCATTGCCCTGAACCAGTTGCAGGCCGACATCAAGTGGAAGTCCGGCGATCGCGCCGAGACGCGCGTCGAAACGTTGCATCTGACCAATGCCGACCTCGATGTTTCCGCAAGCGGAACGTGGCGTGCGCCCGCGGCCGGATCGAGCGGAGGCCAGGCCGACTTCACCGGCCGCATCACGCGGCTTGATGCGCGACGTGTTCATCGTTACGTTCCGCTCGCCGCCGGCGAAGGCACGCTCTCGTGGCTGCAGCACGCCCTGCTCGAAGGTCGCATCGACGAGGGATCCTTCCGGCTGCGCGGTGACCTGTCCAGGTTTCCGTTCCCGACGCCGGCCGACGGGGAGTTCCGCGTCGCCGCGCGCCTGCGCGGTGGTGTGCTCGACGTCGCACCGGCCGCCGATGCGAACGGCCGACGCACGCCCGGCACGCCGTGGCCATTGCTGCGCGAGATCGATGCCGATCTTCTGTTCGAGCGGCAGGGGATGACGATCCGCGCGCAGCGCGGCACGATCAGCGGCGCTCGCATCTCCGAGACGACGGCACGCATCCCCGACCTCGGCCACGACGCCACGCTGGAAGTTCGCGGACAGGTGGCGGGCGCGCTGTCCGACATGCTCGGCTATGTCAATGCCAGCCCGGTCGCGCGCTGGATTGGCGGTGTCACGCGCGGGGTGGAGGCGCGCGGCCCGGCACGTCTGGACCTGAAGCTCGACATCCCGTTGCTGCGCTCCGACGCGACGCGCGTTGTGGGCTCACTGCAGCTGCAGAACAATGACCTCACGTTCGCCGATGTGCCGCCGTTTTCGCGCGTCAGCGGAGTGTTCAATTTCGACGAGCGTGGCATCCGCTTCAATAACCTGACCGGTGGCTTCCTTGGCGGCCAGGCGCGCTTCGATGCCACCACGCGCGCCGACGGCGCCACTGCGATTACCGCGACCGGCATCGCCACGGCCGCCGGTCTCAAGCGTGTCGTCGATGTCGGCGTGGTCCAGCGGATCCTGGACCGCTCGCAGGGCAGTGCTCGTTACACCGCGAGCCTGACGGCACAGGGCGGCGGACTCGTGATCCAGGCCGACAGCGACCTGGTCGGCATGACGATCGACGGGATCGCCCCATTGCGCAAGGGCGCGGGTGAAGTCCTGCCCCTGCGCGTGGAGAAAACGAGCCGCACTGGTCAGGACGATCTGCGGGTGACGGCCGGCCGCGTGGTAGGACTGCACCTCGAGCGTCGGCAGGACGGCCCGACGATGCGACTGGCCCGCGGCGTGATCGCCGTGAACGAGACCGCGAATCTTCCCGAGAGCGGCATGCTGGTGCTGGTCTCGATGCCGCGACTCGACCTCGAAGCCTGGTCCTCGTGGCTTGGCTTCGACCTCGATGCGACCTCGTCGCAGAGACCCGCGTCCGCCGACAACGGCTTTCGCGTCGACTACGCCGCCATTCGAACCGCCGAGCTCGTCGTCGGGCGCCGTACTTTCCGCAACGTGACACTCGGCGCGACCCGTACGGAAGCCGGTGGGTTCGACGCCAACGTGGTGTCGGAAGGAGCTGTGGGCTACATCGGCTGGCGTCCGGGACCGGCGGGAAGCACGGGCGGAGCAAGCCTCGGACACGTCACGGCACGACTGTCCAAGCTGGTCATTGCGGCGAGCAAGAAGGGCGAGGTCGTCGATGTGCTGCAGGCGCCGTCGCGCCAGTACCCCGCATTCGAAGTTTCCATCGACAACTTCGAGATGGGTGACGTCAAACTGGGCCGGCTCGAGCTGGCGGCGACCAACACGGGAACCGGTGCAGCCGCAGCATGGCGGCTGAGTCGCCTCGATGTCACCAATCCCGACATGAAGGTGAGCGCGAACGGCGATTGGTCGCCCACGCCAGCCGGCACGCGCCGGATGCGGATCACCTTCGCTTTCGACGCAATGGACGCCGGCGCGACGCTGGGACGGTTCGGCATACCCGGAGCCGTCTCGCGCGGCCACGGCAAGCTTGAAGGCAAGCTCGAGTGGATCGGTTCACCGCTCGAAATCGATTACCCGACACTGTCGGGTGCGCTGAGCCTGCGCGTCGACGATGGACGCTTCATGCAGGTCGACAACCGCGGCGCCGGCCGGTTGCTCACGTTGCTGTCCTTGCAGTCGCTGTCGCGCACGCTGATGTCCGACACCCGCGAGTCGTTCGGCGAGGGCTTCGCCTTCAGCGTGATCAAGGCAGACGCCACCGTGACGCGCGGCGTGATCGCCACCGAGAACTTCAGCATGACCGGCGCCGGCGCAGCGGCGCTGATCTCGGGCAGCGTCAATCTGGCCAACGAGACTCAGCAACTGCACCTGGTGGTGCTGCCCGAGATCGATGCTTCGACTGCCGCGCTGGCCGTCGGCATCGCCAATCCGATCATCGGACTCGGCGCCCTGCTGGCCAACATGGTGCTCAAGGCACCGTTGTCACGTGCGTTCGCGCTCGAGTACGACATCACCGGCACCATAGGGGACCCCGTGATCACCCGCCGCGGGCGCGTCGCGGCCAACCCGTCGGAGCCAGTGCGATGACCATCACCCCGCCTTTGTCCGGAACGGTGCGCGTTGCCGCTGTCCAGATGGTGTCCACCACGCAGGTCGACATCAACCTCGCGACAGCGGCGCAACTGATCGCCGAGGCCGCCGCGACCGGGGCTCGACTGGTTTCACTGCCGGAGTATTTCTGCCTGATGGGCCGGCAGGACACCGACAAAGTTGCAGTGCGCGAGGTGGACGGCGATGGACCGATCCAGGATTTCCTCGCTGCGCAGGCGCGACTGCACGGTGTCTGGCTGGTGGGCGGAACGCTGCCGCTGGAGGCACCGGAACCCGACCGCGTGTTCAACACGACGCTGGTGTTCGATCCGAGCGGTACGCGGGTAGCGCGGTACGACAAGGTGCACCTATTCCGCTTTTCCCGCGGAGCTGAAAGCTACGACGAGGCCGTGACGATTGCACCGGGCTCACAGGTGTCCACGTTCGGACTGAAGCCCGATGCGGGACCGGAACTGAAGGTCGGACTGTCCGTCTGCTACGACCTGCGTTTTCCGGAGCTGTATCGCGCGATGAACCAGCCCGACCTGATCCTGGTTCCCGCCGCCTTCACCGCAACGACGGGACGCGCGCACTGGGAGACCCTGCTGCGCGCCCGTGCCATTGAAAATCTCTGCTATGTACTGGCTGCCGCGCAGGGCGGGCGCCACGAAAACGGTCGCGCCACCTTTGGCCACTCCATGCTGATCGATCCGTGGGGCGAGGTGATCGCCAATCGCCCTGACGGTGCCGGGGTTGTGTTTGGCGATATCGACCCTCAGGTCATTGCCCGCTGTCGGGCCTCCTTGCCGGCATTGACCCATCGAGTGATGTAAGGCCTGCGTCGGGCCACATTCGGCCCCTTCGAGCCGACCCGGCCCTATAGACTGCCGGCCACGATCCCTTTCACTTCTCTGACTGCGCAACTGAATGAAGCTTTCCGATCCTGCGCTCGACCGCATCGCGACGGCCAAGGCGCTGCTGCTCGACCCCTACGACCTCGACGAAGGCCGGCTGCAACAGGTACTTGCGACCATCTTCGAGCATCGCGCCGACTACGCCGATCTGTATTTCCAGTACACCCGCAACGAATCGTTCTCGCTCGAAGAGGGCATCGTCAAGAGCGGCAGCTTCGACATCGAACAAGGTGTCGGCGTGCGGGCGGTCGTGGGCGACAAGACGGCATTTGCCTATTCGGACGACATTTCGCGTGAGTCGCTGACCGAGGCGGCGGTGTCAGCGCGCGCCATCGCGCGCCGCGGCAGCGGCCGCGTCCGCGTCGCGCCACGCGTGGCGCCACGCTCGCAAGTGGCGTTCTACGGCACCGATGACCCGGTCGCATCGCTCGACGCTGTCGAAAAGATCCGCCTGCTCGAACGCATCGAGCAGCTCGCCCGCGCGCGCGACCCGCGGGTCAAGCAGGTGATGGCCAATGTCGGCGCCGAATACGACGTCATCCTGGTGGCACGCAGCGACGGCGTGCTCGCCGCGGATGTGCGCCCGCTGGTGCAGCTCTCGGTAACTGTGATCGTCGAAAAAGACGGGCGCCGCGAACAAGGATTTTCTGGCGGTGGCGGACGGCACGACCTCGCCTATTTTTCGGAAGCGCGCCTGGCAGAGCACGCGCACAAGGCCGTTGACCAGGCCCTCGTCAATCTCGACGCCCGACCGGCCCCGGCCGGCGTGATGCCCGTCGTGCTCGGGCCTGGCTGGCCCGGCATCCTGCTGCACGAAGCGGTTGGCCATGGACTCGAGGGCGACTTCAACCGCAAGGGGTCGAGCGCGTTCGCCGGCCGCGTCGGCGAACGTGTGGCTTCACGCGGCGTCACGGTGGTCGACGACGGTACGCTGTCGAATCGCCGCGGATCGCTCAACGTCGATGACGAGGGCAATGCCACCCAGCGTACGGTACTGATCGAGGACGGGGTCCTGCGCGGCTATATCCAGGATTCGCTCAATGCGCGGCTGATGAAGGTCGCGCCCACGGGCAATGGCCGACGCGAGTCCTTCGCGCACCTGCCGATGCCGCGCATGACCAACACCTACATGCTCGGCGGCGCGGACGATCCGCAAGAGATCATCCGCTCGGTCAAGAAGGGCCTTTATGCCACCAACTTCCGCGGTGGCCAGGTCGACATCACCAATGGCAAGTTCGTCTTCGCCATGGCCGAGGCCTACCTGATCGAAAATGGCCGCGTCACCGCGCCTGTCAAGGGAGCCACGCTGATCGGCAACGGTCCCGACGCACTGACCCGCGTGACGATGGTCGGCAACGACATGGAACTCGACCTCGGCATCGGCACGTGTGGCAAGGACGGGCAGAGCGTGCCGGTCGGCGTCGGCCAGCCAACGCTGCGCATCGAAGGGCTGACCGTCGGCGGAACGGGCTGACGCCGCGTTGCTCGCGTATGCGGCCTGTCGTTCGCTGGCGACCTGATCAGGCGCGCATAACAACGCCGCGTCAACCCGGCAGCATCGCGAGTGGTGTCAGCGGGCAGCGTCGTGCCGGCGCTTGGCATAATTCGCACACAAGACCAGAAATTCCAGGGAGGCCCGCTGAAGTTCCTGCCGCCGATCGTGTGGCTGACGCGCTTGCTCGTCGGCGCGTATCCGCGCTGGATCGGCTCCGCGCCAACGGCAACACAGCGCATCTACTTCGGCAATCACACCAGCCACATGGACACCGTGGTGCTGTGGGCTGCGCTGCCCGAGGAACTGCGCTCGAATACCCGGCCCGTGGCCGCCAAGGACTACTGGGATCGGCCGGGCATCCGCGGTGCTATCGCGCGCAATGAGTTGAACGTCGTGATGGTCGATCGCAGCCGCGAAGACCCGAACGCCGATCCGCTCGATCCGCTGCGCGACGCACTCGAGCATGGCTTTTCACTGATCATCTTTCCGGAAGGCACTCGCAGTGCGCAGCCGCTGCCCGGACCGTTCAAGAGCGGGCTGTTTCACCTTGCAAGCGACTTCCCGCAGGTCGAGCTGATTCCCGTGTACATCGAGAACCTCCATCGCAGCATGCCCAAGGGCGCGCTCCTGCCGGTGCCGATCATCTGCACGGTTCGCTTCGGTGCAGCGCTGCGCGCGCATCGATGGCGAGGACAGGGACGCGTTCCTCGAGCGCGCCCGCGCCGCCGTGATCCGGCTGGCCAGCTGAGTCCTGTGCAACGCCATGAACCTCACGCTCAACGAAACCTTCCTTGCCGTGTTCTGTTCGCTGGCGATCCTGTCCGCGGTGGCCACCGGGATCGGCCAGTGGGCGACGCGGCAGACATTCGATGCGATGCGCCTGGCCCGCCTCGGGGTACTGAACTCCCGCATCCGCAGTTCGTGGTCCGTGCTGGCGGTATTCACGATCGCCTTCGCGCTCGGCCCCGTTGCGCTGCTGGTCGTGTTTGCACTGGCCTCCTTCTTTGCGCTGCGCGAGTTCGTGTCGCTGACACCCATCAAGTCATCGGATCACTGGGCGCTGGTCGTCGCTTTTTATCTGGTGATTCCCGCGCAGTACATCCTGCTCGGTTTCGGCCGCGCCAGTGTGTTCTCCACCTTCATACCCGTGTACGTCTTCCTGCTGTTGCCCGTCATCGTCGCGATCCGCCAGGACAACGAGCGCTTTCTGGAGCGCGTCGCCAAGGTGCAATGGGGCCTGATGATCAGTGTCTACTGCATCAGCCACGCGCCGGCGATCGCGACCTTGCCGATCAAGGGGCAACGAAGGCCGCGGACCGCTGCTGCTGCTGTTCTTCCTGCTGGTGCTGTTCCTGACCGACGTGCTGCAGATCGTGTTCAGCGCGGCCCTCAACGGACCGGGCGCTGAAGTCGAACCCGAACAAGACCGTCAACGGCGTGCTGGCAGGCAGTGCGGGCGGCGCCCTGGTCGGCACGCTGCTCTGGTGGATGACACCCTTCACCTGGTGGCAGGCGCTCGTCATGTCGCTCGTGATCGTCGGCACCGGCTATCTGGGAACTGTTGTCCTGGCGTCGGTCAAGCAGAGCCTCGGCGCGCGCCAATGGGACACCGAGATCGTGCTGACGCGCGGCGTGCTCGAGCGGCTGGACGCGATGACCTTCGCGGCGCCGCTCTTCTGGCAGATCACCCGGTACTTCTGGGTCATCCGCGCCGATGTCTGACCGGCGTCAACGGCAGCGGACTTGCGGCGCGACGCATACCTCGGGTATCTTGCGGGTTCGCGCCGCGCTTTGGCGGTGCGTGCTGACGATGAATCCGACCGCGCGCTTCTACTTCTTCTACTTTTATGGCTTTCCCCGCCTGGCGGAGAGAGTCGAACGGCGCGCGTAACGAACAAACCGAATCGACCCGAACCGCCAGGCCACAACACCTGGCGGTTTTTTTTCGCCAGGTGGGCCGGCCGAAAGCACATCGAGGACCCACGATGGACGGAGCACGAACGATGCGCTACATGACCGATGACCTGCGGATCCGCGAGATCAAGGAACTCTCGCCTCCGGCACACCTGATCCGCGAGTTTCCATGCGAAGACGTCGCCTCGGTCACCGTGCACGAGAGCCGGCAGGCGATCCACCGCATCCTGCACGGCATGGACGACCGGCTGGTCGTCGTCGATCGGTCCGTGCTCGATCCACGATCCGTCGGCGGCGCTGGACTACGCGCGCAAGCTCAAGGCCGAGCGCGACCGCCATGCGGCCGATCTCGAGATCGTGATGCGCGTGTACTTCGAGAAGCCGCGCACGACCGTCGGCTGGAAGGGGCTGATCAACGACCCCGACATGGACGGCAGCTTCCGCATCAACCACGGCCTGCGCGTCGCGCGCGAGCTGCTCATGGAGATCAACGCAGCCGGCCTGCCCGCCGGCTGCGAGTATCTCGACATGATCACGCCGCAGTACATCGCCGACTTCGTCGCGTGGGGCGCGATCGGCGCGCGCACGACCGAAAGCCAGGTGCATCGCGAACTGGCCTCGGGCCTGTCGTGCCCGGTCGGCTTCAAGAACGGCACCGACGGCAACATCCGGATCGCGTCCGACGCGATCAAGGCGGCGCAGCAGCCGCATCACTTCCTGTCGGTCACGAAGGGCGGGCATTCAGCCATCGTATCGACCAAGGGCAACGAGGACTGCCACATCATCCTGCGCGGCGGCAAGCAGCCGAACTTCGACGCCGCCAGTGTCGATGCGGCGTGCTCCGAACTCGGCAAGGCCGGTCTTGCGCAGCGCCTGATGATCGACGCGAGCCATGCCAACAGCCAGAAGAACCACGCCAACCAGATCTCCGTTGCGCCGGAATATCGGCGACCAGCTCGCCGCAGGTGACACGCGCATCATTGGCGTGATGATGGAAAGCAACCTCGTCGCAGGCCGGCAGGACCTGGTCCCTGGCAAGCCGCTGACCTATGGCCAGTCGATCACGGACGCGTGCCTGGGATGGGAGGACAGCGTCAAGGTGCTCGAGACTCTGGTCGAGTCCGTTCGCAAGCGGCGGCTGCAAACCGCCAATGCGTCAGCGAAATGAGCTAACCGGGGCCTTGGCCGCCTGACAGGACGGTTTACTTGACGAGGTCGCGATATGCGTGCCAGCTCGCGTGGCCCAGCAGCGGGAACACGATCACCATGCCCAGCATCAGGGTCGCAAAGCCGATGGCGGTCAGCAGTGCGATAAGCACCGCCCACACCAGCGTCGCTCCCGGATTGGCCAGACAAGCTCGCAAGCTCGTCAACGCCGCGGTCACGACATCGACGTCACGGTCGAGCAGCATTGGCGCAGTCACGATGCCGAACACGAACACCGTCAGCGCGAAGATGCCGCCAACGGCGAAATAAACGAACAGAAGGGCAAATATCGGCCTGAGAGCAGGATGTCCGACATCAGCGACGTCAGGTCTTTGACCTCGCCGCCGTAGGACAGAGCGAAGAGAATGGCCGCCAGTCGCTCCCAGACGATCAGGGCCAGCGTCAGCGCGAGTCCCCAGAGCGCGATCGATCCCGGAGTTGCGCCTCCATGCGAACACCGCTTCCGCGCCGTCGACCGGTCGCCCCTGCTCGATCTGCTGCGACAGCGCATAGAACACGATCGCGACGAAGGGCGCGACAAGCAGGAAGCCGCCAACCAGCGCCGGAGCCAGATAGGTCGAGCGCCAGGCCACCATCAGCAAGGCAAAGCCGAACGCCGCCGCCCATCCGCCGTAGATCAGGCTCGGTGCCGCGGCCTTCCTGAAATCCGCCCATCCGCGCTGCAACCAGACCAGTGGCCGGCCGGGCTCGACCTTGCGCACCTCCACTGGACGGTCAGCATCCTGGCGATCGATTGCATGGTCCATCGTGTCTCCTGTTGCGAACTGAAAGTCGACTTGATCCGCTCGCAACATGCCGCGAGCCGTTCGACCACCGGGGCTCGCTGCAGCGTTTCCGCTCAAGCCGCGCCAGCCTGGTGCAAGAAATCATACGCGCGCAGCTGGGCGATTGCGCTCCGGCAGGTGATCAGTGGACAGGCCCGCAGGCGCGCATCGCCCGGCAGTGGCCGGACCGGAACGCGTCACTTGTGCGGCTGACCGGCGGTTGAACCGTCGGCGCGAAGTAGGTGTTGCGCGTGTGGAACGTGTAGACCGCCTCGAAAGCGCCGATGCCCACCAGCACCAGCAGCAGCAGCGGCGGCACGACGATCGCATAGACCAGCGCCAGCCGTTCCCACTTCATGTGCATGAAGACAGCCACGATCAGTCCGGCCTTCAGCAGCATGAAGATGATGATCAGCGTCCATCGCAGCATGCCCTGGACATGGAAGTAGTCGACCAGGTAGGAAACGATGCTGAGGACGAACAGCAGGGCCCAGATCTTGAAGTAGACCCCGAGCGGATGCTGCTGGCCCTGTTCGTGGGCCACGGCGTGCGCCTGTGCCTCGGATCCATGATGTGCGGATGCATGTGCCACGTCTTGCTCCTCGGTGAGTCCCGCGTCGAGTCCTGCCGTTGGCCTACCAGAGATAGAAGAACGCAAAGATGAAGACCCAGACCAGATCGACGAAGTGCCAGTACAGGCCCATGATCTCGACGATTTCGTAATTGCCGCGCCGGCCCGTCAGGAACCCCGGTCGCTCGATGGTCGAGGTCTCCACGACGAACCTTGGTCGCAACGATGATCAGGAAGATGACGCCGATCGTCACGTGAGTGCCGTGGAATCCGGTGATCATGAAGAAGGCCGAGCCGAACTGGGCCGCACCCCAGGGATTGCCCCAGGGCCGGACGCCTTCCATGATGAGCTTGGTCCATTCGAACGCCTGCATGCCGACGAAGGTCGCGCCGAGGACGGCGGTCGCCAGCAGCAGCCAGAACGTGGTCTTGCGGTCCTTGCGGTAGCCGTAGTTGACCGCCAGTGCCATCGTGCCGCTGCTGGTGATCAGCACGAAGGTCATGATCGCGATCAGCAGCAGGGGGACGTTCTTGCCGAACATCTCCAGCGAGAACACCAGGCTGGGATTGGGCCACGGTACCGTCGTCGAGCCGCGCACCGTCATGTAGGCGATCAGGAAGCTGCCGAAGATGAACGTGTCGCTGACGAGGAAGATCCACATCATCGGCTTGCCCCACGGCACGCCCTTGAAGGCGCGCTGGTCCGACGACAGGTCGGCGACGATGCTGCTCAGGCCCTTCGCGGGTTCCAGCGCATCGGCCGTGCCGGCTGCTGAGTTTGGCGCCATGGGATTCAGTCTCCCTACCGATCGTTAGACGTCATGGATCACAACGGGACTGCCGACGTACAGATCGACAAGCCCAGGTAATTCGAGACCAGCACCGCAAACAGCACGACCCAGACGATCAGCAGGAAGTGCCAGTAGATCGCGCAAAGCTCGACGCTGAGCCTTATCCGCGCCGTATCACCGCCTTGCCGGACGCGTGCCGTGGTCCGCCCCCATGCCACCAGGCCCCCGAGCACGTGCGCGCCGTGCACGGCGGTCAGCAGATAGAAGAAGGCCGTGGCCGCACTCGTCGTCAGGAAGTATCCAGCCGCGCTCAACTGCCGCCATACGATGACCTGTCCGATCAGGAAACCGACCGTCAACAGGCCGCTCGCCAGCAGTCCCTTGCGCACGCGTTCGACGTCGCCGCGGCGCGCCGCGAACGCGGCCCATTCCATCGCAAGGCTGGAAATGATCAGGATCGCGGTGTTCACCATCAGCAACTGCGGCTGCGGGATCGGAGTCCAGTCAAGGTAGTCGAGCCGCATCGCGTAGGCGCTGATAAACAGCGCAAACAGCGACGTTGCCACCGCGAGGAACATCCACAGTGCCGTCTTGGCAGCCGGCTGCGCCAGCACCGCACCATGCGCGTCCCGCACGGCAAGCTCGGCGTTCCAGGGTTCGACGTTGACCGTCTGGCGGAACAGCCACCAGACGATCGCGCCCATCAGCAGCGCGAGAAACATCAGGGTGATGGTCATGGCCGTCCGCCTAGTGCGACTTCACCCAGTTGCCCGCGGCAACCTCGTTCGGCGCGACGTTCTGCGGAATGAAGTCTTCCTTCACGCCCGGCACGCTGTAGTCATAGGCCCAGCGATAGACGGCAGGCAGCTCCTTGCCGAAGTTGCCGTGCGTCGGTGGTGTATCCGGCGTCTGCCATTCCAGGGTCGTCGCATTCCACGGATTGCCACCCGACGGGCGCCCACGGAAGTAGCTGCTAATCATGTTGTAGAGGAACAGGATCTGGGCCGCGCCGACCACGAGGGCAGCGACGGTGATCGCTACGTTCAGGGAATGGGCAGATTCCGGAATGAAGTTCGTTCCCTGGATCGCGTAGTAGCGGCGCGGCACGCCCATGAACCCGAGGTAGTGCATCGGGTAGTAGATCGCATAGCTGCCGACGAACGTGATCCAGAAATGGATCTTGCCCATCGTGTCGTCGAGCATGCGCCCGGTGATCTTCGGATACCAGTGGTAGATCGCGCCGAAGACAACCAGGATCGGCGCGATCGCCATCACCATGTGGAAATGCGCCACGACAAACATCGTGTCCGACAGCGGCAGGTCGATCGTGACGTTGCCGAGGAAAAGCCCGGTCAGCCCGCCGTTGATGAACGTGAAGATGAATCCGATAGCGAACAACATCGGCACCGTCAGGTGGATGTTGCCGCGCCAGAGCGTCAGCACCCAGTTGTAGACCTTGATGGCAGTTGGAATCGCAATGATCAGCGTGGTCGTGGCGAAGAAAAATCCGAAGTACGGATTCATGCCGCTCACGTACATGTGGTGTGCCCACACGACAAACGAAAGGCCGCCGATGATCAGGATTGCCCACACCATCATGCGGTAGCCGAAGATGTTCTTGCGGGCGTGCACGCTGATCAGGTCGGAGACGATGCCGAAGGCCGGCAGCGCAACGATGTAGACCTCCGGGTGGCCGAAGAACCAGAACAGGTGCTGGAACAGGACCGGACTGCCGCCGCCGTGCTCGAGCAGTTGGCCCCTGGAAGCGATCGCCGGCATGAAGAAGCTGGTGCCGAGCAACAGGTCGAGCAGCATCATGATGGCGCTCACGAACAGTGCCGGAAACGCCAGCAGCGCCAGGATCGTCGCCATGAAGATGCCCCAGATCGTCAGGGGCAACCGCATCATCGTCATGCCGCGCGTGCGCGCCTGCAGCACGGTCACGACATAGTTCAGTCCCCCCATCGTGAATCCGATGATGAAGAACCCCAGCGACACGAGCATCAGGATGATGCCCCAGCTCGCCCCCGGAGTGCCCTCCAGGATCGCCTGCGGTGGATACAGGGTCCATCCCGCTCCGGTCGGCCCGCCGGAAACAAAGAAGCTCGCGACCAGCAGCAGGACCGCGAACAGGTATACCCAGTAGGACAGCATGTTGACGTACGGGAACACCATGTCGCGCGCGCCGACCATCAGCGGGATCAGGTAGTTGCCGAAGCCGCCGAGGAACAGCGCCGTCAGCAGGTAGATCACCATGATCATCCCGTGCATGCTGACGAACTGCAGGTAGTTGCTTGGATTGATGAACGAGAACTCGTTGGGCCACGCCAGCTGCAGGCGCATCAGCCACGACAGCACCAGAGCCACCAGGCCGATGCCGATCGCCGTCATCGCGTACTGGATGGCGATGACCTTGGCGTCCTGGCTCCAGATGTAACGGCCGATGAAGGTCTTCGGATGGTAGAGCTCCATCTCGCCGACTTCGGCGGGTGGTGCGTAATCCGAAGCGTCGTGTGCAACATGGCTGGACATCGTTGCTCCTATCTGCTCATTTCTGTCTGATCGGCACCGGTCCCGGTGGCGACTGCACTTCCTTGGGCCGCTGCCTGCACTGCGCTATTTCTTGACGGACGTCGCCGGCGATTGCAACGTGCCGATGTACGCAACCAGGTCGCGGATCGAGTCGTCATCCCTGAACATTGCAGCGAACAGCGCCATCTGCGAGCCGTAGAGGTCCTTGGGATGGTCACCGCGCACACCGTCACGGAAGTTCTTCAGTTGCGTAACGAGGTACCAGTCGTCCATGCCCTTCAGTCGCGGGGCGTTGGTCGCCTGGATGCCGCGGCCGTCGGCCCCGTGGCAGGCAGCGCAGGTGGCAAATCGCTGTTCTCCGTTGCGCGGGTTGCCCTTCACGGTAGCAGGCGCGGGCTTGTCGGGAAGCGTGCCGATGTAGGCGACGACGTTGTCGATCGCCGTCTGATCGGTCAAGGTCGCCGCCATCGGCGCCATCATCTTTCCGAATGCATCCTTGTCGTCCGCACCGCGCACGCCGTTCTTGAACTGCGTCAGCTGGCGTTTCAGGTACCACGTTCCCTGGCCGGCCAGCTTAGGCGCATTGAGCGCCGCATTGCCTTCCCCTGCTGCACCATGGCATGCGGCACACACCGTGTACAGGGCCTGGCCAGCCGCTGCGTCGCCACGGGGCGCCGAGGCCTGCGCAAAGGTCGGCTGGCGCGCCAGCCAGGCCTGGAATGCAGCCCTCCTCCTCGACCACGACTTTGCCGCGCATCGCAAAGTGGGCAATCCCGCACAACTCCTCGCACAGCAGATCGAACTCCCCGGTGCGTGTCGGAGTGAACCAGATATGCGTCACGAGGCCCGGTACCAGATCCATTTTCACGCGGATCTGCGCGATCGAGAAGTTGTGCAGCACATCGGTCGAACGCAGCAGCACCTTGATCGGTCGACCGAGCGGCAGGTGCACCTCCGGACTGTTGACGACGATGTCATCACGGCCGTCAGGATCATCGGGAGAAATGCCGAACGGGTTGTTGTCACCGAGATAGCGCGCGCCGACCGCGCCGAGCTTGCCGTCCTTGCCCGGGAACCGGTACTTCCAGTTCCATTGCTGGCCGACCGCCTCGACCACGGACGCATCCTTCGGCACGTCGACGAATTTCGCCCAGACGAACAGGCCGGGCGCCAGCATCGCAGCGACACCGACGGCGGTCACCGCCAGCAGCCACCATTCGAGCTTCTTGTTCTCGGGTTCGTAATGAGCCCGCTGTTCCGGACGATGCCGGTAGCGGAAGATCGCGTATGCCATGAACAGGTTGACGACGACAAACACGACCCCGGTCACCCAGAACGTGATGGAAATCGTGTCGTCGATCGCACCCCAGTTGGATGAGATCTGCGTGAAGTACCACGGGCTCCACAAATGGAACACCACCGAGCCGACGATCAGTACGACCAATACGATTGCCACGCCCATAGCAATGCCTCGGTGAGGTGGACCAACGATCGCGGAATCCGGAGCCCGCGCAGTCGGCGGGTACGGTAAATGGAAATCGCGATTCTGCAAATCCCTTTCGACCTGAAGGACTGCGGCGGCAACAGTGGTGCGCCGCATCAAGCCACTGCGCTCAATGGCCTGCGTAGACGTCCGCGCAGACGCGATCGACGCGCGCGATGGACCGTGCATATGCGCGCGCAGTAATTGCACAACAGATCGTGGCCCGCATGTACGATCCGCCCGTTCGCAGGCTATTGTTCGCACCGAGCCGCGCTCGGCTACAGTACAAGCACGTTCAACCTGAGTTCGTCGCCAAGTTACGAGATCGCCAGTCGTCGCAATGATGGGACGTGCCGATCGGGCGCAGAGCATCGCGTCGAAACGCATTGCCCGCCGCGGCTCAGGCTGGTCCATAAGGAGGTGGTATGAAACGGCGTCTCTATGTGATCCTGCCTGACCTCGCCAGCGCCATTCAAACCGCGAACGACCTGCTGATGGCCCGCGTCGAGGATCGCCACATGCACTTCCTCGGCAAGAGCGGCATGTCGATGGGCGTCCTGCACGAAGCGAGCGTGTTGCAAAAGTCCGACGTGCGACATGCGCTCTTCCTCGGAGCCGGACTGGGCGCGCTCGGCGGCATGCTGCTCGGGGTCTACCTCAGGCTGAATCCCATTGGGGACATTACTTTCGGCGCCGGGACCTTCCTGCTCGCCACGCTGGGGGGCATGGGCTTTGGAGCATGGACCTCGACGCTCATCGGCCTGTCGACACCGAACACCGCACTGAAGCCATTCGAGGCGGATATCGAAGCGGGCAAGATCCTGCTGATGGTCGACGTGCCGGTGGCGAGAGTCGAAGAAATCGAGGCGATGATCGCGCGCCGACATCCGGAGGCCGTCGACAAGGGCATCGAGCCTTCGATGCCGGCGTTTCCCTGAGCTACGGGCACTCTGCTCGCAGAGGCGTCCTCCGAACCCAAGCGAGCCATGCCTCCCCGTCGGCCTGAATGACCGGCTGGCGGCTGGACCCTTGCAGTTCACGGCACCTGGCTAGTGGCACCAGCGAGCGCGGGAATCGCCCTCAGGCACCGAATTCCACCCGGCCACATGACCTAGCTGCTACGCGCCGCCCGTCGGCTCGGCATTGACGTTCGGTTTCGATTCCTATCAAAGTGATATCACTTTGATAGGAGGCGCTTCATGCAGCCAATGCCACGCACCCAGGAAATCGAGCGCAGCACGTCGAGCGGCTATCTGTGGATCGCCATCGGGCTTGCCCTCATCGCGGTCGGGATCTACCTGGTGGTCCGACCCGCCGGCTTCATCGGCCTGGCGATCGGCATTGCGCTGCTGATCATCGGCGCCTTCGTGCTCGCTGGCCTGTACATGCTGCAGCCGAACGAGGCCGCGATCCTGCTGCTGTTCGGCGCGTACACCGGCACCGACCGTACGGAAGGGCTGCGCTGGGCCAACCCGTTCTACCGGAAGCAGAAGATCAGCCTGCGCGCGCACAACTTCAACAGCGAGCGGCTGAAAGTCAATGACAAGCGCGGCAATCCGATCGAGATCGCGGCCGCGATCGTCTGGCGCGTGCGCAACACCGCGCAGGCGGTATTCGACGTCGAGGACTACGGCGAGTATGTCCGAGTGCAGGCCGAGGCGGCGATCCGCCACCTGGCGTCGAGCTACGCCTACGACGAAGGCGAGCACGAGAACTCGGACGAACCCACGCTGCGCGCGAGCCAGGATCGCGTGGCGCAGGCACTGATCCGCGAACTGACCGACCGCTTCGATCAGGCCGGCATCAATGTCGAGGACGCGAAGCTCACGCACCTGGCCTATGCGCCGGAAATCGCGCAGGTGATGCTGCGCCGGCAGCAGGCGGAGGCGATCATTGCGGCGCGGTCACAAGATCGTGCTCGGCGCGGTCAGCATGGTCGAGATGGCGCTGAAGGGTCTGTCCGAGCGTGGCATCGTGAACCTCGACGACGAGCGGCGCGCGGCCATGGTCAGCAACCTGCTGGTCGTGCTGTGCGCCGAGAGCGAGGCGCAGCCGGTGATCAACACCGGCACGCTGTACCAGTAGGCGCGGCGTCCGGCGATGAATCCGTTCCTGCTCTGGGTGCCGGGCGTGGTGCTGATCGTGCTCGGGGCGTTGCTGCTCGCGAGCGGCACTCTCGGCATCACAGCCGCCCTGGTCCTCATCGGCATCGGGGTGACGGTCGAGAGCGCCGGCGTCGTCCTCTGGGTGCGAGAGCGCTCGCGCAAGAGCCCGCGACTGCGCTGAACCGATGAGCTACGAACACATTCGATGACCTACGAACATGTGCAACGCGGCTGGGCCGTGCGTATCGCGACGCTGCTCGGCGCTGTCGGCATGGTCGTCGGTGTCGCCTTCAGTCCCGAAGAACTTCCGCGCGGGCTGTACACGGTCCTGCTGCTTGTCGCCGCGGCCATCGCGCTGGTCGGCTGGTCATTCAGCGTACTGACGGTGCGGGTAGGCGACGGCGAACTGCACTGGCACTTCGGCTCGGGCTGGCCATCATGGTCAACACCGCTGGATCTCATCGCGACCGTCGAGGCAACGCGCACGACTTTCTGGGAGGGCTGGGGCGTGCACCGTACCCGGCGCGGCTGGCTTTACAACGTCGCAGGACAGGAGGCCGTGCTGGTGCGGCGCAGTGACGGCACGGCGGTGTTGCTTGGCAGCGACGAACCACACAAGCTGAAAAACACGCTGCAGGCAGCCCTCCGGACTACGCCGGATGCCCGGAACGCGCGGCGTTAGCACTGACAGGACCGGCGTGGCGAGCCCCGACAAGAAGTCATTCCTGCTGCGCATCGACCCACGATTGTGGGCCGATCTGGAGCGGCTCGCCGCGGCGGACCTGCGCTCGGTCAACGCGCAGATCGAGTTCCTGCTGCGCGAAGCACTCGAGCGGCGCGGCCTTCGGACCGAAGGTCGAAGCGAGGCGCAAGGCCGGGCGCTGAAGTTGCCGCCCGGCCTGGCCGACCGTCGAAGCGCGACTCAGCGCGTACCGTTGATCTCGGCGTAGAACGCGTCGCTGTTCGGCTTGCGTCCGAGAAAGGCCTCGACCAGCGCATGCGGCGGGCGCTGCCCGCCCGAGGCGAGGATCGTCTGGCGATAGCGCTGGCCGACCGCGGGATTCATCAGCTTGCCGTCGAACGCCGACAGCATGTCGAGCGCGATCACCTGCGACCACATGTAGCCGTAGTAGCCCGCCGCATAGCCGCCGAGCAGGTGGCCGAAGCCCGCCGGGAAGAGCGACCCGTCCACGAATCCGAGCGGCCCCGCATTCTCGATGGCGATCCAGGGCGGCATCGGCGCGCCGGGCGTGCCGGTGTGCAGGCGCATGTCATACAGCGCGTACTCGCCCTGGCGTGCAAAGAAGTTGCCGCGCCCGAACTTGCGCGCCGCGTCGAGCTGGGCGATCTGCTCCTTGGTCAGTCGCGGGCAGGTCGGACAGATCTGCGCGAACAGTGCCAGCGGCTCCTCGCGCCGCGCCCATTCCTCGAACATCTGCGACGGCGCCTCGACGAAGTCGCGCTTCACCGACGTGCCGGACTGATCGACATAGCGCGTCTTCGACAGCACGCCGTGCAGCACGTGGCCGTATTCGTGCAGCAGCGTCTCGAGTTCTTCGTGGTTCAGTCCCTTTGCATTGAGGTTGGCCACCAGCACCGAGATCGGCGTGCGGTTCGCGAGCGTGGAGACGCCGCGCACCGGAAAGGCGGCTGCATGGTTGTACTTGCCGTCGCGCGGGAAGAGATCGAGGTAGATGCCGCCGACGAAAGCGCCGCGCTTGCCGTCGGGCAGGCGGTCGTACACGTCGTAGTAGCGCACGTCGCTGTGCCAGCGAGGCACGTCGCGCGCAACGAACTCGACGCCGTACAGCGTGCTCGCCAGCTGCATCGCGTACTGCACGCTGGCTTCGGTCGGGAAGTACGCGCGCAGCGCTTCCTGGTCGACGCTGTAGCGCGCCTTGCGCACGCGCTCCTTCAGGAAGTTGACGTCCCAGCGGTTGAGCTTCGGTGTCGGCGAGTGGCGTGCCGTCCAGCCTGGCCTTCTCGGCCCGCAACTCGCCGAACTCCTTCGCCTGCAGCGGGTCGGCCGCCGCCTTCACCTTGCCGAGAAAGTCGTAGACCGCGGCCGGCGTCTGCGCCATGCGGCGCTTGAGCGCGTAGCTGGCAAAGTCCGGTTGACCGTGCAGTTGCGCCAGTTCGTAGCGAAGCTGCAGCGCCTGCTCGAGGATCTTCAGGTTCTTCTCGCCACCCTCGCGGCTCTTCGCCATCCAGACACGCCTGCGCGCATCGGCATTCGTGGCCAGCTCCAGGAACGGTACATAGGTCGGGTAGTCCATCCCGAGTACGAAGTTGCCGCTGTCATCGCGCTTTCGCGCCGCCTTCCATGCCTCGGGCATCCCGTCGGCTTCGGCCGGCGTGACGGTGACCGTCGTGGCGTCATCGTTGATGTTCTTCTGGAACGCAAGCGACATGCGCTCGAGTTCGTCGATGATTTCCTTGGCGCGCTTGCGCTTGTCCGGCGGCAGCGTCGCCCCGCCATCCTCGAATTTCTCGAACAGATCCTGCCGGTAAACCGTTTCAGTCAGGTCCTTGGGCTTCACTGCCTGCACCCGCTGATACAGGGCAACGCTTTGGTAGACCTCGGTCTCAAACGGCAGCAGCTTCTCCAGGCAGGCCTGTGCCGCATCGCGCGTCACCTTGTCCGGCGCGACGTTCTGCAGCAGGTACACCGGATAGGCAAAGTCGGCAAAACGGATCGTCAGCGCATTCAACTCGGCAAAGATGCCGTTGGCACCCTTGCGTGCTTCCATCGACTTCAGCTGCTTGCGCACCGCCGCCAGTTCGCCATCACAGCGTGCGCTGATCGTTGGCGCATCGAACACCGGAATCAGCGGCCGCGCGGGTTCGGCGGCTCCCACCGTTGTGAACGGGGCAGTGAACGCGCCCAGCAGGATCGCTGCTGCCGCGTTTCTCGTCGTGAACGTCATTGTTTCCTTCCGGTTTCCGGGCTGCTGCGCGCAGCGAAGCGCGCGAGCATAAGGGAGGCCTCGGGCCGGGCCGCCCCGAATGCGACGGAGCGCAAAGCGGTGCGACGAAACGCGGAAATCCCGGACGAAGCGGTGCGCGCCCGAGGCCCCGCGGCCGAGCACGAAGTCCCTCGCGCGCCGGCGGACCCCGCGCTACCCGTCTCGGGTTGGCCGCGTTCTTGCGCGGCTGCCACAGCACGTCGCTGCCGCCGGCGTGCCGGTTCAGCACCCGGGCAAGAACGAAGATCAGGTCCGACAGCCGGTTCAGGTACTGGCGTGGCGCCACATTGACGGGTTCCGCCGCGCCCAGTGCGACGACGGACCGTTCGGCACGCCGGCACACGGTACGGCTCACGTGCGCAAGTGCAGCCGCGCGCGAACCGCCCGGCAGGATGAATTCGGCCAGGCGTGACAACGATGCGTTGTAGTGTTCCAGCCGTTCATCCAGCCGCTGCGATCTGAGTGTCACGGATCATCGTGTAGCCCGGAATGCAGAGCTCACCCCCAAGGTCGAACAGATCGTGCTGGATGTCGACGAGATCCGCGCGCACTTCGTCCGGCATCGGCTCGGTCAGCAGCACACCGAGCGTCGAGTTGAGTTCATCGACGTCACCCATCGCGGCAACGCGCAACGCATCCTTGCGCGTCCGCGTGCCGTCGCCCAGGCCGGTCGTTCCGTCGTCGCCGGTACGCGTCGCAATCTTGGTCAGCCGCTTGCCCATCTTCTGCCCGGTGTATGGTGTGGCCGTAGTTGGTCGAACCCTGGCCGGAGTCGGAGATTATGAACGCGCCCGCATCCCACGCCCCCCTTCCCGCTTCGCTTGCCAACGCGCTTGCCGCGCGCTTCGGCGACCGCTACTCGGTGGCCGCCGCGGTGCGCGAGCATCACGGTCGCGACGAGTCGCCGTACGCGCCGCTTCCGCCGGACGCCGTGGTGTTCGCAGAGTCCACCGACGACGTGGCCGCCGTCGTGCAGCTCGCGGCCGCCCATCGGGTGCCGGTCATTCCCTATGGTGTCGGCTCGTCGATCGAAGGGCATCTGCTCGCCCTGCACGGCGGCATCTCGATCGACCTGGGCCGCATGAACGCCGTGCTCGCGATCAATGGCGAGGACCTGACCGTCACCGCGCAGGCCGGCATCACGCGCAAGCAACTCAACGCGGCGATCCGTGACACGGGACTGTTCTTCCCGATCGACCCCGGTGCGGACGCGACGATCGGCGGCATGGCGGCCACGCGCGCCTCCGGCACCAACGCGGTTCGCTACGGCACGATGCGCGAAAACGTGCTGGCGCTCACGGTCGTCACCGCGGAAGGCAAGGTCATCCGCACGGCGAGTCGCGCGAAAAAGAGCTCGGCCGGCTACGACCTGACTCGCATCTTTGTCGGCTCCGAAGGCACGCTCGGCGTGATCACCGAGGTCACGCTGAAGCTGTACCCGCAGCCCGAGGCGATCTCCGCCGCGACCTGCTCGTTTCCGAGTGTCGATGCCGCCGTGCAGACGACCATCGCGACGATCCAGCTCGGAGTGCCGATCGCGCGCTGCGAGTTGCTGGACGCGCTGACAGTGAAGGCGGTCAACCAGCGCGACAAGCTGGGCCTGCCCGAATTGCCATTGCTGCTGTTCGAGTTCCACGGCTCGCCCGCCAGCGTCGAGGAGCAGGCGCGGACGGTCGAGGCGATCGCCGCCGAACACGGCGGACAGGGTTTCAAGTGGGCCACGAAGCCCGAAGACCGCACGCGACTATGGGAAGCGCGCCACAACGCCTACTTCGCGTGCCTGCAGCTCAAGCCCGGCTGCCGCAGCTTCACGACCGATGTCTGCGTGCCGATCTCACGCCTGGCCGAGTGCATCACCGAGACCATCGCCGACACCGAGGCGAGCTTCCTGCCTGCTCCGATCCTCGGCCATGTCGGCGACGGCAATTTCCACTGCGCAATACTTGCGAACGCCGACGACCCGCGCGAAGTCGAGGAGGCCGAGCGCCTCAACACCCGAATCGTCGAGCGCGCGATAGCAATGGACGGGACCTGCACCGGGGAACACGGCGTCGGCATGCACAAGATGGATTTCCTACGCGAGGAGCATGGCGACGATGCGCTCGATCTGATGGTCCGGCTGAAGCGGGCGTTCGATCCTCTCAATATCCTGAACCCCGGGAAGATCGTTCGCGTGTAGCGATCTTCCTGGGCCGCCCGGCGCACGCCGAAGCGTTCAGGGAATGCCGGCGCTCGCGAATCCTTCGTCTTCGCTCCAGCGCGCCCCTTCGGCCTGCAACGCGGCGATCGCGTCGTCACTGAGGCTGGCACGCAGCGCTGCAAGGACACTTTCGCGCATTCGTTGCTCGGGCGGATGCAGGTGGCGTCCGCCGTCGGAATAAGCGCGATCGGCGGAACCGACCAGCCGCGCCGCCAGCTCCGGCAGGTTGCGGCGCTGTGCGAGCAGTGCGAGCGGAAAGAGCAGGACGAACGCGGTACCGAGACCGCGAACCAGCAGTGCTCGTCCGGCGCGTATGGCCTCTTCAGCCTGGTCCAGTTCTCCGCGTTCGAGCAGCGCCGGCACCATGTTGCCGTAGGCATGCACGGCGGCGGCCGGCCGCCCGATGGCGGCCGCACGTTCGATCGCCTCGCGGCACAGCACGACCGCGACCTCGTGATGGCCAAGCACGAACTCGGTGTCGGCAAGGTTGCTGAGCGCCGGGATCGCGCCCAGCGCGCCGGCTTCGCGCGCAAGCGCAACATGCTTCCGTCCCGCCTCGCGGCAGGCCTCGAAGCGTCCGCCGAGATCGTGGAACCACTCGAGCGCGAGCTGCCGGCGCGCACGCTGGCGCGGTGACCACGCAGGGTCTTCGATGCGCTCGGCTTCGGCGAGCAGGCTACCGGCCTGTGCTTCGTCGATGATGTCGCGCGGCGCGCCGCCCAGTCCGCACAGCGCCTTGTACAAGCCGACCCGGTCGCCGAGCGTCCGGTAGAGCTCGAGTGCGCGCCAGGCCGAGTCGCGCCACTCGCCGGTTTGCATCAGCCGCATCCGCGCCATCGCCTGAAACGCCAGCAGGAAGCGCGCCTCGAGTGCCGCGGGCACTGAGGCGTCAAGCCAGCCACGCGCGACGAGGTACTGCGCGATCGCGTCGCCGAAGGGATCGAGCTCGACCCAGAGCGCGTTGCTCGCGGCCAGCAACGCAAGTGCCGTGTGTCGCGCCGCGGGTGTCGCCATGGCCCAGCGCAGCGCGGCGCGCAGGTTGTCCATCTCCGGTTCGAGGGCTTGCACGAGACCGTCGAAGCGCGGCGCGCGTGCGATCGCCACGTCGAAGCCCTCGACCAGCGCTCGCATCGCCTCGGCGCGGCGCCGTTCCATCCACGCCGTCTCGCCGGCGGCCTCCAGCTGTTCAAGTGCAAAAGCGCGCGCCGACTCGAGCAGGCGATAGCGCGGCTCGCGGTCGCCTTCGGCGACGACGAGCGACTTCTCGACCAGCGCGCCGAGGCGGTCGAGCATCGCGAGCGGATCGCCATCCGGCTCGACCAGTGAGCGCTCCGCCAGTTGGATCGAGAAGCCACCGACGAAGATGCCGAGGCGACGGAACAGCACGCTGTTCGTCGGCATCGAGCAGCGCGTGACTCCACGCCAGCGTTGCCCGTAGCGTCTGTTGCCTTGCCGGGGCATCGCGCGCGCCGTGCGGTCAGCAGCGCGAGGCGTTCGTCGAGACGGTCGTGCAGCCCGGTCAGACCAAGCACCGGCAGGCGCGCCGCCGCCAGTTCGATCGCGAGCGGCATGCCGTCGAGCCGGCGGCAGATCTCCGCCGCCGCCGCTACCGTGTCCGGACGCAGCGCGAAGCCACGCTGCACGGCGCGGGCGCGCGCAATAAAGAACTTCATCGCACCGTATTGCTCGGCGCGCGCGAGATCGTGGTCCGAGGCCGGTGGTGGCAGCGGCAGCGGATCCAGCCGCATCACCTGCTCTCCGGCCACGCGCAGTGGCGCCTGCGAAGTCGCCAGCAGCCGCACGCGCGGTGCCCGCGCGAGGATCGCCTCCACCAGCGCCGCTACGGCGTCGAGCAGGTGTTCGCAGTTATCGAGCAGCAGCAGGACGGCCTGCTCGCGCAGCGCACCGGCGATCACGTCCACCGGCGGGGCACTGCGGGCCAGTTCGATGCCGAGGGCCGCGCTGACGGCGCCGGCCAACCGCGCCGGCTCCGCGACCGTCGACAGTTCGATGACACGCACGCCATCGGCAAAGTCGCCCTGCAGACTGTGTGCGACCGCCAGGGCAAGCCGCGTCTTGCCGATTCCGCCCGGCCCAGTCAGTGTAAGCAGCGCATGATCTGCCAGACGTGCACGGCACTCCGCGAGGTCCGCGTCACGGCCAATCAGCGGCGGCAGGCGCACCGGCAGGCGGCTGCGAGAATCGGAGGCGACTGCCGCGGCCGACGGGGCGGAGCGCTGCGTGTCCGCGGTGGCCACTACGTCCTCGTCGAGCGCCGCGATGAACTGGTAGCCCCGCCCCGGAATCGTGGCGATCGTCTGCGGTCCGAGCAACTTGCGCAGGGCCGACACCTGCACCTGCAGGTTGTTCTCTTCGACCACCAGGCCGGGCCAGACGAGGTCGAGCAATTCATCCTTGCTGACGATGCGATCCCGCCGCTGGATCAGCACCAGCAGCACGTCGATCGCGCGCGCACCGATTCGGGCCGCCGCTCCGTCGACGTGCAGTACCCGCCGGATCGGATCGAGCCGGAAGCGACCGAAACGAAACTCGGCAGCGTCGGAGTTCACGGTCGTGGCGGTTCCCGGAAAGAAGCCGGAGCTTACTGCGTGCACACCATTCAGAACGTTTCAGGCGGCGCCAAGGACCTGAGCCGGCATTGCGACGACGATGGCGCTCCCTGACTTCGACCCTCTGGAGACGACGATGCTTCCTTCGACCCCACCTTTCGCGCCACCGTCTTCGCCCTTTGTGTCCCCGACCGAGCGACAGGCGTCGTAATCAGCCGCTTTTCAAGACTTCCTGATCGATCCACACCTTTGCTTTGAGGAGAAACCCATGCTTCACGACCACCGTGGTCTCGCCGTATCCACCGACAACTCCGCTGCGCTCGAACACTTCGAGACGGCGCTGGCTCAGTTCCATGCCTACCGCGGCGACCCCATCGCCACGCTCGACCAGGCGCTGGCGGCCGACGAGTCCTTCGTTCTCGCGCATCTTGCCAAGGCCTTCATGGCTGCCACCGCCGGCGAGGGCCGCGTCGTGCCGCTGGCACGTTCGGCGGTGACCCGCGCCGAAGAATTCAGCGGCCAGGCCAACGCACGCGAGCGCGCGCTGCTCGTTGCCGCCCGGCAACTGGTCGATGGAAAGTGGCATGACGCCTGTCGCAGCTTCGACGCCGTCCTGCGGGAGTGGCCGCGCGATGCGCTGGCGGTCCAGACCGCGCACCTGATGGATTTCTACCGGGGCGATGCGCTCAACCTGCGCAACCGCGTTTCGCGCGTTCTGCCGTCGTGGAGCGCGTCACTGCCCGGCTATTCCTACCTGCTCGGCATGCACGCGTTCGGCCTGGAGGAATGTAACCAGTACGCCGAGGCCGAGGCGACTGGGCGCCGTGCGCTGGAACTCGTGCCCACCGACGGCTGGGCCGTGCATGCGGTGACGCACGTGATGGAGATGCAGGGCCGCATCGACGAAGGCATCGGCTGGCTGACCTCGCGCGAGGCCGACTGGGCCACGCCCGACAACGCTTTCGCCCCGCACAACTGGTGGCACCTCGCGCTCTTCCACATGGATCGCGGCGCATTCGACGCGGCGCTGGACCTGTACGACCGCAAGATCGACGGACCGCAGGCCGACATGGTGCTGGTGCTGGTCGACTGCACGGCGCTTCTGTGGCGGTTGCAGCTGGAGGGCGTGAACATCGGCGACCGCTTCGAGCGTGTCGCCGACCGCTGGCACGGCAAGGCGCTCGACGAACGCGGGTTCTATGCGTTCAACGACCTGCACGCCATGATGAGTTTCGCAGCCACAGGCCGTGCAGCCGACTCCAGCCGGCTGCTCGCAGAAATGCGTGGCACCGCGGAGTCCGGCGTGGGCGCGAATCGGATGATGACGCGCGACATCGGGCTACCACTGGCCGAAGGCGTGCTTGACTATGCGCAGGGCCAGCCCGACCGAGCCATCGAGCGCATCGATGCGGTGCGGGATGCGGCCAACGGATTTGGCGGCAGCCACGCTCAGCGCGACCTGCTAACACTGACGCTGATCACGGCAGCGCTGCGCGCCGGCGATTTCGCTCGCGCACGCCATCTGCTGGCCGAGCGCCAGGTGCACAAGCCGACGGCGTGGAGCGCGCGGCTCGCGGCGCGGATCGAACGAGCCGCCCTGCCAGCAGCGGCGTGACATAGGGGCTGACCTGGACTGAGCTGAAAGGACGCCTGAGGCACGCGCCCGCGACGAGCGAGCGCGTGCCTCGCGGCGGGCTGCCATTCGGCGTGTCGCGGCGCCGAGCGAGAAAAAACCATTCAGTTCCAATTGTTACCAATAAGTTCACGTTTCAATCAAGCGATTGATTTTGTGATATCGTGCCGCACCATGACCGACACGACCACCCGCGTTGCCTCTGCGCCCGCCAGAGCGCGGCCGACGAATTCCGATCGCGGCCTTGACCGCGGGGCCGTGGCCCGCGAGCACCTGATCTCTCATGGCACGCGCATCTTCGCGACCAAGGGCTTTAGCGCAGCGACGACGCGCGAAATCTGTGATGCCGCCGGTGTCAATGTTTCCGCTATCCATTACTACTTCGGCGACAAGGAAGGGCTGTACCGCGCCGCGCTGCTGCAGCCGATCCGGGAGATGACGGCCGCCTTCGGTCGCTACGACGACCCGGCACTGCCGTTCGAGCAATCGATGCGGATGTTCCTGACGCCGTTCCTGATGCCGTCGCGCGGCGCCGGGGACGAGCTCGATGCCTTCGTAATGCGCATGCACCTGCGCGAAATGATCGAGCCGTCCGACGTCTTTCGCGAGATCACCGCGCAGACCATCGTTCCGGCACACGACGCACTGGCGAGCGTGCTGGCGCGCCATGCCGGCCTGGCAGCGGCGGATGCGGACATTCATCAGCTCGCCTTCGCGATCGTTGCGATGGCGCACGACTACTGCATGTCGCGCGAGTTCATGAAGATGCTCGCCCCGGAGGTACTCGACCGGCCCCGTGCAACGGAACTCGATCGTCGAGCGCCTGGTGGGCTATAGCCGTGCGCTGCTCGACTACGAGGTCGCTCGGCGGCCCGGCCCTTCGCCGATGGAGTCACCGTCCCGATGAACCCATTGATTCCCATTTCACGTCGCGCCAGGGTGACGATCGTTGTCGCTTTCATCGCGCTGGCGGGTGCTGCAGCCGTGGCCACCGGACAGGCCGTCAAGGACGCCAAGTCGGACACTGCTGCGAAGAAGTTGGCCGCCTCTACTCGGCCCGCCCTGACCGTTAGCACAGTCGCGCCGCAGAAGGCTGAATGGCCACGCACGATTTCAGCCAACGGCAACATCACCGCCTGGCAGGAAGCCATCATCGGCGCCGAGCTGTCGGGGCTGCGGCTCACCGACGTGCTGGTCAACGTCGGCGACACGGTCAAGCGGGGCCAGCTGCTCGCGCGCATCGCCGCCGACGCCGTCTCGGCCGACCTCGCGCAGGCGCGCGCGTCGGTGGTCGAGGCCGAGGCGGCCCAGGCCGAAGCCAAGGCCAACGCCGAGCGCTCGAAGCAGTTGCAGGCGCAGGGCTTCATCAGCCCGCAGGCAACGATCCAGGTCGTGACCGCGGAGCAGACCACGGCCGCACGCCTCGCTGCTGCGCGTGCGCGTGTCCAGGCCGAGGAAGTACGGCTGGCGCAGACGCGCATCGTCGCGCCGGACGACGGCGTGATCTCGGCGCGCACGGCCACGGTCGGATCGCTGACGCAGCCCAACCAGGAACTGTTCCGCCTGATCCGCGGTGGCCGCCTCGAATGGCGCGCCGAAGTGACGGCGGCGGAGCTCGCACGCCTGCGGCCCGGCGTTGCGGCGAGCCTGACGACGCCCAGCGGAGAACGCATCACCGGCCGCGTGCGCGCCGTCGCGCCGTCGGTCGATCCGGCCACGCGCAACGGCATCGTCTACGTCGACATCGCCGCCGGCACCGCCGCGCGCGCCGGCACCTTTGCGCGCGGCGAGTTCGAACTCGACCGCAGCCCGGCGCTCACGCTGCCGCAGAGCGCGGTGCTGCTGCGCGACGGGTTTGCCTACGTGTTCCGTATCGGCCCGGACAACAAGGTCGCGCAGATCAAGGTCGAACGTGGGCCGTCGTGTCGGCGATCGCATCGAGGTACGTGACGGCATCGATGCGACGACGCGCGTCGTCGAAACCGGAGCCGGCTTTCTCGCGGACGGCGACACCGTGCGCGTCGTCGAGTCGCCGGCCCTACCGGTCAAGTCGGCGGCGAAAGTAGAGGAGATCGGGATGAACGTCTCCGCCTGGTCGATCCGCAACCCGATACCTGCGGTGCTGTTGTTCGTCATGCTGACGCTGATCGGCGTGCTGGGCTTCCGCGGCATGAAGATCCAGCAGTTTCCCGACATTGACCTGCCGACCGTGACGGTGGTCGCGTCGCTTCCAGGCGCCGCACCTGCGCAGATGGAGACCGAGGTCGCCCGCAAGATCGAAAACTCGATCGCGACGCTGCAGGGCATCAAGCACATCTACACCAAGGTACAGGACGGCACCGCGACGATCACGGTCGAATTCCGACTTGAAAAGCCCACACAGGAGGCACTCGACGACGTGCGCGATGCGGTCTCGCGCGTTCGCTCCGACCTGCCGGGCGACCTGAAGGACCCGGTCGTGTCCAAGGTCAACCTGGCCGGCTCGCCGATCCTGACCTATACGGTCGCCTCGCAACGCATGGACGACGAAGCGCTGTCGTGGTTCGTCGACAACACGGTAACCAAGAACATGCTGAGCGTGCGCGGGGTCGGCGCCGTGGCGCGCGTCGGCGGCGTCGATCGCGAGATCCGTGTCGAACTCGATCCGGCGCGGCTGCTGGCGCTGAAGGCGACTGCAGCTGACATCTCGCGGCAGCTGCGACAGATACAGCAGGAAGCCTCCGGCGGCCGCGCCGACATCGGCGGCATCGAGCAGTCAGTGCGGACAATCGCGACGGTTCAGTCGGCCGAGGAACTGTCGGCGATGGACATCGCGCTCGCCGACGGACGCCGCATCCGCCTCGACCAGGTCGCCACGGTCTCGGACACGGTCGGCGAGCAGCGTTCGGCCGCGCTGCTGAACGGTGCACCGGTGGTCGGCTTCGAAATTACGCGCAGTCGCGGCGCCGGCGAGGTCGACGTCGCCGAGGGCGTGCGTGCGCAGCTCGCACGGCTCAAGGCCGAGCACCCGGACATCCAGATCACCGAGGCCTTCAACTTCGTCGATCCGGTCGAGGAGAACTTCACCGGATCGATGTGGCTGCTGATCGAAGGTGCGCTCCTCGCCGTGCTGGTCGTGTGGCTCTTTCTGCGCGACTGGCGCGCAACGCTGGTGTCGGCCGCCGCGCTGCCACTGTCGATCCTGCCGACCTTCGGCGCGATGTACCTGATGGGCTTCACGCTGAACGTCGTGACGCTGCTGTCGCTGTCGCTGGTGGTCGGCATCCTCGTCGACGACGCGATCGTCGAGATCGAGAACATCGTGCGGCACATGAGAATGGGCAAGTCGCCGTACCAGGCGGCGATGGAAGCCGCCGACGAGATCGGACTGGCCGTCATTGCCACCACCTTCACGCTGATCGCGGTGTTCCTGCCGACGGCGTTCATGAGCGGCGTGCCGGGCAAGTTCTTCGTGCAGTTCGGCTGGACCGCGGCGATTGCGGTGTTCTTCTCGCTCGTCGTCGCGCGGATGCTGACGCCGATGATGGCCGCGTACCTGATGAAGCCACCGCGCAAGGACCATCCCCAGCCGCGCTGGATGACGATCTACCTGCGCTGGGCGCAGTGGTGCCTGAAGCATCGCATCGCGACTTCGCTCGCCGCGGCGGCGTTCTTCTTCGGCTCGTTCGCACTCGTGCCGCTGCTGCCCACGGGCTTTCTTCCGCCCGACGACCTGTCACAGACGCAGGTCTACCTGACCCTGCCACCGGGCAGCACCTTCAAGCAGACGCTGGCGACGGCCGAGCAGGCGCGCGCCATCGTCGAGAAGCATCCGCACGTGAAGCTGGTCTACACCGCCATCGGTGGCGGCGCCGCCGGGTCCGACCCGTTCGCACCGCGCGGTGCTGCGGAAGCCCGCAAGGCGACGCTGACGATCAACCTGACCCCGCGCAGTGATCGCGGCGGCGTCTCCAAGCAGGTCGTCGAGCGTGAGCTGCGCGAGGCGCTCACTGCGTTGCCAGGGGCGCGCATCAACGTTGGCTTTGGCGGTTCGGCCGAGAAGTACATCCTGGTACTGGCGGGCGAAAATGGCCAGACTCTGGCCGAACACGCGCGCTCCGTCGAACGCGACCTGCGCACGATTCCGGGCATCGGCAACGTGACGACCACGGCGAGCCTGGTGCGGCCGGAACTCATCGTGCGACCGGACTTCGCCAAGGCGGCGGACCTCGGCGTCACCTCGACCGCGATCGCCGACACGCTGCGCATCGCGACCGCCGGCGACTACGACCAGGGACTGGCCAAGCTCAACCTCTCGCAGCGCCAGGTGCCGATCGTCGTCAAGCTGCCGCCGGACGCGCGCCAGGACCTCGCCTTGCTCGAACGGCTGCCGGTGCCCGGCAAGAACGGACCGGTGATGCTCGGCAACGTGGCGCAACTGGCAATCGCCAGCGGACCGGCGGAGATCGATCGCTACGACCGCCTGCGCAACATCAACTTCGAGATCGAGCTCAACGGCCAGCCGCTGGGCGAGGTCGAGAAGCAGGCGCTGGCGCTGCCGAGCCTGCAGAGCCTGCCGCCGGGCGTGAGCCAGACCACCGTCGGCGATGCCGAAGCGATGAACGAACTGTTCGCAAGTTTCAGCCTGGCGATGGCCACCGGCGTGCTGTGCATCTACATCGTGCTGGTGCTGCTGTTCAAGGATTTCGTGCAACCGGTCACGATCCTTGCCGCGCTGGTTCTTTCGATCCCGGGCGCGTTCCTGGCGCTGTTCGTCACGCAGACGGCGCTGTCGATGCCGTCGATGATCGGACTGATCATGCTGATGGGCATCGCAACCAAGAACTCGATCCTGCTGATCGATTATGTCGTCATGGCGCGCCGCGACCACGGTTTGTCGCGCTGGGACGCCCTGATCGACGCCTGCCGCAAGCGCGCGCGCCCAATCGTGATGACGACGATCGCGATGGGCGCCGGCATGATGCCGGTGGCGATCGGCCTGGGTACGGATCCGAGTTTCCGTGCACCGATGGCGATCGTCGTGATCGGCGGGCTGATCACCTCGACCTTCCTCAGCCTGCTGGTGGTGCCGGTCGTGTTCACCTATGTAGACGACTTCCTTTCCTTCATCCGCCGGCGCATCCTGCATCGCAGACCGAGCCCGCCTGCGGCCGCTCCACAGGCCCCGGGAGCCGAATGATGATGACCGAGCACCCCATGAACCGACGCCGCGCTCTGGCGGCCTGTGGCGGGATCGGACTGGCCCTCGGTCTGTTCTTCGTCGCGCCCCTGGCAGCGCAGGTTCCGGACGAATCCATCGCGACGGCAAGCACCGTTCCGGCACCGGCATTTACGACAGTCGAATACGAGTGGATCGATCCACTGCGCGGCCGCGCCGTGCCGGTGCGGCTGTACCTGCCGGAAGTGATCGAGCCCGGAGCGAGCATTCCGCTGGTCGTGTTCTCGCACGGCATCGGCGGATCGCGCCGCGGCTACAGCTATCTCGGCAGCCATTTCGCCGCGAACGGCATCGCCAGCCTGCACGTCCAGCATGTCGGCAGCGATCGTGCGATCTGGGTCGGCAACCCGTTCGGACTCATCGGGCGACTGCACGACGCCGCGCAGGAGCGTGAAGCCATCGACCGTGCGCTCGACCTGCGTTTCGCGCTCGACCAGTTGCTGTCGAGCGAACACGCAACGCGCGTCGATCGCGAGCACATTGTCGTCGCCGGTCATTCGTACGGCGCCAATACCGCGCTGCTGGCCGCCGGCGCGCGCGTCGAGCGCAACGGCCGCACGATCGACTACAGCGATCCCCGCTATCGCGCCGCCATCCTGATTTCGGCGCCGCCGTTCTACGGCGAGACCGATCCGTCGCGGATCCTGAAACACGTCACCATCCCGACACTGCACATCACGGCCACCGAGGATGTAATCCAGATCCCGGGCTACTACTCGGGTGCTGATGATCGTGTCGCCGTATTCGAGGCGATCGGCAGCAGGGACAAGACGCTCGCGATCTTTGCCGGCGGCTCGCACAGCATCTTCACCGACCGCGCCGGCACGGGCGGTGCGCAGCTCAACCCGCAGGTCAAGGCCGCCACGCGCGAACTCTCGCTCGCGTTCATCCGGCAGGTCTTCGGCGGCGCTGCCGGGGCACTCGAACGCTGGACCGAGCGCTATCGCCCGATCGTCTCGCGCATCGTCACCGCACCGATGCGCTGACGGCGGACCTTAGCGGCTTGCGCCCGGCGCGCGGCCCGTCCGGCCCGCGGGGTGGAACGTCCATAGTGCCGGTCCGGGGTGAGGACCTTCCAGCCACTCGCGCGCGTCGGCGCTGCCGAGCAGTTCCGCCTCGAAGAACGCACTGACGGAAAACAGCACGGCCACGCGCACAGCCTGCTGATTGCGAACGCTGCCGGCACCCGACGGCCTGTCTGGCATCGACGTCGAATCGCCGGACGGACCCCCGGCCATCGGTGGCGTGCCGCCCCCGGGCGCCCGTCCGCCGCGCGTTGGCGGCTCACCGCGCGGCGTTGTCCCGCCGCCCGGCAGCGGCGGCAGCCCTCGGGCCGTCTCAGCGTGAGCCGGCTCGGAACCTGGGGTGAGCAGCGTCGCCAGCGAAACCGCCGGCAGTCGCACTTCGATGACGCGCGCGTTGACCAGCAGGTCAACCATTGCGCGCCGCTGCTGCGAGGTCATGCCCAGTCCATAGGGATCGGTCTCCGTCAGGCCATAGGCCACCAGCATTGGCGTCGTGATCGCACCGTAGCGCTGATGCATGGCCGGTCCTTCGAAGCCCACATAGGGGCCGAGGAGGGCGACCGCCCGAACGCGGCGCTCAACGACCGGAGCGTGGTTGCGCGCCATCTGTTCGCCCAGCAGCCACTGTGTCGTCTGCGCGCCCAGGCCAATGCCGATCACGCCGACGCGCGCGCTGGCCGACTGTGGAAGCCACGACGGCGGCTCGCGCTCGAGCTCGTCCAGCACGAATCGCACATCTGCACCCCGTTCCGCGACTTCGGCCACCGAGAACATCCGTCGCGCGGCCAGATTGAAGTCCGCGCGTCGCGCCTCCGGGCTCTGCCACACCGCCGCATCGTTGCCCGGATGGCCAATGGCAAGGACGACAAAACCAGCGCCAGCCAATCCCTCGGCGACCGCCGTTGAAACGCTACTGCCTTGGGCCAGGCCGGGCAGGACTAACAGGAGGCCTTTCGCCTGCGCCGCTCCGGGCGAGATCCAACGGCCGACGATCGACCGATCGCGTCCGGCGTCGATCCATTGCCACGTGCCGGACGACAGCACGAGCGGCGGACCGTCGCGCCACGGCGTCGGCGGCAGCGGAGCCACCGATGCCGGACCTGCAGCGGCCGGCTGCGGCGGCGCGGGTGCAGCACAGCCCAGCAGGAGGAGTGCAAGAACCGCCGCAGCGCAGGCCCGCTCCGCGGCGATACCCGACGATCGATTTCGTCCGCGCCTCGCTGTGGCTGCCATCCGCTGATCCTTCATCCAAGGTCCGATTCGACGACGGTATGACACCAGCCGCACGTTGCTGCGATGTTGCCATGTCGCCATCCGGCAGCCGGCGGGCGGCCCGGACGTGATCCGAACCTGGAAACTCGCCAGTCCACACACTCTCGGCAGCGGCCGCGCTGCGTGATACCGTCACCGCCATGAACGCTCCGGCCGACCTCGCGCACCCGCCGATGCAGATGCTGTCCGAGCGCATCCCGCTTGAAGGCGCCGGGCCTGTCGATGTCGAACGCCAGCGCGCCGTCGTCGCGCAGCTGCGCAACTTCCTGCCCGATCATTGCGTGCTGTGGCGCGAGGAGGACACGCGACCCTACGAATGCGACGGCCTGACGCTGTACCGGCAGTTGCCGATGGTCGTTGCGCTGCCGGAGGACGAGGCGCAGGTCGTGCAGATCCTGCGCGCCTGCCATGGCCTGCAGGTGCCCGTCGTACCGCGCGGTGCCGGCACCGGGCTTTCGGGCGGCGCGTTGCCACACGGCCAGGGTGTGCTGCTGTCGCTCGCCAAGTTCAACCGCATCCTGAAGATCGACCCGCTGGCGCGAACCGCGAAAGTGCAGCCCGGTGTCCGCAATTCGGCGATTTCCGAGACAGTGGCGCATCTCGGCCTGTACTACGCGCCCGATCCGTCGAGCCAGATCGCGTGCACCATCGGCGGCAACATCGCCGAGAACGCCGGCGGCGTGCATTGCCTGAAATATGGACTCACGCTGCACAACGTGTTGCGCGTGCGCGGCGTCACGATCGAGGGCGACATCATCGAGATCGGTTCGGAGGCGCCGGATGCCGCCGGCTACGACCTGCTGCCGCTGGCGGTGGGCTCCGAGGGCCTGCTGCTGGTGCTGACCGAAGCGACGCTGAAGCTGGTGCCCAAGCCGCTGAAGCAGCAGGTCATCATGGCGTCGTTCGACGACGTCGAAAAGGGCGGTGACGCCGTCGCCGCCGTGATCGCTGCCGGCATCATCCCGGCCGGCATGGAGATGATGGACAAGCCGGCCACCGCAGCCGTCGAACCGTTCGTGAAGGCGGGCTACGACCTCAACGCCGCCATCATCATGCTGGTCGAATCGGATGGCACGCCCGAGGAGGTCACCGAGGAGATCGAGCGCATCAAGGCGGTGCTCGAGACGAGCGGCGCCACGCAGCTGACGGTGTCGCAGTCCGAACCCGAGCGCCTGCGCTTCTGGGCCGGGCGCAAGGCGGCGTTCCCCGCGGTGGGCCGGATTTCGCCCGACTATTACTGCATGGATGGCACGATCCCGCGCAAGCGGCTGGGCGAGGTGCTGAAGGCGATCGCCGCCATGGAGCAGAAGTACGGCCTGCGCTGCGCCAACGTCTTTCATGCCGGCGACGGCAACCTGCATCCGCTGATCATGTTCGACGCCAATGATCCCGCATCCGTCGTGCGCGCGGAGGAATTCGGCTTCGAAATTCTCGAACTCTCGATCGCGGTCGGCGGCACGGTGACCGGTGAACACGGCGTCGGCGTCGAAAAGATCCACCAGATGTGCCAGCAATTCGATACCGCGACGCTGCAGGCTTTCCACGCGATCAAACGCGCCTTCGATCCGCCGGGTCTGCTGAATCCGGGCAAGGCCGTGCCGACGCTGAACCGCTGTGCCGAATACGGCAAGATGCACGTGCATGGCGGGCAGCTGAAGTTCCCCGAGCTGCCGCGCTTCTGAACACGACGATGCCCCACGCCTCGCCCGTGCTCGACTGCCGGCCTATCGACGCGGCCCGCGTGCGATGACCGAACACGAGCATCCGGCGCTGACGCGCCTGCGCAGCCGCGTGCGTGCAGCGACCGATGAGCGCACTCCTCTGCGTATTCGTGCGGGCGGCACCAAGGACTTCTACGGCAACGCGACGGCAGGCGAATTGCTCGATCCGCGCGAGCTCCGCGGCATCGTCGATTACGCGCCGACCGAGCTGGTGGTTACCGTGCGCGCCGGCACGCCGCTCGCCGAGCTCGAAGCATTGCTCGCCGAACACAATCAGTTGCTGCCGTTCGAGCCACCGCACTTTGGTGAAACGGCCACCGTTGGCGGCGCGATCGCGGCCGGCATCGCTGGCCCGCGCCGTGTTGCCGCGGGGTCGATACGTGATTTCATATTGGGCGCAAGCGTAGTCGACGGTCGCGGCGACCTACTCTCGTTCGGGGGGCGCGTGATGAAGAACGTCGCCGGTTACGACATGGCACGCGTTCTCGCTGGCTCGCTCGGCACGCTCGGAGTGCTGATCGACGTTTCACTGAAGGTACTGCCCCGTCCCGTCGCCGAGTGCACGCTGCGCTTCGAGATCGACGAGGCCACGGCCATACGCCAGCTCAACGAGTGGGCCGGCCAGCCGTTGCCGATCTCGGCCAGTGCCTGGCTCGATGGCTCGCTGTGGCTGCGACTGTCCGGCGCGCGCGCGGCCGTCGACGCGGCGCAGGCGCGGCTCGGCGGGAGCGTCGTTGATAGCGCCGAACGCTGGTGGGCCGATCTGCGCGAACAGCGGCATCCTTATTTTGGGTCCGTTGGCCGGTCGGCGATTTGGCGGCTGGCCGTGCCGCCGACCACGCCACCGCTCGGCCTCGGCGCCACGTTGATCGAGTGGCATGGCGGCCAACGCTGGGTGTTCGGCGATCTTCCGGCCGACGAGATTCGCGCGCGTTGCGCGGCGGTCGGCGGACACATCACGCGATTCCGTGGCGGAAATGACCGCATCCCGGCGTTCCATCCGCTCGACCCGGTCCTGGCGCGGTTGAACACGCGGCTGAAGGCCGAGTTCGACCCGGCCGGCATCTTCAACCCGGGCCGGCTGATCCCGCTGGCCTAGAACCTATCTCAGAGTCCCCGATGGATCGCGTTGGCAAAAGAAGCGGGCGGATGCAAGGCGGTTGGCGAAGGACAGTAGCCGGGTCTACGGCCGAGCCGGCCAACGCCGCAGACGCCCGCTTCTTTTGCCAACCCTCCGGGGCAGGGTCGCATTGGGCGCATGGCGTTGTTGCGACTCGGGTCCTTGCACACGCAATGGTCCCCTCGCCGCGCCTAGCCCTGCGCCCAATGCGGCCCCGCCGCGACCACCGGGGATTCTGAGATAGGTTCTAGCCATGCAGACACAACTGGCCGACTGGATCCGCGACACGCCCGAAGGCAAGGAGGCGGACGCGATCCTGCGCAAGTGCGTGCATTGCGGCTTCTGCACGGCGACCTGCCCGACCTACCAGCTGCTCGGCGATGAGCTCGACTCGCCGCGCGGCCGCATCTACCTGATGAAGCAGATGCTGGAAGGCGTCGCCGTGACGGCGAAAACGCAACTGCATCTGGACCGGTGCCTGACCTGCCGCAGCTGCGAAACGACCTGCCCGTCGGGCGTGCAGTACGGTCGGCTGGTCGACATCGGGCGCAAGATCGTCGACGAACGCGTGCCGCGCCCATTCGCCGGCCGCGCCGTCCGCGCGGTGCTGAAAGCTGGACTGACGAGCCCGCTGTTCGGGCCGGCCATGAAACTCGGTCAGTTTGTGCGGCCGCTGCTGCCCTCGAGTCTCAAGGCCAAGGTCCCCGCTGCGCAGGCTGCCGGCGCCTACCCCTCGCGCACGCAGGCGCGCAAGATGATCCTGCTCGAAGGCTGCGTGCAGCCAGCGATGGCGCCGAACATCAACACCTCGACGGCGCGTGTGCTCGATGCGCTCGGCATCGAAGTGCTGCGTCCCGCAACGGCCGGTTGCTGCGGGGCCATCCGTTATCACCTGAACGACCAGGACGGCGGACTCGACGATGCCCGCCGCAACATTGATGCGTGGTGGCCGCTGATCGAGGCGGGAGCGGAAGCGATCGTCATGAACGCCAGCGGCTGCGGTCTGCAGGTCAAGGAATACCACCACATGCTCGCGCGTGATCCGGCCTACGCGGCGAAGGCTCTGCGCGTCAGTGAACTGACGAAGGACATCGCCGAGATCCTGCCGGCGTTCGGCGACGAGCTGAAGCGCATGCTCGGCAACGGCGCCGCCGGCAAAGTGGTGTTTCACTCGCCCTGCACGCTGCAGCACGGACTCAGGGTAAAGGGGGCGGTCGAGGCGCTGCTCGCCTCATTAGGTGCCACCGTGGCGCCCATCGGCGAAAGCCACTTCTGCTGCGGCTCGGCCGGCACCTACTCGGTACTGCAGCCGGAGCTGTCGATTCAGCTGCGCGACCGACGGCTCGGCCACCTGCAGACGCCGCAGCCAGACGCGATCCTGTCGGCCAACATCGGTTGCATCACACACCTGCAGAGCGGCACCGAGACGCGCGTAATGCACTGGATCGAGTGGCTCGATAAGCGCCTGAAGCCGAACTGACGCAATGCTGGAAGCGCTCGCGACGCTGCTCGTCTTTCAGACGATCGGAGAGGTGCTGAGTTACCTGCTGCGCTTGCCGATTCCAGGCCCGGTGCTCGGCATGGTGCTGCTGCTCGTCATGTTGATGGCGCGTCCCGTTGCGCTCGACGCGCTCCGTCCGACGTCTCTGGAGCTGCTCAAGCATCTGTCGCTGCTGTTCGTCCCGGCCGGTGTCGGCGTGATGCTGCACGTGACGCGCATAGGCCAGGAGTGGTTGCCGATCGTCGTCTCGCTCCTCGTGAGCACCGCTCTGGCCATCGCCGTCACAGCGTTGGTCGTCACTTGGACCGCACGCCGCTTCGCGCCCGATGACACCGAGGCTTGATTCGATCTGGGTCTATCTCGCTGCCACGCCCCTGCTCGGCCTGACAGCCACGCTGCTCGCCTACCTCGTCGCCTGGCGCATCTATCAGCGCACCGGCATGAACCCGCTCGCCAACCCGGTCGCGATCGCCGTGGTCCTGCTGGTGTCGCTGCTGGTCCTGACCGGTACGCCGTACCGCACCTACTTCGACGGAGCGCAGTTCGTGCACTTCCTGCTCGGACCAGCGACCGTCGCGCTGGCGATACCACTGTATGACCAGCGCGCGCGACTGGCGCGCCTCTGGTTGCCGCTGACACTCGGTCTGGTGGCCGGAGTAATCACTGCGATCATTTCGGCGCTCGGCATCGCGTGGGCACTGGGCGCGTCGCGCGAAACGCTACTGTCGCTCGCCCCGAAGTCGGTGACAACGCCGATTGCGATGGGCATCTCCGAGAAAATCGGCGGCCTGCCCTCGCTCACTGCGGTATTCGTCATCCTGACCGGGATGACCGGCGCGGTCATCGCGCGCCCGCTACTCAACGCGTTGCGCGTCGAGTCGCATGCGGCGCGCGGATTTGCAGTGGGCGTCGCGGCGCACGGTATCGGCACCGCACGTGCGTTCCAGGTGAGCGAACAGATGGGCGCGTTTGCAGGCTTGGCAATGGGACTGACGGCGCTGGTGACGGCATTCATCGCGCCGTGGCTCGCGCCGACGCTGGTCGCACTGCTCAGTCGAGGCGCTTGACCATCAGCACCGCCGACCCCGGGCACAGGCCACGGAACTGCTGCGTCGATGCGATCACCGCCGGTGCTTCGGTGCGCGGTCGCGCGACATAGCCGTGGCGGCTGAAAAATTCCGAGGCACTCGTTGTCAGCAGCCACACGGCATTCGCACCGTCGCGCCGCAGACTTGACTCGACGCTAGCCAGCAAGCGATCGCCCCACCGTGAACCGCGATGGTCCGGGGCGACAACCATCGAGCGCAGCAGGCGGTGCACTCCCTGGCACTGCACGCCCGCAGCCGCGAGCAGTTCAGCTCCCTGGCCTGCTTTCCATGCACGGTCGACCTCACCAAGATCGTCGGTCGGCAGCCCGGCCGCGGCAAGTAACCGTTGCCATGCCGGCCGCCATTCGTCGAGGGCCTGGCCTGTGATTTCCTCGATGTCCGTCATGTCGGTAACACGCTGCGATCACCTCGATACTTCGTTTCGATTTGAGTCCCGCGACGACACCGGAGCTGCAAAGGTCGCGCGAAGATGCTCCCGCGATTCTGCACCGTCGTTGACGACGTTGCGCAAGCTCGGACTCACGACACAGCAGTGACTCAATCGATGGCCGAGGTTCGCGCGGGCCGATCGCGGACAACGCAACCGACGCCGGACGCGCCGCGAACCGCCGAGTCGAGATCTTCGTCGGCGAGGTCGCCAAGGGTTGAGTACCGCGGCGGGCCGTCCGGCCCGCCGCCCAGAACGCCGTGAAGCGCAGCCGTGGCGATCCGCCCGCCACGGCATGGGCTGCTACTTCGTGAAGCGACCGTGCGCCTGCATGCGGTCACACATCGCGGCATTCGGGCCGCCGACCGCCGCTCCCTTTTCCTTGGCCTTCGCCTGTAGCTGCTGGCTGAAGTCGGCGATGTAAGCCTTGCATTCGTCAACCGACGCGAGGCTTTGCATCTTTGCGCGGTGCGCAGTGCGCTCTTCCTCGGTAAGCAACGACACGCCCTGACCCGGCCCGTGCCCTGGCCCGTGCCCCGCCCCATTCCCTGGCGCATGTCGGGTCCGACTCCCGCGCCGCAACCTCCCGGACCAGTGCCGGCGCCGCAGCCCATGTCATGCCCGGGTCCGTACCCACCATGCGCGAGCGCCGTGCCGACTGCCAGCACGGCAGTCGCGGCTGCCAGGCCCAAGCTCACCCAAGTCCGACGTTGTCCAGCCATCCGTGTCATCGCAACCTCCTTCGTATCGATGTGCACAGGTTAGGACTGCAGTCCCTCGCGACCTTGTGCGCGGTCAAGTGCCGCCGGTCGCGGAATGTGAGAGTCGTAACGAAGTGTTACCGAGGCCCAGCGCAGCGGAGTCACTGAAGCGTGTCAGAGGCGATCACACGAACGCCGGCATCAGTGAAGGCGCGCTGCGCGGCATCGAGCGAGCCATTGGTGTCGATCGCACGACAGGCATCGTCGATGACGATGGCCTCGAACCCGCGCAGTCGGGCATCGAGCGCGCTCCAGGCGACGCAGAAATCCAGCGCCAGCCCCGCGAGATAGACCGTGCGAAATCCGCGCTCGTTCAGCAGCCCGGTCAGCCCGGTGGGCGTGCGGCGATCGGCCTCGAGAAATGCCGAGTAGCTGTCGGTATGAGCGTGATAGCCCTTGCGTATCACGCCCTGCGCATGCGGCACGACCAGGCGTTGCGCGAAAGCGGCGCCGTACGTGCCCTGAACGCAATGATCCGGCCACAGCACCTGTCGGCCGTAGTCGAGCTCGATCGTCGAAAACGGTGCCTTGCCGGCATGCGATGAGGCGAACGAGATATGACCCGCGGTGTGCCAGTCCTGCGTCAGCAGGACGTTGTCGAAGCGCACGGCGATCCGGTTGATGACGCTGATCACTTCGTCGCCCCGCTCGACGGCGAGTGCTCCGCCGGGCAGGAAGTCGTTCTGGATGTCGACGACAAGCAGCAGCGCGTCAGACTGCATGGCACCTGTCTCAGAGTCCCCGTTGGTCGTGGCGGGGCCGCACGGGGCGCAGGGCCAGGCGCGGCGATGAATCCTAGCCGATGGCCTTGCCCATCTCCTCGATCACCTTCTTCGCGTCGCCGAACACCATCATCGTCTTCGGCATGTAGAAGAGCTCGTTGTCGAGGCCGGCGTAACCCGAGGCCATCGAGCGCTTGTTAACGATCACCTGCTTCGCCTTGTAGGCCTCCAGGATCGGCATACCGGCGATCGCCGACTTCGGATCCTTGGCGGCCGGGTTGACGACGTCATTGGCGCCGAGGATCAGCGCAACGTCGGCCTCGCCGAATTCACCGTTGACGTCCTCCATCTCAAACACCTGGTCGTAGGGCACCTCGGCCTCGGCCAGCAGCACGTTCATGTGGCCCGGCATGCGGCCGGCCACCGGGTGGATCGCGTATTTCACGTTCACGCCCTTGGCGATCAACTTGTCGGCGAGTTCCTTCAGCGGATGCTGTGCGCGCGCGACCGCGAGGCCGTAGCCCGGCACGATGATCACGGTCTCGGCGTTCTCCATCAGGAACGCCGCATCGTCGGGCGAGCCCGAGCGCACCGGCCGCTGCTCGGCCTTGCCGCTCGCCACCGCGACTTCGCCGCCGAAACCGCCGAGGATCACGTTGAAGAACGACCGGTTCATCGCCTTGCACATGATGTAGCTGAGGATCGCGCCGGACGAACCCACCAGCGATCCGGCGACGATCAGCATGAAATTGTTCAACGAAAACCCGATGCCGGCAGCAGCCCAGCCAGAGTAACTGTTGAGCATCGACACCACCACCGGCATGTCGGCGCCGCCGATCGGAATGATCAGCAGCACGCCGAGCAGGAAACCGAGCGCAATGACAAGCGCGAAGTCCATCGGACTCTGCGAGTGCCAGAAGCCGAAGCAGAAGAACGCTGCAGCAAGGCCCAGCGCAAGGTTGAGCTTGTGCTGCCCGGGAAACACGACCGGTGCGCCCTGGAACAGCCGGAACTTGTACTTGCCCGCAAGCTTGCCGAACGCGATGACCGAGCCGGTGAAAGTGACGGCCCCGATGAAAGCGCCGAGCGCGAGCTCGATGCGGTTTCCTCCCGGCAGCGCCCCGCCCTTCTCGGCAATGGCGAAGGCCCACGGCTCTGCCACTGCGGCGATCGCGATGAACACTGCCGACAGGCCGATCATGCTGTGCATGAACGCCACCATCTCCGGCATCTTGGTCATCTCGACCTTGAACGCGATCGTCGTGCCGACCGCTGCGCCGACCAGCAGGCCCACCAGCACCCAAGCCATGCCGCCGGTCGCCGCCTGGGGCGCCAGGCGGTACGTGAGTGCGACGGTCGTGACGATGGCGATGGCCATGCCGATCATGCCGAACGCATTGCCTCGACGCGACGTGCTCGGATGCGACAGGCCCTTCAGCGCCTGGATGAAGAATACAGAGGCAACGAGGTACAGCAGGATGACGATGTTCATGCTGAGTGTCATGGCCCGCCCCTAGTGTTTCCCGGCGGAGCCAGCCTTCGGCTCCTTCTTCTTGAACATCTCGAGCATCCGGCGCGTCACCAGGAAACCGCCGAACACGTTGACAGCGGCCAGCGCGACCGCGAGCACACCCATCGCCTTGCCGAGTCCGGTCTCCGTCAGAGCGGCCGCCAGCATCGCTCCAACGATGATGATGGCCGAGATCGCGTTCGTCACGCTCATCAGCGGCGTATGCAAGGCCGGTGTGACATTCCACACGACGTGGTAGCCGACGTAAATGGCCAGCACAAAGATGATCAGGTTGATGACTATCGGGCTAACAGCTTCCATGGGAGTCCTGGTGTCTCTATCGTTCAGTTCTTGCGCTTGATCTCGCCGCCTGCACACATCAGGCAGGCCGCCACGATGTCATCCTCTGCAGGCAGCGTGAAGTTGCCATCCTTGTCGACGACGAGCTTGAGGAAGTCCAGCACGTTTCGCGCATAGAGCGCCGACGTATCGGTCGGCACCAGCGCCGGAATGTTGGGCTGGCCGATGATGTGCACGCCGTGCTTCGTCACGGTCCTGCCGAGTTCCGACAGCGCGCAGTTGCCGCCCTGCTCGACCGCCATGTCGAGGATCACCGAGCCCGGCTGCATGGCCTTGACCATCTCTTCGGTGATCAGCACCGGCGCCTTGCGGCCGGGAATCAGTGCAGTGGCGATCGCGATGTTGGCCTGCTTGAGCCGCTCGCCGACGGCGGCTGCCTGCCGTTGCATCCACGATGCCGGCATTGGCCGCGCATAGCCGCCGACGCCCTTGGCGATCTCGCGCTCCTCGTCGGTCTCGTAGGGCACGTCGACGAACTTGGCGCCGAGCGACTCGATCTGCTCCTTGACCGCCGGCCGCACGTCCGATGCCTCGACCACCGCGCCGAGTCGCTTGGCAGTTGCGATCGCCTGCAGGCCGGCCACACCCGCGCCGAGGATCAGCACGCGTGCGGCCTTGATCGTGCCCGCCGCCGTCATCATCATCGGCATCAGCTTGCCGAACGTGTTCGCCGCCATCAGCACCGACTTGTAGCCGGCGATGTTCGCTTGCGACGACAGCACGTCCATGCTCTGCGCGCGCGTCGTGCGCGGTGCGGCCTCGAGGGCGAAGGCGGTGAGTCCCGCAGCGTTCATCGCCGCGATGCCGTCGTTGTTGAACGGCTCGAGCATGCCGATCAGCACGCCGCCTCGCTTCATCACCCCGAGTTCCGACTCGACCGGCAGGCGCACTTTCAGCACCATGTCGGCAGACAGCGCCTCGGCTGCGCTGGCCAGCGTGGCTCCAGCGGCGGTGTAGGCGTCGTCCGTGTAACTCGCCGAGGCTCCCGCACCCGACTGCACGATGACGCTGTGCTTGCCCGCCACCAGTTTCTTGACGGTCTCGGGAGTCGCGGCCACGCGGGTCTCGCCCGGACGAACTTCTGCGGGCACTCCGATCTTCATACAGCAGTCCCTCTCGCTCTTGCGTTCACTCGTGCGTTGTGTCTTGCTGCGCGCATTTTGTCTTCTGCTTCTTCGCCCGCGGCTGCTCTTGGATGGCAGCCTTCCGATCCGGCCGCCGCGGTGGGCTCGGCCGATAGAATCGCGACTTTACGCGAAAGCACCACCGCCACGCACGCGGCGGCGCGCCGGAACCATTGCCCATGTCCGCCGTCTGGAAGCCCAACGTCACGGTGGCCGCCGTGATCGAGCACAACGGCCGCTTTCTGCTGGTCGAAGAGGAGACGCCGGAAGGCGTCCGGCTCAACCAACCGGCCGGCCACCTCGATCCCGGCGAGACGCCCGTCGACGGTGCGATCCGCGAAACGCTGGAAGAAACGGCGTGCGCATTCGCGCCCGGCGCGTTGCTCGGCATCTACATGGCGCGCTCCGCATCTGCACGCGACGCAACGCCGGTTACCTACCTGCGCATTGCCTTTGTCGGGACCGTCGGCGATGCCGAGCCCGGCCGGCCGCTCGACACGGGCATCCTGCGCACGCTCTGGCTCACGGCCGACGAGGTGCGTGCACGCATCCCCACGCATCGCAGCCCTCTGGTGATGAAGTGCATCGATGATTACCTCGCGGGAAAGCGCTATCCGTTGAGTCTCGTTTACGCGCACCCATCTGCCATCGGATGAACAAGGGGCGCGTTGTTATCGGCATGTCGGGCGGGGTCGACTCCTCGGTCGCGGCGCATCTGCTGAAGCAGCAGGGCTACGAGGTCGTCGGCCTGTTCATGAAGAACTGGGAAGACGACGACGACGACGAGTACTGCTCGACGCGGCAGGATCTGATCGACGCGGCCGCCGCGGCCGACGTGGTCGGCATCGAGCTCGAAGCCGTCAACTTCGCCGCCGAGTACAAGGACCGGGTGTTTGCCGAGTTCCTGCGCGAGTACGCGGCCGGGCGCACGCCGAATCCGGATGTGCTGTGCAATGCGGAGATCAAGTTCAAGGCGTTTCTCGATCACGCGCTCAAGCTCGGTGCGGAGCACATCGCAACGGGACATTACGCCCGGGTTCGGTGGAACCCGGGCGATGCCCGTCGGACGTTCAAGGAGTCTGGCGCGGTTGCGCCCGATAGCGCACGCGTGCGACAGCACATTGGATCGTATGAACTGCTGCGCGGCATCGATTCAAGCAAGGATCAGAGCTACTTCCTGCACCGCCTGAACCAGGCGCAGCTCGCGAGCACGCTGTTTCCGATCGGTGATCTGCACAAGAGGCGAGTGCGCGAGATCGCACACGAGATCGGCCTGCCGAACGCGGCGAAGCGCGATTCGACCGGCATCTGCTTCATCGGCGAGCGGCCGTTCCGCGAATTCCTGAATCGCTACCTGCCGATGCGCCCCGGGCCGATCCGGAACGAGGCGGGCGATGTGATCGGCGAACACGTCGGCCTCGCCTTCTATACGCTCGGCCAGCGCAAGGGCATTGGTATCGGCGGCACACGGGACGGATCGGGTGAACCCTGGTTTGTCGCGCGCAAGGACATGGTGACGAACACGCTTTGGGTGGTGCAGGGCCACGATCACCCCTGGCTCATGTCCGATCGCATCGAGGTGATCGACGCCGCATGGGTCAGTGGCGCGCCGCCGGACGTTGGCTCGCGACTGACCGCCAAGACCCGCTACCGTCAATCAGACGCCGCGTGCTTGGTGACTGCCGTCGATGGCAATCGCTTCGAACTGGAGTTCGACGAACCGCAGTGGGCGGTCACGCCGGGGCAGTCGGCCGTGCTCTATCGGGAAGAAGCTAGTCTGGGCGGGGGAGTGATCGCGAGCGCGGCGATGAGCTAGACTGGAGCGATCATCGGCCCTCGGGCAGGCCACGCCATGAGCCGCAGAGCGCTGTTCTTCACCCTTTCGCTGTCCGTCGCCTCCGGCGCGGCACTGGTCGCGTGCGGCGGCGGTGACGATGCGGCCCCGGTCGCAGCGCCTACGCCCGGGCCGACTCCCGCGCCGAGCCCGAGCCCGTCACCCACGCCGCCGCCCGTGACGCCGCCCGGCGGCTCGCCGACGCCGGCGCCGACCATCCTCCGCCAGCACCGACTCCGCCGCCGCCGCCGCCACCACCGCCACCGCCACCGCCGCCGCCTTCGACGGTCGTTCCGAACGCTCACACGCACGGTGGTCGCAACCGGGCTGTCGAGCCCGTGGGATCTGGCGTTCCTGCCGGACGGTTCGATGCTGTTCACCGAGAAATGCCGGGGCCTGTCGCGACGCGCGGCGAGTGGCGCGGTGACACGGCTCTTCGGCGACGGGCGGTTCGTCGCTGGTCGCGAGCGACCTGTTCTGCGAAGGGCAAAGCGGCGTACACGGAGTCGCGCCATCGATCCGGACTTCGCCAACAACCGCTACGTGTACCTGTTCATGGCGTCGAACCTGAGCCCGAACCCTCGTACCAACCGCGTCGTGCGCATCCAACTCGATGCAGCCTTCGCGACCGCAAGCAATCGCGTCGACATCGTCACCGACATCGCCTACAAGCATGTTGGCAACGCGGTGGGCGGTGCCGGCGCGCACAGCGGCGGCCGCATCCGCTTCGGCCCCGACGGCTATCTGTATGTGACGTCGGGAGACAACCACAACAGCAGCCTGCCGCAGGACCTGACGCGGCTCGGCGGAAAGGTCATGCGCGTGGACCGCAACGGCGCAGCGGCACCCGGCAACAACACTACCGCAGCGGTGGCGACGCACGCATCTACACCTACGGTCACCGCAATGTGCAGGGGATCGACTTCCGGCCAGGCAACGGTCAACCTATACCGCCGAACACGGACCGAACCACAGCGACGAAGTCACGCCACTGGTTGCCGGTGGCAACGCCGGCTGGGACCCACAGAACCGGCCCAGCCTGACTGCCCCGACAACTACTGCGGCTACGCCGGCAATCCGACGACGATGCCGATGACCGACACCGTGCGCTTTCCGTCAGCGATGCGTCCCGCCTGGGTGCTCAACACCGGCGCGCGCGGCATGGGGCCGCTGGCGTTCCTGAGAGGCACACAGTGGAAGGCGTGGGACGGCCGTCTTGCGGTCAGCATCATGGCGGCGGAAAACCTGCGCATCCTCGTACTCGATGCCGGCGGTACCGCCACGTCCGATGCCACCGCGCCTTGCCTGCAAGCCGCATGCGCTCGTTGGTGCAGGGCGCGGACGGCAGTCTGTATGTCGTCACGGACGGCGGCGAGATCTGGCGCGTTACGCCGAGCTGATAGGCACGCGCCAACCTCGCGCGGCTTCTCACGCAATTCCGATCGAGACAGCAAGCGACCGGCCGAGGCGGCTGGACGTCATCGAGTGACCGATGGCGCGGCCGCACCCTGCTCTACCAGCATCCGGCCGTCAGCGAACGCCCGCACGACGTCGGTTTCAGCGCGAACGCCCACCTCGGGAAACCTCGCGCGTCAGTGACGCATGCGTTTCGCTTTCTGCCTACCACCAGAAGTTGACGCTGCCGCCGATGTTGTAGCCTCTCGATCTTCTCGGGAGAAGCTGGTGTCGATCGTCATTGCGGGTACCGGGTATGTCGGGCTGGTCACGGGTGCGTGCCTGTGCGAAGTGGGTCATTCGGTCTTCTGCGTCGACATCGACCCGGAGCGCGTCGGGCGGCTGTCGGCCGGCGAAGTGCCGTTCTACGAGCCGGGGCTGGCGGCCCTCGTCAAGGAAGGCGTGGCGTCCGGCCGGCTCACTTTCACGACGTCGCTGCACGATGCCTATCAGGCGCAGCAAGCAGGACCGCACGCTCAGCGCGCCGGTCGTGATGATCGCGGTCGGCACACCGTCCGCGCGACGACGGCTCGGCCGACATCAGCATCGTGCTGCAGGTGGCGAAGCGAGATCGGCGAGGTCATCGACGAGTACACGGTGGTCGCCTCGAAGTCGACCGTGCCGGTCGGCACCGGCGACAAGGTTGCACAGGCGATCGCCGCCGCGGGCGCCGACCCGAAACTGTTCGACGTGGTCAGCAATCCGGAATTCCTGAAGGAAGGCGCCGCGGTCGAGGACTTCATGCGACCGAGCCGCATCATCGTGGGCGCCAACGCGCCGGCCGCCGAGAAGGTGATGCTCGAGCTGTATCGCCCCTTCAACATGAACCACGACCGCGTGCTGACGATGGCGACACGCGAGGCGGAACTGACCAAGTACGCAGCCAATGCATTGCTCGCGACGAAGATCAGCTTCATCAACGAGGTCGCCAACCTGTGCGACCGGCTCGGCGTCGACATCGACAACGTGCGGCGCGGCATCGGCTCCGACCCGCGCATCGGCCACGCGTTCATCTATGCGGGCGCGGGCTACGGCGGATCGTGCTTCCCGAAAGACGTGAAGGCGCTGATCCACACCGCGCGCACGATCGACGTCGAGCCGCTGGTGCTCGATGCGACGCATCAGCGCAACGAACACCAGAAGCAGTACGTCGTCGAGCAGGTGAAGCAGCAGTTCGGAGCCGACCTCAAGGGACGGACGTTCGGCGTCTGGGGCCTGGCGTTCAAGCCGGGCACCGACGACGTGCGCGAGGCGCCGGCGCTGTCGATCGTGCGCGGACTGCTCGATGCCGGCGCCACCGTGCGCGCGTTCGACCCGGTGGCTGCGACGGCGTTTGCAGGGCGACTGGCGGAAGTCAGCGGAGACACTTCGCGGTTCAGTCTCGTCGCCGAGAAGTACGAAGCACTGACCGGCGCCGACGCGCTGGTGCTGATCACCGAGTGGAAGGAGTTCCGCAGCCCCGACTTCCGCCGGATCCGCAGCCTGCTGAAGCAGCCCGTCATCTTCGATGGTCGCAACCAGTACGACGCGGCACGGCTGCGCGAGCGAAGGCTGGACGTACCGTCGGCGTTGGCCGAGGAACGGTGCCAGCATGATCGCGCGGCAACACGTCAACAAAGCATCGTGAGTCCGCTAACCGCATGAAGGTCCTCGTCACCGGCGCCGCCGGCTTCATCGGCATGCACGTCGCGCGGCGCCTGCTCGAGCGCGGCGACACCGTCGTCGGGCTGGACAACCTGAACGACTACTACGACGTCAACCTCAAGCTGGCGCGGCTGAAGCAGCTCGAGCTTCCGGGATTCTCGTTCCACAAGCTCGACGTCGCCGACAGCGCGGATATCAATCAGCTCTTCGCTGCCGAGAAGTTCGATCGCGTCGTGCACCTCGCTGCGCAGGCCGGCGTGCGCTACTCGCTGATCAATCCGCACGAGTACGTCCGCTCGAACATCACCGGCTTCCTCAACATCCTCGAGGCCTGCCGCCACCACCCGGTCGCAGCACCTCGTCTACGCCAGCAGCTCGAGCGTCTACGGCGGCAACACCCGCCTGCCGTTCAAGGAATCCGACAACGTCGACCACCCGGTCAGCCTGTACGCGGCGAGCAAGAAGTCGAACGAACTGATGGCGCACACCTACAGCCACCTGTTCGGCATTCCGACCACCGGGCTGCGCTTCTTCACCGTGTACGGTCCGTGGGGTCGGCCGGACATGGCCCTGTTCCTGTTCACGAAGGCGATCCTCGCGGGCGAGCCGGTCAACGTGTTCAACCACGGCAAGATGCAGCGCGATTTCACCTACATCGACGACATCGTCGAAGGTGTCGTGCGCGTGCTCGACCGCGCACCGGAGCCGAATACCGAATTCGACACGGCGCGCCGGACCCGGCGCACTCGTGGGCGCCGTACCAGGTGCTCAACATCGGCAACCATGGTCCGGCCGGCCTGCTCGAGTACCTGGACGCGCTCGAAGAGGCGCTCGGCAAGAAGGCCGAGCGCAACTACCTGCCGATGCAGCCAGGCGATGTGCCGGCGACGTTTGCGGATACGACGCTGCTCACAAGTTGGACAGGGCACAAGCCGGGACACCAATCCAGGATGGAATCTGGCAATTCGTAAAGTGGTACCTCGCGTTTCACCATCATGGCCGCTGCGGCTCAATAATTCGCAGCCAATAACAGCAGGTACCGCTGCGTCTTCAGTAGTCCGGCGTTATATCGAGAGTCTCGATCACCGAAAGATCGTCACGCTTCACGACCACCACGCCGATACGGCTGCGCCCAACAAGGGGCAGATAAGCAAGTCGGTCTTGAGGTAGCCCAGAGTTCACTACGACTTCCGCAACCGCGGCTGCGTTTTCTGCGCTGAGCGTTGACAACTTTTCGAGGGGCTTCAGCCGGGCGCGTACTCCTTCTGTGTCCTTCGGCCATTGATGGTAGAGCGACGGGTAGTGCCGCAAATCCGGGCCTCCGGTAGTTGCCTGGAGCAGCAATTTGTTTCGCTCGTCGAGCGAACTCGGGGGAACGGCATGTACCCATCGCGCTCGACCGATCGGAGGAGACGCAAATTCTCCCGCCGTGCGCCCTCCAAAGTACTCGTGCTCAAGTTCGGAGGCGCTGACCACATCAAAGCGATCTTTGTTAAAGACGATATAGGCAGGCCTCGCGATCCACACCGTGTGAACACCGTACGCCAGGGCTGCCGCCTGCACGAGGCCTATCAGGGCGACGTCGCGGGCTATATGCGCTGGACGCTTCTTCGGCGACGCAATGAGCAGCGTGCACAGCGGACCGAGGGAGAGATCAACGACGGCAAGCAGGACGAGAATCGTTCCGAGCCCCTGCAGCGAGGCCAAAGGTGGCGGATACCATAGACATAGAGTGGTGAGCATAATCGTGCCAACCACAGCCGCGCTGACGGCGAAGTGCCCGACGGCCCAGCCAAGACGAAACGTAAACGCTTTGCTCATTCGATCGGCTGAAGCGCTGTAATGGAGCAATGGAGCGAGCCGAACATCAGGTTGGGTGACTTGACAAGGGCATCCTCGGTCACGCAGTCAACGAAATCACCGTCTGAATCCTGCTCGAATTGAAAAGGGGGCGCGAGCGCCCCCTTCGTTGCCTAACTTACTGCTTCGATTAAGCGCGGCACTCGGCAGGAGCGTACTTGCCCAGCAGTGTGGCTGAGGCCGGCGCACCCGTCTTGCCAGCTGCGTAGCAGGTCCACGTAATCGGGGCCGCCGGCGGTGTGCCGGCAACGAGGGCAGCTCCACCCGATAGCGGTATAAGGGATACGGTGGCCGTCGCGGCCGGCGCAATCGCTGCCGTGTAGAGAACATCAATTTGACCTGACACGGTCGTTACCGTGAGGCTGGTGACATTTCGCGAGTTGATGGGGTTGGTACACGTACCGGCTGCTACACAGGTCGTAGCGGCGCCTGTGCGCATACCGGCGGCCAATCCACCGTTCGCATCCGGGCTGGCGTTCGACGCGTTGTCGGAGACAAGTGCCTTAGCTTCCGAAGCCATCCCCATACCTTCCGACACCCGAGCACGGATCGTGTAGTCCTGATATGCCGGAATCGCGATGGCCGCCAAAATGCCGATGATCGCCACGACGATCATCAACTCGATCAGCGTGAAGCCGCGCTGAAGACGGTTGAGTTGCTGTTTCATTTACTCTCCTGTGAAGATCTCGGTCAGACACGGCCCCTAGCCGATGACCAAGACTCTGCTAGATCTGTGCCAGGGGGAATTGCGGCCTAAACTGAGAAAAGTGCCGTGAATTCAAGGCACTCCTGACACTTTGCGGCTTTCGCCGATGACGCTTTGCGGCAGTCGGTGCCGCTAATCGCGCGTCTCATCCGAGCGGATGAGGACTTTGTCGACCTAAACCGCCGGCGCGCTCAGGAACTCCATCCGCACGCCGGCGAGTTCGATGACGTCCTTGTTTTTGAGCGGATGCGCGGCTGAACCGAGGTTCGCGCCGTTGACGGTCGGGAAGATTCTGCCCTCGGTGCCTGAAACATCGTCGGCAAGAACAACGGTGCCAAGCACGGCGGCGCTGGCGTCGAGGTGCCCGACGGCCCAGCCAAGACGAAACGTAAACGCTTTGCTCATTCGATCGGCTGAAGCGCTGTAATGGAGCAATGGAGCGAGCCGAACATCAGGTTGGGTGACTTGACAAGGGCATCCTCGGTCACGCAGTCAACGAAATCACCGTCTGAATCCTGCTCGAATTGAAAAGGGGGCGCGAGCGCCCCCTTCGTTGCCTAACTTACCGCTTCGATTAAGCGCGGCACTCGGCAGGAGCGTACTTGCCCAGCAGTGTGGCTGAGGCCGGCGCACCCGTCTTGCCAGCTGCGTAGCAGGTCCACGTAATCGGGGCCGGCGGCGGTGTGCCGGCAACGAGGGCAGCTCCACCCGATAGCGGTATAAGGGATACGGTGGCCGTCGCGGCCGGCGCAATCGCGCCGTGTAGAGAACATCAATTTGACCTGACACGGTCGTTACCGTGAGGCTGGTGACATTTCGCGAGTTGATGGGGTTGGTACACGTACCGGCTGCTATACAGGTCGTAGCGGCGTCTGTGCGCATACCGGCGGCCAATCCACCGTTCGCATTCGGGCTGGCGTTCGACGCGTTGTCGGAGACAAGTGCCTTAACTTCCGAAGCCATCCCCATACCTTCCGACACGCGCGCACGGACCGTGTAGTCCTGATACGCCGGAATCGCGATGGCCGCCAAAATGCCGATGATCGCCACGACGATCATCAACTCGATCAGCGTGAAGCCGCGCTGAAGACGGTTGAGTTGCTGTTTCATTTACTCTCCTGTGAAGATCTCGGTCAGACACGGCCCCTTGCCGATGACCAACAGTCTGCTAGATCCGTGCCAGGGAGAATGGCCGCCTAAACGGAGAAAAGTGCCGTGAATTCAAGGCACTCCTGACAGTTTGCGGCTTTCGAGGGTGACGATTTGCGGCAGTCGGTGCCGCGGACTGCGCGTCTCATCCGGGCGGATGAGGAGCTTTGCCGACCTAAACCGCCGGCGCGTTCAGGAACTCCATCCGCACGCCGGCGAGTTCGATGACGTCCTTGTTCTTGAGCGGATGCGCGGCCGAGCCGAGGTTGGCGCCGTTGACGGTCGGGAACACTTCGCCTTCGACATGGGCGATGAAGTAGCCGGTCGGGCGGCGGGTGATGACGGCGACCTGGTGGCCGGGTCGGCCGATCGTGGTCAGCGCCTTCACCAGTTGCAGCTCGCGGCCCTCGTTGGCGCCGTTGAGGATCTTGATCGACGCCGCCGCCGGGGAATCCTCGCCGGAACCGGGCTGGCGGATCTGGATCGTCGCCGGGCCGGGGCCGTAGAACTCGCGCTTCAGCGGCTGCGAGGTGTCGATGTCGACTTCGCCCTCGGTGCCGGAGGCGCCGTCGGCCAGGAACTTGAGCCGGTACTTGCCGATCTCGACGGCGTCGCCGCTTTGCAGCAAATGCTTCTTGATCGGCTGGCCGTTGACGGTCGTGCCGTTGGTGGAGCCGAGGTCCTCGAGGTAGACCTCGCCGCCCGAGCTGTAGATGACCGCGTGCTCGCCGCTGACGGCGAGGTTGTCGATCACGATGTCGTTGTGCGAGCGCCGGCCGATGGTCGTGCGGTCCTTCGTCAGACCGACTTCCCGCAGCACCACACCGTCCAGACTCAGGACCAGCCTAGGCATCATTTCTCCTCGGGCCCATATTCTCGTATTCCCGGAGATTCTGCCAGCCTGTAAAAAGGCTGCCAATCAACGGTCTAGCCACGGTTTCAAGCTTCATCGGGCGCGCTAGCCACGGCTGCAGCCGTGCCCTCGGAAGTCGGCTCGGCAGCGTCCTTGCGGGTCACCTTGATGATGATGACCGAGATGTTGTCGCGGCCGCCGGCCTCGTTGGCGAGGTCGACCAGGCGACGGGCGGTCTCGTGCATGTCGGCCTGGGCCGCCAGCAGGCCGGCGATCTCGTAGCTGCCGACCATCTCGGTCAGGCCGTCCGAGCACAGCAGGATCAGGTCGCCCGCCATCACGTCGAGGTCCTGCACTTCCGGTTCGATCTCGGGGCTCGCGCCGAGCGCGCGGGTAACGAGGTTCTTGGCCGGCAGGATGCGCGCTTCTTCCTCGGTCACCATGCCGGCGTCGAGCAGTTCCTGCGAAAAGGAGTGATCGCGCGTCAGTTGCTCGAGCTGGTCGTCGCGGTAGCGATACAGCCGCGAGTCCCCGGTGTGCGCCACCCACAGCCGCTCACCCAGGAACCAGGCGACGACGAGTGTCGTCGCCATGCCCTCGAACGCTGCGCTGTTGAGTGCCGCGTTGTAGATATTGGCGTTGATCTCGTTGACGGTGTCGTAAATGACGTCGTCAGGCGTGAAAACGACGTCGCTCGAGCGGGAGTCGGCCAGTGCCGACGACAGTCGCTCGAGCACCGAGCTGATCGCCATGACGCTCGCGACTTCGCCGGCGTTGTAGCCGCCGAGGCCGTCCGCCAGTGCGAACAGTCCGCACGACGGGTCCGCGCCGATGGCGTCCTCGTTGAGCGGGCGCACCAGCCCCGGATGGGTCTTGAGCGCGAAGTCGAGGGCGACGGTCATGGGCGCATCATGCCGCGGAACTCGAGCGGCGACGCCATGCAAAGTACTTCGCCGCCGCGATGACGATCACCGCGCCGGCCGCACTGGCGATGTATCGATCATGTCGCGTCTGGGGAATGTGGGGCTCGGCAACCGGGTCGGACACGATGAGCCCGCCGGCAATCCAGCCGAGCAGCGCACCGCCGAGCAGGATGATGATCGGATAACGGTCCAGCAACTTGAGGATGATCTGGCTGCCGAAGACGATGAACGGCACCGAGACCAGCAGGCCGAAGATGATGAGCCCGGTGCGCTGGCTCGGATCCGCCTGCTCGGCCGCGCCGGCAATGGCGATGACGTTGTCGAGCGACATGACGAAATCCGCAATGATGATGGTCTTGATCGCTGCCAGCAGTTTGTCGCTTGCCTGAACCTTGCCATGCGCGCCACCTTCCTCTTCCGGAGGCGCGATCAGCTTGATGCCGATCCACAGCAGCAGCACGCCGCCGATCAGCTTCAGGAACGGCACCTTGAGCAGCGCGACCGCCATCGTGATCAGGATCACGCGCAGGATGATCGCCCCGGCCGCGCCCCAGAAAATGCCCTGGCGCCGATGCTTCGGCGGCAGGTTGCGGCAGGCGAGCGCGATGATGACCGCGTTGTCGCCGCCGAGCAGGATGTCGATGATGATGATCTGGATGATGGCATCCCATTCCAGATTCATCAGCCATTCCATCATCGACTCGTCTCCCCCTGAGCGGCACTCTGCGGCACCGTGACGCGCCGGCCGCAGCCGGACGGTATTACTTCAGCACGCTCTTCAACAACTTTCCGAGTTCGGACGGGTTCTTTGTCGTGCGGATGCCGCACGCTTCCATCACGGCGAGCTTTTCCTGCGCGGTGCCCTTGCCGCCGGAGATGATTGCGCCCGCATGGCCCATGCGCTTTCCCGGGGGCGCGGTGACGCCGGCGATAAAGCCGACGACGGGCTTTTTCATGTGCTTCTTGGCCCACTCGGCCGCGATTTCCTCATCGGTGCCGCCGATCTCGCCGATCATCACGACTGCATCGGTGTCCGGGTCCTCGTTGAATAGCTTGAGGATGTCGATGTGCTTCAGCCCATTGACGGGGTCGCCACCGATACCGACTGCGCTCGACTGACCCATGCCGAGATCGGTCAGCTGCGCCACCGCTTCGTAGGTCAGCGTGCCAGAGCGGGACACCACGCCGATGCGGCCCTTGCGGTGAATGTGCCCCGGCATGATGCCGATCTTGATCTCTTCCGGTGTGATCGTGCCCGGGCAGTTCGGACCGAGCAGCAGCGTTTTCTTGTTGTGCTTGCGCATCTTGTCGCGCACGACAACCATGTCACGCACCGGGATGCCTTCGGTGATGCAGATCACCAGGTCGAGGTCGGCATCGACCGCCTCCCAGATGGCCTCGGCGGCACCCGCCGGCGGCACGTAGATGACGGAGACATTCGCGCCGGTCTGGGCCTTGGCGTCCTTGACGCTGGCGAATATCGGAATGCCATCGAAGTCCTCGCCGGCCTTTTTCGGATGGACACCGGCGACGAAGCAGGCCTTGCCGTTGGCGTACTCGCGGCATGCGCGCGTATGGAACTGGCCGGTCTTGCCGGTGATGCCTTGCGTAACCACGCGGGAGTTCTTGTTGATCAGGATGCTCATCGTTGTTCTCGCTGCGCGTCTAGCGGCCCGAGGCCGCGGCCACGACCTTTTCCGCCGCTTCGGCCATCGTGTCGGCAGAGATAATCGGCAGGCCGGAATCTTTCAGCATCTTCTTGCCGATCTCCTCGTTGGTGCCCTTCATGCGAACCACCAGTGGCACCTTGAGGTCGACTGCGCGCGACGCGACGATCACGCCTTCAGCAATCGTGTCGCACTTCATGATGCCGCCGAAGATGTTGACGAGGATCGCCTTCAGCCCCGGATTGCGCAGCATCAACTTGAACGCTTCGGTGACCTTCTCGGCTGTGGCACCACCACCGACGTCGAGAAAGTTGGCCGGCTCGCCGCCGAAGAGCTTGATCGTGTCCATCGTCGCCATCGCCAGTCCCGCGCCATTGACCAGGCAGCCGATGTTGCCGTCGAGCTGGATATAGCTGAGGTCGAACTCGCTGGCCTCGACCTCGGCCGGGTCTTCTTCGTCGAGATCGCGCAACTCGACGATCTCCGGATGGCGGAACAGCGCGTTGGAATCGAAATTGAACTTGGCATCGAGCGCAACCACGCGGCCGTCTTTCGTGAGGATCAGCGGATTGATCTCGGCCAGCGACGCGTCGGTCTCCCAGAATGCCTTGTACAGGCCCTGCAGCACCGCGCGCGCACGCGGCACGCTGGCCGCCGGTACGCCGATCTTCGTTGCGATGTCATCGGCATCGTGATCGGTCATGCCGAGCGACGGATCCACGTGCACCTTGTGGATCTTCTCGGGCGTATGCGCCGCCACTTCCTCGATGTCCATGCCGCCTTCGCTCGACGCCATCAGCGTCACGCGCTGCGTGGCGCGATCGACGACCATGCCGACATACAGTTCCTTGGCGATGTCGGCGCCCTCCTCGATCAACAGGCGGCGTACCTTCTGGCCGGCCGCACCGGTCTGGTGGGTGACGAGTTGCATGCCGAGGATTTCGGCCGCGCGTTGCTTGACCTCATCGATCGAGCGCGCCAGCTTCACGCCGCCGCCCTTGCCGCGACCACCGGCGTGAATCTGGGCCTTCACGACCCAGACCGGGCCGCCGAGCGTCTGTGCCGCCTTGACGGCGTCGTCGACGCTGAACGCGGGAATTCCGCGCGGCACCGGCACGCCGAAGCGACGAAAGACTTCCTTGCCCTGGTACTCGTGGATCTTCATTGGGTGGTCCCGTCCTTGATCGGGGTCGGTTTCGCCGGCGTAGCGGTGCGCCTGGGGTGATGCCAGCGCGGATAGAACTGGGCAACCGCCGGTCCGTCGAGCCGCAGGGCATGGCAGCGATCGAGCTGCCACGGCATCTTCTCGTCGTGCTGATGCCCGGCGTGCGCGCTATCGCGCGTCTTGAATACTTCGCCGGCGAAGGCCTGCACGGCGGCGGTCGGCAGCACCTTGGCGAGTTCGGTCAGGTGCGTGCAGCCGTGCACGCCGCCCAGCCGGCCCTGCAGATGGCGGCGGAAGTCCTGCAGCAGGTTCAGGCCGATCAGCTTGCGGTAGTCCGGGCCGATCGTGTCGCAGTGGCCCGGATACGGAACCCAGAGCGACTCCGCCACCGCATCGATGATCGTTGGCCTTGGTATCGATGGTCACGCGCAGGACCATGTCGTGCACCGGATCGCCGGCGGCTCGCATGCCGGTAGCGAGCGGAAAGTCGCGCGACTTGGTATCGGTGAGTTGCGCCTCGAGATCCCAGAGGCCGTCATCGCGCGCGTAGGCGTCGACCCGGATCGAACGCGTGTGCACGTGGCGGCGGTTGGGCATCTGCGGCAAAAGAAAGGGCCGCCGTGGAAGTGCTTGGCGCGGCCCGACGGAGAAATTTAGCACAGCGACCCGGCGGGGGACGCTCTAGCGGACTGCGGAAGATCAACGTGCCGACCGGACCGGTGCCGGACGACACGCCGGATCGGCTTAGTTGCCGGAATCGCCGGAGTCGTCGTCCGGAAGACCCGTCAGGACTCGACGGATGACGGCCGCAGAGAAGCCCCGCGCCTCCATGAAGCGTACCTGACGGGCACGCTCCTGCAAGGATGTTGGCGGCCCGTGGAAGCGGCGGGCCCAGACGGTGCGAGCCCGCTGCAGTTCGGAGCCGCGCACTGCATCGAGCGCGGCCGCGGCGGCATCGGGCGTCGCGCCGCGGGACTTGAGATCCTGCCTCAGGCGTGTGTCACCGTAGCGGGACGCACGGGCGCGCACGACGGCTGCGGCAAAGCGATCTTCCGAGAGGAGGTCGCGTCGCTGCAGTTCGTCCAGCACCGCGTCGACATCGGCGCGATCCTGGCCTTCGTCGAGCCGGCGCATCAGCTTGCGCGCCAGCTCGACCCGACTGTGCTCGCGGCGCGCGAGCAGCGCGACGGCACGCTTCAACAAGCTGGCAGCTGGCTTGTCGCACGCCGTCGTTGCCATGCGGGACTCAGTCGGCGGCGAGAGCCTCGGCACGCACGGTCACGCCCTTGGCAGCCCGGATCTTGTTCTCGATCTCGAGTGCCATAGCCGGGTTCGCGCGCAGATACTCGCGGGCGTTGTCCTTGCCCTGGCCGATGCGATTGCCTTCGTAGCTGTACCAGGCTCCGGACTTTTCGACGATGTTGAGTTCAGAGCCCAGGTCGACGACCTCGCCCTCGCGCGAAATGCCTTCGCCATAAAGGATATCGAAGGTAGTCTGCTTGAACGGCGGTGCGACCTTGTTCTTGACGACCTTGACCTTGGTCTCGGAGCCGATGACCTCGTCGCCCTTCTTGATCGAACCAATGCGGCGGATGTCGAGTCGAACCGACGCGTAGAACTTGAGCGCATTGCCGCCGGTCGTGGTCTCGGGGTTGCCGAACATCACGCCGATCTTCATGCGGATCTGGTTGATGAAGATGACCAGGCAGTTGGTCCGCTTGATCGTGCCGGTCAGCTTGCGCAGGGCCTGCGACATCAGGCGCGCCTGCAGTCCCGGCAGCGAATCACCCATCTCGCCTTCGATCTCGGCCTTGGGAGTCAGCGCAGCGACGGAGTCGATCACGATCAGGTCGACCGAACCGGAACGGACCAGGGCGTCGGTGATTTCGAGCGCCTGTTCACCGGTGTCCGGCTGCGACACCAGCAGGTCCTGGAGGTTGACGCCGAGTTTCTGCGCGTACTGGATGTCGAGCGCGTGCTCGGCATCGATGAAGGCACAGGTGCCGCCGATCTTCTGCATTTCGGCAATGACCTGCAGCGTCAGCGTCGTCTTCCCGGAGGACTCCGGACCATAGACCTCCACGCACCGGCCACGCGGCAACCCGCCGACGCCCAACGCTATGTCGAGTCCGAGCGATCCGGTGGATACCACCTGGATGTCCTCGGCGACTTCGCCATCGGCCAGGCGCATCACCGAACCCTTGCCGAACTGCTTCTCGATCTGTGCCAGTGCGGCGGCCAACGCCTTCTGCCGCTCCTTGCTGTCCGTGACCACCATGCTCCTTCCATCGTCCATCGCCGCCTCCGCTCGCGCTTGGCCCCGGGGCACCCAGGGCACTGAAGTTAATTACAGTGCATGCACTGTAGATACATTCAGTATCGCTTGTCAACCGGAGTCCTGACTGCGGGGCCCGGCGGTGCGGCGCTCCTTGCAGGGGGACTTTCGGCCCGCCCTAGACTGCGGCGCTTGCTCGGGCATCCTGGGCCCAAGCATAGCCTCTCGAATAATGCGCATCCTGATCGCCGAAGACGACGCCGTCCTGGCTGACGGCCTGTCCCGCTCGCTGCGGGCGGGCGGCTATGCCGTCGACGTGGTTTCGAGCGGCGACGATGCCGATACCGCGCTGGCCGCTCAACCCTTCGACCTGCTGATCCTGGACATCGGCCTGCCGCGGCTGTCCGGACTGGAAGTGCTCAGGCGCCTGCGCAGCCGCAATTCGACCGTGCCGGTGCTGATCCTGACTGCAGCCGACAGCGTCGAGCAGCGCGTCAAGGGCCTCGACCTCGGCGCCGACGACTACATGGCCAAGCCGTTTGCCCTGTCCGAACTCGAAGCCCGGGTGCGCGCGCTGACGCGGCGTGCCGCCGGCGGCGCCCAGACCGTGCTCAGGCACGGGCCGCTGTCCCTCGATCAGGTCGGGCATGTCGCCTTCCTGCATGAGCAGATGCTCGACCTGTCGGCGCGCGAACTGAGCCTGCTCGAGATCCTGCTGCAGCGTCCCGGCCGGCTGGTCAGCAAGGAACAACTGGTCGATCACCTGTGCAGCTGGGGCGAAGAGGTCAGCACCAATGCGATCGAGGTCTACGTCCATCGCCTGCGCAAGAAAATCGAGACCGACGCGGTCCGCATCGTGACGGTGCGCGGACTCGGCTATTACCTCGAGCGCTTTGCCGATCCGGCTGCTGAAGTCGCCGCCGGCAGCGCTTGAGCACCGGCACGCCGACGCCGATGCCTGACGAGGGCGGCCCCAAGCGCCGCTTGCGCGTTCCCTGGTCGCGGCGCGTCATGCCCACCGATGCAACCCTGGCGGTGGCTCCGCCCGAGCAGCGCTCGCGCCTGCCGCGCAATCCGCTGCGCGCGCAGTTCGAGCAGCGATCGCTCTTCGGCGAAATCCTGGACTGGATGCTCGCGCCATTGCTGTTGCTGTGGCCCATGAGCGTGACGGTCACCTACATCGTCGCCCAGACCATCGCCAACGCGCCCTTCGATCGCAGTCTCGCGGATGCGGTGGGCGCCCTGTCGAACCATGTCCGAGAAACGCGTAGCGGCGTGACGCTGCTGCTGCCGATGAGCGCACGTGAGATCCTGCGAGCCGATGCAGCCGACAGCGTCTACTACATGGTCCTCGGCGTGCGGGGCGAGTTCGTCGCCGGCGACAACGACCTGCCATTGCCGCCGGAAGACGCCGGCCCGCTGGCCCGCGAAGTGCAATTTCGCTCGGACCATGTGCGCGGACAAGAGATCCGCATTGCGTACTCCTGGGTCGAGTTCAATCGCGGCGGCCAGCGTGAGTACGCGCTCGTACAGGTCGCCGAGACGCTCGAGAAGCGCTCGCAGCTGGCCAATGAAATCATCCGCGGCGTCATCATTCCGCAGTTTGTCGTGCTGCCGCTCGCGGTGGTGCTGGTGTGGTTCGGGCTGACACGCGGGCTTGCGCCGCTATCGGACCTGCAGGCACGGATCCGGTCGCGCCAGCCCGACGACCTTTCTCCGATCGACCCGCGCGGTGCGCCCGAGGAGATTGCGCCGCTGGTCAGTTCCTTCAACGAGCTGCTGGCGCGGCTGTCGCTCAACATGGAAATGCAGCAGCGCTTCCTCGCCGACGCCGCGCACCAGATGAAGACTCCGCTCGCGGGCCTGCGCACGCAGGCGGAGCTTGCGCTGCGCGAGATTGATCCGCAGGAATTGCGGCGCACGCTGCGCTACATCGCGGCGTCGACCGATCGGTCGACGCACCTGATCAATCAGTTGCTGGCGCTGGCGCGAGCCGAATACCAGGCGAGCGACCCGAGCGGCTTCGAAGTGGTCGACCTCGTCCCGCTGGCGCGCGATCTCGTGCGCGAGTCGGTGGCCGATGCGATCGGACGCGGCGTCGATCTCGGCTTCGAAGGGACCGACACCCCGGTGCGGATCGTCGCTGCGCCGATGCTGGTGCGCGAACTGCTGAAGAATCTCGTGGACAACGCATTGCGCTACACGCCACGCGGGGGCAGCGTGACTGTGCGCATCGCAAGCACCGGCAGCACTGCGTACCTGGACGTGGAAGATACCGGTCCGGGAATTCCGGAAGGCGAGCGCCAGCGCGTCTTCGATCGCTTCTACCGCATCCTCGGCACCAACGTCGACGGCAGCGGTCTGGGACTGGCAATCGTGCGCGAGATTGCAGAGCAGCACGGCGCACTCATCCGCGTGAGCAGCAACCCGGCAAGCCTCGACGAACGCTGGCCCGGCACGCTCATCAGCGTCGAGTTCGAGGCACTGGACACCGCCCAGCCCACCGTCGATCTGTCCGCGGAGTAATCAGTGCTTCCGGGCGCGCAGGCATGCACCAGTTTGACCCGTACGCTGTCGATCGGCATAATTTCATGCTGTCGATGCGGTCGGCCGTCAAGACGACGTCCATCGCGCCCCCCGATATCCAGTCCCGAGATCGCGGGCATCGCAGAGCATGTCAAAGGACTCGGGTCGTTAGCTCAGCTGGTAGAGCAGCGGACTTTTAATCCGTTGGTCGCAGGTTCGAATCCCGCACGACCTACCAATATGGTTGAATAGGAAGAGCAAGGTCGGGTCGTTAGCTCAGTTGGTAGAGCAGCGGACTCTTAATCCGTAGGTCGAAGGTTCGAATCCTTCACGGCCCACCACGATCTTCCTGCCGCAGCTCTTCCCGTCAACCAGACCGTCCACGCCGACAGCCGCCGGATCGTTCCCAGTCAGCTCGCCAGGCGTCACGCGCCACTGCCCACGTACTGACGCTCACGGAACCACTTCGTGGCTATCCACTTTTCTCCGCCACCGACCGGACTGCCGCCGTGCAGCGAACGTGAATCGAGTGCCCCGGTTTCCGAACAGTAGGCGAAATAGACCGCGTTGCCCCGGCGCGGCAGCACGTCGATGCCAACTTCGGGGAACACCGTCGAACCGCCGGTCTCGACATCGTTCAGGTACATCACCAGGGTAGCGATGCGCTGGCCGCCCTGCGTCAGGACCTGCTCGTTGCCGGGCTGCCTGGGATCGAAGTAGTCGTAGTGCGGCTTGTATTCTCCGCCGGGCTCGTAGTGAAGGATCTGGATCGGTTCGCCGTTTTCCTCCGGGTACTGCACTAGATCGGCAATTCGTTGTTCGATACGCCGGATCAGGTCGTTCTCGCCACGGTCGAAATAGGTTCCATCACTCGTGCGGTGGGGATGGATGTCGTAGGCCCCGGTCTCGTTGTTGACGACACTGGACCGCGCCAGCTTGCCGCGCGACAGCTCGATCATCTGCTCGCATTCTTCGGCGGACAGCAGGTTGCCGAACAGCACGATGCGCGGCGCGGTTAGCGCGAACAGCATGTGGATCTCGCGATCCACAGTAGCAATCGTGTTCGGCATCTGCACCAGCTGCTCGGTGAGCGACGGCGTCGTGCCTGCCACGGCCGGAATCGCTTCTGCCATGGGCGCGGCCACCGACTGGACCGGCGGCGGCGGAGGCTTCGGCAACGCCTTCAACGCGGCGTCGATGGCATCGCGCGCATATCGTTCCTGATAGCCCACACCGAGCAGCGACTTCAGCAGCGCGTCCCGGCCGGTCCCGCGCTTGGTCATGTCGCGGAACCAGGATTGCAGGTCGGGAGCAAGGCTGTCGAACTTCATGTCGCTGCGCGTAGCCGAGGATGAGCAGGAAGTTTAGCGGGCACGGTGTCCGCGCCGCTTCGGCAGTATTCTTGATGCCAGTGATAGCCGGAGGCGAGACATGCTGAAGAAAGTGGGAATGCCAATGCTGGCAGACGGGGCGCTTTTCAGGACCGAGGCGTACATCGACGGCGCGTGGCAGGCGGCGGCGTCGGGCGCACGGTTTGCCGTCGCCAATCCGGCAGACGGCGTGAAGATAGCCGATGTTGCCAACTGCGACCGTTCGGATGCCGACCAGGCGATCGCCGCTGCCGACCGGGCCTGGCCCGCATGGCGCCGCAAGACCGCCAAGGAGCGCGCGTCCGTCTTGCGCGCCTGGTTCGACTTGATCCTGGCCCACCAGGAGGACCTGGCCAAGCTGATGACAGCCGAGCAGGGCAAGCCGATGGCCGAAAGCCGCGGCGAGATCGTCTACGGTGCCTCGTTCATCGAATGGTTTGCCGAAGAGGCCAAGCGGATCTACGGCGACACGATCCCGACGGTCGCCAATGACCGGCGCCTGCTGGTTTTCAAGGAGCCGATCGGCGTGGCCGCGGCGATCACGCCTTGGAATTTTCCGAACGCGATGATCACGCGCAAGGTTGCGCCGGCACTTGCGGCGGGCTGCACCGTGGTCGTGAAGCCGGCCGAGCAGACTCCGCTGTCGGCGCTGGCCCTGGCCGAGCTGGCGGCGCGCGCCGGTTTCCCGCCCGGAGTCTTCAACGTCGTGCCCGCCGACGAGGCGCGCTCGATCAATGTCGGCAAGGCCCTGTGCGAGTCACCGGTCGTACGCAAGCTCTCGTTCACCGGATCGACCGCGGTCGGCCGCATCCTGATGCAGCAGAGCGCACCGACATTGAAGAAACTTTCCCTCGAGCTCGGCGGCAACGCGCCTTTCATTGTCTTTGACGACGCCGACCTTGACGCCGCCGTTGACGGTGCCCTCGCCTCCAAGTACCGCAACGCCGGCCAGACCTGCGTGTGCACGAATCGCTTTTACGCACAAACCGGCATTTACGACGCCTTTGTCGAGAAACTTGCCACCAAGGCCCAGCTCCTCAAGGTCGGCTCGGGCTTCGAGGCCGGCGTGCAGCAAGGGCCCTTGATCGACCGCAACGCGCTCGCCAAGGTTGAGGCGCACATAGCCGATGCGCGCGCGAAGGGCGCACGCGTGCTGACCGGTGGCGCGCCGCATGAACTCGGCGGCACGTTCTTCCAGCCGACAGTGCTGGCCGACGTGACAAACGACATGCTGGTCGCCCGCGAGGAAACCTTCGGCCCGGTGGCGCCGGTATTCCGGTTCGAGAGCGAGGATCAGGCGCTCGCGGCCGCCAACGCGACCGAATTCGGTCTGGCCGCGTACTTCTATTCGCGCGACGTGGCGCGGGTGTTCCGCGTCGCCGAGCGCCTCGAAAGCGGCATGGTCGGCGTCAACACCGGGCTCATCTCGAACGAAGTGGCTCCATTCGGAGGCGTCAAGCAATCGGGCATCGGCCGCGAAGGCTCGAAGTACGGCATCGACGAGTACCTGGTCGTGAAATACGTCTGCATCGGCGGCATCTGATGGCGATGCGCACCTACACGGGCAAAGGCGTCACTGTCGGGTACGACGTGAAGCGCTGTATCCATGCGGAAGAGTGCGTCCGAGGCGCACCGCAGGTCTTCGATCGGGACGCCAGGCCCTGGATCCAACCCGACAACGCCAGCGTCGAGCACCTCGTTGCGGTGGTCGCGCGTTGCCCAACCGGCGCACTGACGCTGCAGGCACCCGATGGTGGAACGCTCGAGTCGCCACCCGATCGCAATGTCGCCTCGGTGCAACCCCGCGGGCCGATTTACCTGCGCGGGCGCGTTTCGGTTCCCGGCGGTGACCACGCGACGCTTGTCGAATACACGCGTGTCGCACTGTGCCGCTGTGGTGCCTCGGCAAACAAGCCGTTCTGCGACGGGAGCCACAACCGGAGCGGCTTCGCCGACGCCGGTGCCTGTGCCAACGCACCCGTTTCGGTGACCTCGGCACCCTTGGGGTTGGTGCGGGTCAACCCGATTCTCAACGGTCCACTGATGGTCGAAGGCACTGTGGAGTTCCACGCGGCTGACGGAACAACCTTTGTGACGGACAAGGTGTGGCTTTGCCGCTGCGGCCACTCGTCCAACAAGCCGTTTTGCGACGGCACACACAAGCGGGTGGGGTTCACGTCGGCCTGATCAGGCACGTCAGTATTGGTGGCTGCCTTCAAAATAAAGTCCCGGCTGCGCTTCAGCACACAGTCAAACCAGCGCTCTATCTCGACCGTCAGGTCGCGCGTGGCGCCTTACGGCGGCACGCTGCGCGTGTGCCCGTCAACAGCGCCGGACGTTGACGGGCGGCAATGCAGGGTGTCGGGCTGCGCCGCGTGCGGTCCGGTCGGTTGCTAGAGTCGACACGACACCCGATGTCACTCACCGATGAACGCTGCTTCTCCGTTGCGCGCCGCCTTGCTGGCGAGCATGTTCCGCCCCGGGCAATGGGTCGGGCCTGCAAGCGTGGCGTTGTCCGCCACTGCGCTGGCGCTGCTGTGCGTGCCGCACCCGGTTGCGTGGATCACGCTCAGCGGCTGGCTCGGCTGGATCGTGTTTGCGCTGTCGCTGGTGTTGACGGTGCGCGCACGCGGGCTGGCGGCCCGCTTTGGCGGACTCGATCACCAGTATGCGTGGCACCATGTCCTCGGGCTGCTGGCCTATCTGGCCATGCTCGCGCACGCACTGGCCGTCGTGTGGCCGTACCTGGCCGGGCGAGAGTTCGGCATCGCAGCGCGCGCGTGGACCTCGGGCGCGATTGCCGGCAGCGGTTGGGCCGCACTCGGACTGCTCGTCCTGCCACTGGCCGTCACGTTCTACGGCCCCGCGAATTTCCGCCGGTGGTTGCGCTGGCACCGCATTACCGGACTCGCGTTCGCGGCCACGGCCCTGCATGTGGCGTGGATGGTCGGCCTCGGGAAGCCGGCATGGTGGACGGTTACGCTGATCGGAGCCGGGGCTCTGGCCGCACGCAGCTGGGTCTACCGACGCGATGCTGGCAGACGCTACGTCGTCGCTCGCGTCGAGCACCCTGCCAACGCCTGCGTCGAGGTCGAGTTGGAACCGCTCGATCGTGCGCTCGACATCGTACCCGGCCAGTACGTCTTCGTTGCGTTCCACAGCGGCGAGCAGTATCACAGCTGCAACGAGTATCACCCGTTTACCGTGAGCGGCGTACTTGGTCGGCGCATCACGCTGACGATCAAGGCGCTCGGTGACTGCACGCTCGAGATGCAGCTCCTGAGCGTCGGCCTCGCAGCGCGCGTGGAAGGTCCCTTCGGCGCATTCTTTGACCAGGCCACGGCGGACACGCCGCAGTTGTGGATCGCGGGAGGCATCGGCATCACGCCATTCCTGGCCCAGCTCGACCGGTTGGGCGCGAAGGTCGATATCAAGATGGCGTATCTGTTCCGGCGTGGCGAAGATGCCCTGCACATGGACGAGCTGGCGCACGCCGCCGAAGTGCGCCCCGGCATGGAACTCTTCACGCACGTGTCGAGCACCGATCTGACACGGCTGTGGGCATGGCTCGACGGACTAGGACTCGTGAACCGCGAGATCTACGTCTGCGGTCCTCCGCCACTGCTTGACGCCGTCGTGCAGCACCTCAAGGGTCGCGGCGTCGTCGACGCACGCCTGCACTTCGAGCGCTTCGATTTCCGATGAAGGCCGGCAAGCTGGTGTTCAGCCTCGCGACCGCCGTCTTTGCGTTGATCGTACTCGTCGTGCTGCTGCTTGGTGCAGCAGGTTCCTGAAAGGCGCCCGGCCAGCGCAGGCGAGGCCGGCGTCCGTCCTACCTCTTTTCGGTCATCAGCAGTTCGCGGGCACGGCCGAGGTCGGCCTTCTGCACGTCGGAGACCTTGGGGTAGCTGAGTTTCATGTTCTCCACCGCCTCGACGATCGCGGCGACGACGACCAGGCGCATGAACCACTTGTTGTCCGCCGGCACCACGTACCAGGGGGCTGTCCGCGTCGCCGTCGCGCGGATCGCGTCCTCGTAGGCCGCCATGTAGTCGCTCCAGTAGCTACGCTCCTTGACGTCACCGATCGCGAACTTCCAGTTCTTCTCGGGGTCCTCGATCCGTTCGAGGAAGCGCTTCTTCTGCTCTTTGCGCGAGACGTGAAGAAAGAACTTCAGCACGGTGGTGCCGTTGCGCGTCAGGTAGTCCTCGAAGTTCGCGATGTCGCGCAGTCGCTCCCGGAAGATTTTCTTCGTCACTAGTGGCTTGGGCAGCTTCTGCGTCGCCAGGATGGACTCGTGCACCCGGACGACCAGCACCTCCTCGTAGTACGAGCGGTTGAAGATGCCGATGCGACCGCGCTCCGGAAGCGCACGCCAGGCGCGCCACATCCAGTCGTGATCAAGTTCCTCGGACGACGGTTGCTTGAACGAGACGACCTGGCAACCCTGCGGATTCACGCCGCTCATCACGTGCTTGATCGTGCCATCCTTGCCGGCCGCATCCATCGCCTGGAACACGAGCAACAGCGAGCGACGATCCTGCGCGTAGAGTTTGTCCTGCTCCTCGGCGAGCCAGCGCACGCCATCGGCCAGGCTCTGCTGCGCCTGCGGCTTGTGTTCATCACCGATGCCGAGCGTGTCGCCCGGGTCGATCGATTTCAGACGGAACTTCGCTCCGTTGGTGACGCGAAATGGTTCGACCCACTTGCCGATCTGCTTCAGCGCCTTGCTGTCGATGGCCATGAACATCGTCTCCGCGACTTGTCTGCCGTTGAATCGATGATACGCGCGGGTCAATCCGTCAACTGCCAACAGGCCTCTTCAACGCGGCCTGACGATCATCAAGCATCCGCATGCATGACAGCGTCAGCACGCAAGCCGAACGACGCTAAATGACGATCTGCGTTCCGATCTCGATGACGCGGTTCGGCGGAATTCGAAAGAAGTCCGACGCGGGCTGGGCGTTGCGCATCATCCAGCCGAACAGTCGTTCGCGCCAGTCGGCCATGCCGCCACGGCGCCCGGTCAGGACCGTCTCACGCGACAGGAAGAAGGAGGTCGCGTTCGGGTCCATTTCGAAGTTGTAGTAGTGCGCAAGCATGTGCGCGATGTCAGCAATGTCGTAGGAATCCTTGAAGCCGAGGAACACCTTGACGTAATAGCAGCCGTCGCCGTGATCGCGGATCTCGGCAGCCTCCTCGGGCTCCACGCGGGGAATGTCCCGCGGCACCGCCGTCAGGAAGATGACGCGCTCGTGCAGGACACGGTTGTGCTTCAGGTTGTGCAGCAGCGCGTGGGGCACCTCGTCCGCACCGCCGGACATGAAGACTGCAGTGCCTTCGACCCGTTGCGGCGGGTAGGCAGCGAGGCTCTTCATGAAAGGCTCGAGTGCCAGGCCGGCGCGTGCCTTTTCCTCCTTGATCAGCGCGCGACCGCGCTTCCACGTGCTGAACAGGAAGAACAGCAGTCCGCCGAAGGCGAGAGGGAACCAGCCTCCGTGGGTGATCTTCGCCGAGTTGGCGACCAGGAACACGACATCCAGCAGCAGCAGCGGCAGCGAGGATCAGCGCCAGTTTCAGCGGCGACCAGTCCCAACGCGAGCGTGCCACCACCATCACTCCCAGCGTCGTGATGACCATCGTGCTCACCACAGCGATACCGTACGCCGCCGCGAGATTGGAGGAGCTGCCGAATCCGATCACCAGCAGGATCACGAGCGCCAGCAGCATCCAGTTGACGAACGGGACATAGATCTGGCCCGCTGCGGTCTCCGAGGTGAACAGCACCGACATGCGAGGCAGGTAGCCCAGCTTGATGGCCTGGCTGGTGATCGAGAACGCACCCGAAATGACCGCCTGCGATGCGATGACCGTGGCGGCCGTTGCCAGCAACACAAGGGGCAGCTGCAGCCACTGCGGAGCCAGGAGGAAGAACGGATTGCGGACGGCGTCCGGCGATTGAAGCACGAGGCTGCCCTGACCGAAGTAATTCAGCAGCAGGCACGGCATCACCAGCCAGAACCACGCGATCTGGATGGGTCGCCTGCCGAAGTGGCCCATGTCCGCGTAGAGCGCCTCGCCGCCGGTCACTGCCAGAAACACGGACGCCATGACCGTCAGCGTCAGTGCACGGATGCGCAATGAAGAAACCGACGGCGTATACCGGGTCGATCGCAGCCAGCACGCCCGGATCGCGCGCGATCTGCAGTGCTCCGAGCACACCCAGGGTGCCGAACCACAACACCATGATCGGGCCGAACACGCTGCCGACACGGGCCGTTCCCGAGCGCTGGACGGCGAAGAGCACGATCAGCACCGCCAGCGTCAGGGGAATCACGAAACCCTTGAAGTGGGGCGACACCACCTCGAGCCCCTCGACCGCCGACAGGACCGAGATGGCAGGCGTAATCACGCTGTCACCGTAAAACATGGCGGCGCCGAACAAGCCCAACGCGACTGCAGCCCCGGTCAGGCGCCCCGCGGCCGGCAACTGCCTCAGGACCAGCGCCAGCAGCGCGAGGATGCCTCCTTCGCCGCCATTGTTCGCGCGCAGAACGATCAGCACATACTTGATCGAAACGACGAGCGTCACCGCCCAGAAGATCATCGACAGGACACCCAGGACACTGGTCTGGCCGACCCCCGCGCCGTGATCGCCGCCGACACTTTCCTTGAATGCGTACAGCGGGCTGGTTCCGATGTCGCCGTAGACAACGCCCAGCGCCGCAACGATCAGCGCCGGCGACACTTTCCTGGATTGAGTCTGGTCCTGGTGCATGGAGCCTGCCTCCGCGGAGGCGTCGCGCACGATGCGCTTGGATACTTACGGGAAGCTTGCGCTGTGGGAAGTGATGCGGTCAACCGAAAGGGGCGCCGCTTGCCTGAAGCGATGGAGCGGGTGAAGGGAATCGAACCCTCGTATGCAGCTTGGGAAGCTGCCGTTCTGCCATTGAACTACACCCGCAGTGCGTAGAATTCTATCTAACTGCTAAATCAGGCGTTAAACATGGAAATCCGACTCAACGGCGAGCCACATGCGCTGTCGGGGCGCGTGACAGTTGCAGAACTGCTCGCCGCTCTCGGGCACACAGGCAAGCGAGTCGCGGTGGAGCGCAACGGAGAGATCGTTCCGCGCAGCCGGCATGACGGCACGGTTCTGCAGCCGGAGGACCGGATCGAGATCGTCGTCGCGGTGGGTGGAGGCTGAAGTGGGACAACAACACACGTTTGAAGGATCGCTGCACTGGAACGGCGGCAGCCGCGAGGACGAACACGGCAAGCTGAAGCTGGCGCGCGCGTTCGTGGTCCGGTTCAAGGACAAGCCGCCGATCGAAGGCTCGTCGCCGGCGGTATTCAATGGAGACGACGCGCGCCACAACCCTGAAACACTGATGGTGGCGTCGTTGATGTCGTGCCACCACCTGACATATCTGGCGGTGTGTGAACGCGCCAACATCCGGGTGCTTGAATACAGCGACAGCGCCACCGGGACACTGGCGATCAAGGACGGAAAGATGCGCATGGTTGAAATCGTGCTGTGGCCTCAGGTACGCATCGCCGATCCGGCCCGGATCGATGAGGCGCGGGAGCTGCACACCAAGGCTCACGCGAACTGCTTTATGTCGAATTCGGTGAATTTCGAGGTCAAGGTCCAGCCGACGGTGACGGCATGACGGATCGACTGAAAATTGGTGCACGCGAATTCGGGTCGCGGCTGCTGATCGGCACCGGCAAGTACCGCGACTTCGAGCAGACCCGTGCCGCCGTCGAGGCGAGCGGCGCCGAGATCGTGACGGTCGCGATCCGACGCACCAACATCGGCCAGACGGCGGGCGAGCCCAGCCTGCTCGACGTGATTCCACCGTCGAAGTACACCCTGCTGCCCAACAGCGCGGGCTGCTACACGGCCGAGGATGCCGTACGCACGCTGCGCCTGGCGCGCGAACTGCTCGATGGCCATGCACTGACCAAACTCGAGGTGCTGGGTGACCCGCAGTCGCTGTACCCGAACATGCCCGACACAATCAAAGCCGCCGAGACCCTGGTGAAGGAAGGCTTCGAGGTGATGGTCTACTGCAGCGACGATCCGATCCAGGCGCGCGTACTGGAGTCGATCGGTTGCGTGGCGGTGATGCCGTTGGCGTCACTGATCGGCTCGGGCATGGGCCTGCTGAATCCCTGGAACATCCAGCTCATCCTCGAGCGCGCGCAGGTCCCGGTGATCGTCGATGCCGGCGTCGGCACGGCCAGCGATGCGGCCATTGCGATGGAGCTCGGCTGCGCCGGCGTGCTGATGAACACGGCGGTCGCCCAGGCACAGGACCCGGTGCTGATGGCGAGCGCGATGAAGAAGGCCGTCGAGGCCGGCCGCGAGGCCTTTCGCGCCGGTCGCATGCCCAAGCGGCTTTATAGCGGCTCGCCGTCGTCGCCGGCAACCGGCGTCATCGGCAGCGTCAAGCCCGGCGCGTGAGCGGTCCTCCCGAGACGGAGTCGGCTGCCAGTCCGCCCTCCGACGAGGCCGACGCCGGCACCAGCAAGGCCGGGCCACACCCGCGGCACATCCGCAGTTTCGCGCTGAGGCGCGGCCATGTGACGCAGGGGCAGCGCCGCGCGTTCGATGAACTGCTGCCGCGCTTCGGCGTTGCCTACGCCGACAGCCCTGTGGACTTCGCACAGCTGTTCGGCCGCACGGCGCCCACGGTGCTGGAAATCGGCTTCGGCATGGGCGAAACGACCGCGGCGATGGCGGCGGCGCGACCGGACATCAATTTTCTCGGCATCGAGGTCTTCCTCGCCGGCGTCGGCGCGCTGCTCAAGCGCATCGGCGAGTTGAAACTCGACAACGTGCGCATCATTCACCACGATGCAGTCGATGTCGTGCGCACGATGATTTCGCCCGACACCCTGGCCGGCGTGCATGTCTACTTTCCCGATCCATGGCAGAAGAAACGGCATCACAAGCGGCGGCTCATTGCGCAGCCATTCGTGGGTCAGCTTGCCAGCCGGATCGTGCCCGGCGGCTACCTGCATTGCGCAACCGACTGGGAAAACTATGCCGCGCAGATGCTCGACGTGCTGGGCGCCGAAACGCAACTGAAGAATGCGCACGGCGGTTACGCACCGGATGGCCACAACCCCCTGACGCTGCGGCCCACAACCAAGTTTCACGCGCGCGGCGAGCGTCTTGGCCACGGCGTGTGGGACCTCGTCTTTCTTCGCCGATAGTCTATGCGCGCGGCACGACAGGCGTCGCCATGTCATCCGGACCCGGCAACTGCGGTCGATCGCGTTCCCGGGCAACCAGGCAGAGGAATCCGAGCGCACTGTCCGGCGCGGCGTGAAACTGGTGCCAGGTCAGGGGATCGACCGTCACGAGGTCGCGCTCGCCGAGCGCGTGGACCTCGCTGCCGATCTGGACGAACCCGTTCCCGCGCAGGATCAGCACCGCGTGCGTGTGTTCGTGGCGTTCGAGCGTCGAGTACCCGCCGGGCGCAATCTCGAAGTAGCGCAGTTCGGTCGCGTGGTCGGGCTGCGCGAACAGCACCTGCCGCGTGATGTCTCTGAACGGTGCGCTGCCCTCGTCCTTGTAGCGCAGCAGGTCGACCGAGTCCCAGCGGTATCCGCCTTCGGAGCCGGTCGAAAAGCGACGGATGGAACTCATGCGGCGACCTTGCTGCTGGCTGCGGCCACGGCCTCGACGAACGTGCGGCTGCGCGCCGCCAATTGGTCGCGCGCCATCAGCAGCGACCCGCCGATCAGCAGCAGGGTGTCGCGACCGTATTCGGCGATCAGCTCCGGCACGCGTTCGACCGACATGCCGCCGGCCGGCACCGGCAGCGCTGGTTTGATGTCCGGTCGCGGGGACCGCAGGCTGCCGACAATCGCATCGCAGGCCGCGCGCGTGTAGCTGAAGCGCCCGCCGTGATTGGGAAAGATCACGGCATCCGCGCCGAACGCCCGGAACAGGGTGCCGAGCAGGGCCGCCGGCGCAATCCGGCTGCCGGCCAGCGCCGGATGCGCGAGCAGCGCCACCGCAGGGAACTCGCGCCGCAAGGCGTTGAAGTTGGACACACCGGCAATCATCGGCGCGATCAGCACCGCAGCCACGCCATGGGCCGTCGCAAATCGCAGCTGCTCGCGCATCGCCTGCGCATCGCCCGACAGCGCAGGCGCATAGAGGGTGCGCCCCACGCGCCCGCGATTGGCGCGATCGACTTCACGCTGGCAGGCGACTACGCGCGTCTTCGAACGAGGCGTGGGCGTGTGCGGCCCATCCGTGATCGTCCTTGATGATGTCGATCCCCGCCTGCGCGAATGCCGCCGTCATGCGCACGAGGTCTTCCACGGTCGAGCCGATCGGCTTGAGCGCCGTGCAGCTCAGCGCCCGGCCAAATGCGCCGGTCAGGCGACGCAGGCCTTCGATGCCCAGTGCCGGCCCGCCGAAGCGCACGGCCAGGGCGTCCGGCAGCGTCACGGCCGCCACTTCGACGTCATCGAGCAGGGAGCTGTTGCCGAACAGCATGTTCATCAGCTGGCCGGCATCGTTGCCGATGCTCTCGCCGCTAAGCAGGAGGGTTGCAAGCGTGCTGCCATCGGACTGCGCCGCGAGGCTATCGACACGGGCCACGACATCGCGCAGCACGCGAGCATCGGTCACCGCCTCGGTAGGCATCTCGATGCTCTGCTCGAGTGCCAGTTCATGCGCGCGTTGCTCGGCGGCTGGGCCGGTTGCGCGCAGGCGGTAGACCGCGCGCACTGCGTCAGTGTTCATGCCGTGATTCTACAAACGCGGGAAATCTCCCCCGCGCGCGCCTCGGCAGATCCCATTGGCGACACGTCCCCGTTCCCGTTGCGGCAGGATGGAATGACGGCAATGCCGGTCACGGGGTGGGCGAGCGCAGCCGCCCGGCCAAGCGGCTGCGCTCGCCTCCCGCTTTCAGCCCGACGGCGCAGAGCGCCTTCGGCGGCCAGGCGAACCCGGCCTGAGCGGAACTCTCGCGGAATGCGCAGGGTCCGTCCACCCCCCTGTTGCGTGAGTCGCACAGGCGACGAGTAGCGTTGACAGGTGACGTGTCTGCTGCACGCCGGATGGCACGGACTGCGTTACAGCGCGTGCCGCGACACGTGCCCGACGGATTCGTCGGCAACGGACTCGTCCGCATACACCGCGCGCTCGGACGCCCAGTCGCGCAGCTTGTCGATCTTCTCTGCCATCACCACGCTCAGCGGCCGCGTGCGTTCGAGTTCGGCGAGGATGTCGGCCGACGTCAGCGTCTCATTGCGAGAGCGCACCTCGAACGAGGCCGACACGATCGCCTGCTCGATCTCGGCGCCGGAAAACCCCTCGGCCAGGCGCGCAAGCCCGGCAACGTCGAAGGCCGACGGCTCGTGACCGCGCTTTTTCAGATGGATGCGCGCAACCTGCGCCCGTGCCGCCACGCCCGGGAAGTCGACAAAGAAGATCTCGTCGAAGCGGCCCTTGCGCACCAGTTCCGGAGGCAGCTGCGAGATGTCGTTGGCGGTGGCCACCATGAACACCGGTTCCTTGCGCTCGGCCATCCAGGTCAGCAGCGTTCCAAGCACGCGCCGTGATACGCCGCCGTCACCCTCGCCGCTGTCCGTCGAGAGGCCTTTTTCGATCTCGTCGATCCAGAGCACGCACGGCGCCATGCTCTCGGCGGCGGCAAACGCATTGCGCAGGTTGCGCTCGGTCTCGCCGTAATACTTGTTGTACAGCGCGCCGAAGTCCATGCGCATCAGCGGCACGCCCCACTCTCCTGCCACCGCACGCGCGGCCAGGCTCTTGCCGCCGCCCTGGACGCCGAGCAGCACGATGCCCTTGGGCCGGTCGACGTCATCGGCTCCGCTGTCGAGGAACGGCTTGCGTCGAAGCGAAATCCAGTGCTTCAGACGCGCGAGTCCACCGACATCGTCAAAGCGAACCTTGCTCTCCTCGTACGCGAGCGTGCCGGCGCCACCAAGGGCTTCGTATTTCGTGGCCAGCACACGCCGCACATCGTCGGCACTGATGGTGCCGTCATCGCGCAGCGCCTGCCGCACCAGCCGGCGCACGTCGTCCTGCTCCATGCCGAGCAGATGCATGATCAGCATCTCGAGCGCCTGCTTGTCGCCGCGCGGCTTCTCGCCGGATTGCGACTCGTAGCGCCGCGCCTCTTCGGCGACCAGGGCACGGATGTCGTCCCGATTCGGCAGTCGGGGATGAAAATGCGCCGACAGCCGCAGCAGTTCCGACGGCATCTCGTCCAGGTGCGGACTCAGGAAGACCAGCGTACGTGCGCTCCGGTAGTGCGACAGGGCGATCTCGCGCGTCAGCCGCATCGCGACCGGATCCTTGAACCCCGGATGCGCGTCGCACAGCACGTAGATGCCATTCTGGGCGGTCTTGTCGATGTGCTTGAGCGCATCGAGCAGGTCGTTGGTCTGGTAGATCGCCTCGTCGCGGCCATGGCGACGTATGCCGTTGGTGATGCTCCAGGTCATCAGTACCTGGTTCTCGAGATTGGCCGACTGCTGCAGCAATTCGAGGACGCGCGGTTCCTCGTGCGACTGGATCAGGATGATCGGGAAGCGCGAGCGCAGCAGCGCACACAGTTCCTGGCATTCGTCCTGGCGATTCACCGCGAAGTCCTCCGGTCGACCACCAGCAGCGAATCCGACTTGGCCAGCGGTGCGGTGCCCTTCTGCGCACCGGGATCGCGGCGGAGGCTGACGAGGTCGTAGGCCAGCTTGAGCGCAATCAGCAGCAGTGCTCCGAGCACGGGTGCATGCAGCGACATCACCAGGAAGCCGCCGGCGATCAGCGTTACATGCAGGACCATGATCCGGCCGTAGGGCGCTCCCATGAGTTCCTTCAGGGGCGTGGGCCGTTCGCGCGTAGCAATGGCCCACTGGACGAAGTTGGCCGCCTGCACCGCGATGATGGCCAGCATCGCGAGCCAGGCACCGCGATCTGCCGTCAGATCGTTCGAGCATGCGCACCAGCGGCCCCGCGAGACCGCCGTTCATGGCATCGCGCCCCATGTCGGGCAGGCCGAACAGCATGACGACGAACATGCCATGCACCGCAGTAAAAAGCCCGTAGTGCACCGTGAAGAATGCTCCGGTGAATAGCGCGCCGAGCACGCCGGCACCGCCCATGCGCACGCCGCTGACCAGCATGCGCATCACGTTCAGGCCGCCGATGACGACGTTTTCGAACCAGAACAGCGCCATCACGATGAAGACCGGCCAGCCGAGAACCAGCACGCCATACGCGATGACCGCAGCGCTGCCGATCGCCAGCGCCGCATCCAGCCGTTGCTCGACCGCGGTCTCGGCTCGGCGACGTCCATCAGCGCGTCCAGTCGACCCAGCCGAGCCATGCGGTCAGCAGGATCACTGCCGCCGAAGGCGATCCGGTACCAGCCGAAGGCCGTGAAGTCGTGCGTCGAGATGTAGCGGATCAGCCAGCGAATGCACAGCCACGCCGACACGAACGCGAAGAAGAGTCCGACCGCAAACGACCGGGACGTCGGCGGCGACGAACGCCTCGCGCTGCTTCCAGACCGAGTAGGCACCGGCCCCGATCAGCGTCGGTATCGCGAGATAGAAACTGAACTCGGTGGCCGCCTTGCGCGACAGCCCGAGGATCATCGCGCCGATGATGGTCGCGCCCGAGCGGCTGGTGCCCGGTATCAGCGCAAGGCACTGCATCAGTCCGACCTTGAGCGCGTCGAGCGGCGTCATGTCATCCACCGTCTCGACACGCGCATGACGCTGGCCGAGCAGGTCGCGCTCGCCATACAAGCGATGGTGGCGCGCCTCGGCCCACAGGATCACCACGCCGCCGACGACGAAGGCGGCGGCCACCGGCACCGGGTGGAACAGGTACTCCTTGATCACCTTGCCGAGCAGCAGGCCGAAGACCACCGCCGGCGCGAACGCCACGGCAACGTTGATGACGAAACGCTGCGCCAGCGCTTCCGACGCTGATGCCCGCGAGTGTCGCCGTCAGTCGACGGCGATACTCCCAGATCACGGCGAACATTGCGCCCGTCTGGATCGCGATCTCGAACGTGGCCACCTGGGCGCCGCGGAACTCGAGCAGCGAACTGGTGACGATCAGATGTCCGGTCGATGAAATCGGCAGGAACTCGGTGAGTCCCTCGACGATGCCGAGGATGGCCGCCTTGGCCAGCACGATCAGATCCAAGTGCGGACTCCCGGGTTACTTGGGAGCGAGGTCGACGCGCAGGCCGAACGTGCCGAGCGATATGCCCGTGGCCTGGTAGACGATGCCATCGCGGTTCAGTTCCTCCGGCCGGAACTGCAGCAAGGGGATGGTCCCCAACGTATCTCCCCCCTGGTTCATCTGCCGCGTGTCGAGATTGATGAACGGAACCGACGGCAGGCGTATCTCCTCGATCCGGGCGTCGGCCAGGTCGATGCCATTGCGCTGCGCGTTGAGCACCGGCGCGCCCGACATGGATATGCGCAGCGACAGCGGGATGCCCATCGGTCCCTCGGCGAGTTTCGCGGTCCATGCCAGTTCGATCCGCTGTGCCGTGGTCTGGAAACCGATGTCCGGTCCGGCAATGTCCAGGCCCTGGATGCCCTTGAAGATCTTCTTCGGGTCGATGCTGGTGCGATCGATGAAGGCTCGCTCCGCGATGTCGCCGCGGCTCAACAGGATGGCCGGAGGTCCGAGCGCAGCGCAGGCCGCAAGCAGCAATGCGGCGCCTAGTGTCAGGATGCGATTCATGGGGGTTCCGTGGACAACGCGTTCCAGCGGATCTTCGCGCAACGGCGCGGCGCGCAATGGTAGCGTGCGTCGTCGCAGGCACGCGGGAGCCTCTCAGGCCACCGGTTCTTCGAGTTCGAGGTCGGACGCGCTCATCTGCTGACGCACGCTTGCGTCGAGCGCTTCTGCCAGACGACGCGCCAGCATGCGCGCGTTCGTGCCATCGCCGCCGCGCGCGGTATGTGCCAGCGCGCTGACCAGTCCTGCCTCGGACAATGGCGCGCGCGGCAGCCAGATTTCCTTCAGGCGGTGCGCCTGCGCCCAGAGCGCGCCCAGGTTGCCCTTCTCGGCGTTGTGGCGCAAGCGCGCTGCAGCCCGCGCGAACTCCGCCAGCAGCCGTGGATCGGCGTCGTCCGAGTCGGCGGCAGGGGCCGATACCCCGGCCAGCGCGCCAAGATCGATCGCCACGCGCGAGAGATCGACCGCGTAATGCATGCGCGCCTTGAACACCGCACCCCGGTCCGGTGTTGCAACCACCTGCGTCTCGACGCCCGCGACGTCGATCGTGCGTCGCTGCGCCTCACGCCCGGCACGCGGCTTCGACCGGCCGGCAGCCTTGGCCGGCAGGTTGAGCGGCCGTCCGACATGCGTGCTCTGTTCGTCCGTCATGGCGGTCGCCGTCACGCTAATCGCGAGTTCGATGCTGCGCTCGTCGGTCGACAGCGCGGAGAAGTGCACGATGATCTCGCCCGTCGTGGCGTTGCGGATCACGTTGTCGATGAGCTCGGAGGCGACCGTGCGCAGGCGCGACGCATCGCCGATCAGGCCCATGCCCTGTACCTCGGTGTCTTCGTAGCGGAAGCCCAGGCCCTTGCGCTCGGCCTTGACCACGAGCTTGCGGATCACGTCGCCACAGGCGTCTTCCAGTGTGAACGGCGTACCGCCCGTCGGCGCGGCTGCGGCTGTCTCGACCTGCGTCATCGATTCGACCGTCGGCCGTACCAGCCGGCGCGATGCTAGTTCGGAGCGCAGCCGCGCCTGCAGGCGGTCGGCCTGCTCACGGACGCGCTTCAGATCGGCCCGCGTCTGGCGATGCGCCGAGATGTCGCGCGCTGTGACGATCATTCCGAGCTCGTCGCCGACGTGGAATTCGGCGATCGCCATTTCGACCGGAAACTGACGCTGGCCGCAATGGACGATCAGTTCCTGGCGTCGTCCCACCGCCTTGCCGGCCGCGATGTCCTGCATGAATGCGGCATTGTCGAGTGCACGATGCGGCAGCGGGAAGAGCAGGTCTGCCAGGTGGCTGCCAACGGCCTCGGCCGCCGTGATCCTGAACTGGCGTTCGGCGGCCGGATTGAGTTCCTTGACTTTGCCCGCCGCGTTGAGCACAAACATCGCGTCGAGGGTGGCGGCAAACATGGCCTGCCAGGCGGTGGCCTGGCTGTCGAACTCCTTGCGCTCCTTCGTGATGCGGCGGGCGCTGAACAGCACTTCGTCCGACAGCCGCTCGAGTTCCCGATTGATCTTGCTGCGTGGTGTCTCCTCGGGGAAGCGGCCATCGACGCTTGCCGCGAGGTCCGTGAGGCGCCGCAGCGCGATCGAGACCCCGCGGGCGCGCACTTCGTAGACCATCAGTCCGATCGCGAGGCCGAGCGTGAAGCCGCTGAAGGCGGACAGCCACAGGCGCTCGCGCGCGTCGGGCTGCAGCCCGATCCCGCGCATCAGCGCGGCGGCGTCACCGGGCCAGGCCAGCAGGCACGCGAGCGCGCCCAGGCAAGCCAGTGCGAGTGGCGTCAAGCACAGAATTCGAAGTGGTCGAGGCATGGGGTGCGCAGCCCCGGGGTCAGGGTCCCGGGCCGTGACCATGCTGCCGCAGCAAAGGCCGTCCAGCCCGTGAATAAGCGCGGCGCGAGGCCGCCTATTCGTAGCGCAGCGCCTCGATCGGGAGCAGGCGTGAAGCCTTGCGGGCAGGATAGAAGCCGAAGAACACGCCCACCGCGGCCGAAAAGCCGACGGCCAGCGCCACCGCCTGCGGCGTGATGTCGGTACGCCAGTTCGCGAATTCGCCGACCGCGAAGGAGGCAGCGACACCGAGCAGGATGCCGAGTGCGCCGCCGATCATTGACAGCGTCACCGCCTCGACCAGGAACTGCTTGAGGATGTCCTTGCCGCGCGCACCGACCGCCATTCTCAGGCCGATCTCGCGCGTGCGTTCGGTCACGCTGACCAGCATGATGTTCATGATGCCGATGCCGCCGACCAGCAGCGATACCGACGCCACCGCCCCGAGCAGCAATGTCAGCACGCGGCTGGCCGCTTCCTGTGCCTGCAGTATTTCGGTGAGGTTGCGGATCGTGAACGGGTCATCCGCGCCGGGCTGGACCTTCATGCGCTGCCGCAGCAGTTCCTTGATCTTGTCCTCGATCGTCTTCATATCGGCGCCGTCGGCGGTCTTGACCGAGATCGTGCCGACGCGGCGCTGCTTGCCCTGCGTCTGACCAAGCACGCGATTGCGAGCGGTGGAGATCGGCATCAGCACGATGTCGTCCTGATCCTGCCCGAGCGCGTTCTGTCCCTTGCGTGCCAGCACGCCGATGATCGTCAGCGGCACCTTGCGAACGCGGATGACCTGATCGACCGGATCGACATCGCCGAACAACTGCTGCGCGGTGGTAAGGCCGATCAGCGCGACCTTGCCGGAGCCGGAGATTTCGTTCGGTTCGAACAATCGACCCGAGGCCAGTGGCCAGTCACGAGCAATCAGGTAATCGTTGTTCGTGCCGAAGAACTGCGTGGACCAGTTCATGTTGCCCACCACGACCTGGCCCGAGCCTCGCAGCGACGGCGCCGCCACGACGACACCTTCGACCTCGAGCGCGATCGCCAGTGCGTCTTCCTCGGTCAGAGTCTGCGCGGCGCCGGTGCCCAGCCGCACGCCGCTGGCCGTGGTCGAGCCCGGGATGATCAGCATCAGGTTCGAGCCCAGGTTTTTCAGCTGGTCGCGCACGCGTTCCTGCGCGCCGCCGCCGATCGCCAGCATCGCGATCACCGCGGCCACGCCGATGATCATGCCGAGCATCGTCAGCGACGAGCGCAGCTTGTTCACCCGCAGCGCCTTGAGCGCCACGCGAAGCACCATCATCGCGTTCATCGCCGCGGCCTGTTCAGGTTGCCCCCTTGGCGCTGCGCGCCGTCCCCCCAAGGGGGAGCTGAGCGCCTTCGGAGCGGCCGTGCGGCGCTCATGCCGCCACCGCCGCGCCGCGATCAAGGCGCTCGAGCTCCGCCATCGCAGATCGCGGCGTCTGGCGTGTGTCGCTCACCACCTTGCCATCGCGGAAGTGCACGACCCGCCCCGCGAAGGCGGCGACATCGTTCTCGTGCGTTACCAGCACGATCGTCATGCCACCGCTGTTGAGTTGCTGCAGCAACGCCATGATTTCGACGCTGGTGCGCGAGTCAAGCGCGCCGGTCGGCTCATCCGCCAGGATCAGTGACGGATCGTTGACCAGCGCCCGTGCGATCGCGACGCGCTGCTGCTGGCCGCCCGAGAGCTGCGACGGCTGATGGTCGGCGCGCGCGCCGAGCCCGACCCGCCCGAGCTTTTCGAGCGCGCGAGCATGGCGGTCCTTGATCGGTACGTTGGCATACATCAGCGGCAGCTCGACGTTTTCCAGCGCACTGGTGCGCGCCAGCAGGTTGAACTGCTGAAACACGAAACCGATGCGACGATTGCGAACGGCAGCCAGCGCATCCGAGTCCATGGCGGCGACGTCCTCCCCGGCAAGCCAGTAGCGGCCCGAGCTCGGCCGGTCGAGGCAGCCGATCATGTTCATGAACGTCGACTTGCCCGAGCCCGACGGCCCCATGACAGCGAGGAAGTCGCCGGCCTCGATCGACAGCGTGACACCGGCAAGCGCATGCACGACGTTGTCTCCCAAGGCATAGTCCTTGGTGAGCTGCTCGACCCGGATCAGCGGTTCGCTCATCGCCATGCCTGTGATCTCAGAAGAACATGCGCGGAGGTGCGCCCTTCTGCGCCGGAGCAGAAGTCGCTCCGCCCTGCTGTCCAACAACGACTTCCAGTCCTTCGCTGACGCCTTCACCGCTGACCTCGGTCATCGTGCCGTCCGACAGGCCCACGCGGACATCGATGCCATGCGGCTTACCGCCATCGAGGACCCAGAGCTTGCCGCGCGTCGTCTGGCCGCTGCCGGCCCGCCCGGCGAACTCGGCAGCGATCTCCGCGTAGCGCGCCTTCTGCTCGGGCTTGAGCGCGTCCTCGATCTTCGCGCGCAACTCGGCGCGGATCGCGCCACTCGCCTTCGCCCGCGCCTCCTCCGGCAACTCGCGCAGGCCCATGAACTTGTTGCGCATCTCTGCAAAGATCGGCTCGAGGCGCTGCTGCTGCTCGGCATCGAGCTTCAATTCCGTGACCAGGCGCTCGCGGAACGCGGTCAACGGGCTGCCGCCTGCCGCGCCCGCCGCTGCGGCGGCGCCCGCCTTGCCGGCCGACTTGTCGGTGGTGTCCGTTGCCTTGCCCGCATCAGCGCCTGCAGCGGCCGCACCGCTCGGTCGGAACCTGAGTGCGCCGTTCGGTGCCTTCAGCACCGGCGTCGCGCGTGTCGGTCACTACCCGCACGTTGGCGGTCATCCCCGGCAGCAGTTCGCCGCGCTCGTTGTTCGCGGACACGATGGCGATGTAGGTCACGACGTTCTGCGCGTTCTGCGGCGCCTTGCGCACGGACTTCACCTCGCCGTTGAACGTCCGACCCGGAAACGCATCGACCGTGAAGCTCGCCTTCTGCCCGACGCGGATGCGCCCGACATCGGCCTCGTCGATCGAGGTGTCGACCTGCATGTCGCGCAGGTCCTTGGCAATCACGAAAAGCTCGGGCGCCTGCAAGCTGGCGGCCACGGTCTGGCCGACATCGACGCTGCGCTTGATCACCACTCCATCGACCGGGGCGCGAATCTCGGTTCGTCCCAGGTCGACCTTGGCGGTCGCCAGTTGCGCTTCACGTTGTTGCACGACCGCCTGCGCCGTGCGCACTTCTGCAGCCCCCAGGTCGAAGGTTGACTGTGCACGATCGAGTTCTGCCGGCGACGTGAAGTTGCGGGCCACCAGTTCCTTGGTGCGATCCAGATCGCGCTGGGTATTGGCCAGCGAAACCCGCGCGCGATTCAGCGAAGAACGCCCCGCCTCCAGGTCCGCCTCCGCCTGGCGCACCCGGTACTGCAAAGTCTCCGGATCGATGCGGGCGATCAGTTCGCCCTTCTTGACCTGTGAGTTGAAGTCGACAAACAACTCCTTGATCTGCCCCGAGACCTGCGTGCCCACCTGCACCGACGTCACCGGATTCAGCGTGCCTGTCGACGACACGGTGGCCGTCAAAGGTCCCCGCTCGACCTTGGCCAGGCGATAACTCGGCGCGTCTGCACTTGCTCGCGTCGACCACCATATGCCCGCGCCGATCACGGCAGCCAGCAGCGCAAGCCCAATCCAAAGCCGAAAGTTCCTGAACACGAAGCCGTCCCGCAGTGATGACGAGCCGCGATTCTACGCAGCGGCTAGCGCTGCCCGGCGAGATGTAACTCCTCGATACAGCGCGGAAACCTTGCAGAAATGTCGGCCCAGTTGCGCGGTTTCCCCGCGCTCGGACCGCGCTTAGACGGCCCGCCTTCGAGACGTTCGACGCGTGTACGCAATTCCTGCAGTTCTTCGCGCAGGCGCGCAATTTCAGCGCGTAACTCGTCGGCAGCGGCCGGCATACCGGCGTCGACGGCGCCGCCGGCCGATGCCGGCGCCGTGACCGGTGCTGGCGGGGTGGGCGACAGCAATTGGGCCCAACGCGGCTCGCGCGCTCCGGGAGCGCGCGCTAGCAGGGCCACCAGCGCTCCGCCTGCATCCGCGGCGCGGGTGGCAAGCTGCTCAAGGTAGCCTTCGACCGAGCTGACATCGGCAAAGCGGTGCAGGCGTTCGCTCGCCGAACGCAACTCGGCGGCGGTCTGAGGGCCACGCAGCCACAAGGTAGCGAGCAGTGCCACCGACTCGGACGGCACGCGCAGCACGCGACCGACATTCTGCGAGTAACGCATCACTCGCGAGCCGCTCGACTCGATCACGAACGACAGCGGCTTCAGTCGATCGATCGCTGCCTGGACTTCCGCCTCGGCCGCGTTCAACACCGGATCACGGTTGTTCTTCTGGTTGCAGCCTGCCGTCAGTGCATTGAGCGACAGCGGATAGATGTCCGGGACCGTGTGCTCCTTTTCCACCAGCACGCCCAACACGCGGCATTCGAGCAACGTCAGAGCGGGCAGTGTCATCCCTGTGTCTCCGACGTCGAGGTGACCGGAGCCGGGGCCAGGCCCGTGCGCTGCAGCCAGCGACCCAGCCAGGTCCTCGGCGGCTCCTGGCCGGTACGGACGTAATCGATGGCGACATCGTCATCCAGCAGATGCGATTGCAGCGCCTCGGCGCCTTCGGCACCGGCAAACAGCAGTCGATCACCCGACTGCAGTACGGTCGCTTCGTCGGGCAGCAACAGTTCGCGCTCGCCCTGCAGCAACATCAGTGGAGTGGCGGGTATGCGCGCCCGACGGTCCTCCGGATCGGCGAGCAGGTCGGAAATCGTCAGTGACGGCTTCGTCTGCTCGATCAGTGCATGCCGAAATCCGAGACGACTGGGATCGCACTCGACCAGCCAGATGTGAGGCACGGCATCTCCCGCCACGTCCCGGATCCGGCCACATACGCCGATGGCCCAGGCATTGGTCTGTTCACGAGCGCGCAGCAGAAAGCGGTTCAGCCGAGGTGTCGTCAGCAGCTGCAGGCACTCGTGCGTCATCACCTCTGACTGCACGAAGCGCATCTGCGCGCGCGCGGCATCGATCAGGCGGCGGTTGGTCACCTGATTCTGGCGGATCACGACGAACAGCGTGGCTTCAGCCGCCGCGCCGCCATCACGATCGCCAGGTTGTTCGCGTCGTTGTCGGTGCCGGCGACCAGCCCGCACGCCGACTCGATGCCGGCGACCTTCAGCGCCTCGGCCGCGAGACCACTACCGAGGATTCCGTCGGCTCCGCAGCGAATGGGATCGAGATCGATCGCCTTCCACGTCAGTCCCGCCTGTTCCAGCCGGTCGCGCACAGCGATCCCGAAACGGCCATAGCCGGCAAGGACCCAATGGCCTCGCGGCACGCCGATATGCGGCGGGCAACCTGCGCCGGGCACGCCGGTCAGCCACTCTTCGAGCCGCAGCGTGTCGGGCTTGTCGAGCGCCAACGCGAAATTGAATGCAAATGTCTCGAACGGATTGACCAGCGTCACGCCGCCGAAGTCCTCGAGCGTTTGCTGCGCAATGGGCGACTTCACCCGCGCCAGCACCGGAAGCTGCGGAGCGAGGACGCGCGTCTCGATGGCAATGGTCTGCGTGGCCTCGTCGTCCGCCGTCAGCACGACGACGCCCCGGCAATTGTCCCGCCGGATTCCGGCCGCCTCGAGCAAGTCGGGCGAGCGGGCATCACCCACCATGCCGACCGCCGGTTGCGCATGATCGCGCACCAGCAACGAGCGCAGGCGCTCGGGATTCGGTTCGATCACCACCGTTGCGTAGCCCAGACGGTCGAGTGCCACCACCAGTCGCTGTCCGCTCTGCCCGTGGCCACAGATGACGAAGAAGCGGTCGACCAGCCTGCTCACTCCAGCCTCGAACCGGCTGCGCTCCAGCGCCGCGCGGAACGCAGGTTGCCTGGTCAACGCGAAGATCACGCCGAGCGCGTACGCCCAGGAAATCACAGTGAGGTAAATGCTGAAGGTCATCCACAGCCGCTGCGCGTACGAGTACGGATACGGCACCTCGCCGAACCCGATCGTCGTCGCCGTGTAGCTCATCACGTAGAACGCATCGAACAGGCTCAGGTGCCAGGGCCGGCCCTCGGGATCGGTGCCGGGCATCAGCGTCAATCCGAAGACAGCGATCGCGTAGGCAACGATCACCACCACCAGCGGCAACCGCATCCGCCGCAGGATCATCAACTGGATGTCGCTCATCGCACCGGCTCTTCGTCGCGTCGCGGTCCGCGTCAGCGCACGCGTCTCAGCGTTTCGCCGATCAGCAGCGCGACCGAGATGAAATTGGCAACCAGCGCTCCCCCGGCGAGGGATACGACGGTCGCCATGACCTCGCCCTCGGAAGGCAGGTCCGGAAACGCGGGTCGCCCAGATCCACACCACCGCGCTCGCCACGAGTTGCAGCACCGCGACGATGCTGGTCGCGAGGTGCACGGCACCGATGTGTGTGCGGTCGCCGAACTTCAGCGTCATCGCGATCAGGTTGACTACGAGCGTCGCACCGAGCTCGAAGGAATGATGCTGCGCCGGGTCGGTGATGTCACCGATGAAGAAGCCGAAGTTCAGCGTGCACGACAGGATCACGAACGCGCCGAAGATGACCTTCTCGAGATTCATGCCCACTCCCTCGTTCGCGCAGTCCGATGACTCGCTCAGGCGCTATGGTAAGTCTCGACACCCCTTTGCACGAACTCGGACGCCTGTTCCTCCGTCCCCTTGGCGAGCGCGGCCGCGGCCAACACGCCGTGCCAATCCGCAAGGTGGCGCGCCTTCTGCGAGGTCGTCACGCTGTAACAAGGGACGTAGTTCCCTGTGCCGACAGTCGCTTTCTCTGAATACATCGGGATCGTGCGAAGTGATGGCAAGGGGACTCATGCCTGCTGGCGCGCAGCGGAGCGCAGCCCGGCACACGCTCAACCGCAGGCCGCCAGCAGCAATCAGTCAGCGGCTCGCACTAGAAGATTCGACGATCGGCCTTCAGCGAGGAAGTGAGACCGTCCGTCTGCGCAGCGCGTAGCCCAGCAAGGCGAGGGCCGCCAGCAGCAGCACGATGACGGGAGGCTCCGGTACCGCCTGCTGCAGCACGTCCGCGTGCAGCAACAGAGTGATGCTGAGTTCCTGTTCATAGCCACTCGCGTTGTACGCCAGCGCATTCAGCACGATCGTGTCGTCAAAGCTGCCGAGCGACGTCGCGGCGAAGCTGGCCAGGAGGCCTGCGAAGAGGTCACCAGCACCCAGGCCAGCGAACGGACCGAAGCCGCTGAGTCCGAAGTCGTTGACTCCGCTCAGATCGAACGTGCCTCTGACCAGGTCGGCCGGACCGAACACGTCGTTCAGCACGCCGAGACTCGTGGTCGTCAGGCCGCTGCCGAGGAGCAGGTCGCCCAGGTCGAGGGTGAACGTGTCCCCGCTGCCGCTCAGGTTGCCTGCGCCCGCGGTCTTCACGAACACCGGGTTGGCATAGTTGTTGATCTGCGCTGACAGGATCAGGCTGGCCGGCGACAGGACGAGATCCGCCATGTCGTCGTTGTGGCTCGCGAGGCTGACGCTGCCCGAGCCGTCGAAGATGCCGGCGCTCGACGTGTCGAGCCCGACCCTCATGCTCGCGCCGTCGGTACCGCCGGCGACCAGCCCGGCGATTGAACCATTGCCGCTAAACGGTCCGCTGACAGCGCCGAAGGAAGCTCGCAGCGTGTCGTTGAGCGCTGTGGTAGGCGCGACGTTGGATACGTTTAGTGCGACCGGCCCGACACTGTCGCCGACGTGCACGATGCCGAAATTGATCGCTGGGTTGCCGACCTGCGCCTGGGCCGCCGTGTAGACCTTGCCGGTGACCGTGACGAGTCCGCCGCCGATGTCGAGGTCGGGCGCGCCGGTGGTGCCGGCGCCGGTCGAGACGAAGCCGAGGCTGACCGTGCCGCTGGTCACGCCGGCGACCGCGGTGGAGTTCAGTCCCACCTGGAGCGACGAATCGTTGGTGCCCTGCGCCGCGAGATTGGCGATTGACCCGCCGTTGTGCTGCGCATTGCCGCTGGCGCCGACCATGTTGACCCGCAAGCCTTCCGTATAGATGTCGGGCGAAGCATTGGTGATCGACACCGACTGATTAGCCGTCGCTCGCATCGCCCACACGCGCGGCGACCGTCACGGTACCGGTGTTCAGCGTCGGGTTGGCAAGCCGATAGACGTTGGCGTTGACGTTGACGACCTGGTTCGGCAGGTTCAACTGGCAGTTGGGCGCGCAGTTGCCGATGTTGCTGGCGTCGGACACGAGGCTGACCGTGGCACTGCCACTGCGCGCACCGGCTGTCGACGTATCGATGCCGACCGACAAGTTTCCGGTCGTCGCGCCCGGTGCCAGTAGATTGAAGCTGCCGCTGGCGAGAACCGGCGCACCGTTGGTGGCGATGCTGCCGTTCAGCGCAGCCTGCGGGCCACCGGTGGCCTGGTTGAGTACGCTCAGGTTCTGGTTGGCGGCGGTGTTGATGCGCACGTTGCCGAGATCGACGGTGACCGCCCCCGGATTGGGAACGCCGTTGATCACCGGTCGCGCCTGGTCGACCACCTGGCCCGCGATGGTTCCAAGTACGGCGAAGCTGGCCGATCCAACACCCAGTTCACCGAGCCCGTTGCTGACGCCATTGACTCCACCGGCGCTGAAGAAGTTGATCGCGATGGCGCCGTTGACCGCGGCGGCCGACCCGGTGTTGACGTTGACCGTCATGCCGGAGGCGTTCGTGCCGCCCGCGCCGAGATTGACGATCTGACCCGTACCGCTGATCAGGTTCGATCCCGTGCCGCTGGTCCCGCCGAAGCGCGCGTTGAGGTCTTCGACGAAGCCCGTGGCGCCCGTCGCGATGTTGCTGATGCTCAGCAGTTGCGATACCAACTGGCCCACCTGCACCGTGCCGAAGTTCAGGCTCGTCGTGTTGAGTTGCCCCGCGGCAACCTGGTACACGTTCCCACCGACAGTGATCATCTGCGGTGCCAACGCGGTGGTGCCAAGCCCACTGCCGTTGACCTCGTTGGAGGCGAGGTTCACCGTCACGCTGCCGGTGCGCGCACCGGCGGCACTGGTGTTCACGCCGACCGCGAGCGACGAACTGTTGCTCGCACCACCCGCGATGCCGCTGACCGACCCGCCGTTGTGTGTGGCGTTGCCGCCGCTGGCACCGAAGCTGGCACTCAGCGTTTCCGAGAAGGCGCCATTGGGCGCGAGGTTGGCGATCGTCAGCACCTGGGTGGCGGTGCCACCGACGCGCTGGTTGGCAAGCGTCACCGGCGCCGGCGTCACGCTGGCCTGCGCCAGGTTGTAGCCGACCGCATTGACCGTGACCGCCTGTGAGCCCAGGTTCAGCGTAGCCAGCCCGCTGGTGCCACTGCCGTTGCTGGCGAGGTTGAGGTTGACCTGTCCGCTCTGGTTGCCTGCACCAATGCCGGTCAGTCCAAGCGTGATGGCGTTGCTGGTGCCGCCGGCAGCGAGGTTGGTGATACTTCCGCTGCCCGTGGCCCCACCACTGGTGCCACCGACCGCAACGTCCAGACCCTCCTGGAATCCGACCGGTGCGATGTTGGTGTTGCCAATCGTGATCGCCTGGCTGAGCGTGCCACCGACGTGCACGTTGCCCAGATTAATGCGTGGTGGGCACGTTGGCTTGCGCGATCTGGTAGACGCCACCCGTGACGATCACGTTCTGGCTCGGCAGGTCCAGCTGACAGTTCGGGGCGCAACCCCCGACGTTGCTCGCGTCGGATACGAATCCGATCGTCGCGGTGCCGTTGACGCCTCCAGCCGCGGCGGTGTTCATGCCGACCTGCAGGCTCGAGTTGTTGGTGGCACCTGGGTTCAGCAGGTTGAACGAACCGCTTGCCGTGATCGGCGCGTTGCCGCTGATCGTGGCGTTCAGCGCCGCCTGCGGTGGCGCACCGGCCTGGTTGGTGACACTTACGAATGCCGTGGGCGACGTCCCACCCACCCGCACGTTCCCCAGGGCGATCGTGCTGTTGTTGATCACCGGGTTCGCGGTGTTGATGACGTTGGCCTGGATCAAGCCTTGCACGCCGTAGTTCACCGAACCGACATCGAGCGCGCCCAGTCCGTTGCTCACGCCGTTGACGCCGCCGGCGCTTGCGAAGTTGACGCCGATGCTGCTGTTGATCGAGCCGGCCGCCGAAGTGTTGACGCTGACGGTCATGGTGCCATTCGAAGCCGTGCTGTTCGAGCCCGCGAGAACACCGTTCAACGCACCGACGCCGCTGATGCGCGCATCGCCCGCCGCACCGAAACTGGCGTTGAGGTCCTCCACGAACCCGCTCGCGCCCGTCGCGGTGTTGCGGATCACGAGATTCTGCGAGACCAGTTGACCCACCTGCACTGTGCCGAAATTCAGCGGCGCGGTGACGATCTGGCCCGCGGCGATCTGATACACGTTCCCGCTGACATTGATCACCTGGCTGCCCACATCTGCCACGCCCAGCCCGTTGCTGACGCCGCCAACGGCGCCCGCGGTCTGGTAGTTGAGCGTCACGGTGCCGCTGCGGGCGCCCGCCGTGCTGGTGTTGACTCCGACCGACATGCTGCCGGTGCCGGTGTTGTTTGTGCCGGCGAGTCGTCCGCCGATCGTGCCGATGCTGGTGGCATTGCCTGTGCTCGCACCGAAGCTGGCGTTCAGGTCTTCGCTGAACGCGCCTGCCGAGGCTGTGTTGGCAACGGTCAGCACCTGGCTCCCGTTTCCGCCAACGCGCTGATTGGCGAGAACCACCGGGCTCGGTATCGCGTTGCCGGCGGCAGCGTTGTAGGCCGCGGCGCCTGCCGCGCTGGTGATGGTGAGCAGTTGCGAGCGCGTGTTCTCGAAATTATTGAGGATGTTTACGCCTTGTGTGGTCAGCGGTGCGTAGATACCCGCGGTGGCCACCGTGATGGTGACGTCGCGCGCGAGCGAGGCCCCGGTGGTCAGCGGTCCCCAGTTGCCCGCGGTGACGCCGTTGCCGGACAGGCGCGCGTCACTGATGTTGGCGCCGTTCACGTTGGTCTGGATCGCGCCGCGCAGCGCCGGGCCGGTGGTACCGACGTTGGCGATGTTGTAGGTGTACGTGTTGGCGCCCACCCGCAGGTTGCCGATCACGAGCGTCGGCGTCGTCGACGTGCCGTTGCTGATGTTCGCCCCGGTGATGCCCTGGTTCGCGTCGCCCGCGGCGATGAGACGGTTGCCGGTACCGGTCACCGAAACGTTCGCTCGGCGATTGAAGGCGTTGCCGACGCCGAAGTTCGCGTTGTTGTAGTCGGAGAAGACGGTAAGGGTCTGGCCAGCAAGCACGAGGTTGCCGGCCGTGATCATGTTGCCAACGGTACTGGCCGCGTCATGCTGGAACGTGGCGCCGCTCGCCACCTGCACGGTGCCTGTCGGACCTTGTGTGCCGCTGACAAAGCGCATCGTGCCGGCGTTCAGGTTGAGCGTCCCTGAATTGTTGAAGACCACCCCGAGATCCACGGTTGTAATGGTGCTGGACTGTTTGTTGTAGGTGCCGTTGTTGTTGAAGTTGTGCGGACCGCCGACGTTGTGTTCGATGAACGACGCAAAGGCATTGGCGTCGTTGAAGGTTCCGTTGTTGTTGATCGTCGCCCCGTTCCAGAAGCGAATCGCGTTGTTGTTGTCCGCTGTATTGCCGCTCCACGTGGTCGTGGCGTTCAGGTTGACCGTGCGGCCGCCCACGATGGTCTTGAGATTGGGACCGGAGATCGCGACGTTGTTGCTGAAGGTCGTAGCCGCCGCGCCGGAAATCCCGCCACCGGTCCAGGTCACGGGACCCTGGATGGTGGCATCGGTTCCCCCCATGGCGCTGCCGCTGAGAACGAACGCCGTCGTGTGCGTTCCGCCATTGACCGTGACAAAGGCATCCGCACCGACATTGGC